>JADZEX010000028.1 GCA_020850355.1 Fimbriimonadaceae bacterium | reverse complement strand
CGTGTGGCGCGCCACCAGCGCGGTCAGACGCGCCGGCCGGACCGGGCAGCGGCGGCGGCGAGCCGAGCGGCCGCCGCAAGGCAGGAGCGCCCGGCATCGCGGGGAACCGTTGGACAGGCTCCTAGGAGAACCGTATGGACCGCCGACACTTCCTCCGCTCCAGCGGCGCCGCTGCGGCCGGTCTGGGCGTCTGCAGCATCGTCCCGGCGTTTGGCCAGGGTGCCGGCCGCCGGCTGGCCCCGTCGGAGCGCATCGCTGTCGGCTGCATCGGCATGGGCGGCATGGGCTCGGGCAATCTCAGCAACTTCCTGGGCCAGCCCGACGTGCAGGTGCTGGCCGTCTGCGATGTCGACCGCCAGCGCCTGGCGAGCGCCAAGGCGACCGTCGACAAGCGCTACGGCCAAGCCACCTGCGCCGCGACCACCGACTTCCGCGAGCTGCTCGCCCGCGGTGACCTCGACGCCGTGGTGATCTCGACCCCCGACCACTGGCACGCCATCCCAGCGATCTGGGCGATGCGCGCCGGGCTGGACGTCTACGGCGAGAAGCCGATGTCGCACAGCCTGCTGGAAGGCCGCGCGATTGTGCAGGCGCAGCAGCAGTACGGCCGGATCTGGCAGACCGGCAGTTGGCAGCGCAGCACCGGCAGCTTCAAGGTCGCCTGCGAGCTGGTTCGCAACGGCCGGATCGGCAAGATCTCGCGCATCGAGATCGGTCTGCCCAGCGGCAAGGCCTGCGGGCCAGTGACCTTCGGCGAGCCGCCGCCCGAGCTGGACTATGAGATGTGGCTGGGGCCCGGTGAGTGGGCCCCCTACTGCGCCGAGCGGGTGCACTACAACTTCCGCTTCCAGTACGCCTACGGCGGCGGCAAGATCATGGACTGGGTGCCGCACCACGGGGACATCGCCCTCTGGGGCATCGATTATGATCACAGCGGCCCGGTCGCGATCAGCGGCGTCGGCGACTTCCCGACCGCCGGGATCTACGACTCCGCGGTCAACTTCGCCGTGGTCTGCGAGTTCGCCAACGGCTGCGAGATGCACATCAGCAACAAGCTCCGCGGCGGCTGCAAGTGGTTCGGCGAGAACGGGCAGTGGGTCTGGGTCGACCGCGGCGGGTTTGACGCCAACCCGAAGATCCTGCTGCGGGAGCGCATTGGACCCGACGAGCGGCAGCTCTACCACAGCACCAACCATGTGCGGAACTTCCTCGACTGCATCCGCAGCCGCCGCGAGGCGATCACGCCGGCGGAGGTCGCGCATCGCGCCGCCAGCCTCGGCCACCTCGGCAACATCGCGATGCGCCTCGGCCGCAAGATCCGCTTCGATCCCGCCCAGGAGCTGGTCCTCGGTGACCCCAGCGGGCAGCAGATGCTGACCAACTCCCAGCGCGCGCCGTGGCACCTCTGAGCCCGAAAGGACGTCGATGAAGACCGCGCTCCTGGCACTTTCGCTGCTGGCTGGTCTGGCCGTTGCGCAGACCCCCGACCCGTACACCGCGCTGCGGACCTACGACTGGCAGGACCGCACCGCGATCCTGGCGATCCAGCAACAAATCGTCGCCGCCGGCCCCGACGCCGCCAAGCTGCGCGCCGTCGAATCCGGGCTGGTCGGCGTATTGACCGCGGCTGACAGCACGCCGGGCGCCCGCTCGGCGGCCTGCCGGCTGCTCTGGATGGCCGGCGGCGAGGCCTGCGTGCCGGCCGTCGCCAAGCTGCTCGGCGACCCGCAGCTGAGCGACCCGGCGCGCTTCGCCCTGGAGCGCAACCCCAGCGCCGCCGCGGGCGCGGCGCTGCTGGCGGCGCTCGGCAGCACCACCGGCGGGGTGCGGGTCGGGGTGATCAACTCCTTGGGCGATCGGCGCGAGCCCACCAGCGTCGGCGCGCTCGGCAAGCTGTTGGCCAATCCCGACGTCGCCACGGCGCAGGCGGCGGTCACGGCGCTCGGCCAGATCGGCACGCCCGCCGCGGTCGCCGCGCTGCGCGGAGTGGCGGCCAAGGACCTCGTCACCGGGCAGGCCCTGGTCGCCGCGGCCGACGGCCTGGCGGCGGCCGGACGCGCCGCCGACGCCGGCGCCGTGCTGCGGCTGGCCGTCGACGCAACCTACCCCAGCGTCGTGCGGGCGGCCGCCGTGCGCGGGCTGGTGGCGCTGCGCGACCCGCAGGCCCTGGCCACGGTGGTGGCCCTGCTGGGTGAACCCGACAGCTTCGAGCAGCGCACCGCCGCGCGCCAGGTCGCCGTGCTGGCCGACCCGGCCACCATCGCCCAGATCACGGCGCCGTTGGCGAAGGCCTCTCCCGGCACTCAGGCGGTCTTGCTGACGGCCTTGCAGGAGCGCGGTGAGGCCGCCGCGGCGCCGCTGGCGCTGGCTGCCTTGGGCCATGCCGACGCCGCCGTGCGGGCCGCCGCGCTGCGCTGTGCCGGGATGGTCGGCGGCGCAGCGGCGGTGCGGCCGCTGGCCGAGGTCGCGGCGCAGCCGGACAAGGCCGACAAGGCGGTCGCCCGCGAGGCGCTGGCCCGCGCACCGGGCGCTGGCGTGGCCCAGGCGATCGCCACCTTGGCGATGCAGGGGCCGCCGCCGGTGCGGCTGGAGCTGCTCAGCATTCTGGCCGACCGCAACCAGCAGGGTAGCTTGCCGCTCTTCAAGACGGCCGCCCGAGAGGCCGATCCGAAGATCGCCAGCGAAGCCTGGAAGAGCCTCGGCCGGATGGCCACGCCGGCCGACCAGGCCGAGTTGGTGACGATGCTGCTGGCGGCCCAGGACGAGGCTGTCGCCGACGCCGCCCAGACGGCGATCATCGCGGCCAGCCGCCGGATCGACGACCGCAACGCGGCCCTGGCGCCGGTGCTGGCGGCGGTCGACACCGCCCAGGCGGAGCAGCAGGTGCTGCTGCTCGGGATCCTGGCCGGCGTCGGCGGCGACCAGGCGCTGGCTACGCTGACCAAGGCCACCGGCTCGACCGCCGAGGACGTCAAGAAGGCCGCCGTCGACGGCCTGGCCAACGCCTGGGAAGATGCCAAGGCGTTGCCGGTGTTGCTGAAGCTGGCGCAAAACGAGACCGACCGCGTCCTGAAAGTGACGGCGCTGCGGGGCTACCTGCGGATCGTCGGCCAGGACGAGGGCGCCCGGCCGGAGGTGCGGGTCGAACGGCTGACCGCGGCGCTGGCGGCTGCGACGCGGGTGCAGGAGAAGCAGAACGCGCTGACGATTCTGCGGGCCTGCCGCATCGGGCCGGCGGTGGAGCTGGCGGCGAAATACCTCGCCGACGCCGAGGTCGGCAACGACGCGGCCGCGACGGTGGTCGACCTGGCCGCGCCGCAGGAGCGCAACCGCAAGAAGCTGGCCGCCGTCAAAGGCCCGGCGGTCAAGGCGGCGCTGCAGCAGGTCGTCGAGACCGTCAAGGACGGCAAACTCCAGGAACAGGCCCGTAAGCTGCTGGCGCAGGGCTGACGGAACGGCCGGCGGCGCTGGGTCGTTGATCAATCGGGGCGACGCGCGCGGTGCCGGTCGATGGGCCGCGCGAGACCGAAGGAGAGCAACGTGCGTGATGCTGTGACGGGCCGCCGCGGGCGGATTGGTTGGCTCACCGGCCTGGCCGTCGGTTTGGCGTTGGTGGCCCGCAGCCTGCCGGGTCAGGCGGCTGACGAGACCGTGCCGCTGCCCCTGAAGCTGCCGCGCCCGGCCTTCAGCGGCACACCCAAGGAACTGCCACCCGAGGCCCAGGACGTCGAGAAGCCGACCGGCAAGCCGCGGCCGATCCCGCAGGTGCCACGGGGCACCGCCAACGTGGCGCTCAACAAGAAGGTCACCACCGGCGGCAAGAGCACCTTCAACGGCAGCCTGGAGCTGATCACCGACGGCGACAAGGAAGCCTACGACGGCAGCGCCGTGGAGCTGAAGGCCAAGTTGCAGTGGGTCCAGATCGACCTCGGGGCCGCCAAGAAGCTGCACTACATCTGCGTCTGGCACTGCCACCAGGAACCGGTGATCTACCACGACGTGATTGTGCAGATCTCCAACGACCCCGACTTCCTGGACGGCGTCACGACGCTCTACAACAACGACAAGGACAACTCCGCCGGCCTTGGGCTGGGCAAGGACAAGGAGTACTGGGAGACCTTCGAAGGTCGCCTGGTCGCGGCCAAGGGCAGCTCCGCGCGGTACGTCCGGCTCTACAGCCGTGGCAGCACCGGCGGCGACCCGCTCAATCGCTACACCGAGGTGGAGGTCTTCGGCCAGTAAGATGCGTGCCCGCTGGGGGCTACTGGTCTACCTGCTGATCGTCGCAGCCGGAGCCGCCGCGCTCCGGCTGTTCGATCTTGCCAACCGGCCGCTCCACGCCGACGAGGCCGTCCACGCCGTCAAGTTCGCCGACCTGCTGGAGCGCGGCGACTACCGCTACGATCCGCACGAGTACCACGGCCCGACGCTCTACTGGTCGGCCCTGCCGGCCGCCTGGCTGGCGGGGCACCGCGCGCTGCCGGCGCTCACGGAGACCGATCTGCGGCGCGGTCCGGCGGTCGTCGGGGTGCTGCTGGTGCTGGCGGTGGCCCTGCTGCTCGACGGTCTCGGCACCACCGCCACCGTCGTCGCGCTGCTGCTGGCGGCGCTCTCGCCGGCGTTGGTGTTCTACAGCCGGTACTTCATCCAGGAGACCCTTCTGGCGGCGGCCACCCTGCTGGCGCTCGGGTGCGGCTGGCGCTACGAGTGCAGCGGGCGGCGCGGCTGGCTGCTGGCCTGCGGGGCCGCCGCGGGCCTGGCCGTGGCCAGCAAGGAAACGGCGCCCCTGGCCCTCGGCGCGCTGGCCCTGGGCCTGCTCGGACGGCCCGGCTGGCGGGCTGGGCGGCGGGAGCTCGGGCTGCTGCTGGCGGTGACCGGGCTGGTGGCGGCCGGCGTGCTGAGCAACTGCGGCCAGCACCCTGGCGCGGCCCTCGACTACTTCCGCAGCTACGCGCCCTGGTTCTCGCGCGCCGGTGGTACCGAGTTGCACGACCAGGGGCCGCTCTACTACCTGCGCCTGCTGGCTTACAGCCACAAGTTCCCGCCCGGCCCCTGGTTCAGCGAGGGGCTGCTGCTGGGCCTCGCCGCTGTGGGCCTGGGGGCTGTGCTCCGCCGCCGGCTGCCAGCAGGCGCAGACCCGCGGCTGGCGCGGCTGATCGCGGTCTACACGGTGGTGCTGACGGCGGTCTACAGCGCCCTGCCCTACAAGACTCCGTGGTGCCTGCTGGGCTTCCAGGTCGGCCTGCTGCTGCTGGCCGGCCTCGGTGCCGCCGCGCTGCTGGCCACCCCGCACCGCGGATTGCGTGCCGCCTGCGCCGTCGGCCTGCTGCTGTTGGCTGGCCACTACGGCTGGCAGGCCACCCGCGTCGTCTACAAGTACGCCGCCGACCGGCGCAACCCCTACGCCTACAGCCCGACCGCGCCCTACATCACCGATCTGCGCGACACGGTCGACCGCCTGCAGCGCGCCCGTCGGCCGGGTGAGGCGCTCTACGCTACGGTCTTCAGCCCCGACGAGTATTACTGGCCGCTGCCCTGGTACCTCAAGGCCCTCGGTCCCGAGCAGGTCGGCTACTACGTCGGCGGCACCACCTTCCAGGCGGCCCCGCTGGTCCTGCTGCACGTCCCCGCCGAGGGCGCGACGACCGCCTGGACCCCCTTCTACCGCCGCGCCGTGGCGCAACTCCAGCGGACCCACGTGCAGGGCGATCACCTCGGGCTGCGCTACAAGGTGAAGTACGAGACCTGGATCGCCAAGGAGCTCTGGGAGCGCTACCTGCAGACCCCGCCACCGCCGCCAGAGGAGGAGTAGCCCGCTGCGACCAGTGTCAGCCCGCGGCCACCCGCAGCGCTTGGGCGAGGGCGTCGACGCGCCCAGCATCGGCGTGACGCCGGGCCACCACGGCCAGTAACTGCTCGGCCGGCCGGCGATGCCGCATCGTGTCGGTCGTGTCCCAGAGCAGATCGAGCACCTCGCCCTGGCGGTCATGCCAGCGGCCCACGGCGACGTAGCGGCTGAGCGGCACATGGGTCAGGAAGGACTCCAGACGAGCTGTTGGCGCACCGGTCGCATACAGATCAGCGGCATAGTCGCCGCCGCGCTGGTAGCTGATCCAGAGGGTGGCCGGCGTCTGTTCACGCCAGAAGTACTGCAGCCAGGGCAGCATCGTGGTGCCAGCCTTCAGCAAGGCGACCGCTCCCGGCCGCACTTTCGGATAGAGCGGCACGATCGCATACCGGGCCCGCAACTCGGTGGTGGCCGCGCTTCCCAGGGTGGGCGGCAGCTCCAAGTGACCAGTCTGCCAGTTGACTTGGGCCTCGATGTAAGGCCCCACGCGATCGTCGTGGAGCAACACGCTGGCGAACTCGAGGTTGCGGCTCCGAACCCTGTCCGCCAGTCGGCACTCGGACTCTCCGCGCGACGCTGGCCGGTAGCCACTCACCACGACCGCGTGGTGCCCCTCGGCCGTGTCGGCCGCCAGGACCACCGGAATGCCCGAGCCGAGGTAGATGTTGACCACCAGCCAGAACTCGCCCGGCGAGTTCTGCATCGCGATCACCTCCGGCGGAAAGTCGTGCGCTCGGAAGGCATCACAGATCTGCTCGATAGTCAGGCCCTGCGCCGGGTAGGCTCTGCCGTGAGGCTGGAAGTACCGCACGCCGGCCTCGGTCACGGCGGTCGGTGTCGGCGGGCGTTGGCCTTCGTAGCGGGCCTGGCGCTGCAACGCCGTCCAGACGGCTGTGGTAGCACAGGCCGCCACGGCCTGGTCTTGCTGCTGGAAGGGCAGGGCATCGAGGACGAGGCGCAGCCCCAACAGGTGCACGGTCTGGCGGGCAACAGCCGCGCAGCAAAGTCCAGCGTCTCGCGGCGGGCGCACGACGGTCCGGCCGACCGGCACGTCCGGCAGCGGTCGTACCACCAGGTAGCCGAGGTAGTGCCGCGAAAGGTCCGCCTCGACGGGTGCCACGCCCTCGGCGGAAGCGCGGTCGATCCAATGACGGAGGCCGTCCTTCGCCAGATCGAGATCGAAGAAGTGCAAGCGCCGGCAATAGTTCGGCGGAGCGAGGAGCCGGCGGCTGTAGAAACGGCTGAACTCCTCCAGGTAGTGCCGATCGATGTAGTGGGACTCGGCGACGATGCTGGTCGCGCCAAGGGCCTCCAGGTAGGCGGCGAGATTCGCCACCTGCGGCAGTGGGGAAGCCAGAACGTCGGTCGACCGGCCTTCGTCGGAGGTGGTCAACTGCCGCAGGGCGGCAGCGGAGAACGGCCGGCACGCGAAGCTGTTCTCAGGCACCTCGCACCCCGCTCCCCACCAGACGACCTACCGCAGGCGCACCTTCAGATCGGCTTCCTCAATCCGGAGCAGATGGTCGAACCGCGCGCCAACCTCTCGCTGCAAGCGCTCGCCCGCCGCAGCCAGGTCGCGGCGCTCCGCGTCGGTTGGCAATGGAGGAATGGTTGGAGGCTCTGCAGGTCGAGGCGACTTGGCAGACTGGCCCATGCTGCGTCTCGTGCTGGCACTACTGTAGCCCCCTGGACATCGTCCGTCAACCTGCACCCAGACTGACCTGGTGTCACCAGAGCCGGGTTCTGGCAGGTTCCCCGGGCCCGCTGCCGAATCGGTCTTGGCACGACCGGAGCTCGCCGCGATGCCAGCCGTTCTGCTGCCCCTGGCTTTGCTCTCCGCCGCCCCCAGCGTGGTGCCGTTGGCGGCGGTGCCGTTCGATCCGGCGGCGGTCCGGCTCGCCGACGGGCCGTTTCGGGAGGCGCAGCAGCGCGATGCCGCCTGGCTGCTGCAACTCGATCCGGCGCGGCTGGTGGCCTGGTTTCGGCGGGAGGCCGGCCTGCCGCAGCAGGCGCAGCCCTACGGCGGGTGGGAGTCGCAGGGCGTCGCGGGGCACTCGTTAGGGCATTACCTCTCGGCCTGTGCCTGGACCTACGCCAGCACCGGCGACGCGCGGTTCAAGGAGCGGATCGACGGCCTGGTGGCCGAGTTGGCGGCTTGTCAGCAGGCCATCGGGACCGGCTACCTGGCGGCGATCCCCGGTGGCAAGCAGTGCTTCGCCGATCTGGCGGCCGGGCGAATCCGCTCGGCGGGCTTCGACCTCAACGGGATCTGGGTGCCCTGGTACACCCTCCACAAGCTCTTCGCCGGGTTGCTCGACGCGCAGGCCCTGGCGGGCAGTGAGGCCGCGCTGGCGGTCGCCCGGCAGCTCGCCGACTGGGCCGACCGGACGCTGGCCGGGCTGACGCCCGAGCAGTGGCAGACGATGTTGGCCTGCGAGCATGGCGGCATGAACGAGGTGCTCGCCGAGCTCTGGGCCCGCACCGGCGAAACGCGCTATCTGGCGCTCTCGCGGCAGTTCCACCACCGTGCCGTGCTCGATCCGCTGGCGGCCTGGCAGGACAAGCTGGCCGGGCTGCACGCCAACACGCAGATCCCCAAGGCGATCGGCTGCGCGCGGCGCTACGAGCTGACCGGCGACACGACCGACCGGGTGATTGCTGAGACCTTCTGGCAGCGCGTGGTGCAGCACCACAGCTACGTGATTGGCGGACACAGCGACCACGAGCACTTCGGACCGCCCGACCGGCTCAACGACCGGCTGTCGACCAACACCAGCGAGACCTGCAACACCTACAACATGCTCAAGCTGACCGCCCACCGCTTCGCCTGGAGCGCCGACCCGGCGGCCGCCGAGTACGCCGAACGGGCGCTCTGGAACCACATCCTGGCGTCGCAGAACCCGGTCGACGGGATGACCTGCTACTACGTCCCGCTGCGCAGCGGCGAGGCGAAGACCTACTCGACGCCGTTCGACAGCTTCTGGTGCTGCACGGGCACCGGGATGGAGAACCACGCCCGCTACGGCGAGCAGATCTGGTTCGGCGGCGACGACCTCTGGCTCAACCAGTTCATCGCCTCAACCGTCACCTGGCGGGCGAAGGGCGTGCAGGTGACGCAGTCGACGCGCTTCCCGCAGGAGCCGCGCAGCCGGCTGACCGTGCACTGCCCGGCGCCGACCGACTTCACCTTGCGGTTGCGCTGGCCGCGCTGGTGCGTCGGCTATGCGGTGCAGGTGAACGGCGAGCCTGTGGCGCTGAGCGGCCTGCCGGGCAGTTACGTCGCCGTGCGGCGGACCTGGCGCGACGGCGACCGCGTGACGCTGGAACTGCCCCTGGCGCTGCGCTGCGAGGCGATGCCTGACAACGCCGACCGCCTGGCGGTGCTGTACGGCCCGCTGGTCCTGGCGGCCGACCTCGGCAACTCCAGCGATCCGCGGCCGGAGTTGCTGCCGGCGCTGGTCTCCGAGCAGGGCGACCCGGCCGGCTGGCTGCAGCCGACCGGCGAGCCGCTGACCTGGCGCAGCGGCCCCACGGCGCGTCCGCGGGAGCTCACCTGGCGGCCCTTCTATGCTACTCACGGTGTGCGCTATGCGGTCTACCTCGACCGCTTCACGCCAGCCCAATGGGCCGCCCACGAAGCCGCGTGGCGGGCTGAGCAGGAGCGTCTACGCGAGTTGGAGGCGCGGACTGCCGACCGGCTGCGGATCGGCGAGATGCAGCCCGAACGGGATCATAACCTGCAAGGCGAACGGACCAGCGCCGGCGACTTCGGCGGACGCAAGTGGCGCCACGCGGTCGATGGCGGCTGGTTCTCGTTCGAACTGGCCGTCCCCGACGGCCCGGCCGAGCTGCTGCTGACCTACTGGGGCAGCGACAGCGGCGGCCGCGAGTTCGAGGTCTGGCTCAACGACCGCCTGCTGGGGACGCAGATCCTGAACAACCAGCAGCCCGGCCAGTTCTTCGATGTGGTATACAAGATACCCCCGGATTTCGCGAGAGGAAACCGGCGGGTGACGGTCAAGCTCCAGGCGAAGCCGGGTCGGCTGGCCGGCGGGCTGTTCGGCGCGCGGATGGTCAAGCCGCAGTAGGAGGCCGGTGTGGTCGGCATCTGGACGGCGTTGCTGCTGGGACCGGGGCTGCTGGCGCCGGAGGAGGTGGTCGTTGCGCCGACCGACCACGGCGCGGCGTTGCGCAATCCGGCGATGGGGTGGGTCTTCCACCATTACGACAACGTGCTCACCAACTACGGCAGCAAGCTGGCGCCGGCGGACACGGTGGAGGAGTTCCCGGGCGCGCGGGTGGTCTACCTGCGGTTGCCCTGGAGCGAGTTGGAACCCGCCGAGGGCGAGTATGTCTGGAGCACCCTCGACACGCCGGCGCAGCGCTGGATCGACAAGGGCTGGCAGATCGCCCTGCGGATCAGTTGCTGCGAGTCCTGGTGCCGCTGGGCGACGCCCGAGTGGGTGCAGCGGGCGGGCGCCAAGGGCCACAACTTCCGAGTCGGCGCTGGCGTGGTCGCGGACGGGCCCTTCTGGGAGCCGGACTACGACGACCCCGTGTTCCTCGAGAAGCTGAGCAACTTCCTGGCCGCCCTCGCCGCGCGCTACGATGGCAACCCCGAGGTGGCCTTCGTCGATGTCGGCAGCTTCGGCGTGTGGGGCGAGGGGCACACCTTCCACAGCTCCAAGTTGCCCTACACGGCGGACACCATTCGCCGCCACATCGCCTTGCACCGGCAGCACTTCCGACAGACCCTGATCGCCGTCAACGACGACTTTTCCAGCCAGGGGCGGGGCGACGAGGTGGTGCTGGAGACGGCGGCCCACGGGCTGACCCTCCGCGACGACAGCATTCTGGTGCAGCCGCCGCCGCACTCGTGGTTCCACGCCGGCTTCGCGCCAGGGTTCTGGCCGCGCGTGCCGGTGATTCTGGAGAGCGAGCACTTCGGCCCGTCGCAGGCGCGCGGCGCCTGGGGCGATGGGAGCCTGTACCTGCAGGCGGTCGAGGAGTACCACGCCAGTTACGCCTCGGTGCACTGGTGGCCGCGGGAGTTCCTGGCGGCGCAGCGGGAGTGGATCGACCGCATCAACCTGCGGCTGGGCTACCGGCTGAACCTCGTCGAGGCCCGCTGGCCGGCCCGCCTGGCGCTGGGCGAGGCGCTCTGGTGCCAGTTGTCGTGGCGCAATGTCGGCGTGGCGCCGTGCTATCCCGGCGGTTACCCGACAATCACCCTCAAAGACGCCGCAGGCGGGATCGCTGCCGTCTGGGTCGGCGCCGGGCTGAACGTCCGCGACCTGCCGGTGGCAGCGCCCGGGGCAGCCGCGGCCCAGACGGTCGCCGTGGGCGGCCGGCCGCCGCTGTTTCTGGCGGCGGGTGACTACGACGTGTTTGTCTCGGTCGGCAACGCCACCGGCACGGCGCAGTTGGAGTTGCCGCTGGCCGCCGGCGATGGCCAGCGCCGCTACCGGGTCGGGCGGGTGCGGATCCATGGCGCCTACACGGCGACGGCGACCGCGCCGCGCCGGGACGGCTCGGTCTGGAGCCTGCCGGTGCGCTTCGAGATCGAGCAGCCGTTGCCGGACGGGGTTGCGCCGTTCCTGCACTTCGAACAAGACGGGCGCATTCTGTGGCAAGGTCACCTGGCGGCCGACGCCCCGGCGCTGGCCAGCGGTTTCAGCGGTGAGCGCGTGCTCCCGCTGACCTTCACGATCCCGGCGACGGCGGCCGGGCAAACCGTCGAGGTCTTCGTGGGGCTCTGGCAGCCGGCCAAGATGGGCGATCCCGAGGAGCGCCTGCGACCGACCCTGGGCCAACTCGACCGGCGCGTGGCGCTCGGCCGGTGGCAAGTCGACGCGGCCGGTGAGCTGCGTCCGCCGCCTTGAGCGGAACCGCGGGCCGCCGTGGCGGCGTTCGCTAGAAGCGGGGTGGTGCGATGACGATCCTGGTGCCGGGGACTCTGGCCGACGTGCGGGCGCGGGTCGATGCCGCGGTGGCCAACGTGGGTTGGATCCTCGACTGTGTCGACGAGAGCCCCCTGAAGCTGGCACCCGGCTCCCTGCAAGCGCCGCCCGAGCGCTGTGGCTGGCTGCAACTCGACGAACGCGGCGGCCGCGTGGCGGTTTCGGTCTGGCTGCCTGACGAAGGGCCGGCGGCCCCCCGCGAGGCGCTCGAAAGCGCCTTCGAGAGCCTCGCCAGCCGCGCCGACATGCCCCTCGACCGGGCGCTGCTGCGGCGGCTGAAGCGGATCGAGGGCCAGATCCGCGGACTGCAGCGGATGATTGGTGAGACCCGCGACTGCGAGCAGGTGCTGACGCAGTTCTCCGCGGTCAACGCCGCGCTGAAGCAGACGGCCGCGCGGCTGATCAGTGAACACCTGGTGGAGTGCGTCCGCCAGGAGATCGCCAGCGGTGGCGACCCTTCGATCATCAACCAGCGCCTGCTGGGGGTGCTCTTCCAGTAACCGCCGCGCCGGCGGGTCTGCTCCCAACGCGACGGTCCCGGCGGCAGGCGCCGCCGGGACCGTCGGACTCTCTGCCAGGGCTGCGCTCAGAGCTGCAGCAGCCGTTGCTCCAACGCGTCGAGCTGCTGCTGCAGCTCCGCCGGCAGGCGCTCGCCGAAGGTGGCGTAGTGCTCGCGGATCGAGGCCACTTCGCGCAGCCAGCCCGCCTTGTCGACCGTCAGCAGCTCCTGCAGATCGGCGTCGCTGACCCCTGCCGGAGCCTCGATCCCAGCGGCGTCGGGCATGTACCCGATGGCCGTCTCGCGAGCCGCGGCCTTGCCTTCGCAGCGGCGGAAGATCCACGCCAGGACCCGGCTGTTCTCGCCGTAGCCCGGCCACAGCCAGCGTCCGCTGGCGTCCTTGCGGAACCAGTTGACGTAGAAGATCTTCGGCAGCTTGGCGGGGTCCTGCCTGGCGCCGGTTTCGATCCAGTGGCGGAAGTAGTCGCCCATGTGGTAGCCGCAGAAGGGCAGCATCGCCATCGGGTCGCGGCGGACGGTGCCGGCCTGCAGGTCGAGCGCCGCGGCGGTCACCTCGGAGCCGACGCTGGAGCCCATGAAGACGCCATGGTTCCAGTCGAAGGCCTCATGCACCAGCGGCACCGTCGACGGGCGGCGACCGCCGAACAGGATGGCGCTGATCCTGACACCGCGGGGGTCGCGCCATTCCGGCGCCAGCGCCGGACACTGCGTCGCCGGGGCCGTGAAGCGGGCGTTCGGGTGCGCCGCTGGCTCCCTGCTGCCGTCGTGCCAGACGCGGCCCTGCCAGTCGATCAGCTCGCCGGGCGGGTCGTAGCCGATGCCCTCCCACCAGATGTCCTGATCTTCGGTCAGCGCGACGTTGGTGAAGATGGTGTTGCGCTGGATCGAGGTCATCGCGTTCGGGTTCGACTCCTGGGACGTCCCGGGCGCCACGCCGAAGAACCCGGTCTCGGGGTTGATGGCGTGCAG
Organism: Fimbriimonadaceae bacterium; assembly: GCA_020850355.1. GTDB lineage: Bacteria > Armatimonadota > UBA10988 > UBA10988 > UBA10988 > JADZEX01. The sequence goes on along the minus strand of JADZEX010000028.1, from coordinate 97,847 downwards.
GTAGCCCTCTTCGTCAAAACGCATCCAGGCGATGTCGTCGCCGATCGTTTCGACCGTCCAACCCGGCAGCGTTGGGATCAGCATCGCCAGGTTGGTCTTGCCACAGGCGCTGGGGAAGGCCGCGGCGACATAGCGGTGCTTGCCCTCGGGGCAGGTGATCTTGAGGATCAGCATGTGCTCGGCCAGCCAGCCCTCGTCGCGAGCGGCGACCGAGGCGATCCGCAGGGCCAGGCACTTCTTGCCGAGCAGCGCGTTGCCGCCGTAGCCGGAGCCGTAACTCCAGATCAGCCGCTCTTCGGGGAAGTGCGAGATGAACTTGTCTTCGAGCGGCGCGCAGGGCCAGGTGCCTTCGTCGCTGGCGCCCGCGGCCAACGGCTTACCGACCGAGTGGAGGCACGGGATGAAGTCCGCCTGGTCGTCGAGCAGCTTGATCACGCCGTTGCCGACGCGGGTCATGATGTGCATGTTGGCGACGACGTAGGGGCTGTCGGTCAGCTCGACGCCGATCCGCGAGATGTCCGAGCCGAGGGGGCCCATCGTGAACGGTATCACGTACATCGTGCGGCCGACCATGCAGCCGTCGTAGAGCTCGCGCATCGTCGCCTTCAGCTCTGCGGGGTCGGCCCAGTTGTTGCTGGGGCCGGCGTCCTCGCGGTTGCGGCAGGCGATGTAGGTGCGATTCTCGACCCGCGCCACGTCGGAGGGGTCCGAGCGGAAGAGGTAGCAGCCAGGGCGCTTCGACGGGTTGAGCATCGTCGCGAGGCCCTCGTCGACCATCAGATCGAACATCCGGTCGAGCTCATCGGGCGAGCCATTGCACCACTCGATGCGGTCCGGCCGAGTCATCTGGGCGACTTCGTCGACCCAGGCCAGCAGCTTCTGGTTCCGGCTAGGGGCGGACACCGCGGTTCTCCGTTCTCTCTCAATCAACTTGCTGCCGAGTTGTTTACCAACCCTGCGTGCAGGTCAATCGCATCTCATTTCCGACGCACGAAACTCCAAGGATCGCAGCAATCGACGCCCGGGTCAAGCCTGCCGGTCGTCGTCGCCACCCCGAGTCCTGGCCGATTCGGCGGCGGTCCGCGGCGAGTTCGTCGCCCGACCCCTGGCGCGGCGGACTCACCGGCGAAGGTGACTTCAAGGATTTGACCAGGGCCGTGGCCTGGCCACTGTAAGGTGGCTGGATGAGCGCTGCGTGAGGGTTGGCCGACGTTGACAGCGGCCCGTCGGGGACGTATACTCCGAGGGTATTCTGCTGCCCTCGCGAAGCGGGTGGCCGCGGTCTGTCCAGGGCTGTCCAGAGGGTTCGAGGCGTCCTCCCACGCTACGGTCCGCCGCTTGCCGGCGGGCCTCCGGTGCGGGCTGCGGGCAGCTCCGAACGGCCGGGGAAGCCTGGTGGGAAGCAGCTCCAGGAAGGTTGATCGACGATGAAACTGCTCATGCGCCTGGCCGTGCCGGTGATGGCGCTTTCCGTCCTGTTCACCGTCGGCTGCGGCAAGCCGCTCGAGCCCGGCGAGGGTCACGGGATGTCCACCGATGGTCCGTCGCGGCGCGATCTGCGGTCGATGCGCGACAAGGCCGAGTACGACGCGGCTGACAAGCAGTTGCAGGGCGCCTACCTGAAGGTCGGGCAGGCGCTCACTTACACGCAGATTGCGATCCAGGCGAAGCTGCACGAAGGCAGCCGGCTGGACGGCCCGCCGCCGGCGCCTGCCAAGCCGGCCGAGGCGCCGAAGGCCGAGCCGAATGCGCCGGTCGCCGGGGCCAAGGAAGAGGGCGCCGCGGCTGCCGCGCCGACCGGTCCGGTGGTCCCGACGCTGGTTCCCAGCGGTGAGGTGGCCAACCAGTTGGTGGGCCAGGCCTACGCCCTGCTCGAGAGCGTCAAGGCCGAACTCAAGGGTCTCGCCGAGGGCAAGTTCAAGGACAACGCCCAGGTCGTGGCGCTGGTGGCCCTGGCTGAGGCGGCCGACAAGCTGCTGAAGGCCGCCGCGAGCATGGCGCCGGCCAACAAGGACGTCCAGAGCCTCTTGGCGGGTCCGGCCCCGGCTGCCGCCGGCGAGCCCGGCAAGGCCGCCGAGCCCGGCAAGGCCGCTGAGCCGGCCAAGGCTCCGGCGCCGGTCCCGAGTGCTGTGCCGACCGCCAGCCCGACTCAGACAAGCCCGGCGCCGGCTTCGCCGGCCACCGCAATGCCGGCCCCGATGCCGCCGCCGCCGCCGGCTGGTGCCGTGCCCGCGCCGCGCCCGGTCGTTCCCGCCCCGGCGCCCGGCCCCGGCCCTGCGCCGGCTCACGGTGCCGCGCCGGCTCCGGCCGCTCCGCTGCCGGCCCCCGCGGCGGCGCCGGGCGCGCCGGCCCCCGCGGCGCCTGCGCCCGGACACTAGTCCCGCCCCCGCGGATCGACGCTGCCGCCGGCCCAGCCGGCGGCAGCGTTGTGTTTGGGAGTGCCGGCGCCGGCAGCCCCCAAACAGCACGGCCGGGGCGTTTCGGCCCCGGCCGTCCAAACGTTGGGTCGTTTCGCCTCAGGCGCCGATGTAGCCGAGCCGCACCAGCTCCTCGGCCATCAGCAGCGCGCCCTTGCCGGCGCCCATCTTGGTGTTGTGGCTGACCAGCAGGTACTTCACGCCGTTGCCCATCACGTCGCAGGCGCGGATGCGGCCAACCGTGGTGGTCATGCCGTCCTCGACGACCCGGTCCAGCCGCGGCTGGGGCCGGAAGGGGTCGGCGGTCACGGTGATCAGGCGAGTCGGCGAGCTGGGGTGGCCGAGGCCGGTGAACTCGCTGCCGAACTCCTGCATCGCCGCGCTGACCTGTTCCACGGTGGCCGGCCGGGTGAGGCTCACGAAGACGCTCTCGGTGTGCGCCTCGAGGACCGGCACCCGGGTGCAGGTGGCGCTGACGCGGAAGTCGGCTGGCGTGATGCGTCCGCCGCTGAGGGTGCCCAGGATCTTGCGCGTCTCGGCCTCGACCTTCTCCTCCTCCTTCGGAATGTAGGGGATGACGTTGTCGACGATGTCGAGGGCGATCACACCCGGCGAGCGGCCTGCTCCGGAGCAGCCCTGGAGGGAGGTCATCACGACACTGTCGAGACCGAAGGCCTGCTGCAGCGGCGCCAGGCTGACCACCAGGCCGACCGTGGTGCAGTTCGGGTTGGGCACCACAAAGCCCTGCCAGCCACGCTCGGCCTGCATCTGGCGGATCAGCGGGGCGTGCTGCGGGTTGACACCCGGCACCAAGACCGGCACATCCTCGGCCATCCGGAAGGCGCTGGCCGTGCTCATCACCGGCACGTGCTGGGCGTAGAGCGGTTCCAGCTCCGCGGCCGCATCGCTCTCGAGGGCGGTGAAGACGACATCGACTTCATGTGCGTCCAGCTTGGCGGCTTCGATCACCGTCATCTGGGCGAACCGCGGGGCCAGCGGCTCGGTGCAGAACCACTGCGTCGAGCCGGCGGCCGTCGTGATGGCCTCCAGGTAGGTCTTGCCGGCGCTGCGGCTGGACGCCGCCAGGTGGGTCACCTCAAACAACGGATGGTCGGCCAGGGCGGCCAGGAACTGCTGCCCGGCGATGCCGGTCGCACCCACTACCGCCGCGTTCAGTCGGCTCATGTCAACTCCTCGGGTCCCCCGGAACCTGGCATCCTAGGGGAGGGTCCCCGATCTGTCAAACCGGACCGCGGCACTCCGGCCTGGCTCAAACGGTCACCCGGTCGCCATACGCCGGCACCGCCACGTTCCAGCCCTTCGCCGTGCGGATGGTCTCCGCGAAGCTGGCGGCCGCGTCTGGTTCGCCGTGCGTCAGATAGACCTGCTCCGGAGCCGCTTGCAGCGCGCCCAGCCAGGCCAGCAGGCCGGGCCGGTCGGCGTGCCCGCTGAGGCCTTCGATCTGCACGATGCGGGCCCGCACCCGGCGCCGTTCGTTGAAGATCCGGACGTCCTCGGCACCCTCGATGATCTGCCGGCCAAGGGTGTGCGAGGCCTGGTAGCCCACGAACAGGACGGCGCTGTCGGTCCGTTCCAGGTTGTGGTAGAGATGGTGCTTGATGCGGCCGTTGGTACACATCCCGCTGGCCGCGATGATGATGCAGCCGCGGACGCGGTTGATCGCCTTCGAGGCCTCGGTTGAGGCGGCGAAGTGGAGCGGCTCGAAGCCCACCGGGTCCCGACCGGCGTCGACCAGCGCCTGCGCCTCATCGTCAAAGCACTCGCGGTGCCGCCTCAGAATCTGCGTCGCCTCGACCGCCATCGGGCTGTCCACGAAGGTCGTCACGGGCTGAATGTCGCCGCGCTCCATCAGCTTGCGGAGGTAGTACAAGAGGGTCTGCGTGCGGCCGACGGCGAAGCTCGGAATCACCACGTTGCCGCCACGGTCGATGGTGCTGTTGACCACCTCCTTGAGAGTCTCGATGGCGAACTCGACGTTCTGATGCTCGCGATCGCCGTAGGTCGATTCGCAGACCACCACAGCGGCCTGTGTGAAGGGCTCGGGATCCCGCAGAATCACGCGGTCGCAGACGCCGACATCGCCGGAGAAGACAATCCGGCGGGTCTGCCCGTCGCGCTCGCTGGTCAGCGCCAGGTGCGCCGAGCCGAGCATGTGGCCGGCATCGTTCCAGACCGCCGTGACCCCTGGGGCCACTCGGACCTGCTGGTGGTACTCCACCCGCTCCAGCCGGTCGATCGCCGCCCAGGCGTCGGCGGTGGTGTAGAGCGGCTCGGACGGTGGCAGGTCGCGGCCCTCGCGACGGTGGCGTTTGGTCTTGAAGCGCGCATCCTCTTCCTGGATGTGGGCCGAGTCGAGCAGCAGCAACTGCACCAGGTCGGCGCTCGCTCGGGTGCAGAGGATCCGGCCCGCGAAGCCAGATCGCACCAGCAACGGCAGCCGCCCAATATGGTCGATATGGGCGTGCGTCAGCAGCACCGTCTGGACGGCCGCCGGGTCGAATGGCCAGGGGTCCCAGTTGCGGTTGGCGTGCGCCCGCTCCTGAAACAGGCCACAGTCGACCACCAGTCGGGCGTCGCCGTAGTCGAGGTGATAGCAAGAACCCGTCACGTTGCCCGCCGCGCCGCAAAAAGTGAGGTCCACAAGCTGCTCCGTCAGGTGCAGTCTAGGAGCCGCGACCGGGCGCTGTCAAGCCGGGCGAGCGCCGGCAGGAGGAACTCGCGGGCCGGCGAAAGCGTCGGCAACCCGCAGGAGAACCGCGCCATGTTCGTCTACGTCGGCTGCTACACCCAGGGCGACAGCCCCGGTATCCACACCTGCCGCTACGACGCGGTGACCGGCACGGTGACTCCCGCCGGCCTGACCGCGGCGGGGCGCAATGCCACATTTCTGGCGGTCCACCCGACCGAGCCCTGGCTGTACGCGGTCAGCGAGGTGGGCGAGGTCGACGGCAAGAAGGTCGGCGCCGTGCTGGCCTACCGGCGCGACCTGGCCAGCGGCGCGCTGACCGCCCTGAACTACGAAACCTGCGGCGGGCCCGGACCGTGTCACCTGGTGGTCGACCGCACCGGCAAGTTCGTGCTGGTGGCCAACTACTCGGGCGGCAGCGTCGCCCTGCTGCCGCTCCAGTCCGACGGCCGGGTGGGTGCGCTGGGCAGCTTCTACCAACACTCCGGGACCGGCCCCAACGCGAAGCGGCAGGAGCGGCCGCACGCGCACAGCGTCAACCTCGACGCCGCCAACCGCTTCGCCTTTGTGGCCGACCTGGGGATCGACCAACTGGTGGTCTACCAGCTCGACGCCGCCGCCGGCAAGCTGCAGCCGCACGACCCGCCCTTCGCCGCGGTGCATCCCGGCGCCGGGCCGCGCCACTTCACCTTCCATCCCAGCGGGAGGTACGCCTACGCGATCAACGAGCTGGACTCGACGATGACCGCTTTCGCCTACGCCGCCGCGGCCGGCAAGCTGACGACGATCCAGACCATCACGACGCTGCCCGCGGGCTGGAGCGGCACCAACTGGCCGGCCGACGTGCACCTCGACGCCGCGGGGCGCTTCTTGTACGGCTCCAACCGCGGGCACGACAGCCTGGTAATCTATGAAGTCAACCCCGCCGACGGCCAGTTGACGCTGGTCGGCCACGAGTCGGTGCAGGGCAAGAACCCACGCAACTTCGCGCTCAGCCCCGATGGGCAGTTCGTGTTGGTGGCGAACCAGGACACCGGCAACATCGTCACCTTCCGGCGTGACGCGACAACCGGCAAGCTGACCGGCGTCGGCAACCTGGACGGGTTCACCAAGCCGGTCTGCGTGATGTTCGCGCCGTAGCGCCGCGGGCTGCCGGGCGCCGGGAGACCGCTGATGACCGCGCCGTTTTGCCTGTTGGCGACCTGTTGCCTGGCGCCAGGCGGCACGCTGCTGGGCGTCGCAGGCGAGCGCTTCACCCTGCAGGGGCAGCCCGTCTTTCTGCTCGGTTGCAGTTACTACGGTGGACTGGCGGCCGAGCCGGCGGCCGTCGCGGCCGATCTGGACGATCTGCGCCGCCATGGCTTCAACTGGCTGCGCCTCTGGGCGACCTGGTCGTTCTTCGACCACAACGTGTCCGCCGTAACCATCGACGGCGAGCCGCGCGAACCCTACTTCACGCGGCTGCTGGACCTGGTCCGGGCCGCGGACGAGCGTGGGCTGGTGGTCGACGTGACCTTCATCCACGCTGGCGAGCGGGCCGGACAGCCCACCATGCTGCGCGACTTCGCGGCGCATCGGCGCGCCGTCGAGACCGTCACGCGCGCGCTGCTGCCCTACCGCAACGTCCACCTCGACCTCGCCAACGAACGCTCGATGCAGTCGAAATGGGCCAGCTACGAAGACCTCCGCCGCCTGCGCGACGCGGTCAAAGCAATCGACCCCCAGCGGCTGCTGACCGCCAGCGACACCGGCGAGGTGGACGAGGCCAAGGTGCGTGGCTACCTGCAGACGGCCGGCCTCGACCTGATCGCCCCGCACGCCCCCCGCTCGGCGGCCTCGGCCCGGCGCAATCGGCAGCGCACCGTCGACCTGTTGACCCTCCAGCGTGGCCTCGGGCTGGCTGCACCGGTCCACTACCAGGAGCCCTTCCGGCGCGGCTTCACCCGCGACTGGGAGCCGACGGTCGAGGACTTCCTGGCCGACCTGACCGGCGCCCGCGAGGGCGGGGCCGCCGGCTGGTGCTTCCACAACGGCGACCAGCGCGCCGACCCGGCCGGCCGCCCCCGCCGCAGCTTCGATCTGCGACCGGCCGAAGGCCGGCTGCTGGACCAGCTCGACCCGGTCGAACGCGCCTTCCTGGCCCGCCTCCGTGAGAGCTTCGCCGCCGCCCCTTGACAGGCCGTTCCGGATCTGCAAACATGCGTTTGCAGTCTCCTCAGGGAGCGAAAGGGAAGTGCATGAACGTCCGAGAGTTCGAGACCTACGGTCTGCAGACGATGGCGTCGATTGCGGGGTTGATCCGCCGCGTACCGGCCGACCAACTGGGGTGGCGTCCGGTGGAGTCGGTGATGACGTTGGGTCAGTTGCTGGCGCACCTGCCGGCGGCGCTGACCGAGGTGGTCGACATCGCCGTCCGTGGCACCACGCTGACGCCGGAGCAGTTGCAGCAGATGATGCAGGGCGAGCTGCCCACGGCGACGGTCGACGCGGCCCTGGCGGCCTGCGACGCGCAGGCCAGGCTGCTCAGCGAGCTGCTGGCCGAGGTCGGTGACGAGGACTGGCAGACCCGCCAGGTGACCGTGCCGTGGGGCGCGCAGGGCAGTCTGGCCTACATCTGCATCAGCGGCCTGGACCACGCGGTGGGGCACCGCTACCAGTTGTTCCTGTACCTCAAGCTGCTCGGCCAGACGCTGGGCACCGACGAGCTGTTCGGCGGGTAGCGGCAACCGTCTGGGGGGAGCCTACCGGGCCGCGCGCGCCGCGCGCGGCAGGTAGCGCCCGGCTTCGTCGTAGCAGGCGGCCCGGAGCTGTGCCTCGAGCGCGCGGATCTGGTCCGCTGGGCGTCGCCAGAAGGGACGGGCGGGGTTGCCGGCGTAGGTCGTCCAGGGCTGGCAATCCTCACGGATCACCGACCCGGCGGCCACGGCGGCGCCTTCGCCGATTTCGACGCCCGGCAGGATCACCGCATTGGCACCGATGATGACATGCTTGCGCAGCCGCACGTAGCTACGCCGCGCGGCGAAGGTGAACTCCGGCGGGACCGTGGCGTTGGTCAGGCTGCCGCCGCCGTAGTCGTCGCTGGCGGTTTGTAGCCGCACCCCGGGGCTGAGGCCGACGAAGTCCTCGATCACGACCTCGCCGCCGCCAAAGATCGAGGTGAAGGCGGCGACGTGAACGAAGCTGCCGATGTCGCAGACGGCGCTGCCGATCACGAAGGTGAAGTCGTCGATCCGGACGTTGTCGCCGAGGCGGATCCGCTCGGGGAAGACGATCTTGGCCTGCGGGTAGATCTGTACATCGGCGCCGATCGCGGCGAAGGGCAGGTCGTAGGCGATGTTGTCCACCGGCGGCTCCCGCCCGGCGCTTCGAGCCCGCGTCGCCGAACCCTTCAGCCGGCGCGCTGGGTGTCGACGATGGCGCTGTAGCCCGAGCGGATCGGCTCGCCGTCGTGCCCCAGGCGCCACAGGGCGAGGATCTGGCCGGCGTGGTGCGCATCGTGGCGGGCCAGATGGTGCAGCACCCAGACCACGCTCAACTCACGCCCCGCCGCGTCTTGCACCGGCCGCAGCAACTCGGCGTCGGTGAGGGTCTCGAACCAGACCAGCGTCACGGCCCGCTCAGCGGCCAGCAGGTCCAACAGCGCCGGCAGCGTGTGCGCGGCGGTCGGCGCCGGCCAGCGCGGCGTGCCAGGCTTGCCGACGCAGCGCCCGCGCCAATTGGCCTCGGCCCACGCGACGTGCAGCAACTGCTCGCGCGGGCTCATGATGCTCGGCACCGGCTGCCGCGCCAGGTCCGCCTCGCTCAACGCGCGCGCCCCCACCAGCAACCGTTCCCGGCAGAAGTCGAGGGTGTCCCGCAAGCTGGCCAACCAGGGGGAGTGGTCCATGCGGTGGCTCCGTCAGCCAAAGTGGCGCCGCGCCGGCGGGTCGAACCAGTCGCGCACGGGCGGGCTGCACCAGGCCACCAGCAGCGGCACCCACAGCAGGCCCGGCAGCGACCCGAGCCCGACGATCAGGCAGAGCAGCATGAGCTGCACCGACCAGGCCCACCGCCGCCGGCGCCGGAAGTTGAGCGAGACCCAGGTGACGACGCCGGCCCAAGCCAACGCCAGGCAGGACAGCGGGCCGCACACGGACTGCAGACCATCGATCGCGCCGGACGCCCGGAAGGTGAGCTCCCAGGCCGCCCAGAGGGAACCGGCCACCATCACCAGATTGGACAACCAGACCCCCACCAAGGCCACTGGCGGCCGCGGAGAGACTGCTGTCGGGGCGCCCGGAAACTGCATCGTCTGCCTCGTGAACCGAACCGGCTGCTTCGATTGTAACGCATTTCGGGGCGACCTGAGCGACCAGAGCGAGGGCTGCCCGGCGACGCGGCCCGGATCGCAGCAAGACGACTTCCCGGTCCCCAGGAGGGATGTCGTCGGCCGCGGCGAAACATGTCACGGGCACGGTCCAGCGGTCCTGGGGAGGACCCCGCGCACCCCCGCGCGGTGAGAGCTGCGCCGTGCAGGTGGGACATGCGACAGGAGATTCACTACGGCACCGCCGCAGTGCAGTTGGCCTATGCCGCCGAGCAGGGCTGGCCTCAGTTCGTCATCCCGGCACGGTGGCGTCGCCGGGATCGACAGTGCAGCCGGTGTGGCGGACCTGGCCGCCGCTCTTCAGCTCGAACGCGCCGTTGCCGGTGAGCGTGCAGCGGTCAATCTCCACCTGCGACGGCGCGCCGTCCACCTGAACGCCGTTGCCCTGGCTCTTGGTCAGGCGGCAGCCCGCTGGCTTCGCGCTACTGCCTTCCTGCACCAGCAGCGCCGCATATTCGGTCCCAGTCAGTTCGCAGCCGTCGAGTTCGGCTCGGCTCGGTTGCTCGCCACCGGACCACACCCAGGCCCCGTGCCCGCGGCCCGCGAGCCGGCATTGCCAGGCGCGGAGCCTGCCGCCTGCCACCACCGACAGGCCCGACCCTTGCGCCTCGGCCTGAGTCTTGTAGAGGGCCAGCGACCCACGCCAACCGACGGCATAGCCCGCGTTCACCCCGGGGCCGTCAACCAGGCAACGCGTCATGGTTGCCGTTGCATTGGCGACACGCCCGGCACAGTCTACCCGCCAGTTACCGACAAGCGACAGTCCACCGCGGTCAGGGCGGCGCCATCGCTGACCTGCAACGGAGCTGATCTCGATGGGGCGGCGGTCGCGCTCGCGTCGGCCGGGGCCAGCAGGCGCAAGGACAGGCCAGTCAACCGGGCCGGCAGGCCGATCGCCGACACCCATGCCTGCCCCGCCTGCGCGATGACAACCTGCTCGCGCGAGCCCTGGCCGACCAGACTCAGAGGCTTCCGTAGCTCCACTTTCTCTTGGTACACGCCCGGCTTGTTGATGATCCGGGCGTTCCCGGGCGCAGCGGCCACAGCCTGGTTGATCGTCCGGTACTGCCCGCTGCCGTCCTGCGCCACCGTGATCGCCGGCCCGGCAAAGTCGGCGGCAGTCGGCGCGGCGGCCTGCTCCTTGGGCACGGTGGCGTCGCCGGGATCGAAGGTGCAACCAGTGTGGCGGACCTGTCCGCCGTCCTGGATCTCGAACGCGCCCTTGGCGTTGCCGGTAACGGTGCAGCGGTCCAACTCGATCCGTGAGCCGGCGCCGTTGACCAGGGCGCCGAATATGGGGCTGGCGACGAGCCGACAGCGCGTGAGCTTGGCCGTGCTGGCATCCGGTACCCTGAGGCATCCGTTGGCGCGACCGACCAACTCGCAGTCCTCAAACTCGGCGTCGCTGGGAGGACCGCCATACGCAGCCACATCCTCGGCACCAGCGAGGCGAGCGCGATGGACCCGGAGCCGGCCGCCATGCTCAACGTAGACCCTGAACTCGACGTTGTCGGCTTGGCAACCGATGAGCGTCAGCGACGCGCCATCACTGCAGCCGAAGCCCGCATTCGAAGCCCCGTCGGCTACGCACTCAGTTAGCGTGGCGTACGCCTTTTTTCACCTGGGAAGCGTGGTAGACCCGTCGGTTGGTAGTGAACCGGCAGTCCGTGGCGGTGACGACGGCCTGGCTGCTGACCCGGGTCGGATAGGCCGCGCGCCAATCGGTCCCCTCCGCCGGCGGTGCGGGATCGCCTGGCGGTGCCAACTGGCGGAGAGTAAGGCGCCGAATCGTGACCGACTCACCCGACACTGTGAGCACCGTCTGCCCCACCTGCTCCATCACCACCTGCTCGCGGTCGCCGTCGCCGACCAGGCTGACTGGCTTCTGCAGCACCACGCTCTCGCGGTAGACCCCCGCCTTGATGCGGATCGTGCTCCCCGGGCCGACGCGATTGACCGCTTCCATGATCGCGCGGCAGTCGCCGGGGCCATCGGCGGCCACGGGCAGATCGGCTGGTCCGGTCGGCGGCTGGTCCGGCCGGGCTGGGTCGCCTGCGCCCGCCGATTCGATCAGGAAAACCCCGGCCTGCTTGCGCACCGTCCGGTCATGGGCCGCCACCAGCACCTTGAGCACCGTCCCGAGCGGCTGGTTCTCCAGGCGACCGGTCACCGAGAGGGTCGGGTCGACGCCCTTGCCCAGCACGATCGCCGCGCCGTACTGCTGCGAGACCAGGTCGACGACCTGGGCGAGGGTGTGGTTGACGAAGGCCACGCTGACCAGCGGCTCAGGCGGCGGGGTCAGGATCAGCATATCGCCGCCGTCGGGGTTCTCGAGGCGGGGGCGCTGTTCCTTGCGGCTGCGTCCCCCCCAGGCGGTGACCTCCTTGTTGACGTAGCTCGCCAGTGCGCTCAGCTTCACCGGCCCGCCCGCGGTGGCTTGCCCACCGCGGGCGGGCGGCAGGTAGACCGTGAAGGCGCCATGCCCGGCCTCAGGGTCCTCGTAGGCGCGCTGGCCGACATCGCAGGCCAGCAGCGTGGCAACCACCGCGGGTCGGTCGACCGGCTTCGCGAGGATCGGCCGCAGGCCGCGGGCCAGGCCATCGGTGAGCGCCGCATCGTTGTCGCCGCGGCCGGCAGTTGGATCGTTCCGGCAGGCGTCGAGCAGGAACAGCAACTCGGCGGCCTGGGTGCCCTCCAGGGCCTTGTTGACCGTCCGCACGGCGAGGGCCGTTTCCTCAAACAGGTCGGCCTGGGTGTCGCTGGGCAGCAGGTACTGCTGGCCCTCCTTCGCGATGCCGTGGCCCGCGAAGAAGACGACCACCTTGTCGCCGGCCACCGCTCGCTCACGAACTCCGCTCAGGGCTCTCAGGAAGTTGGCGCGGGTGCCCTGGCGATCGGCCTGGGCGGTGTCGCTGGTGAGCACCACGACGTTTCGCGGCGCGACCCCCGATGCCCGGAACGCCGCGCCCACCTCGTTCGCGTCGGCCGCCGCGTACTTCAAGGCGCTGATGCGGCATCGTCGTACTTCTCGACGCCGACTGCGATGACGTGCGTGGTCGCCCCGTGCGCCAGGCTCGTCGCCAGCAGCACCACCAACAGCTTTGCCAACATGGTTGCCACTCCCCTGAAGGTGGGCCGCTACAAAGCTCCTGCCACGGACCGGAACCTAACCGAGCGGCGATCCGATGTCGCATCGTTGTCAGTCCTCCCTGAGAATCAGCCGCCACGTCGCTACGAGTCCGCGGGAGAGGATCCCGCCTTCAAGGCCCCTGCTCGTAGGCCGGTCACGGTCTGTGCCGGGAGGTTCGCCGGTCTCGGACAACGACCTCCGCAGCTCCTCGTTGATCGTGGCCAGGCGCGCCGGCGTCGCGTCGCGCTAGGTGGTGTTGCCCACCAGCAGTTTGACCGGGAGCTCGGTCAGGTTCGGCAGCGGCTGACCGGCGATGGCACCGGCGAGAAGGTCGATACAGTGGACGCCGACCGCGTGCCAGGGGGCGGCGATGCTGGTCAGGGTCCAGGGCGAGGGCAGGGTCAGGGCCGGGTGGACAGGCAGCCCGTCGAAGCCGACCACGGCGAGCTGCTCCGGGATGGCCGTCACGCCGTGGGCGATCAGTTGCGCCAGCAGCAGGCGGGCGGTGCCGTCGCTCCAGCCGACCAGGGCGGTCGGCTGCCCGGGCGCGTCGCGCAGCAGCCAGTCCAAGGTGGCCTCGTCCAGGTGGGCGGGGTCGGGAGCCGCCTGGACCAGCGTCACCCGCTGCCCACGTCGCTCGGCCTCGGCCAGAAAGGCGGCCTGGCGGACCAGGGCCGCGTAGAGCGGGATGGGGCTGGTGATGTAGAGCACCTGGCGGTGCCCGCGTTCCCAGAGGTGTTGCGCCTGCAGGCGCCCGCCGCGAGCATTGTCGACGGTGACACAGGGCACGCCGGGCAGGGCGCCGGCCAGCGTCATCACCGGCAGCGGCGCAGCCGCCAGGCTGCTGGCCAGGGGGTCGCCGGGACGCAGATAGCAGACCAGCGCTGCCAACTGCCCGCTGGAGAGCAGCTCCACGAGTGCCGCGGCCGACTCGTAGCGCGCCCTGTTGACCAGCAGCAGGTCGTAGCCGTGCTGCTGGCAGCCGTGCTGCAGCCCGTCAAGCAGGTGCGCCTGGAACGGGGCCGTCACGCTGACCTGCGGCAGGCTGCTCAGCAAGCCGATGGTGCGGCAGGTCGCGGTCAGCCGCGTCGGCCGCCAGACGCGCCGGGGGTGCTTGCCAGACGTCTGCGGAGGTCTGAGGCTCGGCCCCACGTCGTACCCCCATCCGGTCACGCCACCGTTGTACTCGGCGGCCACCTTGGCAGCAAGGAGGGGTTCAGTCTGGATCGTCACACAGCGTTTACCTGTGGCTGGCGGCCGGCGGCCATTGACGGCCGCGGCCGCAGCGGCGAGACTGCCGGTGACGGCGGAGCGGCCATGCGAGCGCGGTGGCGAGGCGAGGTAGGGATGCTGTTGGTGCTGCTGGGCCTGGGCGCGGTGCTGAGTCTGCGCACCCTGGCGGAGCAGCGCCCGACCGGAGTCGCCGCCGCCACGGCGCTGCAAGCCGAGCTGGCCGCGGTGCCAGCGGCGAGTCCGGTGCTGGTGGTCGGCGGCCCGACCGAGGGCAGCTTCGTCGACGCGGTGGCGGCGCGCCTGACCGCCGGTGGGGCGGTGGTCTGGCGAGTGCTCGGCGAGCCGCGCGACGCACGTCAGGCGGTCGAAGCGCAGCGGCAGCCGCCGGCCCTGATCGTGGCCGGCGCGGCCGCGGCGGGGTGGCCGCTCTGGCAGCACCACCCGCGCCTGCGTGGTGTGCCTTTGCTTCAGCCGCCAGCCTACCGCTGGCCGACCTTTCTGCTGCGCGAGAACCTGCTGAACGTCGCGAACCAGATCGCGGTGATCGCGATCCTGGCGGTCGGTATGACCTTCGTGATCCTGACCGGCGGCATCGACCTGTCGGTGGGCAGTCTGATTGCCCTGGCAGCGGTCGCCGCGACCGTCTGGCTGCGCGGCCACGGCGGGGTCGCGGCTGGGGGCGCCACCCAGGTGGTCGCGGCGCTGCTGGCCCTGACCCTCACCGCGGCGGTGGGGTACGGGACGGGTTGGCTGGTCACCGGGTTGAGCATCCCACCGTTCATCGTCACCTTGGCGGTGATGCTGGTGGCCAGTGGCGCCGCCTACATGCTGGCCGATGGGCAGTCGATCTACCAGGTGCCCGCCAGCTTCACCGCCCTCGGCCGCGGCACCGTCGCCGGCCTGCCCGTGGCGGTGCTGCTGATGCTGACGCTCTACGCCGCGGCGCACCTGTTCGCCAGTCGCACCGCGCTCGGGCGGCGGATCTATGCGGTCGGCGGCAACCGCGAGGCGGCCCGGCTGTCGGGCGTCCGCGAGCGGGCGATCTTGCGCTGGGTCTACACCCTCAGCGGCCTGCTGGCCGGGCTCGGCGGTGTGGTCACCGCGTCGCAGTTGCAGAGCGGTTCGCCGACCTACGGCCAGATGTACGAGCTGTACGTGATCGCCGCCGTGGTGGTCGGCGGCACCAGCCTCAGCGGTGGCTCCGGCAGCGTCCTGGGCACCCTGATCGGCGCCTGCCTGATCGCCGTGATCCAGAACGGCATGAACCTGATCGGCGTCCAGAGCTACACCCAGAAAGTCGTCCTGGGCCTGGTGATCCTCGGCAGCGTCCTCCTCGACCGCCTGCGCGCCGCGAAGGCATCCGGAAAATGGTCCTGACCCCTTTGCAGCGCCACGGAAAAACGGGTCAGGACCCTTTGTTGTCAGCGCAGCGCGGCTTCCAGTTGCCGCAACGCGTCGCGGCCCGGCTGCAGGCGGAACTGCACGCCGCCGCCGGCCACCAGCGGGTACCAGCCGCCCCAGCCGGCGGGGCCGCCGCCGGCCTCGGCGATGGAGCGGTCGAACAGCGCCTGCAGTTGGTCGTAGAGCCCCAGCAGCCGGGTCAGCTCGGTCCGCAGCGCGGCGAGTTGCGTGGCGCGCGCGTCGCCAGCGGCCGGCAACGCGGCCCAGGCGGCGACCCATTGCAGTTTGCGGGCGACGGTCTCATGAATCCGCACGTCGTGGCGCAGGAACTCGACGGTGACCCGGTTTCGCGTCGCCGCGGCCTGCCACTGGGCCAGCGTCGCGTCGGCCGTGGCGCAGCGGCGCAGCAGGGCCGCGGCCTGGTCGAGCAGCTTCGGGTCGGCCGCCAGTTGCTTCGCGACCTCGGCCGGCGGCGCGGCGATCAGCGGTTCCAGGGCGCGGTTGTCGCGCCAGAAGCCCTGCTCGGCTGGCGCCCCGTAGGGTCTGTGGACTGCCGTCTGGACCTGCTGCGCCAGCTCGCCGTCGCGCAGCCCGAGCCAGTGCTGCGCCCAGCGCTGCTGGTACTCGGCGACGTCGTCCCCGGCCGGGTTCCAGGCGCACTGGCCGCTGTAGAGCAGCGCGTAGAGGTTCAGCTCGAAGAGGTTGCGCCCGCCCCAGATGCCGTGGACCCAGGTGCAGGTACACTCGCCGGGCACCTTCGCCGCGGCGCCCGCGCGCAGAAAGCCGCCGATGTTGCCGAAGGTCTTCTCGAAGTCGTTGCCCGGGTCGTAGTAACGCGTCACGGCCGGCGTCGCCCAGGCGCTGCCGAAGCCCTCCTGCTGCAGTTTGGTCAACGTCGGGTAGCTCGGCTGGTTGCCGTAGTGCCAGTCGTAGACGGCGATGTCCTTCGGCAGAGCCGCTGCCGCGGCGTCGGTGAAGCCCTCTTCGTGCCACCAGATCATCATCTTGCGGCCCCGCGCGCGGAGCATCGCGTGGAGCTTGTTGAGGTGCTCGGCATAGAGGCCCGGCTGGCCGATCGCGGCGGCCCGCGCGGAGCACTGCGGGCACTTCGCGAAGTTGTGCCCAAACTCGTCGCCGCCGACATGAATCGCCGGCGCGTCGGGGAAGGCGGCCAGCAGTTCGTCGTAGAGGTCGCCCAGGAAGGCGAAGGTCTCGGGTTTGCTGGAGCAGAACGTGCCGCCTTCTTCGCGCAGGTGGCGCAGCTCGGGGTGCTCGAAGTAGACCGCCGAGTGGCCCAACGACTGCTGTTGCGGCAGCAGCTTGACATGGTGCGCGCGGGCGTAGGCGCTCAGCGCGCGGGCCTTGGCCGGAGTGAAGCCGCGCTCACCGCGCAGCGCCAGGAAGGGGTACTTCTTGAAGGCGAACCCGGCGCCTTCGAAGTAGGGCATCAGCCGGTTGATCTTGACCGCGGCCAGCTCGCGAATCAGGCGCTGCCAGTAGTCCAGGTTGACTTCGTAGAAGCCGCCCTGGTCGATGGCGACCATCACCAGTCGCTCCGGGATCGCCGGCCGGTCGTGGATCGTCACCGCCGGCACCGTGCCGTCGGCGCGCACGAGCTGAGCCAAGGTCTGCGCGCCGTAGTAGAACCCGTCGGCCGCGGCGGCGGCCAGGCTCACACCCCGCGCTGTGACCGTCAGTCGGTAGCCCTGCCCGGTCGGATCGGCCTCGGCCCGCGGCAGGGCCGCCAACGTGACGTTGCCAGCGCTCCCGCGGCTCATGGTCAGGTTGGCGCGCTCCTGCAGCACGCCGGCCACCTCGGCGGCGGCGGCGGTCAGGGTTGCCGGGGCACTGAGCCGTGCGCCGCGCAACCGAAACTGGCCTTCACCGACGGCGACCTGCCGTGGGAACGGTAGCAGCGCCACCCCCCGCTGACGCAGTTGCCGCATCGCCTTCGCCAGCGCGGCGCGGTCGCGTTGTTCGGCCGCCAGCGCCGCGGCGCGGTCGGCCATCGCCGCCGCCAGCCGCGGATCGTCGGTGGTGAGGGTCAGCCGCTCCCAGACGGTCTGTCCACTGTCGGCGGCGACGCCCTCGTCGCAGAGGTAGAACGCGGTCTCGTCGCCCAGGTCATCGACCGGCGTCGCCGCGAAGTCGGCCACCAGCGCACCATCGGCCGCCGCCACGATCCGCGCCGCGAAGCTGCTGCGGGTCAACGTCACGGTCGCCTCGTAGCGCTGCCCGACCTGCACCGCACCGCTGCCGGTCTGCCGCTGCTGCCACTGCCCGGCGGCGCGGGTATGCAGATGAAACCGCCCGGTGGCGTCGGCGTAGAGCATGTACCAGTGCGTGCTGGGCGTCTCGCTGGTGAACTCCTGCGACTGCGGCCCGAGCGCCAACGGGCGGAAGGTGTACCGCACCACCAGGCGGCCCGGCGGCGACGGCAGCGGCAACGGCCCCGCCAGCAGCCCGCAGCGGCGCCAGCCCTCCTGCGTGGCGGTCCGCAACACCCCATCGACCACCGCCGCGGGTGGCTGCACCTGCAACAGCGGCGGCAAGGCCATCTTGAAGTCGGTGTCGAGCACAGGCAGATCGGCCGCCAGTACAGGCAGCAGCCACAGCGCGAGCGGCACGAGCAATCTCCGGTCCCGGTGTTGTACGCCGGGCTGCGGAGTGGCGTCAAGGATCGGGATCCAACGAGCGGCGCGGTGGCGCGGCCGATGGGTCAGGAAACAGCGCGCGCAGGGCCTGACTGGCCGGAAGCTGGCGCAGCTCGGCGTTGATGTAGGCGCCGTCGTCCGGGGTGATCCCCCAGAGGCTCCGCACTTCCTGTTCGATTCGTAGATCCTCCGGGCCACCCAACGCCGCCTCGCCCGTCGTGAGGGCGGTGGCGGCCGCGGCGATCGTCGCCAGCGAGCTCCGTTGTTGCTGGTCGGCCACCGAGGGCACCGGAAGCTGGTGCAGTCGCGCGTGGGTGAGCTTCGCGAAAGCCTTGGCCGGGTCGACCTCGCCGAAAGACTTGACCACGAAATAGAACATCGTTCGGGACAACAGCACACCCAGCAGCGCCGCGGCGTCGAAGCCGGCGGCCTCTGCCGCGGTGGTCGGCCGGTAGACATAGATCGACTGCGGACAGCGCGCGTCAGTCAAGTCGAGCATCGCCGCGAGCCCCACGCCGGCCTGCCGAACCAGGATCTTCGGCGAGCGGTAGATCGCGGCGGACTTCGCGGCCGGGCCCGCGGCGACCGCACGCAACCACTTCGCGGTGCCTGGCCGGGCATACCGCGAGGTGATGTCGTCGCCATCGACAAAGGGCACGGCGCCCGCCGGCGGCGTGTCGCCATGTTCGACAAGGCGGACTTCAGAGACCTGGCCGGCCAGCAATATGAGACCACAAATCGGGCAGGGCTTCGGGGCGTACCCGCCCTTGATCTTGCGTCCGGGCGTGGTCGGGTGGTCGCAACTGGGGCAGCACCAGAGCCTGCCGGCCTTGTTGATCTCCTCACCGCGGTGCCACTCGCAGAGCGCTGAGAGGGGCCGGCTGCGCGACCGAATCGCGGCGATCAGCCGGTCGTCGGCCCGGCTCCGGACCAAGCAGAGGGGGTACGGTGGACGGCGCAGCGGCAGCGGGTCCACCTCGCGCATGCGCTGCGCGGCCACCTGCTTGAGGGCGACCTGCCCCCGCTGCACCTGAGTGCGTTCCGGGCCTGCCAGATTGAGGCAACCGATGCTCGGGGCAGCGCCGGCAGGACCCTTGCGTGCCTGCAGCAACAGCGCATCCATTCGGACCTGCTTGCCAAACCAGTCCGGGCCGACCCGGTGCACGTACTCCACCGCGGTGTGCTCGGCCAGGAACGCACGGAGGGGTGCCTTCTCCTCATACAACAGGCTGTCCGGCAGCACCAACGCCAGGCGACCGCCCGGCCGCAGCAGCCGGATGGCAAGGGCCACGAAGAGCTCCCAGGAGTCCCACTTTCGGGGCGGCAACTGCAGCGCCTCGGCCACCTCCGCGGCGTCGTCCACAGCGCCGCCCCAGGGCGGATTGCCGACCACCAGATCGAACTGGCCCGGGGTGTGCAGCCAGGCCGCCGCCGACTGGGCCCTTAAGCTGTCCGCCGCTTGCAGGTGCGTGTCGAGCGAGGCCACCCGCTCGCCCTTCTCGGCCGACCGTAGCCAAAGCGCGAGCTTGGCAATCTCGACTGCCTGTGGCAGCAGGTCGGCGCCGTAGACACAGCTACGGAGCAGGCGACTGGATGCCTCGTTGCCAAGCGGCTCTTCGGTTCCGCAGAGTTGGGCGCGGCGCCGGGCGGCGCTCCGCAACTGCCGTAGCAGGCTGCCGTAGACCGTCGTCAGGAACGCCCCGGAGCCGCAGGCCGGGTCCACCACCGTGATGTTGCGGAGCTGCGCTTCGCGAGCCGACAACTGATTGGCGAGGTCGGCGGGCCCGATCGCCGTCAGCGGGGCATACTCGGCCAGGTGGCTGTCGAGAACCTGATCAACCACGAACTCTGTAAGCAGGCTGGTGGTGTAGTAGACCCCGTGTTGCCGCCGGCGCTGCAGCCGCTCGGGCGCGTCGCGGGACACCGCAGAGCCGAGGTCGTCTAGTTCGGCCAGCGACTCCTCGAACACCTGGCCGAGCATGTGCTCGTCAAGATCCCGCCAGAAGTCGTAGACATGCAGCCCCCAGACGCCCTGGATGCTGCGCGGCTGACCTTTGCCCGGCACCGCGAAGACCCGGTCGTGCAGGGCATTCGGCAGGTCAACCCGGTCGAGGATCCGGTGATGCTTGAAGAGCTCGCCGTTGTAGGCCGGGATCGGAATCTCCGAGCCGTGGACACTGCCCTGGTCAGCGTCGACGAAGAGTTCCTTGAGGGCCTCGTAGACCCGCCCATCGCGACGACTCGGAAGGGCTCGGGCGGCCGAGACGATGCGCTGCACGGTGTCCGGCGGGATCAACTGATCCGGATGGTCCTCGCAGTAGTACAGGAAGAGCAGTCGATCCAGCAGTCGCTGCGTGGCCTCCTGCAGCTCCCTGCGGTCGGCCTGCAGGTCGGCCCGCCGGGCGGCCTGGGCAAGGTGGTCGTAGAGCACGGCTCGAATGTTACGGTAGGTGGCGTAGAAGCCGTCGCGGATCTCGAGGCGTGCTTCTGCCGCCTTGGCAAACAGCCGCGCAATTGCGGAGTCCTGGCCGCCGCGGATCAGCTTCTCGGCCGAGAACAACTGCCACAACCTGCCATACGACCGGGCATCCAAGCCAGCCAGTAGCCTGACCTCCTCGTAGGCGGTGTCGTTGCCCGCGGCATACAGCCGCAGGCGGACCATGTCGGAAACGACCACCCAGCGTGAGCCGATGATCTGGCGGGCATAGTGGTGAGCCTGTTCGACTGGCGTGCGACCTTCCGGGTACGAGGCCTGCGCCTTGTCCAGGTCGGTGCCCGGCGACTTCAGCTCCAGCACCGCCCAGATCGCTGGGCTGGACTGGCTGAAGTCCCCCAACACGGCGTCGGGCGTGCCCTTGGCCCCGGTCAGGCTTGACGGCGGCTTCGGGTAGAGCGTTGCCGCGTTGGCGGGGTGGCTGAGGTAGCCGAGAGCCGACTGCCAGATTGCCGACAGGAAACCGTGCTCCAGACTGGCTTCGGCCGAGCCCGCCGCCTCGAGATCCGCCGCCCACCGCCGGCAGGCCAGCAGACCCGGCGCGTCGTCGGTCCATCGTCGGGCGCTCTCGTTGGTCAGGTAGTTGGCCAGCAGTTTGGGGTCGAACAGCCCCTGATGCGGTGTCCCCATGCCGCCAAGCACGAGCTGGTCGTCCTGGTCCATCCGCCTCTCTCCCCGCCGCCGCAGAAGCAGGTCGGGCGGCTGTCACAAACTGTGCGCTGGAGGGCTGACCGCCCGCCGCTAGGAGCGTCCGTCGGCACTGTACGCCCCGCCACGGAGTGGCGTCAAGGTAGTCGGCTGCTTACTGCTGCGCCACGGCGCCGACCTCCTGCGGGTCGAGGCTGAGGCGGAGCTCGGCCACCCCCTGGCGGATCGTCGGTTGCAGCGGCTGGTCGTGCCAAAGGTCGTGGTAGGTGGCGCCAGCGCGGTGTGGGAGGCGCAGGACGACGCCCCGGTAGGTCTGGGGACGCCGGTTCCAGACGGTCCAGACGGTGCGTCCGCGGCCGGGGAAGCGATTGGCGAGGATCCCCGCGGCGGCGGTGGTGACCCACGGTTCGGGGGCGGCGCTGCCGAAGCAGTCGGCGTAGCGGTGCTTTAGCAGGTAGGCGCGGTTGAGCCGGTCGCGGAGGCGCGAGTGGTGCAGCCGGAAGGTGTCTTCGTGGAACGGCTCGCCGTTGAAGAGGGCCGCGTCGACGCAGCTTGGGCGGTTGCTTGCTTCGAGGTAGACCGGCAGCAGGAACGTGCGGTAGTACGGCAGCGCGAAACGGCTCACGTTGAGCGGCGCCTCGAGCAGTGCGCCGGGCGGCGTGTCGGGGCTGTCGTAGCGCCGGGCGAAGGCCTCGTGGAGGTCCTGGAAGTAGTACTGCACACAGCCATCGGCCGCTTGCGTGGCGACGTCGGTGAAGGGGTACTCGGTCCACACCGCGACGCTGGCCGGCAGGGCGGCGCGGACGCGGCGGAGCAGGTCCAGGTCGTCGTCGCGCGGGCTGACGCCGGGGGCGCCGCGGAGCTGGCTGAAGCGGGGGAAGACATCGAGGTAGACCATTTGGCAGCCGGTCTCGCGCTGCATCCGGGCGATGTCGTCGACGAAGAACTCGGCCCAGCGGCGATGGCCCAGGCCGGGGTAGTAGATGCCCTCCCGCACACCCGCGGCGCGGAGGGCCTCGGAAGGGTCGTTGTCGAGCGCCTTGGTGGTGATGCCGGCGGTCAGCTCGCGTGCCAGCTCGACGCTCGGCAGCGCCGACGCGCGGAAGCGGTCGGGGAGGGTGTAGAGCGAGACCGGCCGCCCGTACTGCTGCTGAATCGTGGCAATCGCCTGCCGCCAACGCTCCAAGCCGCCGACCTGCTGGTAGGCCAACGCCGTGCCGTGGACGCCGTAGGTGTCGCGGTCGTGCTGGTCGTCGTAGGTCCAGTTGAAGAAGTGGATCAGGTCCGGGACGTGCCCCAGCCGGCGCTGTTCGAACTCGAAGGTCTCGGCGATGAAGCAGCGCTGCTTGTCCGGCGCGCAGAACCCCGGCACGCGGGTCTCGCGCTGGCTGACCTTTTCACTGGGGCGGTAGACCTGCATCTCCCAGGCGCCCACGAACCAGGGCTTGTCCTGCGCCTGCTGCGACTGGTACCAGTGTCGCAGCCAGTCGCGGTAGAGCGCCAGCGCGGTGTGCCAGTCGCCTGGGTGCGCCAGCAGCGAGACCGCCGGCAAGGCCCGCGGCTGACCAGGCAGCAGGGGACGGATCTCCTGCGGGAACCAGACCGCGCCGTCGACCGCGGTGTCCTTGCGGAGCGTGAAGTCGGCCATCTCCTGCGCGGCGTTGGCCGTCCGCCACATCAAGCCGATCCCCGCCGCCGGCTGGTAGACGTCCATGAACTGCCCGGCGAACTCCGGGCCGTAGGGCGCCCGCAGCGCGACCTGGTCCGCGGTGTCGACGTTGCGGTACTGCGGAAAGAACAGCCGCGTATCCGCACTGGGGCCGAGCTGCAGACGGTGGAGTGCCAACGGGGCGATCGACGGGGCCAGCGGGGTGGGCCCCAGGTTGGTCGCAGTCACCTCGCAACGCAGCTCCGGCGAGTCGAGCACGGTCAGCTTGAGCGTCAGCCGCAGCGGCAGCTCGGGGCGGCGGCTGGTCAGCTCGACCGTGACGGTGGCTCCCGCGCGAGTGAGCACCCGGGCGGTGAAGCAGCGGCCCGTGTACAGGCGGTCGCCCAGCCGCACCAGCAGCCCGCTGCCGGGAGCGACGCGGACCGCTGCGGCCGGGTTGCCGCGGTGGACCAGGCGGTCCAGGCCGAACCCAGCGGCCAGGCCGAAGTCCAGCCCGTACCAGCGGTTGCGGAGCGTCAGGCGGTCGGTCGTGGCGCTGACCTGGGGCGCCTGAGCGGGCGGCACTGGCCGCACGGCGAGCGGCGCCGGGGCCGGCGGGAGCAGCTCCGGGACGAGCGGCCGGTCGGTCGTGTTGAGCGTGAGCGCGGCCAGGGCGAAGTTGAGACGGTACTGCTGACTGCGCAGGGTCAGCCGCCGCAAGCGCCGGGTCGGGTCGACCGCCACGGCGTAGGCGCCGAGCCCGCGCGCCGGGACGACGGTGGCGGCGTCGGCCAGGGAGTACGGGAAGGCCACGTCGGCGGGCCCGCGGTCGTAGGCCAGCTCGACGCGCAGGCACTCCGGGTCGTCCAAGCGCAAGGCGGTCGGCGGCAGACCGCCGCGGACCTGCGTCAACGGCGCAGCCACTGCCAACAGCAGCACGGCCTCGCGGGCGACCGCGTCGAGCGGCACGCTGAGGGAGTCATCGCGCGATTGCGGACCGAGGTCGCGGCTCTGCACGGTCTGGCCCAGAAAGGTGACTGGCGCGCTGGGTTCGGGAGTCTCGGGCAGCACGGCCAGGTTGGCGTCGCCGGCGGCCACCCGGAACGGCACCTCACAGACGGTCAGCGCGCCGGGTGCCAGCTCCAGCACGCCGTCCAGCAGCGCGCCTTGCTGGCCCAGACAGCGCTGACTCCAGGCGGTCAGGTTGCTGTTCAGGGCCGGCCCCAGCTCGACCGGCAGCCAGCCGGGCCGCGGTCGGGCCGGCCCGGCCGCGAGCAGCAGGTCGGTGGGTGGGGTCGCGCTCAGGCGGAGTCGCGCGATGTCCAGCCGCGCGGTGCTGCTCCAAGTCGTCAGGCCGACCTCCAGCGACTGCAGGTTGAAGCCCGCCGGCAGCGGCTGGTAGAGCGTGTGCCACCGTCCGTCGCTGGGCGCGGCGTTGCCGTCCAGCAGGGCGATCTGGTGCTGCGGGCCACGGTTGTTGACGCCGCGCAGGGTCAGCAGCGCGTGACTCCCCGGCCGCCGCCGCAATCCGCTGGCGCGGAAGGTCAGCACGGCGTGGCGGCACTCGTCGAGCGCGACGGGCGTCGCCAGGCGGGCCGTCCAGACCAGGCTGCGGACCTCGCCCGGCTCGCCGCGCAGCGTGAACCCGCGGCCCTCAGCGGTGCTGTCCACCGCGGCCGGCGGCGGCGCGGGCCGCGGGTCGGGATCCAGCCAGACCAGCGCCCGCGGCCGCTCGGCGGCGGGCACCAGGTCGGGTTGGGCCTGCCAGGTGAGCGTCGTCCAGGCGGCTGACCAGTCGGTCAAGGGCGGTGGCAGCGCCAAAGGCTGGCCGAGCCAGGCCGCCTCGCCCTGGTAGACCTCGACCTCGTCGAGCATCAGGTAGGCGCCGTTGCCGCGGTTGACCGGCGCCAGCACCAGCCGGACGTAGCGGGCGTGGGTCCGCCAGCGATCGGTCGCCAGCCAGTGCGCGGCGTAGCCGGCAGCCGGCGGCGGCACCAGGGCGGCGGCCGCCAGGTTGCCACGGTGCGCCCAACGCTGGCCGTCGGTGCTGAGGTAGACCTCGACGCTCTGCGGCCATTCGACCCCGGCCTGCCCGGCGGCCAGGTGGACGCCCACCCCGCAGAGCGCCTGGTCGCGGCCGAGGTCGATGGTGAACACCGTGGGATCACAGAAGACCCAGCCGACAATGCTGCGGTCGTACCAGATCGGCTGGCCGCTGGAGAGCTGCCCGTCGACCAGTTGCTGCGGGTCGGCGGCGTCGTTGGTGGCAGGATAGTTCGGCGGCGTGTCGAACCGCACCAGCGCCCCGCGGGCCAGATTCGGCTGCGCGGGCCGCGCCGGGTCGGCGGCGGCGACCGATCCGGCGAGGCACAGGGCCAACCAGACGAACCAGCAGCCGCACCGCAGTCGCATCGGTCAGCTCCGAATCAACCTGGCGGTAGTCTGCCGCGGCTGGTTGGCGAGCGGCGAGGGCTCCGATGATCCCCAACATGTGGTACGCCGTGCTGCAGTCCAGTGAGGTCCCGCCCGGCCGCGCGGTGGCTGTCGAACGGCTGGCCGAGCGGCTGGTCTGCTGGCGTGATGCCGCCGGCCGGGTGGCCGTGGCGCGGGACCAGTGTCCGCACCGCGGCGCGGCGCTCAGTCCGGGGCGCGTCTGTGAAGGGCAACTGGTCTGCCCCTTCCACGGTTTCCGGTTCGACACCGCCGGCGCCTGCACGCTGGTGCCGGCCAACGGGCGCAGCGCGCCGTTGCCGCAGGGCCTGCGGCTGGCGAGTTATCCCACCTGGGAAGGCCACGGCCTGATCTTCCTGTGGTGGGGCCAGCAGCCACCCGAACCGGCGACGCCGCCCTGGTTCGAGGATCTAACCCCCGACTTCAGCGTCGCGACGATCCGCGACCCCTGGCGCGCGCACTACTCGCGGGCGGTCGAGAATCAGCTCGACGCGGCGCACCTGCCGTTCGTCCACCACAACACCATCGGTCGCGGTGGGAAGCTGGTGGTCGACGGCCCGTGGGTCGAGTGGTGCGACGTCAACCGACTGCGGATGTACGTCCAGAACCGCGTCGACGACGGGCCACCGGCGCGGCGACCGGACGAGGCCCCGCGGCCGAGCAGCCGGTTCTACATCGAACTGATCCTGCCGAACCTCTGGCAGAACCACCTCAGCCCGGACTTCCGGCTGGTGGTCGCCTTCGCCCCGGTCAACACGCAGCGGACGGTGCTCTACCTGCAGTCGTACCAGCGCTTCGCGCGCGCGCCGGGGCTGCGCTGGCTGGTCAACTGGTCCGGCATGGCGCTCAACCGGTACATCCTGCACCAGGACCGCGCGGTGGTGGAGTCGCAGCAACCGGCCCGGAGCAGCCTCCGCGGCGGCGAGTTGCTGATCCCGGCCGACCTGCCCATCATCGAGTACCGCCGCCGCCGGCAGGAGCTGCTGGGCACGGCGGAGTGAGGCGGCCTGCCGCCGCGTTGACACTCCGCCGGGGCGGGCCTAGAATGCAGGAGTTGCCTGCCGGCACAGAGGCCCGCCGCTGATGCGATTTCCACTCGGTTTGACGCTCGCCGTCTCGCGCTACATGTTCCAGCAGTCCCGCCGCCGGGCGCAGCGCTATCCCACCGTGCTGATGCTCGAACCGCTCTACACCTGCAACCTCGCCTGCATCGGCTGCAGCACCGAGCGGCACACCGGTAAGCTGAAGGACCGGCTGTCGGTCGAGGCCTGCCTCGAGAGCGTCGACCAGGCCGGCGCTCCGACGATGTCGCTGTGCGGCGGCGAGCCGACGCTCTATCCCGAGCTGCCGGAACTGCTGGCCGGGCTGATTCAGCGCCAGAAGTACATCTATCTCTGCACCAATGCGCTGCTGCTCGACCAGAAGGTCTTCGACGTCATCCAGCCCGACCCGCACCTGATCATCAATGTCCACCTCGACGGTCTGCAGGCGACCCACGACTACGTCTGCGACCGGGCAGGCGTGTTCGACAAAGCCCTCGAGATGGTCGGCGAGGCGAAGCGGCGCGGCTACTACACGATGACCAACACGACGGTCTACCAAGAGACGCCGATGTCGGAGGTCGAGGAGCTGTGCGAGCTGCTGATGGCCCGCAACGTCGACGGGATGCTGATCTCGCCGGGTTACCAGTACGCCTCGGTGGAGCGCGACATCTTCATGAAGCAGCAGGACATCCACCGCAAGTTCGCGCGGGTGATGACCCTCAGCAAGTACTACCCGCTGACGGCGACGCCGGCCTTCTTGGAGTTCTGCGCCGGCCAGCGCCAGCTCAACTGCGCGCCGTACAGCACGGTGACCCGCACGCCGCTGGGGTGGAAGGCGCCCTGTTATCTGATCGACGACCACTACTATCCGACCTGGGAGGAGTTCTGGAACAGCGTCGACTGGGCTTACTGGGAGACCCGGCAGGACGACAAGTGCCAGAACTGCTACATGCACAGCGGCTTCGAGGCGTCGGCGGTGAAGGCGGCCAGCGGCAACTTCAAGGACTTCCTGAACCTGATGCTGTGGAACCTGCGCAAGCCGTCGGGCCAGGTCAAGCCGCCGGCGGCACCGCCTGAGGAACCGCAGTTGGCCGCCGCCGCGGGCGACTGAAGGAGCTTGGCGCGCGCCGTCCAACTCCCCGGCGGGAACGCCGGAGACTTGCAGTGCCTGTCGTCTGCGTGCCATTCTCCTACGATCGCCTCCACGCCGCGCACAACGACTCGATTCTGGCCTGCGGCATCCTGCCGCCGGATGCCGGCTGTCCGCTCGGCACGCACTTCGGCGTGCTGCGGCCAGGGATGGCCCAGGAGCCGACCACCGACCGCGGCGTCTCGAAGCTCTACATCCCGCTGTCGGGTGAGGCCGACCTGATCACCCCGGAGGGCACGTTCCGCCTGCAGCAGGGCAGCGTCTACCTGATCCGTGAGGGAACCTTCCACGAGGTGCGCCAAGTTGGCGACTCAGATTTCGTCAATGTCTGCATCTCCTGGAAGGAGCCGGCGTCGTGAGCGAACCACTCCGCCTCGCCCTGGTCGGCTGCGGGGGTATCTCGAAGGCCCACCTGGCGGGCTTCCGGGCACTCGGCGAGCTGGGTCAGGTGACCGTCTGCTGCGACCTCGACCCCGCCGCCGCCGCGGCGCGGGCCGCTGAGCTGCCCGGAGCGCGGGCGGCAGTCGATTATGCGGCGGTGTTGGCCGACCCGTCCGTCGACGCCGTCGACCTCTGCCTGCCCCACGATCTGCACGCGCCGTACTGCGTCGCGGCGGCCGAGGCGGGCAAGCATGTCTTTGTCGAAAAGCCGATGGCCCGCACGCTGGACGAGGCCACGGCGATGATCGAGGCCTGCCGCGCGGCCGGCGTGGTGCTGATGATTGGGCACTGCCAACGCTTCTCGGCCGAGCGTCAGACCGCCCGCCGGCTGGTCGCCGAAGGGGCGATCGGCGAGGTCTATCTGATGCGCAGCGACCACAATCAGTGGGTGGCCTTCCCCGATGGTCATTGGGGTAATGACCCGCAGAAGCTGGGCGGCGGCGCCGTGGCCGGCAGTGGGGTGCATCACCTCGACACCTTGCGCTGGTTCCTGGGTGATGTCGCCAGCGTCACCGCCCGCTTCGCCCACAACGGCCTGACGCCCCGCACCGCCGAGGACGCCGGGGTGATTGTCTTCGAGCACGCCTCCGGCGCGGTTGGCGAGGCAACCATTGTCTGGACGGCGCAACGCTTTCCGTGGTACGAGGGCTTCTGGATCTACGGCCGCGGCGGGGTGATCCACAACATCGGCGGCTTGCACCTGTTCACCGGCTCCCCGCGCGAGGGCAGCTTCCGGCGCGTGGAGTGCGACCACGACGACGCCGGTGGCTTCCGCGAGGAGCTGCGCCACTTCCTGCACTGCATCCGCGACGGCCGCCGGCCGCGGATGGACGGCGAAGAGGGCCGCGCCGCCCTGGAGCTGGTCCTGGCGGCGCAGCACAGCGTCGACACGGGCCAGACGGTGCGGCTGCCGCTGGAATCTTGACAATGGTTAGTGGCGCGGCTAACCTAAGTGCCACCTCAAGTCAAGGTGGGTTGCCTGGTTGGCTACAACGAACGCCCGACGTTGGTCTGCAGAGGTGGTGGCGTGCCTGCGCAGGGAGTGCTGGCGGCGCATCCTGCGGGCGTTCCGGGTGAGTATGGCTCGCCAAGGGTGCTGGAGCCCCTGGTTGCACACGCGCTTCGAGATCGCTACGCGAAGCCCGGCCGAGGGCGGGGGGTGGCAGGTCACCTGGGAGCTGGTCTATGATTCCTGGGACGATCTCGACACAGTCCGGGAGTCCTATCCGCAGCTCGGCGATGAGGGCTGGTGGCGGGACCTCGCCACGACCGGGGCTGGACTGTACGTGGCGCATTACGATGGCAACCAGGCCAGCGTGAGCCGGCCGCCGAGCTGGCTGCAGCCGCCGCCGCCGAGTTGGCCACGGGCGCAGCTCGCGGCGGCCAGGTTGGCCGCGGACGTCGCCGCGCTGACGCTGCTGTTGTTCGCCAGCCGGGCGCCCGACGAGGAAGTCAAGCTGGATCAGCGGCAGGTCCGGGCCGAGCTTGCCCGGCTGGCGACCGAACTGGCGGCAGTTCGGTCGTTGGATGGACCACACTTGGCCACGGCGGCGGCGACCATGTGACGGTGGTGTGGCAGGAGCCGCCAGGCAACGGTTCCTTGGGTTGTTTGGAGGAGGCGGCATGGTGGCAGAACCGGCGTACGGGGAGCACACGCCCCAGGCCGCTCCAGCAGCACCCGACCGGGTAGCCGGATCCTCCGACCTGAACCGGGAGCTGCGCTCGGAACCGGTCGCCGTGGAGGGTGCCCTCTACCGCCAGGAGAATGACGACGCCGTGACGCGTACAATCCCCGCGGTCCCCCTAGCACGGGGCAGCGAACTGGAACGGGCTGCGGTCCGCCGGCGCTTCCGTGAGCTGCTGGAGCGCTGGAAGGCCGAGTCCGCCGCCATGTCGTCGCCGCGGATGATGGCCGATCTCGAGTCCTACCGCCTGATTGTGGCCCTCGGGCCGCTGGCCGTGCCGTTGATTCTGGACGAGCTGGAGCGGGAGCCCGACTACTGGTTCAGCGCCCTCGAGGAGCTGACCGGCGAGACGCCCAAGGCGGCTGGACAGAGCCTGGCTGCCCAGACCGTCGCGTGGTTGTGCTGGGCGGAGCGGGCGCGGCAGTGAGGGCCGGTTGCCGCGCCGACGCTGCCACCGACCTGCCTCCGCTGCTGCGCAGCGCGCACCGGTTGCGCCTCTGGCCGCAGCTACACCGCTTCCGGCTCGATCGCCGGCCTGAGACGGCGAGCCTCGGCAGCGCGGTGCTTTGTTTCGAGTTCGCCCTGGGCCGGCCCGTGGGCCTCCCGGACCCGGTCACGCCAGCAGCCCTGCGACGCCTCCTGAAGGGGCTCGGCTGGTCGCTGGCGGCAAGCTGGGAGCCTGGCCGGCGTGGCCAGTGGCTGGCCGCCTACTGGGACGATGTCCAACACTACGGGTATCGCAGCCGAGTGGTCCACCACCTGGCGCGGCACCGGGCCGGCCGGGTGTGGGTCAGCAAGCTCGGCAAGGACCGCGTCATTGAACACCGCCTGCTGGACCTGTGTGGACCGGCCTATGGCGAACGCCTCGACTTCTACTGGCAGCCGGCCGTCGACTAGACCTCCGACCAGCGGATCACCGCGCCGATCAGGTCCTTCGCCTGGCCTTGCAGAATCCGCTGGTAGAGCGCCGGGGACTCGGCGGCCGTGACGCGGTGGGTGATCACCTTGTCCCACTTCAGGGCGCCCATCGCCATGTTCTTGAGGACCGCGCGGCGGCAGGGCGCCAGGCCGTCGTCGCAGGGGTAGTAGACGGTCAGGCGGCGGCCGTGGGCGGGGAGGAAGTGGTAGCTGATCGCCTCGGCGCCGTAGTTGCCCTGCAGCACGAAGGTGCCGCGCGGGCGGCAGAGGCTGATCGCCGGGTCGATCAGCGCCGGGATCCCGGTCGATTCGAAGACCACATCGGCGCCAGCGGGGAGGTGCTCGTTGACCGCCGCCTCGACGTCGGCCGGGGCGCTGTTGATGACGATGTCGGCGCCCAGTTCGCGGGCCACGGCGAGCCGCGCGTCGTCGAGGTCGATGGCGATCACCTGACAGCCGCGGTGGGCGGCCGCGGCGATCACGCCGAGGCCGATCAGCCCGGCGCCGTAGCAGACGACGCTCTGACCCATCCGCGGGTTGGCCATGTCGACACCGTTCAGGCCGACCGCCGGCATCACGTAAAGGCTGGCCGCGGCGAGGTCGACGCCCTCCGGCAGCCGCGCCAGGCCATGCGTCTGCAGTGGATCGACGACGGCATGGCTGCTGTGCGTGCCGGCGACCGGGGTGAGCGTCTCGCCGGGGATGCTCATCAGCTTGCTGTCGCGGTAGTAGACCAGTTGCCCGACCTCGAACCCGCTGACCTCGGCGCCGACGGCCTCCAGCACGCCGACCGCCTGGTAACCGGTGCAGAGTGGGTAGGGCCCCCAGGAGAGCTTGCCGGTGATCAGCGCGAACTCGGTCCCGACGCTGACCCCGGAGACCAGAGTGCGGATCAGGACATGCTGCGGCCCCGGGTCCGGCAGGTCGATTGGGCGCAGCGCAAACTGCTGGTCGGAACTGGTGATCAACGCCTCGGCCCGCATCGTGCTCTCCTGCCGCGCGCAGCGGCCGGCGGGCTGTTCGGCGTGCGGCTGGCGGCGCCTTCCCCGATTCTGGCGACCCCCGCCCGCAGCGGCTCCGAACGCTGTGTGAGTCCGTAACATCCGACAGCGGGTGAGAGCTTGGGTTGACGGAACGGGGTCCCTCTGCTACGGTCAAGGCCTTGGATCGCTTGTTTGCACCCCTGCCCAGCCGGGTAGGTGGGGCGCCGAGCCCGGTCCGCGGCGGGTCGCCAGGCCTGCCGCAGCGCGCGACGCGGACGCCTTGCGGCGCCGGGCCGCCACGATGACGGAGCTGATTGGCTGACAATCTGACCGGCGCGTGATTCCCCGTTCGCGTCTCCCCTTGCCCCCGGAGGTGTCTTCTGGACGTCCGATATCCGCGTCTCCTTGTCTGGCTCGGCGCAACCCTGCTGATCCTCAGCAGGGCGACTGCCAGCCCGACCGGGACGCTCACTGCCGACCGCGGCCTGTCCCTGGCGCCCGTCGCCGAGGTGCCGGCGGAGCAGGCGGTGATTGCCCTCGAGGACCGTTGGCTGCGAGCCCGTGCCGGCTATCGCCTGGCGGTCGAGACGACCGACCCGGGCGCGGTCGAGTGGGCCGAACGGTGGGCCCTCAACGTGCCGGGTCGATACCTGGTCGAGGCGCCGACCGGACAACGCTGGCGGCTGACCTTGCCGGGCGACTACGTCGGCGGGGTGGCCGACCAGCCGGCCTTCCGCAGTGTGGCGGTCGAGGTCGAGCCAGTGGCCGTCGCGACGGCCCGCGGCTGGAACGCCGCGCCGCAGCGGAGCAGCTTCACGTCGCCGGTCTACCGTCTGGCGGGGCTCCCCGACCAGGCCGTGGCGCTGGCCGACGGCAGCCTGGTGACGGCTTCGGCCGGTCGCCTGCAGCGCCTGCGGGCCGACGGCGTGGTGCTCAGCACGCCCACCGGCGGTGGCTGGACCGCGGCGTTGGTGGCCAGTGGCGACGGCCACACCTTGTGGCGCTGCGACCGCGCCGGAGGCTGGGAGCGGTACCGCCTGCCGGACTTGCGGAGGGTCGACCTGGGGGTCTTGCCGACCACCGAGCGGCTCGAACTGCCGCGCATCCTGGGCGCGGCCGCGGGTGGCGACAGCTTGCTGGTGATCGGCGAGCGGCAGTGCTGGCGGCTGGCCGCCGACGGCACCTGCCAGGGCCCGTGCCCCACGGCCGGCACCGTGCTGACGCCGGCCGGCTGGGCCGTCCAGGGCGGCACGCTGCTGCTGGCCACGCGGCCCGCCGGCGGGGCGTCCTGGCTGCAAGTGCTCGACGCGGTGACCCTGCGCGAACGCGAACGGCGACCGTTGCCGGCCGCCGCCGTGGCCCCGCTGCGGCTGCTGGCGGCGCCGGCCGGCCTGGCGCTGGTGACGGCCGAGCGGCTGCTGCTGAGCACGGCGGGTGGCCTGCGCGAGCTGCCGCTGCCGGCTGCGACGGGGCTGACGCTGGCCGCCGGGCAGTGGCTGCAGAGCTGCCCCGCAGGCCCGGTCGGGGGCCTGCAGGTGACCGAGTTGGCGGGCCAGCCGTGCTGGCAGGTCAGCGGCGCGCGGTGGGCCGTGGCGAGCCTCGACGGGCGGGCCGTCTGGCTGGGCGACGCGCAGTTGCCGGGCGTTCGCCGGATCGCCCTGGAGCCGCAGGCCACCCGCCCGGTGGCCACCGCGACGGCGCACCGCGAGCGGAGGCCGTAGGCCGCCGGCGGCGAAGCGAGCAGCGGGAGAGCGGACGTGCCGAGCGCGGCCTTGGTGCTGGTCACCATCCTGTTGGGGCTGGCCCCGATGCTGCTCTACGCCGCCGCCTTCCTGCTCTTCGACCGCTTCGAGCGCGAGCCGCCGGCGTTGCTGATCGGGGCCTTCCTGTGGGGCGCCCTGGTGGCGGCGGCGGTGGCCTGGGTCGTCAACACCTCCTGCGGAGTGGCCCTGTTCTGGGTCACTGGCAGCGCGGAGGCGGCCCAGCGGGGCACCGCGGTGCTGGTCGCGCCGCTGGTCGAGGAGAGCGTCAAGGGCCTGGCGCTGCTGCTGCTGGCCTGGCTCTGGCGCCGCGAGCTGGACTCGCTGCTGGACGGCGTGCTCTACGGCTGCCTGGTCGGCTTTGGGTTTGCCGCCAGTGAGAACGCCAGCTACATCTGGCACGGCTACACCACCGATGGCGTCAACGGGCTGGTCGTCACCACCTTCGTCCGGGTGATTCTGCTGGCATTCCTGCACGCCGGCCTGACGGCGCTGACCGGGCTCGGGCTGGCGCGGGCCCGGCTCGCCCGCGGACCGGCCGACCGGCTGGCCCCACTGCTCGGGTTCGGCGCGGCGGTGGCATTGCACGCGGCGCACAACCTGTTGGCCAACCTGCCCGTCCTGGCCGGCCTGCCGCTGACGCTGCTCGATTGGAGTGGCTTCGCGGCGCTCCTGGCGTACCTCGCCTGGCTGGCCTGGCGCGAGGGCTGGGTGATGCGCGAGCAACTGGCTCCCGAAGTTGCCGCCGGGCTGCTCAGCGCGGCCGAGTTCCGGGCCGTCTGCTCGCTCGGCGGTCACCTCGCCGCGCGCGCTGGCTGGGGCCGACAGCGTCGCCAAGAGGTCCGCTTCCACCACCTCTGCGGCGAGCTGGCGTTCCGCAAGCTGCACCTCGCGACGCGCGGTGCGGACCGCGAACCGCACGCCGCCACCGACATTGAGCGCCTGCGCGAACAGTTGAGGGCTGCCCGCATGTGACGGCTAGATGACGTCCGGTTGGGGCATTCTCAGCGTGGCTGGAGAGGTTTCGCGATGCGTGTGGCGCCGACTGTCGTCTGGTACCGTCAGGACCTGCGGTTGCAGGACCATCCCGCGCTGACCGCCGCGGCGGGGGCCGGGCCGGTGGTGCCGGTCTACATCTGGGCGCCGCAGGACGAAGGCGACTGGGCGCCGGGGGCGGCCTCGCGGTGGTGGCTGCACCACTCGTTGCAGGCGCTGGGGCAGAGTCTCGCCGCGGCCGGGGCGCCGCTGGTCTGGCGGGTTGGCGACCCGCTGACCGAGCTGCGCCAGGTCGCCGCGGCGGTCGGTGCCACGCGGGTGGTCTACACCCGGCGCTACGAGCCGGCCGCCCGGGAGCAGGGCCGGCGCGTCGCCAGCGGCCTGGCCGCCGCTGGGCTGAGCGTGGCGACCTATCCCGGCAGCCTGTTGCACGAGCCCGAAGCGGTGGCCAACCGCAGCGGTGACCCTTACACGGTCTTCACCCCGTTCTGGCGCGCTTGCGGCAACCTGCCGGTGCCGGCCGCCCCAGTCGCGGCGCCAGCGCTGCAGGCGGCGGCGACGGCGGTCGAGGGCTGTCGCCTGGAGGAGCTCGGGCTGCTGCCACGAGTCGCCTGGACAGACGGTCTGGCGCGGACCTGGGAGCCC
The DNA here is from genome assembly GCA_020850355.1 of Fimbriimonadaceae bacterium. Lineage (GTDB taxonomy): Bacteria > Armatimonadota > UBA10988 > UBA10988 > UBA10988 > JADZEX01. Next base: position 63,077 of record JADZEX010000028.1, on the reverse strand, counting down.
GGCGAGGCCGGTGCCGCGCGCCGGCTGGCGCGGCTGGCGACGGTGCTGCAGCGCTATGACGCGCACCGTGACCGGCCCGACCTGGAGGGCACCTCGCGCCTCTCGCCGCACCTGCACTTCGGCGAGATCAGCCCGCGGCAGGTCTATCACCTGGCGCTGGCAGCCGACGCGACTCCCGATCGGCAGCGGTTCCTGGCCGAGCTCGGCTGGCGCGAGTTCGCCTACCACCTGCTCTACCACTACCCGCACACGGCCGCCGCGCCGCTGCGGCGAGAGTTCGAGCAGTTCCCGTGGCAGCCTGATCCCGAGGCGCTGCAGCGCTGGCAGGGCGGGCAGACCGGCTACCCGCTGCTCGATGCCGCGCTGCGGCAGCTCTGGCAGACCGGCTGGATGCACAACCGGCTGCGGATGTTGGTCGCGTCGTTCCTGGTCAAAGACTTGCTGCAGCCGTGGCAGGTCGGGGCGCGCTGGTTCTGGGACACGCTGGTCGATGCCGACCTCGCCTGCAACACCCTGGGCTGGCAATGGGCCGCCGGCTGCGGAGCTGACGCGGCGCCCTACTTCCGGATCTTCAACCCGCTGCTGCAGGCCCGTAAGTTCGACCCGGCGGGCGACTTCGTGCGGGCCTTCCTGCCCGAACTGGCACAGCTCGGGCCGGCCGACATCCAGGCGCCCTGGCAGCTCGACGCCGCCGTGCTCGCGGCGGCCGGGGTGACCCTCGGGGCGACCTACCCCGCGCCGCTGGTCGACCACGCCGCCGCCCGCGCCAGGGCTCTGGCGGCCTTCGCGGCCTTGCCCCGCTGAGCGCGGTGCCACCTCGGGGCGACCGGGGTGTCTAAGCGTGCATGGCCCAGCCGCTCCGCCACCATCGCTGCTCGCCCGTTGCCGCGCCCCGCTTGGAGTGGGCCGGGCGCGACGACCAGCACGTTCACCTGGTCACGTCCGCCGGCCTGCAGACGTTGCCCGCGGCGGCGCGCGGTCGGCTGCGGTGGGACCCGCAGCACGGCGACGGCGTCGGCCGCCTGCTGATCGGGGACAACCACTGGGCGCTCGATGCGTTGTTGCGGGAGGGCCTCGCGGGACAGGTCGATCTGGTCTACACCGATCCGCCCTTCAATACCGGGCGGCGCTTTGAGCATTACGACGACCACCTGCCCCCGGCGGTCTACCTCGCCTGGCTGCGCAGCCGGCTGCTGCAACTGCATGCCCTGCTGGCCGACCACGGCTCGCTGCTGCTGCACCTCGACGAGAGCGTGGCGCACCTCGTGCGGGTCTTGCTGGACGAAATCTTCGGAGCCGCCAACTACCGCAACACGATCATCGTCAAGCGGGTCACCAAGAACCTGCAGCGGCAGTTCAGAGCCGTCGCCGCGCTGCCCTGGGCGCACGACGTGGTGCTGCTTTACAGCAAGTCGCCGGCCCACCGCTACCCGCCGCCGCTGGTGCGCAAGGCGGGCGGCCCGGCGCACCCGGCCGGCTACTGGAAGGACTTCTGGAGCACCGCCGACCGGCCGACGATGCGCTACGAGCTGTACGGCGTGACCCCGGTCCGCGGGCAGTGGAAGTGGTGTCAGGCGCGGGCGGCGCGCGCGGTTGCCAACTACGCCGCTTTCGCCGCCGCCGGGGAGGGCGAGTTGCTGGCCTGGTGGCGCCGCCGCGGGGGTTGCGAAGAGTACCTGCGACCCGGCGGGCCGGGCAAGGTGCAGCACTGGGTGCCGCCGTTGGACCAGCGCTTCGCCGACACGCTCTGGGACGAGTTCAGCGGCTACGCCTTTGGGCAGGCTTTCCCAACTGAGAAAAGCGAAACCTTGCTGCAACGAGTGCTCGAGTTGTTCAGCCGCGAGGACGACCTGGTGCTCGATTGCTTCGCCGGATCGGGCACCACCGGCGCGGTGGCGGCCCGCCTGCGGCGCCGCTGGATCCTCGTCGAAAGCGGGCCACAGGCACTCACCCACATCGCCCCACGGCTGGCGCGGGTCCCGGCCGGCGGGTTCCGGGTGGAGTACGCCGAACCGGAATCGTGGTCGACTCCTTGACGTTGTAAGATTGTTGTGGCACCGTTTGAACAGTGGCCGAAGGCGCTTGGCAAGCCGCCTCGGCAGCGGTGGTGAGGCCGGCCGAAGGACGAGGAGGGGCGCCTCCGTGGCACTGGAGTCTGAAGCGGCCACCCTGGCCCTGCACCACGAACGCACCCTCCAGGCCGGGATCGCTGACGCGCTCGGCTGGTTGGAGCGCCACCAGGACCCGCGCGGCTTCTGGGTCGGCGCCCTCGAGACGAATCCCTCGATGGAAGCCGAGTGGATTCTCGCGATGCACTTCCTGGGGGTCCGCGACGACCCGAAGTACCCCGGCGTGGTCCGCGCGATCCTCAACGACCAGCGCGCCGACGGCTCCTGGGAAAACTACTACGAGGCCCCCGCCGGCGACATTTCGACCACCGTCGAGTGCTACGCCGCGCTGCGCGTCGCCGGGTTCGATCCCGACTCGCCCCAGTTGCGGGCGGCCCGCGAGTGGATCATGGCCCAAGGCGGCCTCGCGCGGGTGCGCGTCTTCACCAAGTTCTGGCTGGCGCTGATCGGCGAGTGGCCCTGGGACGGCACGCCATCGTTGCCGCCCGAGTTGATCTTCTTGCCCTCCTGGGTGCCCTTCAACATCTACCAGTTCAGCAGTTGGGCCCGCGGGACAATGGTGCCGCTGAGCATCTTGGCGGCCCGCCGGCCGGTCCGGCCGCTCGCTCCCGAGCAGCGGCTCGACGAGCTCTTTCCTGATGGCCGCGCCAACTTCGATTACAGCCTCCCCCGGCGTGGGCGACTGCTCTCCTGGGAGCGGCTGTTCTACTGGCTCGACCGCGGCGCCTGCCTGTTCCAGAAGCTGCCGTGGCACCCGCGCCGCGAGGAGGCCATCAAGGTCGGCCTCGAGTGGATCATCGAGCGACAGGAGGCCGACGGCTGCTGGGGTGGCATCCAACCGCCGTGGGTCTACTCGCTGATGGCGCTCCATGTCGAGGGTTATGCCATCGACCATCCCGTGGTCGCCAAGGGGCTCGACGCCTTCAACGCGCCCTGGGCCTACGAGCGGCGCGGCGGGACCTATGTCCAGGCCTGCGTCTCGCCGGTCTGGGACACCGTCTTGGCGCTGCTGGCCTACACCGACTGCGGCTGCGACGGCCGCCACTCCAAGGCCGTCCGCCGCGCCATCCGCTGGGTGCTCGATGAGCAGGTCCGGGTGCCGGGCGATTGGCAGGTCTACGCCGGTGCCATCCCCGCCGGCGGCTGGGCCTTCGAGTTTGAGAACGACACCTACCCCGACGTCGACGACACCGCGGTCGCGCTGATCGCCCTGGCGCGGCTGCGCGATAGCGCTCCCGTGCCGGCGGAGGTCGACGCCGCCATCGAGCGCGGCGCGGCCTGGGTGCTCGGCATGCGCTGCCGCAACGGCGCCTGGGCGGCGTTCGACAAGGACAACACCAACCCGCTGGTCGCCAAGATCCCCTTCTGCGACTTCGGCGAGGCGCTCGACCCGCCGAGTGTCGACGTCACGGCCCACGTCGTCGAGGCCCTCGGGGCGCTCGGACGCGACCTCAGCGACCCGGTGGTGGCGCGCGCCGTGGCCTACATCCGGGCCGAGCAGGAACGCGACGGGAGCTGGTTCGGCCGCTGGGGCGTCAACCACATCTACGGCACCGCCGCGGTGCTGCCAGCGCTGGCCGCCGTCGGCGAGGACATGCACTCGTTCTACGTGCGGCGGGCCGCCGACTGGATCAGCGAGCACCAGAACCCCGACGGCGGCTGGGGCGAGACCTGTGGCAGCTACATGGATCTCCGCCTGCGCGGCGTCGGCGACAGCACCGCGTCGCAGACCGCCTGGGCGCTGATGGCGTTGCTGGCGGTGGGTGCGCCGCGCTACGCTGCGGCCATCCGGCGCGGCGTCGAGTACCTGCTGCGCACGATCACCAGCGACGGCACCTGGGACGAGCCGCAGTACACCGGCACCGGCTTTCCCGGCTACGGCGGCGGTGCGCGCGTCGATCTCAGTAAGCCTGGCAGCACCTTGCCGCAGGGCACCGAGCTCGGCCGCGGCTTCATGATCAACTACAACCTCTATCGGCATTACTTCCCGGTGATGGCCCTCGGGCGCGCCCGCGACTGGTGCGAGGCGCAGGCGGGGCGTGGCGAGGCCGCCGATTGACGCCCGTCGTAGCAGTCTGCTGGCCCTCTGCCTGACCGCCTGCCGGCCGCCGACACCCGCACCGCCCAGCAGTGTACCCGTCGCCACCCCGCAGGCCGTGCCGCCCACCGCGTCGGCGGCGCCGGAGCCGGTCTCCAGCTTGCCACTCCTGCGGGCCGCGCTGCCGCCAGGGGTCAACCTCACCCGCGAGGTCGGCGCGGTGGTGGTCGACCTGCGGGCGCACCGCCTGCAGGTGGTCGCCGCCAGCGGCGGCGCCAGCACCTGGGAGCGTTCCGACGCCGTGGCCGCCCGGCTCGGGGCGCTGGCCGTGATCAACGGTGGCTACTTCGACGAGCAGCGGCACCCGCTCGGCTGGGTCGTCAGTAATGGCCAGCAGCGCATCGCGCGCCGCGCCAACCGCTGGCCCTGCTTCGTGGTGCAGGGCCAGCGCGCCCGGATTGTCTCACGACAGACCGCCGCGAACCTGTCCGATGTGCAGCAGGCGGTGCAGTGCGGCCCGCGGCTGGTCGAAGACGGCCGCCCGACCCAGCTCAAGGACTCGCCCCGCGCGGCGCGCTCCGCGGTCGGGATCGACGACCAGGGCCGCGTGGTCCTCGCGGCGACCCTCGACACCGCCGCCACGCTGGCCGAGTTCGCCGCCGTGTTGGCCCGCTCCCGTGACCGCGGTGGGCTCGGCTGTCAGGAGGCGCTGAACCTCGACGGCGGGCCGTCGACGCAGTTCTGCGTGCCCGGTCGCGCCAACGTCAGTGGCCTCTACGCGATGCCGACCCACCTGGCGGTGCTGCCATGAGTCAGCCCTTCGTCTGGACTGCGGCGACGCCCATCTACCTGCCGCTGGTCTACCCGCCCAGCCTGCTGGCCGCCGCCTACCGCCTCTCGCGCGACGTCGCCCTCGCCCTCGGCGCCCCGGCCCCGCTCTACCCGCAGCCGGCCCCGCTTGGCCAGCCGGCCATCCTGATCGGCCCCGACCCGGCCTACACCGCCGTCGTCGCGCCAGCCGCGCCTGAGACCTTCGCCGTGCAGACCAGCGGCGACGAGCTGACCCTCAGCGGCGCCGACCCCCGCGGCACCGTGCTCGGCCTGGCCTGGCTCGCCGCCACCTGCCTCGGCCGCGACCCCTGGACCGCCCGCGCGCCGGCGGCCGCCGCCTGGACCGGCCACCTGCACCACGTCCAGCCGCCCTGGCCAACCCGCCACCGCGCCTGGGCCTTCGCCGCCGCGGAGCTGGCAACCCTCGCGGAGGACTCCCTCTGGGACCTCGGCGAGACCCTCCTCCGGGCCGGCGGCAACCACCTCTCCTGGGTCGGCGAGCCCCCGCCCCTGGTCGCGGCCGTGGCCACCCAACTCGGCCTCCAGAGCGGCCCAGCCACCCGCGTCACGGCGACGTTGGCACACTACAGAAGTGGGACGGCCGAGATCTGGTGGTAAGGTCAGCGGCCTGGCCACACCCCACCCAAGCGCGCCAGCATCGCCGGGTCGCGGCGGGCCGCCGGGTCGCGGCAACCCTCGCGACGGCCGACGCGGGCTACCATGTCAGGGCGGACCGGCGGCGAAACACGGGTCTGGACTGACGGTACTCCGCCGGTCCTGACCCGTTTTCGACGCCACCACGTCCAGCCAGCCCGATCCAGCGCTGGTGCGGAGGCCTGCGCCATCCGGAAGCCCCGAAGGGGCGACCCAAGCCAGCCCAGGGCAACGCCCTGGGCTCGTGGCCTGGCCGCCACCGGCGTCGACCACGGCCCGTCTTGCGAAACCATGACAGGCGCGGGACAAGTGCTCTTGACACCCGCCCTCCCATCAGGCAGAGTGATTCGGGATAGGCGCGCAACATGGGGAGTCCGGCCACAACCGCCAGCCACGCAGCCAACCCGCTCACCGGCCCGGGCACCTATGTCTACGATGGCAATGGCAACCCGACCACCTTCGGCGGCACGGCCTTGACCTGGGATGTCGAGAACCGCATGACCGCCCACGGCACCGCCCTCGAAGCCGCCTACCGCGGTGATGGCTTGCGGGCCTGGAAGGAAGGCGCCACCCGCACCTACTTCCTCTACGACGGCATCAATGTGGTCTGTGAGTTGGACGCGGCGGGTGACCTGGTCGCCGCCAGCACCTTCGGCGCGGCGGGATTGCTCAGTCGCGGCGAGGTGCAATACCAGTTCGACCCCCTCGGCGACGCGGTCCACCTCCTCGACGCCGCCGGCGACGTCCTCGCCAACCGCCTCTTCGACGCCTGGGGCAACGAGCTCACCAGCGGCGATGTTGATCCCCGCGGGTACCGGGCGAAGTATGGGTACTACACGGACGAAGAGACCGGCCTGGTCGCGCTGGCGTACCGGTACTATGGGCCGGGGGTGGGGAGGTTCCTGAATCGGGATCCGATTGGGTATGAGGGCGGGGTGAATGTCTACGGGTATGTCGCAAGCGGAACTACCAGTCGAAGTGATCCAAGGGGGCTGTGGCCAGCCAACCACGGAAACTGGTGCGGTTTGTACAACTCTGGCCCCGGTATGCCTGTCGATCAAGTTGATGCTTGTTGCAAGAGTCACGATGAGTGTCTCACGAATAGCGGCTGCATGTTCTATATGCTCGCGCGCCCAGAGTGCTTGCAGTGCCACTACCGGCTGTGTCGATGTGTGGCTGGCTCGTACTGCACAAGCTTCGACTGCCTGGCCTATGCCGCTGAGGTTTGGATCATGTTTAGCTGCGGGTTCCCTGTCTTCGGAGTCGATGCTTGCAAGCTCATCGGTCTCCGTGTGCCACCTGTGTTAGACTAACCCGATGTAGGGCCGAGTGCGGTAGGGGACGAGCGGAGCTTTGGAGGTGCCGTATGGTACTGCGCGATGTTGTGATGGCTCGGCACACGGCTGCAATCACAGGCCTTGTGGTAGGCATGATCGTAATTCTCGTGCTGGTGTTCAGGGCACCGTCGGGCGCTTCGGCCGACGGTCAGTGGTGGATGGGACTGCCAGTGTGCTTTGTCATCGCCCAAGTGCTCGCAGGTGCGGTGGTCGTGCTTCTTCAGAACTGCCTGCGCCAGCGCCAATATAGGTTTCAGCAAGCCTCCGATGGGACTCGGTTCAGATAGCGTGCGCAACTAGGAACGTCACTCTGATTGCGCTACTCCGATGCTCCACTCTGGGAAGGCAGGGGAAACTAGAGGCGCCAACGGGGATGCTGGCGGGGCCGCCCAGTAGCAATCACTACTGCTCCCGCCACCGACCATCACACCCACCCCGCCATCAGCTCCGACACCACCCTCGTGACCACCTACGAGTACGAAACCGACGTCGCCTGGTCGCAGGCCGCCGCCGTCGGGCAGGCGTTGTATGTGGAGGACAATCTCGGCCACCGCACGTACTTCCGGTACGATGGGCGGGGCAACCGGACTCTCGTCACCGACGCGCTGGGGAGCACCTGGGAGACCGTCTACAACCTCGCCGACCAGGTCGTTTCCACGCAGCAGCCGGCGACGGGGCAGCAGGGGTCGGGGCGGGTGACGGTGCTCTACGAGTACGTCTTCCCCGGCGGCCCGCGGACCGAGGTGACCGTGCTCGACGAGGCCGGGGCGGTGGTGCAGCACGTCAACCACCAGCTCGGCGCCGAGGGGGAGCTGCTGGCGGTTTGCGGCGCGTGGGGGTGGGCGGTCGCGGAGTAGTAGACGGCCCCCGTCGCCGTCACACCCCCGCAACGCGACGGGCGCTCGGGCGGTTGACGGGGCGGATGGGCGACAGTACCCTGGAGGTTCCCGCCGATGCCGGCCCGCGGCGGCGCGACGGGCGGAGAACGGTGCTGAGCCCCGAGCAGCGCACGCTGATGGCCGAACGCCTGAAGCAGGTGGTGACGGCTTGTGGGGACCCGGTCGAGCAGCGCAACGCGCTGACCGCCGCGTTGCGGGGCTGGGTCGACGCGGAGCGCGAGACGCTGCGGCAGCGTTTTGGCGAGGAGCCGGCGGGGGCGATCTTCTGTCACGAGCAGGCGACGCTCTTCGACCTGTTGCTGGCGCGGCTCTACAAGGTGGCCACGAAGCTGGTGGCGGCGAAGCTGGGTCCGTTGCCGGCCGAGGCCGACCTCTGCGTGGCGGCGGTTGGGGGCTATGGCCGCAGTGCGCTGTCGCCGTGGTCCGATATCGACCTGGTGTTCATCCCGGCGCACGAAGAGAACGAAGCGATCGACGCGGTGGTCCGCGAGATCCTGCTGTTGTTGGGCGACGTGCTGGTGCCGGGGCGGCACCCGCAGGTGGCGCACAGCTACCGGCCGTTGTCCGATCTTGGGTTGATCGACCACCAGACCGCCACGGCGCTGCTGGAGTCGCGGTTCGTGGTCGGCAACGAGTCGCTGCACATCCACTTCATGCAGAACCTGCTGCGGTCGATTGAGCCGGTGGAGTTCGTGCATCTGAACTACGAGGAGCGGCAGGCGGTTTGGCTGGACGCGCGGCAGTCGGTGTTTGCGGTGGAGCCGAACCTGAAGAGCGGCCCGGGCGGGCTGCGCGATTTTCATGCGGCGATCTGGGTCGCCAAGGTGGTCTACGGGATCGCCGACTGGGACATCCTGAACGCCCTGCGGCAGCGCGGCGTGGTGACCTACGGCGAGTGCGAGGCGGTGATTCAGGCGCTGGAGTTCCTGCTGCTGCTGCGCAACTGGATCCACTACCGGCGCGGCCAGAAGCTGGACGTGCTGCATGTCGAGTACCAGCACGGCCTGGGCGAGGCGCTGCGCTACCCCGACGGGGTCGAGCGGCCGGCCGAGCAGGTGATGCGCGAGTACTACAAGTGCGCGCGGGTGATCCACGACTTCTCGCGCCGGCTGCTGTTCACCTGCCGCCACCAACGGCTGGAGTTCCGCCACGGCACGCATGTCGTGAACTGGATGATGGCGCCGAACCACGAGGGGATTTTCCGCGAGGACCCGGCGCGGCTGGTGCTGGTCTACGAAGAGCGCCAGCGCCTGCGGCTGCCGCACGCGGTTGACCTGGAGCGGCTGATCACCACCAACGCCGAGTTGATCAACCGGCCGGTGCTCAACAAGCTGGCGGTCGGCTCGAGCCTGCGGCGGATTCTGACGTCGACCAACGACGTCGCCGGCACGCTGCGCTACATGTTGCGGACCGGCGTTCTGGAGCGGCTGCTGCCTGAGTTTGAGCCGCTGATGACCTTCCTGCCGGGTGATCCGGCGCACGAGTACACCGTCGGCGAGCACACTCTGAAGGTGATCGAGGAGCTGCAACGGCTGCGCGACACGCCGGTCGGTGAGGATGAGCAGACGCTCTCGGACGCCTTCCGGATGATCCGCGAGCCGGAGGTGCTGTTCCTGGCGGCGTTGTTCCACGATGTCGGGAAGCTCGACAAGACGGGCGAGCACAGCTTGACTGGCGCGCCGGTGGCCGCCGCGGTGGCCCGGCGGTTGGGGCTGCCGGAGACCTCGGTCGAGCGGATCGGTTTCCTGGTCCGCGAGCATCTCACGATGATGCGCACGGCCCGGCTGCGGGCGCTGCCGCTGCCCGACACGATCGAGGGCTTCCTGAAGACGCTGCCCCAGGACGACCCGTTGGACGCCCTCGACATGCTGGCGATTCTGACCTGGTCGGACGCCCGCAGTGTCGGCGACAACATCTTCCGCGAGAGCGAGCGGCGGATGCTGATGGAGCTCTTCGTGAAGGCCGCGAAGTGGATCAACGAGCGGCCGGCGGTCGACGAGCCGGGGGCCCGCGAGCGGATTGGCCGGCGGCTGCGCGACAACGCAGCCCTGCGGAATGTCGATCCGGCGGTGATCCAGCGCCACCTCGGGGCGATGCCGACGTGGTACGCGGTGAACACGCCGCCGGCGCTGATCGCGAAGCACATCCTGTACCTCGACCGGGTCGACAAGGGTGAGGACCCGGTGGTCGAGTTCTACCACGCGCTGCAGGCGATGCACACCGAGCTGACCGTGGCGACCAACGACCGGCCCGGCCTGCTGCGTGACATCGCCGCCGCGGTGACGGCCAACAACCTCGACATCTACCTGGCCCAGTCCGATGTCAGCGTGCCGCCATGCGATGGCTGCGGCCGGCGGTCGCTGGCGAAGATCTGGGTCGATGACTTCGGCCAGCCGCTGGGCCAGGTCAAGCGCGACCGGCTGCGGCACGACCTGGAGAGCGTGCTGGGCGGCCACGAGACGGCGGCCGAGGTGCTGTTGCGGCGGGGCAAGCAGGTGCCCGAGAACGTCGTGCTGCACACCGTCAAGGTGAGCAACACCGACTCCCGGCAGCACACCGTGGTCACCTTCCGGGCCGACGACCAGCGTGGGCTGCTGTACTGCCTGACCAACGCCCTGGCGGCCGAGGGGCTGGACATCGTAGTGGCCAAAATCACGACCTGGCGCGGCGCGGCGGAGGATGCCTTCTACGTGGTGACGCAGCAGCAGGCGAAGGTCGACGATGACCAGACCGCGGAGCTGACCGACCGGTTGCGGCAGCGGCTGACCGCCGAGCCGGTGGCGGAGGGCGGCTAGGTGAGTGACCTGATCCCGCTCGGCTCGCTGCTTGACCGGCCATCGCCGCAGACGGTGGTTGGCCGGGTGGCGCTGATTGCGCTAGGCTGCGCCAAGAACCTGGTCGATGCCGAGCAGATGCTCGGGCTGCTGACGGCGGAGGGCTACGAGGTGGTCACCGACGCGGCCGCCGCCGAGGTGGTGATCGTCAACACCTGCAGCTTCCTGGAGGCGGCCCGCGAGGAGGCGATCCGCGAGATCCGGGCGGCCAGCCGCTTCAAGACCAAGGGTCGCTGCGAGGTGCTGGTGGTCAGCGGTTGCCTGGCGCAACTGCGGCCCGAGCTGGTGCGCGAGAAGTGCCCGCAGGTCGACCTGGTGGTCGGCGTTTCGGAGTTTCCGCAGTTGGCGGAGCTGCTGGCCGGCCTGCGGGGCCGGCCGGGCGAGCGGCCGGTGGCGGTCTCGCTGCCGAACCTGCCGTACCAGGAGTACCTCCCGCGACGGTTGGCGACGCCGCCGTGGACGGCTTACCAGAAGATCGCCGAGGGCTGCAACTGCAACTGCAGTTTCTGCATCATCCCAACCATCCGCGGCAGCTTCCGCAGCCGGCCGTTGGAAGCGCTGGTGGCCGAAGCGACGCGGCTGGCGGCGGGTGGGGTGCGCGAGCTGGTGCTGATTGCCGAGGACTTGACGCATTGGGGCCGCGACCAGTCCGACGGGCGGCGGCTGGCGGACCTGGTGCGGGCGCTCGGCGCGGTGCCCGGGCTGGACTGGGTGCGGCTGCTGTACTGCTACCCGACGAAGGTCGACGACGCGCTGCTGGAGGCGATGGCGACGACGCCGCAGGTGGTGCGGTACCTCGACATGCCGTTGCAGCACGCCGCCGATCCGGTCTTGCGGGCGATGAACCGCGGTGGGCGGCGGGCGTCGTACCTGAAGCTGATCGAGCGGCTGCGGGCGGCGCTGCCGGACATCTGCCTGCGGAGCACGTTCATCGTCGGGTTCCCGGGCGAGCGGCGCCAGGAGTACCAGGCGCTGGAGAGTTTCCTGACGGAGGCGCGCCTCGACCGGGTGGGCTTCTTCGCCTACTCCCCCGAGCCTGGCACCCCGGCGGCGGAGTTGCCGGGGCAGGTGCCGCGGGGCGTCGCCGAGGCCCGGATCGCGCAACTGGCGGCTTTGCAGGAAGGCATCTCGCGGGAGCGTAACGAAGCACAGATTGGGCGGCACCTCGCGGTGCTGGTGGAGGCGGCGGGCGACGGTCGCGCGCGTGGGCGGTCGTACCGCGATGCGCCGGAGATCGATGGCGTGGTCCACCTGACCGGCGCGGCGCAGCCTGGCGAGCTGGTGACCGCAGAAATCACCGCGGCCGGGGTGCATGATCTGCATGGCCGGGTGGTCGGATAGGAGGCGGCATGGTCCAGAAGATACCCATCCTGAAGATCGGCAACGCGCTGATCGCCTCGATTCAGATCGAACTGAACGATGAGTCCGCGGTGCAGTTCAAGGAGGACATCCTCAACCAGATCAGCGCCACGGGCGCCGCCGGGGTGGTGATCGACCTGACGGCGGTCGACATGGTGGACAGCTTCCTCGGCAAGATCATCCGCGACGCGGCGCTGATGGCGCGACTGATGGGCGCCCATGTGGTCTGCACGGGGATCCAGCCGGCGGTGGCGATCACGCTGGTCGAGCTGGGGTTGGAGCTGGAGGGTGTGGTCACCGCGCTGAACCTCGAGAAGGGGCTGGCCAAGCTGACAGCGTTGGTGGAGGGGACCGAATCCAATGCCTGAGCGAGTGGTGGTGCCAATCCAGGACGAACTCGATATCGTCCGGGCTCGCCAGGAGGGACGACAGCTCGCCAAGGAGGCTGGTTTCGGGCCGGTCGACCTGGCGCGGGTCGCGACTGCTATCAGCGAGCTGGCGCGGAACATTTACAACTACGCCCGACCCGGCTCGATTGAGCTCGGCGCGGTGCAGCGCGGCAGCCGGCGCGGCATCGAGGTCGTAGCGCAGGACCAGGGGCCGGGGATCGCGGACATCGAAGAGGCGATGCGCGATGGCTACACGACCTCCGGCGGCCTCGGCGCGGGGCTGCCAGGCACGCGGCGGCTGGTCGACGAGTTCGAGATCGAGTCCGAGCGCGGGGTCGGCACGAAAGTGACGATCCGCAAATGGCTGCGCTAGCCTACGGCGTGGTCAGTCGTCCGAAGAAGGGCAACGTCGAGTGCGGCGATGCCTGGGCGGTCTTCGACGACGGCGACGCCGTGACGGTCACGGTGGCCGACGGTCTCGGCAGCGGCAGTGCCGCGCGGACCGCCAGCCAGGCTGCGGTGGAGGCCGTTGGCGAGCACCGGCAGGCGAGTTTGCCGCGGGTCTTCGCCGCGGCGGACGCGGCCTTGCGGCAGACTCGTGGCGCGGCGCTGGCGGTGCTGCGGGTGGACGCCGCCGATCACCGCGTGCTGTTTGCCGGGCTCGGCAATGTCGAACTGCGCAGCCTGGCCGGCGGCGGCTTCCGGGCGGTCCCGACCAGCGGCATCGTCGGCACCAACTTCCGGCCGCCGAAGGTCTTCGAGGGCAGCTGGCGACCCGGCGACTGGCTGGTGCTGCACTCCGATGGGCTGACCACCCACTTCGACCTGGACGACGAGCTGCGCGCCAGTGGCGGGCAGCCGCAAGAGCTGGCTGACCGGCTGGCCGCCAGCTATGCGCGGGACCACGACGACTTGACTGTGCTGGCCCTGCGATTGGACGATTAGGAGCCGACCATGGCGGTCTTCGCGGCCTTCATCGAGCAGCATTTCGAGGAAGTGCTGGTGCCTTATCTGGAGTTGGTGCGGCACCGCATCGCCCGCTATGCCAGCGCCGATCCGCTGACGTTTCCGGAGAACACGCGGCGGATGATCCACCTGCTGCCGGTCGCCGCGCGGGAGCCGGAGCATCCCGACGTGCTGGCGTTCGTCGACACGCTGGTCCACGAGCGGCTGCCGGCCGGGTTCGAGCTGACCGATATCCTGGAAGCGATGTGCTACTACAAGGACGTCGTGCTGGACGTCGCCTGGCGCGCGGAAGACGATCCGGCGCGGCGGCGGGAGATTCTGGAAGCGGTCGACCGCGCCATCCGGAGCATCGCGGTGCGCTTTGCGCGGGCCTTCCTGGACCTCCAACTGCATCTGATGGAGCGCCAGCGCGAAGCGATGCTGGAGCTCTCGACGCCGGTGATCAAGGTCTGGGACGGCATCCTGGCCTTGCCGTTGATCGGAACCATCGACAGTTGGCGGGCGCGGCAGATCATGGAAGAGTTGCTGCGCAGCGTGGCGGCCGAGCGGGCCGCGATGGTGCTGATCGACATCACCGGCGTCCCGGTGGTCGACACGAATGTCGCCGACCACCTGATCAAGACCTTCCGGGCCGCCGAGCTGCTGGGCACGGAGTGTCTGCTGGTCGGGGTCGGCCCGGAGCTGGCGCAGACCATTGTCAGCCTGGGGGTCGATCTGCGGAGCATCGACTCCTGCGCCGACATGCGGCAGGGGCTGACGCTGGCGTTCCGGCGGCTCGGGTTGCGGGTGGTACCGGTCGATCCGGTCGCCGCGCGGCACTGAGCGGCGCTGGAAGGGAACCTCCGACTTGGATCACCCGCCCGACGCCGCCCCGCTGGGGGCCAGTTCGCCGGAGCCACCGCCGACGGGGGGACGCCGCCGGCTGGCCGGCACGGCGGCCCTGCTGCTGGCGCTGGGCGCCTGGCACGGCTGGCGGCTGTGGGTCCAGATGGTCGACCGCGCGCGCGCCGCCTCCGACCTGCAGCTCCGGCAGTTGCTGCCTGACGGCAGCCTGGACAGCCTGCCGCTGCCGGCGGCGCAGGCGGCGCTCGACCAGACTCTGCGGTCGGCCGTGGCGTTCGGCCAGCAGCCGCTGGTGCTGGGACTCCACCTGCTGTTGGCGGGCCTCGCCTGCTGGCACCTGTTGGGCTGGCTGAGCCCCGACTGGGTTGGCGAGCTCCGGCGCGGGCGGCTCGAGCGGCATAAGGTGGTGGTCGCGGCGCTTGGCTCGGCCGCGGTGCTGGCGGCGGCGCTCTGGCCGCTCGACGATCTGGTGATGCAGACCAGCTTCCCGATCCTGCGGGCCGGCTGCTGCGGCGCCGTGTTGTGGCTGTTGTGGCACCGCCGCGGCTGGCTGCATCCCCGCGACGACTGGCCCTATCTGCTGACCTGCCTCGGCCAGACCATCAACGGGGCGCTGGTTGGGGTGGTGGCGCACCTCTACCTGAAGCACGCGATGGGCGCCCGGGAGTTCGGGTTCCTCGGCACCTTCCTCGATCTCGGGCTGTACCACGGACGGGCCTGGTTGACGCTGCTGGCGTTCGTGGTGGCGTTGCGCGCCTGGGGCGGGCTGGTGGTGGCGGTGGTCGCCGGGCTGCTGGCGCCGCCGGGCGAGACGCTGCGGCCGCGGCTGCGGCGGGTGCTGCCGCTGGCTGTCGTGACGGCGCTCGTGGCGATCGGTCTGCAGGTCGCCTGGCGGCTGGTCTTCTTCGGTCGCTACCGCCTCGGCACGCCGCCCGCGGTGGCCTGGCAGATCCCGCCCCGGCGGGTGGCCGAGGCGGAACGCCCGGCCGTCGCCGTGCTCTACCATCGTGAGAAGCCGGCCCTGGTCGGCCGCTCGGCGGGTCGCAGTGCGCTGGGCCTGCCGTTGGACGGCGCCACCAGCCGCCGCGTGGCAGCCTGGTTGGTCGCCGCGCCGCCAAGCGCCCTCGACCGCGCCGCGGCGATCCAACTCAGCGACACGGCCACGGCGGCCTGGGACCCGCTCGCCGCGGTGCGGGCCCAGGACCTGCTGACCAGCCGGCCGACCACGGCCCCGATCTTCCTGGCGGCGCAACTGGAAACCCTCAGCCACTGTGCCTATTCCCCGGAAGCCAGCCGGCTGGTGGCGCGCTGGGTCGGGCCGAGCCAGGCCTCCAGTCCGGCGGCGGCCGTCCGCCTGGCCCGCCTGGCGCAGCGCTGGGGCTTCACGGCCGCCGCGCAGCGCTGGGCCGCGGCCGACCCGGCGCTGGCCGCCAGCCTGCGGGTTGCCCCGCCGCGCCACAGCGGTGGCTTGCGCGGTCGCCTGCTGCTCGATGGCCGTCCGTTGGCCGCCACCCGCGTGGGCGTCACGCCGCTGCTGGCCTTGCCGCTGTGGGCCGGCACGGGCGCCCTGACGCCGTGGACGCAACGGCTGGTCTCGGCGGCCACCACGACCGACGCCGCCGGGCACTTCACGCTGGGCAACCTGTTCGACGGCAGCTACCTGCTGGTGGTCGCGCTGTCGGGCGAGGAGCTGCCGCCGAACACCCTGCTCGGCTCCGTCGATGGCGGCCAGCGCGACGTCGTTGGTGGCCGGATCACCGCCGCCGGCGAGCTGCGCCTGCAGCGCCGCTCGGCCCCGCCGCCGCCCCGGCCTTTACGGATTCCTAGCCGCCCACCCGGCCAAACTTGACCGGTTGATCGCCCCGTCAGAACACCGCGAGCCTATCGTCCTGGACGGGCCAGTTGGCCCGGAGGGACGCAACGATGGGCACGTGCAGGCGGCGTGGCTTCACGCTGATCGAGCTGTTGGTGGTGATCGCCATCATCGCGATTCTGGCTGCAATCCTGTTCCCGGTCTTCGCCAAGGCGCGTGAGAAGGCGCGGCAGTCGTCCTGCCAGTCGAATCTCAAGCAGATCGGGATCAGCTTTGCGATGTACTGGGACGACTACGACCGGATGGCAGTCAGTTGCGCCATCGGCGGGTCGATTCCCGCGGCGATCCCATGGCGCGCCGGAGCGCGCGCCGACTGGGCCGACCACCTCTACCCGTACATGAAGAGCCCCGAGGTGCTGATCTGCCCGTCGGCGGCGCAGGTCCGGCCGAACTCGTCGTACGGCAACGACGGGGGGTACGCCTACAACTGGCGCTACTTCGCCAACTTCGCCAACGTGCAGTTCATGGACGGCGTGAAGCTGCCGGCGGAGACGATTCTGCTGACCGACGGCGACGGCTACTACTGCGGCGGCGGACGCGGCGGCCCGGCGAACGGTTGGAGCACCCGGCCCCGCGACCGGCATAACGACCTGGCCAACATCCTCTGGATCGACGGCCACGTCAAGCCGCTGGGCTTCAGCAACTTCATGGACGACAGCCGCAACGCCGGCTACACCGCGGTCGGCGGGACGAACCCGGCACCGGCCAACCCGAGCCTCAACAGCTACTGGGACATGGACTAAGGGGATCCCGATGGCACAGCCAACCCACAGCGAACCGCAGGGCGTCCTGCGACGGCAACTGCCGGTCGGCCCGACTCTGATCGTCACCGCCCTGGTGGCCCTGGTGCTCGCACTTGGTTTCGTCGGCGGCCGGGCACTGACCAGTGAACCGCGCCGCGTGGGCGTCGAGATGCCACGGGTGGTCGGTGAGGAAGACGTGCCGGTCGGCGATCAGCAGCCCGCCAGCCTGGACCCGATGCAGGAAGAGATTGAGCAGAACCGGCGGTTCAGCGAGCGGCATGACCAGCCCGTCTTGCCAGCGGCAGCGGGCGTGCCGGAAAACACCCCCCAGTCGCCAGCCCAGGTCGGCGCGGCTGACTGACCGCCCTCAGGGAGACCCCCATGCGAGCCTCACGACGGCTTGGTTTCACGTTGATTGAACTGCTGGTGGTGATCGCGATCATCGCGATTCTGGCAGCGATCCTGTTCCCGGTCTTCGCGAAGGCGCGGGAGAAGGCGCGACAGGCGTCGTGTCTGTCCAACCTCAACCAGATCGGCAAGGCGGCGTTGATGTACGCCTCAGACTACGAGGGCTTCCTCAGCCGCGCCGCCAGCTCGGCCAGCAACATCGGGCAGAACGTCTTGGGCGAGGCGGTGCCGAACCGCGGCTACGCCGAGGCCTACTACTGGCAGACGGTCTGGCTGTCCTACGTCAAGAACAGCCAGGTCTTCTTCTGCCCCAGCGGTGACCAGAACTTCCGCAACGCCCCGCGCTACGTGAACACCGTCGGGGGTCTGCCGATCCGTGAGATCTGGGGCCACTACGGGTTCAACTACGAGGGCATCTGCAAGACCCGGGCGCCCTGGAGCACCAGCAAGAACGACAACCGCAACGCCGACACGATGCAGAGCCCGGCGACGACCTACCTGGTGATGGATAGCTGGGGCGTCTGCCCGATGGTCGACGGATCGGACAATCCGCTGCGCTTCTTCGGCAGCGGACCGCTCGGTGGTGGGGACGATGTCGGCATCGGCCTCAATCTGCCGCCCGGTGACCAGCGCCGCGGCGACCGGCACAACGACATGGCCAACGTCGCCTACGCCGACGGGCATGGCAAGGCCGTCAAAGTGAGCGACCTCTTCGTGCAGATCCCGTCCGGGCTCTACAGCCCCTTCTGCAACTTCACGATGGCCGCTGGGACCTGGGCGCCGTAACGCTGGCCGAGGGGACCTTCCGGGAGCCGGCGCCGCGGGGGCGGCGCCGGCTCCCGGGCGTTTACTCCGCCAGCAACTGCCGCAGGACGTACGGCAGAATGCCGCCGTGCCGCAGGTACTGCTTCTCCTGCGGGGTGTCAATGCGGATCAGCGCCGGGAAGGTCAGCGTCAAGCCGTCGGGCCGGACCGCCGTGACGGTCGCGGTGCGGTCACCGCTGCCCTCGACGTAGTCGGCCACGCCGGCCAGGCTGATCACTTCCTGGCCAGTCAGGCCGAGGCTGGCGGCGTTCTGGCCGGCGGCGAACTGCAGCGGCACGAGGCCCATACCGATCAGATTGCTGCGGTGGATCCGCTCGAAGCTCTCGGCGATCACCGCTCGCACGCCGAGCAACGCCGGGCCCTTCGCCGCCCAGTCGCGGGAGCTGCCGGAGCCGTACTCCTGCCCGGCCAGAATCACCGACGGCACGTGCTCGTCGCGGTAGCGCATCGCGGCGTCGTAGATGCTGAGCTGCCGGCCGCTGGGCTGGTGGGCCGTGAAGCCGCCCTCGACACCGGGCACCATCTGGTTGCGCAGCCGCACGTTGGCGAAGGTGCCGCGCATCATGATCTCGTGGTTGCCGCGGCGGCTGCCGTAGCTGTTGAAGTCGGCCGGGGCCACGCCCAGCTCGCGCAGATAGCGCCCGGCCGGGGAGTCGGCCTTGATGTTGCCGGCTGGCGAGATGTGGTCGGTGGTGACGCTGTCGCCCAGCACTGCCAGGACCCGCGCGCCGGTCAGGTCGGTCACGGCGGTAGGCTCGGCCGGCAGGTCGACGAAGTAGGGCGGGTGCTGCACGTAGGTCGAAGCGGCGTCCCAGGCGTAAGTGTCGCCAGCGGGCGCGGCGATGGCCTGCCAGCGCTCGTCGCCAGCAAAGGCATCGGCGTAGCTGGCGCTGAACATCCCGGCCTGCAGGGCCTGCCCCAGCACCGCGGCGACTGTGGCGTTGGTGGGCCAGAGCTCGTGCAGGTAGACCGGCTGCCCGTCCGAGCCCACGCCGAGCGGCTCGCGGCGCAGGTCGAGGTCCATCCGCCCGGCCAGGGCGTAAGCCACCACCAGCGGCGGACTGGCGAGGTAGTTGGCGCGCACCGCGGCGTGCACCCGGCCCTCGAAGTTGCGGTTGCCCGAGAGCACCGAGGCCACCACCAGGTCGCCCTGCTCAATGGCCTCGGCGACCGCGGTCGGCAGCGGCCCGCTGTTGCCGATGCAGGTGGTGCAGCCGTAGCCGACGACATGGAAGCCAAGCTGCTCCAGGTAAGGCAGCAACCCGGCCTTGGTAAGGTACTCGGTGACCACCTTGGAGCCTGGCGCGAGGCTGGTCTTGACCCACGGCTGGCGCGTCAGCCCGCGTTCGACGGCGGCCTTGGCCAGCAGGCCGGCACGGATCAGGACCGCGGGGTTGCTGGTGTTGGTGCAACTCGTGATCGCCGCGATCACCACCGCGCCGTGGTCAATGGTGTAGTCGGTGCCTGGTACGGCGGTCGGTCGGATGGGGGTCTTGCCGGCGGTCTCCAGGGCCTTGGCGAAGGAGGCTGGGGCGTCGCTCAGGACGACCCGGTCCTGCGGCCGCTTCGGCCCGGCGAGGCTGAACTCGACGGTGCTCAGATCGAGCTTGACGACCTGTGTGTAGGCCGCGGTGGGCGTGTCGGCGGTGGTGAACAGCCCCTGCGCGCGGCAGTAGGCTTCGACCAGCGCCACCTCCTCAGGCTGGCGGCCGGTGAACTCGAGGTAGCGCAGGGTCTCGGCGTCGACCGGGAAGATGGCGCAGGTCGCCCCGAACTCGGGGCACATGTTGGCGATCGTGGCGCGGTCGGCCAGCGGCAGGTCGGCCAGGCCTGGGCCGCAGAACTCGACGAACTTGCCGACCACCCCCAGTTGCCGCAAGACCTGGGTCACCGTCAGCACCAGATCGGTCGCGGTGACACCCTCGCGGAGCTTGCCGGTCAGCTCGAAGCCGACGACCTGCGGCACCAGCATCGAGACCGGCTGCCCGAGCATCGCGGCCTCGGCTTCGATCCCACCGACGCCCCAGCCCAGCACGCCGAGGCCGTTGACCATCGTGGTGTGGCTGTCGGTGCCGACCAGCGTGTCGGGGTAGGCGGCGAGCAGGCCAGCGGCGTCGGGCAGTGCCATCACAACGCGCGCGAGGTGCTCGATGTTGACCTGGTGGACGATGCCGGTCGCCGGCGGGACCACGCGGAAGTTTGAGAAGGCCTGCTGCCCCCAGCGCAGGAACTTGTAGCGCTCGCCGTTGCGCTCGTACTCCAGCGCGATGTTGGCGGCCATCGCCGTCGGCGAGCCGAACGCGTCGACCTGCACCGAGTGGTCGATCACCAGCTCGACCGGCTGCAGCGGGTTGATGCGGGTCGGCTGGCCGCCCATCTTGGCCATCGCGTCGCGCATCGCGGCGAGGTCGACCACCGCCGGCACGCCGGTGAAGTCTTGCATCAGCACCCGCGCCGGCATGAAGGCGATCTCGTTGGCCGGTTCGGCAGCCGGGTCCCAACTCGCCAGGCTGCGGATGTCGGCCGCCGTGACGGTCACGCCATCCTCGCGGCGGAGCAGGTTCTCAAGCAAAATGCGCAGCGCAAACGGCAGGCGCTCGATGGCGTAGCCGGCGGCGGCCAGGCGGTCCAGCCGCCAGTAGCGGTAGCTGCGGTCGCCGACCTGCAAGGTGTCGAGGCTGTTGAACGAGTTGGCCATCTGCTGCTCCTGCCCGGGCTGCCGCGTTTGCCTTGGCGCCGTCCCTTTGCTACTCTGCCGGGCGGAGCGCACGATGGCGAGCCGGCCGGACCTGACGTTGGAGAACCGCTGGCTGGCGGCCGGTTACCGCCCGGTGGCCGGCTGCGACGAGGCGGGCCGGGGCCCGCTCGCCGGGCCGGTCGTGGCCGCCGCCGTGATTCTGCCGCCGGAGGCCGACCTGCCGGGTCTCAACGATTCCAAGAAGCTTGACGCAGTGACACGATCCGGTCTGTACCACGCGATCCGCCGCACGGCGCTGGCGGTCGGGGTCGGCTACGCCTCGCCCGCGGAGATCGATCGGCTGAACATCCTGCAGGCCAGTCTGCTGGCGATGCGCCGGGCGATTGCCGGACTCCTCGCCCCGCCGGCGGTGGTGCTGATCGACGGCAACCAGCGCCTGCCGGGCCTGGCCTGCGAGCAAGAGACCGTGGTGGGCGGCGACGGGCGCAGTCGCAGCATCGCGGCCGCCAGCATCATCGCCAAAGTGACCCGCGACGAGCTGATGGGGCAGCTCGACCGGCTCTACCCCGGCTACGGCCTGGCGCAGCACAAGGGCTATCCCTGTCCGCCACACCTGGCAGCGCTGCGGCAACTTGGGCCGTCGCCGGTGCATCGCACGAGCTTCGGCCCGGTCCGCGAGCTGCTGGCCGACCCGCCACCGCTGCCGCCGGCGAAGTGCCGCGGGCAGCAAGTGCAACTGAGCCTCTTCGACGATGTCTGAGGACCGCCGCCACCAGCTTGGGAAGGCCGCCGAGGACGCCGCCTGGCGCGAACTGCGGCGGCGGGGCTATCGGCTGATCGCCCGCAACTGGCGCTGCCCGCTGGGGGAGATCGACCTGATCGCCCGGCACCGCGGGGAGGTGGTGATCGTCGAGGTCAAGGCCCGCGCCGACGGCACCTGGGGCGGGCCGGAGCTGGCGGTGCACCCCGCCAAACAGCGCCGCCTGTCGCGGCTGGCCGACGCCTGGCTGCTGGCCCAGCGACTCGACGAGGTGCCGCTCCGCTTCGATGTCGTGGCGATCACCCTCGACGATGGCAGCGGCCGGCCGTGCCTCGAGGTCTTCGAGGACGCCTTCCGGCACTCGGCCTGAGCGGCCGGCGCCGGGGGCCGGATCGGGTGTCAGACTACAGTCAGGGCTCCCGCCGCCGATCTTCGGAATCGGGGTGCCGGGGTAAACAGGGACTCGACGAGCGAGGTATCGATGGTGACGGGCGACGGCTGGGCGGGCTCCGACGGTGGATGAAGCCGCCCTGGTCCGGCGCGCGCAGACGGGCGACACGCTGGCCTTTGACGAGCTGGTCGGCCTCTATCAGCGCGCGGTGTTTGGCTTCGTGCAGCACCTCGTCGGCTCGGCGGATGATGCCGCCGAGGTGACGCAGGAGGTGTTCGTGCGGGCGTGGCGGTACCTTGACCGCTTCGACCCGGCGCGCCCCCTGAAGCCGTGGCTCTACACCATCGCCGCCAACCGGGCGCACAGCCACCGTCGCCACGAACAGCCGCGCGAGACGGTGGCGCTGGACGAGGCCGGCCCCGAGCCGGCGGCGCCCGACAACCCGGCAGGCGATCTGGAGCGTCACGAGCTGAGCTGCGAGGTCCGGGCGGCGATCCGCCAACTGTCGGCGCAGCAACGCGATGCGATGGTGCTGGTGGAGCTGGAGGGCATGACGGCGGTGGAAGCCGCCGCGGTGATGAAGATTGAGGCGGTGACCGTGCGACAGCACGTGTTCCGCGGCAAGAAGCGCTTACGGGAGCTGCTGGCCGGCTATATCGACGGCCGCAGCTCGGAGGACCACTGATGCGGTGCCGGGAAGTCCGGCTGTGGATGGAAGAGTTCGCCTGCGACGGGGTCGACCCCGGCCGCGAGGCGGCGTTCCAGGCGCATCTCGCCGCATGTCCCGAGTGCGCTGCCGACTGGCAGGCGGTGACCGCCGTCGACGACCTGCTGGCCGCCTACGTCGCGCCCGAACCGCCAGCCGCGCTCCTCAACAGCACCCGCGCCGCGATTCGTGAAGCCATCGCCACGCCGCCGGCGCGGGCCGGCTGGTTCGGCTGGCTGCTACGCCCCGCGGGGGTCGGAGTCGGGGCCTGTCTGCTGTTGGGCGTCTTCGCCAGCGGCCTCTGGCTGCGCGACCGTGACCTGCGCGAGACCGCCGCCGGGCGGCCGGCCCCGACCATCGCCGCGTTGCCGGCCGAGCCTGAGTTGCCGGCCGAGCCTGCGCCGGTCGCTGCGCCGCCGCCGGAGGCGGACCCCGTACCACCCGCTGCCGCGCCACCGCGGGTGGCGGCGGCCCGCCCAGCGACGGCGCGGCCGAGCACCACCCGGCAGGTCACCGGGCGACCGTCGCCCCGGCCCGCGACCAGCCGGGCGCGCCGGGCGTCCCCGGTCCGGATGGCCGCCGTCCGGCCGGCCTACCGCCGCACCGTGCCGCGGCCCCGGGTTGTGGCTCCGCCGCCGGCCCGCCGGGCGGGCGAGCCTGCTGCGCGGTTGGCCGACAGCCTGGTGGTCGTGGCGCTGGCCGCGCCGCGGGTCACCAGCCACAGCAGCAGCGCGTTCACGCTCCGGGCGGCGGGCGACGACGCGGCCGAGCCGGCCCTGGCCGAGCGCGATCCGCGGCCCGAGACCGCGGCGGCCACGGCGGCGTCACCGCGCGAGGAGTTTGGCGGCAGTGGCCTGCGGGTCACCGCCGCGGTGGTCGAGAGTTGGCCGACCGAGGTCGCGGCGGGCGGGGCGGAGGCAGCGCGATGATCTGGCACTGGATGGCCCTGGCGGTCCTGGCGGCCACCCGGCCGGCGGCCGGGCCGCGCCTCGAAGCGGCGGTCTTCATTCCGCCGGCCGCCGGGCTGGTGCTGTCGGACCAGACCGTGCTGCACGATGCCCGCCGCGGCGTCACGCTGGTGCCGAATGTCCCGCGGGAGGCCCTCGCCGGCCTCTTCGACGGCCAGCGCGGCCGCCTGGTGGTCGCCGGCGCGACCACCCTCGACGGGCAGCCGGCGATCCATCTGCCGCTCGGGTCGGGCGAGCTGACCTACCTGGCGCTGCGTGACGGACGCCCGCAGCCGGTGGCGGTGGTCAACCCGGCCGCTGTCCACATCACCGCGCGGCCGACCTTCAGCAAGACCGGCGCCCGGCTGAGTTTCAACCTGCAGGTGATCCAGTTCACCGGCCAGGAGCCGCTGGCGCAGGCCAACAACCTGCCGGTCGGGGCGCCGAGCTTCGTGCAGCAGGCGGTCGGGCTGCAGCAGACCCTGGCCTGGGAGCAGCCGCTGCTGGTGCTACTGGCCAGCTCCGAGCAGGTCGCGGTCGGCCAGCAACAGGTCGAGGTCAACTTTCGCGGCCGCGTCGGCAACCAGACCGTCGAGTCGGCGGCGCCGCTGCTGGGGCTGGTGCTGCGCCTGGTGCCCGCCGGCGGCAGCCTGCTGTTCGACCAGTACCAGCCGCCGGTGGCCCCGCCAGGGCAGGTCGCCGTGGCTGGCGCCGGGCCGGCCGAGACGCAAGCCTATCAGGAAGGCACCACCGCGGCCGAGGCCCTCCGACGGGCCGGTCTACCGCGGAGCGGGCCGGTCGAGCTGAGCCGGCTGGGGACCGACGGCAATGTCGAGCGCCGGCAGCTTCGCGACCGGGCCGCCTTGGAGCAACTGCCCCTGCAGGCGCGCGACCGGCTGCGGGTGCTGCCCGCCGACAGCCCGGCCAAGTCGAGCGTGCCGAGCGGCGGGGCGCCGGCCGCCACTGGCTCCGCCAGCGCGGGCGGCGAGCCTGCTGATCCCGACGACACCGAGCTGGACGAGCCGACTCGCGGTGGCCCATCGCCAGCGCCGCGGCCGACTGCTCCGGGCGCCAGCGGTGGGACACCCGCGGCCCCGGCGCCAGCCACCCGGCCGCTCGCGCAGCAGACGAGTCTGCCGCCAGGGGGCTATCCGAACCTGGCGCCGAGTCGGAGCCTCAAGCTGGACGAGTTGAAGCGCGTGGAGCCGGCGGCCGCGGTGGCCAGCCGGGCCGCGGTGGTGCTGCGGGCCCGCGTCCAGCGTGGCGACGAGGAGCGCGAGTTGCTGCTGGCCGGCACGCTGGTCAGCGCCGATGGCTACCTGGTGACCTCCCCGGCGACCGTCCTGCAGGGCGCCACCCAGCTCCGCGCGGCGCTGGCCGACGGTCGCGAGTTCGCCTGCCGCCGAGTCGGCGTCGATGGCACGGGCGCCCTGTTGCTGCTGCGGATCGAGGCCAGCGACCTGCCGCACCTGACCCCGTACCGGGGCTACCCGAATGTCGGCGCGCCGGTCGTGCTGGTCGGCCACCCCCACGGCTTGGAACGCTCCGTGACGGTCACCGTGGTCGGCGGCCAGCGGCGCCAGCTCGCGGCTGCGCCGGGCGCCGAGCTGCAGCTCGACGGTCTGCTGGCGGCCGGCAACAGCGGCGGGCCTGTGGTCGATCTGGACGGTCGCCTGGTGGGCGTGGCCTTCGGCAGCATCAGCGCCGGCGAGCCCGGGCCGGACATCTCGCTGGCAGTCCCCGGCACGCTGATCGCCGAGTTCCTGGCGGCCGTCCGGCGGTAGCCAGCGGATCGCCAAGGAACCGCGCGCGACCCGGCCAACCCGATCCGGCGGAGCGCGCCATGCTGACCGCTTTCCTCTTGGGCACCCTCTCGACCCTGGCCGCGACGCCGCAGGCCGCTGGCGAGTTCAGCGTCGGCCGGCGGGAGGTCTACCCGTGTGTCTATCACACGCCCGCCGACCTGGAGCGGGCGCGACAGAACACGGCGACCACCGCCTGGGGCCGGCAGTGGCGGCAGGACCTCCTGCAACGCGCCGAGTTCTGGCTGCGCCGTGACGAGGCCGCCTGGCGGGCGTTCCTGCCGCCGCCAGGGGCGTGCTACGCTTACGGCTTCACCGGCGCACCGAGCAACGGCGCCACCTGGGGCACCTGGGGCGCCGCCAACTGCTCCTGGGAACAGCCCGGCCAGGTTCGCACCACCGACGGCCAGGTCTTCCCGAATGCCCAATGCCCCGACGATGGTCGCGGCTACCGCGCTGCCGACGGCCGGCTGCACTACTTCGTCGGCAGCTTCAACGCCTGGGTCACCGAGCAGTGGACGGTGGCCTGCGAGCAACTCGCCGACGCCTACGTGCTGACCGCCGATGAGAAGTACGCCGACCGCTGCGCCTTCTTCCTGGATCTGCTGGCCAGCGTCTACCCGGAGTCGTCGGCCGGCTCTTGGGACTACCCCAGCTCACCCCCCAGCGGACGCTTCGCGCGGCCCTGGTACCAGGTGGCGCGGGTGCTGGTGCATTATGTCGAGGCGCGCGACCTGATCGCCAACTCGGCGGCCCTCGACCGGCCCTCGCTGCGGCCGGCGCTGGAGGCGACCTGGCCGGCCGGTCCGACGCCGCAACTGCGCGCCGTGCAGACCGCTGACCGGCGCGGCTTCAGCCGGCCCGGCCTGACCCGGCGCGAGAACATCGACCGCAACCTGATCCTGGACGGCGGCTACTACTGCTACGAGCACACCTTCGCCGGATTGCTGCACAACGGTCACGCCGACTACCTGCGCGGGGCGCTGGCGGCAGGGGCGCTGCTCAACGTCGGCCCGTGGGTGCGCCGCGCCTGGCAGGGGCCGGCCTCGCTGCAGGCGATGATCGCCAACAACTGCGACCGCGACGGGCGTTACTACGAGACCTCGCTGGGCTACGCCATCCACGCCCGCGACCTCTACCTGACTTTCCTCGGCCCCTTGCGCCACTGGCGCGCCGCCGACTGCCCGGCGGGCTACGACCCCGTCGCCGACCCGCGCTTCCGGAGCTTCTACCGCCTGCCCTCCGCCGTGGTGCGCTGCGCCGGCCACGATCCGAACTACGGCGACAGCAGTCCAGACGTCACGCAGCTCACCGTCGAGCCCGGCATCGCGGGCGCCGACTACGCCTTTGCCGAGGAGCTTCACGCCGCGGCCCAGGGCGCCGCCAAGGACGAGTTCGCGACCCTGCTACGCTGGTTGAACAGCACCGGCAAGGCCAGCCGCGGGCTGCTGCCGGCGCGCTGGCGGGCCTACTACACCGCACCGCTGCCGCCCGGCCCGGCGACCCTGCCGGCCGCCCTCGAGCAGCAACTGCGCGGCTCCTGGGTGATGGGGCAGAAGGGCCTGGCGATCCTGCGCGACGGCGCCGGCTCGGCTGCGCAAGCCGCTGTCCTGCGGTTCGGGCCGTCGCTGAACCACGGCCATCTCGACGATCTGGGGCTGCTCTATTACGCCAACGGCTGGCAGCAGACCTACGAAATCGGCTACGGTCTCGGTTCGACGCACACCCAGGTGGGCTGGGCCCGACAGACCGCCAGCCACTGTCTGGTGACGGTCGACGAGCAGCCGCAGCGCGGGCCTGGCTCGGGCGGTAGCCTGCACCTGTTCGCCAGCCTGCCGGGCCTGCAGGTGATCGAGGCCGACTCCCCGGCCAGCTACGGGTCGCTCGGCGTCAGCGAGTACCGGCGCACGGTGGCGCTGGTGGGCGCTGGCGCCGACCAGATTCTGGTCGACCTGTTCCGGGTCACCGGCGGGCGGCAGCACGACTGGACATTGGGCGTCCGCAGCCGCGACCTGAGCGTCGCCGGGGTGGCCCTGCAGCCGGTGCAGCCGGCCTCGTTGGCCGCCGGCGGCGAGCGCTGGGCCCCCCTGCAACTGCCCGATGGCGACCTGCGCGGGTATCCGGGCAAACCCTACTGGAACCCGCCGCCGGGCAACGGCTACGGCTTCTTCGACAACCCGCGCAGCGGTCCGGCCAATGGGCCGTGGCAGGCGACCTGGCGGCTCGGCGGCGAGAACGCCGCCGAACTGACCGCACACCTGCTGGCGGAGCCGGGCGACCAGGCCATCGTGGCCGATGCGCCGGGGCTCTACCCGCGCCTGCCGGCCGCCAGTTACGTCCTCTGGCGCCGCCGCGCCACGGCGCCGGGGCTGAGCAGCGGGTTCGCGACGATTCTGACGCCCAGCGCCGTGCCCCTGCCGGCCGGCACGCTGGGCGTCGCCGACCTGGCGGCGATCGCCGTGGCGCCGCAGCCGCCGGTGGTTGGCAGCGGCTACGGGCCGGGCTACCTGCTGGTCCGCGCGGCGCCGGGCGAGGGGGTCGAGTTCCCCATCGAGGTGACCGCCGCGGGTGAGCATCAGCTCGAGCTGACCGCGCTCTGCTACAAGTCGTACGCCACGGTGCAGGTGCAGCTCGATGGCGCGCCGGTCGGTGCGCCGATCGACCTGCGCTCGGCCGAGCCCCGGCCGCAGCAGCGGTTCCCGCTCGGCCGGCACCAGCTCGCCGCCGGCCGGCACACCGTTCGCGTGGCCTTGGCGGCCGGCCAGCCGGCGGGCATCTTCGGGTTGCAGGCGCTCCGCCTGGCCCCCGTCGCCGCGGCCGCGGCGGAGCGCGGTCCGCTGGTCCGTGGCGCGCAACGCCTGGCCGTCACCGGCGGCGGCGAGCCGGCACCGCTGGCGGTGGCCTGGCAGCGCGGTGACCGCCGAGAGGTCCTGCTGAGCGCCGCGCTCGACACCGTCGAACGCCGCGTCAGCAGCCCGCTGGGTGAGTTGCGCTGGCGCGGCGGGGTGGTCTACCTCAGCGCCGTGGCGGGCCATCTGCAGCAGGTCGCCCTGGTCGGCTGCGCCGGCCTGGAGGGCGCCGGGCTGACGTTGACAACGACACCCGCCTGGCGGGCGACGGTCACGGCGGTCGATCCCGCCACGCACCAGATCGACCTGGACGGCCGCTGGCCCGCTGAGCTGGTCGGCAGCGAGGTGATCTTCAGCCGCGCCGAGTACAGCCGCAGCTCGGGCTACCGGCTGGCCGGTCTGCGCGCCCTGGGCGGCGGCACGCGGCTCGACCTGGGCGAGCAGTCGGTCGAACTAGGACGCCTGGAGGTCAGCGCGCGGCCGGGCGGCAAGCTGATCCACTCGGATCTGCTGCACGAGTACACCCGCAGCGTGGTCGGCGGCGCGACGACGGGGTTCTTCGACGGCAAGCGCCTGGTTGGTCCGCGCGGTGAGACGCGGGTCACCGCGATGCGGCACGGCCAGCCGCTGGAGCTCGAGGTCGCCGACCCGAGCGGGCTGCAGGTCGGCGACGAGCTGCGCCTGCTGGACCTCGGTCCGGGCGATCAGGCCACCGTGGCGACCAGTGCCTGGCTGTCGCGACAGGCCGACGGCTGGCAGATCCGTGGCTCCGCCGCGGTGGTCGTGCGCTGAGCGGTTCTCAGCGCAGCGACTGTGCGCGGGCCAGCAGCGGCACGGCCAGCAGCAGCAGCCCCAGGCCGAGCCACCAGCCCAGACGTCGGATCATGCGATGCTCACGCCCGCCATTGTAACGCCGTCGTCAGGGGCTTGCGGACCGGTTCTGGGAAGTGGTAGAGTCACTCATCCCAGGGAGGGATAGTCATGAAACGACGAGCGTTCACTCTGATCGAGCTCTTGGTCGTGATCGCGATCATTGCCATTCTGGCCGCGATTCTGTTCCCAGTCTTCGCCAAGGCCCGCGAGAAGGCGCGGCAGTCGTCCTGCGTCAGCAACCTCAAGCAGATCGGCAACGCTGCGATGATGTACTGCCAGGACTACGACGAGCGGTACGTTTCGTTGTCGGTCTGGTGCGACCCGACCGAGTACTGGTGGACTGACCTGCTGCAGCCGTACGCCAAGAACCGCCAGATCTACCAGTGCCCCAGCAAGACCACCGGCGGGATCGGCATGAACCACCCCGAGATGGGTGTCTACCGCGGCGGCGGCCCGGCGCTGGCCGACATCCAGGCGACCGCCGAGACGGCCGTCTTTGCCGACTGCTCGCTGATCCCCAATCCGGCGGAGCCGAACCCCGACGCCTGGCAGGACAGCAACACCACCAGCACGGTCTGGCGCTGCCCGTCCAACACGCCGTGGTACGACACCAACCCGGTGCGGGTCACGCCACGCCACAACGAGATGACCGACGTCGCCTTCGCCGACGGCCACGCCAAGGCGGTCAAGGTCAGCTCGCTGGGCTTCCAGTACCCCTACGGCGACGCCCGCGCCCAGTGGGATCGCCGGTAGCTACCGTCCCAACCTGAGCCCCACTCCGGACTCCCTCCCCGCCGGCGGGGAGGGCCGGGGTGGGGTTCTTGGGTTGGCCGGGGAAGTGTTGGTCGTCCAGCCGCTGCCGGGCCTCAGACCCGCCGCAGGTTCCGCCGTGCGCCGCGCCCGATGCCGAGCAGCACGGGGGTCATCACGAACCAGAGCAGGGCGCCGTTGACGAAATGGCGCGGCCGCAGCGCCGCCCATTGGCGGCCCCGCAGCTCCCAGGTGCCCCAGGCGATCAGCAGCGCCACCGTCACCATGAACAGGATGCTCGGCACGTAGCAGCGGGCCTTGCTCCAGGGGCAGGCGGGCGGCTGGTTGAGCAGTTCGCGCGGGGTCATCGCGGCACCTCGCTGCTATTGTAGCCGCCGGCAAGGAGGCGCCGTCAAGAGGGGGAAGCTGCGCGGCGGAGGCCGGACCCGACGATGCGCCTGCTTGGCGACTGGGAAGGGACCTGGCGACGGTGAAGCTGCTGCCGACCCGGCGCCTGGCGTGGCTCAGCGCGGCGGTGACGCTGCTGCTGTGGCCCAGCCTGGCGCAGCCGGAGTGGGCCTGGTGGGGCCTGGTGGGTGACCTGCTGCTGCTGGCCTGGGCCGTGCTCGACGCGGTCCGGCTGGCGCCGCCCACGCTGCTGACGGCCCGGCGCGAGCTGCCAGCCAACCTGGCGGTCGGCGAGACCGCGACCGCGCGGCTGGTGGTCCACAACCGCAGCCGCCAGACCGTCGAGCTGACCCTGCGCGAAGCCCCACCGGCCGAGCTGGGCGCGCTGACCGATCCGCCGCCGCTGCGTCTGGCGCCCGACGCCAGCGGCAGCGTCACCTGGCAACTGCGGCCAACGGTCCGGGGCAGCCACCCCTTGACCGTCCTGACGCTCCGCTACGCCAGTCCGAGTGGGCTCTGGGAGCGGCAGGAGGTGCGACGCTGCGAGCAGCCGGTGCGGGTCTATCCGCACCCGCGCGCCTGGCGCGGCGGGGATCTGCTGCGACAGGCCAGCCGGCGACTCGAGAGCGGGTTGCGCACAGCGCGTCTGCGCGGCGCGGGCACCGAGTTCGAGAGCCTCCGCGAGTATCAGGCCGACGACGAGTACCGCCGCATCGACTGGCGCGCGACGGCCCGGCGCGGGCGCCTCGTGACGCGGCAGTACGAGGTCGAACGGAGCCAGACGGTGCAGCTCTGCCTCGATGTCGGCCGGCTGATGACCTGTCGCCTGGACCAGCGCACGCGCCTCGACCACGCCATCGACGCGGCGTTGCTGCTGGCCGGGATCGCCACCCAACTGCACGACCGGGTCGGCCTGCTGGTGTTCGCCGCGCAGCCCTTGACCTACCTGCCGCCTGGGCGCGGCCGGCCGCAAGTGCGCCGGATCCTGGAAGCGCTGTACGACCTGCCCGGCGAGCTGGTCGAGCCGGACTACGCCGCGGCGCTGCGACTGCTCGGCCTGCGGCAGCGCAAGCGCAGTTTGGTGGTGCTGCTGACCGACTGGATCGACCCCGCCGCCTCGGCCGGCCTGCTCCAGGCCGCCGCCAGCCTGCGCCCGGCGCACCTGCCCTTGTTGGCCAGCTTCCGCGACCCGACCGTCAGCGCGCTCCACACCGCCGCCCCGCTCAACGCGCCGGCGGTCTACGAGCGGGCGCTGGCGCACCAGACGCTGCAGGCGCGCGACGCGGCGGTCAGCGCGCTGCGCGCGGCCGGCCTGCGGGTGGTCGACGCCCCGCCCGAGCGCGCCGGAGCCGCCATGGTGCAGGCCTACCTCGATCTGAAGGCCCAACTGCTGCTCTAACCGCTGGCAGGCTCCTTGTAATCGGATCACACCATCTGGGTCGCCCGCCGGCAGTTGATGGCCCCTCCGTCAAGTGACCGGCGAGGTTGTCGCAAACCTCGACACGGTGGTGCTGTGGGTCGCGCCGCCGGAAGGAGCTTGGCTGTGTCTGCCACCGAAACGCCCGTCCCGCCTGCCGTGCGGCCGACCGACCGCTGGCTGGTGCTGGTCGGCGCGTTGCTCATTCAGACGATTCTGGGGACTGTCTACGGCTTCAGCGTGTTCGTGAAGCCGCTCACGGCGGCTCCGTTCGGATGGACCAACTCCGAAGTGCAGTGGGCCTTTAACCTCGCCCTGCTGGTCTTCGCGTTGACCATGATCCCGGCCGGGCGCCTGCAAGACAAGCGGGGCCCGCGGCTGCCGGCGCTGATCGGCGCCGGGCTGCTGTTTGTGGCCTATCTGCTGACCAGCCGGGTGGATGGCCCGGAGGACAAGGTCCTCTGGTGGCTTTCGTACGGCGTGCTGGGCGGGGCGGGCATTGGGTTCGCGTACGTCTGCCCCATCGCCGCCCTGGCGAAGTGGTTCCCGGACATCAAAGGCCTGATCACCGGCATCGCCGTGGCCGGCTTCGGCGGCGGCGCGGCGGTCTTCGGACCCAGCGTCAGCGACTACCTCAACCCGGACAAGGGTGGCCACACCCTCAGCGAGTTCTTCCTGGTGCATGCCATCGGCGCCGGCATCGCCGTGCTGATCGGGGCGCTCCTGCTGCGCAACCCGCCAGCCGGTTACCGCGTGCCGAGCAAGGCGGCGGCACCCGGCGCTGCGGCCGCCCCGAAGCCCGCCACGGCGGATGCCGACTGGTCGGGCATGCTGCGCACGTCGCTGTTCTACCTGATCTGGCTGATGTTCTTCGCCAACGCGATGGCCGGCCTGATGACCATCGGCCTCGTGAAGTCGTTGGTGAAGGACGTCCCCGGCATGTCCGAGGACCTCGCCAAGACCGCCATCACGGTGCTCTCGTTGGCCAACGCCGGCGGCCGCATCATGTGGGGCGCGGTCAGTGACCGGCTCGGCCGGCTCAACACGCTGACCGTGATGTTCGTGCTCCAGACCTTCGCGATGCTGTTCATGAAGACCGGCCTCGACCTGGGGGTGGCCCCGGCCTACCTGCTGATCGCCCTGGTCGGTCTCAACTTCGGCGGCAACCTGGCCCTCTTCCCGGCCGCCACCGCCGACGCCTTCGGCACCAAAAACCTGGGCATGAACTACGGCTTCGTCTTCACGGCGTACGGCATCGGCGGGGTCGTCGGACCGCAGATGGCCGCGATGATCAAGGACCGCGGGCTGCCCTTCGGGCTGGCCTTCCTGATCGCCGGGATCTGCGTCGCCGTGACCATCGTGCTCAGCCTGGTCTACAAGCAGCAGGCTGCCAAGGCCAAGGCCGCCGCGGCGTAGCGGCGGTCACGCTGGTTGGTCAGCTCCGGCCCCGCGCCCCCGTGGCGTGGGGCCGGCCTGCGTTGGGGCCGCTCAGCCGGACTGCCAGAAGCGCGCCAGCAGCTCCAGGTAGACCCCAGTCGTGCGCACCAGGTCCTCGACGGCGATCCACTCGGGTTCGCCGTGGGCGCCGTGCGAGACCGGCCCGTGACCGAGGCAAGGGATCCCGGCCTCGCGGATCAGGACCGGGACATCACACACCGCGGCCGCCGCCGCGAGCGGCAGCGGCTGGCCGTGGACGGCCTCGTAAGCGCCCTGCAGCGCGGCGATCACGGGCTCGCCGGGGTCCAGGCTGAAGCTCGGCCGGACTTGGAAGAAGCGCAGGTCGAAGGTGATCTCAGGCGGCCGCGCGACCGACTCCAGCAGGCGCTGCAGCTCGGCCTGTACCTCGTCAAAGGTCCGCCGCGGGCTGAAGCGCCAGGTGCCGTTCAGGAAGACCTCGGTCGGGACCTGGTTGTAGAACGAGCCGCCGTGGCACTGGCCGAGGAAGATCGTCTCGGGGCCCACCCACGGGTCGCTGACGGCCGCCAGCTCGGCCCGGCGGGCGAACAGGCGGGCGATCACCTCCTGCGCGGTGTCGAGCGGGTTCGGCGCGCCGGTCACCTCGTGGCACAACTCGCCAGCCCGGCGCACCGTCAGCTCGAAGATCGCCATCCCGCGGCCGGCCACCGGCACCACGTCGCGGCCCAGTTCCGCAACGATCGCGACGTCGCCGTGAATCCCGCGACGGCAGAGATCGGTGATCGTCTCACCCAGCCCGCCCGGCGCTTCGTGCAGGTCGTGGGCCGTGATCAGCAGATCGCCGGGCAGGTCGACGCCCGCCTCAACCAGCACTGCCGCCACCTCGGCCACCGCCGCCAAGGGCCCTTTCATGTCGGCGGCGCCCCGACCGACGATGCGGTCGGCGGTGACCACCAGCGGCGGGTGGGGCAACGGCACAGTGTCGGTGTGGCCATCGAACTGCACACACGGCGCACCACGCCCCCGCAGACGCGCCACGGCGCTGGGGTGGTCGGGGTAGTGGCCGGTCTCCAGCGTCACTTCCAGGCCCAGGCCGGCCAGGTGCTGCGCGTAGAACTCGGTACACTCCCGCGCCTGACCGGTCGGCGAGGGAATCGCCACCAGCGCGGCGGTCAGATCGCGCAGGCGGTCCGGGCGGATCAGCGCGCGGAGGTGTTGGGCATCCAGGGGCGCCCTCGGCTCAGCGGTAGGCATCGCGGCGGTTCCCGATCCACACCACTGTCACAACCTCCAGCCGGTCATCCACCTCGTAGACCAGTCGGTAGTCGCGGCCGACCCGGCTCCGCCAGAGGCCATGCCGGCTGCCACGCAGCTTGGCCGCCTGGCTCCGCGGATCGTCGACGAGCCGGCCGAGCGCAGCCAGCACCCGGTCCTGAACGGTCGGTGGCAGGTCACGCAGTTGCCGGCGAGCCGCCGTGGCCAACTCGACGCGGTAGTGCACCGCTTCACCGCCCGAGTTCCGTGAGCACCTCGCTGAGCGGTATGGCGCGGTCGCCGCGAGCGCGGTGCTGTTCCAGGGCGGCATCCCCCAGGCTGGCGAGCAGGTCGTCCTCGTCCATCTGCTCCAATCGAGCGAGATCGCTCAGTGGTACCACCGCCAGGCGTTGGCCGGCATGGCGCGTCACAGCGCGCTCGCCGGCCGCTGCGGCGGCCAGGGCTGCTTGCTGACTCAACGCACGGTGTTGGGCCATCGGGCATCTCCTACCCGCCACTGTAGCTCGCCGGCGAGTCGCAGGCAAGCCCGCCGCGCCGGCTCACCGGCGCACCTCCAACACCCCAACCGCCCAGCGGGGCAGCCGGAAGCTGATCCGGTCGACCTCGCGCTGCACTGGCGCCGGTTCGGGCTTCACGAGGTGCGGTTGCCGCAGGGTGTTGCGGGCCGCCAGGAAGTCGGGCGCCAGCAGCGTCAGCCGCGGTCGGCCCGGGGCGGCCTTGGCGTGGAGCACCACGTCGACGGCCTGGTTGCTGGGGTTGACCACCTTCAGCACCACCCGCGACCCGTCGACCGCCCGCGTGGCGACCGCGTTGAGGCGCGTCAGGTCGCCTTCGAGCGCGATCCGTTGCGGCTCGTAGTGCTCCCGATAGAGCTGCATCACCGCGTAGTTGGGCGCGGCGAACCAGCCGGTCTGGTCGAAGTTGATGAAGGCGTTGTCCCAGTCGGTGGCGCTGGTGTGGCGCAAGAACAGCGCCGGGCTGCCGACCTGGACCGCCGGGACGCGCTCGAAAGCGTTGAGCAGCCCGCCAGCGTAGAGGCCAGTCCGCCAGTCGGTGCTCTGGGCGTTCCACTCCGACACGAAGATCCCCAGCCGCGGGTTCTTGGACTTCGCGATCTGCTCGCCCAACTCGACGAAGAACCGCTCGTAGCGGCGCGGCCCTTCGGCGAAGTTGTCGGGGCCTTCGTAATGGTGGATGCTGATCCAGTCGGCCAGCTTGGCGCAGCCGTCCAGGACCTCTTGGTTCCACCGGCTGTTGAACCCGCCACTGCCGCAGACGGCGATCACAATCGTCGGATCGATGGCCTTGAGGGCGGGCACGAAGCGCTGCACCGCGGCGTTGTAGGCGGCGGTGCCCATGCTCCAGGTCTCGTTGTCGATCTCCCAGTACTTCACGCCGTACGGCTGCGGATGACCATTGGCGGCCCGCAACTGGCCCATCGGGGAGGTCGTCGGGCCGTTGCAGTACTCGACCCAGTCCTGGGCGTACTTCACCAGATCGGCGGGCTGCCCCGGGTCCTGGTGGCGGCCGATGTTGATCACCAGCATCGGTTCGCTGCCGACCCGCCGGCAGAGGTCGATGAACTCGTCGGTGCCCAGGCTGTTGACGTCCTGGTCGTCCCAAATGTTGATGGGGTACTGCACCCGCTGGTGCTGGGGGCCGACGGCGTCACGCCAGTGGTAATGCTCGGCGAAGCAGCCGCCCGGCCAGCGGATCAGCGGCGGCTTGAGCGCGGCCACGGCCTGCAGCAGATCGGGCCGAAAGCCGCCTGCCCGGCGGGCGCTGTCGGCCAGCAGGCTGACCTGATCGACCCAGGCCGGGCCGCCGCGGATGCCAATCTCCAAGGTCGCCTCGCTGCACGCCGCGGTCGGCTGCAAGACGATCGGCAGCTCAGTCCAGGCGGTCCCCACGGCGGCCGGCGCGGTCTCGGCCAGCACGCGCTCGCGGTCCTTCAGCCGCACCACGACCTGCGCGCCGACGCCCTTCGCCCACAGCGAGCCGCGGTAGGTCTCGCGCCGCGCCAGGGCGAAGGGCTCCTGGCGAATCCCCGCCTCAGCCCCGGCGGCCGGGGCGATCCGCTGGCTGTGTTGCCCATTCAGCGCGCCGCCGCTGACGCACTCAAACTGGCCCTGGCCCCAACCCTCCCAACCCTTGCCGACCGCCGGCCCGAGCACGGCGGGCGGGCCGTCCAACAGGACCTGGCCGTCGAGCCCGGTGACCCGCAAGTGGCGGAACTCGGCGGCGGTCAGCCAGGTCCCCAGGCCGACCTGCCCAGCGAGGTGCGGCCGGTCGGGGTCGCTGTAATCGAGCACTCGCTGATCGTCGAGCGAGACGGTCACCCGCGGCCCCTCGCAGCGGACCTTCAGGCGGTACCAGCGGTCGCCGGCGATGCTGCCGCTGGCGCTCTCGCCGACGCCGCCCCAGCGGCCGACGCCACGCTGGCCTTTCTCCAGGCGGTGCCGCTGGTTGCCCCAGCCGCCCAGGTTGGCCCAGTAGAAGTCGTCCGGCGAGGTCGCCCGGAAGAGCACCAGAAAGCCCTCGGCGCCGGCGGTCTTGCGCGCCTCGCAGGTGAACTCGTAATCGCGCCAGGTCGGATCACCGAACAGCAGACGCACGTTCGGTGCCTGCGAGGTCTGCCGCAAGACCTGGTCAGCGACGCTCCAACTGCCAGCCCCGCCATCGTCCTCGAACGACCGGCTCCAGACCAGTTCGCCCCACAGCCCGCCGTTGGCGCTGTGGTAGATGTGCTCGAAGAAGTGCCCGTAGACCCGTTCGTCGATCGGTCCGACGATCCGGTTGCCGTCGAGCGTCAAGTGTGCCTGGGCCGGCGCCAGCAACGGTAGAGCAAGCAAAGCGGCGAGGTGCATCGGTGGCTCCAGCGTGGAGCTTCCGCAGGCGTGACTGCCGTCCTGCTAACCGGGCAGGTCGGCGACGAGGTGGACGGTCAAGCCGGGAATCTGAGAGAACCGTGCATCGTTCGTCAGCACGCTCAGATGGCCGGTCTCTATGGCCGTGGCCGCGTGAATCGCATCGGGTGTCCGGAGCGCCCGAACGGTCGCCCGGAGGCGGGCGGCGCGGTCCAGGATGCGCCGGTCCACCGGCTGCAGAGCAGTGAGCTGTTCCAAGAACTCCGCGTACAGCGCGACGAGTTCAGCATCACCTTCGCGGTACGGTTTGACCATGGTCTCCATCATCGTGAGTTCGCTCGTAACAGCCTGCACTGCTCCAGCAGCGACGGCCTCCCAGAGCGGCGCGAGTTGCCGTTCGTAGGGCACCATGCGTTCCACCGCGTAGATCGCGACCATCGTGTCCACGTAGACGCGGCGACCCAGGTCGCTCATCGTTCCCACGAGTCGCGGTCCTCCTGCAACTCGCGCTCCCTCGCCTCCCGCGAGGTCGCATCGACCGGTCGGGCGCGGACTCGGGCGAGGACCTCCCGGATCGCGGCGGCGCGGGCGGCCGACGGCTCGGGACCAGTCTCGCCCAGGGCTGTGGGCGGTGACGAGGTGCCAGTCCCGATGGCGTCGATCGCGGCCAG
This sequence comes from Fimbriimonadaceae bacterium, assembly GCA_020850355.1. Classification (GTDB taxonomy): domain Bacteria; phylum Armatimonadota; class UBA10988; order UBA10988; family UBA10988; genus JADZEX01. The sequence continues at coordinate 25,119 of JADZEX010000028.1, read as the reverse complement.
CCAAGCCCGCGTCTCCGCCGGACTGCTGCTTTCGGACGGGGCCTGAAGCACCACCTCAACCTCGGCGCCCACCGGCCAGTACGGCGTTTCGATCACAATCCGATGGTCGGGGCCAACGACGGCGGCGATGCTCTCCCATTTGCTCATCGGTCGCTCCGATGGCCATTATGCCACATCTCGCCAGCAGGGGTCGCCCGGCTGGCGGCGCATTCGCAGGGGCATCGCCGGAGGTAGGCATGGCCGACACCAGCTCCGCCCTGGGACCCGCCGCCGAGGTCCAACTGCTGCGCGATCTCGCCAGGCGGTACCGCGACGTGACGGACCACCCGGTGCAGACCACGCGGCGCGACCTCTGGCGCGCCCATAACAGCCTGCGACCGACGCGTCCGCTGATCTACACGAGGGCCTTCGCCTTTGGCGAGTTGCCCGACTCGCAGTGCGTCTGCACCGACGGCTTCCTACGCGGTTTCGAGCACCAGTTGCGCTACCAGCTCTGCTGGGCCGAGCTCGACGACGACTGCGTGTTCGAGCCCTGGCTGAACCTCAGCGCGGTGCACCGCTGTGCCGGCTGGGGGGTGCCCTACAAGCGGCACACCAGCAGCACGGCCCGCGGGTCGTACAAGCCGGACCACCCCATCAAGACCGAAGCCGATGTCGCCAACTTGCTGACACCACGGCATGAGCTTGACGAAGCCGCCACAGCGCAGCGCTGGGAGCGGGCGCAGGGGATCTTCGAGGGACTGCTGGAGGTCAACCTCGACCGCGGCCCGGCCTACCGCGTCTGGACCGCCGACCTCTCGACCGACCTGGGGCACCTCCGTGGCATCGAGCACTTCATGCTCGACATGATCGACCGCCCGGAGTGGTTCCACGCGCTGCTGCGCCACATGTCGGACGGTGTACTGCGGACGCACGAGCAGGCCGAAGCCGCTGGCGACTGGGGGCTGGGCTGTCACCAGAACCAGGCGATGCCCTACGCCGAGGAGCTGCCCGATCCGGCGCCCAATACCAACGGTGTGGCTCGGCGGCAGTTGTGGGTGTTCCTGGCGGCGCAGGAGTACACCGCCGTCTCGCCAGCGATGCACGAGGAGTTCCTGCTGCGCTACCAGATGCCTATCCTGAGTGCCTTCGGGCTCAGCGCCTACGGCTGCTGCGAGGACCTGACCCGCAAGATCGACCTCCTGCGCAGTATCCCGAACCTGCGTCGGATCGGCGTCTCGCCGATGGCCAACGTGGCCCGCTGCGCGGAGCAAATCGGCCGCGACTATGTGCTGAGCTACCGGCCCAGCCCGACCGACATGGTCGGCTATGGGTTCGACGTAGACCGCGTGCGGCGGATCCTGCGCGAGGACTTCGCCGCGTTGCGGGACACCTGCTTCGACATCACCCTGAAGGATGTCGAGACCGTTCAGGGCGACCGGGACCGCGTCCGGCAGTGGGTGAGAATCGTGCGCCAAGAGCTGGAGAGAGCAGGTCTGGCCAAATGAGCCTCTCGATCACCCCGCGGCAGCGGCTCCTGGCCGCCATCGAGTACCAGCAGCCCGACCGCCTGCCGGTCTACGTCCACGGCTCGCCGGCCGGGCTGCACGTCCACGGGCAGCGCCTGCTCGACCGGCTGCGTGCCCTGGAGCCCGACAACGGCGCCACCTGGGAGGGCCTGCCCGGTCCGCCCGAGGGCACCGTCGATGACGCTGGCAACTACCACGAGTACCGCACCGACGCCTGGGGCACCGTCTGGGAGTACCGCATCTTCGGCCTGCTGGGCCACCCCGCCGGCTACCCCTTCCCGAGCTGGGAGGTCGGGTTGACCGCTTACCTCTTCCCCGGTCTGCCCGACCGGCAGTCGGCCGGCTGGCGCGACCAGGTCGCCGCCACGGCGCGCCGCCGGGAGCAGTACCTGGTCTTCGACGGCGGCATGTCCATCTTCGAGCGGCTGCACGCCCTGCGGCCGTTCGAGGACGTGCTCTGCGACCTGGCCAGCGGCGACGTCGCCTGTTACGCCTTCCTCGACCGGCTGGTGGAGTACTTCCTGGCGGTCAACGAGGCCCTCCTCGCCCGCGGGACCGACGTGATCTGCATCGGCGATGACTGGGGTACGCAGCAAGGGCCGTTGCTCTCACCCGAGCTCTTTCGACGCGAGTTCGTGCCGCGCTACGAGCAGTTGATCGCCCCGGTCAAGGCCGCTGGCGCGAAGGTGCTGTTCCACTCCTGCGGCAACCTCGGGCCGCTGCTCGACGACCTGCTGGCCCTCGACATCGACCTGCTCTGGCCGCAGATCGGCTGCTACGACTACGGTGAACTGACCGCCCGACTGCGCGACCGCGGGGTGGCGCTGTTCCTGCACCCCGATCGCCAGTACCTGGTGCCGCGCGGGACACCGGCCGAGATCGACGCGACGATCGCCGCCTACGGCCAGCGCCACCGCGAGCTCGGGGGCGGCGGCATCTACTATGTTGAGATCGAGGACGACGCGCCCTGGGAGAACGTCGTGGCGCTGCTGGACGCCGTCGAGACGCACCGCTGAACTCTGGAGAGGCCGATGTCTGACCCCTTTCGATGGCCGCACGGCGCCCGCGCCGCGGTGTCGTTGAGCTACGACGACACGATGCCCTGCCACCGCACGCTGGTCGCCCCGGCCCTGGAGGCGCACGGCCTGCGGGGGACCTTCTACGCCCCGCCGCGCGACGACCTGATGGCGCACTCCGCGGCCTGGCGGGCAATGGCCGCACGGGGCCATGAGCTGGGCAACCACACGCTGTTCCACCCCTGCCGCCGCGAGGTGCCGCAGGCCGACGACTGGCTGGCGACCTGGAACAACCTGATCCACTTCGACGCCCAGCGCTTCCGGCAGGAGTTGCGCGTCGCCAACTTCATCCTGCAGCAGATCGACGGCCAGACCGCCCGGACCTACGGCAACACCTGCCACGATGTCTGGATCGGCCCTCCCGACGCCAAGCAGCGGATCGAGCCGATCCTCGCCGAGCTGTTCGTCGCCGGTCGCGGTGAGCGCACGCAGCAGCCGACCGACCCTGCGACCTGCGACCTGCACAACCTGGGCACCAGCGCCGGCGATGGACACACCTGCGACCGCTGGCTGGAGTTCATCCAGGCCGCGCTAGACAGCGGCGGCTACTGCCTGCTGACCTTCCACGGGGTGGGGCCGGGTTACGAACGGCTGCAGGTGGACGATGGTGAGCACACCCGCTTGCTGACCTGGCTGCGTGAGCAGCAAGAACGGATCTGGACCGCGCCGGTGATCCAGGTGGCGGAGTGGATCAGCGAGCGGCGGGCAGATGCGGTCGCAGGTCGGCGAGACTGAACAGCAGAAAGTTGCGGCCGCCGCTGTTCATCATCACCAGGATGCCCTGCGGGAAGTCGGGGCCCAGGGCCGCAGCGCAGACCTCCAAGCCATCGCACTCGTCGGCCGGCGTCGGGATCACCGCGGCCGCGTCGGCGCTGGGACTGAGCCGCGGATAGACCCGGAGCGGTCCGCCGCCGGTGACCTGGTCGCTGGCGACCAGCCACCCCGAACGCGGCCCCGTGCGCCAGATTGCCAGCCCCTCTCGATCACCGTGGAACCCGACCTGGCCGAACGCTCGCGGGGCCGTGGCGGCGTCCGGCGCGTCGGGGTCGGCGGCCACCTCGTAGAGGGCATGGTCCTCGTCGGCGTAGTAGGCCCGCCCGAGTTCGTCGTCGACCGCGACGGCCTCAATCTCGCTGCCCCCGCCCGCGCTGCTCCCGAACTCGCGGACCTTGGTCAGGCCGACCCGACCGTCGGGCGCCAGGCCGAGGCGGTACTGCCACAGGTAGCGTCCTGCCGGGCCTTCCTTGCGGCTGACCACCGCGAAGACCGCGCCGTCGCGGGGCCGCTTGTAGAGCGCCACTCCCATGCAGGCGGCGCGCTCGCCCGGCTCGCCCGCAAAGACTCCGGTGTGCCCCGTCCAGGTCACTTCCCGCAGTCGACGAGTCGTCGCGTCGACCGCGTAAATCCGCAGCTGCGACTGCTTCCGCTCGGCGGTGACGACGAGGTCGAGGTGCCGCCTGCCAAGTTGGCAGCCCTGCTCGACATCGACGTTGTTCGGGCGGTCAAGCGGGGTGATTGTCTGGACGATCTGGCCGTCGAGCCCGAACACGACCAGCGCGCCGCGCGGGGCCTCGGCCTTGTTGGTGCCGATGATCAGACTCTGCGACGGATCGGTGGGATGCACCCAGACTGCCGGGTCGTCGGCGTCGTCGGCCACGGCGGCGGTGGCCCGGACCGGACGGAGCTGCGGCGCGGCAGGGCCGCCGGCCGTCTGAGCGTTGGGTGACGCCACGGCGACCGGTTGCGTGGGCGGAAGTGGACCGCGGCAGGCCACCAGACCGGGCAACATCAGCAGCACCGCGACCCAGCGCATTGGCCGTCTCCTGAACGCAGGCTGCCGGCCGGCGATCGTGCTCGTCCGGCCGGCAGCCTGCCCGATCCGCGATCCTAGCGGCAGTTCCACGGCGTACGCGCCGTGTTGTCGTCGCGATAGTAGACCGGCGAGCCCTGGCCGTCGTAGATGGCATTGTCGGTCGGCACGCGCGAGTCCTTGAGCCACTTCACATGCCCGTCGATGTAGGTGACGTTCATGCCTTCATTGTGGCCGACAAAGACTTCGTTGTCCTCGAGGTCGACATCATTGCTGTCGATGTCGGCTTCACCGGTGCCTTCCAGAAACAGATAGCATTCCGCCGGGCTGATCCAGGCCGCCAGCGCCGCCGACCCACCGGTCGTCTCGGGGATCGTCGCGTCGTTTAGCGAGTAGGAGCAGTGGTAGAGGTAATCGCCCGACCCGCTCGGCGTAATGCCCCAGCCGGCCACGGCAGCGGCGTAGATGTTCAGCTTGGAGGCGGTCACCGTGATGCCCTGCAGGTTGCTGGGGCAGACGTAGATGTTGCCGCGCTGGCCGGACCAGTTCTGCGGCCGACCGCCGATGTACGACGAGATCCAGAACGGCCAGATCTCATCGGTCTCGGCCGACGCGGGGAAGGTCTCGTCATAGTCCTGGATGTACTGCATCATTGCCAGGCCCATCTGCTTGTTGTTCGACAGGCAAGTGGATTGCCGCGCTTTTTCGCGAGCCTTGGCAAAGACCGGGAACAGAATCGCCGCCAGAATCGCGATGATGGCGATCACCACCAGCAACTCGATGAGGGTGAACCCAGCGCGCCGCTTGACATGCGCCATGGAAGATGCTCCTTGCAGCCAGCCCAGGTGGGCTGGTCATGGCGAGAGCATCGCTGGGGAGCGTTAGAAGACCTTGCAGAACCGGTGTGTTCGGTGTCAGGCAGAAGCTGCGTCCGCTCACCCCCGCTTCGTCTTGGCCAGCCGTTGCAGCAGGAACCGCGCCCCGGCGCCGAGTTTGGTTTGGCCGAGCGGGGCCTGCTCCAGCGCCAGGCGGAGGAACTCCTCCTGGCTGTTGACCTCCGGCTCGCCGGGGTGGTGCGGCACGCGGACCCAGGTGCCGTCGGGCTGCAGCTCGCGGGCCTTGACGTTGTCCGCCAGGGCCAGGGCCAGCACTTCGTTGACGATGCGGCTGCGCAGCGCGGGGTCCTGGACCGGGAACATCGTCTCAATGCGGCGGTCGAGGTTGCGGTCCATCAGGTCGGCGCTGGCGCAGTAGACCTCGGGGTTGCCGGCGTTGCCGAAGTAGTAGATCCGGGAGTGCTCCAGGAACCGGCCGACCACGCTGCGCACGCGGATGTTCTCGCTGATCCCCTCCAGGCCTGGCCGGATGCCGCAGATACCGCGGCAGACCAGGTCGATCTGCACCCCCGCTTGCGACGCCTCGTAGAGCGCGCGCATCACCAGCGGCTCAATCACCGCGTTGCACTTGGCGATGATGCGGCCCGGATGGGCGCGGCTGGACTGCTCGGCTTCGCGGGCGATCAGCCGCAGCAGCTTCTTCTTAAGGTCCCGCGGCGCCACCGCCAGCTTGTGCCACTGCGGAAACTCGCTGTAGCCGGTTAGGATGTTGAAGAGCTGGCAGACATCCTCGCCGATCTCCGGGTCGCAGGTCAGCAGGCCGAGGTCGGTGTAGAGCTTGGCGGTCGACGGGTGGTAGTTGCCGGTGCCGAGGTGGATGTACTGCCGGATCCGGTCGCGGTCGCGGCGCACCGCGCAGAGCACCTTGCAGTGCGTCTTGAGGCCCAGCAGGCCGTAGACCACGTGCACGCCGGCTTCTTCGAGTTGCCGCGCCCAGGAGATGTTGTTGCCCTCGTCGAAGCGGGCCTTCAGCTCGACCAGCGCGCTGACCTGTTTGCCGTTCTCGGCCGCACGTTGCAGCGCGTGGACGATCGGCGAGTCGCCGCTGGTGCGGTAGAGCGTCAGCTTCAGCGCCAGTACGTCCGGATCGACTGCGGCCTGCTCGACGAAGTCGACCACGCTCGAGAAGCTGTCGTAGGGATGGTGCAGCAGAATGTCGCCGCGGCGAATCCGCGCGAAGATGCCCTCATCCATCGCCCGCAGGGCCGGCACAATCGGCGCCACGAAGGGCCGGTCGCGCAGGCTGTCGAAGCCCGGCAGGCCGGCCACTGCGAAGAAGTCCTTGAGGTTCAGCGGCCCGTCGACCACGTAGGCGTCGTCCTGCGTCAGGCCCAGCTCGCGGACCAGGAACTGCAACGCCAGGGGGTCGACGTCGTGACGGATCTCCAGACGCACCGGGTTGCCCCGCTCGCGTTCGCGGAGCTCGGCTTCGATCGCCCGCAAGAGGTCCTCGGCCTCGTCCTCGTCGATGTTCAGGTCGGCGTTGCGGGTCACCCGGAAGGGCGTCACGCGCAGCACCTGATAGCCGTTGAAGAGCCGCTCGACGCGCGGGGCGATGAGGTCTTCCAGCAGCAGCAGATCGCGCTGGCCGGGCGCCGAGGGCAGCGGCACGAAGCGCTTCACGACGTGGGGCACTTCGATCACCGCCATCAGCGGCGGGGCCCCCTGGACCCAGGGCTGGCGCAGGGTCACCACCAGGTTGAGGCTGAGGTTGCGCAGAAAGGGGAGCGGGTGCCCCGGGTCGATGGCCAGCGGCGCGAGCACCGGGAAGACCTCGCGCGTGAAGAACTCGTCGGCCGCGGCGGTTTGCTGCGGCGACAGCTCAGTCGGCTGCAGCACGCGGATGCCGGCCGTGCGGAGCGCTGGGAAGACCACCTCGCGGGCGTGGGTGTACTGCTCGTCGACCATCCGGTGCAGCCGGCGGCGCAGGCGGTCGAGCAGGTCCAGTGGGGTGTAGCCGTCGGCGCGTGGTTCACGGACCCCGGCGGCGACCTGTTTCATGACGCCGGCCACGCGGACCATGTAGAACTCGTCGAGGTTGCTGGAGACGATGGCCAGGAACTTCAGGCGCTCCAACAACGGATTGCGCTCGTCGGTCGCTTCTTCGAGCACCCGGTGGTTGAACTCGGCCCAGCTCAGTTCGCGGTTCTCGTACCACTGCGGGTCACGCAGGTTCATGGCGGCGGTGTCCTGGCGCTAGTATGACAACCCGGCGGGCCGGCTACAACGCGGGGGGCCCAAGAGACCGCCCGCCGCGGGTCGCGGCGGGCGGTCGCAGAGCTGCGTCGGTGGGGTCAGCGCGGGTCGACCACGAAGACGACCTTGAACTTGTCGAGGAACTTGGACTTGCCGTTCTCCGACTTGATCAGCGCGGCGTCGTCGTCGGCGACCACTGCGTTGGCGCGGAACGAACCGTGCAGGCCGATGGCGCGGACCACCAGCGGGTTGCGGCCGGCGCGCGACTGGTCGGGATTGAGGGCCATGTCGAGGTTCGGCATGTACCCGACGATCCCGGTCTCCAGCACGAACTCCCGCGAGACCTGCATCGTGCCCCAGACCTCATCCTCTTCCTTGGTGACGATCTTCGGGGACATCGCCCGCTCGCAGGCGAAACCGCGCAGGTCGACCACCAGGCCGGTGTACGGGCCGGCGCGGCGCTCGGGCGCCGGGGTCGGGGGATCGGGCTGCTTGACGGGGATCTCGACCGGCTTTTCCTGCACCGGCGGCAGCTCGATCTTCTTGTCGGCCAAGACCTTCGGGTCTTCCCGGCGGACCGTCTCGAGGACCTTCTCCGGCTCCTTCCGAGTCGCCTCGGGCAAGATCACCGTCGCCAGGCACTCCTTGCCGTCGGCGCTGGCCAGCGGGATCGCCAAGCGCACGCGGTAGGTCTCCGGGTCGTCGGCCATCCAGCCCGCCTCGACCAGCGTGAAGCCCTTCAGGAAGGCGTCCACTTTGGTGGTCGCGATGTCCTTGGTCAGCTCGTACATCTCGATGGTGGTCTCGCTGGTGACCTTCACGCCGCGAGCCGCCTCGGCGAGATGGCGCTGCGCGTCGACCATCGCCACGCGGCGCTGGATCGCCAGGTTCTTGATGGTGCTGCCGCGCTGCCGCGGGCCGAGGCCCTCGGCGATGATCACGCCCTTGGTCCAGTCGATCGTGGCGTAGTCGGTAGCTTGCTCGACCACCGCGGTCGGCGCGTCGGCCGCCACCAGGGCGACAGCAGCGCCCAATCCGAGCACCAGATGGCGCAAAACTCGCATCGTAGCCTCTCCTTCACTTGCAGCGGATCCGCTCCGCCGCGTTGGTCCTGCCGCTAATCCAGACGGTCCCGCCCCCGGACCTATTCCCGGCACGTCGCAAGACTCCCGTCACCTGCGGCCGCTACAGGTCCACCGCCACGGCGACCTCGTCGCAGCGGTGGAACTTCGGGCAGAAGATGCACTCCCCCCAGACCTTCTGCGGCAACTGCTCCCGCTCGACGACCCGGAAGCCCAGCCGCTCGAACAGCCCGACCCGCAAGACCAGCGCGAAGACGCGTGTTAGGTGCAGCGCCCGCGCTTCCTGCAAGGCCGCTCGCACAAGCTGACTGCCGAGTCCGCTGCCCTGTTCCGTCGCCGCCACCGCCAACGACTTGATCTCGCCCAGCTCGGCATCGAAGACATGCAGCGCGACACAGCCCGCCAGGCGGCCGCCGCGCGCGGCCACCTGAAAGTCGCGGATGCCCTCGTAGAGCGCCGGCAGCGCCCGCGGCAGCATCAGGTCGCGCGCCGCGAACGGCGCGATCAGGGCGCTGATGGCGGCCGCATCGGCCACCGTCGCCCGTCGGATGCTGTGGTCTGTGGGCTGCTCCAACACCAGCGTCGCCTTCCCGTGCGGCGGCATTGTAGCGCTGCCGCCCGGCCGCCGCAACGCCGCCGGGGCGAGCGCGGCCCGGCCGGGCCGTGACCCGCTTGTTACACCGGCGTGCCATCGTGTTGACACCGCGGTGACACGTCTCGCTGAAGCTGCTGCCTTGACAGACTTCTGTTCGGAGGTGGATCGATGGGCTTGCAGCCATTGGGCGACCGCGTGGTGGTCGAAGTCGAAGAGCAGCGCGAGCGGGTTGAGGGCGGGATCGTCCTGCCGGAGACCGCCTCGGAGAAGCCGACCGAAGGCAAAGTGATCGCCGTGGGTCCCGGCGCTCGCAAGGACGATGGCAGCCGCATTCCGATGCCGCTGGCCGTCGGTGACGTTGTCCTGTTCGGCAAGTGGTCGGGCAACGACGTCGAGGACGGGGGCCGGGAACTGAAGATTCTGGGCGTCAGCGACATTCTGGCTGTGCGCGAGTAACGGAGGTCAGACCGTGCCAAGCAAGCTGTTGGCCTACGATGAGCGCGCTCGCAAGGCGCTCCAGCGCGGCGCCGACGCCGTCGCCAACGCGGTCAAGGTGACTCTTGGCCCGCGCGGGCGGAACGTCGTGATCGAGAAGAGCTGGGGCAGCCCGACCGTCACCAAGGACGGCGTGACGGTCGCCAAGGACATCGAGCTGACCGATCCGCTCGAGGACATGGGTGCGCAGCTCGTCAAGGAAGTCTCCAAGAAGACCAGCAAGGACGCCGGCGACGGCACCACCTCGGCGACCGTCCTGGCGCAGACGCTGCTGGCCGAAGGCCTGCGCAACGTCGCCGCCGGCGCCTCGCCGCTGCTCGTGAAGCGTGGTCTCGACCGCGCCATCGAGGCGGTGGTGGAGGTCCTCAAGCAGCACGCGCTGCCGGTCAACGACAAGGCCGCCTACGAGAACGTGGCGACCATTGCCGGCAACGACCGGGCCGTCGGCAGCGTCGTCGCCGAGGCGCTCGACCAGGTCGGGCCCGACGGCGTGGTGACCATCGAACAGGGCAAGACCAGCCAGACCAGCATCGAGCTGGTCGAGGGCATGCAGTTCGACAAGGGCTACCTCTCGCCCTACATGGTCACCAATCCCGACGCCATGGAAGTGGTCCTCGAGAATCCCTTCTTGCTGTTCTGGGAGAAGAAAATCTCCGAGGCCGAGGCGCTGCTGCCGCTGTTGCAGAAGCTGCACCAGTCCGGCCGGCCGCTGCTGATCGTGGCTGAGGATGTCGACGGCCAGGCGCTCGCGACGATCGTCGTCAACGCCATCCGCGGCACCCTCCGCGCCGCCGCCGTGAAGGCCCCCGGCTTCGGCGATCGCCGCAAGGCGATGTTGCAGGACATGGCCGTGATGACCGGCGGCACCTTCTACACCGACGACCTCGGCGTCTCGCTCGACAACCTCGACCTGACCGGCCTCGGCCAGGCCGAGAAGGTCGTGATCACCAGCGACACGACCGTGATTGTCGACGGCAAGGGTGACCCCACGGCGATCGCCGGCCGGATCGCCCAGATCCGCCGTGAGATCGAGACCACCACCAGCGACTACGACCGCGAGAAGCTCGAAGAGCGGCTCGCCAAGCTCGCTGGCGGGGTCGCCCAGATCCAGGTCGGTGCGTCCACCGAGACCGAGCTGAAGGAGAAGAAGGCGCGCTTCGAAGACGCCCTGCACTCCACCCGCGCGGCCATCGAGGAAGGCATCGTGGTCGGTGGCGGTACCGCGCTGGCGCGCGCCGCGGCCGCCATCGCCGACCTCACCGGGGACAGCCACGACGAGACCGTCGGCGTCAGCATCATCAAGCGCGCCCTCAGCGGCCCGCTCTGCCAGATCGCCGAGAACGCCGGCGAAGAAGGCCCGGTCGTGCTGCAGCAGGTGCTCGCCAACAGCGACTGGAGCTACGGCTTCAACGCCGCCACGCTGGAGTACGGCGACCTCTTCGCCGCCGGCGTGGTCGACCCGCTGAAGGTGGTCCGCTCGGCCCTCGAAAACGCCGGGTCCATCGCTGGGATGATCCTGACCACCGAGTGCACCATCGCCGAGAAGCCCGAGCCCAAGAAGCCGGCCCCGGCCGCTGGCCCTGGCGGGCCCGGTGGCATGGGTGGCATGGGTGGCATGGGTGGCATGGGTGGCATGGACTTCTAGTCCCCGCTCACCGCAGTGCCGCGACGCCCGCTCCCGCTGGCCGGGGGCGGGCGTCGTGGCGTTGGATGGCGGCGGTCGCGGTGGGCCCCTACTCCTCGCCGACGCCCAGCCGCTGCGCCAGCGTCAGGCCGCCCCAGCCGGCCAGCAAGATGGCAAGGACACTCACGGCAATCAGGGGCAGATTGCTGGCCGCGTACCGGCCCTGAACGACCAGGTCGAGCAGGCAGGAACCAGCTGCCAAGGCGCTACGCACGATGGCCATCAAGCAGGCGCAGCGCCGTGGCGAGTGCCGCTGCCAGCCACCCCAAGTGCCCTGCACCAAGCCCTGCGCGAGATTCAGGACAACCTCGGCTTGCACACTCTGGAAGCTGCTGAGGTGGCAACATGTCACCATCAGGCCCATTGCGACGGCGCCGTTGACGGCTGCACAGACAGCCACCAGACCACCCGTTGCGATCGCTGCTGTGAAGCGGGGATGCATCGTTAGGGCCACCAATCCACCGGCCCGTCGCCGGTCAGTGCCTCGTAGTACTTTTGGTTGGGGCGGCGAACCTGTCGCCTTACGACACTGCCGTCAAAGCAGAGCCGTAGGACCAGTCCTTGGTAGTACAGCACCGGGCGCGGACCGCGGCCGGTGGTCTCGCCGTGTGTGACGCAGACGGCGTACCCAGGTCGGCCGGTGGTCCGCCGCAGTTGGTCCCAGCCGGGATCGCGGAAGACAATGCTGAAGTAGCCGTAGCTGACTGGTCGCCGCGGGTCACTGGGGTACTCCTCAAAGGCCGCCATGTGACCACCCCAGCCGAGGCTGTGGCGGTTTGGGTCACTGCTACAGACCAACAGAGCTGGCGGCAAGTAGCGCGGGGCCAGACAGAGCAGGCTGTTCGGCCGGTCGTCGTCATAGTCCTGCTGGTACATCCCGTAGGCCTGCCCGAGCTGCCGCAGATGGCTGGTGCAGTCCGCCTGGCGTCCACGGTCTTGCGCGCTCGCCCAAACCGGCAGCAGCAGGCCGGCCAGGACGGCGATGATCGCCAGCACCACCAGCAGTTCGACCAACGTGAAGCCCGCCGTCGCCGGCAACCGGCCGGCGCGGCTTGGCGGCGGGCCTGTTTGAGGTCGCAAGGTCGTCCTCCCAGGACACCGGCCGTTGGCCGCGACCGGTGTCCAGCGCCGGCCCCGCTAGAGCTGGCAGTTTGGTTCGGTGAGGGCAGTCATGCAGCACTGGCTCTCAAACCACTCGGCCGGGTACCAATCACCACACTCGTAGCAGACTGTGGCGTCCTCGCATTCACAGAGGCGAACCGATCGCTTGTACCACCAGTTGTTGTCGAACGGCAGCCAGCCATTGCAGTCATCCTCGACTTGACGGCACCACCACTGGTCATCAACGTTCTGTTGGCGCCCACCATCCCAGCAACAAAGGCACGTCTCGGCGGTCGCTGCCGTTGTCCAGAGGCCCATCCCGAAGGTCAGCGCGATCCAGAGCTTCTTCATGGTGTTGTCCCTTGCAGTGGCTCTCGTGAGGATACGATGGGAGCGACACCGGCGATGGCCTGTCGCTCTCGTCCGGACTGGCGCGCCAGAGCCTGTTGGGCCGCCAGCGTGAGTTCTAGGCCCTGAGTCTGGGTGTCGCTCGCGAACAGCACTCGACCGGCCCCCAACACATAGACCGCTGGTACACCCGACACGGCCCAGCGCTGGCGCTCTTCAAGTGCCATCGGGCGGAGTGTCAGGTTGGGCGGTGCTACCGCCAGCTTCTGACGGAGAGCGTCAGCCTGGCGCGACGAGGCGGTGATCACCCGAATGGCCAGACCGGCTTGCCGCGAAGCGAGCTCCTGGACAGCCGCGAGGTAGCGTTCGCAGCTTCGACAGGCTGGACTCAAGAACGCTACGATCTCAACACCCGGCGTGCTGCGTCGCGGCGACGTCACGCGAAGCGGCTGGTGCGGAGCCGGACGGTCGACCAGAATCTGGACCGGGCGACCGCCGGATTCCTTGATCGGCGCGCGCCTCCCCCACGATGCGAACTCGGCCTTGAGCTGCTGGGCGTCGCCGATGACGCCGTCCATAACTTGCCGGATGACGGCGTCGGGATCCGTGAGGATCGCAAGCGGGTACCGGGGCGTGCTGGCGAAGCTGGCAGCTGTGAACTCGCCGTGGCGGTCATACAGGACGCGGTCGGCCCACCTCGGACCACGGCCAGGGAAGGTCGGCTTCGGGTAGACACACCAGACGGCCAGCCCATCGCCAGATACCGTCCGTGCCGCTCGGGCCGCCGCGCCGACCAGATCGCAAGGCTCGCAGCCGGGCAGGGCCAGGACGAGCAGATGCCACTTCCCGCGCAGCGCCGCGACATCGGTGGCCGCCCCGGTGGCGTCGGCCAGCGGTAGGTGGCGGAGTACGGAGCCGACCAGCCAACGGTGGCGATCCGGCTGTCTGCCAGTCGGGCCATCTCGCCCGGGGCGCGGTGGCAGGTACGCCAGCGAGAGCAAGAGGACCACTCCGGCAACTACCGGGACGGCCATCGACCCGAGCCGGACCAGGGCGCCATCGGGTCTGGCTGCAGTTGCCCGAGCCGGGCCAACGACCGCCAGGCGCCAGCGGCCGAGGCGCCAGAAGGCCGCGGCGAGCGCCAGGTCAAGGAGCAGCGAGGCCCACGGCGGAAGGCGCACCAGGAAACCGAAGCAGCCGCAGTCGGCCGGCGCTCCTCGCAGCAGTCCAAGCAGCGTCGAGGCTGCGAAAGCGCCTGTCAGGAGCAAGCCGCAGCAGGAGACTTGCCTTGCCCATCGCGCGCGCCAGACCGCCGCGGCAAGCACCACCTCGGCGACTAGGAGGGCCCAGGCAGCAACCTGCGCTACCAGTCCTGGTGAGATACCAACTGACACCAGGTTGGCTGTAAGCGGCGCAATGTCCGGCATCTTCCCGATCACAGCAACCAGGAGGACGCCGGATAGGAATAGCCGAGCGAGACTTGCGGCGTGGTCGCGACCGGTTCGCACCCAACCCATCTCACTCCCCTGACTACCACCGGATGCTGTGCTGCGACCATTAGGAACGAGCAATCAAGTGGTCAACTTTTAGTGTCGGCGAGGTGCCCACCGATCGGGCGCGGCGTCGCGCCGCCCGGGCCAGGCAGGATCCGCCCCGCCGACAGCCAACCGGGCGACGGGAGTCCGTCATGACGCCGCGCGAACGGGTGCGGTTGGCCCTCGCCCACCAGTACGCTGACCGCATTCCGATCGCCCTGGTCTGCTCCGGCATCCACGCCCCGGTCGCCGCCGGGATGGCGGCCATCTTGCAGCAGGAGCGGGGGCTCAGCCTGGCGCAGTACCTCGCGCCGCTGCTCGACATCAAGAACGTGGCGCCGCCCTACGTCGGACCGGAGCGGCCGCCGCAGACCGACTACTGGGGCGTCCGGCGCGCCCCGATCAGCTTCGGCGACGGCGCCTACGACGAGATCTGTCACTACCCGTTGGCCGCGGTGCGCAGCGTCGCCGAACTCGCCGACTATCCCTGGCCGACCACCGCCTGGTTCGACTACGAGGCGCTGGCCACGCAGATCGCCGAGCTCGACCGCGAGACGGAGTACTGCCTGCTGGCCGCCAACGGGAACATCTTCGAGAGCAGTTGGTACCTGCGCGGCTTCGAGCAGACCCTGACCGACCTGGCGCTGCAGCCGGAACTGCCGCTGGCCATCTTCGAGCGCGTCACGGCCTTCTTCTGCGAACACTTCGACCGCCTGCTGACGGC
Organism: Fimbriimonadaceae bacterium; assembly: GCA_020850355.1. Classification (GTDB taxonomy): domain Bacteria; phylum Armatimonadota; class UBA10988; order UBA10988; family UBA10988; genus JADZEX01. Next base: position 10,069 of record JADZEX010000028.1, on the reverse strand, counting down.
TGCCCGCGGGCGCATCGACCTCGTCTTCACAGCCGACGACATCGGGGGGCAGGAGGGGCTGCTGATGTCGTTGGGCATGTGGCGCGATCATCTGATGCCGTTCCACGCGCGGCTCAACCAGGTGATCCACGCCCACGGCGCGCGGGTGATCTACCACAGCGACGGCTGCGTCACGCCGGCCGTGCCAGGTCTGCTCGAGATGGGCATCGACATCCTGCAGGCCCTGCAGTTTGATTGTCGTGACATGGATCCGCTCCACCTCAAGGCCACCTACGGCGACCGGCTCTGCTTCCAGGGCGGCGTCAGCGTGCAGCAGACCCTGCCGTTTGGCACGGTGGCCGAGGTGATCGCCGAGACCCGCGCCCGGATCGAGGTCCTCGGTCGCGACGGTGGCTACGTGCTCGGCCCGTCGCACGCCATTCAGATCGGCACGCCACCGGCGAACGTGCTGGCGATGTTCGACACCGCGGCCAGTTACCAGCCGTGGCGGGAGACCCTCCATGGCTGACCCGACCTCGCCTCACGACAGCTACCTGGCGTCGCTGCCGCCGGCCCAGCGGGCGGCGCTGGAGCTGCTCCGCCAGCAGATTCACGCCGCGGCGCCCGGCGCGGTGGAGTGTCTCAGCTACCGGCTCCCGGCCTTCCGCCTCAATGGCAAGCTGCTGGTGGCCTACGGCGCCGCCAAGCGGCACTGCGCGCTCTACCCGCTGAGCGGCCGCACCGTCGCGACCTTCGCCGCCGAGCTGACGGCCTACAGCACCAGCGCCGGGACGATCCGCTTCACCCCCGAGCAGCCGCTGCCGGCCGACCTGTTGCACCGCCTGGTCGCCGCGCGCCTCGCCGAGGGCTGAACGGCCGCGGTGGTGAGGCGGCGGGCGGTGGCAGGATTCGGCGCAACCTTTCTGAAGTTACCTGTCGTGAGAGGGGCACAGGCGATGCGGCTAACGGCGGAGTTGGAGGGCGTCGGACCGCGCGCCCTGCTGTGGGGCGGGGCGGCCTTGACCGGTTACGCCTTGCTGGGACCGGCGCTGGGCCTGGCCGTCGGTGCGGCGGCCGCCGGGCCGCTGGCCCGCCTCTTGACCGACGCCGTCGCCGGCATGGCGCCAGATGTCGGGCTGGACCTCGCCAAGTCGGTGTGGGCCAACGGGCAGGCGCAAGTCCGCCAGCAGTTCAACCACAACCTGGCCCGTGCCCTGGTCCGCGCCGCGGCGGCGGCGATCCCGGCGACACGTGACCAGGACCAAGTCAGTCGGGTGCGCGCGCATCTGAAGCAGCAACTCAAGGCGCTCGACACCCATAGCAAGCGCACAAACGATCGCCTGGAAAAGCTGTTCGGTCAGCCCAAGGGCGCCGCGGCCAGCGGGGTGGAGCTGACCAGGGCGGTCCTCGACAACGCCGCCGAGACCCTCTGGGAGCAACTGCGGCCTGGACTCCGCGGCCTGGCGGCCGACCGCGGGCCGGTCGACCATGCCCCGACCATCGAAGCGGCCCTAAATGACCTCCGACCGACGCTGGTCGGCGCGCTGCAGACCTCCTTCGTGCAGGCGCTGCTGAGCGATCCCGACGCCCGCGACAAGTTCCTGACCTATGCCCAGATTGTGCAGCATCAGGACCTGCAGCGCGTGCTGCAGGCGCTGGCCGAACCTGCCGAGGCGGTCTGCCGCCAGCGGCTGCTGGAGGCGGTGGCCGCGGGCCAGACGCTCAGCGACGTGGAGGCTGCGGCGGTGCGCCAGCAGGTGGCCGTGGCGCTGCAACGCCTGCCGCTGCACCAACGCTACGCGCAGTTGGGTGTGCGCACCGCCACCGCCAACCTGCTCGCCGACTACCCCGCCTGCGTCGGGCGCGAGGAGCAATCGGACGCCGTGGTGACCTGGCTGAAGCAGAGCCCATCGGGCCATCTGCTGGTGGCGGCGCGGGCGGGCTTCGGCAAGACCGCGCTGTTGGCCGACCTGCAGCGGGAGCTGCCACGGCGCCTGCCGTCGACCACGGTGGTGGCGCACTACTTCCGCACGACCGACTCGACACTCGCTGCCAGCGCCTCGGCCTATGCCCACCTCAGCGCGCAACTGCTGGCCTACCACCTGAACGACGACCAGGACGCCTGGCGGTTGCTGACGCCGGCGGCCGCCGACGAGACGCAGCTCGCCGACCTCTTGCGTGGGCTGCTGGCCCAGGGCCCGCGGCCCGGCGAGCGGCTGGTACTGCAGCTCGATGCGCTGGACGAGCGGCAGGAGACCAGCCACCTGCCCTTGCCGCGGAAACTGCCGGACGGCGTCCACGTGATCCTCTCGGTGCGGGCCCGAGACGGCGAGCAGCCGTTTCACCTCCCCCTCGCCGCCAGTCCAGACCACCCGTTCCAGCCGCACCGCTTGACGCCGCCGCTGGGGCCGCTGCCGCTCGCGGCGCTGGCGCACTGGTTAGGCCAGCACCCGAGCCTGGGCCCCCTGGCGTCGGCCGACGATCTGCTGCGGCAACTGCACGAGCGCTGTCAGGGCTATCCGCTGTTGCTGCACTACCTGCTGCGCGACCTGGCCGCGGCGGTGCCGGCCGACGCGGCCGACGACGCCGTGCTGAAGGCGGCGCGCGGCCTGTTGGACCAACTGCCGGAGGGGTTCCGGCAGTACCTGGTCTGGCACCTCGATCAGCTCGCCGACCAGCCGGGCCTGCCGCTGCTCTACCTGCTGCTGACCGCTCGCGGCCCGCTGCCCAGCGCCGCAGTGCGTGAAGTGCTGCCGGACGCCGCGAATCACCGGCCGGCGCCGCTGGTGAGTCGCTGGATCCGGCGGCATGTCGAGGCCAGCGAAGTGCTCTGGGCGCTGGACCACCCGGCCCTGGCCGAGGCCTTCCAACAGGTGGTCGCCGACGACGCGGCACTGGTGGCGCACCAGGACGCCGCCACGGCGGGGCTCCACCAACTGCTCGACTGGTGCCGCGGCGAGTGCCACCGCGCCGACTACGCGCTGCGGCATACCGCTCGTCACCTGATCGCCCTGACTGCCGGCACGGCGCCGGCAAGCTGGTGTCAGCGGCCGGCCGGCAGTACCCCATGGGCCGACCGGCTGGTGGAGTTGTGTACCGACTACCCCCACCTCCAAGCGCGGCACCGCGACGGGCAGGTCCATGCGCTGGGCAGCGATCTGTTGGCCGCCTCGGCCGCCCTGCCGGCTGACCATCCCTGGCGCCTCAACCTGCGGCTGCTGGCCCAGGCGGTGCGGCGGCACCTGACGTTCTTGGACCGTCACCGGCACGACTACCCCCAGAGCCTGTGGCAGTGTGTTTGGAACGAGGCCTGGTGGTACGACTGCGCCGCAGCCGCGACGCACTACCAGCCGCCCGCCGGCGGCTGGGGCCCGGCCGGCCCGCCCTGGGAGCGGCCGGAACCGCGGCTCAGCAGTTGGCTGGAGCGCCACCGCGCCGCCCATGGGGGCCAGCCCTGGCTGCGCGCCGGCCGTCCGCCGAAGCACCCCCTCGGCGGTGCCGAGTTGGCCTGTTTCACCGGGCACACCTGGGCGGTCACCAGCGTGGCCTGGTCGCCCGACGGCCAGCTCCTCGCCTCGGGGTCATTTGACCAGACCGTGCGGATCTGCGACGCCGCCAGCGGCGCCGAGTTGGCCTGCCTCACCGGGCACACGCGCCCGGTCAACAGCGTGGCCTGGTCGCCCGACGGGGAGCGCCTCGCCTCGGGGTCAGAGGACCATACTGTGCGGATCTGGGACGCCGCCAGCGGCGACGAGCTGCACTGCCTCGCCGAGCACACCGAAGCGGTCAACAGCGTGGCCTGGTCGCCCGACGGCCAGCGCCTCGCCTCGGGGTCCTACGACGATACCGTGCGGGTCTGGGACGCCGCCAGCGGCGACGAACTGGTCTGCGTCTTAGCAGGCGTCAGGAGCGTGGCCTGGTCGCCCGACGGGGAGCGCCTCGCTGGCGGGTCCTGGGACCAGACGGTGCGGGTCTGGGACTCCGCCAGCGGCGACATGCTGCACTGCCTCACTGCGCACACCTCAACGGTCAACAGCGTGGCCTGGTCGCCAGACGGGGAGCGCCTCGCCTCGGGGTCAGAGGACCAGACCGTGAGGATCTGGGAGGCCGCCAGCGGCGACGAGCTGCACTGCCTCCCCGGACACACTGAAGGCGTCGCGGACGTGGCCTGGTCGCCCGACGGCCAGCGCCTCGCCTCGGGGTCAGAGGACCATACCGTGCGGGTCTGGGAGGCCGCCAGCGGCGCCGAGTTGCACCGCCTTACCGGGCACGCCGGCTGGGTCATCAGCGTGGCCTGGTCGCCCGACGGCCGGCGCCTCGCCTCCGGATCATTTGACCAGACCCTGCTGGTCTGGGAGGCCGGCAGCGACGCCGAGCTGCCCTGCCTCACCGGGCACACCGGCTCGGTCAACAGCGTGGCCTGGTCGCCCGACGGACAGCTCCTCGCCTCGGGGTCATATGACCAGACCGTGCGGGTCTGGGAGGCCGCCAGCGGCGACGAGCTGCACTGCCTCGCCGAGCACACCGAAGGCGTCGAGGACGTGGCCTGGTCGCCCGACGGCCAGCGCCTCGATACCTCGGGCCGGGCAGAAGCCCTCACCTGGGACACCAGCACCTGGTGTCGGTTGGCGCAAGCGTCAGGCCGGCCGTTGACACCGTCGTGGACGGCCCCGCGGTCCGCCTGGTGTGCGGTCGGGCAGGACGGCGAGTATCGGTTCGTCAACCGTCACGGGGCTGTCCTGGCCTGTGCTCGATTCGAAGGTATCGCAAGCAGCGCCTGCCCGACCGCCCCGGTCTGGGCCTATGGCCGTTCGGATGGCTACGTCGGCCTGCTGGTGCTGGAGAACCCGCCGCCGCAGTGAGCCGCTGGCCCGCCGCCCGGCCGTGCCGGATCGCGGCGGCGGAATGCGGAGCGGGTCCCGCCTGTTGGTGAGGCCGGCGCTGCCACGGGCGCAACCGGCCGCAGCTCACCGGCCGCCGCCCCCGCCGCCGGCCAGGCCCTGGTCCAGGAACGCCACGAACTTCGCCGGGTCGCGGGTCAGGCCGTCGAAGGTTGCCAGGGTCTGGCCGTCGGCAGTGACCACCGCGTAGAACGGCAGCGACGCGGTTTGATACGCGCGCTCCTGCAGTTCGCGGTACTCGCGCTGGCGGGCGCCGGTGTCGGTGTAGAGCCGGGTCAGGGTCAGCCTGGCGAGCCGCTCGGCGACCTCGGGGCGGGTGAAGACGTTCTGCTCCATCCAGCGGCAGTTGGTGCAGGTCACGCCAGTGAAGTCCAGGAACAACGGCCGCCCGGCGGCCCGCGCTGCTGCTTTGGCCTGGTCGAGGTCCTCGATCCACGCCTCGTGGGCGACCAGGCGCGGGTTGCGACCGTAGTCGGCGGGCGGCAGCAGCGCTTCCAGGTCCTGGGCCAGCCGCGCGCCGCTGAGGCCCCACAGCAGCCACAGCGTGAGCGCCGCGAAGACCCCTGCCGTGACCCGCCGGCCGCGGCCGATGTGGCTGGCGCCGTGGCCCATCGGCAGCCAGCCGGCGAGGTACAGCGTCACCAGCAGGCCGACCATCGCCCAGAGGCCCAGCACCAGCTCGCGGCTGAGGATCCGCCAGCCCCAGACCAGGTCGGCGTTCGAGACGAACTTCACCGCGGCGGCGACTTCGATCCAGCCGAGGGTGATCTTGGTGGTCTCCAGCCACCCGCCCGAGCGTGGCAACGTCGCCAGGTACTGCGGAAACAGCGCCAGCAGGAAGAACGGCAGGGCGAACGCCGTGCTGAACGCCAGCATCCCCAGAATCGGCCAGAGGTACTCGCCGTTGGCCGCCCAGACCAGCACGCCGCCGACGAACTGCACGGTGCAGGTGAACGCCGCCAGGGTCAGCGTCAGGCCCATGAACCCGGCGCCGAGGTACCCGCCGGCGCCGGACTTCTGGTTGGCGATATTGACCCAGCGCTCCGGGAGCTGCAGCTCGAAGACCCCAAACAGGCTCAGCGCAAAGAACACGAAGAGCGCCGCGAAGCCGAGGTTCAGCACCGGACTGGCGGCGATCCGCTGGACGCCGCTGGCGCCCATCGTGGCGGCCAGCAGCAGGCCGAAGGTGGTGTACATCACCACAATCCCCAGCCCGTAAGACGCCGCCAGGCCGACCCGCTTGCGGGCGTTGTCCCCGGCCTGCTTCGTGAAGAAGCTGACGGTGATGGGCACCATCGGGAAGACGCACGGCGTCAGCAGCGCGGCGAAGCCGGCCAGGAAAGCCACCAAGAGGAACTGCCCGAGGCCCTGCGAGCGCGCCTGGTCGGCCGCCGTGGGGCCCTCACCGGGGGCCGGGTTGGGGCTCGGCGCGCCGCCGCTGCTGCTGCTCGCGGGCGGCGGCATCGTGGCGGTCACGGCCCAGGGCGTCTCGGCCGGCGGCTCGCGGAGCTCCGGCCGCACGGCGCCCGCCACCACCCGCACGCTGGCCGCCAGCGGCACCGTCGCCGGGCGCTGGCAACTGGTCTCGGTGCAGGCCTGGAAGGTCAGCTCGCCGCCGAGCTTGAGCGTGCCGGGCGGCGCCGTCGGCGGCACCCGGAACGGCTGCCGCAACACGACGCTGCCCTCATGCGCCAGGGCCATCACCTGAAAGCCCTCGTCGAAGTACTCCTTCGGCCGGGGCTCGCGGAGGCCGCCCAACGGCTCCAGACCGGCGGATGGCGCAAACGATGTGGACACCATGCCGCCGTCGCTCTTGGCCACCGCGTAGATGTGGTAGGGCGGCTCGCAGGTGCCGCGCAGCACCAGCACCGCCACCTCGCCGGGCCGCACCGCCGCCGGCTCGACGGCCGCCCGCCAGGCGACCGGGCCCTCGGCCAGCGCCGCCCCCGCGGCGGTCAGTAGCACCAACCAACTCCAGCAACGTCGCATCAGCCGCTCCGGCGCCCTTGAACCCGAGTCTGCGGCAGGTGGTTCCTGAACGCAGGTCGTCGAGGTAACGCTTCGTGCCCGGCCGCCGGCACCAGGCTACGTTGACGCGCCGGGACCGCGCTGCTAGGCTCAGCCTGCTCCTGCGGGAGCGGAGACGTTGGATGTCGTTGTGTCGTTCACACGTTCTGGTGGGTCTCGTGGCCAGCGCCGTGGTTGCCATGGCAGCAGAGGCACCCGTCGCCACGCTGCGCTGCGGTGAGGAGCTCAGCTTCCGGGCCGTGAAGGTGGTTCGCCGGCAAGACGGCGGGCTGACCTTCGCTGCGCTCAACAAGAACGCCGAGGGGTTGGTGACCGAGAGCTTCGCGCTCCACACCCCGCCGCCCGACGCCAACGGCCGGGCGGAGTTCAAGCTCAACGTGCTCGGCAGCGGCGGCCACGGCACCCTGCACGTCGACCTCCACCGGGCCGGCAAGACTCGGCGCTTCGCGCCCGTCGATCCGGACGGCGATGCCGATGCCGTCAACGGCACCGCGCTGCTCGAACGTCACGACGGCAGCTGGCAGGTGACGGTCCGGACCCCGCTCTGGCAGCTCGGCAAGGTTAAGCGCGGCGAGACGCGCCCCCGCGTCGACGCCGAGTTGCGGTTCAGCGGCGTGCGCTGAAGCCCGTCTGCTTACAGGTCCGGTGTGGGGGGCTGGTCGTCGCCGCCTGGGGGGACGTCGAGGCCGTCGACGCGGACGGTGGTCGAGACGTTGACCTGGCTGAAGGAGTTGTCGCCGCGCGCGGTGAGGGACCAGGTCTGGGGGGAGGCGGAGGGGTTGGCGGGGAGGGTGACGGTACCGGTGTAGACGCCCTGGCCGGCGGCGGTGAGGGGGATCGTCTGGGTATCGCCACCACCGACCGCGGCGGCGGTAAGAGTCAGGGCGGAGTTGTTGCCGAGGCCGTGGCTGGTGACGGTGACGGTGACGGGGCCGCCGGTGAAGGGCAGCCGGCCGGGGGCGACGGCCAGGTCGAGCGAGAGGATCGTCTCGTTGCCGCCGCTGCTGCAGGCGGTGGTCAGGGCCAGCAGGGCCAGGAACGAAGCCAGGGACAGACGACGCAACATGGCGGGCACTCCTAACGGATGGTGACGGTGCGGGTGACGCGGGACTGGGCGCCGTTGGGGCTGAGAGCGGTGGCCTCGACGCGGTAGGAGCCGGCCGGGACCGCACGGCCGGCCTGGTCGAGACCGTCCCAGAGCGCCGCGACGGGGCCGGCCGGCTGGGTGCCCAGGCGGGTTTCGCGGACCAGGCGGCCGGACGGGCCGCGGACTGTGACGGTGATCTCGGCGGGGCCCGAGAGGACCAGTGGGAGGGTCAACCCGCGGCCCCGGTTGGGGGCCACGCTGAGGCTGCTGATGGCAGCCCGGTCGAGGTTGCCGACGCGGGCGGTGAGCGTGAACTGGCGCTGTTCGCCGGCGGCGGTGGCCTGCCAGGTGAGGCTGCTGCGGGTGTTCAGCAAGGTGCGCTGACCGCTGGTGGGATCGGTCAGGGTCAGCACCAGGCCGCGCGGGGCCTGGCGCAGCAGGCTGGGCCAGGTGAGGGTCAGCGGGCCGGCCTGGCGGCTGGTGGCGAGCAGGTCCCAGGAGCCGCTGCCGGCGGCGGGCTGCAGGTGGCCGGCGAGGCGCCCCCCGGCGGCGCTGCGGAGGGATAGCAGCGGCGTGGCGTCGCGCTCGGGCTGCGGCGGCAGCTCCAGGTCGAGGGCCTGGTGCAGCCGGTGGCTGACGCCGACGGTGACCGCCGCTGGCGGGCCGCCGCCAGCGCGGGCCTGGAGGGCGACCGTCCAGTCGCGCAGCGACGGGGCGGTGGCGGCGCGGCGGCGGCTGGCCGGCGGGGTCGCGGGCAGGCGGAGCGTCACGTTGGCGGCGTTGGTCAGGGCCCAGCAGCCGCTCAGGCGGGGCACCCGGTCGGCGGTGCCGGGCAGACCGCCGTAGACCAGTTGGTGCTCGCCGGAGGCCCGGTCGAAGATCCAGACGTAGGGTCGCACCAGGCCCCAGAGCGAGGTCTGACTGAGCGGGCCGAGGTCGCTGCTGCCGCGGAACACGCGGATCGCGTCGAGGTCCCAGGGCAGGTCGTGGTCGAAGGGATTGCCGGCGTTGCTCCAGCCGTGGGCCAGGGCCAGGTCGAAGGAGGTCGCGGTCGGCACGGCCCCCAGCAAGCGGGTGTCGAGCGCGCTGTCCAGCCGGACCCAGATCCCGCGGCCGGGGAGCAGGTCGCAGAGGGGGTCGGCGGGGTCGCCGGGCTGGCGGTAGGCGAAGCCCGGCGGGGCGGCCGCCCAGCGGGCGACGCGCCAGCCGGTGGGGCCGAAGGTGGCCTCGGGCGAGGCGTCGCTGCGGGCGGCCGGGACCGCCAGGTAGGAGATCCCCGCCGGGACTTGCAGGCGGTAGACGGGCACGGCGTCGAGGCCGACCGGCGAGAGAGCGACGCCGCCCGCGGTGACGGTGACGTCGAAGTGGGCGACGCTGCTGGCGGTCGCGGTGAAGGAGTAGACGCCGGCGGCATCGCTGGCGGTGCCGGCGTCGAGCAACGTCAGGCCGCTGGCGGCGGTGGCGCTACGCTGGTCACCGGGCAGGCCGGCGACCGGATGGCCGGCGGCATCGTGGAGGGTCACCGTGAAGGTCGCCGCATCGCCGCCGTCGGCGCCGATCGTGGCGGGGCTGACAGCGACCGCCGACTGGACCCGGTCGGGCAACGCGACAGCGACCTGACTGTCGAACGGACTGCCGCCGAGCGCCGTGCCGCCGAGCGTGATGGCGACCTGGTTGGTGCCGGGCAGTTGCGGGGTGTAGACGGCGGTGTAGGTCCCATCGCCGTGGTCCGTGACGGTGGCCGTGGCGGAGTTGGCGCCGCTGACGCTGACGGCGACGGTGTCGCCGCCGGTCAGGCGGGCGTTGCCGAGCGCATCGCGGGCCTGCACGGTGTTCGTGGTGGGCTGCCAGGCGGTGCCGTCGGGCACGCTGGCGGTGGACTTGCTGCCGTCGGCGGCGCCGGGGGCGACCAGCGAGGCGTAGGGCGAGCCGCCGATGGCGGTCCCACCGAGCGTGATCGCCACCTGGTCGCTGCCCGCGACGGTCGGCGTGTAGCTGGCACGGTAGGTCCCGTCGCCGTGGTCGGTGACGGTCGGGGTGGCGGTGTTGGCGCCGCTCACCGCGACCACGACGG
>JADZEX010000027.1 GCA_020850355.1 Fimbriimonadaceae bacterium | reverse complement strand
TCGACTCGACGTACGTGCCGATCACCTTCTCGACCGCGTTGCGGAGCGCGTCGTTGAGGGCCTGGCGCCGGGCAGCGTCGTCGCCGTCGGCCAGCTTGCCGACGCCGTCAACCTCGACCAACTGCGGTCCGCCCGGGGTGGACGGCGTGCTGGGTTGGCCACCGCCCTGGCGCGTCGTGCCACCGACGGGCGTCGCCGGGCCGGGACCCGGGCCGGTCACGACCACCGCCGGCCGGCCGCCGTCGCGCGGCGTCAGGGCCATCAACACCAGCCCGGCGGCGGTCTCCTTGGCGGCCTGGGCGGTGGCCTCGTTGAGCATCGTGTCGGGCACGGTCTCTTGCGCCGCCGGCAGCGGCAGGGCGGCCGGCGCGGTGCCGAAGCCCCGCACGGTGACCTGCCGCGGCTGCCGCGCCTCGGTGCGCAGGCCGCTGTTGATGGGGGTCGAGCAGACCAGCAACCCGTCGCGGCTGAAGACCTCCAGAATGCCGTCCAGGCGGACCGCCTGGCGGGTCAGCAGGGTCTGCTCCCAGACCACCTCGGCGGCGTTGAAGTTGGCGACGTACTGGTCGCGCCGCTGCCGCCACTCGTTGAACTTGGTGTTGTAGGTCTGCAGATCCTGCTGGTACTTCGGGTCATTGACGCCCTGCGGGTAGACCTTCGGACCAGCGAGGACGTACAGCCGGGCATCGGGATCGGGCTTGCTGGGCTCACCCTCGGTGAACTCCGCGGGCGGGTTGGTCAGCCGCCTGGCCGGCGCCTCGGCGAACTCGGTGCGGCGCTCGACGTGGTGCAGCCGGGCGACCACAATGGCGTCAGCACCGGCCGCGTTGATCTGGGTGCCCTGCCCAAAGGCGCCTTCCTGGAGTTGGCGGCGAATGCTCGCCTCCAGCGCCTGGTCGTCGATGAACTGCCAGCGGCCGGTTTCGGCCAGCGAGCGGCGTAGCTTGTAGGCCAGGTCGAGCGCGATCTCCTGGCGTTGGTTGCCGAGCTGGGCGGCGACCAGGACGACCTTCGGGAACGGCCGCAGGTCCTTCAGCTCCCAGACCCCGCCGGGGCTCTTGAGGTTGGTCAGCCGCATCGCGGCCGCCTCGGGCGTGCTGGCCGGCGCGCTGGCCTCGCCGGCGCTCGGCAGCACGGCCCGCAGGAAGCGCTCGTTCGGCGCGCAAGCGCCGACCCGCAGTTTGCCGCCGACCGTCTGAATGCCGCTGACGACCATCTTCTCGTCGCCGCGTTCGAGCGCTTCGGCGACGGCGCCCGGCAGCAGGCCCTTCAAGATGTCCTGCGTCGGCCCGCCCAGGTCGCGCCACTCGGCGTAGGTCAGCGCCACGGCGGTCAGCCCGACAGAGCGGAGCTTCTCCGGGTTGATGTTGACCGGACTGTTGAGCAGCGCCCGCAGCCGCTGGAACTGACTGCCCTGGTAGCTCAACCAGCCACTCAGCAGCGGGCCGTTGGTGCCAATCCCGAGGGCCTCGACGAGTTTCCAGGAGAGCATCGCCGAGGGGCTCTTGTCGAACTGCACGGAGTCCATCCGCAGCAGCTCGCCGAAGGCCGCCTGGACCTGGTCGCGATCGGGGGCGGCGAGGGTGGTCTCCCAGACCGCCTTGGCAACCACCCGGCAGGAGACCAGCACCTCGTCAGCGGGCACGCTGCTCGGGTTCCGCGGCAGGCTGCCCAGCAGGGCCGCCGGCCATTCGGCCTGCTGCTCCCCGCTGTACAGCAGGCAGACCTGCTCACCGGCCTGCAGCGATCGCCGCGGATCGTAGTCGCGGGGGTGCAACACGCGCACCGGCAGGTTGTTGAGCGCGTTCTGCACCCAGGCGGTGGCGGCGGGGGAGTCCGGGCTGACCACCAGCAACCGGAAGCCCTTCATCTCGGTCCAGACCTGCCCCACCGGCTTGGCGGCAGAGACGGGCCCGACGGACAGCAAGGCGCTGCAGAGCATCCCCCAGCCGAACCGGCGAGATAGCGCGAGCATGACGGTCTCCTGGTACCCGTTCCTCTGAACGCAGTTATTCGGGGCGGGATTCTGGGGATTCCTCCTCAGTCCCTGGGATCCGCCGTCACAGTTCCTCCACAATCCAGTCGCGGACCCGACCGACATCGGCGGGATCGACCAGCGCTTCGATCTCGGTGCCGGTCGGTGTGAACTCGCGGTGGAGGATCTTGGCGTTGGCCTCGAGGTAGGCGGTGACGCGGCCTTCGCGGTACGGGATGGCCAGGCGGACGTGCTGGTGCCGGGCTCGCAACGCCGCCAGCAGGGCCGCCTGGAGGTCGTCGAGGCCGGTCCCGGTCTGGGCCGAGACGAGCACCCCATCGCCGAACCGGGCCGCGATCGCGGCAGCGTCGGCCTCGCTCGGCAGGCGGTCCACCTTGTTGAAGACCATCAGCGTCGGGCGCTCGGCGGCGCCGATCTCCTGCAACACCGCCCGCACCGAGTCGATCTGCTCGCCCAGCTCGGGGCTTGCGACATCGGCCACGTGCAACAACAGGTCGGCCTCCAGCACCTCGGCCAGGGTCGCATGGAAGCTGGCCACCAGCGTGTGCGGCAGATCGCGGATGAAGCCAACGGTGTCGGTCAGGAGCAGGTCCGAACCATCGATGGCCAGCCGCCGGGTGGTGGCATCGAGGGTTGCGAAGAGGCGGTCCTCGACAAACACCTCGGCGCCGGTGAGGGCCCGCATCAGCGTCGACTTGCCGACGTTGGTGTAGCCGACCAGCGCCACTGCGAACGCGCCCTGGCGGGCGGCGCCAGCGACTTCCTTCTGGCGTTCGGCCTCGGCCAGCCGCTCTTGAATCAGGTGGATCCGCGCCCGGGCCGCGCGGCGGTCTTCTTCGAGCTGCGTCTCGCCCGGCCCGCGGGTGCCCACCCCGCCGCCGTCGAGCCGGCTGAGGTGGGTCCACATCCGCTTGAAGCGCGGCAGGTCGTACTGCAACTGCGCCAGCTCGACTTCCCAGCGGGCCAGCCGGGTCTGCGCGCGGCGGGCAAAGATGTCCAGGATCAACTGGGTGCGGTCGACCACCGAGCGCTCCAGCGCCGCCTCCAGGTTGCGGGCCTGCGCCGGGCTGAGCTCCGTGTCGACGATCACCACGTCGGCTTCCAGCTCGGCGGCCAGCTCCTTCAGCTCGGCGACCTTGCCCTTGCCGAGGTAGGTCCGCGGATCCGGCCGGTGGCGCGCCTGGGTCAGCGTGCCGACTGGTTCGCAGCGCGCCGTGTCGGCCAGCAGGGCGAGTTCCTCGAGGCGGTCGGCCAGGCTGCCGTGCTGCCCGCTGCGGTCGATGCCGATTAGGATGGCGCGTTCGTAGGGAACGGGGTTGGGATGTTCGTGCATGGGGTACCGGTCCGGTCTGGTTGGGCCATGGCGGGACCGCCCGGGGAGGGTGGTCACGCGTTGGGGCAAGCGGAGCTTGTCCGAGCAGTCCTAGAGGCTGGCCAACCGCATCCGCATCGTGATCCCCGCGTCGTGGCGCTGTCGCGCACACCTCGCTGGGCCGCATTCTAAGCCCTTGCCGCGGTGCTGTCCAGTGGGCACGTTAGCCCTCGGCCGGGCGTGGCTGCCCGGGGCGAGACGACGATGCTACTGCCCGGCGCCGTGGCCCCTGACTTCGAGCTGCCGAACCAGGACGGCCAGCCCGTCCGACTCGCCACAGTCCTGGCGACCGGGCCGCTGCTGCTCTACTTCTACCCCGCCGACTTCACCCCCGGCTGCACCGCCGAGGCCTGCAGTTTTCGCGACGTGCATGACGAATTGCTGACGGCCGGCTATCATCTGCTCGGGATCAGTCCGCAGTCGGTGGAGTCGCACGCCCGCTTCCGCGCGGCGCAGCGGCTGCCGTTCGATCTGCTGGCCGACCCCGCGAAGACCGTGATCCGGGCCTACGGCGCTTTAGGGGCTTTCGGACTGCTGGTCCGCCGGGTGACCTATCTGATCGACCCCGGCGGGCTGATTCGGGAACGCACGGTGGCCGATCTGCGGGTCGCGCGGCACCGCGAGTTGGTAGATCGGCTGCTGGCGGCCGGGCCGGCGGGCGCGATGGGAAGAGGTCAGGCGGATGAGTGAGGCGGAACGCTACGAGGTGCGCTTCGAGCCGGACGGCGTGGCGATCGACGTGCCCGGCGGGGCCAACCTGCCCTTTGCGGCGGTCCAGGCCGGCTTGCCGATGGAGTTGCCGTGCGGCGGGATGGGCCAGTGCGGGCAGTGCCGCGTCGAGGTGATCCGCGGGATCCGCCCGCCGACGCCCGACGAAGAGCGCTGCCTGACCGCCAACCAGCTCAAGTCCGGGGTGCGCCTGGCGTGTCGCCAGAAGGTCACCCGCGACCTCACCGTGACGCTCGGCGATCAGGTCCGCTCGCGCGCCAACCAGATCATGGTCGGCGGCGAGAGCCGCGCGGTGCAGCTCGACGCCGGCGTCGAGCGGCTGGTCTTGCCGCTGGGCAAGGCCCCCCTGGGTGATGAACGCGACGATTGGACCCGGCTCGAACAGCTTGCCGGCCGGCCGTTGCGGCCGAGTCTGGCCGCTCTGCGGCAGCTCCCGACGGCGCTCGCCGCCGAGACTGGCGAGGTCACTGCGACGCTGGTCGACGACCGCGTCGTGCGGCTCGAGGCCGGCGCCGTGGCCCGGCCGCCGTTGGGCTACGCCGTCGATATCGGCACCACCACGGTGGTGCTCTATCTGCTGGACTTGACCAGCGGCGCCGAACTGGCGCACGCCGCGATGCTCAATCCGCAGGTCGCCTACGGCGACGACGTGATCGCCCGGATCCACCACGCCGGGGTCGAGGCGAAGGGCGTCGAGACCCTGCACCGCGAGATCCGCGTGGCGCTCGACCAACTGCTGCGGCAGGCCTGCGAGCAGGCCGGCCGGTCGCCCAGCGATGTCTTCCGCGGCACCATCGTCGGCAACGCCACGATGACCCACCTGTTCTGCGGCCTCAATCCGCGCGGGCTGGGGATTGCGCCGTTTGCGCCGGTGACCCACGAAAGCGTCACGGCCCCGGCCAGCGAGTTCGGTCTGCGCGCCGCGGCCGAAGCCACGGTGACGGTGCTGCCGAACATCGCCGGCTTCCTGGGCTCCGACACCGTGGGTGTGCTGCTGGCCGTGATGGCACAGCCGGAGCAGACCTGTCTGGCGGTCGACATCGGCACCAACGGCGAGATGGTGCTCTACCATAACGGCCAGTGGTGGGGCTGCTCGGCCGCCGCCGGACCCGCCTTCGAGGGCGCCCGGATCGGCTGCGGCATGCGCGGCGCGGCGGGTGCGATCTGCCGGATCGACGTGGTCGACGAACAGCTCAACCTGGCGGTGATCGACGAGGTCGCACCGCGCGGGCTGTGCGGGTCAGGGCTGCTCGACGCGATTGCCGTGCTGTTGGAGGCTGGCGTGCTGGATGACACCGGCCGCTTCGACGAAGCTGACCACGACGCGGGGCTGGGCGCCCGCCTGAGCGGCGACGGTCCGCGGCGGCGGTTCCGGTTGGCCAGCGCTGCGGAGTCGGCGACGGGTGACGCGCTCTACCTGACCGCCGGCGACATCCGCGAGGTGCAGCTCGCCAAGAGCAGCATCCGCGCCAGCATCGAAGCCCTGCTGGCGCGGGCCGGGGTGGGCTACGATGACGTTCAGAAGGTCTACCTGGCCGGCGGGTTCGGCAGCTTCCTGCGCGTGCCCAGCGCCGTGCGGATTGGTCTGCTACCGCCTTTTCCGCCCGATCGCATCAAGGCCGTTGGCAACGCCGCCGGGGCCGGGGCGCGGCTGGCGCTGATCTCCCGCGCCGAGCTGCAGCGCGCGGCCGAGCTGGCCCGCCAGATCGACGTGCTCTACCTGGCCAGCGACCTGGTCTACCAGATGCAGTTCATGGAGCAGATGGTCTTCCCCGGCGGCTGAGCCGCGCCGCGCCTCTCCTGGCCTTTTCGGACCTCCAGGTGTATCATTGCCGGGCGGGGGCGGAGAGGCCAGTGCGGCGGCGGGGTTTCACGCTCATCGAACTGCTGGTGGTGATCGCCATCGTGGCGGTCCTGGCGGCGATCCTGTTCCCGGTCTTCGCCCGCGCCCGCGAGAAGGGCCGGCAGGCCGTCTGCGGCAGCAATCTCCGGCAGCTCGCCCAGGCCGTGGCGCTCTACGCCGGCGACTATGACGAGAGCTTCCCGAACACGGGCAATCCGTTCCTGTTCGCCGGCCGCTACTGGCGCTGGCCGCTGCAACCCTACCTGGCGCTGCGCGGGCGCGCCGCCGGCACGCCGCTGGTGGCGGCCGACTACGACCCGAGCATCCTGCTGTGCCCCTCCGACAGCACCCCCGCGACGACCTACGATCAGACCAGCTACGCCTACGCCGCGACCTTCTACTACGACCCGCAGCAGGTCGCCGGGTTCAGCAGCGCCAGCTTCTGGACCTTGCCGACGGGCACCACGCCGCGCACGCAGGCGCTGGCCGCGGTCACGGCGCCGGCGCAGAAGATCCTGTTGGGCGAGTGGCTCGACCACCATGCCGAGCGGCGGCACTCTTGGTGGTCCTGGGGCGGTGCCCGCAACTACGCCTTTGCCGACGGCCACGTCAAATTCCAGCCGTCGCAGCGCGTGCGGCCGGCGACCGACGGCCTGCCCGACCCGAACGCCACCGTTGGCGGCCTGGCCGGGCAGGACGTCGACTGATCACTTCACCGCGGTCGAGCCGCTCTGCTTCTCCGGCGTGGCCGCCGCGGGCTGGTCGGTGATCACCTCCACCGTGGTCTCCTGCTCAATCGTCGCCGCGCCCTCGGTGATGACGCGGTCACCCGGCAGGATCTGCCCGCTCAGGAGCTCGATGCTGGCACCATGCTGCGCGCCGGTGGTGACCTCGGTCGGCACGGCGCGGTTGGCGCCTTCGAGCCGCACCACGAAGCTGCGGTCCTGCCGCGAGACGACCGCCTCGGCCGGCACCCGGATGCTCTTGCGGTTGCGCTGCACGGTGATCTGCCCGCGCGCGAACATCCCCTCGCGGAGCCGCCCGCTGACGTTCGGGACGCCGACCTTGACCGTGAACGTGCGGCTGCGCAGGTCGGCGGCGGGGAGAATCTCGATCACTCGCCCGACGAACTGCTCGTCGGGCACGGCGTCGACCTTCACGGCGACGCTGCTGCCGACGTTCACGAAGCGCACTTTCTCTTCGGGCACCAACGCGTCGAAGCGCACCATGCCGTCGCTGACCAGGCGGTAGAGCGTCTGGCCTGGGTTGACGACCTCGCCGACCTCGACCTTCTTCTCGGCGATGCTGCCCGGCAACGGCGCCACCACGACATGGTCGCTGACGGCGACGCTGGCCGCGCTGACCGCCGCCTCGGCCTGGCGGACCTGGCCCAGCAGGGCCAAGATGTCCTCGCGGTTGATCCGTGGCGTGCTGTAAGCCGCCTGCCGCGCCTGCCGCAGCCGCTCCTCGGCGGCGGCGACCGCCTTCTGGGCAGCGATCACCTCCTGCCGCGCGATCTCGGCCTGCCCGACGCCGGCCTTCGCCAGCCGGGCGGCCTGCTCGGCTTGACTCAGCCCCTGCTCGGCCTGCGCCACGTTCTGTTCGGCAATCGGCACCTGGGCCTTGGCGGTGGTCGCGGCGGTCAGGTTGGCCTGGGCCTGCTTGACGCCTTCCTTGGCGGTGCTGACGCCCTCGCGGGCGCGCTCCAGGTCCTGCCGACGGAGGGTCAGCTCCTTGTCGCGCGTGCCGCTCAGCAAGCGCTGCTGCTCCTGAGCCTGCGCCAACTGCGCCTGCGCGATCCGCACCTGCTCGCTGCGCGGGCCTTCGTTGACCAGACTGAGCGCCTGCTGGGCCTGCTGCAGCGCCTCCTTGCGGGTCTGCAGCACGAGCGTCGCGCCGTCCAGCGCGGCCTTTGCCACGGCGCCGTGCTCGAACAGGTTCTTTGCCCGGTCGTACTCAATCTGGGCGGTGGTCAGGGCCGCCTGCGCCGCGGAGACTTGGCTCTGGGCCTGGGCCTTTTCCTGGCTACGGGCGCCGGTCTCCAGGATCTGGAGGCTGTTCTGCGCCGCCACGACGGCCTGGCGGGCGTTCTCGAGGTTGCTGCTGGTGGTCGACTCGGCCAACTGCAGGGCGGTCTCGGCCTGGCCCACCGCGACCTGCGCCTGCTGCACCGCCGACTGCGCCTGGGCCACCGCCGCGGTCGCGCCGGTGAGGTCGGTGTCGGCCTTGCTGCGGGTCATCTCCAGACTCTTGCGGGCCTGCTCCAGCCGCGAGCGGGAGCTCTCCACCGCCAGGTCGGCCTGGGCGATGTCGACGCCCTGGCTGCCGGAGCGGGTCGACGCCAGCTTGGCCGCTTCGCTGGCCTGCGCCAGCCGGGCCCGCGCGGCGCTGACGTCGGCCTGGGCCTGGCGCAGCCCGGTGTCGGCGCTGGTCTCGACCAGCGCCTGGTTCAGCCGGACCTTCTCGTAGGCCGCCCGGGCGCTGGACAACGCGCCCCGTGCGCGGCGCAGGTCGGCCTGCGCGGCCCGGCTGTCGAGCTGCACCAGCACCCGGCCGGCGCCGACACGCGCGCCGTCGTCGGCGCCAATCGCAACGACCCGGCCCGGGATCTTGGCCGCAATGTTGACATCGGTCGCGGCGAAGATCGACCCGGTCACGGCCAGCGTTTCGTCGGCCGTCACCTCGGTCGCTTCGCCGAGGCGGACCTGCATCTTCTCCGGCGCGGTGCTCTTGGCGTCAGCGGCCGGCTCCTCGGCGGCGCGCTTGCCGCACCCGGCCAGGGCCACCAGTCCCGCCAGCAGGGCCAGCCCTGCGATCTGCCACCGTTTCACTGCTCCGCCTCACTTCCCCGCGGCCGGCGCCGGCTGAGCCGGGGTGACGCCGTACTGCTGCAACAACTCGTCGTACGTGGTGCCACCCCGCGGCGGATCGGCCGGCAGGGGCAATGTCTGGGCCTGTGGCAGGGTCACCTCTGCGGCGCCGCTACCCAGGAAGCCGCCCGTCGCGGCCAGCCAGTCGGACTCGCCCAGGGCGTTGTCGTAGTAGGCGGTCACCAGATTGGCCTCGGCCTCGGTCACCGCGCGGCGGGCGTCCAGCAGTTCCAGGTAAGTGCCGTCGCCCTCTTTGTAGCGCAGGTCTTCGATCTGCAGCGCCTGGCGGGCGGCGTCGACTTCGGCCTGGGCCGCCTCGACCCGCTGCCGGGCCGCGCCGATGTTGAGCACGGCGCGGCGCACCTGCAGCTCGATCTGCTGCATCAGCCCTTCCAGCCGCTGCCGCTCGGCGGCGACGTCGGCCTGGGCCGCTTTGACCTGGCCGCTGGTCTGGTACCAGTCCCACAGGTTCAGCCGAAAGACGCCCACCACCTGGAAGCTGTCGGCGCTGCCAAACTGGCCGACGCCCATCGTGCGCTCGACCTTCGAGTTCACCGACACACTCGGGTAGTAGCCCGCGCGGGCCGCCTTGACGGCCTCTTCGTTGATGTCGATGGCCTTCTGCATCGCCCGCAGCTCCGGCCGCTGCTGCACCGCCTGTCGCAGACTCGCCAGCAGGTCGGGCGGATCGGCCAACTGCCGCGGCAGCGCGGCGATCCGCAGCGGCTGCAACTGGCTGCGACCCATCGCCGCGTTCAGCGAGGCCTGCGCCAGGGCGATTCCGTTGGCGGCCTGCAACTGCGCCTGCAACGCGTTCTGGTAGGCCGCTGTGGCCCGCAGCACGTTGACCTTCGGCATCGCCCCGGCCTCGAAGCTGTCGGTCGCCACCTTGACCTGCTGCTGCGCCAGCTCGACGGTCCGCTCGGCGACGCCCAGCAGCTCCTGCGCCCGCAACAGGTTGAGGTAAGCGCTGACGACCTGCGCGATCACGCCGTTGGCGGTCGCTCGGACCTGGTGTCGCGCCGCGGCCTCGGCCAGCCGGGTGATCGCCTGATTGGCCTGCAACGCGCCACCCGCCCAAACCACCCAGGTGCTGTTGAGCGCGAAC
The DNA here is from genome assembly GCA_020850355.1 of Fimbriimonadaceae bacterium. Lineage (GTDB taxonomy): Bacteria > Armatimonadota > UBA10988 > UBA10988 > UBA10988 > JADZEX01. The sequence goes on along the minus strand of JADZEX010000027.1, from coordinate 45,654 downwards.
TGCCGCATGTTGCCCGGCGCCACGGTGACCGCCGCCGGGCCGCCGATGTTGACCTTGTTCTGCTGCTGCCAAATCTCGTTGTACGAAAACGAGAGGTCGGGCAGCGTGGCGCCCGTCGCCGCCCGGCGGTTGCCGGCGGCCTTCGCCACCGCCTCGCGCGAGGCGCCCAGCTCGGGGTTCTGGAGCAACGCCGCGGCGACGCAGTCGAGCAGCGTCAAGACCTCGTCCGCGCCCGCCGTGGTCGGGCCGGCCGCGCCCGCCGCGACGGCAGCGGGCGCCGGAGCGTCGGCCGCCACCGCCATCTCGACGGCCGGCCGCGGCGGTCCCAGTTCCTCCGCAGCCTGCCCCGCGGCGACCGCCAGCAGGGCCAGCAGGAGTCCGTATTGTCCGCCAGAGCGCCTCACCGTCGCACTCTCCCGTTCCACCCCACGATACCACCCGGCGCGCCACGGTCCAATGCCGTTGCTCCGCTCAGGATACCCCCTGGGGTTTCCAAGTCAAGCCACCAGCGGTGGCCAGGAGTCGTTCCGCCACCGCGCGGCCCTTTCCTCTATCAACCGTTGGGCCGGGCGGTTACGCTCCCCAGACGGAGGTCGAATCGCGGCGGCCGCGGTTGGCCAGCAGCAACAGCACGCTGACCAGGGCCACCAGCAACACGCCAAAGGCCGCGCAGCGGTCGAAGGCGGCGTCCTGCAACTGGGCCCACATCTCGAGGCTGATCGGCCGGTTGGCGCGGATGTGGGCCACCCAGGAGGCGGCGAACTCCCCCAGCGCCGCGATCATCGCGAGCAGCCCGCCGGCGGTCACGCCGGGCGCGGCGAGCGGCAGGACGATCTTCCGCAGCACCCCCGCCGGGCCGGACCCGAGAGTCGCCGCGGCCTCTTCCAGACTCGGATCGACTTGCGCCAGCGAGGCCTGCACGGCCCGCAGCACCAGCGGCAAGTTGCGCACGAAATAGGCCAGCGGCAGCAGCGCCCAGGTGCCGACCAGCACAAAGCGCCCACTGAGCGGCTGGTCGGTGGCGAACCACTCGGCCAGCGCCAGGGCGACGACGGTGCCGGGGATGGCGTAGGGCAGCATCGCGGCGGCCTCGGTGGCGGCCCGGCCGCGGAAGCGGAAGCGCGTCAGCAGCCAGGCCGCCGGGACTGCCCAGAGCAGGTTGCCAAGGGTCGCCAGCCCGGCGGTCTGCAGGCTGTTGACCAATGGCTCGCGCCCGCTGGGGTCGGTCAGCACATAGCGCCAGGCGTCGAGCTGGTAGCTGGGCGGCAGCAACTGCGTCGTCCAATGCGGGTCGGCGACGCTCATCAGCAGCACCATGCCGTGCGGCAGCAGCAGCCCGCCGACCGCCAGCAGCCCCACCACGGCCACCCCGTAGCGCAGCCAACCGGCCCGGATCGGCTGCCGCGCTGCCCCGCTGCCCTTGCTGCCACCGACGTAGCGCCCGCGGCCCTCGGCCCACCGCAAGATCGCCAGGAAGACGATGCAGAGCAGCGCCAGGACGACGGTCTCGACGTTTTGCAGCAGCCAGTCCTCGTTGCTGCGGCTGTTCAACAACTGCGTCGTGAGGACCCGCAGATCGAACATCAGCGGCGCCGTGAAGCTGGCCATCGAGGTCATGAAGACCAGCAGCGCCGCGCCGACCAGCGCCGGGGTCAGCAGCGGCAGCGTCACCGTGCCGAGCCGCCGGAGCGGCTTCGCCCCAAGCGTCGCCGCGGCCTCGACCTGGCTGGCGTCCAGCCGCTGCAGGCCGGCGGTGACGAAGGCGTAGAAGTAGACGTACATGCTGTAGGCATGGATCAGCAGCACCGCCGGCAGCCCGCGGAAGGTCCAGAGCGGCGTCTCGCGACCCAGCGCCAGCATCATCAGGCGGGTCACCAGGCCGCTCTCGCCGTACAGCCAGTAGAAGCTGACCACGCCGACCATCGGTGGCAGCAGCACCGGCACCATCGCCAGCGCCGCCAACACCCGCCGGCCGGGGAAGTCGTAGTAGTGGAACAGCAGCGCCAGCGGCACGCCCCACAGGGCGGCCAGCAGCACACTCCCGGCGCCCAGCAGCAACGAGTTCCAGAGCGCCTCAAGCTCGATGTTGGCGGCCCCAGGCGGGGCCACCAAGAAGCGCTGGTAGCCCTCCAAGGTGAGTCCCTGCGGGCCGTGCAGGCTGCCCTGCAAGAGCAACAGGCAGGGCCCCACCACCAGCCACAGCAACACCCCGCCGACCAGCGGCCAGAGCAGCGCCACCGTCCAGCGACGGGTCCGGCTCACGGCACCTTCACCGAGCGCACGGTGCGGTCCCAACGGTCCATCCAACCCGCCCCTTCACGCTCCACGACGTCCCAGTCGAGCGGCATCTGCTGGATCTTGCGCGGCATCCGCGCCGGCAGCCGGGCCGCCTCGACGCCGGGCGTGGCCGGCATGCAGTCGAACTGCTCGGCCGCCCAGAGCATCTGCGCCGGCGCTGTGACGTACTCGTAGAAGGTCCGCGCCGCCTCCGGGTGCCGCGCTCCCTGGACCATCGCCAGGGCGTCGAGCACCGTCGGGCAGCCCGACCGCGGCACCACATAGCCCAGCGGGTAGTGGTGGCTGCGCTTCTGAATCTCGACATCGCGCAGTGCCCAGATCGTCACCAGACCCTCCCGCGTGGCCATCTGGCGATGCAGCAGCGCGGGGTTGGCCGGGTACGCCTTGGTGTTGAGATGGAGCTTGCGGAGCCAGTCGAACCCGGCGTCGACGGTCTTCGCCCGGAGGATCATCGCGGCGAAGAAGCTGCGCATGGTGCCGCTGCCGAGCGGGTGGCGGATCAGGATCTTGCCCTGCCAGCGGGCGTCCAGCAAGTCGTCCCAGTCCTGCGGCGCCTGTTGGGCGGTCAGCGCGTCGCTGTTGTAGACGATCACCGCCGGGGTCAGGTACTGGCCATACCAGCGATCCTCGGCATCGTGCCGTGCGGCCTGCGCCTGGTCGGCCCAGGTCGGCCGGTAAGGCGCCAGCAGCCCATCGGCCGCGGCCTTGCGGAACATCGTGTGCGGCGCGCCCCACCAGACGTCGGCCACCGGATTCGCTCGCTCGGCCCGTAGCCGGTCGAGCACCTCTTGCGATCCGAGGTTGGTCCACTCCAGATCAATCTCCGGATGGTCCGCCTCGAAGCGCTTCTCGAAGGGCTCCAGCATCTCCTTGCCGTGGGGCGAGTAGACCACCACCTGCTGCCGCTCCGGCGCCACGGCGGCCGGCTGGTCGGCGGCCGGCGGGCCCGGCTTGCCACAGCCGGGCAGCAGGAACGGGAGCAGCCAGAGGGTTCGCCATCGGTTCATAGATCCCACCACGGGCCGGCCGCCAGACGCTGCCCACCCCAGCCTACGATGCGACGAGGTGCGGCCAGGCGACAGGGTCGGCGCTCAGCAGGGCAGGTCACGGGGGTGCTCACCAGCCACCGCCGCGTCGACGGTGCCGTCGGCGATCGCCTCCGCGAACGTCGCGAAGTCGCCCAGGCCCTCGCCGCGGACCTGCTCGACAACACTGCGGATCAGCCGCTCGGCGTGCGCGAAGTCGTCGGCCAGGCCGTGCGTATGAGCCAGCAGCACCGCCACCGGTGTCAACGGCGCGATCCGCGCAACATCGTCACGCGCCAGGGCCAGGAACTCGTCCGACCGGGCACCCGCGCCGCGCCAGGTGTACTCGTTGAGAATCGGCACCTGCACCACGTCGCTGTACCAGCGGAACGGCGTCGGCGGCACCTCCGGCCGCCAGGCCGGCGCCAGGCTGCCGCTGCGTTGCGGCAGATGCTCGTACCCCGTGGCGCTCAGATAGACGCACGACTCGTAGCCGATGCCAACGGCTCGCAGCGCCGCGTAGAGCGCCTCGGAGCGGGCCCCGCAGGGCGCCCGGAAGGCCACCGGCCGAACGTTCAGGTCGTGCTCGAAGACCTCGATCCCGGTCTCGAGGCAGTCCTGCAGATGGGCGACGGTGTAGCGCGGCCGCAGCTCCTCGCGGCGGCGCCCAAACTCGGTGATGAACGCCGGGACGATGTCCACGGCAGGCCAGGCCGGCGGCCCGAACTCGAAGCAGTCGGCGTGAGTCAGCCCGTGCAATTGCAGATCGTGCCCCCGGTCGCGCGCCTCGCAGAGCGTGTCGCGCCAGGCCGCCGTCAGCGGCTGCCCCCCGGCCTGCGGCACCGCAAACCAGGTCGCGCGCACGCCGACGGCCTCGAAGATCGCGCAGGCCTGCCGCACCGCTTGCTGCATCTCCGGTCCGCCGCTGCCGGCGTCGTCGATGCTCCAGATGAACCGCGTCATCGCTGCTCTCCGCCGCCGGCAGGGTACCACAAACGGCGACCCCGGACGGCGCACCGCCCGGGGTCGTGAAGGGTTCGGCGGGGACCCGGCTTAGAGCGTCGGGTTCCACATCGCCTGTTCCGTCTTCTTCAGCCACTTCACATGGCCGTCGGCGAAAGTGAAGTTGGATCCTTCGTTGTGGCGCCTGTCGATGTAGCCGACGCCGTTGGCGGCGTAGGCGTCGCACGAGTTGTCGCGGCTCCACCACTCCTTCTGGCCGTTGATCGTCTCGCCGATCAGGATCAGGTTGGCCGGGGAGACGACCTGCGCCACGGCCGAGCTGCCGCGGCCGAACATCGGTGCCACGCCGCTGTTGGCCCCGTGCCCGTTGCAGGCGTAGCTGTACAGCAGCGGGTTCGGATAGCCGGTCCAAGGCGGGCGCCGGTAGGTGTAGGTGCCGGGTTGGTGGCTGGGGCATGCCACGACTTGGTAGTTCTTGATGTACGGCTGGCAGAGGTCGTCGAACCAGAGCAGCTCGGCGTCAGCGGCCGTGTAGATGTAGGCCGGCGTAAAGCGCTCGTCGTAGTCCTGGATGTACTGCATGATCGCCACGCCGATCTGCTTCAGGTTGCTGGAGCAGCTCGACTGCCGCGCCTTCTCGCGCGCCTTGGCAAACACCGGGAACAGAATCGCCGCCAAAATGGCGATGATGGCAATCACGACCAACAGCTCAATCAGGGTGAAACCGCGTCGCTTCATGGTGTCCTCCACCGAGTTCTGCTACCGACGGCCGGCAGCTTCGGAACGGTCAGACGCTGGCCCGTCGGATTTGTTCTGCATTATACACCGCCGCAACGGATTCGCAGCCCCCGCCGCACAGCGATGATCACCGCTGCGTCAGCGCCAGGTCAACGGCTGGCCCGCTTCTGGCGGTACCGTCAGGCGGACCTTCCGGTCGCCCCACCGCAGCTCCCAGGTGACCGCGTCCAGCGCCGTCGCCGTCAGGCTGGGCACCAGGCCCGGCCGGAGCGGTTGCAGGGCGGTCAGAAAGGTCTGCGGCCCCGTCCCGCGGCGGGTGTGCAAGACGGTCGTGGCGGGCTTGTACTGCGGGTCGGTGTCCTTGTCGACCCACCAGCCCAGCAGCTCCGGTGCCGTCTGGCAGCTCGCCACCTGCACCGTCAGGCCGGCCTCTTGCAGCGGCTGAACCGCCAGGTTGGGCAGGTCGGCATCGCTGGTGGCGACGAGGTTGCCGTGGCGGCTGGTCCGGGTGGTGGCCAGATGCCAGCGCGCCTGGTAGGTGTGCTCCGCGGCGTCGGCCGGGGTCAGCGTGTCGGCCACGATCCAGAGGTCCGGCTTGAGGAACAGCCCCCGCCGCACGTGGACCGCGCGACGATCCTCGACCTTGCCCCAGCCGTCGGCGTAGGTCCCGGCCACGTAGTCGGCCGCGGCGCTGGTCTCGAAGGGGTTGTCGAGCGGCGCCTTGGCGTAGAGCTGCTGCCGGTTCGAGGCGTCGCGACGCTGCGGCAGGCCGTCGACCAGCACGCAGTTGTGCCCGAAGGTGTCCGTCGCATAGCGCCGGTAGGGGCTGGACTCGTAGCTGCCGCCGCCACCGTCGAACAGCAGACCACGCCCGTAGGCCCAGGCCACGAAGTTCAGCTTGTCCTGGTGGTAGTGCCCATACCCCAGCGGCCCGGCGTCGAGCACCGCGTAGTTGGCGTCCCGCTCCCAGCCGCTGCGCAGCACATAGTACCCGGCATAGGGCAGCGCGCGGCTGGTGTACGCTGGCGGCGTGCCCTGCTGGCCGTTGGTGCGGCCCCACTGCAGGTCGGCGCGGTCGGCGAACAGCTCGGCGGTCGGTTCGAGGCTGCCGCTGACCCGGACTCGCCAGGAGTCGTTGAACCGCGGCAGGTCGTCGTCCGGGGTGCGCAGCGCCAGGTTGTATTCGAAGGCGCGCGCCATGCGCTGCGTGAAATCGGCCGGGAACTCGCCGCCGCGACCGACCAGCCTGGCCAGCCGCGGCAACGCCAGGATGTTGCCCAGGGCGACCTGGTGATAGCCGGGCGTCAGCTCGATCTGCGCGCCGTCGGGCAGGAACTGCGTCGCCAGTTCGTCGTACAGGCGGCCGATCGCGTACTGCCGCCACTCGGCCGCCTCGCGCAGTTCGGGGAACAGGGCGCCGGCGGTGTAGAGGCCGTTCAACTCCATCGTCAGCCAGTTGCCCGAGGTCGGGAACTGCCGCAGGTAGCGGGCCTGCTCCAGCGTGCTGCTGAGATAGAGCACCAGGTCGTCGGGCGTCACGCTGGGGCTGCTCAGGAAGCGGTGGTAGGCGTTGGGCCACGACCCGCACAGCCGGATGCCCGTCTCGATGGTTCGCCAGGCCGAGCGCACGCTGTTCTGGACCTTCTCCGGACGCGGGCAGTCGCGCACCCAACTGCGCAGTTGCTGCACCCAGGCCAGGGCATAGCGTTCGTCGCCGCTACCCCACCAGGCCGCACCGAGGCCGCCCCAGAAGCCCATCCGGTTGAGCTGCCACTGCCACTCGTGGTTGTCCGGCAGCGCGGCGCTGGCGGTGGTCGGATTGTAGAACCAGTCGATCTGGCCGTCGGCGAAGGCGTGCCACAGCGTGACCTGCTGAATCTCCCCCCGCACGGTGCGTTCGGCAGCCGCCTGGTCGTAGCGTGTGCTGCGCGTGGGCTGCTGGGGATCGAACCACCACGGCACGCTGCGCCGCTGCCGCAGATACTGCCCCAGCGCCAGGCGCGCCGCGGGCCAGTCGGCCGCCGCGACGGCGGTCTGCACGGCGGCCAACGCCGGCAACTCCAGGTCGAGGGCCGTAAACAGCTCGGGATCGGTGATCAGCGGGCCAACCATGTCCACCAGCTCCAGTTGGTCAAGGTGCACCACCACCGTCGGGTCGAGGGTCTGTTCCCACCCCCTGGCGGTCAGGACCAGCTCGTCGATCTGGTCCCAGCCGCGCGGCTGCCGGGTCGGAATCAGCGCGCTGCGGGGAATCACTAGCCGCCGCCAGCCACGGAAGTTCAGGCTGACGCGGAACTGGTAGTAGTCGTCGCCCTCGCTGGCTGGGTTGGGGCTGCGGGCGATCACCATGAAGCTGGCCGTGCTGGGCTGCGCGTTATGCAGCCAGAGCGCCAGCGCCGTGCGCTGCGACCAGTCGGCCACGGCCGGCTGCCAGACCACGGCGGCCGCCTCGCCGTGCACCCACCGCAGCGCCCCGCTCCCGCTCTGTCGCACTTCCCGGTCGACGCTGGCGCCACGCCAACCGGCCAGCTCGTCGCAGGCGGCCAGCAGCACCGGCCGCTCCTCAGCCGCCCCCACCGGCCCGCCCGCCCGCAGCACCAGCGCCAAGACCAGCAGACCGCCCCTCATCGCCAGCTCCAGCCCCGCCTTTCGCCCTCGCGCCCGGTCGGCCTGCCGCAAACCCTGAACCGGCCGCGCCGCGGTTGCGCCAGGACGCCATGCTCGCATCAGGTTGTTGGCCAGACTCACGCAGAGCCGCCAAGCCGCAGAGCTATCCAAACTACTTCCCCCTCTGCGCCTCTGCGCCTCTGCGTGAACCAGACCCGGATACCCCCGGAGGTTCCCGGTCAGACTCACGCAGAGCCGCTATGCCGCAGAGCTATCCAGACTATTGCCCCCTCTGCGCCTCTGCGCCTCTGCGTGAACCAAGCCACGCCTTCGCGGCCCGACTCATCAGCGCAACATCCGCCAACTCCCGGTGTCTCAAGGGGCAGGTTGGCGCAGGAGCCCGCGATGGCAGACCACAACCAGATCTCCGGGACGATTGTCGATGCGGCCTACCGGCTCCACACTGGCCTCGGCCCCGGCCTGCTGGAGTCGGTCTACGAGGCGGTCCTGGCGCGCGACCTGGCCCGGCGCGGGCTGGATGTCGAGCGCCAGAAGGCAGTGCCCATCGACTACGACGGCCTGCACTTCGACGAAGGCTTCCGGGTCGATCTGCTGGTCGAGGGCCTGGTCGTCGTCGAGCTCAAGTCCGTCGAGAAGCTGGCGCCGGTCCACTCCAAGCAACTGCTGACCTACCTGCGCCTGCTCGACTGCCGCCTCGGCCTGCTCCTCAACTTCGGCGCTCCGCTCATGAAGGACGGCATCCACCGCATCGTCAACAACCTCAACCAGTGACCGCTCAGCCTGACTCACGCAGAGCCGCAGAGTCGCAGAGCCAATCCTACCATCGAGTTCTCTGCGCCTCTGCGCCTCTGCGTGAACCTCTCCCGTCCCCCGAATCTATCTCACGCAGAGCCATTTGTGCTATTGGGTCCGCCGCGCCTCCGCGCCTCTGCGGGAGTTGGGCCCGCTGGCGGCCGTCAGCCCCTACGGCCGGACCACCAGCCAGCCGCCGTCGATGGGGCGGGGGACTTCGGGGTTGGTGGGGCGGGGCAGGCGGGGGCCGCTGCGGCTGTCCCAGCGGAGGGCCAGGCGGAGGGTCTGCTGGCCGGCCGCGGGGGTGTAGCCGAGGCGGGCGAAGGGGATCGCGAAGGTGGCGGTCCAGCCGTCGGCCGACGGGGTGGCGGTGGCGGTCCAGCCGCTGGCCTTCTGTGGCGGTGTCGAGCGGAGGTGCCAGAGGAGCGGCCGGTCGACCGCGGTGCCGTCGCTGCCGAGGCCGAAGGTGAGGTAGTCCGTGAGCTGGCCGCGGGGGTCGAGGTAGAGGTAGAGACCCTCGTAGCCGCCAGCGGGCAGCGCGCCGCCGCCGAGGGTCGCGGTGAGGGTGAGGGTCGTCCCGTCGTGCTGCGCGGCGAGGCGCAGCGGCGCGGGGCTGGGTTCGCCGGTGGCCGCTTCGAGGACCGGCCAGGTGACCGCCGGCGCGGCGTCGCGGGCGGCGACCACGCTCAGCGGCGGGGCCGAGCCAAGCCCCAACTCGGCCCACCGGCGGGCCAGGGCCTCCTCGGCCCAGGGACTGCCGGCGTGGGCTTGGACCGTCGCGTCGTAGGCTTCGCGGGCCTCGTCGCGGCGATTCAGGGTCAGCAGCAGGGCGGCCTGGCGCAGGCGCACCTCGGCGGCGCGCTGGTGCTGCGGGAAGGTCGTCACGAAGCGCTGGCAGACCGCCACGGCGCCGGGCAGGTCGCCGGCGGCGCGGTACAGTTCGATCTGGCGGTACAGCTCGGGCGCGGTTGCCGGCCAGCGTCTCAGGACTTCGTCCCAGACCGCCACGGCGTCGAGCCAGCGCTGCTCCCGTTCGGCGGCGAGGCCCTTCTCGTAGAGCGCCACGCAGGGGTGCGGGCGGCGGCCGGGGTACGGTCCGGCCAGCGGCAGGACAGACCACCTGGCCCGGGGCGGCACCTGCTCGGGCTTGCCGCGGAACCAGGCATACCCGCGACCGTTGGCGGTCGGGTCGCTGTTGTCGCTGGCGCTGAAGTAGAGCGTGCCGCGGGTCCAGTGGCTGTAGCGCCCGCCGCCCTGCTCGCGAATCGCGGCGTGCAGGCTATGCGGCGGGCCGAGCACCCGGCCGTCTTCCAGCAGCACCAGGTCGGACTTGCCGCCGCTCTCGCTGTCACCGTCGAACGGAAAGACCAGCTTGGCGATCCAGCAGTGGCCGAACTCGTGGTCGGTGCCGCTGCCGGCCAGGGGGACCTGATCCACCAACCACTGTTGCCGCGGATCGGTGACCGGGGCGGTCAGTTTGCTGGCCGCTTGCGGATCGACCCGCAGCGCGCGGTCGAGGGCGTCGAGCAGGTAGGCGTAAAGGTCGCGCCCGACGATGGCGAGGCTGACCCGGCCACGGTAGAAGTCCAGCTCGCAGCGGTCGTCGGGGTAGAACCAGGCGCGGTCAAGCGGCGGGTGGACGCCGTCCAGCAGCCGGCCATAGCGTTGCAGCAGGGCGGTCACGAGGTGCAACGAGTCGAGCGCGGCGTCGCGGTAACGGGCGTCGCCGGTCAGTTCGGCCGAGCGCAGCAGCCCGTTGGACATCTCGACGGTCATGTGGCCGATGCTGTTGCCGACCCCGGCGTGGCGTTGGGCGTAGTTCCAGATCCCGCCCGGCTGCCGGGCTGCCAACTGAAAGTCGCTGAGCCGCCGCAGCCAGCGCTCGGCGACCGGGTCGCCGGTCGCTTCGAAGAGCGCCTGCGCGCCGTCCAGGCAGTACTGCAGGATGAACGGCTTGTGGTGGTCGCTGTTGTCTTGGGTGATCCCCAGGTCGGTCCCGGTGACCAGCCGATAGAACGGCGAGAAGGGGTCGCCGTAGCCCTCACGCAGCAGCCCGTCGGCGGCCGGGTCGAGGCTGTCCATCGCCCGGATCACGGTCCGCGCGGCGTCCAGGTAGGCGCCGTCGCCGGTCCAGCGCGCCAGGAAGACCAGGTCACGGGCCAGGAACGCCGGGCGGACGTTGATGTCGTAGTGCATCGTCGCCGGGCTGACCACCGAGGTCGAGACGAAGCCGCGGCTGCTGGTTTGGCGTAGCAGCCGGCTGCCCCAGGCGCGGACGCTGTCGAGGTAGCGCGGGTCGCCGGTCTCCTCGTAGGCGTAGGCGACCAGCGCGATACCCTTCTGATTGAATGACGGGATGCTCTGCCAGGCGGCGACGGTGTACCGCTCCCCGCCGTAGCTGTTGAGGTCGCCGCCGCGGTACTGCTTCAGGCTGACCCAGTTCTCGGCCCATTCAACCAGCCGGTCGCGCAGCACGGCGTCGCCGCCGCGGTAGTAGTCGCGCAGCAGGTCGGCCCCGGTGTCGATGCGGGTCAGCCCCTGCAGCGACCACCGCGGGGCGACCGGGTCGACGGCGCTGGTGAAATCGCCGAACTGGTCGCCGTCGCGGCAGGAGAGCTTGGCGGCGTCGGCGTTGAGCGTCGCGCGCAGCGCTGTCAGCGGGCCCCAGTCGACCAGCGGCTGGCCGAGCACGGCGGCGCAGCGACGGCGCGACGCGACGTCGACGCGGCAGGTGCGTGGGGCCTGCCCCGGTGGCGGCAGCAACACGCTGACGGCGCGCTCCTGCCCCTCGTAGAACCGCAGCGCCGCGGCGTCGACGGTGCTGTCGAGGCTGGCGTCGCGGGTCAGGGTCCAGGCCGCGCCGGCGGCGGCGGCGGCCCAGGCCCAGCGGCCCTGCCGAATCTGCGGGCCGTCGGGCAACAGCAGCCGCTGCGGCCCACAGGTCCACTCGCGCGGCCCGGCGGTGACGGTCCCGGCGCTCGGTACGGCCGGGCCGGTCGGCAGGGCGAGACCCGTCAGGCGCAGGCCGAAGGCCGGCGGATCGGCCTGTCCGCCGCTCAACAGGCGCACCCGCGCGGTGATGCTGAGGGCGCCGTAGCGGTCGAGCGTGAGCTCGGCGCGGACCTGCCAGGGGTTGCTGTACCAGACCAGCTCGACCCAGGCGAAGTGCGGCCCGTTCTCGATCAGGTGGACGGCCGGCCCGACGTGGCGCTGCGGAAACAGCGGCGCCAACAGCTCCAGCTCGACCGGCGAGCCGCCCGCGGTCTCGATCCGCGCCCCGCGCGCGGTGCTGCGGATGGTCCGCCCGGCTGCCTGCAAGACGATCCCGCGCCCGTCGTCGGTGGCGATCGGCGGGCCGCTTGGCGCGGTGGCGGTGAAGCTGACGCTGCCCTCGGCGCTGGCCCCGGCGCCGGCCTCCCAGGGCAGCCGTAGCAGCACCCGTCGCAGCGAGCCGTCGGGATGACGATTCAGCGCGCGGACCTGCGCCGTGCTGGTGGTCGTGCCGAGCCTGACGCTGGCCCCAGCGGCGCTGGTCGCTTCACCGGGGCCCAGTGGCAGGCTGAGACTCACCAGCCGCGGCCCCGGCTGTTGGTCGGCGACCACGCGAAAGGCCAGCGGGCCCGGCGCTGGCGGTGCCAGGGCGGTCAGTGAACCGAGCAGCAGGCAGACCATGAGCACTCCCGCGGCGCGCTGTTCGCCGCTGCGAGCGGGTCGTCCTGCCAGTCTTAGACCGTCTTCACGAACTCCAGGTAGGCACCCATGCCGGCCGGCAGGGTGAGCACCTGCCGCTCGGTGCGGTTGTTGAAGTTGACGGTCTCGCCGTTGACCGACAGGAAGGCGTAAGCGCCGTGGGTCAGCTTGTGCCGTTGCTCGTCGCTGAGTGTCAATGCCCACTCGCTGGGCCGCGTCCGGAACGGCTCGCAGCCGACCTGGTCCCAGCGCACCCAGAGCCCGGTGCGGGCGCGGTTGCTGCTGAGCCGGGTGCGGTGCGCGGCAATCCAGTCGCGCTTGGTGAGGAACCGCCGCCCCGGCGGCACGGCCGCCAGGTATCGCTTCAGGTGGTCGGGGTCGAGAGCGATGTCGCGGTCGGTGAAGTGATGCACCGGCAACGGCGCGTGGTGCAGCTGCAGCACGCGCCGGGCGTCGAGCACCCAGTCGTCACCGAGCAGCGCAAACCCGGCGCTGGCGGCCAGGGCGGGCGTGTGCGCGGCGGCGGTCAGCCCGATCGGGGCGTCGCCGACGCTGAGCGCCAGCGGCGTCAGGCCGAAGTCCTCTTCGTGACAGCTCACCGCCAGCCGCAGTCGTTCGGCCTGCCGCGGCGCCGGCACCGGCTGCCCGCGCTCCTCGTCGTAGAACTCGCGGTACCAGGCGACGTTGCTGCGCCCTTCGTCGGGGGCCGCTGCCCACCAGCCGGACGCAGCGGGCAGCAGCCGCGCGTAGCCGCCCGACTGCAGGTCCAGGACTCCAGCCGTCTGCCCGCTCTGCAGGCCCTCATGCAGCGACTTGAGGTCCTGCATGTTGCCGAACCCGTCGACAAACGTGAGGTCCCAGGCCCGGCGCAGGGTCCGGCTCTCGGCGTGCGGGAAAGCGCTCAGGACGTGGCAGACCAGCTTGGCGTTGTGCTGCTGCAGCGGATGCACCACGGAGCGCTCGAACCGCGCGAAGTCGGGGATGGTGTACTCGCCAGTCGGCGCGAAGCAGGCCGCGGGGTTGCCCAGGCCGTCCATCACCAGCAACTCGGCCTGCTCGTCGTGGGGGCCGAAGTGGTAGCCGATCAGCCAGGTCAGCGCCCGCAGACAGAGTCGCGCCCAGCCGGGATGGTCGGTCAGCGCGCGGCGCCGCCCGCCGACGCCGTGGCCGAGCCAAGCGACCCCGCAGCCGGCGACCTCGTGGACGGTCAACGCGGGGTGCCCGTCGCAGGTCAGGAGCACCTCGGCGCCGCGCGTGGCGACGACCGGGTGGCGCACCCGCGGCAGGGTCACCGGCCGCGGCAGCGTGGCCAGGTCCAGGCCACGGGTGATGAAGTGCTCGCCACCGCGCACATAGAGCGGACGGCGGTCGAAGGCGCCGCGCAGCCGGAGCCCGGCGAGCGCCGCCAGTACGGCGTGCTCGACCCGGTCGCCCAGCAGCAGGAGCGGCACGTGCAGCTCGTTGACGGCGGCGCGGAGCGTGTTCAGGGTGCCCTCGTCGCCACTCGCCGACAGCCAGACCACCGCGCCGTAGGCGGCCGCGCCGCGCTGTAGGAAGGATTCCAGCTCCAAGCTGTTGGCGTCCAGCCGGAGCAGGTCGAAAGGAATGTGCCCGGCGGTGAGGACCGTCAGCAGGGCACCCAGTTCGCCCTCGTCGGCCAGCACCCCCGCCACCGTTTCGTCCCACCCGTCGCTGATCACCAGCACCCGAAACGGTCGCAACAACTCGCTCATCGCCCCACCGTCCCTTTCGGCGTGCCCTCGCCGGCAGACGATAGCATATCGTCCGCCGTGCCGGCAAGTTCACCCTTTGGCGGAGCCAGGGCTGGTTCATCGTACACGGCTCGCCGATGGGCTGCAACGCGTGGATTGGGTCGGCGGCCGCCCAGGCGATGGCCGGGGGGACGGTGGTCCAAAAGGTCTGCCAGCGCTCGTCTCGCCGGAACCAGTGTGTTACCGCCTTGGTGAGGGCGGCCCGTGACAGCCCGCCGGGATCATCGCCAGCAGGTGCTCCCAGCGCTGCCGCTGCCCCCGCCGGCGCCGCAGATCCGGCCCTTTCGACCACTCCGCCAGCAGTCCGCCGGACTGCCTCGGGTCCACCGGGAGCAGCTCCGAGGCGTGGTTGCACCAGCGGACCAATGCTCGGCGGACCTGCACTTTGGAAGCAGCCGTGCGGCAGCCGCGGGCGACTCTTCCCCCGACCGCCTGCCGCTGGTACCATGCCGGGTCGGAACAGAGGAAGGTGCGGCATGGCTGACGGCGTGGTGCGGTTGCTCGACTGGCAGGACCCCCAGGTGCTGGGACGGCACAAGGTGCCCGGTCACGTGCCGCTGGTGCCCGCCTCGTCCGCGGCCGCGGCCGTCACGGAACCGCGTGCCGCGAGCCCTTGGTTCCGTTCGCTGAACGGCCCCTGGAAGTTCCACTGGGCGCCCAAGGTGGCCGAGGCGCCCGCCGACTTCATGGACCTGGAGTTCGCCGACCAGCTCTGGTCGGCGCTGCCGGTGCCCAGTTGCTGGCAGTTCGAAGGCCACGACATCGCGCTCTACACCAACGTCAAGCACCCCTTTGCGCCGGCCGATCCGCCCTTCATCCCGGAGCACTTCAACCCCGTTGGCTGCTATCGCCGCCGCTTCACGCTGCCCGACGAGTGGGCCGGCCGCCGCGTCCACATCGTCTTCGAAGGTGTCCAGTCGTGCCTCTGGCTGTGGCTCAATGGCCACGAGGTCGGCTTCAGCAAGGACTCGATGGACCCCGCGGAGTTTGACCTGACGCCCTACCTGCGGCCCGGGGAGAACGTCCTGGCGGCCAAGGTACTGCGCTGGTGCGACGCCAGTTATGTCGAAGACCAGGACTTTTGGCGGCTCTCGGGGATCTACCGCGAGGTCTACCTGGTGGCCCTCCCGGCGGCCCATGTCTGGGACGTCGCCGTGACCACTCCGCTCGACAGCACCTACCGCGACGCCACGCTGAATGTCACGGCCCGCCTGCGCAACAGCGGTGGCGAAGGCGACTATACGCTGGACGTCGACCTGCTGGACGCCGCCGGCGGCCCGGTTGGGCCGCTGCCCGCCGCCCTGCCGGTGCGGCTGCCGGCCGCTGGCGAGGCCGTCGTCAGCGCCGCCTGGCCGGTCGCCGCGCCGCGCCTCTGGTCGGCTGAGGATCCATACCTCTACACCCTGCGCCTGACGCTCCGTGACGCCGCCGGCCACGAGGTCGAGTCGCAGGTCCAGCGGATCGGCTTCCGCAGCGTCGAACTGCGCGGGGGCAATCTGCTGGTAAACGGCCGCCGCGTGCTCTTGAAAGGCACCAACCGCCACGAGTGGCACCCCGACCATGGCCGCACGGTCGACCGGGAGTCGATGCTGCGTGACATCGTGCTCATGAAGCAGCACAACCTCAACGCCGTGCGGACCTCGCACTACCCGAATCAGCCGCTCTGGTATGACCTCTGCGACGAGTACGGGATCTACCTCTACGACGAGGCCAACATCGAGTCTCATGCCGAATGGGACAAGTACACCAAGGACCCCGACTGGCAGGCGGCCTTCCTGGACCGCGTGCAGCGGATGGTGCAACGCGACAAGAATCACCCCAGCGTGATCGTCTGGTCGCTCGGTAACGAGTCCGGTTTCGGCCCCAACCATGTGGCCTGCAGCGACTGGATCCACGCCAACGAGCCGTCGCGGCTGGTCCATTACCACCCCGCCGAGAACGACCCGAGCGTCGACATCCTGGGCCCGATGTACCCCAGCGTGCAGCGGATCATCGACATGGCCAACGACCCGGACGAGTCGCGGCCGGTGATCATGTGCGAGTACGCCCACTCGATGGGCAACAGCACCGGCAACCTGCTGGAGTACTGGCAGGCCATCCGCACCCACCGGCGGCTGCAGGGCGGCTTCATCTGGGACTGGGTCGACCAGGCGATCACCCGCCGCACGCCCCTGGTCGCCGACCACAGCGGGCACGACTACCACGGTCTGCTGTCGGCCAGCCGGCAGCGTGGACTCGATGGGGTGGCCATCGTCAACGGCTACGTCGGCCTGCCCAGTGTCGCCGCGCTGGACCTCACTGGCCCACTGAGCATTGAGGTCTGGGCCCGCCCGGCGGTGGTGGACGGCTACCTGCCGCTGGTCAGCAAGGGCAGCCAGTACGAGCTCTGTCTGCAAGGCCGGCAGCTCGAGTTTGGCCTGCTGGTGGCCGGGGAGCGCGTCGCGGTGAGCTCGCCCTGGCCCACCGACGAGGCCCGCTGGCACCACGTGGCGGCGGTCTACGACGGCCAGCAGGCGACCCTCTGGGTCGATGGCCACGCCGTGGCCACCCTCGCCGTCGGTGGACCGCTGAGCCACGCCCCGTTCCCGCTGGCGATCGGCCGCAACTACGACAACCTGCACACCCTCCGCGGCGCCATCAACGAGTTCCGCCTCTACGACCGGGCTCTCACGCCAACCGAGATCGAGCGCTCGGCGAGTGATCGGCCGGCCGGGCCGCTGCTGCACTTCACCTTCGACGAGACCCTGCCCGAGCTCGAGTGGCTGGCCTACGGCGGCGACTTCGGCGAACTGCCGACCGACCATAACTTCTGCCTCAACGGCCTGGTCGGCGCCGACCGCAGCATCCACGCCGGGTTGCTGGAGTACCACCAGACCCTGGCACCCGTGGCGGTCACGGTGGACGCCGCGCAGGGCTGCGCGACGGTTGAGAACCGCTACGACTTCAGCACCCTGGCCGGCCTCACGGCGCGCTGGACACGCTGCGAGCCGCGGGCCGACCGGCTGGCCGAGCTCGAGTCCGGGGAGCTGACGATCCCGACCAGCCGGCCGGACGAGCTGGCCACGCTGACCTGGAGCTACGATCCCGCCAAGCCGCTGCGGCCGGGGCAGATCGTCACCGTCACCTTCGCGCTGGCGGCCGACACCAACTGGGCGCCAGCCGGGCATGTCGTCGGCTGGGGGCAGAGCGTCGTGCCCGGCCGGCTGGCGCCGCCGCGGGGCCCGGAGGCGGGCCAGGTCAGCCTGCACGAGGACGGGGCGGCGCTGGTCGTCGAGGCGGCCGGGCTGACCGCGCGCTTCGACCCGGCGGCGGGCGGGCTGGCGAGTTGGGGCAGTGCCGCGCAGCCCTTGCTGTTGGCTGGCCCGACCCTGCGAGCCTGGCGGGCGCCGACCGACAACGACCGCATCCCCGGCGTCGCCCGGCGCTGGCGCGCGGCCGGGCTGGACCGGCTGCCGCACACTGTGCAGGAGCTGCGCGGCGACGTCCGCGACGGCCTGGCCTACGTCACCGTGCGCACGCGCAGTCAGGTGGCCGGGCTTGAGACGGGCTTTGAGAGTCTCTGGCAGTACGTCCTCGACGCGGCCGGGCAGATCATCTGCGATCACACGGTGACGCCGATCGGTGAGCTGCCGTCGCTGCCGCGGCTCGGTCTGCAACTGCGCGTGCCGCGCGCGGAGCGGATCGCCTGGCTCGGCCTTGGCCCGCACGAGACCTACCCCGACCGCCGCCAGTCCGGGCAGCTCGGCGTCTGGAGCGTCACGCCCGACGAGCTGACGGTGCCCTGGCTGATGCCGCAGGACTACGGCAACCGCTGCGACGTGAGCTGGACCAGCTTCGCCCTGCCCGGCGGCAACCTGCGGCTGAGCCTGGACGAACCCCTCAACGTGGCGGTCTTGCCCTACACCGACGAAGAACTGGACGAGGCCCAGCACCTCTGGGAGCTGCGCCGCCGCGAGGAGCTGGTAGTCACGGTGTGCCCCCGCGTCAGCGGCGTCGGCAACGGCAGTTGCGGCCCGGGCGTGCTGCCGGCCTACCAGATCGTCGCCGAGCCGCTGCGCTACCGGGTCCGCCTGAAGTGGGAGCGATGAGCCCGGAACCGCCGGAGATGCTGCGCGTCTACGCCGACACGTCGGTCTTCGGCGGCTGCTTCGACCCGGAGTTCCAAAAGGCGAGCAACGCCTTCATCGCCCAGGTGCGGGCCGGGCGATTCCGGCTGGTGGTGTCGCCGATTGTCGAGGACGAGCTGCGGGCGGCACCACCACCGGTACGCCAGCTCTTCGCCGATCTGGCGGGCTATGCCGAGACCGCCGATGTGCTGCCCGCGGCGCAGGAACTCGCCCAGCGCTACCTCGACCGGGGCATCGTCGGCGACCGCTGGTGGCCCGACGCGCTGCACGTCGCCTGCGCCGTGGTGGCGGGCTGCTCGATTCTGCTGAGCTGGAACTTCCGGCACATCGTCCACTGCGACAAGATACACTTGTACAACGCGGTGAATCAGCAGGCTGGCTACTCCGATCTGGCGATCCACAGCCCGCCTGAGGTGATCGACCATGAAGAAGCGCTTTGATTGTGTCGAGATGAAGCGCCGGGGCGCCGAACTGGTCATGGCGCAACTGGCCGGCCTGACGCGCGAGGAGCAACTGGCCTACTGGGCAGCCCGCGGCGAGGATCTCAAGGAGCGGCAGCGCCTCGCCCGTGCACGCCTGGCGGCGGAGCAGGCCGCCGCCGAAGAGGCCGCCACGGCAGCGGGTTAGGCCGCCGGCCGGATCGCAGGCCTGGCTCCAGTCCTCCTCGACAACCTGGCAGACCACCGCGGTCGCGCGACGCGGCGTCGATTCACGCCCCCAGCCTCGCAGGTCGGCCGGCTCGGCCACGCAGGACGTGGCCGAGCCGGCGCGAACCAAGCGGCAGGAGCCTGCCACGATGAAGGCCGTGATGGTGATGTTCGACTCGCTCAACCGCCACATGCTGCCCTGCTACGGCTGCGACTGGACCCATGCGCCGAACTTCCGGCGGCTGGCGGAGCGCACCGTCACCTTCGATCACTCCTATGTTTGCAGCATGCCCTGCATGCCGGCGCGGCGCGATTTGCTGACCGGGCGACCGAACTTCCTGCACCGCTCCTGGGGGCCGATCGAGCCGTTCGACGACTGCGTGCCGCAGATGCTGCGGGCGCAGGGGACCTCCAGCCACCTGATCACCGACCACTACCATTACTTCGAGGCGGGCGGCTCCACCTACCACACGCAGTACAGCACCTGGGAGTTCTTCCGCGGCCAGGAGGGCGACCCCTGGCTGGGCCTGGTCGGCGACCAGGTCGAGCGGCCGGCGGAGGTGCTCGGCCGGCGCGGCGACAACGAGTGGCAACGCCAGGACTGGGTCAACCGGATGCAGATGCGCAGTGAGGAGGAGCAGCCGATCAGCGGCACCTTCCGCGCTGGGCTGAACTTCCTGCAGCGCAACCACGCGCAGGACAACTGGTTCCTGCAAATCGAGACCTTCGACCCGCACGAGCCGTTCTTCACGCATCGCAAGTGGCAGGATCTCTACCCCCACGCTTACGACGGACCGCACTTCGACTGGCCGGCCTACCGCTTTGTCGAGGAGAGCCCGGAGGCCGTGGAGCATTGCCGCCGGCAGTACGCCGCGCTGCTGAGCCAGTGCGACAGCAAGCTGGGCGACGTGCTCGACACCTTCGACCGGCTGGGGCTGTGGGACGACACGATGCTGATCGTCTGGACCGACCACGGCTTCATGCTCGGCGAGCAGAACTGCTGGGCAAAATGCTGGCAGCCCTTCTACGAGCCGATTTCGCACACCCCATTCTTCGTCTGGGACCCGCGCAGCCGGCGCGCTGGCGAGCGGCGGCAGGCGCTGGTGCAACCGTCGATCGACCTCGGCCCGACGCTGCTCGACTTCTTTGGCCAGCAGCCCACCGCCGACATGCTCGGCCGGCCGCTGACCGGCACCATTGACCACGACGCCGCGGTGCGCGAGGCCGCGCTGTTTGGCATGCACGGCGCCCACGTCAACGTCACCGACGGCCGCTACGCCTACTACCGCGCCCCGGCCACGGCGGCCAGTGAGCCGCTCTACAACTACACCCTGATGCCCACCGACATGCGCAACGTCTGGGGCCCGCAGCGCTTCGCGCAGGTCGAACTGGCACCGCCCTTCGGCTTCACCAAGGGCTGTCCCACCCTGAAGACCCCGGTCGCCGGCCGCTGGGCGCGGGCCCACGAGTTCGGCACGCTGCTGTACGACCTGGAGGCCGACCCGCAGCAGGCGGCGCCACTGCAGGACGCGGCGGCCGAGGCGCGGATGGTCGAGCACCTGCAGACGCTGCTGCGGCAGGGCGAGGCGCCGGTTGAGCAGTACCAGCGGCTGGGCCTGCCGGCCTGAGCCAACTTGCGATCGCCCGGCCGGCGTGCCATCCTTGCGGGGTGGAGAGCGCCATGGAGCGTCCGGCCGACAATCTGGCGACCCCGACGGCACCGCCGGCGGCGCCGGGAGGTGGCGCACCAGCGGGTTGCGTGGTCGGGTGTGGCTGCCTGGCCGTGGCCCTGCTGGCGCTGGGTGTGCTCGGCCTGCTGAGCGGCACCCCGCCGCTGGCGCTGGTCGGCCTGATCTTCGGCGGCGTGGTGGCGCTGTTGACGGGTTACCTGGCGGCCAGCCGCCGGCAGGCCGCGACGGTCGACGTGGTGCTGCAGATCGCTCCCGAGCGGATCCGCTTCAACGACACCGTGAAGGTGCAGCTCCAGGTCACCGCCAAGCGGCGCGCCCCGCTGACGACCGGCAGCATCGCGCTGATCTGCCGCGAGCGGGCGATCAACCGCTCCGGCACCACCGACACCACCTACACGCACGTCGTGCACCAGGACACCCAACCGCTGGAGGCCAACACCGTGTTGGATCTGGGGCTGACCTGGTCGGCCGAGGCCGCCTTCGCCGTGCCGGCCGGGCTGCCGGCCAGCTTCAGCGGCCGCAACAACTCGATCGAGTGGTACGTGCAGGTCCACCTCGGCCTGGCCGGCCTGCTGCTCGACATCCGCGAAACGCGCCCGGTGCAGGTGCGCCCCGAGCTGGCCTGACGCTCAGCCCTCGTCGAGCAGTTGCCGCACCGCCGCCAGCAGGTGCGCCGGGCCGAACGGCTTGGCCAGGAAGGCGGTCCCGGGCGGCAGCCGCAGGTGCTGTGACAGCGCCTCGGCCGTGTAGCCCGAGATGAACAACACGCGCAGCGCCGGGTACCGTTGGCGCAGCTCAGCGGCCAGCTCCGGGCCTTTGCGGCCAGGCATCATGACATCGGTGACCAGCACATCGAGCCGGTCCCGACCCGCCACCGCGGCTTCCGCGGCCGCCGCGCCCGGGGCGCCGAGCACCAGGTAGCCGGCCTGCCGCAAGGCCCGCTCGGCGATCAGCCGGACCGGCTCCTCGTCCTCAACCACCAGCACCACCCCGTGGGCCGCGGCGACCGTCGCGGCCGTCGCCGCGTCGCCCTCCACAGTGCCGCCCGGGCCGTCGTAGGCAGGCAGATAGACGGTCACGCGGGTCCCTGCACCCGGCACGCTGTGGCAGTCGACGAACCCACCGCTCTGCCGGGCCACGCCGTAGACCGTGGCCAGCCCCAGCCCGGTGCCCTCGGCGACACCCTTGGTCGTGAAGAACGGCTCGAACATCCTGGCGCGCGTCGCGGCATCCATCCCGATCCCGGTATCCTGCACCGTCAGCCCGACGAACGGCCCGGGCGCGATGTCGCCGAAGGCGTCCGCCTGCAGCGCGTCGATCGCCGCGAGGTGCGTCCGCAGCGTCAGGCGCCCGCCGTGCGGCAGGGCGTCGCGGGCGTTGGTGCAGAGGTTCATCAGCACCTGCTCGAGCTGGCTGCGGTCGGCGAACACCGCCGGCAGGTCGGCTGCCAGTTCGTAGCCCAGTTGCACATCCTCGCCGACCAGCGGCGGCAGCATCCGCTCGATGCCGTGGACGAGTTGGGTCAGGTTGAGCGCCTCCGGCTGCAGCGTCTGCCGGCGCCCGAAGGCCAGCAGTTGGCCCGCCAGCTCCGCGGCGCGGTCGGCCGCGACACGAATCTCCGTGAGGTCGGCATGCCGCGGGTCATGTTCCGGCGTGACCGCCAGCAGCAGGTCGGTGAAGCCATCGATCACCGTCAGGAGGTTGTTGAAGTTGTGGGCGATACCGCCGGTCAGACGTCCGAGGGCCTCCAGCTTGTTGGCGTGCCGCAGATCGGCCTCGGTGCGCGCGCGCTCGGCCTCGCGGAGCTTCTCCTCGGTGACGTCCAGCGCCAGCAGCACCGCGTGGCGCAGCGGACTGGTGGTCTCCACCGGGCTGAACCAGAGGCGCCACCAGGTCTCGCCGCGGCGGCTCTGCGCCAGGGTCTCCAGCGACTGCGGCTGGCGCGTCGCGAAGAGCCGTCTGACCGCCGCCTCGACCTGCGGCCGGAGGCCTTCGGTGACCCAGTCGCAGACCCGTGTCCCGACCACCTGCTCGGCCGGGACGACGCCGTCCGGGCTGTTGCAGTGGAGGATCTCACCGTGCTGGTCCAGGAGTCCGATCCAGCACGGTGCGCAGGCCATGATCGACTGCAGGCGCGCTTCGGACTCGGCGAGCTGGCGCGCCGCCTGCCGGCTGGCGGTGACATCGAGCACGGTCGCCAGCACGTGCTGCTGCGCCCCGAGCTCGACGCAGACGAGGCCGATCTGACACTCCACCGGCGTGCCGTCGGGCTTGCAGTGGACCCAGTCGAAGCGCTGCGGCGTACCCGCCAGGGCCGCGGCAATCGCCTCGCGGGCCTTCTCTTCAGAGGGCCGTCCGTCGGGCTGGGTCGCCGGTGACAGCTCGGCCGGGCTCTTCCCGAGCAACTCGTCGCGCGAGCGTCCGAACAGCCGGGCCGCCTCCTCGTTGCAGTCCACCGCGCGTTCGCCGTGCAGTAGCCACTGCGCCACCAGGTTGCTTTCGAAGACCGTCCGGTAGCGCAACTCGCCCTGCCGCGCCGCCGTCTCGGCTTCGAGCAGCTCGGTGACGTCGAGGTGGCAACCGTAGAGCCGTTGCAGCACGCCCGCGGCGTCGAACTGCGGCACCGCGCGGGAGACCAACCAGCGGTAACTGCCATCGTTGTGGCGCAGCCGGAACTCCAGATGGAACTCGGGCTGCGGGTCGCGGGTGTAGGCCACCAGCGCCGCCGCGGTGCGGTCGCGGTCGGCAGGGTGCAGCCGGCGCTCCCACTCGTCGAAGCGGTGCACCACCTGGTCGGGCGGAATCCCCAACTGCGCGCCCCAGCCGGCTGAGAAGAAGACCTCCCCGGTCGGCGGGCTCCAGGTCCACCAGCCGACCTGCCCCGCGTCCATCGCCAGGTCGACCTGCGTCTGGGCGGCCCGCAACTCCTGCTCGGTGTGCTTCAGTGCGGTGACCTCGGCGAAGGTCAGCACGACGCCTTCGATGGGTCCCTCCGGCTGGCGGTAGGGCAGTGTGCGGCGCAGGTACCAGTCGCCGCTGGTGGTCGCCACCTCCCGCTCCAGGATCGCTTGCTCGTCCAGCACCAGGCGGCAGTCCTGCAGCAGGTCGCCATCCACCAGATCGCTGCGCAAGTCGGTCAGGGGTCGGCCGATGTCGCCGGCAATCACCCGCAGCAACTGGCCCATCGCCGGTGTGAAGCGCTTGATCGCGAGCTGCCGGTCGAGGAATAGCGCGGCGACTTCGGTGCTGCGCAGCAGGTTCGCCCAATCGCTCCGCTGCGCCTCGAGGGCGCTGACGGTCTGCTGCAGCTCGCCGTTGACGCTCGACAACTCTTCGTTCAGCGACCGCAGCTCCTCGGAGCTGGTCTCCAGCTCTTCGTTGGCCGACTGCAGCTCTTCGTTGGCGGACATCGCCTCTTCGTGCGCCACGCGCAGCGCGGCGTTGGAGGACTCGAGCTGCGCAATGGTGCTCTGGAGGTCCTCGCGGGTCGTCTGCAGTTCGAGCTCGAGCTGCTGCACCGCCGCCTGATCGGTGCGGGGGACCGCCGCTGGCACGGTCGGCAGCGGGGCGAAGGTCACCAGCAACAGCCCGGCGGTGCCCTCCAGCGGCCGCACCGCGACCGCCGTCGGGTGCGGGCCCGTGGTGACCTGCACCGTCGCGACGTCGCCCTGCTGCGTCGCGCGGTGCAGCGCCCCGCGCAGCTTCAGCCGCAGATCGGCGCGCACCAGCGACAACAGATCGGTGGTCGGCTCGCCGTCGGGCTGCTCCAGGTAGGGCCGCGTCTCGCCGTGGTACCAGAGCACGGTCTGCGCCCGGTTGACCACCACCGCCGCCGGCGTGTGGTAGTGCAGCAACGCCTGCTGCGCCAGCTCCCCGAGGCTGGCGCTGCGTGGCCGCGGCGGCGGCGGCTCGGGCGCTTCGGTGCGCGGCTCGTGCGGCCGCCAGAACGGTCGGGCCGGCCGGGCGGCACTGCTGTTGACCCGGCGATAGACCCGCCAGCGGGTCGAGACCGGCTCGAACAGGGCCTCGCTGGCGGCGCAAGTCTCGCTGGTGCCGAGCAGCAGCAGCCCCCAGGGCTGCAGGCCGAAGTGGAACATCGCCAGGGCGTGCGCCTGGGCCGATGGGTCGAGGTAGATCAGCACATTGCGGCAGGAGACCAGGTCGAGCCGTGAGAAGGGCGGATCGAGCAACAGGTTCTGCGGCGCGAAGACCAGCAGCGAGCGCAGCTCGGAGCGCACCTGCCAGCCCGCGCCGCTGGGCTCGAACCAGCGCTGCCGCCGCGCCGCTGGCACCGCCGCCAGGTCGGTGTCGCTGTAGAGCCCTCGCCGCGCCACCTGCAAGGTGGCCTCGTCGGCGTCGGTGCCGAAAACCTGCAGGTCCAGCGGCCGGCCCATCGCCGAGAGCAGCTCAGCCGTCAGAATCGCCAGGCTGTAGGCCTCTTCGCCGGTTGAGCAGCCCGGCACCCACAGTCGTAACGGCCCCGGTTGGCGCTGCGCCAGCACCGTGGGCAGCAGCTCGGCGGCCAGGTGGTCGAACACCTCGGGGTCGCGGAAGAACGCCGTCACGCCGATCCGCAGCTCGCGGGCCAGCGCCTC
This sequence comes from Fimbriimonadaceae bacterium, assembly GCA_020850355.1. Taxonomy (GTDB): domain Bacteria; phylum Armatimonadota; class UBA10988; order UBA10988; family UBA10988; genus JADZEX01. The sequence goes on along the minus strand of JADZEX010000027.1, from coordinate 20,688 downwards.
GGCTTCGCCCGAGTCCTCGGCCAGCAGGTGGAGGTAGGCGTCGACCGTGGCAGCGTGGCGGAGCCCCATCCGGCGCAGCAACCGGCGCACCAGCGTCGGACGCTTGTAGCTCCGGAAGTCGGCCACGCCCTGCTGGTGCAGCCAGTCCAGCACGGCCTGCAGGCCGTCGTGGTCGGGTGCGTCGTGGCCGGCGGTCGACAGCAGGCCCAGCAGCCCACCCAGCTCGGCCGCCGGTGCCGTGGCGGTCCAGCCGTCGCTGCTGCCGTACAGCTCACTGGCCGCCAGCACGGCGCCGCCCGCGGCTCGCAGCGAACGCAGGTCGTCGCCGACCTGCACGGCCGGCCGCGCGAGCAGCACCACGGCGCCCTGCGCCGGGCTGGCTTGATGCAGCAGGGCCAGTTGCTCGGTCAACCAGGACCGCTTGGCCGGCTCGGTGCGCCACTGGCCGGCGGCCTGCACCGCAACCTGCTCGCCCGTCAGCAACCAGACCTGCCCGGCGGCGCTGCCCGACGCCACCCAGGCCGGTAACGGGTCGACCCGACACCCCGGCCAGGCCGCCAGCAAGACCACCGGCCGCCCCGCGGCCGGCGGCGGGAGGTGTGCCAAGAAGGTCGCCAGGAGCGCCTCTTCGGCCTCCTCGGCGACCACCAACAGCCACTCCAGGCCGGGCCCGGCCGGCTGCTCCGAACCCTGCAGCCCGTCGTCCAATGCCCTCTCCACCCTTGGCCCAGAGGGCCAACCAGCAGCTTCGCCGGTCGGCTGACTGTTCCTTCTTGGCCGACATCTTAGGCTGCTGTCACCCCGCGCAGCGCCTGCCAGGCCTGTCCGACGCTGCGCCCTTGCGCGGCGGTCAGCGCCGCGGTCGGCAACCAGTCCAGCCACAGCCCGACCAGCTCGCGGTGGACCGCCGCCTGCCGCGCCGGATCGCTGCCCGGCCGCAGCGCCGCCACATACGGCGTTGGCGGTGCCCCGAGGCGTAGCCAGGCGTCCAGCGAACGGTGCAGGTAGTGCGCCAGCACGATCGGCTGGCCACGCCGGGCGGCCGTCCGGTGGCGCTCGCCGAGGGCGTCCAGCGCCACCGCCAGCAACTGCTCCGCGGGCACCGCCGCGGGGGTTGGTCGAGGCGGCAGGCAGGACCAGCCGATCGCCGCCAGCCGCTGCCACGGATCGGCCGCGGCGCAGAGCGCTTCCACCACGTTGCTCAGCCGTGGCTCGCCGGCCAGCGCGGCGGCCACCTGCTTCGGGCCAGGGTACCAGCAGCCCCGTGCCCAGCAGGCCGCGCGGAGGCAGGCGACCGCGGTGGGGTAGACGCTCCAGGCGGCCGTCGCGGGATCGGTCGGCCGGTCGGCCGGCGGCGGCAGCTCGCGGCGGGGCGCGCCGGCCGCCAGGCGGCGGCGCCACAGCGCGGCGGTGCCGGCCGGGTCCCACAGGACCACCGCCGCGCCCAGCTCATGGCCGTAGGCCACCTCGTGGTCGGCGTCGGCCTGACCCGCCAGCAGCGGCTCGAGCTGTTGCTCGACCTGCTGCCCACGGCGCCAGGTGACCGTGACATCGATCCCGCCCACCCGCAGCGTGTCGGCGCAGCCGCCGGTGCGGACCGGCAGATCGTGGTACCAGGCGCTCCCCGCATCGGCCTGCGCCGCCAGCCAGGCGGCGCGCCAGGCGGCGGTGGGGATCGTGGGGCAGACCACCAGCAGGTCCAGATCGCTGTCGCGGTCGGCCCGGCCGAGGGCCACGCTGCCGCCCAGTAGAATCGTGCCGGACGGCTCGCGGAGGGTTGCCGCCAGGCGGTCGGCCAGCGCGCGGCGGACCGCGGTGGCGTCGGCGATCATCGGGCGGCGGTGGGTACCGGAATGCCGAGGGCGGCAGCCCAGGCGGTGACCTGCGCCACCCGCGTCGCCTCGTCACCAGCCAACCGCAGTGGCCGGCCACGACCGTCGAGCAAGAGGCCCACCTCGCCGCCGGCGACTTCGCGGGTCAGCTCCCGGCCGGGCCCGGCGCCGACGTCGAGCCCCTTGGCCGGCGTCATCGTGACGGTCCGGCTGCTGCCGGTCGGCAACGGCACGCAGAGCAGTTCGCCGCTGCGGATGGTGGCGTCGATCCCCTCGCCGCGGACCGTCGCCAAGACCGCTTCGCGAGTCTCGCCCCGCGGGGCGATCGCCGTGCCAAGCGGGATCAGGCAGTCGCGGTCGAAGACCTCGGCGGCGGCCTCGGGCAGCACCGTCGACAGGACCCCCAACTGGGGCATCATGAAGATGCTATCGACCGCCAGTTGCGTGACCCCAGCCGGCTGGAACGCGTCGAGCAGCATCAAGGCCGCCTCGGCGCGGTGCGGCGCGTGGGAGAGGACCCCGCCGGAACCGATGATCAGCCCGAGGCTCATCAAGTCGACCAGCGACCCGCCACTGCCCTGGTCCAGCGCCCGGCTGATGTTGGTGTCCTGCCGCACGCCCTTCAGCGACGTCGCCAGCTCGCGATGGTGGTCGAGCGCCAGCCGCAAGGCCTCGCGGGCCAACGCCTGTTCGATGCAGAGGGCCACCAACTGCTGCGGAATGGTGGTCGGCCGGATCATCTTGTTGCGAAGCTGGTTGCGCAGCTCACCCGCGTCGAAGGCCACCGGGACCCAGCGCAGGACGTTGTCGGTGCCGGCCAGCGCCAGGACGTTGCAGATGCTGTAGCTCATCCCCAGATTGGCGCTGACGGTGCGGGTGAACTCCCCGCCAAAGACGCTGAAGACATCGGTCGTGGCGCCGCCGATGTCGACCGCCAGGACATCCAAGCCGCGCTGCTCGGCGACCGTGCGGACCAGCAGCCCGACAGCGTTCGGGGTCGACAGCAGGTCGGCCGAGGTCCACGACTTCAGGCGGTGGTAGCCCGGGGCATGTTCCATGACATGCTCCAGGAACAGCTCGTGGATCGCCTCGCGCGACGGCCCGAGGTTCTCGGTCTCGGGCGTCGGTCGGATGTTGTCGACGATCCGCAGGTCGGTGGTGGTGCCCAGGATGCTGCGGATATCGTCGCGGATGCTCTGGTTGCCGGCGAAGATCACCGGCAGCTTGTAGCCGCTGCCCAGGCGGGGATGCGGGTCGGCGGCCAGGATGAACTCGGCGAGCTCGACGACGTTGTTGGACTGCCCGCCGTCGGTGCCGCCGGCCAACAGGATCATGTCGGGCCGCAGGCGCCGGATCTGCTCGATCCGCTGGTGCTCGGCCCGCCCGTCGTCGATGCTGACGACGTCCATCACAATCGCCCCGGCGCCGAGCGCGGCGCGTTCGGCCGACTCCGCGGTGATCTTGGAGACCACCCCCGCAACGGTCATCTGCAGGCCGCCGCCGGCCGAGGACGTCGACAGGTAGAGATCGACGCCAACCTGCTCGCCCTCGCTCGGCACAATCAGCCGGCCGTCGCGGACGATCTGCCGCCCGGAGAGATCCTCGACCTCGTTGACCGCGTTGACGACGCCGACGGTGACGTCATCGAAGGGCGCCTCGACGGTGGTCGGGCTTTCGCCGCGGCAGACCAGCCGATAGCCCTCAGCCGTCTGCTCGATCAGGATCGCCTTGGTGGTGGTCGAACCGCAGTCGGTCGCCAGGATCGTGCGCGCCATCGGCCCGGGCCTCCTAGGGGTTCGGCTTCGGCGCCGGGCCGGTGGGGGTCAGGGCCGGCGGCACCGGGGCCTCGTTGAGCAGCTTGATGGTGTCGGCCGTGATGTCCTCGCCGCCAAACACGATCACCTCGGCCTGCAGCACGACGCTCAGCCCGCGTTGCGTGGCGACCTTCTCGACCGCCTTGCGGATCTCCTCGGTGAGCTTCGATTCGAGCTCCCGCGCGCGGTCCTGGCCTTGCTTCTGAATGGTCTCGAACATCCGCTGCAGGTCCTGGGCGGCCTGCGTGCGCATGCCCACCAGCGCTTTCCAGGTTTTCGACTCGTCGTCGCTCAGCTTCGGCTTGCCCTCGAGCTCGGTGATCTGCCGGTCGCGGTCATCGCTCAGCTTCGAGAGCCGGTCGAAGGCCTGCTGCTCGGTCGGATTGCGCTGCGCGCCCTTGCCCTTGAGGGTGCTGTACTGGCTCCACTCCTCATCCAGCAGCAGCGGGTGCCGGCGCTTGCGCTCGTCGAAATCGGCGAGCAGCCGCCGGCCCATCGCCTGCAGTTCCTCGTTGAGCTGCTTGTAGAGCTTATACTCCTGGAAGACCTTCTCGCCGTCGAGCTTGCCGATCTTGACGGCGTCGGCCGCCGCGGCGGCGGTCGTGATCCAGGCTGCCAGCGCCAGCGTCACCACCAGGCGCACCTTCATGGGTCACTCTCCTCACGGGCTCGTCAGAACGGCTGCCCGAAGCTGAAATGGGTCTTGCTGCCATCCGCGCCAAAGCCGAGGTCCAGCCGGATCGGCCCGACGGGTGTCTGCACCCGCAGCCCGACCCCGACCGCCGAGGCGAGGTCGTTGAAGAAGTCCAACGGCTCGCCTTGGAACCAGGCCCTACCGGCATCGAAGAACGCGACGGCCTGAATGTTCCCTTTGAACGACCGCCGTAGCTCCAGGTTGAACAGGAACATGCGGTCGCCGAAGAAGCGGTCCTCGCTGTAGCCCCGCAGCGTCTCGGCGCCACCGACGAAGTAGGCCTGGCTGAACGGCGGGCGGCCCGAGCTGAAGCCGTAGACGCCGCGCGTCGCGACGACCCACGCCGGGCGCGGGCGCTTGCCCTGAATCGTGCCGCCGAAGACCGGGAAGAAGTGGCGGGTCTCCAGGCGGTACTTCCCGAAGTGGTTGTCGCCGCCCAGCCCGGCGATCTCAACCGTCGCCGACTGGTACATGCCCTTGGTGGCGTCGAAGGCGAAGTCGCGGGTGTCGTGGGTCAGACCCAGCGTCACCGAGCTGGTGGTGTCGCTGCCGAGGTCCTGGAACGGGAACGGCGGCAGGTTCGGCAACTGCGAGCCGCGCCGTTGCGTCGTGACGTTCTGCAGCTCGTACTGCACCGACCCGCGCAGCGTCGGCAGAATCGGTCGCGAGAAGAGCACCGAGCCACCGCGGCGGGTCTGGTCGAAGGAAGCGCGCCGGTTCGTGAAGGCCCCGATCCCGGTCGCCCCGGTGCGGTCCTCGGTGTTGTAGAGCCGCACGTTGAACTCGGAGCCGCTACCGTCCAGCAGCGGGTAGAAGTAGTTCGTCGAGAAGTTGAACCGCCCGCCGAACTCGACCCGGCCGCTGACCTGGTGGGCCAGGCCCCAGAGGTTCTTTTCGCTGATGTCGACGAACCCGACCAGCCCGTAGCGCGAGCTGTAGCCGCCACCGGCGGAGATGTTGCCGGTGCGCTTTTCGGTGAGGTCGAAGATCAGGTTGAGCTTGGTGGGATCGTCCTCCGAGACCTTCAGCGGCTGCAGCTTGATGTCATCGAGCAGATCGAGCCGCTCGATCTCGCGGAGATCCTCGGCGATCCGGTTGAAGTTGACGTACTGCCCCGGCCGGGACCGCATGTAGGACCGGAAGACCCGCTCCTTGGTGCGCTGTGAGCCGGTCCAGTTGAAGCTGATCTCGCCGACCTGCAGCTCGGTGATCCAGAGCGTCACGGTGACCGTGCCGTCGGGCTCGGGGGTCAGCAGCATCTGGTTGGAGTCGGGCGACACGTAGCCGGCCGAAGCGAAGTAGCCCTGCTTGCTGTAGAGGTCGCTGATCCGCCGCAGGTCGCGTTCGATCTTCTCGGGATTGGTGTTGAAGAGGTTGCCCGACTTCAGGAAGACCAGTTCCTGCAGCAGCGCCGCGCTCGGCTGCAAGGTGTTGCCGACCAGCTTGACCTGCTTGATGGTCGGGTTCTCGACCATCCGGAAGGTGATCGCCACGCCGCGCCCGGTCGGATCGTTGTCAGGGTCGGCCCGCGAGCCGATGTCGGTCGACGCCGGCACCGGGTAGCCCAGCTTCACGAGGTCCTCGCGGTAACCGCTGAAGTAGAACCAGCCGAGGTCGTCGAGCTTGTTGATGTCCTGCTGCAGCTTCGCCCGGTCGTAGGCCTCGCCGACCTTCGTGCTGATGGTCTCCAGGACCAGCTCGGGCCGCAAGGTCTTCAGGCCCAGCACGTCGATCCGGGTGACCTTCAGCTTCTCATCTTTGATCAGCGGCTCGTCCTCGGTGCCGCCGGTGGGGGTCGTCGCCGGGGTCGTCGGGCTGCCCGTGCCGGGCGTCCCGCCCGGCGTGACCGGCGGGGTCTCCACCGGCCGAGTGCCCCCGCCGCCACGCTGCTGCAGCTTGATGTTGACGGCCACGCCCTTCTCGCCACTGCGCTCGTAGAACGGCGGCTGCTCGGTCCCGCTGCTGACGCTGGCGACGACGTCGATCTGGTAGAGTTCGCGGTAGAGCGTCTCGATCTCGCGCAGCGCCGCGGCGACGCGGGCCGGGCTGGTGTTCAGCGGCCGGCCGATCTTGAGCCAGGCGACGCGGTCGGTGACGGCCGGCCCGGAAAGCTGCTTGTCGACCCCGAGATAGCGGATCTCGACGACCGGCGGGTTCTCGACCAGCACCATGTGGATCTCGACGTTGCCGTCGGCGTCGGTGCGGCGCGTCACCACCGAGCCGCGGTTCTGGTTCTCTTTGTCGAAGAAGAACCAGCCCAGGGCGTAGATCCGGTCGACGTCGGCCTGCAGCCCCTCGGCGGTGAACGGCAGCCCGACCTTGAGGGTCATCGCGTCGCGGACGACCTTCTCGTCAATCGTCTCCAGCCCGGTGATCTGCACCCGGCTGACGACGGCCGGCTGGCCGGCGGGGTTCTGCGCCACGGTGGTCGCCACAGGCTGCCCGGCGGCCGGTGGGAGGTCCACCGCGGCCGGGGGGTCAGCCGGCGGGGCGGCGTGCAGCCAGGTCGGCAGCCAGGCCAGGACGAGCAGCCAGCGAGTCGTCACCTTCACGCCTCCCTACTCCACCGACCGGTCAGCGCCGTCGTCGTGGTCCTGCAAGTACGGCAGCAGTTGCTTGCGCAACTGCGTGCGAGCCCGGAACAACCGCGATTTGACGGCTTCCAGCGAGATCCCCACGACCTCGGCCATGTCGCGATAGCTGAGACCCTCGATGTCGCGGAGGATGATCACCAGCCGGAAGTCCGGCACCAGACTGGCGATCTCCTGCGACACGACCGCTTGCAGCTCGGCGCGCTGCAGCATCCGGTCGGGCACCAGGCTGTAATCCGGCACTTCCCGCGTCAGGCCGTCTTCGGGGTCCAGTGGATCATCCAGCGAGGCGCCCACCACGGCCCCGCCGCGGTCGCGCTGCTTCATTTTGTTCTTGCCGCGGTTGACGGCGATCCGGTAGAGCCAGGTGTAGACCTTCGACTCGCCGCGGAAGCTGGGCAGCGCGCGGTAGGCCTGCAGGAAGACGTCCTGCGTCAGGTCGGCTGCCTCGTGGAAATCGCCGACCATGCGCAGCAACACGTTGAAAATCTTCTTGTGATAGCGCTCCAGCAGGGCATCGAAGTCGACGGTCACGGCGCGCCCTCGATCGCGGCCTTCACTGGCAGCGGAATCCCTCATCGGCGGCAGCCTCCCGGGCTGTCCGACGGCGTCACCACGCGTTGTCTGCTCGCTCCGGCGAGGCGATCTGCGGTCATCGGCCCGCGCCGGTCAACTGCCGCGGGTTGGCGCCGTTGGCATCCATTAGGAAGACCTGCCACCAGCCGGTCCGCGACGACGTGAAGGCGATGCTGCCGCCATCCGGGCTGTAGACCGGATCGCCGTCGTGCTGATCGTTGGCGGTCAGCCGCGTCAGAGTGCTGCCGTCGGGCCGCACGGCGTAGAGCTCCCAGTTACCCTCCCACCGTTCGAAGACCAGCGTGGCCCCATCGGGCGCCCAGGTCGGGCCGCCGTCGGAGGTCCCGGTGGCGGCGTTGTCCTTGCGGGTCACCTGCCGCAGGTTGCCGCCGCCGGCGTCCATCAGCCAGAGGTCGAAGTTGCTGCGGTCCATGTTCGAGGCGAACGCGATGGTGCTGCCGTCGGGGCTGTACTCCGGGGCGGCTTCGTCCGAGGGCAGGCTGGTCAACTGCGTCAGCCCGCTGCCGTCGAGGCGCACCGACCAGATGTCGTTGTTGCCGCTGCGGTCGCTGACGAAGACCAGGCGGTCGCCGTCGGGCGACCAGGCCGGGGTCGTTTCGATCGCCTGGTCGAAGGTCAACTGCCGTCGGTTGAAGCCGTCGGCGTCCATCACCCAGAGGTTGAACCAGCCGTTCTCACCGCAGATGAACCCGATCTGGCGGCCGTCGGGCGAGACCTTCGGGAAGAAATCCGGGCCGCGGCCGTCGGGGGTGATCTTGAGGGGATTCAGCCCGCTGCGGTCGATCCGCCAGATCACCCCGGCGTCGAGGCTGGTGACGGTGCCAGAGAAGCGGTCGCTGGGAGTCGACAGGTTCTGCGAGTAGAACAGCCGCAGGCCGTCGGGCGTGAAGCTGGGGGTGCGGCCCCACAGGAAGTCGTCGCTGTTGCCGTCGCCGCAGGCCGACAGCAGCAGCAGCAGACCCGTCGCCAGCGCACTGCCCCAGCGGGCGCCTCGTCTCGCCATCGACCCCGCTCCCTTTCCAGCGAATCGGCTCATGGTACCACGGACCAGCAGGGTTGCGTGTCGCCACTGCTGAAAAGGTTGACCGCGACGACGTCGCCCGCCAACGAGCTGCGGTGCAGGTTGACCAACCGGTTCTCGTGGCGATTGCTGCTGAACAGCAGCTCCAGCCCGTCGGGGCTGAAGACCGGGTCGCGGTCGAGGTAGGCGCCGCGGGTGATCCCGGCAATCCCGCCGCCGGTGCCGGCGACGCTCTGCAAGTTGGTGGCCTGGCCGCTCTCGCTGACGAACGCCACGAGGTCGGCGGTGGGATGCCAGCAAGGCCCGAAGCGGGCGACGTTCTCACCCGAGTCGGTCAACCGCCGCAACCCGCTGCCGTTCGGGGCGACGGTGTAGATCTCCAGGTGCGGCCGCGGCACGCCGTGCCCCTCGTTGGTGACCGGCGTGCCGTTGCTGGTGTAGGAGACCAAGATCTCCCGGTTCGTGACCGTCGAGCCGCTGCAGTCGACGAGGCCCTGCGCGGCGTCGACCAGCAGGAACTGCGCCGAGTCGACCACGGTCTGCCCGACGTCGTTCAGCACGACCTGCAGGCTGCCCGGATCGACCGGCCGCACGCCAAGCTGAATCGTCGCGGTGCGGGTCGTCGAGGCGAAGGCGATGGCCGTGCCGGACGGCTTCCAGACCGGGCCGCTGTTGGTCGCTCCGTTGGCCACCAGGACCTGTTCGGCGCCGTCGGCGACGGTCCGCAGGAGAACTTGCGAGGCCGCCCCGGGGGTCGCCGCGACGAACACCAGGCGGGTCGCGTCGGGCGACCAGTCGGCCTCGCCCTCTTCGCGACCGGCGGTGTTGGTGAGGTTGACGATGCTGCCGGCGACCAGCCCGGCGGCATCCAGGTCGGCGGCGAACAAGTCGGGCCGCCCGCCGGCGCCGGGGCCGGTCCAGACCAGCCGCCGCCCATCGCGACTGAGGGCCGGGTCCCAGCCGCCGCCGCTGCTGAGGCGCTCGACGTTTTCACCCCACTCGAAGCAGATGAACACTTCGCGCCGGCCGTTGCTGCGGTCGCTGACGAAGGCCAGGCGACCGCTGGTCCCGCCGAGGGTGCGCAGGCGGTAGTTCAGCCCCGAGCCGTTGACCCGGTAGAACAGCGTGGTGTTGGCCGCCAGGCCGGTCAACTCGACGCGGTGGACCGTCGCCAGCGCCTGCGAGCCGGCGACACTGCCGAGACCGGCGGTGGGGCCGTAGTCGAGGCGCGTCGCGACGGGGTCGCGGGTGATCCAGGTGACCACGGCGCGGTCGTCGGTGACCGTGACGGTGACATCACGGGCCAGCAACTGGTCGACTCGCACCCCTTCGGCGAAGCTGGTCTCGTCGCCGCTGCAGCCGAGCGTCAGGGCCGCCGCTGCCAGCAGGCCCGCGGCCAGTTGGGCCGCGCGTCGGAGCGTGTACCGCCGCATCTGCGCTCACACCTTTCTAGAACCGCCGGCGCGACTCCGCGGTGATCCGGAAGTCCCGGTCGGAATCGAACTCGGCTCCAACCCGCACGCCACGACCGACATCGTAGTCGACCTTGACGGTCTGTTTCGAGCCGCTGGCGCCTCCCACCTCCACGAAGAAGGTCAGGAACAGCCGTTTCACGATCTGCTTGCTGACCTGCACCTCCAACGGCCGGTCGAGCTCGTAACGGACCGTCAGCACATCCAGCCCGAGCAGCTCCCGCAGCTCGTTGAAGACCGGCGTCAGGGCGTAGCTCAGCGCGGTCTGCACCGCGGCGTTGGCCAGCTCCTGGCGCAGGAAAGCCTGCATCTTGCCCGACGTCAAGGCCGTCGCGAACTCGGCCTTGCGCGACAGCATCGCAAAGATCCGCTCTTCCGGCAAGGGCGGCGTGCTGTCGGCGCGCACCGTGAAGTTGGTCTCGACCGGCTGATCGCGCCCCGGTCGGGCCGTCCCGCTGATCTCCAGGTTGACCACGATCCGCTCGCGGTCACCGCCCCCCGTGTCTTCGTAGAGCGCCGTCTCGGCCTTCGCCACGAAGTTGGCAAAGGGCGCAAAGGCCCCGGTCAGCGGGTTCCGCTTGAGCGTGAAGCTGCCGCTGCCGCCGCGCACGTTGACGCGGTTCTTGAGCAGCGACGTGGCGAGCTGGCCATCGCCGACCTCGGCCGTGCCATCGGCCCGCAGTTGCTGCGGCGTGTCGCTCAGTTTGACCGTCGCCGCGATCGGCACCGTCAACTCCGGCACTTTGGCCCGGATCCAGTTGTTCTGGACCGCGTTGAGCGCCACATCGACCCGCATGTTGGCCGGCCAGTTGGCCGGCTGTCCGCGCCCGCGCCCGCCCAACAGCAGCGCCAGGACGCCCTCGCCGATCAGCCCATCGACCACGTCGACTCGCCCCGCCAGCGTCAGCGGCGGCGTCTGCCCTTCGCGCGTCACCAGCCGCAGATCGCAGGCCAGCCGCGCCGAGCCGGCGGCGCCGTAGGCGAGAGTCGGCGCAAACACTGGCTGGCCCGCCAGGTTGATCGCCGAACCCGCCCCGGGCGGCGCGCTGCCAGCGCTCAGGGGTGGCGTCTGCACGGTGAGGTCGTAGCGGTGCTCCTCCCAGTGGCCGAGGTCGGGGCTGCGCATGTCGACCGTGCCAGAGGCCGTCGCGAAGCCGCCGTTGACCCAGGCATCGCCGCGGCGGATGGTCACCCGGTTGAGCGTCTGGCCGTCAAACACCGGGGCCACCTCGACATCCAGGTTGACCCGCTCGCAGCGCAGCAGCTTGGTCCGCGCCGCGAAGTCGACCGCCCGCAGGCGCAGGTTGGCGGGCAAGGCCCAGAGCTGCTGACCTTGCGTGAAGGCCCGCAGGTCGAGCGGGCGGTCCTCGCCGATCCGGCCGCCGGGCTCGATCTCCAGGCGGCCCTTCTGCGCCAGCCCCCCGCCGGTCGGGTCCGCCTGCAAGCTGGCGTCGGCGACTTCGATCACGTTGTCCTGGATCTGCAGCGTGAGCTGGGCGTCGGACCACTCCGAGAGGACTGGCCCACTGGGCTTGAGGGCCGGCCGCAGGACGCTCAGGACGCTGCCCAGCGGGCTCGGCTCGGTGGCCGTGTGGGCCACCTGCACGGTCTCCGGCGGCTCGATCAGTTGCAGCCGCGGCACGGCCAGCTCGAGTTTGCCATCGACATCGGCCGCCCGCAGGCGGCCACCGAGGTGCAGGTCAAACTCGCCGCGGCCGATCACCTGGCCGAGCGCCGGGTAGAGCGCGGCGAACTCGGCAAGGTTGCCCAGCCCGCCGCGCAAGGTCAGGTCGAGCGGCCCGTCGTCGGCCAGCTTGAGCGCCCGGGTCGGTGTCGGAAGCGCGCCCGAGAGGCTCGCCTCGAGGGTCCCGTCGCGCACCAGCAGCTCGCCGATTTGGAGCTCACCGGGCTGCCAGACGACATCGCCAGCGGAAACCGTGTGCAAGTACAGGCCGCCCGCCCCGGCCCCGGCCAGCGTCAGCCGCTGCAGCTCCAGCCGCGGTTCGTCGAGCGAGCCGGTGGCGGCGCCGGCGAGCTCCAGGCGGCCCCGCAGGCCGGCCAGGCGGGGCGACCAGCCAGCGTACGGCGCCAGCTCCAGGTTGCTGGCCCGAGCCTGCAGGCGCAGCGCGGAAGCAGCGTTGTCGAGCCCCACAATGGCCGCGCCGTAGACGTAACAGACGCCCGGGTCGAACCGCTCGGGCAGCCGCGGGCGGGTCGTGCCGAGGTTCACCAGCACCTCGGTCGGCGGCAGCGGGCGGTCGCCCGAGTGCAGGTCGGGAGCGCTCGCCAGCAGGTAGCCGACCGGCCGCTGGCGCGGCCCGGCCAACCGCAGCGCGGCGCTGAAGCGGCCCGCCAGCGGCTGCGGCAGGCGGTCCAGGGTCTGTTGCAGGCTGAGCTGCCAGGGCCGCTGCCGCTGTTCGCCAACCGGCTGCGTGAGGCTGCTCAGAAAGCCGCGCAGCTTCTCGAAGTCGGAGATCACGAGGTCCACGTTGGCCTGCACGGTGGCCCGGTCGAGGGCCCCCGAGACGGTGATCGCGGTGCCGAACAGGTCGAACGTCTCGGGCTGTTCGAGCACGGTCACCCCGCGGGCGATGCGCGCCCGCAACCGGCGGTCGCCGACCGCCGAGCCGGCGATCGTGAAGGCCTGCGTGGCGATCTCGACGTCGGTCACCGGATCGCGCAGCGGCCCGGCCACGGCCGCCGTGACGCCCAGCGTGCCGGTCGTCCGCAGCGGCAGGCCGGTCAGCCGCTCGAGGTCCTCGTAGCGGAGCTGGTCGCTGGTCAGGAACAGCTCCGCCTGCGGCTCGCTGCCGAGCTGCGTGAGCCGACTGCGGCGCGCCGGATCGATGCCGATCCGGGTGTCGCCGACCGTCACCTCCAAGGCCTCGACCAGCAGTTCGTCGTTGCCGGCCCGCAGCCGCAGCCGGGCGGTGTCGAGGTCGACGCCGGCAATCTGCAGCCGTAGCGGCTGGTCGCGCCGCCCGGCCCGCAGGTCGACCTCGCCGGTCAGGTCAACCAGCGGATTCAGCCGGCTGCTGCCGTCGTCGTTGGCGACCCGCGCCACCCGGCCGGTCAACTGCGCGCTGCCACTGACCTGCCCGAAGCTCGGCCCGAGCGCCTGCTTCACCGCCAGCGGCACCGCCTCGTGCAGCTCAATCGCCTGGACTTTGGCGTCCAGGCCGTAGCTGAACTCGCCGGCCGCGGCGTCGGTCGACTTGATCTGCCCGGTCGCCTCGGCCCGCCAGGCGCTGTCGCTGAGGTCGAGCGTGAGCTGCATCGCGTCCTGACCGACCGGCACGCTGCGCAAGCGCAGGCGGTGGAAGGGGTAGCCGCGCAGCGCGCCGAAGGCCAGCCCGGCGGTGCCGTCGAGCAGCGGCACCTGGCGGGTCCCGGTGAGGTGTCCGACCAGCTCCAGGTTGCCGCTGACCAGCGGCACGTGGCTCGCCGCGGCCGCCTCGCTGGCCAGCAGATCGGCGAACCGCCCGACCTCGACACCGGCGATGTCGGTCACCAGATCGAGCGCCCCGACCGGGTCGAGGTCCGCCCGGCCGCGCACCCGCACACGGGCCCCGCTGGTCGGGTCGGCGAGGTCCAGATCACGGATGCGGACGCTCTTGTGCTCGACCGCCGCGTCGAGGTTGCCGCTGCCGAGGCGCTGGCCGCGGAAGGTCAGGTCCTCGACGCTGAACAGCCCGGTGGCGCGGGGGACCTCGTCCGAGAGATGCACCAGCAAATCGCCGTCCAGCACGCCGCCCAGGCCGAGCTGCTTGTCCCGCAGCGTGTCGACCTGGTTGAGCGCCGCCAGCTCGACGCGTTCGGCCACCAGCGTGGCGGTCATGTCGAGCGGCTGGTCGGCCACCAGCCGCAGCGCGCCGTGGCCCTGCAGGCGGCCGGCGCGCAGGTCCACTGCCAGCTCGCTGAGGGTCATCAGGTGGTCGAAGTAGTCGAACGCCAAGACCAGCCGGCGGGCCGGCACACCCTTGAACTCGAGCCGGCCGCTCTCCAGCCGGCCGGTCAGCCGTGGCTCGCGCAGCGCGCCGCTGAGGTCCACCTCGAGGCGCGCTGGCTGGTGCTGGTAAGCGCTGGCGAGCACGCCGCGCTGGGCCTCGTCCGACAGGAACGCGAAGCCCTGGCGAGCGTCGAGTTCGGCCGCGCTGACATGCAGGCCGCAGACCAGATGGTCCAGCAGACTGGCCTCCGAGGCTGCGGCCAGCTCCGGCGGATCGGCGGTGAAGTGCCGGCCGGCCAGCCGCCCGAGGCCGCTCGCCACGTCGGCCCGGGCCGGCAGCTCGGCGGTCACTGGGCGCAGCGAACCGCTGACCACGCCGGTCACCCGCACCCCGCGGGCCAGCACGGCGCCGCGCGTGGCGCGCTGCGGGTCGGCCGCGCCGAGGCCCCGCTCGGCCGGCAGCGCGTCGGCCGCGGCGATGCTCAACAGCGGCAGGGTCAGGTCAGGCACAATCGCCACGTGGTCGAGCGGCCCGCTGATCTGCAGGCGTCCGCGGACCAGTTCGGGAGTCAGCAGCCGGGGCAGCCCGCGGCTGCTGAAGAGATCCCTGCGCGGCCCGTCGGGGTCCTCGGGCGAGGGCAGCCGCAGCGCCGCCAGGACCGCGCCGAGGTCGTTGCCGGGCAGCTCCACGGCCAGGTCGAGCACCGGCTCGGGCAGGTCGGCGACTCGCCCCGTGATGCTCACCGGCGCGCCGCCGAGGGTCGCCCGCACCTCGCGCAGGACGATGCTCTGGCGGGTCATCTGGAGCTCGCCCCGCAGGTCGGTCAGCGGCTCCGCCAGATCGCGCAGCGGCAGGCTGCCGCCGGTCAGGCGCAGGCCACCGAGCAACTGCGGCGCGCTGTCGCCACCGCCGGGGACCTCCAAGGGCTGTACCAGCCGCAGGTGCACCGCCGCTTCGACCGGCGGCAGCTCGCCGGCCGCTAACTGCACCCGCCCGGCCACCGCCAGGTCGTCGGGCGGCCCGGTCAGCGTCAGGTCGCAGCGTACCGTGTCGGCGCCCAGTTGCGCCGCCAGGGCTTCCTGCCGCGGCAGCAGCGCCGCCAGGGCGAGGTCGTCGGCGATCACCCGCAGCGCCAGCTCCCGGGCGGCCGGACCGCGCGGTCGGCCGGCGATCCGCAGCGGTCGGCCGGCAATCGCCGCCCGCAGGTCGGTCTCCTCGATCCAGCCGTCCCGCAGCCGCAGCCGCCCCGTGTCGAGCGCCACCCGCGTGCCGGTCTGCGGCACGGTCAGCGCCGTGCCGGCCAGGTCGACCTGCCCGCTGTCGACGCGGCCGCGCCGCAGCCGCAGATCGAACCCGGCGCGGCCACCCTCCAAGACGTACTCCCGCAGCCCCAGCCGCGGCGGTACCGCCACCGTCCCGCCCGGCTCGCCACCCGGGCCGACGCTGCTGACACGGAGGTCGTCCGGGGTGCCGACCAGCCGCACGGCCAGCGGGCCGAGCTCGCTGGCCTCGCCAAACTCCGGCTGCTCGCGCAGGTCGCGCGTGAGCGCTTGCAGGTCGGCCACCAGCACCGCGTCGCTGGCCACGGTGAGGTCGATCAGCGGCTGCCTGGCCCGCAGGTCGACGCTCCCCAGGGCGCGCACCGCGGTGCCGCCCAGCTGCGCCAGCAGCGGCCGGGCGGCGCTGACCGTCAGCCGGCCATCGGGCCCCAGCCGCAGCTCGCCACGAATCCGCGTCAGCGGCAGGGCCACCTGCGCCGGCTGCACCGCCCCGCTGCTGAGGCGGACGGTGCCCAGCGGCAGGGCCCGCTGGCGCAGTTGCAGGTCGACCGCCGCGGTCGCCGCCAGGCGGAGCGGCTCCGGCCCGAGGCGAGTCAGCGCCGGCAGGCGCAGCCCGCCGCTGACGTGGACCGCCGGTGGCCGGCCGGTTAGCCGCAGCGTCGCGCCAGCGGGCTGGTCAAGGCGCCAGGCGGCCAGTGCAGGCACCAGCCGCACGAACCGCCGGCGGGTCGCCTCGCGCACCCGCGGCGCCTGCACCGTCAAATCGAGGGCCGCCACCTGCGGCCGGCGGCGGTTCTGGAAGGTCAGCTCGCCAGACAGCGCCAACGGATCGTCGTGGACCGTGCCACGGGCGCTGGCGACCGTGACCGCGCCGCGGTCGAAGCGCAGGTCGGCCTGCTGCAGCCAGACCGGCGCCGGCGCTGCGCTGGCGGCGATCTGCGTGCCGCTCAGGCGGAGGCGGCCGGCCAGCCCAAACAGCCCGGCTCGCGGGGCGATCGCCAGGGCGGCCTGCAGGCGCTCGGCCCGCAGCGTCACCCCAGGCACCTGCAACCAGGGCACTCGCGCGGTGCCGTCGACGCGGAGCTGCTGCGGGGTGCCGGCGAGTCGGAGATCCGCCGTCAGCGGCCCGCGGCCGCGGATGCCCCGGCGGTGCACCGGCCCGGTGGCCTGTTGCAGATCGACCCCCGCCGCGGCGACCCGCAGGTCGAAGCGTTGGCCGTCGAGGGCGACCTGCCCGGTCGCCCGGACTCGCCCGCCGCCGTACCGCGCGCGCAGATCCTGCAAGGTGACGGTCTGGCTGGCCAGCAGCACCTGCCCGTCGACCTGCTCGACCGCGCCGATCTCCGGCAGCACCACCCCAGCGCCCTGCAGGCCGATCCGGCCAACCGGCCGCGACCCGAGCTGCAGCGCCAGGTCGTAGCTGCCGCCGAGGTGGCGCAGTCGCGGCAGCCGGCAGGGCGGGGCGACCACCCGGCCGGTCAGGCTCAATGCGGCGGCCTGCCCGCGCAGCCGCAGATCGGCGGTCAGCGGTCCGGCCACCTCGCTCGGCCGCCAGGCGGCCGGCACCAAGGGCGCGAAGACCTCCAAGCGCAGCCCGCTGGTGGCGACCTGCAGGTCGACCTCGCGGCGGCCCGCCCGCAGGCCGCGCAGGCGGCCCGCCAGCCGCACCGGGGCATCGCCGGCGAGGGCCTGCAACGGCTCGAAGGCGAGTTCGTCGGCCCCCAGGCGGACCCGGCCGGCGAGCTGACTGAGCCCATCACCCAGCCGGGGCGAACGCACCGCGAGGCGCTCCAGTTCGACCACACCACGCAGCCCGGCGACGCCCGCGGCGGGCGGCACGCGCTGCAGGTCGACCGCCAGCCGCCCGCCGTAGACCGCCCCGAGCGGACCGTAGGCGACGGCCCCGGGGGTTACCCAGCCCTGCACCTGCAACGCCGCGGCGGTGCCCCGCAGCCGCAGGTCGCAGCCGCTGGCGCCGCTGGCCCGCAGCGCCCGGAGCGGTCGCAGGCGGGGCAACAGGAGGGGCAACTCGGCCAGCGGCAGGTCGGTCGAGCGCAACCGCAGGTCCAGCTCGCGGCGCTGGCGCGGCGCGGTGAGGCTGCCGTCGACGCGGACCTGCCGCGCGCCGAGCGTCACCAACAGGCCCTCGGCCCGCAGTTGCTCCGCCCGACCCGCCTCGGCGCGCCGCGGCAGGGTCAACCGCACCACGCCATCCGCGGTCAGCGGCAAGCCCAGTTGCGGCGTGCCGAGGCTGGCCGCCGCCAGCTCGGTGCGCAGGTCGAGACCGAGGTCGACCTGAGGTCGGTCGGCGCTCGCCGCCGCCGGCGGCGTCACGGTGACCGCCAGTTGGCCGACGCACTGCGTGACCTGCCCGCCGCGCAAGGTGACCCAGCGCCGGAGCAACGGGTTGCCCAACCGACCGGCCGCGGCGAGGTCCAGCTCGCGCACGGCCAGCGCGGTCTGCAGACCGAATGGCCGGATCACCAGGCGGGCCTGCTCCAGCCGCACCTCGCGGGCCAGGCCCGGCGCCGCCGCGACCAGGTCGACCTCGCCACCGCCGCGGCCGTCGAACTGCGCGCTGCCGGCCAGGCGGTCCAACTCGATCGCCGGCAGGCGCGGCGCGGGCGGGGCGATGGCGTCGCGGAAGCGCAGCCGGCCGTCGCGCACGGTCACGCGACCGCCCCAGCGGAACGGCCGGGCGGGCTTCTTGTGCGGTGGTTCGAACAGCCGCAACAGCTCGAACTGGCCGTCGGCGGTGCGCCGGAGTTCGAGATCCAGGCCGTCGACGCTGATGCTGCGGATCCCCAGCAACGGCTCCCGCCGGTGGCGCAGCAGACTGAACAGGTTCCAGCGCAGGACCGCCCGGTCGAAGTGCAACACCGGCTCGGGACTGCCGGGAATCGTCAGCCCCTCAACCGCCACCCCGCGCAGCAGCACGTGGTGGACCCGCCCAACCTCGACCGCGCGCCCGGTCCGGCGGGTCAGCACGCTCCGCAGCACCACCCGCAGCAGCGCCTGCGGCGGTCCGACCGGCAGCAGGCCGAGCCCCAGCAGCAGCGCGGCCAGCAGCACCAGGCGGCGGCCCCAACGGCGTCGGGGTCGCGCGGCCGGCACAGCCTGCGGCGGCGAGTTGCTGCTCACTTCAGCCCGTGATCCTCGGTTCTCCCGACCTCACCAGGGTGGTCCACCGGCGAGCGGTGCGCCACCGTCACCGCGGCCACGGCGCCCGCGCCCGCGCGGCGGAGCACCCGCGCGCACTCGCGCAGCGTGGCCCCGGTGGTATAGACATCATCCACCAGCAGGTAGTAGCCGCCGCGGGCCACCGGTTCGGCCAGATCAAACGCTCCGGCGACATTGGCCCGCCGCTGGGCCGGCAACAGGCCGACCTGCGGTCGCGTCGCCCGGACCCGCCGCAGCGGTGTCAGCACCGGCCGCGCGAGAAGCGTCGCCAGCTCGGTCGCCAACAGCTCGGCCTGGTTGAAGCCCCGTCGCCACTGCCGCCAGGGGTGCAGCGGCACCGGCAGCAGCGCTTCCAGGTCGGCCACCTGCAAGGCCTCGTTGGCCTCGGCATCGGCCGCCAGCCAGAGCGCCCAGAGCTCGCCCAGCGCGACCGCGGCGCGGCGGCGGCGGTCGTACTTCAGCCGGTGGATCAGCTCCCGCGGCAGCCCGGCGTAGGGCGCCGCGGCCCGCGCCAGACGGAGCGGATCGCGCTGCCGGCCGCGGCAGTCGGCGCACTCCAGCGGGCCCCGCAGGAGCGGGTCGAGAAACACCCCGCAGCGCCGGCAGCGCGGCTGCGCCAGCTCCGGCAACCGCTCGCAGCAGGCAGCACAGAGCGCGCTGCTCGCCAGCCGGGCGCAGCCCTGACAGCGCGGCGGGTAGAGCCAGCGCAGCAGCGCCGCGGTCACGGGGTCAGGTCGCCAGGGTCCCGAGCAGCGCCACGGTGGCCGGGTTGAGCGGTTTCTTGACGCCGACCACCTCCTCCAGCGGCGTTCGCACCAGCCGTCCGGCGATCACCCCGCAATGGTGGCAGGTGGCCCCCTCACAGAGCGCCGCGACGGCGTCGGCGCCGGTCAAGCTGGCCAGCACGCGGTCGTCGCTGCTGGGGCTGCCCCCACGCAGCACATGGCCCAGCACTGTGGCCCGCGCCGAGGTGCCCGGAACCTGCGCGTCGATCGCCGCGGCGACCTGCTCGCCGCGGCCGACACCCTCGGCCACCACCACCAGCATCGAAGTCTTGCCACGCTGCTGCATCAGGGCGATCTGTTGGCAGCACCAGGCGGTGTCGTGAGCCGGATGCTCCGGCAACAGCGCCACCTCGGCGCCGGCCGCGACCGCCACTTCCAGCGCGATGAAGCCCGCGTGGCGGCCCATCACTTCAACCACGAAGACGCGGTCGTGGCTGTGGGCGGTGTCGCGGATCCTGTCGCAGGCCTCGACGGCGGTCTGCACCGCGGTGTCGAAACCGATGGTGTGATCGGTGCCGGCGAGGTCGTTGTCGATGGTGCCGGGCGTGCCGACGACTGCCACGCCGTGCTCGCGGTGCAGCAACTGCGCGCCGGTGAAGCTGCCGTCGCCACCGCAGACCACCAGGC
Organism: Fimbriimonadaceae bacterium; assembly: GCA_020850355.1. Taxonomy (GTDB): domain Bacteria; phylum Armatimonadota; class UBA10988; order UBA10988; family UBA10988; genus JADZEX01. The sequence continues at coordinate 845 of JADZEX010000027.1, read as the reverse complement.
CGTCGATCTGGTGTTGCCGCAACACAGCCGCGGCCTGCGTGCGGCCGGCGGGCTCGTGGAACTCACGGCAGCGGGCCGTGCGCAGAAAGGTCCCACCGAGGTTGACGATGCCCGAGACATCGCGCGAGGTCAGCGGCCGCAGCGCCCCGGCCAAAAACCCGGCATAGCCGCGGTCGATGCCGTAGGGGGTGATCCCGCGCTCCAACGCCGCGCGGACCACGGCGCGTACGTTGGCGTTCATCCCCGGCGCGTCGCCGCCGCTGCAGAGCACCCCGATCCGTTTCACCCGCATCTCCGCCACCGCGAGTGTAGCCGCCGCGAGGCCGCCGGGTCAAGCCGACCTGAGCCACCGCAGGGCGGAGTCGTCGAGCCGCCGGTTTCCAAGGGCGTTGCCCTGGGCTCGCTTGAGGCGCCCCTGCGGGGCTGGCGGAGGGCTGTCCGTCGCGGGGGGTTGGGACGCAAGCGGTCGCCGGAACGCGGTCTGGACCATTCGAGCCAGCGCGTGCGCCGGAACGAAGACGGACCGCCGGGCGCTGCCACCCTGGTCCAGACCCCTTTCCGGCCGCACCCGGTCACCCCGCCGACGACGGTCATCGCACCTGGCGCAGCTTGTGGGTCGGTACCCTTGTCGTCCCCCCGATTTCGGGGGGACCACTGGGGGGCCCGCCGCCCCCGCCCTGGTCCAGACCCCTTTCCGGCCGCACCCGATCACCGCGGCGGTGGTCCCGGCGCGGGCTGATGGCACCGAAAAGGGGTCAGACCCCTTTTTCGACCAGACGACCTTACGGCAGCCGGTCACCGTGGTGGGTGGGCTGGGCTGGACGTGGTGGCGACGAAAACGGGTC
>JADZEX010000026.1 GCA_020850355.1 Fimbriimonadaceae bacterium | reverse complement strand
CTCGATCTTCCACGGAGCGGGTGTCCTTTCGGGGAGGTAGTGCTCTATCCGTTAGGACTCCGCTCCGTGCCCATTAGCTTCACCGCCGGGGCCGTCCCGACGGCCCCAGGATCTGACATGCACCCCCCCGCGGGCGGCCAATCCGGGCGGCACGAGGTGTCCGATGAACCGCCGCACGCTGCTGCAAGTGCTCTCCGCCGCCGTCGCCACTGGCACCGCCGGCCGCGGGCTGGCCGCGCCCGCCCAGCGCCGGCTGCTCTTCTTCACCAAGTCCGCCGGCTTTGAGCACTCCGTGGTCAAACGCCAGGGCGGCGCGCTGAGCTGGGCCGAGCAGCATCTCACGGAGTTCGGCCAGCGCCAGGGCTGGCAGGTCACCTGCTCCAAAGACGGCAGCCTGTTCACCGCCGCGGGCCTGGCCGCCTACGATGCCTTCGTCTTCTACACCACCGGCGACCTGACCAAAGAGGGCACCGACAAGCAGCCGCCGCTGCCGGCCGACGGCAAGCAACTGCTGCTCGACGCGGTCGCCGCCGGCAAGGGCTTCATCGGCATCCACACCGCCACCGACACCTTCCACAGCAAGGGCGGCCGGGCGGCCCACAACACCGCCGACCTCGATCCGTACATCGCGATGGTGGGCGGCGAGTTCATCGGGCACGGCAAGCAGCAGCCGTCGCGGATGCGGCTGGTCAGCCCGCAGTTCCCCGGCACGGCCGGGCTGGGCGATGGGTTCGACCTGCTGGACGAGTGGTACACCTTCAAGAACAGTGCCGCGGACCAGCACGTGATCCTGGTCCAACAGACCGCGGGGATGGAAGGCCCGCAGTACCAGCGGCCCGACTTCCCAGCCACCTGGGCCCGCCGGCATGGCCAGGGCCGGGTCTTCTACACCTCGATGGGCCACCGCGAGGATGTCTGGGACCACGCCACCTTCCAGGCGATCCTGCTCGGCGGCATCGGCTGGGCGCTGGGCGACCTCGCGGCCGAGACGCCCGCCAACGTCGCCACCGCCTCGCCGGGGCACCGCACGCTGGCTACCTGGTAGCCGCCGCCGCCCGCAGCCTGTCGATGGTGCGCTGCGCCTCGTCCCGCGGCAGGTGCGGCAGGTTGAACAAGAAGCGCGAGCCCGGCTGCGCCAGGGCCAGCATTCGCTGGTAGTCGGCTTCGCTCTGCCAGGCCTGGATCAGCACCGTCTCGCCAGCAAACGCCGTGATCGCCGGGCCGGCACCCGGCTCCTGGTAGACCCGGTTGAGGCCGCGCAGGTGCGGGATCCGGCGGAAGTTGTCGTACTGGTGGTCGGCGGTGGCGCAGCAGTGCATGAACAGCCCGCCGAAGCGCTGGCTGAGGTTCGTTAGGGTCGGCAGGCAGAAGCGCTCGAACATCGCCGTGCCGAAGCAGCCGGCCTCGTCTTCACTGAGCCAACAGCCCAGCTCCGGCGGCGCCCAGGCGTTGGGGCAGTGGCAGTAGTTGACCGCCCCATAGCGCTCGCGAAAGGCCCGCAAGAACTCGCTCAGCAGGCGCTCGCATTTGGCCGCCAGCAGGTCGACGGCTTCCGGGGACTCGTAGAGCGCCAGGAAGAGGTCCTGTTTGTTCCAGATCAGCGCCGCGATGTCGAATGGACTCTGGATGTCGGGTACGCCCAGAATCGCCTGCGGGCCCAGCCGGCGGCGCAGCTCGTCGCCCAGTTGCCAGATCCGGTCCAGCGGTGGTTGGTCGATCGACGGCTGCGGCAACCGGTCGGCCGCGCCGGCCGTGGTGACCAACGGGCGCGCCGCCGGCGGGGAGTCGTCGTAGACATGCAGCGCGCAGCCAAAGGCCGCGGCGAACAGCTCGGTGCCCGTCCAGAGGCTGGCGTAAGGCACGCTCTGATCGTCGAGTTGCTCGTGCTGCGTGAGCATCCCGAGGTACGACTGCTCGGCCCAGTCGGCCCAGTCGGCAATCGGATGGGTGTCGCTGCAGACGTCGCCGGGGTACGGCCGCGCCACGCTGGGCGGGTTGACAATGATGCCATGGCCAGGGAACGGACCGCTGAAGAGGTCGGTCAGAAAGCTCTGGTTCTGCCGCAGGCGTGAGGCCACTGCTGACTCCGTCGCGCTCCCTGCCGCGAGCACCGCCCGGTTGGCCAGCGGCGGAGAGGATCCTGCCACGACGGGGCGTACCGACGATCTGGATGGAGACCCCGATGCGACGTTGGATGGGACTGTGTGCCGCGCTCGCGCTGTGGGCCGGCGGGTCGGTGCTGGGGCAGGCCCCGGCCACCACCCCGGCCGAGGCCGGGCCGGACTGGGAGCTGCAGGGCGAGTACCTCGGTGTCGCTCGCCGCGCCGGCGCCGAGACCCGCTTGGCCGCGCTGGTGGCCGCCCGCGGCGGCGGCAAGTTCACCGTCACCTTCCTGCCCGGCGGCCTGCCCGGCGACGGCTGGGACAACACCACCAAAGCCACCGCCAACGGCAACGTCGTCGACAAGATTGTACTCGCCGTCGGCGAGGGCTACGCCGCGCAGATCGCCGATGGCCAGATCACCGGCACGACGCCCAACGATGGATCGATGGACCTCAAGAAGGTCGACCGCAGCAGCCCCACGCTCGGCGCCAAAGCGCCGAACGGCGCGGTGGTGCTGTTCGACGGCAGCAACGTCGACGCCTGGGCCAAGGGCAGCCTCGACCCCCGCGGCTGGCTGGCGGTCTGGACCGGCAACCAGGGTGTCCGCGCCGGCGCGGTCACCAAGCAGGGCTTCCAGAGCTTCAAACTGCACCTGGAGTTCATGACGCCGTTCATGCCGGCCGCTAACGGCCAGGGCCGCGCCAACAGTGGGGTCTACCTGCAGGACCGCTACGAGGTCCAGGTGCTCGACTCGTTTGGCCTGAAGGTCGGCAAGGGCACCGGCAACGGCGATGTCGCGGGCGACATCTACAGCAAAGCCGGCGCCGCCACCAACGCCTGCCGCCCACCGCTGACCTGGCAGACCTACGACATCGAGTTCACCGCCGCCACCTACGCCGGCGGTCAGAAAACCGCCAACGCCCGCGCCACGGTCCGCCTGAACGGTGTGCTGCTCCACGACCAACAGGAAATCAGCGCCGTGACCGGCGGCAACGGCCACGGCGAAGGCCCCGAGGCCGCCCCGCTGATGCTCCAAGACCACGGCTACCCGGTCTTCTACCGCAACATCTGGCTGGTGCCGCTGCCCTGACGGCGCTCCCAAGGGGTCAATAAAGGGGTCAGGACCATTTTCCGGGTACAGAAAATGGTCCTGACCCCTTTATTGACCTCTCTATGGCGCCACCACCTTCACCCGGTCATGCCAGCCGCCGCAAGCCCGTGCCAGGGCGGTGGGAAGGTCGGCCCTGCTGGTCAAGCTCCCGCTCCGACGGCATCAAAGGGGTCAGGACCATTTTCCGGGTACAGAAAATGGTCCTGACCCCTTTGATTGTGCGACAGGCGATCATGCCGGGCAGCGCTCCAGGTCGGCCAGCAAGTCGTCCAGGCGGCAGGTCGCGAGGCCGACGTACTTGTCGGCGCCGCCGTAGTAGACGAACAGCTGGCCGTCCAGGATGACCTTGCCGCAGGGGAAGCAGACGCCGGGGTAGTAGCCCTGCAGCTCGTATGGGTGCTCGGGCTGCAACAGCCAGTCGTGGGCGCGGTAGCGCACCACGCGCGGGTCGTCGAGGTCGAGCAGCAGGGCGCCGAGGCGGTAGTGGCGGTCGGCGCCGACGGCGTGGTAGAGGGTCAGCCAGCCGAGTTCGGTGCGGATCGGTGGGGTGTTGCCGCCGATCTTGCGGTTCTCCCAGGGCAGTTCGGCCTTCGCGAGCAACGTGCTTTCGCTCCAGCAGAGCAGGTCGTCGCCCGAGCTGATCCAGATGGCTGGGTACGCGGTGCCGTACTGCGGGCCGCACCAGTCCATCGGGCGGTGGAGCATCCAGAACTTGCCGCCGATCCGCTCGGGGAACAGGATCACGTCGCGGTCGTCGACCTCGGGGCGGGTCAGCCGGCCGGCGCGGATCCAGGTGTGGAAGTCCTGCGTCAGCGCCAGGCCCGTCACCGTGGCGTTGGCACGCAGCGAGACGGGTGCGGCCGGGGGCAGCGTGGGCGGCGCGTAGCCGCCCTTGTCGCTGGTCCAGTAGCGGCCCGGCGGGAAGGCGCGGCTGGCGTAGGTGAGGTAGTACCAGTCGTCGATCTTGACGATCCGCGGGTCCTCCACACAGCCGGCGTCGAAGCCGTCGAGGCTCGGGCCGAAGACCGGCTGGTCGCTGGCGCGCTCGAAGTGGTAGCCGTCGCGGCTGGTTGCCAGGCCGAAGTAGATGCGGTGCTCGGGATCGTCGCCGGCGGCACGGTAGAGCATCTGGACCTCGCCCGCGGCCTCGTCGTACCAGGCCCCCGGGTTGGTGGCGACCGCCGACTCCCACGCGTTGGCTGGGTTCGGCGAGAGGATCGGATTGCCAGCATACCGCTCCAGACGCAACATCGCAGACTCCCGAGATGCCGATTCGCGCCGCGCCGGCCCGGCTCCTGCTGGCCTCAGATGCTGTAGTCGTCGACGTACACGCGGTGCCCCTTGAGGCCGACGGTGACCGCGTCGCCGACCCGCAGGCCGAGGGTGGCGACCTGTTCGTGGCTGAGGCTGACCACGATCTCGTCCGGTCCGTCGCCCCGCAGTTCGACCTTGGCCAGCGGACCGGCCAACTGCAGCCGGGCGACCGTCGCCGCCAGCCCCGGCCGGCCGACCCGGGCGGGGTGGATCTCCAGCTCGTGTGGCCGCACCAGCAGCCTGGCGGCCTGGCCCTCGGCCGCCGGCGGCGAGTCCACGGCCAGCGGCCCGAAGACCGCCTGACCATCCTGCACCCGGCCGTGGAACAGGTTGACCTGGCCCAGGAAGTCGGTCACGAAAGCGTTGGCGGGATGGTGGAAGACCTCGTCAGGTGAGCCGTCCTGCTCCACCCGCCCGCGCTGCATCACGACCACGCGGTCGGCGACCTCGAGGGCCTCTTCCTGGTCGTGCGTCACGAACAGGCTGGTGACGTGCAGCTCGTCGTGCAGCCGGCGCAGCCAGCGGCGCAGATCGGCGCGGACCTTGGCGTCGAGCGCGCCGAAGGGCTCGTCGAGCAGCAGCACCCGCGGCCGTACTGCCAGCGCCCGCGCCAGGGCCACCCGCTGCCGTTGACCGCCGGAGAGCTGTCCCGGCAGGCGCTGCTCGAAGCCCTCCAACTGCACCAACCGCAGCAGCTCCAGCACGCGCTCGCGGATCTCCGCACGCGGCGGCCGCTCGCGCCACGGCTTGACCCGCAGGCCGAAGGCCACGTTCTCGAAGACGGTCAACTGCCGGAACAGGGCGTAGTGCTGGAACACAAAGCCGACTTCGCGCCGGCCGACCGCTTCGCCGGCCACCTCGCGATCGTCGAACCGCAGGCTGGCCGCGGGGTGCGGGTCCGGCTCCTCCAGCCCGGCGATCATCCTGAGCAGGGTGGTCTTGCCGCAGCCCGACGGGCCCAGCAGCGCCACCAGCTCGCCATCGCCAACGCGCAGGCTGACGTCGTCGACCGCGCGGTGCGGGCCGAAGGTCTTCGAGAGGTGGCTGACGGCGAGACTCACGCGGGCTCTCCTTGGCGTTGCCGGGTCAATCGCCACTCCAGCAGCTTCTTCAGCAACAGCGTCAGCAGCGCCAGCAAGCTGAGCAACGACGCCACCGCGAAGGCCGCGCTGAACTGGTACTCGTTGTAGAGGATTTCGACGTGCAGCGGCAGCGTGTTGGTGAGGCCGCGGATATGGCCCGAGACGACGCTGACCGCGCCAAACTCGCCCATGCAGCGGGCGTTGCTGAGGATGGCGCCGTAGAGCACCGCCCAGCGGACGTTCGGCCAGGTCACCCGCCAGAAGGTCTGCCAGCCGTTGGCGCCGAGGGTGAGGGCGGCCAGCTCTTCGTCGCAGCCCTGCTCCTGCATCAGCGGGATCACCTCGCGCGCCACGAAGGGGCAGGTCACGAACAGCGACGCCAGCCAGATCCCCGGCAGCGCGAAGATCACCCGCCATTCGCGCTCCGCCAGCCAGGGCCCGAGCCAGCCGTGCAGGCCGAACAGCAGCACGAAGATCAGCCCGGCGGTGATCGGCGAGACGGCGAACGGCAGGTCGATCAGGGTGGTCAGCAGCGCTCGGCCGCGGAAGCGGAACTTGCCGAGGCACCAGGCTGCCGCCAGGCCGAAAGCGAGGTTGAGCGGCAGCACCACCGCCGCGGTGAGGGCGGTCAGGCGCAGCGCCGCAAGGGCGTCGGGCTCGGTGACGCTGGCGAGGTAGGCCTGCCAACCGTCGCGCAAGGCCTCGCCGAAGACAGCGGCCAGGGGCAACACCAGGAACAGCCCGCAGAAGACCCAGGCGAACAGGATCAGCGCCCAGCGCACCCAGGCCGGCTCGTCGCGTCGCATCAGCGCTGCTCCCCGCCGCCGCGGCGGACGGCCCACGCCTGCAGCCCATTGATCAGCAGCAGCAGCACGAACGAGGCGGCCAGCATGGTGGTCGCGATGGCCGTCGCGCCAGCGTAGTCGTACTGCTCCAGCTTGGTCAGGATCAGCAGGCTGGCGATCTCGGTGCGCAGCGGCAGGTTGCCGGAGATGAAGACCACCGACCCGTACTCGCCCAAGGCCCGCGCGAAGCTCAGTGCGAAACCGGTCAGCACGGCCGGCAGCACGGCCGGCAGAATCACCCGCCGCAGCGTCTGCCAGCGCGTCGCGCCGAGCATCGCCGCCGCTTCCTCGACCTCGGCCGGAAGCTCCTCAATCGCCGGCTGCAGCGTCCGCACCACGAACGGCAGGCCGATGAAGATCAGCGCCACGACGACGCCCAGCGGGGTGTAGGCGACTCGCACCCCGAGCGGGGCGAGCTGCTGCCCCAGCCAGCCGTTCGGCGCGTAGAGCGCGGTCAACGCGATGCCCGAGACCGCGGTCGGCAGCGCAAAGGGCAGGTCGATCAGGGCGTCCAGCAGCGCTCGCCCGGCGAAGCGGTAGCGCGCCAGCGCCCAGGCCACCAGCGTGCCGCAGACCGCGTTGACGCCGGCCGCCGCCAGGGCCGCGCCGAAGGTCAGCCGGTAGGCTGCCAGTACCCGTGGCTCGGCTGCGGCGGCCAGGAAGTCGCGCCAGCCCAGACTGGCAGCCTTCGCCGCCAGCGCCGCCAACGGCAGCAGCACGAGCAGACTGAGGTACAGTAAGGTGGACCCGAGCGTCAGACCGAAGCCTGGAAGCTGCCGGGTGCGCGGTTGCCGGCTCACCACGTCGCTCCAGACGCTGGTCGGGTGAGTTGGTCGAAGGTTCCGCCCGGCGCGAAGTGGGTGGTGTTGGCCTGCGCCCAACTGCCAAACTGCTGCGCCAGGCCGAAGGTCCGGAGGGCGCCAGGCCGGTCGCGGTCGGCGGCGGCGACGGCGCGTTCGTCGAACAGCCGGAAGTAGTGCCGGACCGCCAGACGTTGACCCGTCGGGCTGTAATGGAACCGCAGGTAGGCTTCGGCCAGGGCGCGGCTGCCGCGGTGGTCCACGAGCCGGTCGACCACCGCGACCACCGGCTCGGCCCGGATGCTGCAGCCCGGCCGCACCACCTCCAAGCCCTGCTCTGGGAAGGCCGCCACAGCCATCCAGGCCTCGCTCTCCCAAGTCAGCAGCACATCGCCCAGCCCGCGCTGCACGAAGGTCGTCGTCGCGGCCCGGGCGCTCGGATCGAACAGCGGCACCTGCCGCAACAGGCGCTGCACGTAGACCCGGGCAGCAACATCGCTGCCCGCCGCGTCCAGCCGGGCGGCCCCCCACGCCGCCAGGTAGTTCCAGCGCGCCCCACCCGAGGTCTGTGGGTGGGGCATCACCACCTGCAGACCCGGCTGCAGCAGGTCCGCCCAGTCACGCACCCGCCGCGGGTTGCCGGACCGCACCAGGAACACGATGCTGGAGTAGAACGGCACCGCGGCGTGCGGCAGGCGGGCGCGCCAGTCCGCGATGACCAGCCCCGAGCGATTCGCGATGGAGTCGACATCAGCCGCCAGCGCCAAGGTCACCACGTCGGCCGGCAACCCGTCGATCACCGCCCGCGCCTGCTTGCCCGACCCGCCATGCGACATCAGCACCCGGACCCGCTGCCCCTGCGACTCCAGCCAGTTGCGCTCGAACGCTGCGTTGAGGTCCCGGTAGAACTCTCTCGTCGGGTCGTAGGAAACGTTCAGCAACGTCACCGCGTCCCGAGTCTGCTCCGGGCCGCAACCGCCGAGCGCCAAGACGGCCAGCGCCCCGAGCCCCCACCACCTGCTCACAACCACGGCGCAGTCGCCGCCGCAAACCACGGCTCGAACCGGGTCGCCGGCACCACCTGCCAGTGCCGCCACCAAGCTCGTATCCAACGACCCACTTGCGGTACTCCTTAAATCCTATCGACTTGCAGGTGATTATACGATCGGGGGCCGGCGGCGTCAAGGGGGCAGGTGGCCGGGGAGCCTTGTCGAAGCAGCGCCTGCGAGGTGTTGCCGTGAACCCGCTTGGCCCGCTTGTGAGCAGTCCTGTGATCACCCGCCATCCGGCGAATCCGGTCTTGGCGGCGGCGGCTGTGCCCTACCCCGCAGCGCTGATCTTCAACGCTGGGGTCTGCTACTACCAGGGGCGCTACGTGATGGTCTTCCGCAACGACTACGGGTCGTTGGCCGAGCAGAAGCTGGTTGGGACCAATCTCGGGCTGGCCACCAGCGCCGATGGGGTGGAGTGGGAAGTCTCGCCACGGCCTTGTTTCGAGCTGCACTCCGATGAAATCCTGCGCGCCTACGACCCGCGGCTGACCGTGCTCGACGGCCGGGTCTACATGTGCTTTGCGGTCGACACGCGCCACGGTCTGCGGGGCGGCATTGCGGTGACCGACGACTTCGAGGAGTTCGAGGTGCTCAGCCTGAGCGCCCCGGATAACCGCAACATGGTGCTCTTTCCCGAGCGACTCGGCGGGCAGTATGTACGGTTGGAGCGGCCGTTCCCGGTCTACTCGCGCGGCAGCGGTGAGCAGTTCGACATCTGGATCAGCGACTCGCCCGACCTGCGCTACTGGGGCCACACCGAGCTGCTGCTGGGCGGCGAGCAGGTGCCCTTCGCCAACGCCAAGATCGGCCCGGGCGCGCCGCCGGTGAAGACCGCGGCCGGCTGGCTGACGACCTTCCACGCCGTCGACATCGACCCCGCGCGGGGCAAGCACGGTTGGGAAGCGAAATGGACCAAGCGCTACACCGCCGGAATCATGCTGCTCGACCTGGACGACCCGTACCGCGTCAAGGGCTGCAGCGCCGCACCGCTGCTGGCCCCGGAAGCGCCCTACGAGGTGGACGGTGGGTTCCGCAACAACGTGATCTTCCCGGGCGGCATGATCCTCGAGCCGAGCGGCGAGGTGAAGATCTACTACGGTGCAGCCGACACCGTGGAGTGCCTCGCCACCGCCGACGTGGCGGATCTGATCCGGCTCTGCGGCGGCTGAGCGGCGGGCGTTACGTAGCCAAGACGGACGTCCTGGCCGCCGGCGCCATGCTGAGAGTTGGGGAGACTGGATGCAAATCGGCTCCGGCGCGTGGGCCCTACCGGTGGCGTTGTTGGTCCCAATCACGATTGGCGGCCTGGCCGGGGCGGTGACGGCGGCCAGCGTCCGCGACTGGTACGCGGCGATCGCCAAGCCGGCCTGGGTGCCGCCCCCGTGGCTCTTCTCGCCGGTCTGGACCGCGCTCTACCTCTTGATGGGCAGCGCCTCCTGGCTGGTCTGGCGCGCCGGCGCGGGGCGGCCCGAAGCGGTCACAGCGTTGGTGGTCTACGGGTGCCAACTGCTGCTGAACGGCGCCTGGTCGGTGATCTTCTTCGGCTTCCACGACATCGGAGCGGCCCTCGTCGAGATTCTGCTGCTTGTCCTGGCGGTGCTGGCGACCTTGCTGCTGTTCTGGCGGGTCAGCGCCCTGGCCGGCGCGCTGCTGCTGCCTTACCTCGGCTGGTGCCTCTTCGCCACGGCGCTGAACTACGAGTTCTGGCGGCTTAACCGCTGACGGGAGGGGCGCCCGGCAGCGCCGCGAAGGGTGCGGCGGAGCTGTGCCATGGGCACCCTGCTGAGCGAGTTCATCGCCACCGGGCCGCTGGCCGATACCCACGAGCATCTCCGCCCAGAGGCCGACTGGCTGGCGGGTGGCGACATCCTGACGGATCTCTTCGACAACTACGCCCCGGCCGACCTGCTGGCGGCCGGGGCCACCCCGACGGCGATCGCGGCGCTGCTGGACCCGGCCCAACCAGACATCGCGGCGCGCTTCGCCGCGGTCGAGCCAGCCTGGCAGCAGATCCAGCAGACCGGCTACGGCGAGGCGGTGCGGCTGATCGCCGAGCGGTGCTTCGAACTACCCGTCCTGACGCCCGCCGCCCTGGCGGCCGCGGCGCCGCGGGCGGCGGCCCTGCGGCGACCCGCTGAACGCTGGCGCCTGCTGCACGACGTGGCCGGACTCGACCATGTCCAGACCGACCACTTCGGCTGGTCCTGCCCGCCCGATCCGACGGCGCCGGAGTTCTTCTTCCACGACCTCTCGTTCGCCTCGTTCGCCGACGGCAATGTCGACCTGGCGGCGCTGCAGGCAGCCACGGCGGTGAGCGTCGCCAACCTCGACCAGCTGCGCGACGCCATCGCCGCGCTGTTTGCACAACAGGCGCCGACCGCCATCGCGGTCAAATCGCAACACGCCTACAGCCGCACGCTGGCCTGGGAGGAGCGCGCCGACGCCGCGGTCGCCCCGCTGCTGGCTCGGCGGCTGGCGGGCGAAGCCCTGGCGCTGCCCGACCGGCTGGCTCTCGGCGACTGGTGTCTGGCCCGCGGCGTCGAGCAGTGCATCGCGCACCACTTGCCGCTGAAGCTGCACACGGGCTACTGGGCCGGCAACGACCGGATGGCCCTCGACGGCACCCGGCCGGCGCACCTCTGCGGCCTGCTGGCCCGCTATCCCGCAGCGCGCTTCGTGCTGCTGCACGCCAGTTGGCCGTATCCGCAGGAGCTGCTCGCCCTGGCGAAGCACTACAGCAATGTCTGGGCCGATTGTTGTTGGGCCTGGAGCCTCAACCCGCCGGCGGTGGCCCGCTTCGTACGCGAGTGGCTGCACTGTGCGCCGGTCAGCAAGCTGCTGATCTACGGGGGCGACACGCGCTGGCCGACCGGGGTGGTCGGCTACACCGCGCAGTGCCGCCGTTGGCTGGCCCGTACGCTGGAGGCCGCCGTGGCCGACGGCGACCTGACCACGACGGCCGCCCAGACCGTCGCGGAGCGGGTGATGCTGCAGAACCAGCACAAGCTGTTCGACCTGCCGGCCAAGCGCGCCGCGGCGTGCCAGGCGCTGGGGGAACCGCCCGCGGCAGCGGGCCGTTGAAAGCAACATGAGGTGCGTTGAGCGATGACCGTGCTGCTGATCTTGGCCAGCCTGCTGCCAGCCGCCCCGCCGGCCACCGGCCTCTGGCAGGTCGATCTGGCGACCGGCGCCGCCACCCGCCTGGGCGGCTACCGCGGCCCGAGCATCGACCCGGTCGGCCGCTACCTCTACGCCGACGACCGGCGCGGCAACCTGGTCCGCTGGTCGCTGGAGAGCGTCGGCGGCGCGCCCCAGGTGGTGGTCCGCACCGAGCCCGGCGAACCGCCGTGGATGTTCCCGCAGGCCGCTCCGGCCGGTGGGCTGCTCGCCGCCACCCGGCTCGACCGCTTCCGCGACACCGCCGGCGAGCGGGTCCGCGTGACGCTCGGCGTGTTCGACGCCCAGACCGGCCAGCAGTTGGCCGGGCCGCTGCCGCTCTGTCTGGCGAAGGACATTCCCCACCCCACGCTGGCGGCGGTCTGGCATCCCAACGGCGAGACGCTGGCGTTCTGGATCACCGAGGGCCGTCCCGCGCCGGGGCTGTACCTGTTCAGCCCACGCACCCGCGACTGGTACAAGGCCAACGCCTCGGCGGCACCGCCGCGGCCGCTGCCGGTGCTGCGCTTCCAGCCCAACGGCCGGAGCCTGAGCTATGTCGAGGGCCCGCGCCTGGTGCTCCGTGGCGGCGCCAGCTACGGGGTCTTTCGCAGCTTCGAGGTGACGCAGCCGCTGCACACCTGGATCGATGACGAGCAGCTCGGGCTGCTGGACCCCCAGCAGGGCATCACGCTGCTCGACCTGGAGGGCCACCGCGGTCGCCGCCTGACCGCCTGGCGGGGCAGTACGCCATTCGACTCTTCGCTGCCGGCGAGTCTCGCTGGCGACCTGCTCTGGGTCGGCCCGGCGCCCGGCGCCACGGCCGGTCAGCTTGGCCTGTGGACCGCCCCGGCTGGCGGCGACGGCAAGCTGGTCTGGACCTTCCCGGCGGGCCGGCTGCCCTACGCCCGCGTCTGCGCGGCCCCCGTGCGCGTGGCTGCGACGAACCTCGCCTTCGTGGAGGTCCCGGGCGAGGCGCCTACAGCGCCGCCGGTGGGTAAGCCACAACCCCGCTGACGTTCATCTCGACCCGGTAGACTGAGCTCCGCGCCGTGAAGAACAGGGTCCGCCCCGCGGCGCCGCCCCAGGCGACGTTGGCCGGATGCTCTGGCAGGACGAGGCTGCCGATCCAGGTCCCGTCGGGCTCCCAGACATAGCAGCCCCCACCGCCGGTGGCGTAGACGCGGCCGGTGGTGTCCACCTTCAGGCCGTCGGCGCCGTGTCGCTGGGGATTCTCAAACGTCGCGAAGACCCGCCCGTCGCGCAACATGCCATCGGCGTCGACGCGGAACGCGCGGACATGCATCCGGGCGGTGTCGTCGATGTACAGCGTCTGCTCGTCGGGCGAGAAGGCCAGCCCGTTCGGGCGGTCGAAGTCATCGGCCAGCAAAGCCAGTTGGCCGGCGGGCGACAGCCGGTAGACGCCCTGGAAGCGCAACTCCCGGTCGGGCTCCTGGACGCCGTAGGGCGGGTCGGTGAAGTAGATCGCGCCGTGGCGGTCGACCACCACGTCGTTCGGGCTGTTCAGCCGCCGGCCCTCCCAGCGGTCGGCCAGCACGGTGAGCTGACCGTCGGGCTCCGTGCGGCTGAGCCGGCGGGTCTGGTGCTCGCAGGCCAGCAGGCGGCCTTGGCGGTCCCAGGTCAGGCCGTTGCTCTGCCCGCTCGGCTCGCGAAACACGCTGGCGCCGGTCTGCGGCGACCAGCGTTGGATCCGGCTGTTGGGGATGTCCGAGAACAGCAGCCAGCCGTCGGGATGCCACAGCGGGCCTTCGGTGAAGGCGAACCCGGTCGCCAGGCGTTCGGCCTCGGCCGAGGCGACCAGCTTGCCCAGCCCGCGGTCGTTGGCCACCAGCGCCATGTCGTTGGTCCTTGCTGGCCGGCGGACGTCAGCTCTGCCAGGCCTCGTAGCCCAGGGCGCGCACCTGCGCCAAGGCCTTGGCGGCCTCGCTGCGAGTGCGGAAGGTCTTCGTGTGAACCTGCCAGTAGGTCGTGCCGCTGCTGCTGTCGCGGGTCACCGTGCCGCCCAGCCCGGCGCCGCTGAGCCGTTCGGCCGCCGCGCGCGCCGCGGCTTCGTCGGCCATCCGCGCCAACTGGATGCGGATGCTGACCCGCGGCTCTGGCTTCGGCGCCGCAGCCGGACCGCTGGGCTTTGCGCGGCTATCCTCGTCGGACCCGCCCAGCACCACGACCGGCGCCGCGCGTGGTGGCTCGGCCGGCCTGGCCGGCGCGGTCACCGGCGGGGTGGCGCGGCTGGCGGCCGGCGGTGGCGACTTCTCGGGCAGCGGCGTGGTCGGACCGAGGCCCGGCGTGCTGCGGAAGGTCGGCTCAGGATCGGGTGTCACGGGCGGCTTCGGCAGCTCCACCGGCTCCGGCACGCCGGGCGGCAGGTCGCCGTAGACCGGCGCGGCGGGGCCGCTGACAATGTCGGCCGGCGGCCGCGGCAACGGCACGCTGACCGGGATGCGGACCACCCGACTGCCGACGGTGCGGGCCGGCGGCAAGGTGCTGGGCATGGCCACCAGCGTCGGGCCGCTCGGCGCCGGCAGGCCGCCGGCGACACTGGCCGGGGCGCCGATGCGGACCCGCGGGTTGACGCCCGCCGCGACCATCGCCTGCGTCAGGTTGGTGACGAACTCGGTCATCGCCTGCGGATCGCGGAACAGCGACGGGTCGATCTGCACATCCAGCGCGTCCAGCCCGGCGCGAGCGACCGAGGCTTGGCCACCGCCGAAGTCGAACGGCACGGCGCCAGCCGCCGGCAACGGCGGCAGGGTGTAGCCCACCGGCGGCAGGTAGCGCCGCTGACCCAGGAACCCGCCATCGGTGTCGTAGAAGTTGAGCCGCAGCGGCCGCCGCAGCAGGTCGGCCTCGCGGCCGGTGCGTCCCTCCAGCCGCGCCTGACTGGCGGCCTGGAAGCGCAGCGCGCTGAGCTTGGTGCCGACGCCTTTGAACAACCCCAGCCCGCCGGAGCGCTGGCTGGTCTTGTCGACGTCGAACTCACCACCCCAGTCCAGCAGCAGGGCGTTGTAGTCGCCGCTGCCGGAGCTGGCGCGGACAGCGTCGAGGGGTTCGAAACTGGCGATCGCCGGCCCGCTGGCAGCCGGCGGCAGCGCGGGCTCCTCGTAGCTGCGGTTGGCCCGCAGGACCAACGTGATGGCCGCCACGTTGCTGATCGCGAACAACGCCGCCGGCCAGTATTTGAGCAGAATCGCGCGTTTCACGTTGCCCTCGCCCACCGGCCCTGCGCCGCTGGCATGGTAGCACTGTGCCGCGCGGACCGTCAAATGCCGTCGCGGCGATGGATTCAACGCCGGCCGGCCGCCCGAAGTTCAGACCAGCCGCAGCTCGGCCAGGGCCCGCGGCAAGGCCTCGCTGACATCGCTCGCCAGCACGCCGCGGTCGCCGCCGTCGGCCGCCAGCTCGCCCGCCCGGCCGTGCAGCCAGGCCGCCGCCAGCGCCGCCTCGAACGCCGGCAGGCCACTCGCCAGCAGCGCCGTCGCCAGGCCGGTCAGCACGTCGCCCAGCCCGGCGCTGGCCATCGCCGGGGTGCCGGTCGGGTTGACCCGCAGCCGGCCGTCGGGCGCCGCGATCACCGTGCCGCAGCCTTTCAGCAGCACGACCGCCCCAGACCGCTCAGCCAGGGTCCGGGCGGCGCCCAGCCGGTCGGCCTGCACGGCGGCGATGCTGCTGGCCAACAAGCGCGCCGCCTCGCCCGGGTGCGGGGTCAGCAGGGCAGCTCCGGCCAGCGCTGGCCAGCACTCCCGATGGCGCGCCAGCAGGTTCAGCGCGTCGGCGTCGTAGACCGTCGGCCGGCCCCACGCCGCGACCGCCGCCAGCAGCGCCTGGGCACCCGGCGCAGTGCCCAGGCCAGGCCCGATCCCACAGGCGTCGACTCGCGCCAGCAACGGTCCCAGCCGCTCCGCCGCCGCCTCGCTGAAGTCGCCCGCCAGCAGCGGCAGAGGCCAGGTCATCGTCTCGGGGCAGCTCTGCGCCACGCTCCCGGCCAGAGTCTCGGGGAGCACCAGCGTGACCAGCCCCGCCCCACCCCGCAAGGCCGCCCGCGCTGCCAGGATGCCAGCCCCCAAGAGGCCCTCGCTGGCTCCGACCAGCGCCACCCGCCCGGCCTGGCCTTTGTGCGCATCACGCGCCCGCGGCGGCAGCAGCGCCGCAATGTCGGCCGCGGCAAGCCGTTGCGGCGTGCCGGCGTCGAGGTCCGGACAGCGGCCTGGCAGACCGATGTCGACGACTTCCAGGCGCCCGGCCTGGAGCATCCCCGGCGTCACCGCCAGGCCGCGTTTGAGGGCGCCCAGGCAGACCGTCACGGTCGCCTGCACACAGGGCTGGCCCACCGCGGCCGTGTCGGCATCGAGCCCGCTCGGCAGGTCGATCGCCAGCACCGGCCGGCCCGCCGCGTTGACCGCCTCGATCAGCTCGGCCAGCAGCCCGCGGGGATCGCCGCTGGAGCCGGTGCCCAGCAGACCGTCGATCACCAGGTCGGCGGCCGCCAGGGCCGCTGCCACGCCAGCGAGCGACTCGAGTCGGGTCAGCGGCAGCCCGAGCGCGCGCACCAGGTCGACCTGGCGGCCGGCGTCACTGGTCGGGTCGGCCGGCAGATCGGCCGCCAGAATCTCGCACCGGTAGCCCCACCGCTGCAACCAGCGCGCGGCCACCAGCGCGTCGCCGCCGTTGTTGCCCTTGCCGCAGAGCAGCAGCACGCGCCCGCCGTCGGGCAGCAGCCCGCGGGCCGCCTGCGCCACGGCGACGCCGGCGTGCTCCATCAGCAGCAGCGTCGGCAGGCCGTACTGCCTGGCGGCAGCCTCGTCCCAGGCCCGCATCTGCGCCGCGGTGAGCAGTGGTTGCATGCCGTCGAGGGTGCCAGAGCCGGCGACCGCCGTCAAGGACCGTCACGCCACGGGGCCGGCGAGCCCAGCTCGCCGGCCCCGGTTGACAGTCTGCGGCCGGCGCTAGAGGCGGATCACCTCACCGCTGTACGGCCCGGCAATCGGCACGATCGGATCGATCAGCGGGGTCAGCCAGGTCAGGAAGGAGTCGGCGACGTAGGGCACGGTCAGGCCCTGGTAGTCGTACGAGCTGCACCACTCCGCGCTCATCTCCCGCTTCTTGTCCTTGCCGGCGACGAGGTGCGTGTCGACCAGGCCGTAGTGCCAGCTCGGCACGCCTTCGGTGGTCCGCACAATGGTCACCAGCTTGCCGGTCTCGCCCCGGACGATGGCCCAGAAGGCGGCCTTCTGGCCGACCTTGTAGGCGATCTCGGCGTCCGCCTGCGAGCGGTGGTAGCTGCAGGTGCGCTGGAACTCGCCCGGCTTGATGTACCGCAGGTCGGCCTCCAGGCCCTCGCAGGAGCAGTAGCTGTTGGCCTCGTCCTTCAGCCGCTCGCCAGCCCCGCCGAGCTTCTGGTTGCCAAACGAGTCGATCCCGGTGGAGGCCAGCGGAACGCCGTCGGCGTTGCGGATGCCTTCGCTGACGCAGTAGACGCCCCAGCCTTCGCGCTCGTCGCGTTCGGCGATCAGCCGACAGAAGCTCGGAATGTCGAAGCGCCCGTGCTCCGGCAGCGCGATCATGTGCGGGCCGTAGCCGCAGCCGGCGGCGGCCAGCGCGGCGGCCGTCAGGAAGCCGGCATCGCGGCCCATGATCTCGATCACGTAGTGCCGTGAAAGGGCGCGCGCCTCGACGCCCAGGTGGGCCACTTCGGCGGCGATGAAGTTGGCGGCGGTGCCGAAACCGGGGCAGGTGTCGCAGACCATGATCTGGCCGTTGCGGCGGATGATCCCGGGGTGGTACGGGTCGTGGCCCGGGTCGTCGACCGCGTACGGCAGGTCGCAATCGATCGTCTTCGGCACCGACAGGAAGGTCGGCCACTCGCTGCGCGGGTTGCGCTCGGCGTAGCTGGCCAGCGCATTGAGCGTGGTCAGCGTGTCGTCGCCACCGACGAAGAAGACATGCCCGATGTCGAGTTCATCGCAGACCGCGATGATCCGACTGATGTCGTAGTCGGTGGCCTTTTCCTTGTCGCCACCCGAAATGTCGGCCGGGACCTTGCTGCCGAGCTTGTAGCGCCCGCTGCCGATCCAGGTCGAGGGGGTGTTCTTGACATGCTGCCGCAGCGTGTGGTCGGCCAGGTAGTTGTCAAGCCGCCCGATGTGGCGTTGGCCGTCGCCGGTGGCGTGCTGCCCGATCAGCGCCCCGGTCCCGCCGAGGGCGGTGTAGATTCGGCGCTCGCCGAGTCCGAAGTCGAGACAGCCCTCGACGATTCCCATGTTGGTCAGGTTGATCACGGCGGTCGGCCCGCCGCCGTTGCAGAGCAGGACGTTCTTGCCCATCTGGCACCTCGCAGGGCCGGCCGCAGCCTCACGGCAGGTCAATCGGCCGGAGCGACCATCAGCCGGATCTCGCCCGGCCGGACGTACCCGAGTCGACGCACGCCACCGAGCACGCCGCCCTTGGAGCCGTCATAGATGAGCTCATCGCGGAGATTCGCGTTGGCCACCTTGAGCTGCGCCAGACGGGCCTCGTCGGTGGCGATTCGGACGGCCACCTGACGGCTCTTGGCTGTGATGTCGAGGGTGTTTTGGAGCAGCCCCGACGCGCCCACGAAGGCCAACATCATGACCGCGCTCTGCAGCAGCCATTGCTGCGCGCGGCGGTCTTGCAGTTTGCCTCGGTGGACGCGTCGGGCCTGTCGCATGGCGGGATCCTCTAGGCCAGGTTGTAGAAGGCCTGCTTCCCAGCATAGACCGCCGCCGCGTCCAACTGTTGCTCGATCCGCAGCAACTGGTTGTACTTCGCCACCCGGTCGCTCCGCGACGGCGCGCCGGTCTTGATCTGCCCCGCGTTGGTGGCGACCGCGATGTCGGCGATGGTGGTGTCCTCCGTTTCACCGGAGCGATGCGAGATCACCGCCGTCATGTGGGCGCGCTGCGCCATCTGGATCGCTTCGAAGGTCTCGGTCAGCGTTCCGATCTGGTTGACCTTGATCAGAATCGCGTTGATCGCCTTCTCGGCGATGGCGCGCTCCAGGATGCGGGTGTTGGTGACCGTCAGGTCGTCTCCGACGATCTGCACCCGACTCCCGACTCGCGCCACCAACTGCGGCCACGAGGCCCAGTCGTCTTCGGCCAGCGGGTCCTCGATCGAGATGATCGGGAACTCGGTCACCAGCTTGCTCCAGAACTTGATCATCTCGTCGGAGCTGAGCTGCGCGCCGCCGGTCTTCTTGAAGACGTACTTGCCCTCGTCCCACAGCTCGCTGGTGGCCGGGTCCATCGCCACCATCATCTGCTCGCCGAAGGTGTAGCCGGCCTTCTCGACCGCCTGCCCGATGGTCTCGATGGTGTCGCGGGTGATGCTCAGCGCGTTGCGGCCCTTCATGTCGGGGGCGAAGCCGCCCTCGTCACCGACACCGGTCGCCAGGCCACGCGACTTCAGGATCGAGCGCAAGGCGTGAAACACCTCCGCGCCGGCCCGCAGGGCGTCGGCGAAGGTGTCGAAGCCCAGCGGCATGATCATGAACTCCTGGAAGTCGATGTTGTTCGCGGCGTGCGCGCCACCGTTGACGATGTTCATCATCGGCGCCGGCAAGGTGCAGCCGTTGACCCCGCCGAGGTAGCGGTAGAGCGGCTGCCCGGTGTAGGCGGCGGCGGCCTTCGCGACGGCCATCGAGACACCCAGCAGGGCGTTGGCGCCGAGGCGGTCCTTGTTGTCGGTGCCGTCGAGTTGGATCATCGCCGCGTCGATCGCGCGCTGGTCGAGGGCGTCGTAGCCCTCATTGACCAGCAACTCGCGGATCTCCGTGTTGACGTTGTCGACCGCCCGCAGGACACCCTTGCCGAGGTACCGCGCGCCGTCGGCGTCGCGCAGCTCGATCGCCTCGCGGGTCCCGGTCGACGCGCCACTGGGCACCGCGGCGGTGCCGACCTGGCCATCGATCAGATGCACGTCCACCTCAACCGTCGGGTTTCCCCGCGAGTCCAAGATCTCGCGGGCGACGACATCAATGACCTGGCTCATCCGCCCATCTCCTTGCCCTTTTCAGCGGCCTCGGGGTTATCGAACTTGATCGAGGCCTGTGCCGCCGCCAGGCGTGCGACCGGCACGCGGAAGGGGCTGCAACTGACGTAGTTCATGCCGACCTGGTGGCAGAACTCGACCGTCGCCGGGTCGCCGCCGTGCTCGCCGCAGATCCCGACCTTCAGCTTGTCGCGGGTCGCGCGCCCCAGGTCGATGCCCATCTTGACGAGCTTGCCGATGCCCTTGCGGTCGAGGGTCACGAATGGATCGTCCTCGAAGATCTTACCGTCGAGGTAGGCCGGGATGAACTTCCCAGCGTCATCGCGGCTGAAGCCGAGGCCCATCTGGGTCAGGTCGTTGGTCCCAAACGAGAAGAACTCGGCGGCCTCGGCGATCTCGTCGGCCACCAGCGCGGCGCGCGGGACCTCGATCATCGTGCCCACCAGGTACTCCACCTGGACACCCTTCTCGGCCTGCACCGCGGTGCAGATCTGGCGGGTGCGCTGCTCCAGGAAGTCGAGCTCGCCCTTGAAGCCGACCAGCGGGATCATGATCTCCGGCCGGGCATCGATCCCCTTGAGCTGGCAGTTGCAGGCTGCTTCCATGATGGCGCGGACCTGCATGTCGTAGATCTCGGGGTAGGTCACGCCGAGGCGGCAGCCGCGGTGGCCGAGCATCGGGTTGAACTCGTGGAGGCTGTCGACCTTGGCCTTCACGGCCTCCGGCGAGATGCCCATCTCGCGGGCCATCTCGGCCTGGTTCTCAACCTCGTGCGGCACGAACTCGTGGAGCGGCGGGTCGAGCAGGCGAACCGTCACGGGCAGCCCGGCCATCGCCTCGAAGATGCCTTCGAAGTCGCCGCGCTGCATCGGCAGGAGCTCGGCCAGGGCGGCCTCGCGACCGGCCAGGTCGTCGGCCAGGATCATCTTGCGGACCGAGATGATCCGCTCGCCCTCGAAGAACATGTGCTCCGTGCGGCAGAGCCCGATGCCCTCGGCCCCGAAGCAGCGCGCGCGCTGCGCGTCGACCGGGCTGTCGGCGTTGGTCCGCACACCCAGCTTGCGGTTGGCCTCGATCCAGGAGTCCAGCTTGGCGTAGACCTGGAAAAGCGGGTCGGACTTGGCCGCGTCGTCGCCCTCCAAGATGCCCCGCACGACGGGCGACGGGACGACCTTGATGTCGCCAGCGAAGTAGTCGCCCGACCAGCCGTTGACCGCCACCAGGTCGCCCTCACGGACGGTGACCTTGCCGTTGGTGAACGACTTCGAGCTGTAGTCGATCACGATGTCGGAGGATCCGGCGACGCAGCACTTGCCCCACTGCCGGGCCACCACCGCGGCGTGCGAGGTGAGGCCGCCGCGGCTGGTCAGGATGCCCTCGGCGGCGTACATCCCACCGACGTCCTCGGGGCTGGTCTCGATCCGGACCAGGATCACCTTCTCGCCGCGAGCGACCCAGGCCTCGGCCTCGTCGGCCGTGAAGACGGCCCGGCCGACCGCGGCCCCGGGGCCGGCGGCGAGGCCGTGGCCGAGCATCCGGCCGGCTTTCTGGGCGGCCTTCAGGTCGCCTTCGTCAAAGCGGGCCAGCAGCAACTGCGCCAACTGGTCGGGCGCCACCCGCGAGACCGCGGTGGCCTCGTCGATCAGCCCCTCGCCGACCATGTCGACGGCGATCTGCACCGAGGCCACGCCGGTCCGCTTGCCGGAGCGGGTCTGCAGGATGTAGAGCACGCCGTCCTCGACGGTGAACTCCATGTCCTGCATGTCGGCGTAGTGCTGCTCCATCTTCTGGCGAATCTCGCAGAGCTGCGCGTAGACCGCCGGCATCTGGTTGGCCAGCGCGCTGATCGGCTCGGGGGTGCGGATGCCGGCGACGACGTCCTCGCCCTGGGCGTTGATCAGGTACTCGCCGTAGAAGACGTTCTCACCGGTCGACGGGTCGCGGGTGAAGCAGACGCCGGTGCCGCTGGTCTCGCCAAGGTTGCCGAAGGCCATCGTGCAGATGTTCACGGCGGTGCCGGCGAGGCCGCTGATCTTGTTGATCTGGCGGTACTTGATGGCGCGGTCGCTGTTCCAGGAGCCGAACACGGCGTTGACCGCCAGGTCCATCTGCTCGCGCGGGTCGGTTGGGAACATCCGACCGGTGTGCTGGCGGTAGATGGCCTTGTAGCGGTTGACCACGTCGTGGAGCTGCTCGGCGGTCAGTTCGTTGTCGTTCTTGACGCCGGCGGCTTCCTTGACCGCGTGGATGGCCTCCTCGAAGTGCTCGTGGTCGACGCCCATCACGACGTCGCCGAACATGTCGATGAAGCGGCGGTAGCAGTCCCAGGCCCAGCGCGGGTTGTTGGACTTCTGGATCAGCGCCTGCACGACCTCGTCGTTGATGCCGAGGTTGAGGACGGTGTCCATCATGCCCGGCATCGAGACGGCGGCGCCGGAGCGCACCGAGACCAGCAGCGGGTCGACCGGGTCGCCGAAGCGCTTGCGGTTGACCTCTTCGAGGTGCGTGATGGTGGCGGTGATCTCCTCAGCCAACCCGGCCGGCCACTGCTGGTTGTTGCGATAGTAGTGGTCGCAGGCCTCGGTGGTGATGGTGAAGCCGGGGGGCACGGGCAGCCCGGCATTGGTCATCTCGGCGAGGTTGGCGCCCTTGCCGCCGAGGAGGAGCTTCATGTCGGCCTTGCCTTCGGCCGAGCCGCCGCCAAAGAAGTAGACGTATTTGGTTGCCATCAGGGTACTGGGACTCCCTTCCGCTGCTGCCGGCGGACAACGGCTCCGCCGGTTACGTACCTTGCTCGATCCGCTGGTACAAGTCGCCCTGGTGCTCGCGGCGCACCGCGCCCGCTGGTACCTCGCGGACCATCACCTCCGTGCGGCCACGGCCGAGGTCGATGCTCAGGCGTTGCCCGGCTTTGGCCTCGTCCGACGCTTTGGCGGGTCGCCCATCGATGGTGACTCGTCCGGCGTCGCAGGCCTCTTTGGCCACCGTCCGCCGGGGGATCAAGCCACTTACCTTCAAGAACTTATCCACCCGCATCGCCGCCCGCTCAATCGCTCGCCTTGGCCTCGTTCCAGAGGTCGTCCTGCTGTGCGGCCGTCAGCGCGGCGAAGGCCGCCGTGCCACCGGCCCGCTGCTCCATCTGGCGGAAGCGCCGCTCGAACTTCGCGTTCGCCCGGCGGAGGGCGTCTTCGGCCGGCAGACCGAGCCCACGCCCGACATTGACCACCATGAACAGCAGGTCCCCGAACTCCGCTTCCGCGTCCGCGCGCTCCCCGTGCTCCACGGCCGCGACCAACTCCGCCACTTCCTCCACGACCTTCGCCAGGCGACTCGCCTGGTCCGGCCAGTCGAAGCCGAGGCGCGCCGCGCGACGCTGCAGTTTGTAGCTGCGCGCCAGCGTCGGCAGCGTGATCGGCAGACCATCCAGTTGGCTGCTCCGCGCCGCGTGCTCCGGTTCGGTCTGCTTCTGCGCTTCCCACAAGGGCAGCACGTCGCTCGCCGTCTTGACCGGCCCGCACGTTCCGAAGACGTGAGGATGGCGTGAAATCAGCTTGTCGCTTATCTTACCGCAAACCGCTTGGATGTCGAATCGGCCCTCTTCGGCCGCAATCTGGGCGTGGAAGACGATCTGCAGCAGCAGGTCACCCAGCTCCCCACAGAGGGCTTCGTCGTCGGCGCGGTCGATCGCCTCGAGCAGCTCGCAGGTCTCCTCCAGGAGGTACTCGCGCAGCGTGGCGTGCGTCTGGTCGCGGTCCCACGGGCAGCCGTCGGGCGCCCGCAGCCGACCCATGATCTGCACGAGGCGATCGAACGCATCCAAGATCAGTTCCCGCCCGGCGTCAGCGGTTTCGGCATCGACTTCTCGTCGATCGGCGTCGGCGGGGCGATGTCGGGACCCTTCTCGAGGTCCTTCTTGACCGCGTCAGGCAGCCCGGCGGTCGGGTCCGGCGCGGTGAAGGCCGGCTGCACGCTTTCTTTGTAGCGCTCCGCCAGCACCACCACGTTGGCGCCCTTGGTGACTTCGGCCAGCAGCTCCTGCTCACTGGTGGCGCTCTGCTGCAGGTAGGCCTGCTTCACCTCGGCCTTCAGCTTGTCGAAGACCGCCGGCTCGGGGGGCTTGCTGTCGATCAGCTTGAGCACCACAAACAGCGGCGCGCGGCGCAGTTGGACGGCCTTCTGGGTGATCTGGTTCTTGGCCAGCCCCTTCAGCGCATCGTGGATCGCCGGCTCCTGCTGCTTCACGGCGTCCCACGGGATGTCCTCGTAGAGCCCGCCGTTCTCCTTGGAGCTCGAATCGACAGAGATCTGGCGGGCCAACTGCGCGAACATCTCGTTCTCGTTGTTGAGCTGCGCAATCAGCTTGTCGGCCTGGGCCTTTTCGGGGACCACGATCTGCCGGAAGCTGACCCGCGCCGGCTTGTCGAACAGCGCGGCGTGGTTCTCGTCGAAGAACTTCTTGAGCTCGGCGTCGTCGGTCTTCAGCCGCCGCGTGCGCAGCTTGAAGGCCGCCAACTCGTAGCGGATCTGGTCGACCAGAATGGTGTCGTCCAGCGAGCTGGCCTTCATCCAGGCGCGGAACTTCGCGTCGTCGCCCTCGAAGCGCTCCTTCTTCAGCTCATCGAGCCGGGCCTGAATCTCCTCGGGTGTCGGCAAGAGCTTCTCGGCGGTGGCCTTCTCGATCACGAGGTGCTTCAAGATGGTCATCTGGAGCACCTGCTGCCCTTGGGCCCGCTCCAGCTCTTCGTAGAACTCTTTCTGGGAGATATTGGTCCCATTGACCCGCGCGACGACCGTCGAGCAGCCGCTGAGCAGGCCCGCGCCGCCCAGCAGCAGGACCATCCACAAACCACGCTTCGCCAAGATCCTTCTCCTCGCGCTAACGATCCGAGGCCACGCCGCCAGTCGGCATCGCCAGCCCCTCGTGATAGCTACAGACTCGATTCCGGCCGCCGTGCTTGGCGGCGTACAGCGCCAGGTCGGCCCGCTGCAGCAACCCCTCGCGGTCGTCGCCGTCGGGCGGGAAGCTGGCGGTGCCGACGCTGATGGTCAGCCGCAAGACCCGGCCGTCGCCGATCTCGAACTCCTGCGCCTCGGCCGCCTGCCGGATCCGCTCGCCGGCCAGCACCGCGCCCGGGCCGTCGGTTTCCACCAGCAGCGTCACAAACTCCTCACCGCCGTAGCGGGCGATCACATCGTCCTTGCGGGCGTAGCGCCGCAGCAGGCCGGCCAGCCCTTGCAGCACGCGGTCCCCGACCGGGTGGCCGTAGGTGTCGTTGATCCGCTTGAAGAAGTCGATGTCGATCATCATCACCGACAGCGCTCGCCCGTAGCGCTGGCTGCGGCGCAGCTCGTTGTCGAACTGCTCCTCGAAGTAGTTCCGGCGGAACAGCCGCGTCAGGGGATCGGTGACCGCGAGACGCTGCAACGTTTCATAGAGCCGGGCATTTTCGATGGAAACCGCGGCCTGGCTCGCCAGCAGGGTCAGATTCTGCAGGTCGTGGGCGGTGAACACGGCGTTGTTGGTCTTGTTGTTGACGTTCAGCACGCCGACCACTTCGGTGCCGATGGTCAGCGGCACGCTGAGCAGCGAGCGGGTGCTGTACTTGCGCTGCGGCCCGCCGTCGCGCCGCGGCTGGAAGCGGTCGTCCTTGGTGATGTCCTCGATCAGCAGTGGCTTGCCGGTCTCGGCGACCCACCCCGAAACGCCGCTGCCCGGGATGATCTGGGCGCGCTCGACCACCTCGTCGGGCAACCCTACGGCGTGCCGGATGCGCAGCGTCTGCTTGTCGTCCTCGAACAACATCAGCGAGCAGATCCCGCAGTCCAGCAGCCGGGTGGCGCTCTGCACGATGCGCTGCAGCAACTGTTCGTGCTGCAGGCTGCTCGACAGCTCGCGGCTGATGTCGCACAGCACGGTGAGCTCTTCGACCTGCTTCAGCAGCCGCTGGTAGAGCTGAATCGTGCGCAGTTGCGCCGAGGCGTGCGAGACGTAGGCCTGGACCTGGCTGATCCGCTCCTCGCTGGCCGGCAGGCCCAGAGGACGCTCCAGGCAGAGCACCCCGAGACGTTCGCCCTCGGCCTTCAGCGGCACCGCCACGAGGTACTGCGGCTGATGCTCCTGGTCGGGCCAGGCGCAGAACAGCGGCGACTCGGCGGTGTTGTCGACCACCAGCAGCTCACCGGTCTGCCAGACGTAACCCGCCACGCCTTCGTGCAGCGGCATCCGGAAGTCCGGCCGGATCCGCCCGCTGACGGCCCGCTCGGCGGCCACCCGGAGCTGCGCGCCGCTCTCGTCGGGCACCAGGATGCTGCTCTTCTGGGCCTCGAACAGCCGCACGACCTGTTCCAAGACGCGGTCCAGCAGATCGTCCAGACTGGCCCCGCGCTGGATCATCGCCGCCAGGTCGAGCAGCGCGAAGTGCGGCAACTGCAACTGCGCCAGGTCGTGGCGGAGCAGCTCGATGCGCCGCATTTCGCCCTCGGTGCGGTTCAGCGTGGCGTGCAGCGAGCGCGCCTGTTCGGCCTGCTGCTCGTAGGCGTCGGCCCGGGATTCGCTGACGCTCAGCAGCCGTTCCTGCTCGGCCGCCGCGTCGAGCGGGGCATCGGGCTGGGCCGGTGGCTGGCGGCGCTGGGCGTCACCCGACTCGGCGGGCGGTTCGGGGGTCATCGGGGCGGCGCTCCGAAGCTAGCAATCTACCACAAGCAGGACCTCTTGGCAATCGCACCGCGGCCGTCGCAGGCGCCAGCGCGACGGCGCCCCGAGGCGACAAATGACGCGATTGTTGCAGCAGGGTCAAATCGTTGACCGGCGTCAAGACCTGCCTTGCAATCGGCGGCCCGATGTGGCATGGTGATTGTGTGAAGAGGAGTCCGCGATGCGCAGACGTGGTTTCACGCTGATCGAACTACTGGTGGTCATCGCCATCATCGCCATCCTGGCGGCCATCCTGTTCCCGGTCTTCGCCAAGGCGCGCGAAAAGGCGCGCCAGACGAGCTGCCTCAGCAACCTGAAGCAGATCGCCATGTCGGGCCTGATGTACGTCCAGGACAGCGACGACAACCTCTACGGTCACCTCCAGGGGACCCGCAACACCTTCTACCCGCCAGCGGGCACGTTCCTGAACTGGCCGCAGCAGCAGTTCCCGTACATGAAGAACGAGCAGATGATGACCTGCCCGTCCAACAGCACCTCGCCCTGGGTCTACAATGCCGTCACCCGCGACAACAACTTCGGGTACGGCATGAACTACTGGGCGACGTACTACTACTACTACACGAACTGCAACCTGGCAAACTTCGTCACGCCAGCCGAGACCATCTGGTTCACCGACTGCAACTACTACAACGTCTACCCGACGTACTACCTGGCGACCTACCCGGCCGACGTGACCTACGGCCAGAACGGCTCCGCCCGGTTGCAGTTGCGGCACAACGACGGCGTCAACGCCGCCTTCCTGGACGGCCACGCGAAGTGGTTCAACCGCCAGACCATCGAGGGCGATGTCGGGCTGGGCACCGCCTCACGCTACTGGTGGGGCCGGGCGGTCTATCCCTAAAGGCCCTGGCAACCCAACTGACCAGAGCGGTCCGTCGCGCGATGCGGCGGGCCGCTCTGGTTTGGGGCCACGCTGCGTCAGCCGCGCGACTGCTGCCAGCAGACGAAGCTGAGCAGACCGAACAGCGGGCGGTTCCAGTCACGCACCCCGGCGAGGTGCTCGTCGACCATCCGCTGCACGGCGGCCGGCTGAAACAGGCCGGTCGCGGCGATGTTGGCCGGGGACAGCGCCTCCCGGAGGAAGCGTCCGCCGTCGGCGCGGAGCCAGATCGGCAGCGGCGGCGTGAAGCCGCGCTTCTTCAGCCCGGACACCCCCGGCGGCAACTGCCGGCGGGCGAGGCGCCGCAGCAACGGCTTCGACTGCCGGCCCGGCAGCTTGTACTCGACCGGCACCCGCGCCACGAAGTCGAGCACCGCATTGTCCAGCAGCGGCACCCGCACCTCGATGCTGGCCGCCATGCTCATGCGGTCGACCTTCACCAGGTTGTCGTCCAGCAGGAACGTCTTCATGTCCGCATAGAGCAGTTGGTTGAGCACCGGCTGGTCGCGGACCTCGTCGAAGTAGCGCTCGAAGACCTGGTACGGGTCGTCCGCGGCGACCTGCTCCCAGAGCCCGGGCACAAACAGCGCGCGGCGTTCGTCGGCGGTCAGGATCTCTTTCCAGGCGTGGTGCCCGCGCCGGTAGTCGAGCTCGGCGCCGCGGCTGAAGCGTTTCAGGGCGTAGTCCAGGCTGATCCGATCGTAGGACGTCGGCAGCCGTGCGGCGAGCGCCTGCAGCCCCCGGCGCAGGCCGCCGGGCAGGCGGCGCCAGAGCCTGGCGTAGCGCCAGACATAGTGCGTCGGGTAGCCGGCGAAGCACTCGTCGCCGCCGTCGCCGGTCAGCACCACCTTCACCGACTGCCGGGCCAACTGGCTGACGGCCCAGGTCGGCAACAGCGAGTAGTCGCCAAAGGGCTCGTCGAAGTGCGCCACCAGCCGCGGGAACTCGGTCAGCGCGGCGACGGTCAGCAGCTCGGTGTGGTGGTCGGTGCCGATCTGCGCGGCAATGCGCTCGGCGATGTCCTGCTCGGCGTAGCTGCGCTCGGCGAAGCCGATGGTGTAGGTCTTCAGACGGTGACTCGTCAGCGGGGCCATGAAGCTGGTCACCAGGCTGCTGTCGAGCCCGCCTGAAAGGAACGCCCCGACCTCGACGTCGCTGCGCATCTGGTGGCGGACGGCCTGGGCGAGCACCGCCCGCAGCTCCTCGTCCCAGACCTCCGGCGGCGCGGTCGGCGGTTGCGGGTCGAAGGTCATGTTCCAGTAGCGCCCGCTCTGCCAGCCGGCCGGGCTGGCGCGCAGCCAGCAGCCGGGCTCCAGTTTGTGGACCTGCCGATAGATGCTCCGCGGCGTCGGCACGTACCAGTGGCTGAAGAACTGGTTGACCGCCCAGGGGTCCAGATCGACCGCCACCCCGGCCGCCAGGACGGCCTTCAGCTCACTGCCGAAAACCAGCCGCTGGGGGTCGGCCGCATAGAACAGCGGCTTGATGCCGACGCGGTCGCGGGCCAACAGCAACTCCTGCCGGCGGCGGTCCCAGATGGCGAAGGCGAACATCCCGTTGAGGCGCTGCAGCACCTCGACGCCCCACTGCTCGTAGCCGTGCAGAATCGTCTCGGTGTCGGAGTTGGTCCGGAAGACGTGCCCCAACGGTTCGAGCTCGGCGCGGAGTTCGAGGTAGTTGTAGACCTCGCCATTGAAGACGATCAGGCAGCTCTCGTCCTCGTTGAAAATCGGCTGGTGCCCACCCGCCAGGTCGATGATGCTGAGCCGCCGCATCCCGAGGGCGGCTGGCCCCTCGACGAAGCGGCCCTCGTCGTCAGGCCCGCGGTGGACAAGCGTCGCCAGCATTGCCGCGAGCGTCGCCTCGGCCGCGGGTCGCTCGGAATCGAAGTGCAGCAGGCCGGCGATCCCACACATGCCAGGTCCGTCCCTCCGCGCCGGCCTACTGCGGCGCCTGCAAGCCGACCATCGCGTCGGTGGCGAACCAGTCGCGCCAGCCGAGGGCGCGGAGCATCGGCTCGACCGCCTGGCCGCGGTTGACGACGGCGTGGCGCAGGCGGTAGTGCGCCACGATCTCGGCCAACTGGGCGGGCGTGACCTCCGGCGGCACGCGCACCGCCGGGCAGCGCGACCAGTAGTTGACCATCGCCGGGTTGCCCTCGAACAGCAGCACTGTGCCCGGGTCGCAACGCTCCGCCGCCGCCAGGGCGGCCGCGCGATCGGCCAGCAGCGCGGCGCGTCCACTGGCCAGTACCGGCAACTGCATCTGCCGGCCGCGCCAGACATCGAGCGTCAGCCCGGCGCCCCACAGCAGCAGCGCCGGCCCGGCCAGCCACCACGGCGCCGGTCGCCCGGTGCGGGCCTGCAGCCGCTCGGCGAGCGCCTCCCAGGCCATCCAGCCGACCGCCAGCAGAGGCGGCCAGACGGCGAAGAAGTAGCGCGGGAAGGCCGGCACGTTGGCCACCGCGATGGCGGCGATCAGGCTGCCGACGAAGACAGCCACCACCTGCATCTGCCAACGGCGGCGCCGCCGCCAGAGCAGCGCCAGCGCCGGCAGCCCGAGCAGCGCCTGCACGGGATGGTAGTTGCTGTCGCCGAGCCCGATCCGGGCCACGCGGTTGGCCGACTTGATGCTCCCCACGAAGCACATGTCGACGCCCCAGGCGAGGTGCTTGGCGGCCTGTAGCCAGGCGCCCTGGCCGTGCAGGTAACGGTCGCGCAGGGTCGGCGGGGTGCGGTCCCACCAGTAGCCGTAGGCGTCGCCGATGTCGGTGTCGAGCCGTCCGCCGAGCGGTCCCTGGTACTGGTAGACCGACCAGGTTGGCGACCCGAAGAGCCGCTGGTTGCGCAGCCACCAGGGCGACGCCAGGAGCAGCGCGAGGGCGACCATTAGGAGCAGCGGCGGTGCCACCAGCGCCCGCAGCCGACGGTGCCGCAGGGCATAGCAGAGCGGCAGCACCGGCAGCAGCCAGGGCCCGACCGGCCGCAGCAGCATCGCCAGGCCGAGACAGAGGCCAGCCAACCAGCCGTCGCGCGCCCGCGGGCCACAGGTCAGTACCGCCCACAGACAACCGCCCGCGAGACAGGCGAAGGGCAGGTCGCTCATCGGCGCCTGGGCGTTCAGGAACAGGGTCGGGTGCAGCAGCCCGCTGACCGCCGCCAGGCAGGCCACGCGCTCGCTGCCGCCGAGCGCCCGCGCCACGGCGCGAACGACCTGCGGAAAGAGCAACGAGTGGGCCAGGATGCTGGGCGCCGCGTAGGCCGCGTAGGTCTTCCCGAAGACCCAGATGCAGGGCACCATGCTCAGCGGATAGAGCGGCGAGAGCCAATCGTCGGGCCGCCCGGCGACCTGCGGGTAGCGCTGGAAGTAATACAGCACGTAGTCGACCACGAAGCCGCGGCCGTCGTGCAGGTTGTTGGCCAGGGCGGCGTAGTAGAAGCTGTCGGCGCCGGTCCAGACATTGCTGGCGGCGGCCCAACTGAGGCGCACCGCGGCTGTCAGCAGGCCCAGCAGGGCGAGCCCCACGACGGCCCGCGGCAGCCGCCGCGGCTGGGTCGGCGGCGGCGCGGTGGTCATCGCTCCTCCCCGGGAACGACAGCGGGTGCGGTCGCCGCGGCGAGCTGTCGCCGCAACTGGCTGATCTGCTCGGCCAGCACCCCCACCGCCGCCAGCATGAAGCCGGCCTGCACCAACAGCAGGGCGGCCACCGAGAGGCCCGCGTGGTGGACCAGGTGGGACACCAGACCGTAGGCCAGACCGAGTAACACCAGCAGGCCGCTAGCCGGCAGGAAGACCCGGCTCGGGTTGAAGAGCATCACCAGCCGGAAGATGATCCCCAGGAACTTGGCGCCATCGCGGAACGGGCGGATCGACGACTTGCCGGTCTCGCGGCGCTTCGCGACGATGGGATGAAACAGCACGCTGTGGCCGTCGGCCAGGAAGCAGAGGGTGCTGGTCGACGGGAAGCTGAAGCCGTTCGGGAAGAGGTGCAGGTAGCGCCGCATCAGCGCTGTGCGGAAGACCCGAAAGCCGCTGGTGAGGTCGGGAATCGGGGTCCGCACAAGGTAGCTGGCGACCCGCGCCATGACCAGGTTGCCGAAGTCCCGGAAGGGGCTGGAGTCGCTGTCGGCCGTGCGGGCGCCGACCACCAGGTCCCAGTCGGCGACCTCGGCGACCAGCGCCTCCATCAACTCTGGCGGGTGCTGCCCGTCGGCGTCGATGATGGCCAACACCTCGCCCTGGGCGTGCCGTAAGGCCGTCTTGACGGCCGCGCCGTTGCCCTTGTTGTGGCCGTGGCGGATCAGCACGACGCCAGCGAACTCGGCGACGCGGGCGGCGGTGGCGTCGCTGGAGCCGTCGTCGACCACCAGGATCTCGACGGTCGGGTCGGCGCCGTACCGGTCGAGGAGGACCCGCAGCACGTCGGGCAGACCAGCCTCTTCGTTGTACGCGGGAATGAAGATGGTCAACCGCTTCGGCGCTACCACGGATACCACGCTCCTGAACACCCGGCCGGTCCCCAGCCGCCGCCAATCTTAGCACCGCCCAGCAGGCAAGACAAGCCGCCGGCCAGCGGCCGCCGGAGGCGCCGGACGCTGACAAGGCTGTCATCTCGCCAGCCGGGCTGCCGTCATCGGCGTGCGGTATGATGGTCCTGGCGCCGGTGCACGGTGCCCAGGAGTGCGGCGATGGGCAACCGCTGGCAGTGGTCTGGGTGGCGCGGGGGCGTAGCGCTGGGCGGCTGGTCGTGGCTGGCGAGTGCCGCCTGGGCCGCCGCGGACGAGCCCCTGCCCTACCCCGTGGTCGACACCGGGCAGGTCGTCTGCTTCGACACCCAGCGCCGCATTGCCGCGCCTGCCGCGGGCCAGCCGCTGGCCGGGCAAGACGCGCAGCACGCCGGTCACCAGCCGGCCTACCGCAACAACGGCGACGGCACCGTCAGCGACCTGGTGACGGGCCTGACCTGGGTGCAGGCGATGGGCAACAAGCTGACCTGGGACCAGGCCGCCGCCGGGGCCGCGGGCTGCCGGGTGGGCGGTCACCAGGACTGGCGCTTTCCGAGCATCAAGGAGCTCTACTCCCTGATCCTCTTCAGCGGCCTCGACCCGAGCGGGCCGCCCGGCTACACGCCGCCCAACCTGACCCCGTTCCTGGACCGCAGCTTCGAGTTCACGTACGGCGACGAGCGGCGCGGCGAGCGAATCATCGACTGTCAGATCTGGTCGGCGACGAAGTACGTCGGACAGTCGCACGACCAGAAGGTGTTCGGCGTCAACTTCGCCGACGGCCGCATCAAGGGCTACCCGTCGCGCTTCCCAGACGGCCGGGTGCACCAGATGTATGTTCGCTACTGCCGCGGCGGGCGTGGCTATGGGCGCAACCAGCTCAGCGCCCCGGGTAACGGCACGGTGGTCGACGCCGCCACCGGGCTGGTCTGGTCGCAGGCCGACAGCGGCCGGGGCATGTCGTGGCCGGAAGCCCTGGCCTACGCGACGGCCCAGAACGCCGCCGGCTATCTGGGACACCGCGACTGGCGGCTGCCGAATGTCAAGGAACTGCAGAGCATCGTCGACTACGCCCGCTCGCCCGACAGCACGCGTTCGGCAGCCATCGATCCGCTGTTCGGCGTGACGCCGATCCGCAGCGAGGGCGGCCAAACCGACTATCCGTTCTACTGGTCCAGCACGACCCACGAGAGCCAGCGCGGCGGGAGCTACGCCTGTTACGTCTGCTTCGGTGAGGCCGGCGGCTTCGTCTCGCCGCCGTGGGGCGGGCCGCTCAACCTGGTCGACGTCCACGGCGCCGGCGCGCAGCGCAGCGACCCGAAAGTGGGCGACCCGGCCGCCTTCCCGCGCGGCCACGGCCCGCAGGGCGACGTCGTGCGAATCAGCAACTTCGTGCGCCTGGTGCGCGACCGGTAGCCTCGAGGCCGGGCAGGACTTGCCGCTCGCCACGCCAATCCTGGCGCGGGGACCGACATGACCATGCTGGCCTTGCTGCAACTGCTGACCCTCGCCCCCGGCGGGACCGTCGTGCTGGATTTCGAGACCCCAGCCGACCTGGCCTGCTGCCACTACGAACGGCAGCCGCCGGGCACCGCGGTGCGCGAGCTGGCATTGGCCCCACGCGGCGCAACCTCAGGCAGCCAGGCGTTGCGGTTCGTGACACCGCAGTGGCAGGAAGGTCTGGCGCGCTGGCCCGCCTTCGAGATCACCCCGCCGCTGAGCGACTGGCGCGGCTACGACCGACTGGTCTACGACGTCACCAACGTGACCGCCGGCGCGCAGCGGCTGAACCTGTTCATCAGCGACGACCAGGTGCCGGTCCGTAGCGGCCTGGCCCAGACCAGCAGCCTGCCGCCCTACAGCCACACCCAGGTGGTGGTGCCGCTCAGCGGCCTGGCGGAGAAACAGGTCAACGCCGCGGCGGTGACCCGCTTGCACTTCTACACCGCTGACGTGCCATCGGACATGGAGGTCTACCTCGACCACCTGGCGCTGCTGCGGCCCGCCGACCCGCTGCCGGTACCCTCGACCGCCTACCTGAAGGGGTTCGGGGCGCTGCAGGCGGCTGGCCTGGCCGCGTTGCGGCAACAGGTCGGCGACCTGCGCACAGCCCTCCGCGAGCTGGGCGGCAGCGGCGCGGCGCAGGCCTGGGGGCAGGCCGAGGCCGACCGCCTCGCGCAGCGGGTGGAGCGCTTCGCGGAGTTGGTGGCTGCCGGCGACCCGGCGGTGCTGGGCGCCCAACAGGCCGTGCAAGACCTCCGCAGCGTCGGCGCGCGGGTGCTGGACCTGGCGCGTTTCCGGGTGGCCAGCGAGACCGCCGGCGTGGTCAGTCCCGCCGCGGGCCTGGCCTGCGGGGTCGCCAGCTCGATGGTCAAGGTGCTGCCGCGAGCCGGCGAGCTGCCGGCGACTCCCGGGCGGCAACACACCGTGACGCTGGCGCGGCGCGACAAGGAGAGCTTCCAGTGGCTGGTGGTCCCCTTCGGCCGCGACCTGGAGGCGGTCCGAGTCCTGCCGGCCGACCTGCGCGGGCCTGCCGGCGCGGTGCTGCCGGCCGCCAGCGTGCAGGCGGCGCCGGTGGGCTATGTCAAGACCAAGACGGTGCCGCCCTATGGCAGTGCCCTCGTCGGCTGGTGGCCCGATCCGCTGCTGCCAGTCCTCTCCGAGGTTCGGATTGCCGCCGGCGATGTGCAGTCGTTCTGGGTGCGCGTCGAGACGCCGGCCACGCAGCCGGCGGGTTCTTACCGCGGCCCGCTGGCCTTGCAGGTCGGCGGTCAGACGGTCGCCCAACTCGAGCTGACCGTCGAGGTGCTGCCGTTCACCTTGCCGAGCCGTTCGCCGCTGCCGCTGGCGATCACCTTCGGCCCGCACGACAGCCCGCTGCCGGCGACCAGCGCCGACCAGACCGCCTGGCGGCAGTCGCCCGACTACCCGGTCAACGCCTGGAAGCGCCACAAGCTGGCCTGGGCCGATCTGCTGGCCGATTACTACATCAGCTACGACAGCCTCTACCACCGCGGCGTGCCCGACTTTGAGGTGCTGCAACACCTGCAGCGGCGCGGCGCGCTGGACCGCTTCAACCTGGGTTACTACGGCGCCCTGGCCGAAGGCGCAGCGGCCGAAGCGAAGTGGCGCCAGGAGACCCTGCCGCGGCTGCGGTCGGGGTACGACCGGGCGAAGGCGCTGGGTCTGCTGGAGCACGCCTACCTCTACGGTTGCGACGAGGCCCCGGCCGGCGAGTTTGGCGGCGTGCAGCGCGCGGCCGCCATCCTGAAGGCCGAGTTCCCGGGCGTGCTGGTGATGACCACCGCCTACGACCACAGCTTCGGCCCGGAATCGGGCGCCAGCGCCATCGATGCCTGGTGTCCGCTGACGCCGCGCCTGGACCAGACCAAAGCGGCCGCGGCGCGGGCTGCGGGGCGGGAGGTCTGGTGGTACATCTGCTGCGGCCCGCACCACCCGCATGCCAACCTGTTCATCGAGTACCCGGCCATCGAGGGCCGCCTGCTGATGGGCCCGCTGACCGCGAAGTACCGGCCCGACGGGTTCCTGTATTACCAGATCAGCATCTGGAACAGCGCCCGGCCGATCACCGCTGGGCCGTTCACGGACTGGGACCCCCGCAGCTGGACGGTCTACCACGGTGACGGCAGTTGGACCTGCGTCGGCCCCGACGGCACCCCCTTGCCGACGGTGCGGCTGGAGAACTTCCGCGACGGCCTGGAGGATTACGCCTGGTGGCGCGTCCTGGACGCCACCGCCGCCGCAGTCCGGGCCCTGCCCCAGCCCACCGCCGCCCAACGCACCTGGCTGACTGCCGCCGACCAGGCCCTGGCGGTGCCGCCGGAGCTGGTCGAGAGCGGCACGGTCTACAGTCGCGACCCGGCCACCCTGCAGGCCTGGCGCACCACGCTGGGCAAGCTGATCACCAGCGCCGGCGTGCCGCCGGTGGAGCCGTGGGCGCAGTAAGCGGCGGGCGAGCGCTCGGCCCCGTTAGCGCTGCCGACGCCGGGAACTAACCTGATTCGGGACGACACACTGTGCATGGGAGACCGACGATGCCGCTCACCGTTGCGGGCCACTACCGTTCGGGGCGCGTCGAGCTGACTGCGGCCGTGGACCTGCCCGATGGGCCGGTGGTGGTGACCTTTCTCGGCGCACCGATCCCAACGGGGACCGGGCCGCGCCGCTCGCTGCGCGGCTGGCTCCGCGACCCGACAGGGCCGCCGGCGACCAACAAGCCCGCCGAGACCCTGGCTGCGGTGCGCCGCGAGTGGGGAACCGAGGATCTCTGCTAGACGCCATCGGCCGTCCGACCTCCGCAGGATCTGCCCGCCCGCACGGCCAACCACCGCTCAGGAGCGCCCGCCATGCCACGCCTCGCCCTGCTCGCTGTGCTGTCCGTCGTCGCGGCCCACGCGGGAGGCTTCGAGCCGGCGCTGCGGGGGGCTTACAGTGTCGCGCTGCGGCACGATGGCGGGCCGTTGCGGGTGGTTGTCAGCAAGTGCGACCTGAACCTCTACGACGGCGCCGACGAGCTGCACCTGGCCCTGACCGACCCGCTGCGGCGGTCGGTCGGTACGGCGGTGGTGGCCGACGATGGGGTCACCGGCAAGGGTGCTCGGACGACAACACCGCTGCCGGCCGAGCTGCTGCTACCCGCGGCGCCGGCCGGGGTCTACCGGTTGCTGGTGAGCGGCAGCGCGCAGGACGTCGTCTGGGGCCTGGAGACCAGCGCCGCGCGCTTCGTGCTGGAGGGGCAGCCGCTGTGCAGCGATCCCAGCGCGGCCGGGGTGCTGGCGTTTCAGCCGCCGGCCGGGGCCTTCGAGATCATCGCGGCGGCGTTGCATCGACCAGGCCTGCAGGTGCTGCGGCTGAGCGACGCGGCCGGCAAGCTGGTGTACGCCTTTCCGGTCGACCAGGCGGGGCTGAACAAGGACACCGACCTCTTCGGCCCGCGCAGCAAGGGCGGCTTCGAGGCGGGTGAGAAGTACCGGGTCGAAGCCACCGTCGGCGACCGCAGCGGGCTGTGGACGATGCCAGTGCGGCCGCTGGACGTGCGGTTGGTGCTGGGCGGCGTCAAGAGCTGGACGATTGGCCCCGCCAACTGGTTCGACGCCGACGCGGCGCGCTGGCTGCTGCTGCCCTACCGCACCGTGCGCTACGCCCAGCCCGGCGCCGTGGTGACCTTGCCGCTGGAGCTGCGTCGCAGCCAGCGCGCCGGCGAGGTGGCCTTGCGGGTGTCCGCCCCGGCCGGCTGGAGCGCGGAGCTACCGGCCAGCCTGACGCTCAAGCCGGGCGCCCCGGCGCGGCCGGAGCTGCGCGTCAACGTGCCGGCCGGCGTCGCGGCGGGTGGCTCGCACGACGTGATCGTCAGCGCCGCGGTGGCGGGCGAGCCCGACGCGCAGGCGAGTGCCCTGCTGACGGTCAAGATCGGCGACTCGCCGGTCGGGCAACCCCTCGCCGGGCCGCTGGTGTTGCGGCGGTACGAGCACGAGGACGTGCAGTATGGCTACGCGCCCGACTACGTGGCCAACGAGGTGTACTTCGACCTGCGTAACCGGCCGTGGATCCGCTGGCGCAATGACGAGCAGAACCCGACCCGCAGCCTGACCACCTGGGCTGGCGGCGGCTGGGTCGAGCGCGACTTCACCGCGGCACTGCGGGCGGCCTGGCCCGACTTCCGCGGGACCTACTACGGGGCCGGCTTCCAGGGCGCCAAAGTCGCCTTCGACGACCAGGGCGGCTGCTACACGTTGCTGCGGATCCTGGTCACCGGTCGGTCGTTGAGTGTGCTGCTGTTCACCCCCGACGAGGGCCGCACCTGGCAGGTCCTGGAGCTGCCCGGCGGCGGGTTCGACATCGAGCAGTTCACGGGTCACAACCCGCCGGCCGGCCCGCCCGCGCTGCTGACAGTGCGGATGCTCAGGGACCACCCGGCGACCTACGCGGAGTACAACGAGCTGTTGTTGTGGCTCCCGCGGCGGGTCGGCGAGCGGCTGGAGCTGGGCCCGCCGGTGGCGCTCAGCGACTCCTGCGTCGGGATGTGCCAGCACTCCGGCGGGCCGGCCAGCCTGCAGACGCGCGCCGGTCGGACGCACGTGGCGTGGGGCGAGATCGCCCCGGACGACGCCCCCGGCGTGCCGACCTGGATCGCCACGGTCGACCACGCCACGCGGCAGGTGGTGCAGAAGACCTTCGTCGGGCACGCCCCGCCAGTCAACGATGTCCACAACGTGCCGGGGGTCTGCCTCGATTCCCAGGGCTACTTGCATGTCGTCACCGGGGCGCACGGCGAGCCGTTCACGTACCGCCGGTCGGTGCGGCCGAACGACCTGCGCGCCGGCCTGACGCCGGTCGAGACCGTCCTGAGCGACGACTACCGCGAGCCCGGCCAACCACCGCGCGGGCGACAGACCTACCTCTCGCTGGTCTGTGGCCCGGACGACACGCTGCACCTGGCCTGCCGGCAGTGGCGCATGGGGGTCGACCCGCACCATGCCCCGGGCTACTACGCGGCCCTGAGTTACCAGTCGCGGCCGGCTGGCGGACGCTGGAGCGCGGCCCGGCCGTTGGTGGTGCCGCCCTGCCCGAACTACAGCATCTGGTACCACAAGCTGACCATCGACCGGGCCGGGCGGCTCTTCCTGAGCTACAACAACTGGAGCCAGGATGCCACCTACCAGGACGACTTCCCCGAGCGGTACACCCACCGCGCGGTGATCAGCTCGGCCGACGGTGGGAAGACCTGGCGGCTGGCGCGGACCAGCGACCTGCTGCCGCCGCCGTAGCGTTGCAGTCGACCGCCGGGCGGGATTACCATGCGGACGGGAGCAGGCGATGGGCGAGCAGCGCGACGTGACCCGGTCGTGGGAGTTGTGGGAGCGGGCGCAGCGGGTGATCCCGATGGCCACGCAGACGCACAGCAAGGCGCCGCGGGAGGCCTTGCGGGGCCTCGAGCCGTGCTTCATTGAGCGTGGCCAGGGCTGCAGGCTGTGGGACCTCGACGGCAACGAGTATCTCGACTACCGCTGCAGCTTGGGGCCGATCACGCTCGGCTACCGCTACCCCGCCGTCGAGCAGGCGGTCCGCGCGCAACTCGAGCGCGGCACGGTCTTCAGCTACGCGACCAGCCTGGAGGTCGAAGTCGCCGAAGCGCTGGTCGAGATGGTGCCCTGCGCCGAGAGCTGCCGCTTCCTGCGAACCGGCGGCGAGGCGATGAGCGCTGCGATCAAGCTGGCCAGGGCGTTCACCGGGCGGCCGCGCATCCTGAAGTGCGGTTACCACGGCTGGCTGACCACGATGACCGGCGACGGCGTGCCCGAGGCGGTGCGCAGCGTCCACACCGAGCTGCCCTGGGGCGACCCGGCGCCGTTCGCAGCGATCTTGGCCGAAGCGGGTGAGCAGGTCGCGGCGATCACCGTGGCCTACGCCTACAGCGCGGGCGAAGGCGCGGGCGTCTTCTTGCGGGCGCTGCGCGAGCTGGCCGACCGGTACGGCTGCCTGCTGGTGTTCGACGAGATCGTGACCGGCTTCCGGCTGGCCAACGGCGGGGCGCAGCAGCGCTTCGGCGTGGTGCCCGACCTGGCGGTGTTCAGCAAGGGCATGGCCAATGGCTGGCCGATCAGCGTCTACTGCGGCCGGCGCGACGTGATGGAGACCGTCCGCCGGGCCGTCATCTCGTCGACCTTCGGCGGCGAGGCGACAGCCCTGGCGGCGACGCGGGCAGCGCTGGAGGTCTACCGCACGCACGACGTGCCCGGCCACCTGGAGGCGGTCGGGAAGCTGTTCCAGGATGGGCTCAACGCGCTGTTCACGCAGCATCGCGCGCCGGCCCGGTCGAGCGGCCTGCCGCACCTGCAACAACTCGTCTGGCAGCCCAGCGGGCGGGCCACCGCGGCTGAACTGGCCCTGCGCTTCGAGGCCGAACTGCTGCGGCGGGGGGTGATCATCTACAGCATCACCTACACCAACTTCAGCCACACCGCGGCCGACATCGCGACGACCTTGGAGCGGGCCGACGCGGCCCTGGCGACGATGGCAGCGGCCGGGCTGTGGGATTAGCCGACCGGCTCGGGTCGCCCCTCACGGAGTCGCAGGCGGACCGTCTGGAGCAGCTCGGCGTGGTCCGGCGCCAGACGCACGCGGACCAGCAGCCCGCTGGAGTAGCGCTCGTCGTCCCGGTCGAACAGCGCGTTGCCCAGGCTGTAGACCACCGGCCGCCCCGCGAGCAGCTCGACCGGCTGGGCGACGTGCGGGCCGTGGCCGAGGATCAGGTCGGCCCCGGCGGCCACCGCCCGAGCGGCCAGCGCGCGCTGCCGCGGGTCCGGGCTGCGGCGGTACTCGGTGCCCCAGTGGACTGACAGCACCAGCACCTCGGCCGCCGCGGCCGCGGCGGCGATCTCCTGGTCAAACGTCGCGTCGTCGACGGTCGCCAGCACGGGTGACTCGTCGGCCCGCGCGCTGCCGGGCCAGTCGGTGTAGGCCAGCCAGGCGACCCGCAGGCCTGGCCGGGTCAGCACGGTCGGCGTGACCGCCGCCGCGCGGTCGGCGCCAGCGCCGAGGGCCTGCAGCCCGGCCGTGCCAAACGCCGCCAGGCTGTCGGCGAGTGCCAGCGGGCCGTAGTCGCCAGCGTGGTTGTTGGCCAGGCTGACGAGGTTGAACCCGCCGGCGCGGAGCACCCCGACGGCGCGGGCGGGCGGCGTGCGGAAGCTGTAGGGCTGCCCGCGGGCGCTGCCACGGTCGCTGGCCACGCCCTCGAAGTTGGCGCAGCGCCAGTCGGCCTGGCGTAACCACGGCCGCACCCGGTCCCAGGCCCAGGGCCAGCCGTGGCGCTGCAGCCGGGCGGTCATCCCACGGGCCGGCTGCACGTCGCCGACCGCCGCCACGACCACGGCGGGCCCGGGCGGCGCCAGCAGCAGCAGCGCCCCGAGGCCCCAACGCCAGGCGCCGCCGCTCCCGAGACCGGGAGCGGCGGCGCGACGAGCGGTCAGGCTGCGGCGTGCCACGAGCTCGGGGCTACTCGACCTCAGCCTGATGCTCGGACTTCGTCGGGCCGGGCGGCAGGATCACCTTGCGGACCCAGTCGGGCTGCGCCGGAGCTTTGCCAATCGCCAGGGCCTCCTGCCAGGCTTCGTCGGTCAGCCGTTCGGCGGCCGGGCCGACGAACTCCCAGTATGAGAAGGTGGCCCCGCGGAAGGCGAGCAGGCGGTTCTTGAACGGCGCCACGACCCACAGCTCGCAGGCCGGGCCAATGGCCTCTTGCAGGACCTGGTCGAAGCTGGTGTGGACGTCGGTCGCCAGCGCCATGTTGCGGTCGGTCTTGGAGCTGATCAGGTCCCACCGCGCCGGGGCCTGGTCGGGATCGGCCAACTGGGCGACGTTGAGCATGATGCTTTCCAGCTCACCGCCGAACCACTTCACGATGTTGAGGTCGGTCTCGTCCGGCACGACGCCGGTCAGCTCCTTGCGACTGATCCGCGCGAGGTCGCCGAGCAACGTCTCGAAGCGGTCGAAGGCCCACCAGACGTCGTCGTCCTTGGTGATGTAACCGTGCCCCTGCAAGCCGGTGCGGGTCAGGTTGGAGAGCCAGCGCAGACGCACGTAAAGCTCCGGCTCGGGCTCGACGTAGCCGGCCGGGGGCGGTGGCTCTTCGGCCCCGCCAGCTTCGGCCACCGACTGCTTGCCGTAGAGCACCGTGTCGTGCCGCAACTGCGTCCAGCTCGAGAGTGCTGTGATCAGCGACTTGTCGCGCCAGGCGGTGTTGCGCATGAAGGCCGGGTAGCCGGCCGGACGGACGGTCAGCAGGGGCTGCAGGCTGTAGAGCCAGCCGAAGTACAGGTTCTGCTGCCAGTCGGCGGTGGTCAGCTTGCCAAACTCGGCCTGCAGCTTGCCGCGCTGGGAGAGGTAGTGCTCGAAAGCCGGCTCGCCGTAGACCTTGTCGAGCAACTCGGCGGCGCGGCTGCTGCCCAGGACGGCCATCACGTCCAGACCGCGCGGGAAGTGGCGCGGCTTCGCCAGCGTGCCGACCCGCGGGTAGGTCAGCTCCTGCAGCATCCGGCTGTCAGGGATGTAGCGCTGCCCCAGCAGCCTGAACTGGGGCCCCTGGATCACGGTCTCGCTGCCGTTCCAGACCGCCCCGGCGATCTGCGGGCGCGGCAGCTTCTCGGCGGCCTTGAGGAAGTCGGCCACCTTGGCGGCGTCGCCGAAGCGGTTGATGTCGCCGCTGCCATAGACCTCGCGGACGACCGGCGCGAACTCCCGGAAGGTGAGGTCATCGGCCTTGCCCACGAAGAAGGCGGTCGGGTCGTAGATGGCCTGCCAGCGCTGCGCGAAGTCGGCGTTGCCAGCCAGTTGCTCGGTCAGCAGCAGCGCCTGCACCACGGCGGTGGGGTTCTTGGCGTCCAGGTCCAGCGGCACCAGGCCCAGCCACATCATCGCCAGGAAGTAGTCGCTCAGCGCCTGGGAGCGCGTGTAATGGCCGCGCGGGATGAACTGGGTGTAGTCCAGGGTGGACCCGGTCAGGCAGTCTTCGCGCTTGGCGTGGGCCTTGATCCGCTCCAGCTCGGTGGTCAGCAGCTTCTGCGCAGCGTCCGGCAGCGGCGGCACCTGGCCACCCAGCAGACTGGCCGGCACCGCCAGGAAGGCGATGTTGCGTGCGAGGGCCTCTTGAACCAGCGGCGGGTGAGTGCCGCCGACCATCTGGAGCTGCCGCTTGAGGAGGTCGTCGCAGAAGCCGCGCAGCACGGGCAGCAGCTTCTCGCGCTCCAGCCAGCGCAGCATGAAGCTGAAGAAGATGTGGTAGGTGTGCAGCACGCTGTCGGTCGTGACGATCGACGGCTGGTCGCGGTAGTTGTTGGTCTCGTAGAGATAGAACAACTGCTCCTCGACCGTCGGCCGCACCACAAAGGCGTTGGTCACCAGGTGCTGTTGCTGCGGCCTGGTCAGCTTCGGAAGCTGCTTGCGGTTGCTGATGTTGCTGAGATCGGGCTTGACCGCATACCACGGCACCTTCGGGGCGACCTCGGCGGTGGCCGGCCAGGCGACGCAGCAGATCAGCAGAACCCTCAAGATACGACTCATCGGTTCCCTCCAGACGGCCCGGACAGGACTAGTGTGACCCACCCGGGCGAAGTGAACGCCACCAGGCGGCCATCTGGCAAGGCGGCCTGCGCGGCCGGCGGGGCGGGCTCCGGCTGCGGCTCGCCAAGGCGGTACTGCTGCCCGTCCCAGGTCAGGCCGCGGACCCAGGGCACCGCGGTCAGGCCCTGTAGCAGCACCCAGTTGCCGCCGCTGTGCAGGTCGGAACCTCCCGGCACGGGCGGGCTGTCCCATTCGTGCTCGTAACCGAAGCCGATTGGCCGGTAGACGGCGACTCGCCGTTCGCCCGCGCCGTCGACCTCCAGACTGACCAGCCGGTCGGCCCGGCCGGGCCGCAGCGTGGCGTGGACCGCGGCCAGGTAGGGGCGCGCCAGCCGACTGCCCAGCCAGCAGGGCTCGACCCGTCCGCTGCGCCATAAGAAGACGAAGTATCCGTGGTGCGGCACCCGCCAGTAGCGCGTGGCTTTGTGAACGCAGGCGGTCAGCCGGACCCCGTCGGGATGGGCCGCCCAGCCGAGCCGCCAGGTCCGCCAGGTCGGCGGAATCCCGCCGATGGCGCTGGCTCGGCCGCCGTCGGGCAGCCACCAGACCCGGCTGCGGACCGGCGCCGGGTCGGCGGCGTAACCGCTCAACAGCACCAGGCCACCGGGCCCCGGCAGGATCTGCAGGATCGGCGCGCCGCGGCGGTCGATCACCTCCCAGCGGCCGGTCCAGCGTAACAGCTCGCCACCCCGGGCGACCCACAGGCGGCCGCGCCGGTCCCAGGTCGGCAGGCGGCAGTCGGCGGCGGCCGCCCGGCGTTGCGGTCGCCACTGGTCACTTGGCGGCGGCCCGACCAGCAGCTCAGCGTCACGCAGTACGGCCCAGGCGCGCGGGCCGACCGCCACCTGCGCCAAGTCGGCCGCGGCTGGCACGGCGGGGCCGCGCAGGAGCAGCAGGGCGAGCGGCAGCCAACAGCCGGGAGGCCGCCGCCGTGACCC
Source organism: Fimbriimonadaceae bacterium (assembly GCA_020850355.1). GTDB lineage: Bacteria > Armatimonadota > UBA10988 > UBA10988 > UBA10988 > JADZEX01. Next base: position 133,204 of record JADZEX010000026.1, on the reverse strand, counting down.
GCAAGGTTGCCGTGAAACTGCCGACATGGTATGGCAAGTGTGCGCAGAGGGACCTCTGCCGACGAGGGGAACAGCGCTCCGGGCGCGAAAGTCGGGAGGCAGCCAGTGGCAAGTGGGGAGAGCCAGACCGCCGCCGCAGCACGGCCGCGAGTCCTGGTGGTGGAAGACAACGGCGCGGGCCGGCGCATCGTGACGCGCACGCTGGCCAACTGCGACTGCGTCGAAGCCGAACTCGGCAGCGAGGCGTTGAGCTGTCTGGCCGCGCAGCCCTTTGACCTGGTGCTCCTCGACCTCGGCCTGCCGGACATCGACGGCTTCGAGGTCTTGGCCCAGATTCGCGCCAACCCACAGCTTGACAGCCTCCCGGTGATTGTGGTCACGGCCCGCGGCAACATCGCGGAGATCGTCCGCGGCTTCGAGTTCCGCGCCGACGACTACGTGATCAAGCCGTTTCGCCCGCAGGAGCTGCAGGCCCGCGTGCAGAGCGCCCTGCGGGTGAAGTTCCTGCAGGACGAGCTGCGGGCGCTGAACCAGAACCTGGAGTCGGAGGTCCGCGCGCGCACCGCGCAACTGCTGGCGCAGCAGCAGTTCGCCCTGGTCGGCCGCAACTCCGCGCAGTTGGCGCACAATCTGAACAGCCCGCTGACCGCCCTGATGGGCTACCTCGAAATCGCCCTCGCCCGCCCGGCCGACGAGCGCGAGGAGCTGATTCAGAAGGCCCGCGACGTGGCCGACGAGCTGCAGGCGATCATCGGGCGGCTGCTGCTCGGCGTCCGCAGCCGCGACATGATGGTGGAGGAAGGGCGCCCGACCGATCTGTGCGACCTGATCGTGCGGCAGATCGGCTTCTGGCAGGTGCATCCGCAGTTCCGCTACAAGGTGCGCGTCAGCCAGCAGCTCCAGCCGGTGCCGAAGGTGGTGATCGTCGCCAGTGACTTCAACCAGATTCTCACCAATCTGATCGACAATGCACTCTACGCGCTGCGCGAGCGTGGCGATGCCCGGCTGACCTTCACCACCACCGTCGAGGACGGCCGGGTGGTGGTCGGGGTGGCCGACAACGGCTGTGGCGTGGCGCCCGAGCACCTCGCGCGAATCTTCGAGCCGCAGTTCACCACCAAGCCGGTCGGCGAAGGCACCGGCCTCGGGCTGGCCAGTTGCTACGAACTGGCGCAAGCCTGCGGCGGGCACCTCGAGGTCCACAGCGAGCTGGGTCGGGGCACCACGTTCCGGTTGCTGCTGCCGCCGGCTTGACGCCGGTCGGGTGGCAGCAGCTACACTGGGTTGGGAGCTGCCGATGGCACGCGTCACGCTGGGTACTACGTTGCTCTTGACCGGGTTGCTGTGGCCCGCCACCGCGGACGGGGCCACGCCCACCGCCGGCCGGCCGCGGATCTGGATCACCGCCGCCAACCTGCCCGCCTTGCGGGCGGTCACGGCGCAGACCACCCCGGCGCTCGGCGGCGCGGTCCCAGCCGAGGCCTGGGCCGGCATCGTGGCCCGGGCGAAGCGCCTGGCCGCGGCGCCGACCTACCGCTACACCGTGCAGATCCCCGCCGCCAACAACGAACACCGCGGCTGGGAGTGGAGCTACACCTTTGGTCCAACCCCGCCGCCGGCGCACCCCGAGAGCTCGCACTACCCGCCCTGGACGGCGATGTTCCAGGAGCGCGAAGACAGCCTCACCACCCGTCTGAAGCACTTCAGCCTGCTGGCGCTGGTGAACGACGACGCGCTGTGCTTCACGAAGGCCAAGGAGTTGGCCCTCGGGCTGGCGGCCTGGCCGGTCTGGACCGACCAGAGCTACAACGGCGGCACCCTCGACGCCTGCCTCGACACCGGCCACTGCACCGAGGCGGTGGCTCTGTTCTACGACTGGTGCCACGCCAAACTCAGTGTGGCCGAACGGCAGACCTTGCGGACCGCGCTGGTCAGCAAGGGGATCGAGCCGATTCGCCGGCAGCTCACCAAACTCGACCCCTATCACAACTTCTGGGCCGTGGTCAACACCGGCCTCGGCTTGGCCGCGGTGGCCCTGGCCGGCGACGAACCGCAGGCGGCGGGCTGGATCGACGAGGCCATCGTCAACACCCGGCGGCAGTTCGACCGGCAGGGCCGCGACGGCGGAAGCTTCGAAGGCCCGATGTACGGGACCTACGCCGCCGACCAACTGGCCGGCCTGATTCTCGGCTTCGACAGCGCCGGGGTCGCGCACGATCTGCGGCAGCACCCGTTCCTGGCGACCCTCGCCCGGTTCTGCGTCAACGGGGCGTCGCCGCACGGACTCGGGCAGCCGACCTTCGGTGACGGCGGCTGGGGCACTGCCTACCCGCGCGCGCTGGCCCTGCTGGCCAACGCCGGCGACGAGGGGGCGCGGTTCGCGCTGCTGGAGACCGGGCTGCTGGCGGAACTCGGCGACCTCAACGAGTTCCTGGCCTGCGCCCCGCTGCTGGCGCGGCCGGACCCGCCGGCGGTGCCGTCGTGGCGGGGCAGCGCGGCGCATGTCTACATTGGCTACGGCTTCCTGCGCGGGGAGTCGCCCGACGAGCCGTTCCTGGCCTTCAAGGCCGGTCCCCCAACCGAGGCCGTGGGGCACAATCACTACGACCAGCTCAGCTTTCAGATCACCGCGGCCGGGGGCGTCGCCGCCGCTGATCCGGGGTACCGCAGCTACTTCAACCCGCCCGCGCGGCGCTACACCTCGGGAACCCTCGGCCACTCGACGGTGGTGCTCGACCTCGACGCCGAGTACCTCCGCAGCAGCGCCGTCAGCACGCCGGGCCGCGACCAGATCAACCTCGCAGGCGGCCGCCTGACCAGCCTGCTGCCCTCGCCGGGGATCACCAGCCTGACCGCCGAAGGGGCGGCGGCCTACAACAAGGACGCCACCAAGGCGCTCGACCGCTTCACGCGGCAGGTCGTCTACCTGCCGCCGCACGCCTACCTGCTGCTCGACGACCTCGCCGCGCCAGCGGCGCATCGCTTCAGTTGGCTGCTGCACGGCCCGGCCGGCGCGGCGGTCCGCTGGCAGGGCGCCGCCGCCGAGCTGCGCGGCACCCAGGCAATGCTCTACGCCTGGCTCTTCGCGCCGGGCGGCGTGGCCTGGTCGGGCGGCGACTACCCCGGCGCCGAGCGCTACGGCCCATACCTCGCCGGGACCACCGGCCAGACCGCCGCGACCGCCTTCCGGGCGCTGCTGGTGCCGCGCCGCAACAACGAACTGCTGGCCAACGCCGACTTCGAGAAGGGCCTCTCCGGCTGGCAGATCCGCGACGCCGAGGGCCAGGGCCCGAATCATCAGGTGGTCACCGAGAGCCCGGCCAGCGGCCAGCAGTGCGCCCGCATCGTCGGCGCCGGCTACCTCTACAGCAACCGCTTCACGTTGCCGGTGGGCACCCGCTTCACGGCCACCTGCCGCTACCGCACCCGCGGCGCCAGCCAAGGTGCCACGCTGACCATCTACTACTGGAACGCCGCCAACGCTGCCTTCCGGAACCTCACCAGCCCGCCGCTGAAGTCGGAAGGCACCTGGGCCGAGGCACGCCTGGAAGGGACCGTGCCGGCCGGCTGCGCGACCATCTGCCTGGCCTTCAACTACTTCGACACCGGTCAGGGCGACGTCGACGCGGTGGCCGTCGAGACCGCGCAGCAAGTCACGGCACTGCAGCCGCCGAAGCTGACGGCGCGCGGTGAGCAGGCCGCCGACGGGCTGCTGCTGGAGGTCGACGGCTGGCAGCACGAGGTCACCTTCGGGGCGCGCGGTGAGCTGACCACCGACGGGACGCTAGGCATCGTCAGTCGCAATCCGGCGGGGCAGGCGGTCACGATGCTGTTGCAGGAGGGCACCTGGCTGCGGCGCGGCGAGACGGAGCTGTGGCGGCTGCCGGCGCGCGCTACGGTTGCCCGACGACTGGTCCATGGCGCCTGGGTCGAGAGCCGGCCCGAGGACCTGCAGACCCGCCTGCCGCAGGCCGCGAGGTGAGCGCGATGGCTTGGGAGATCCCCTTCCTCGACCTCCGCGTGCAGGACGCCACACAGCGCGGCGAGCTACTCGCCGCGGTCGACCGCGTCCTGCAACATGGCCGTTTGATCGACGGCCCGGAGACCGTCGAACTGGCCGCCGCCATCGCCGCCCGGGCCGGCCGCGCGCAGGGCGTCGGCGTCGGGTCGGGCAGCGATGCGTTGTACTACGGCGTGCGTGCGCTGGACCTGCCAGCGGGCAGCGAGGTGATCCTGCCCTGCCTTTCGATGGCGGCCAGCGCGGCCTGCCTGGTGCGCAATCACCTGCAGCCGGTCTACGCCGACGTGCTGGACGATCTGACGATCGACCCGGCCAGCGTCGCCCGGCTGATCACCCCGGCGACCCGCGCCCTGCTGCTGGTGCACTACACCGGCCGGTGCTGCGAGCTGGCGCCGTTGCAGGCGCTCTGCCGCGAACACGGCCTGGCGCTGATCGAGGATGTGGCGCAGGCCTTTGGCGCGAGCTACCACGGCCAGCCGGCTGGCAGCTTCGGCGAGGTCGCCTGCTTCAGCTTCAACAACATGAAAATCCTGGCGGCGCTGGGCGAGGCCGGCTGCGTGGTCGGCGATCGGCCGGGTCTCAGCGAGCGGTTGCGGCAACTGCGGCACAACGGCATCGCGCCCGACGGCCTGTGTGTCGAGGCCAGCGGCAACGGGCGGCTCGACACCCTGCAGGCGGCGCTGCTGCTCTGCCGCCTGCGTTGGGTCGACGCCCTGATCGCCCGGCGCCAGGCCATCGCCCGGCGCTACAACGCGCAGTTGGCCGACGTCGTGAGCGTGCCTCCGATCACCGCCGACCGGTCGGACGTGTTCTATGTCTACAGCCTGCGGACGCCGCGGCGCGAAGCGCTGCGGGCCGCGCTGGAGGCCGTGGGGATCGAGCCGAAGCTGCGCGACCCGGTGCTGCTGCCGCAGCAACCGGCCTTTGCGGCGACGGCCCGCGGCGAGTGGACCAGGGCCGCCGCGTTGAACGCCACGACGCTCTGCCTGCCGGCCCACGAGGGCTTGCGCGACGACCAGGTCGACCACGTCGCGGCCACCGTGCGGCGCTTCTACGGAGCCTAGCGTGAGCGTCTTCCGGCGTCCCGACTGCAGCCAGGTGCTGCTGGCGCCCGCGGATCTGGGCGAGCTCTGGGCGGCTGCCCGCGCCGCACCGAAGCGGCGCGCCCGGATCTGCCTGCACCGCGACCACGCCGACCCGGTGCAGGAGATGCTGGTGGCGATCTGCGCCGACGCCTGGTTGCCGCCACTGCGCCTGCCGGGTCGCGAGAAGTCGTTTCACGTGCTGGCCGGACAGCTCAGCGTGGTGCTCTTCGAGGCGCAGCGCCCGGTCCGGACGATTCGGCTGGGGGCCCTCGACAGCGGCCTGCCGTTCGGCTATCGTCTGGCCGGGGAGACCTGGCACATGACCGTGCCGCACGTCGAGACGCTCTACCTGGAGGTGATTGCCGGGCCGTTCCCCGCCGCGGGCACGCCCTTCGCGCCCTGGGCACCCGGCCCGGACGACGCCGCCGCGGGCCTGGCCTGGCGCGCCGCGCTGCTGGGCGAGAGCCTGCCGTGAGCGGTTTCGACCTCGTCGCCGACCGCGCCGCCTGGGCGCAACTGCTGGCCACGCGCCGGCTGGCCGCAGCGCTGCAGGCCGACCAACCGAGCGCCCTGCCGCAGGCTTCCGCCGAGGAGCAGCGGCTGTGCGCCATCTGGGACTTTCGAGTGGTCCCCCACACCCTCGGCGACCTGGTCGCCCTGCTGGCGCGGACCCAGGTGCTGCGCGCCGAGCGCGGTTGCCAGAAGGTCGACCTGGCCTTTCTGTTCGACCCGCAACGGCCCAGCCGCACCCGCAACTACGACGCCAACGTCACCGCCGAGAACTACCACTACCTGTTGCCTCACCTGACCACCGTCGCCTACCTCACCCGCCACCTCGGCAGTTTCTTCGTGTTCGACAGCGCCCCGGCGCTCGAAGCGCACCTGACCGCCAATCTGGCGCGGTACCAGCTCTGGCCGTCGGCGTTCGAGTACTTCCATCAGGAGGACAGCTTCGGCCACAACCACAATGCGGTGCAGGACTTCTACGACCGCGAGGGCTGGGTGCCCTACCTCGAGCCGCGCCCGGCGACCCTGCGCTGGGTGCTCGAGTTCTGGCGCCAGCAGATCGCGCCGCGCGCGCTGGTGACGGTGCATCTGCGCAACAACCCGGCGCACGACGCGCACCGCAACTCGGCGCTGGAGCAGTGGTTCGACTTCCTGGCCTGGGCGGCGCCGCGCTACGCGGCGACCTTTGTGCTGGTCGGGTCAGCGAAGGAGATCGACCCGCGCTTCCGCGAGTTGCCTAACGTGCTGGTCGCCAAGGACCACGGCACCAGCCTGGAGCAGGACTTCGTGCTGGTCAATGCCGGCCAGATGTTCCTGGGGACCAACTCCGGCCCCAGCGCGATGGCGATCTACAGCGAGACGCCCTACGCGATCTTCCTGAACGCACCGCCGACCTTCGAGAAGGCCGAAGAGGGCACCAACTGGAACTTCGCGACGCCCTGGCAGCGGCTGATCTGGCACCGTGAGAGCAGTGCCGACATCGGCGAGCAGTTCGCTCAACTCTGGGCCGGCAGCAGCGTGGCGGCCTGGGAGGCCGCGCTGGAAGCCCGCGCCGGCCAGCCGCTGACGCGGTCCTATCTGCTGTGGGACCATTAGGGGGGCCGATGTCGCGCGAGACCATCGACTGGCCGGCCTGGGCCGCCCGCGCCGCGGCTGCCAACAGCGTCGACGCCTGGGTCGAGCTGGCCGTGGGTTTAGCCGTGGCAGGCCTGCCGCTGGCCGCCGAAAACGCCGCCTTGCGGGCGCTCGACTGTGACCACCAGCGGCCCGACGGGGTGCTGCTGTTGGCCGACCTGCTGGCCCGCCGGGAGCCGGCGCGGGCGGAGCTGTACTATCAGCAGGCCTGGCAGCACGTCGCCGAGCCGCGCGTGCTGGCCCGGCTGCTGGCGTTCTATGTCGAGCAGAACCTGCCGTACGCCGCTCAGGTGGTAGCCCAACGCCTGCTGGAACTGCAGCCTGACGACCGCGCGGCGGACCTGCTGGCCGCCTTGCAGGCGCTCTACCCGCCGCCGGAGGTGGCGGTCTACCTGGTCGCCGGCGACGACTCCGTGGCGCTCGCCGAGCAGGCGTTGACCACCGTCTTCAGCCAGACCCTGCCGGCGGCGAAGGTCACCGTCTTGGACCGCAGCGAGTCGGGGGCCGGGGCGCGGGTCGCCGAACAGGTCGGCGCCGCCGGTCTGTGGCTCCGGGGGCGCTCGCTACCGGAGGTCCGCAACCTGGCGATGGCCCTCGACACGACGCCCTACCTGGCCTTCCTGGACGCCGATCTGCTGGCCGACCGGCACTGGCTCGAACGACTGCTCCTGCCGTTCGACCGAGTTCGGCTGCTGGGCGCGCGGACCACCGAGGGCGGTGCCCCGCTGGCCGCCACGATGGGCGCGGTGGACGACGCGCCGACGGTCTGGCAGGCCGATCTGTGGCGTCACCGGCATCTGCCGGCGTCCTACGCGGGCCGCGTCAGCGCCGCCGAAGCGCCCTGGATCTGTGGCGGCAACGCGGTCTACCGCCGGGAAGTCTGCCTGCAGGTCGGCGGCTGGCCGACCGACGCCCGCCGCGGCGAGGACATTCAGTTCAGCGAACGGTTGCGCCAAGCCGGGTTCCGCCTCGGCTATGCCGCCGAGGCGGTCTCGCGGCGGGCGCGGCTGGACAGCCTGCCCACGGCCCTGACCGCGGCGGTCGGGTATCAGCCGAGCTACATCTGGCAGCACCGTTTCAGCGTCTTCCAGGGCGGCGGCCTCAGCCAACTGCGGCAGGTGCTTCCCGAGACCGTCGAGCGCTGGGGCGTCGACCGGATGGTCGATGACTCCTTCCGGACGCCTTACCAGGAGTACGCCACCTTCCTGCTGCTGCCGTGGCTGGTGCTCAGCGACCTGCACCTTGCGGCGACGACCTGCGCAGAACCGGAAGCGGTCGCCATCGTACAGACCCATGCGGCGGTCTTTCTGGCGCTGTTCACGCTGCTCGCCGAGAGCGGCCAGCCGCTGGAGTTCCTGTACACCGTCCACCAGGACCTCCAGGCGTTGCGGCCGGACCACCTGGAGCTGGCGGCGCTGTGCGGCTGGCAGGGCGTCGAAGCGACCCTGCAGGCCGTCGGTGGCCACGGGTTCAACCCGCTGGAGATGCTGCCGCTGCGAGACGCTGACCTGTTTGCCGCGGTGCTGCGAGCGATCGGCGGCGCCTGGCTGCGGTTCGACGAGCTGGCCTGGGCGACGATCCGCGCCGCGGCCTGGCACCGGGCTGCCGAAGAGGTCTACCGGGCGAGCCTGCCGCCGCAGGCCTGGCGCGCCACGTTGGCGGTGCCGCCGGGGCCGGCGCGCGGGCTTGGTCCGGCCGGCTCGCCCGCCGCGTCGACGCCGCTCGACTTCGCGCTGGCAGCGCAGGCGCTGCGCCACGAAGGGGCCCAGGTGATGCTGGTCGACGGCCCGGGCGAGCGCCTCTCGGAGCCGGAGTTCCCGCTGCGGGTGGCTGGCACCGCACCCGAGGTGATTCTGCTGGCGGTCGACCCGGCCGATCCGCTGCCAGACCTGGACCGCGCCCTGGCGATCCTGGAGCAGGGCGGCGAGGCCGCCATCTACGCGGTCCTGCCCACCACCGCCGGCGCTGCGCAGCGCCTGCTGGCGACCGCGCCGCAGCGCTCGGGCGTGATTGCCGATCCGCAGGCCGAGGTACTCGCGGCGTTCTTGCGCGCCGCCCGCGACGGCGGTGAACTGCCGCCAGCGACCTGGCTGCGCGACGCCGGGCCCGGCCAGCGCCCGCTGCTGCCGACGCCCTTGACGGCGCCGCTGCTGCTGGGTCCGCTGGCGCCCGAGGCGACCTTCCACCCAGCCGCCGAACGCCCCCTGGTGGCGCTTCGCGCCGGTGGCCGGCTGGATGGCCGGCCGGCCCCGGAGGCGCCCTGGCAGGCTGTGATGCAGGCGCTGCAGAGCCTCGTCGAGCAGTTCACGCGACTCACCGTGGTGCTCGATGGCGACCTCTTCGCAACCTCCGAAGAAGCGGTTCTCGACTTCTGCGGCGCGCTGGCCGAGGCTGGCCTGCCGGTGCAGTTCCTGGCCGCCGGGCCTGCCGCCCGGATCACCGCCAGCACCGCGGAGGCGCTCGCGGCGGCGGGCGTGGTGGCCTTCCAACTGCTGCCCGAGCAGGCCTCCCGCGCGGTGGTCGAGCGCGCTCGGCTGCTACTGCAGCAGGCCGGCGTGACGGTCGCCTGACGGCCGGCGTCGCCGCTGGGCTGGACTTGGGCGCCGTCTCGTGCCATCATGGGGCTGGATCGAACGACGCCGATGGCCGTACAAGCGCCGCTGCGCGCCTTTCTGGTAACCCTCGCCGCGCTCCTCGCGTGGCGCCTCGGGCAGCCCGCCTGGGCCAGCCTCGGGGCGCTGCTGGTGCTGCTGCCGGGCTGGCTCTGCGAAGCCGCGCTGGTCGCGCGCTGCGCCGGGGCCGGCAGCCGGGAGCTTGACCTGCGCCGGCAACAACCCGACCTGAGCCGCCTGCGCAGCACCGACGGCGCGCGGACCTACCCCTGGCTGCTGGCCTCGCTGGCGGTGCTGGCCGGCACGGCAGGCTACCTGCGCCCCGACCTGTTGCCGGCCACAGCCGGCCTGGGGCTGCTGGTGCTGGCCCACCCGACCGCCTTTCGGGCAGTCCAACGACTGACCTGGCCGGCCGCCGCAGCGCGCGTCGAGCAGGCCTGGGGCGTGCCGCCCTGGCCGCGGCTGCTGGCGCAGTTGTGGGCCGCCAAGAGCTTGTTGGTTGCCCACCGCGGGCTGCTCAGCGGCGAACTGCAGTGCGGCGAGCCGCAGGCGCTCGCCGCCGACCTGCGCCCACAGGACGTGCTCCGAATCGCGGCCGCGCTGCTGCGGCCAGAGAGCACGCCGCTGGCCGCTGCGGTGGTGGCGGCGGCGCGGGCCCAACGCCTGGCGCTGCCGAACCTCGCCGACGCGCTGCTGCAACCGCTGGTCGGTCGACGCGGCACGTTCCAGGAGCAGTCGTACGAACTGGGTGGCGGGAGTCTGCTGAGCCGCCACGGGCTGACCGCGCCGCCGCAGGCCGCCCCCGCCGCCGACCAGGAACCGCTCTGGCTGCTCCGTGACGGCGCGCTGGTGGGCTGTCTGCCGCTGACCGCGACGCCGCTGCCGGGCGCCGAGACGGTGGCCACAGCGATCCGCCGCAGCGGCGTCGGAAGCACTGCGATGCTGACCGACGGCGACCCGCAAGACCTCGCTGCGCTCCGGCGGCAACTCCGCCTGGGACAGGTCATCGGACCCGTCGGCAGCCCGACCGACGAGGTGATCGATCACGGACTCGCAGGTCCGGTGATCGGATTCGCACCGCCTGGCGTCGAATACGGAGTGCGGGGCGTGCAGTGGCTGGGACTCGACCCGGCCGCCAGCGCGCCGACCGCGGAGCCGCTGCTGCTGACCCGGCCGGAGGTCCTGCCGGTCGCCTGGCAGGCCGCCCGCGAAGCCTTGGTGCGGGACTCCAAGCTGAGTCAGGCAGTTTGGACCAGCGGTCTGCTGGCGGTCGTCGCGGCCGGCTGCGGCCTGCCGTTGACGCTGCTGGTGGCGGCCGACGAGCTGCTGTTGCTGGCAGTCTTGCGGACCTTGGTCCGGGCCGCCGAGTCGCCGGCTGCAATCGGCTAGACGCTGGCGACGTTAGGCAGGCAAGGATCCGGCGACCGGCTGCGAAGTGGCCGCGGGCGGATCTCAGGAGAATCGGCAATGACATCATGGCGCGGCCTGGGCCTGCTGCTCCTGGTCGCCAGCACCGTCGGCGCCAAGACCTTCAGCGATGTCGCCCCCGACCACTGGGCGGCCAGCAGCATCGAGGAGCTGGTTGCCGCCAAGGTGCTGCAGCCGGCGCCCGATGGTCTCTTCAATGGTAGCGCCCCGGTGGCGCGCTACGACTTCGCGGTGCTGGCGCTGCGCCTGCTGCAGGTGGCGCCGCACGTGCCGCTGCCGCCGCCCGAGGAGAAGCTGCCGTTCACCGACGTCCGGCCGGGCCACTGGGCGACTCCCGCGGTGGCGCAGTTGTACGCCGCCGGCATCGTCGCCGGGGCTCCCGATGGGCAGTTTCAGGGCACCAGGCCGCTGGTGCGTTACGACTTCGTGGCGATGATCTACCGCCTGCTGGCGAAAGTCGTGGGCGACGAAGCGCTGGCGGCGAGCGAGCCAGAACGGACCTTTGCCGACGTCGCGCCGGACCACTGGGCGTCGCCCGCGCTGCGCGGCCTGCATCGCGTCGGCGTCTTCCCGGCAGCGCCCGATCAGACCTTCGAGGGCGCCCGGGCCACCACCCGTTACGAGTTTGCCGTGGTCGGCGCTCGCACGGCGCGGATTCTACTGGCGACGCGGCCAGCCACGGAGTAGCCGTGTCACCACCAGTCAGTTGCTGCCTCTGCGCGACGGGACTGCTGCTGACCGCCGGCCTGGCGCTCGGCGCACCGTCAGCGGAGCGCGTTCGGCAGATCGCCGCCTGGCTGCCGGAGCAGCCTCGCGGGTGGGGTCCCCCGCTGACCGACCGCGCTGCCTGGGACCGGCTGGCGGCGACGCCGGCCGGCCAACAGGCGATCGCGCGGGCCGCCGCACTGCTGCGCCAGGCGTTGCCGGCGCAACCAGACGAGCTCTACCTGGAGTTCAGCCGCAACGGCAACCGCACGCGCTGGCAGGATGTCGCCTTCGCGCGACGCGGGCGGCTCCACACCCTGGTGCTGGGCGAGTGCCTCGAACGACGCGGCCGCTTCGTCGCGCCCTGCGAAGAGCTGCTCCGCGCGGTGGCCGCCGAGCGCTGCTGGGTGCTGCCGGCGCACGACACCCGGCTGGCCAACTTCGAGGGGCAGGCCACCGAGGTCGACCTGGCCTCCAGCGCGCTTGGCTGGGACCTGGCGCAGGCCGCCTGGCTGCTCGGCGAGGACTTGCCGGCCGCCTCGCGCGAACTGTTACGGCGCGAGGTGACGCGGCGGGTGATCCAGCCCTACCGTCGGCTGATTGACGGACAGGAGCGGATCTTCTGGTTCAGCGCGACCCACAACTGGAACGCCGTCTGTCACGCGGGCTGCGTCGGCGCCACCTTGGCCTTGTTGCCTTCACGCGACGACCGGGCCCTCGCGGTGGCCGCCGCCGAGGAGCAGATCCGGCGCTTCTACAGCGGTTTCACGGCCGACGGTTACTGCAGCGAGGGGCTCGGCTACTGGAACTACGGCTTTGGCCGTTATCTGATGCTGGCCGAGATGGTCTTCCAGGCGACCGCCGGCCGGCTCGACCTGCTGGCCGACCCCGCCGCCCGCGCGCCGGCGCTGTTCGGCGGCAACATCGAGATCTGCGACGGGGTCTACCCGGCCTTCGCCGATTGCGGCGTCAACGCGCGGCCGGACGACCTGGCCACCACCAGCATCGCGCAGCGCTTCGGCCTGGCGCCGGTCGCCGCGCCGGCGCCCGAGTTGCTGCTTGGGTCGTTGGTGACGACCGCCCTGTACGCCTTCGGCAGCTCCTGGAGCCAGCCGTTGCCGGCGGTCGCCCCCGACCAGCGGCTGCGCACCTGGTTCGAGCAGGCCGGCATTCTGATCGCCCGACCGACCGGCGGGAGCAGTTTCGGGGTCGCGCTGAAGGGCGGACACAACGCCGAGCACCACAACCACAACGACGTCGGCTCCTACGTCGTGGCCGCGGGTGGCCGGCCGGTCCTGGCCGATCCGGGGGCCGAGACCTACACCGCGCGCACCTTCAGCGCCAAACGTTACGACAGCCGGCTGCTGAACAGCTACGGCCACCCGGTGCCGGTGGTGGCTGGCCAGCTCCAACGCAGCGGTGCCGAGGCGCGGGGGCAGGTGCTGAGCACCGCGTTCACCGCCGAGCGCGACACCTTGCGCCTGGACCTGCGCTCCTGCTACACCGTGCCGGAGCTGCAGAAGCTGGAACGCACCTTCGTCTATGACCGCCGCGACGGCGGCTCGCTGAGCATCACCGACGAGGTCGCCTACAGCTCGCCGCAGGCCTTCGAGACGGCGCTGATCACCCTTGGCGGGTACCAGGAGCGCGGTCCGCAGACGCTGCTGCTGTGGAATGTTGACCAGGCGGTCGAAGCCACGATCACCGCCGACGTGCCACTGCAGCGCCGCAGCGAGGTGATTGTCGAGGACGCGCCGGTGCGACCCACACGGATCGGCCTGGCGACCACCGCAGCGGTGCGGAGCGCGACCATCACCGTGCGCGTCACGCCGGTCGTCGACGCCGACCCGGCGGTACTCCGTAATGGCGACTTCGAGCTGGGCAGCTTCGGCTGGAGCATCCCGGCCGACGGCCTGGCGGCGGTGGCCACCGATCGGACCTTGGACGGCTCGCGCGGCAGCCTGCGGATCACGGATCAGGACCTGCAGCGCGGCACCAACATCACCTCCGGCCGACGCCCCGTGCGGCCCGCCAGCAAGTACCGCTTGCAGGGCCAGATCTACACCGTCAGCGGGTCGGGCGTGGGGCTCTACATCTACTGCTTCGATGCCGCCGGCAAGCCTGTCAGCCCGCTCAACGAGCGGGGCGAGGTCACGCCGGTCGGCGCCGTCAGTGGCCCGGCCGGGCAATGGCAGGCTTTCGACCTGCCCTTCGAGACGCCAGCCGCAGCGGCCACCTGCCACCTCTGGATCCATAGCTTCAACGCCGCGCAGGTGGATTGCTACCTGGAGAACCTGCGGATTGTCGAGTAACACACTACCGCGCCGGTCCTGGCGGCTGCTGGCCGCTGGCGCCGTCGCGACCAGGGTGCTGGCGGGCGGGCTGGCCCTTCCGCGCTGCGGCGGCCCGCCCTGGCCCGCGCCGCCTGGCAAGTGCGCGTCGTTCCCGAGGCGTGGCAGAGATCGGGAAACCAATCCCGCCCTGCTGTTCGGACTACACCGAGGCGCTCACCGCCCATGGGCTGGCCAACGGGGTCGCCGTCCGGGAGCGGCAGAGCGCCGAGCACACGATGGCCGAGTTCTGGGCGCCCGACCTGGCGCAGTGGATTGCGGTCGACCTGATTGCCAACCGCTATTGGGTGGACGACGCGGGGCGGCCGCTTTCGTTCACGCAGCTCCAGCAGACCTTCGAGCGGAGCGGCGAGCCGGCGTTCCGGCCGATCTCGCGCAACCTGCCGGCGGCGCCGGTGGAGCCCACGCCGGAGGCGGCCTGGTACGCCCGAGTGCTCCCCGCGATGGGACTGGTGGCCGGCGACGACGACCCGCAGCGGCGCAGCGACATCGCGCGGATCCCGTTGGTCTGGCCCTATAACCAGGTCGTTGGCGGCCTGGTCGGACTGCAGCGCCCGGTTTGGATCACCGCGCGCGCCGCCGACCGGCTCCCGACCAGCTTCTGGCAGCTTCGCCTCCGGCTGCGGCTGGGCGTCGCCGGCGCCCTCCTGGCGGCCGCCCTTAGCCTGCTGCTGGCGGGTCGTTGGATCCGGTCGACGCGCCGGGCAGCGGCTCGTGCCCGAGCGCCCAGGCCAGCAGGCTGACCCACGGCGGCTCGTTGGCCGCCAGCGGCGCCTGGCCGGCGGCCGTTTGGTGGACCGTCACACCACTGGCTGCCAGCGCTGGCCGCAGGTCGGCCAGCCAGACTGGCGCGGTGGTCAGGCCCTCGGCCGGGCCCAGCAGCCCGAGCACCCGGCCGCCGGGGCGGGCCTGCAGCAACGGCCGCAGGGCCGCCGTCAGGGCCGCGGCCACCGCGGGCGACCCGGCTGCACCGCCCAGGAGGAGTCGGTCGACCCGGCCGGCCACGTCGCCGACACAGGCCGCCACCCGCTCGGCAGAGCCGGCTGCGCCGAGCCGCACCGGCAGCGCGTGGACCTCGCCGCCGACGCGGCGGGCCGCCGCCGCCACCTGGCGCAGACTCGCCGCGTCCGGCGCCAGCAGCACCAGCGTCGCGCCCTCTGCGGCGAGGGCCGTCGCGACCGCCGCCAAGAGCGGTTCGGTGGCGTCGCAGACGACCATCACCTGCCCGTGCAAGGTCATTGCGGGGGCTCGCTACGCGGAATCACCCGGTTGTTCTGAATCGTCATGCCCGGCCCGTCGACAGCATCGACCGCCGCCCCGAGTCGCAGCCCAAAGTCGCGCCCGGCGCTGGGCAGCGCCTGCCGCAAGACCGCCTCGAAGTGGTTGTACTGCACGACGCAGTCGCGGGCGGCGGCCAGGTGGACCGCGGCCAGGTCGCAACCCAGGATGGTGTTGGACTCGATCACGATGTTCCGGTTGGCCCGCGGGAGCTCGCCGCTGAAGGGCAGTTGCTCCGGTCGGATGAACGTCCCGATCGCGCCCAGCGGGTAGCTCCGGGCGCTGCCGCAGTCCGCCGCACGGCCGACATCCTGGATGATGTTGGTGTCGATCCGCACGTTCTCCACCCAGCCCGCCTCACGCCAGAAGCCGTACTCGCCACCGAGGGTGATGGCCTGGTGCTTCAGGCGTTCGAGCACGCAGAACTGCACCAGCCCGTCGCTGGCCATCAGCCGCAGGCCGCGGGCGCGGTGGTCGCGGAACTCACAGCCGGTGATCCGCCAGCCTGGCGCGTTGGCGGCCGGCACGTCGATCCACTCGCCCGGCTCGGCCGGCAAGGGGGCGCTCAGGCGCAGCCGGAAGATGGTGCCGCGATCGGCCGGGTTGCGCGGCCAGGCCACCGCAATCCGCGGGAACAGCGCGGCATCGCGGGTGGGCTCCGGGACAAACTCCGCGATGCCGGCCAGGCCGAGCGGCGCGAAGTTGCCGGCCGCCAGCCGCCGCGCCTGGTCGCCGGCCCGGATCATGCGCGGCAGCCACTCCGGGGCGTAGGGCCAGGCTACCCGCAGTTCGGTCGGCGAGACCCGCGCCAGCACCGCCAGGGTGGCCCCGTGAAGGTTGACCGAGTCGTCGCCCATGAAGCTGAAGGCGCAGTTCTCCAGGATCGGCCCCCGCCGGGCGAAGGCGTAGTTGAAGGCGTCGGCACAGCTCGACAGCAGCCGGGGCTGGGTCGCGCCGGGCGGCGGCGGGCCTGGCTCGACGCGGTAGCGGAAGCGGTTCTCACCATCCATGTAGCGCGCCAGCAGGGCGGCGCCTGGCGCCGTCAGGATCTGCAGTCCGGCGACCGTGATGGCGGCACAGTCGTTCATCCGGATGGCCCCGCCGTTGCGCTGATTCAGGACGACCCGGTCGCCGATGGCCAGTTGATCGAGGCCCGGGTGGCCAGCGGCGAACTCCAAGCGGACGTGTCGCGGGTCGACCCGCAGCGTGCGGCGGGGGTAGTAGTCCGGCGCGGTCGGCTTCCAACGCTGGGCCTGCGGCTCGAAGAGGTGGATGTGGTTGACCAGGTAGTCGTCGCTGGCGTCGGGGTAGCCCTCGTGCAGGGCCAGCTCGACGCTGCTGCGGTCGGCGGCCAGCGCCGTGATGCTGCCCTGCGTGAACGGCAGCGGGTCGTAGTCGATCCGGAACCCGCGCAACGTCACGCCGCGGCACTGGTTGAGGGTCAGGCCGATCCCGTTGAGGTCGGTGAAGACCAGCGTCGTCCGCGGTCCGTCGACGACCAGGTTGGTGGCGCCCTGCAGGACCAGCCGGCCGGTGCGGACGGGGCCGGCCGGCAGTTCGAGCCGCGGGAGCTGCCGCGCCACCGCGTCGTTCAGGAGCGCCTGCAGGTCGACCGGCTGGGCGCCCGCCAGCGCCGGGGCCAGCAGCAGGGCCAGGAGCGTCGCGCGCATCAGGTGGTCTCCTCCCAGCGCAGCCGCCAGGTGGCCCCGGCTTCGGCCGCCTCCAGCAGCACCGCGCAGCGCCAACGGCCGCCGGGATCGAGCCGCAGTTCGCCCGCATGGACCGCCAACGGCACCGTCTCGTGGCCGGGCAGGCGGTACCCGGCCGGCCCGTAGCGGTACAGGCTCAGCCGCGCCGTGGCTTTGCCACTGCTCTGCCAGGTCAGCCGCCGCGGGCCGCTCTGGAACTCGCGCAGTTGCAGCCGGGCCCGCGCCGGGGCGGCGGTGCTGGTCAACACCAGGTCGGCGCCGTCGTCGCTGATCGCCACCTGCTGCGGCAGGCTTTGGCAGAACCAGGCGGCCGGGCGCGGCAGCTCCGGCAACGCTCGCACCCGCCCCGAAGCTTCGCCCGACAGGCGCCAGCGGTGGTAGCCCTCGGCCAGCCGACGACCGATTCCGCGCCAGCCCTCGGGCGTCTGCAGCCGGCCCAGGTGATCCCGGTGGTAGGCCACCTCCAGCGTCAGCGCCGGCACCCCATGCGCCAACTCGACGGCCGCCGCCGAGACCATCTCGGCGTTGTCTTCGGCCCAGCGCAGCGCCTGCCGCGGGTAGTCGCCCTGGGCCAGACCGTCCCAGTCGCGGGCGACGTGGTCGATCAGGGCGAAGCAGCGCTGCGCGTAGGCGTCGTCGCAGGTCCAGCGGCGGCTCGGCAGGAAGAAGCTGGGATCGCCCGGGGCCGGGCCGTGCAGATCCAAGAACAGCGTCAGCGTGCCACTCGCGGCGCTCGCCGCGAGTTCGCGCTGGACCATCCGCACCGCCGGATGGTGCGGCGACTCGGACCAGTCGCGGTTGAAGTCGATCGGCGCCTGGTCCTTGCCGTAGCTGCCCTCCTCGACCGCATCGACGTCCATGATGGGCAGACAGCAGAAGGTCCGGCCGGCCAGCAGCCAGGGCGCCGACAGGACTCGCGAGACGAGGCCCTCGATCACGTAACTGCCCTGCACCTCGCCGGCGTGATGCCGCGCGGTGACCCAGACCACCTCGCCGCGCCGCTCGGGATCGCCGACTTCGAGCATCGCGATCGGCCGGCCGTGGGGCGACTCGCCGAGCACCCGCCACCGCGCGCGGTCCGCCGGCAGCTTGCGGCGGAAGGCATCCAGGTCGGCCAGTTGGTACGGGAAGATCGACGCGACGGTGGTCTCGTCGCTGGTCGGGGTGAACCAGAACGTCAACACCCCGCTGGCAGCGTCGTAGCTACAACGCTGGGGCATCACCCGGTGCCAGGCGCCGGCGCCGTCGCGATAGACCGGCTGCGCGACGCCCAGTTGGCCCCCGCCGAGGCAGGCCCGGCCATTGGTCAGGCGGCCAGTGACACGTCGACCGGCTGCTCCGAGCAGCCGGAAAGCGAACCACATCGGCTGCGGGCAGCCCTTGGCTGGGGCCTCGAATGAGACGGTGTCGCCGTCGATCCGGAGGTTGTCGGCGCCGCCGCCGGGGAAGTCGGTCGAGACCTGCACGGGCTGCTCCCACCGGCGATTACGCCGGCGCGACGGAAGGTCCTGCGGGCGCCGGGCCGAATGGCCGGCCCGGGACAGGAGACGGCTGATGCGGGCGCTGGTAGTGACGGGACCGGAGGCGTGGGAGTGGGCCGATCTGCCGCTGCCGCGGCCGGCCGCCGACGAGGCCCTGGTCCGGATCGAGACCTGCGGGTTCTGCAACAGCACCGACCGCGAACTGATCCGCGGCGACCAGCCCTACCGCCCGGCGACGCCCTTCATCCTGGGGCACGAGTCGGTCGGCACGGTCGTCGAGGTCGGCGCCGCCTGCCAGCGCTACCGGGTCGGTGACCGGGTCACGCGGGCCGCGGCGATCTTGCCCGGTGACCAGCGCGACGGTCTCTCGAGCGGCTGGGGCGGCTTCGCCGAGTATGGCCTGGTGCGCGACGCCGCGGGCAACTACACCAGCGATCGGCAGGTGGTGCTGGCGCCCGCGCTGGCCCCCGAGGATGCCTTCCTGAGTATCTCGCTGGCCGAGACACGCGCTTTCGTGGAGCAGGTCGCCGAGGCCACTGGCCCGCTGCTCGGCGCGGCCGCGGTGGTGGTCGGGACCGGGGTCGCCGGACTGACGCTGACCCGCTGGCTGCGTAGCGCCGGGTGCCGCCTGGTGGTGACCCTCGGCCGGCGCCCCGAGCGCCTGCTGCTGGCCCGCCGCTGCGGCGCGCACCTGGCCCTCGACAGCAGCGCGCCGGACCTCGCCGAGCAGATCCGGGCGCACCATGGCGGCGCCCTCGCGACGCATCTTTTCGAGGCGATTGGCCGGCCCGCGCTGCTCCCCAGTTTCGCGCCTCTGCTGCAGCCCGACGCCGTGGTGGCGATCTACGGCGCCGCCGCCGGCAGCGCCTGGGACGCCGTCTATGCGCAGTTGCCAGCCGGCCTGCGGCCGTTGCGGCCCGGGCCGGAAGAACACCGCTACACCCGGCTGGTCTCCGAAGACCTGCTGGCGGGACGGCTTGAGGCCGGGTTCTGGCGGTCGCATCTGTGGACGCCCGACGAGTTCGGCGCGGCCATCGCGCAGATCGACGCCGGGCAGGTGATCAAGGGGTGTGTCCGCTTCGCGTAACCGGCTCCGCCGGCCGGTGGCGGGCGCTATGGTATGATGTCGGCGCGGAGGAGCCTGGTGCGCCGTCAAGTGGTCCTGTTGGGAGACGAGGTCCTGCGCCGCAAGGCCAGGCCGGTGAGCGTCGTCGATGCCGGGGTGCGCAAGCTGATCGACGACCTCACCGAGACGATGCATGACTGCCACGGCCTGGGCCTGGCCGCGCCGCAAGTCGCCGTCAGCCGGCGGGTGCTGGTGGCGTGGGACGGCGAGGGTGAGGTGATCGGGCTGGTCAACCCGCAGATCAAGCGCAAGTCGGGCCAGGCCCGCGGCACCGAAGGGTGTCTCAGCATCCCGGGGGTCTACGGTGCGGTGCCGCGAGCCAAGCAGATCACCATCGTCGGCCTCGACCGCGCCGGGCGCACCGTCAGCATCAGCGCCAGCGGGTTGCTGGCCCGCGCCCTGCAGCATGAAGTGGATCACCTCAACGGGGTGCTCTTCACCGACCACACCGCCGACCTCTGGTGGAGCGAGTTGCTGCAGGCCGACGATCCCCGCGCGGCCGGGCTCGAACCCGACGAGGATGGCGACCGGGTGCTGCGCACGCCGACCAGCGTCGACGAGGTGATCCAGCACTTCGCCGCGCTGCGCTCGGAGCAGGGCCTGGTGAACCGGTGAACGCCGTCTTCATGGGCACGCCGGAGGTGGCGGTGCCCTGTCTCGAGGCGCTGGCTGGCCTGGCGAGCCGCCTGCGCGTGGTGACGCAGCCCGACCGGCCGGTCGGGCGGTCCAGCACGCCGCAGCCCTCGCCCGTCAAGCGGCGGGCGCTCGAACTGGGGCTGGAGGTGGTGCAGCCCGAACGGATCCGCGGCCACGCGGACTTCCTGGCCTGGCTCACCGCCGAGCCGCTCGACGTGGCCGTGGTGGTGGCCTTTGGTCAACTGCTGCCGGCCGCCGTCCTGACGGCTCCCCGCGGGGGCTGCCTCAACGTCCACTTCTCGCTGCTGCCCCGCTACCGCGGCGCGGCGCCGGTGCAGCGGGCGCTGCTGGCCGGCGAGACCGGCACCGGGATCAGCGTGATGCTGCTGGACGAGGGCCTCGACAGCGGGCCGGTGCTGGCCGCCGAGCCCAGCGCCATCGAGCCGCAGGAAACGGCCGGCGAGCTGTTGCAGCGGTTGGCCCTGGCGGCACCGGAGTTGTTGCGAAAGACCTTGCAGGAATGGCTGGCCGGTGCGATAACACCGCAACCACAGGACGCGACGCTGGCGACTCTGGCGCCGCGCCTGCACAAAGAAGAAGGTCGCCTGCGCTGGTCGCAGCCGGCCAGCGAGCTGTTCAACGTGGTCCGTGGCGTCACGCCGTGGCCTGGGGCGCAGGCCGAGGTGGCGGGGGAGTGGGTCAAAGTCCTACGGTGTCGGGTCGGCGAGAGCCAGGGAATCCCGGGCGCGCTGCTCGACATCGTCGACGGACGTGGCATACTGATAGGGACGGGCGACGGGAGTCTCTGGCTGAGCCAGGTGCAGGCCCCCGGCCGGCGGCCGACCGATGGCGCAGCCTACGCCCGGGGACGTCGGCTGACCATCGCTGGCCGGTAGTGGCCAAGGAGCGTTGAACCCGTGGACCAGAGCCGCTTGCAAGAAGCTGACCGGCTCCGCTATGACGGCGAGTACGACGCGGCGATCACCATCTACGACGCCCTGGTCGCCGAGTTCGCCGACGATGCGGAGGCCTACCTGGTCTACCACGGGCGCGGCCTGGCCTACTGCTTCAACGGCTTCTTCGACGAGTCGATCGCCGACCTGGAAAAGATGCGCGGGCAGCGGCCCGACTTCGTCAAGGGGCGGGTGGAGCTGTTCAAGACCTACCTCATGCTGGGCATGAATGACGAGGCCCTGGCCGAGATGAAGCAGGTCTGGAAGCTCGAACCCGGTAATGAGGAAGTCGCCAAAGCGGCGATCTACTTCCCCGACTTCGATCCGGAGTCTTGAGCGCCACCTCCCGCGCCGTCGCCGTCGCCGTGCAGCGAGCGGTCGAGACCGGCGCCTTCGCCGAGGTGGCCCTGCACCGTGAGCTGACCACCGCCAGCCTGCAAGGACCGTCTGCGGCCCGCGCCACGGCCTTGACTCACGGCTCCATCCGACTCCGCCGCCGCTGCGACTTCGTCCTCCGACCACTGCTCAGCCGTCCCCTTGGAGGGCTCGATCCCGTGCTGCGAGCGGTCTTGCGAGTCGGCGCCTTTGAGCTGCTGTGGGCCGCGCAGACCCGCGTCGGCGCCGCCGTCAACGATTTGGTCAACATCGCCCGCGATTGGGGCCACGCCGGACTGGCGCAGTACGCCAACGGCGTCTTCCGCCGCCTGGCTGGCGAGGCCGACGCGCTGCGCGACGAACCGCCGGAGTTGGCCGCCGATCCGGTCGAGCGGCTGGTCGAGTGGGAGTCCCACCCGCGCTGGCTGGTCCAACGCTGGGTGGCCCGCCACGGCGTCGAGACCGCTCGGGCCTGGTGCCTCGCCGGCAACCGCGAGCCGCGGCTGCATCTGCGGGCCAACCGCCTGCGCACCTCCGCCGCCGATCTGCTGCACGTGCTGCGTAACCGCGGGATCGCGGTCGAAGCCGGTCGGCTCTGCCCCGAGGCGGTGCTGTTGCAGGAGCCGCAGGCGGTCGAAGGCCTGCCCGGCTGGCGCGAGGGCTGGTTTACGATCCAAGACGAGGGCGCCATGCTGATTGCGCCGGTCAGCGGCGCCACGGCCGGGCAGCGCGTGATCGATCTGTGTGCCGCGCCGGGCGGCAAGGCGACCCACCTCGCCGAGCTGCTGGGCGACCAGGGCGAAGTGCTGGCCTGCGACCGTAACGCCGGGCGGCTGCAACGGGTCGACCAGGCAGCGGCGCGGCTGGGGCTGAAGTGTATCCAGACCGTGGCGGGCGACGTGCGCGAGACTCTCACGGCGGCCGCGCCGGCCGAGGTGGTGCTGCTGGACGCCCCCTGCAGCGGCAGTGGCACGCTGGCCCGGCGGCCCGATCTGCGCTGGCACCTGAAGGCGGCGCGGCTGGCCGAGGTGACGGCGTTGCAGTGTGAACTGCTGGCCGCTGCGGCGCGGCTGACCAGGCCGGGCGGCGTGCTGGTGTATGCGACCTGCAGCATGGAGCAAGAGGAGAACGAGGGGCAGATGCGCTGGTTCGACAGCACCTTCGGCGACTTCGCACCAGCCGCGGCGGGCCCCGTGCCGCCGAGCTGGGACGCCGCCGCCGGCTGGGCGACCATCGGCCCGGGGGATGGCCACGACGGCTTCTTCGTGGCCTGTCGCCGGAGGTCGCGGTGAGCGGCCGCCGACGTTGGGTGCGGATTTTGGTCGATCTGGCGGTGCTCCTGCCGCTCCTCAGCATCTTGCTGTTACGGCTCCTGGTCTATCGGCCGGTGCAGGTGGCGCAACACAGCATGGAGCCGACGTTGCAGCCGGCCGACCAGTTGCTGGTCAACACCTGGCACGCCAAGAAGCGTCTGCCGCCACGCGGACAGATCATCGTGCTGCTCTCGCCGAAAGATGGCGAGTGGCTGGTGAAGCGGGTGATCGGCCTGCCGGGCGAGCAGGTGGCGGTTGGCCCGGCCGGTGTGCGGATCAACGGCAAACTGCTCGCCGAGCCCTATGCGCAGCCCTTCCGAGGGGAGCGCCTGCCGCTGGTGACGGTCCCCCCCGACAGTGTCTACGTACTGGGGGACAACCGCCCCCGGAGTGATGATTCGCGCGATTTTGGGCCGGTTCCGCGGAGCGCCCTGGTGGGCGAGGCGGTGGCCGTGCTCGCGCCGCGCCCGAGCCGCCGCTGGTTGGCGCCGCAGCCGCCGCGGTGAGCGGGGAGTGAAGGAAACAGCATGACCTTGAAGTTGTTCGGCCTGTTCGCGGTGGCGCTGGTGCTGGGAGCCGTCGGTCAGCTCAGCATGAAGAAGGCCCTGGACGACTACACCTCGGTCCACGGCGCGCTGCAGGGCCTTGGGATGCTGCTGAGGGCAATGCTGACGCCCGGCGTGGCGTTCGGTCTGGGCTGCTTCGTGCTCAGCAGCATGGGCTACCTGATGGTGATCAGCAAGGTGCCCCTGACAGTCGCCTATCCGATGGTCGCTCTGAACTACGTGATCGTGACGGTGCTGCGGTACTTCGTCTACCATGAACCGGTGCCGCTGCAGCGAGTCGCCGGCCTGGCGGTGATCATCGCCGGGGTGGTGCTGGTGGCCACCAGCAACCAGCCCGAGCCGGCGACGGCGGAACCGGCCGCGGCGGTGGAAGCCGCCTCATGAGCGAGGCGCCGCGGAGTCGGCCGGCGGTGCGGCCCGGCGAGTGGCGCTGGGCGCTGGCCCTCGCCGCGACGCTGGCGGTGCTGACCACCCTGCCCTACGTCTTCGCCTCCGCGCGCACACCCTCGGGGCAGCACTACCTCGGGTTCTTGTTCAACCCCGACGAGCCGAACGTCCACCTGAGCTGGATCCGGCAGGCCGCCGAGGGCAGCAGCTTCTTCCGGAACGAGTTCACCAGCGAGCCGCACACCGGGCACTTCTTCAACCTCTTCATGCTCGGCTGCGGCCGGCTGGCGGCGGCCGTTGGCCTCTCGCCGTACGAGGTTTGGGCGCTGGCCCGGCTGCTGGCCGTGGCGCTGTTGGGTCCGCTGGTCTACGCGCTGCTGGCGGCGGTGACCGCCCGACGGCAGTGGCGGCAGCTCGGGCTGGCGGTGGTGCTGCTCTCGTCGGGGGCCGGCTGGTTCCAGATCGGCAGCGGGCCGGAGACGCCGTTCAATCCGCTGCTGCTGTTGAGCGTCGGGCTGCTGCTGCTGGGCGTGCGTTGGGGCGAGCGGGCAGTGCGCGAGGACGACTCCGCCGCCGCCGTCGGCGCCGTGCTGTGCGCCTTGTTGCTGCGCGGCACGCCCCGGCCGGACTGGCTGCTGCTGGCCGGCGCCGTGACGCTGGCGGCGCCCTGGCGCACCACCACGCGACGGCCGCTGCGAGACTGGACCGTGGCGTTGCTCTGGTTGGCGGCCCTGCCACCGGCACCGATGGAGTCGGCGACGCGCTGGCTCGGCCTGGGCTGCGCCGGACTGGGGTTGCTGGCCTACGGCTGGCTGACCCAGGTGCCCGGCCCCGACCTGCGCCGGTGGCGCTGGGTGGCGCTTGTGGCCGGCTCGCTGGCCGCCTGGCTGGTGCTCGGGCGCTGGTTGCAGCTCGACCCGATCGACGTCGAACCGGACCTGGTGATGCCCGAGGCGATCACCTTTCTGTCGGCCTACCTCAACCCCCTGTTCACCGTTTCGGTGGCCCTGCTGCTGGTCAGTCTGGTGTGCGGCGAGCTGGCGATCCGGACGCAGCGGTACGGCTACGCCGCGGTGGCCGGTCTGGCCGGCCTGCTGCTGGCCAACATCCACACCTACGACGCGGTACCGCTGCTGCTGACGCTTGGGGTGTATACCCTCTGGCAGAGCGCTGCAGCCGGGCAGCAGGCCCGCGGCGGCTGGCTGGCGTTGGGGCTGATCGTGCTGCTGACGGTGCCCGCCGTGGGGTACCAGAAGTGGCTGATCGGCAGCGATGCGCTGTACGCCGCGAAGGCCAACACGGTCACCGCCACCCCACCCTTGCCGACGATGCTGGTGAGCTACGGCCTGCTGCTGCCGTTGGCACTGGTCGGTGTCGTGCGGGCGTTGCGGCAGCGCCGCTGGCCGGGCCGCTTCCTGGTGGTCTGGCTGGTGGTCCACGCGGGCTGCATCTACCTGCCGAGCGGCCTGTTCCCGTTCCAGCGCAAGATGATCGAGGGCTTCCACGTCGTGCTGGCGGTCCTCGCGACCCTTGGCCTGTGGCGCCTGACGCGGCTCGCCGCGACGATGCTGGCCGTGTGGAGGACGCGCACCCGGCTGGCGACGGTCGGCGCGGTCTGGGCGGTCCGGGCCGACCTCGCCTGCCGGCGAGCCACCGCGCAGCGGCAACTGGCGTTGCTTGGCCTGCTGGCGCTGCTGCCGTCCAATGTGCTGTTTGTGATGGCTTCCGTGGAGGCGGTCCACCACAACAACGCCGCCAAGCTGCAGGCCGCGCTGATGCCGCCCTTCTACTTGCCGCAAGCCGAGGTCGAGGCCTGGGACTGGATGCGCCAGCACCTCCCTCGCGACGCCGTGGTGGCCTGCCTGCCGACAGTCGGCAGCTACCTGCCCGGGCGGGCCGGCTTCACCGTCTACTGCGGCCACTGGGCCGAGACGATCGGCTTCGGCGAGAAGCTCCGCGAGCTGAATGCCGTGCTGCAGGACCCGGCCGGCAACCTGCCGGGGCTCCTCAAGCTCAGTGAGTCGGGCGTCACGCACCTCTACTACGGCACTTACGAGCTGGGCAGCTATCGGCTCCCGAAACTGGCGCAATGCAAGCTGGTCTACCCGGCCCGGCTGCCCGTCGCGCCCGATCTGCCGGCCGTGGCGATCTACCGGATCGACCCGACCGCCCCAATCCCCTCGCCCGCCCCCACCGTCCCGGCGGGCGCCGACCTGCCGTCGCCCGCCAGTCCCGCGCCGGAGCCCCCCGCGGTACCGTAGGCGCGGCTTGGGAGGAACCGGCCGGCGCGGCCGGAACGGTCGCCGCGGCAGCGGAGCGCCGGCATGGTGTTGTGGTGTCTGGTGGTCTTGACCTTGGGCGCGGCCGACGACTCGGCCCTGTTCCAGCGCGGGCGGTGCCGCGAGCTGTTCATCAGCGGTCTGCCGCAGGAGCCAGCCGATCTCGCCGCCTGGGCCGCGACCGGCGTCAACTGCGCCTTCGGCGCCCAGCCCGCGGCAGCCAGGGCCGCCGGGCTGGCCACGCGGGGCTGGTTCACGCTGAACTACATGGACAGCCGCAGCCACGACGAGAGCTGGATCCGCGCCCGCGCCGCGGTGCGTCAGGATGGCAGCTTCTTGCGGCCGGCCGATCCGCTGTTCCCGACCATTGCCCAGTACGGCTGGACCGCCTGCGTCAACAACCCGCTCTGGCTGGAGTTCTCGCGCGAGCACTTCCGCGGGCTGGCGCAGCAGGGCCACCGCGGCGTGCATGTCGACTACGCCAGCCACTACGAGTCCTGCTTCTGCCCGCACTGCCTCGCCAGTTGGACGGAGTTTGCCGCCGCCCGGCAGTTGGCGCCGGTGTTGACCGAGGCCATTGGCGCCAGCGATCTGCCGACCCGCATGGCCCTGCGAGAGTGGCGGATCCGTTGCGTGATGGACTTCCTGGGCGACCTGCGTCGGACCGCCCGCGCCATTGTCCCCGGCTTCGGGCTGGACGGGACCTACCACCAGGACAGCGGGTCGACCTACCAGTGGGCCTACGGCGACCACTACGACCTGATGTGCATCGAGGGCACCACGCACGGTGCGTTCCCCCCCGGCGGCACGCAGATCCCGTGGCTCAAGGTGGCCCACGCCCTCAGCGAGCGGCCCACCAGCCGGCCCGCCGCGATGTCGGTGACCTATCACTTGCTGACCGACGAACAGGGCGCCCTGCACCACGGCCGCATGGCGCCTGACCGGCTGCGGCTGGCGCTGGCCGAGATCGTCAGTCAGGGGGCGGTGTCGTGGCTGGGGCTGGGCGGTCCTGGCACGGGCAACCTGCTGCGGGAGCACCTGCCCGCGGTGCGGGCCTACTTCGCCCTGGCCCGCGACCTGGCCGACGAGCTGGCGACCGCGCAGGAGCTCGGGGAGATTGGCCTGCTCTTCTCGCCGCGCAGCTACTTGCTTTCCAGCCAGACCCACCGCCAATGCCTGGCCTTCGCGCAGGCGCTGCAGAAGGCCCAGGTGCCGTACCGGGTGGTCTCCGATGTCGGCCTGCAGCCGGCCGCTCTGAGCGGCCTGACCGGCCTGGTGATGCTCGACGCACCGGCCCTCGAGGACGACGCCATTCGGACCGTCGACGGCTGGCTCCGCGGCGGCGGACGGGCCTTGCTGCTCGGCGCCGAGACCGCCAGGTACGGCGCCGACTGGCGGGACCGGGCGACCCGGCCAGAGTGGGCCACCCCACCGGCCGGCGAGGCGCCGTTACGCCAGCGCCCGGTCGGTCGCGGCGCCACGCACTACTGGCTGGAGGATGCCTTCGGCGGCACCACGGCCGGGGCGACGCAGTACGTCGCGCTCAACCAGACCACGCCCGGCAAGGTGGTAATCGAGGGTTGGAGCAAGGCCGAGGGTGTCAGTGGGCAGGCCGACAGCAACTACGCGCTGTACGTCGACCTGCTCCACCAGGACGGCACCCCGCTCTGGGGGCAGGTCGCCCGCTTCAGCACCGGGTCGCACGACTGGGAGTTCTCGCGCTGCGTGATCAACTCCGAGAAGCCCCTGAAGTCGGCCTCGGTGCATCTCCTGTTCCGCAACCACGGCGGCCGAGTCTGGTTCCGCAACGTCAAGTTCGGGCCCTGGGACGAGGCGCAGCAGGCCATCGCGCGGAATCTGCTCAACGAGTCGTACCGCCAGCCCGACGGCCAGAAACTGCTCGCCGCCGGGGCCGCGCCCGACGGCGAGTCGTGGGCGCCCTACGGCGAGGGCTATCGCGTCGAGACGATGTACGAGCTGGGCCTCTGGCTGCGCTGTGAGGCCAAACAGGCGATCGAGATTCCGGCGATGCATGTCCCGCTGAGTGCCACCGACGCCAAGCTGCTGGCGGTCGTTGCGCCCCTCCGCGCGGCGCAGCCGTTGGTACGGCTGACCGGCCGCGGGGCCGAGTTGGTGACCGTCGACCTGCAGCGCACGCCGCGCGGCCTGCTGGTGCACCTGCTGAACCACGCCGCGACGCTCGACCCGCGACTCACCGAAGCCGAGCAGCAGGCCCGCGAGCACAGCCTGCCGACCGGCGAGTTGACGCTGGAGCTGCAAGTCCCCGGCCTGCGGCTCCCGGCGGCCAGCACCACCGTGCGGGTGCCGGAAGGGCCTCTCGAGGCCACGGTCACCGCCGCCGGCGACGGCCTGCGGGTGCGCCTCAACGAACTGCGGCAGTATGCCGTGGTGCAGGTGCGGTAGCGGCTACGGCGACTCAAACGGCGGCAGTTCCACAAACTGGCCGCTGTCGAGACTAAGCCGCGTGGCGATGCCGATCTGGGCGCTTTCGTAGCCGGCGCGCAGGTCGCAGAGCGGTGGCCGGCCCTCGCGCACGGCGGCGGCGAAGTCGGCCAGCAGCGCCGGGTCGGCGCCCCCGTGGCCGGTGTCGCGGCTGGGCCGCTCGCGGCGTTGCTGTTGGGTGTGGCGGGCGGTGACCTGCAACCAGCACTCGTTGGTGTCGTGGTTGGCCTCGACATCGAGCTGCGCCAGGCTGCCGTAGAAGGTGAAGTGCGTGCTGTAGTAGGGCGCGAAGTGGACCTCGTGGTACGACGCCACGGCGCCACTGGCGTACTCGATGCTCAGCAGGCTGATGTCCTCCAGGTCGCAGGCGCTGGACCAGACGCAGTGGTCATCGCCATGGTCGAGCACGATGCCCGGCGGGTTGAGCGGGTAGGTGTGCTCGTGAAAGTGCGGACAGGTGGCCGCTTCGTCGCAGGCGCAGCAGCGCTTGTCGGCCGCTGCGGTGCCGCCGAAGTGGGCCAGCTTGCCGACCGCCGCGACGCGGCGGGGCGCACTGCCCAGGAACCAGTTCAGCAGGTCCAGGCAGTGGACCCCCTTCTGCAGCACCAGGCTGACCATCTGGTCGCGCGAGCGGGCGCGCCGCCGACCGAAGAACTGCGCCTTGTCGCGGCCGACATGGTCGAGCAAAGTGGCAGCGTAGAGCTGGCCGACCTCACCACTCTCGAGCACGGCCTTGGCGCGCCGCCAGAGCGTGCTGTGGCGCAGTTCGAGGTAGGTGCCCAGGCGACAGCCACTGGCCGCCTCGAGTCGCTGCAGCTCCCGCAGGTCGGCGAAGCTCTGGGCCAGCGGCTTCTCGACCAGGACGTGCTTCCCAGCCCGCAGCGCTTCGCGGGCGTTCTGGGCGTGAAAGCGGTCGCCCGTGCCGACCAGTACGGCTTCGACGGCCGGATCGCCAGCCAGCGCCACGCCGTCCTGGTGGATGGTCACCGTTGGGAAGCACTGCCGGCCGACGTCGCGCATGTCCGGATTGAGGTCGGCCAGCGCCACCAGCTCGGTGGCCGGGCTGTCAGCCGCCAGGCGTGCCAGCCAGAGCCCTCGGATGCCGAGCCCCACCACGCCGACCCGTAACGGTGTCACACCGCGCCTCCCGCCGCCTGCCGCGGCCGGCGGCATGGTAGCACGTGCCACGACAGGAGTCGCCGGTCGCTGGCGAATGAGCGATCGGCGCCGCGCCGCGGCGCGAGGTGATTGCGATGAAGCGCTGCCTGCTGGTCTGCTGCCTCGTCCTGCTGTCCCACGGCGCCCAGGCCGATCTGCTCGACGACTTCAGTGAGGGCGGTTGGCAGCGGTTCGACTCGACGCCCGGCGAGCTGACCGTCGCCAAGGGCCGGCTCCGCCTGGTCGACTCCGCCGCCGATCCGCGCTGGGTCACCGCCAGCCGCGTCCACCAGGTCAACCTCGATGAGACCCCATGGTTCGTGGTCCGGGTCAGCGAGCTCTCCGACCGCGGTCAGGTCAAGCTGATCCGCACCCCCAACGACAAGCGCGAGGTCGCCAACATCGACGGGCCGGGGGTCTACGCCATCAACCTCAAGCAGGCCTTCGGCTGGAGCGGCCCGTCGCGGATTGAGGCCTGCCTCTACGCCACCGGGGACGAGTCCTCGATCACCTACGATATGGTGAAGTACGCGGCCGCGCTGAGCGCGGACGAAGAGCGCCAGATCGCCGAGCGACGGGCCGCCGGACACCCCAAACTGCAGGTCGCGCCGTTTGAGGTGGTGCCGCTCTTCAACGCCTGTGGCTACTACCTGAAGAGCCCGCTGCGCCCGGGCCTGCGGGTCGAGTTTCGCACCACCGTCGGCGCCTGGCAGCCGGTCTATCCGCCGGTCTACGCGCCCGAGGACACGATGTACCGCGGCAGCGTCGTGAATCTGCAGGAAGACACCGCCTACGAACTGCGTGTGCTGGACGCCGCGGGCGCCACCGTGGAGAGCAGCCCCTTCCGGACCTGGCGCTCCGCCGTGCCGATCGCCAAGACCGTCGTGCTCGACGCGACCAACTTTGACGGCCACCTGGCGATCACCGAGAGCGGCACGCCCGAGGGCTGGATCCGCTACACCGCCCGCGACGGCTTCGTGTTGCGCAACGACCGGCAGGGGCCGATTCTCGACCTGTACCGCGTGAAGCACGTGATCCTCGACGGGCTGACCATCCGGGGCGGCCTGGCGGACGTGATTCGCATCCGGCAGTGTGAGCAGGTGCGCGTGCAGAACTGCGACATCGCCGGCTGGGGCCGGATCGGCGTGCAGCGGTTCGACAAGAACGGTATGTACTACACGCCCGCGGGGGAGGCCATCAACTGGGACACCGCCATCCTGGTGAGTCGCAGTGTTGGCACGGTGTTGGAGCGTAACTACATCCACGACCCGCTGACCACCGCCAACTCCTGGTACTACGCCCACCCGTCCGGGCCGCAGGCGGTGGGGATCGACAAGCCGCGCTCGACCGTGCTGCGCTACAACGATTTCATCGGCAGCGACGAGCACCGCTGGAACGACGCCATCGAGGGCGCCGGCAACTTCGACAGCGACGGCGGTTTCTACCGCGATGCCGACATCTACGGCAACTTCTACTGCTTCGCCAACGACGACGCCATCGAGATTGACGGCGGGCAGATCAACGTGCGGGTGCACCGCAACTGGTTCGAGGGCTGCCTCTGCGGGGTCAGCATCCAGGGCTGCATGGCCGGGCCGTCGTATGTCTTCAACAACCTGCTGGTCAACATGGGCGACCAGCGCAACCTGGCCGGGCAGTCGATCAAGACCTCCAGCAACCAGAGCGGGCCGAGCGCGGTGGCGCACGTCTTCGGGAACACCACCTTCGGCGACGCGGGCGACCTGGGGCTGCTGGCGCATCTCAAGATCGTCGCCCGCAACAACCTCTTCGCCGCCCGCAGCAACATCTCGCGGCGCAGCAGCAGCCCGCAGTCGGATTGCGACTACAACCTTCAACTGAACGGCGAGGCCGGCGCTGAAGCGCACGGGCTGACCGGTGACCCGGGCCTCAGCGACCCGGGCGCGGGGCACTACACCTTGCGCGCCGGCTCGCCTGCCCGCGGCCGCGGCGAGGCGCTGCCAAACTTCACCGCCGGCGGGGCGGTCGACCTCGGCGCGTTGCCGGCGGCCGCGCCGCTCAGCCTGCCCGACCGCCCGCTGCCGCTGCGGCTGGACCGCAACCAGCTCCGCTTCAGCGCCGCCGAGACCAGCGCCGGGGCCGCGCAGACCATCACCGCGACCTGGTCGGGAGCCGCCACGACGCCCTTCCGGATCGCACAGAACAGCGCGTTCGACTGGTTCACGGTGCAGCCCGCGGCCAGCAGCCTGACGCCGGGCCAGCCCCTGGAGCTGCGGGTGATCCTCCAGCCGGCCAGGATGACGGCCCGTGCTCTCTACAAAGGCGCCTTCCTGGTGCGCTTGCCCGACGGGCTCTCGCGCCCCGTGATGGTCTACGCGGCGACCAGCTACCAGCAGGCGGTGAAACCAGCGGCCGATGGCGTTTGGACGCAGTTCCTGGAGGCCGAGCAGCCGAGCGGCGCGAAGGCCTACCAGGTCGTCGCCGACCCGGCGGCCTCGGGCGGCAAGGCCCTCTTGTTGGCCGGCGCGGCCAAGGAGGGGCCGGTCGAGTACCGCTTCGGCGTCCCGCGGGCGGGCGTCTACCACCTGCTGCTGCGGGTCCGCGCCGACGAGCCGACCGCGCAGCACGACAGCCTGCACTTCGCCCTCGACGGCGCCGCGCAGCAGACCAGCCAACTGCGCGTCGGGGCCGCCTGGCGCTGGTGCATGGCGGCGCAGAACCAGGCGATGACGCTGATCTGTCTGCAGCCGCTGACGTTGACCGCGGGCGAGCACACGGTGCAACTGACCCCCCGCGAGAGCCTCTTCCTGGACCTCGTGGCGCTGACCGACAACCCGTTACCGTTCGAGTGAGGCGCGGGCCTCAGAACAGCTTGCGGTAGGTCAGGCCCAGCGACCAGTCGGCTCGCACGGTGTCGGCGGTCGGGTCGACCTGGGCCGCCGGGAACCAGAGATCGACCCCGGGCCCGACGCTGAAGTGGCTGTCCAGCTCGTACCACAGGTAGCCCCGCAGGTGGGCGTCGTTGAAGCCCTGCTGCCGGCCGAAGTCCCAGCCCAGGTTGGCGCTGAGATCGGCCAGCCAGCCGTTGGTCGAGACCGGCGTGCGGTGGCTGACACCAAGCTGCAGGTAGCTGCCGACATTGCTGTCGAGGTCGTACCAGTACGACAGCGTCGGCCGCAGCGGCACGCGGAGAGTCACCGCCCCCCCCAACTCGGTGGTCTTGGGGCCCTGGAAGAGCTGGTTGCCGACCTCATCATTGCGGTCGTACCAGGTGCCGTGCAAGCGCAACGTGAAGAGACGATGGGCGTCCCACTCGAGGGCGCCGGTGTAGCGCGACTCGCCGGTGCCCTTGCCGGCTTCGAGCTGCAGCCAGCTCCAGGACTCAAAACGGGCCCGCAACGCGGAGTTCAGCTTGTACTGCGTCCAGCCGCTGCGGATCAGCCCGGTCCCGGCGCGCGTCCCGCCGCGGAAGCGGTAGGCGTCGATCAGGCGCACCTCGTTGTACGAAGTCAGCCGCTTCTCGGCCAACGCGCTGCCGGTCGCCAGCAGACCCAGGAGCAACCCCCCGTATTGTCGCATCGCCGCCTCCGGTGTCACCAGCGCTTAGCGTGACCGCGGCGGGGAGGATTGGCAGCCGTCGCCGCCAAACCCGTCAGCGGAGGACGGGATGCTGCAGGACGCGTTGCAGACTGTGGCCGGCGGGGCCGCGTTGGACAGTGCCACCGCCGAAGCGGTGATGCACCAGATCATGGGCGGCGAGGCCACCCCGGCCCAGATCGGCGCGCTGCTGGGGGCGCTGCGCACACGGGGTGAGGAGGCCACCGAGCTGACCGGCTTCGCCCGCGCGATGCGCCGCCACTGCCGCGCCCTGCCCATCGCGCGCAGCCCGCTGATCGACACCTGCGGCACCGGCGGCGGGGGCCGCTCGACCCTCAACGTCAGCACCGCCGCGGCGATTGTCGCCGCCGGCGCCGGCGCCACGGTCGCCAAGCACGGCAACCGCGCCCTGACCTCGACCTGTGGCAGCGCCGACGTGCTGACCGCGCTGGGCATCGCCATCGACGCCGCCCCGGCCAGCGTGGCGGCGAGCATCGAGCAGGTCGGCATCGGGTTCTTGTTTGCGCCGGGCTACCACCCGGCGATGAAGCACGCCGCCGGGCCGCGGCGCGAGATTGGGATTCGGACGGTCTTCAACCTGCTCGGCCCGCTGACCAACCCGGCCGGCGCCACGGCCCAGGTGATCGGCGTGCCGGAGCCGGCGCTGGTGGACCTGCTGCTGACGGTGATGGCCAACCTCGGCCGGACCCGGGCGCTGGTGGTGCATGGCCTGGCGGGGGTCGACGAGATCAGTTGCGAGGGGCCGACGCTGGTCAGCGAACTGCGCGACGGCTGGGTGCGGCGGAGCAGCATCACGCCGGCTGACCTCGGCCTGCCGGAGCATCCGCTCAGCGCGGTGGCCAGCAGTGACGCCGTCGGCAATGCCGCGCGGATCGTCGCGGTGCTGGAAGGTCAACCGGGGCCGGACCGCGACTTCGTGATCCTGAACGCCGCGGCCGCGGTGCTGGTCGCCGGCCTGGCCGACGAGTGGCGCTCGGCGGCGGCCGTGGCGGCGCAGGCGATTGACGATGGCGCGGCGCTGGCCTGCTTGACGGCCTGGCGGCGCAGCCAGGGAGTGCCCGCCAGATGACCGTCGCCGCGGTGCTGTTCGACCTCGATGGGACGCTGCTCGACACCCTGCAGGACCTTGCCGACAGCATGAACGTCGCGCTGGCCGGCCTGGGATTCGCAGGGCACCCGGTCGACGCCTACCGACTGTTCGTCGGCGACGGCATCCATGCGCTGGCCCGGCGAGTGCTGCCGGCGGACGCGGTGAGCAGCGCGCGAACCGCGGCGCTGATCGCGGCGATGGAGGCCGAGTACGGGCGACGTTACGCTGCCCGCAGTCGCCCCTACCCCGGCATCGCCGCCCTGCTCGAGGAGCTGCTCGCCCGGGGCCTGCCGCTGGCGGTGTTCTCCAACAAGCCGGACCCGTTCACGCAACGGCTGGTCGCCGAGCTGCTGGCCCCGTGGCCCTTCGCGGTGGTCCGCGGCGCCCGGCCCGACACGCCGGTGAAGCCCGACCCGGCCGGCGCCCTGGCGGTCGCCGCCGCGCTGGGCGTGGCGCCGGGTGAGGTGCTCTACCTGGGTGACAGCGCCCCCGACATGCACTGCGCCCGCCGCGCCGGGATGCGCGCCATCGGCGCGGCCTGGGGCTTCCGCCCTGTCGCCGAACTGCACACTGCCGGCGCCGAACGAGTGATCCACGCACCGCAGGAGCTGCTGGACCTGCTGGACCGACCGATCTCCTGATCCGACTGATCCGACTGATCCGACTGATCCGACTGATCCGACCGATCCGACCGATCGGACGCGTCCCCCGGCCCCCCTCACCCCTCGTCCGCCCGGCTCAACCCCCGCTCCGCATCGCCGGCGGGCTCCGCCAGCGACAGGCCGCGGTCGGCCGCGTCGACGGCCGCCGCCGGGGTCGCCAGGCGCTGCTGGTAGATCGCGGTGAGCGCCTCGCCGGCGTTGCTGCGCACCCGCCAGTCGGCGTCGTCGCGGGCGATCTCGCGGAGCCGTGGGACCGCCAGTTCGCGCAGCGCCGAGAGTAGCCGCACGGCGTAAGCCCGGGTGTCGTACTCCGCTGCCCGCAAGGCCTCCAGGCAAGGCTCCAGCAGCCCCTCGCCCAGCCGGGCCAGGCTGTAGTACCAGTCGTCGGCGGCCAGTCGCGACGGGCCGTGCGGTGCCAGGGCTCGCGCCGCGATGGCGGGCAGCACCGCGGCACCGGCCACGCGGTGCCAGACCACCGCCGCCGGCGCCGCGACGGCGGGCAGGTCCGTCTCCCAAAGACTCCGCAGCAAGGCCGCGTCGGTCGGCTCGGCCAGCGGTTCAAGCAGGCGAAGCGCCACGCCACGGGCCGCCGTCCAGCTTTGCTGCGCGCTGGGATCAGCGCTGGACGGCAGCCGCGCGGGCTCCGCCAACAGATCGCGCAGCAACGGCCGCCCCGCGGCGCTGCCAGGCAGCAGCAGCTCGTAATACCGCGCGATGTGCTGGGCCGGATCGAAGTAGCCGTCCTGCAGCGCCAGCCAGGACCGGCGCTCCGTCGCCAGTTCGGCCAGCAGCGCCGCGAAGCTGCGAGGTTGAGCCAACTCCGTGCCCAGCCGCTGCCGTGCCACGTACTCGGCCAGCAGTTGCAGGGCCTGCACGCGCGTCGCGAGCGAGGCGTCGTCCTGCTCGTGGGCGAGGCGCGCCAGCAGCGCCTCGATCACCCACGGATCAGCCTCGCGGCGGCGGAGCTTCTGAGACGTCCACCAACCCAGGTTGGCGGTGGTGGCCAGCTCCTGCAGAAACGGATCGTCGCTGAACATGCCGTGAGCGTAGCTGACCGCGGTCGCGGCGGTCAAGGGCCGCGGCGGTGTGGTATGCTCTGCACGCTGACCCGCGAGCCGCCGATGGACCAACCTGCGCCCCAGCCGGATGCCGTCGCCCTCGCTGGAGCGTTGTTGCACGCCAACTTCGCGACGATGGCCGTGGTGCATGTCGCACTGCGCTACCACGAACAGTCGGGCGTCTCGCTGCCGCAGTTCCGCTTGCTGGTGACTCTGCGCGACCAACCTGATTCGTCTGGCGCCGAGGCCGCCGAGCTGATGCGCCTGTCACGCCCGGCGCTCAGCCGGCTGGCCGACGGACTGGTCGCCCGGGGCCTGGTCGCTCGCGCCACCGACCCGGCCGACCGGCGGCGGGTCAGCCTCGCGCTCTCACCCGCCGGCCACGCCCTGATCGCGGCGGTCGACCAGTCCGTGCTCCACGAGATCGCCGTCCGGATCGAGCGGATGTCGGCCGCCGAGCGGGAGCAGGTGCGCGCCGCCTGCCGGGTGCTGTCACGGCTGTTTGAGCCCGATCTGGCCAAAGACGGGCCGCCCTTCCCGCCGGCCATCGCCCGCCCGGAGCCGGCGTCCGACTGACCCGCCATCGCCGCGGCGCGGCCGGTGTATCATAGTCGCACCAACTCGGGAGGCGTGGCGTGCCGTCGGGTGAGTACTTGCGGGCTCTCGTGGCGCTGTTCGTGGTGGTCAACCCGCTGGGCGCCTTGCCGGCGTTCTTGGCGCTGACCCTCGGCGACAGCGAGGCGCAGCGGCGGCGGACCGCGCGGATCGCTGCGCTCAGTGTGGCGACCTTGCTGGTCGTCTCGATCTTCGCCGGCCGGACGGTACTGGCATTCATGGGGATCGAGGTGCAGCACTTCAAGGTCGGTGGCGGGATCATGCTGCTGCTGATTGCCACCACGATGCTCAACGCCCAGCCCAGCCGGGCGCGCGAAACTCCCGAGGAGCTTGGTGAGGCCGAAGAGCGCGACGAGGTCGGCGCGGTGCCGTTGGGCACGCCACTGCTGGTCGGGCCGGGCTCCATCTCGACGGCGATCATCCAGGCCGACACCCTCAACTCGCCGCAGGGCCGGCTCTGGCTGGTCTTTGTGGCCTTGCTGGTGGCGCTCACCACGCTGCTGGTGCTGCGGGCGGCGGACCGCATCCGGCGGGTCCTCGGCCACACTGGCATCAACATCGCGACCCGCCTGGAGGGCTTGCTGCTGGCGGCACTGGCGGTGCGCTTCATCATCGAAGGGCTGGTCGTGCTGATGCCGGGGTTGGCCCACTGAGGCAGGAGTCGCCGGCCGGCGGCGAATCGGGCGGCATCCGGGAGATGCCGTCACGATGAGTCTGACCACCCGCCCGACGGTCGGTGACACCGCGTGGTTCGCCCACGACCGCTTTGGCCTGTTCATCCACTGGGGGCTCTACGCGCTGCCCGCGCGGCACGAATGGGTCAAGCACAACGAGCAGATCACCAACGAGGTCTACGACTCGAAGTACTTCACGCGCTTCGATCCCGACCTCTACGATCCGCGCGCCTGGGCCGCCGCCGCCGCCGGGGCTGGGATGAAGTACTTCGTGATCACCACCAAGCATCACGAGGGCTTCTGCCTCTGGGACAGCGCACTGACCGACTACAAGTCGACCCAGACCCCCTGCGGCCGCGATCTGCTGCGGCCGATGGTGGACGCCTTCCGCGAGCAGGACCTCAAGGTCGGGTTCTACCACTCGCTGATCGACTGGCACCACCCGCACTACATTCAGGACCCGCACATCGGCCCGTACCGCGCCCACGCCGACCGCGAAGCGATGAACATCGGCCGCGACCAGGGGCAGTACGCCGCCTACCTGCACGGCCAGACCCGCGAGCTGCTGACGCAGTTCGGCAAGGTCCACGTGCTGTGGTACGACTTCAGCTATCCGAAGCCTGACGGCTCGGGCAAGGGTCACGCCGACTGGCAGAGCGAACCGCTGCTCAAGATGGTCCGCGACCTGCAGCCGGGGATTCTGGTCAACGACCGCCTTGACCTGCCCGGTGACGAGGCTTGGGACATGAAGACGCCCGAGCAGTTCCAGCCGCGCGAGTGGGTGCGGGTCAACGGCGTGCCGGTGGTCTGGGAAGCCTGCCAGACCTTCAGCGGGTCCTGGGGCTACCATCGCGATGAGGCCACCTGGCGGAGCGTCGAGCAGCTCATCCTGACGCTGATCGACTGCGTCTCGAAGGGCGGCAACCTGCTGCTCAACGTCGGCCCGACGGGCCGCGGCGAGTTCGACGCCCGGGCGCTGGACCGGCTGGCCGGGATGGGCGAGTGGATGAAGCGCCACGGCCGCTCGATCTACGGCAGCACCCAGGCCCCGGCGGAGTTCCCCACCCCGCCCGACTGCCGGCTGACCTACAACCCGACCACGCACCGGATGTACGTTCACGTGCTGGCCTGGCCCTACAAGCACCTCCACCTGGACGGCTTCAAGGACAAGGTCGAGTACGCGCAGTTGCTGAACGACGCCAGCGAGGTCCCGATGCGCGGGATCGAGGCCTGGCAGGGCCACTGGGAAAGCGGCGACAAGCAGACGCTCACCTTAACGCTGCCGGTGGTCAAGCCGGACGTCACCTACCCGGTGATTGAGCTGTTCCTGAAGCCCTGATGCAGCCGCGACGCACCCGGCCACGGCGTTGGTGGTCCGGCCTCGCGGCCGGGTGCGTCCTGCTGCTGACCGCCCCGTTGCGAGCCGCGGTCGATCCGCTGCCGGAGCAGGTCGCCGAGGCGCTGCGCGGGGTCACCGCATGGGTCTTGCAGCAGGCCACCGAGGGCGGCTGGCCGGCGACGCTGCGGCTGTCCGACGGCCAGCGCGGCGGACCCGACGGCCCGCTCGGGCCGCGGGCGGTGGCACCAGCCGGCACCGCGGCGGTCGGGCTGGTCCTGCTGGAGGCCTGGGAGCTGGCCGGCGAGGAACCTTACCGGACCGGCGCCCTCGGCGCGGCGCGCTGCCTGGCGGCGGCGCAGACCGCCGCCGGTGGCTGGTTGCCGACCCACGACTTTGGGGCGGACCTGATCTACACCCGGCGCGCCTACCTGGCCGGCGAGCCGGCGGGCCAGCGGCTCGATGGCGCCTGGCTGGCGTCCGGCGGCAGCGCGCCGGTGGCCTTGCTCTGCCAGACGGCGACCGCCACCGGTGACGCCGACCTGCAGGCCGCCGCAGCGGCCGCGGTGCGCTGCCTGGCCGCCACCCAACTCGGGCACGGCGGCTGGCCGGCTCGCTGGCCGCTGGCGGCCGGCGACAGGCAGCCGGCCGATGCCCTGGCCACCGCCAACCTGGTCGCGGCGTTGCTGACCTGCGGTCAGGTCGATCCATCGCTCGCGGAGCGCGGCGGCGACTTCCTGCTGCTGGCGCAGCGCGCCGACGGCGGCTGGAGTCGGCGCTCCGGCGCCACGCTCGAGGCCACCGGCGAGCCCGACGCCGCGGCCACCCGCGCTGCCTGCCAGGCCTTGCTGGCGCTGCACGCGGTCGGCGGGAGCGAGCGCTGGCTGGAGCCGCTGCGCGCTGCCCTGCCGGCGCTGCAACTCGACCCGACCGCGGCCGAACTGCTGGACGTGGTGCGCCGCCGGCTGCGGCAGCCAGCGCACGCCAACCGGCCGCCAACGCGCGAAGAGCGGGCCCAACGCACCGCCGCCCGGGCGCCCCGGATGCGCGAGCTGCTGGCGCAGGTGGACGACGAGGGCCGGTGGCTGCGAGACGGCGTCTGGTCGGCGGCCGACTACGTCGCCCGCGCCGGCGAGTTGTTGCAGTGGCTGCGGGACTACGAGCCATTGCCCGACTTCCCGGGCAGCGCCGACGGCCGCCCACCGCAACACCGCCGCAACTGAGGAGCCGCCGATGCTCACCCTGTGCCTCGCGGTCGCCCTGTTGGCCAGTCCCCCGGGCCGCTTCGCGACGCTCTCCGTGGCGCCGCCGACGGGGCTGCGGCAGACGGCCAACAGCACCTTCACGCTGGACCTTGAGAAGGTCCTGAAGTTCCACGCCATCGCGCCCCGGCGGACGGCCACCCACTTCGGCGAGTTGGTCTACGCTGGCTCCCTGGCCCTGCGCGGCGCGCGCGTGCAGTGGAGCTACGCCCTGCCCGACGGCGCGCGCGAGACCAGCGTCAGTTGGCCCGCCGCGCAGCGCTGCGTCGTGCAGTAGGTGGTCCGCCACCCCGACCTTGCCGCCAACGCCCTCGCCCTGGCCCGCGGCGGCCGGACCGAGAGCGTGCGGTCGCACTGGGCAGCGGTCAGCGCGCGGCCCTTCACCTGGACCAACAGCGACTCCACCCCGGCCCTCGAAATCGCTGCCCTGGCCTGGCTGCACCAGCTCGGCGCCACGCCGTAACGGCATCGCAAAGCCGGCAGGTTAACGCCGGGCCGAGTCGCGGGGTCCTTGGGCTCAGGAGACCTCACGATGGACTGGCGCACCTCCGGCCGGACCGCCCTCGCCCTCGCCGCTGGCCTTGTGATCGGCCAGTTCCTCGGCCCGGCCGTGGCCTGGGCAGCCGACCGCCTGGAAGTCAACTGGCCGAGCGTCTTTCGGATCGAGGCCGGCCGCACGCTGCCGATGGAGATCGAGAAACCGGTGGAGGTGAAGGTCGACCGGTACAACCTGCCGACGGTCAAAGTCGAAGTCGAGAAGCTGCCGCCGGTGGAGGTCAAAGGCCAGCGCGCCACGGTGACCTTCAGCCCGCTGCACTCCGACGCCCGCACGACCACCTTCATCGCCAGCCAGCCCGACGGCAGCCACGAGATTCTGCGGCTGGACCGCAGCAGCGGCGCCGTCAGCCGGGTTGGCGACCTGGAGCTGTAGCGCGGCCTCAGCCTCGCAGGAAGTCCAGGATCCGCCGCGCGTGGTGGCGGAAGGTCAGCCCCGCCTCGACGCGCTCGCGGGCGGCGTGGGCGAGGGCCTGGCGGCCGGCGTCATCGGCCAACAGCGCCTGGGCGAAGGCCGCCAGCTCGGCGCCGCCCTGGCTGAAGACGAGGGTCTCGCCGAACAGCTTCTCGGCGGTCGGCAGCCGGTCGCTGAGCACGCAAGCGCCGCAGCAGGTAGCTTCCCAGAGCCGGCTGGTCGGCACGTCGTTGAGGCGGTGCCAGGGGGTGTGGCAGGAGAGCACCAGCTTGCTGGAGCTGTAGACCGCTGGGACGTCGGCGGGGTGGATCCGGCCGCGCAGACAGCCGGCCGCGGCGAGCTCCGGCTCGCGGTCCCAGCCGGCGCCGTAGATGGTCAGACCCAGTGGCAGCAGGGGCAGCAGGTAGCGTTCGACTTCCTCCCGGGTGCGGTTGTGGTTGGCCACGAAGACAATGTCGTGCGCCAGTTCGGCGCGGGGCTCGACAGGGTGGTAGATCTCGGGATTGGCCGACATCGGCACGAACAGGACCTTCCGCGCGCCGGCGTCGAGGACCTCGCGGCCGAGGTTCGGCCCGGCCACCAGCACCGCCTCGTAGCGACCGACGGCGTCCGTCACCGGCCCGGCCTCGGCGCGCAGGCGCGGGGCCTGGTACCACCAGACCTGCCGCGGCCCGGCCACCAGCCGCGTCTCGGGCCAGGCGTAGAAGCTGATCACCAGGTCGAGCTGGTCGTGAATGGTGTCGAGGTCGTAGACCTCCGCCTCGGCCACTCCAGGCTCGCCGCGCAGGGCGTCGGCCAGGCCGACAGCCATGATCTCGTCACCCCAGACGTTGCCGCTGTAGGTGTTGATGATCGGCAGTTGGAGCCCGATCCGCAGGCCGTTCATGGCTTCTCCGGCAGCAGGGCCAGGATCTTCTGCAGGCACCGCAGCGCGGTGTGCTCGCGGGCGATCAGCTCCCGGCCGCGGGCCACGACGGCCTGCCGCTCGGCGTCGTGGCTGAGCCACCAGGCGACCTTGGCGGCGGCGTCCTCGAAGGTGAAGTGGTCGAGATGCTCGCCAGGCTGGAAGACCCACGGCCGAGTGGTCGGCTCGGACAAGACCATCGCGCCGCAAGCCAGCGCCTCGACGATGCGGAGTTCGGTATTGACCTGTTCGGTGCTGTGCAGATTGAGCACCAGCTTGGCGCGGTTGAGGGTCCTGACGAACTCGTCGCCCCAGACCTGGCAGACGGTCACCGCCACGCCGGCCTGTTCCAGTCGCGCCAGGCAGGCCTCGCGGTGCGGCGACATCATGCCGATGAAGAGCAAGTCGATGTCGCGCGGCAGCCCCAGGTCGCGGTGGCGCGAGGGGTCGTAAGGCAGCATCACAACGCCCCGCAGGTTGCGGTGACCGGCCGCCAGGAGAAACTCCAGCGCGTGGCCATCGTGCAGCACCACATCGTCGAAGAGCGGCGCTGCGGCGACGAACTCGCGGTACTTCGCGTAGGTCAGCGACGGCGCCCCGTGGGCGCGTTGGGGCAGAATGTCGGGGTAGTAGAGCACCTTCCGGCCGGCGATCCGCGGCAGCAGTTCGACCGGGAAGGCGTGCCCGCGGTCGAACAGGATCATGTCATCGGCGCTCGTCGCCAGCAGCCGCTTGACGTCCCGCGGCTCCTCGAACGGGTCGATCGCCACGCTGCGGTAGCCCAGCTCGTCGGCCGCCGCGCAGAGCCAGGGCGGCATGTAGACCGGCAGGTGCTGCCCAACTACATAGAGCTTCGGCCGCGCCGGTGCGGCGGCCAGCGCCACCTGGCGCCGCGTCACACGATCGGCGGCGGCGGGCCAGGTCGGCGGTGGCGGCAACGGCGGCCGGGCGACCGCCCCGAGGTGGCTCGCCAGCGCGGCCAGCTGCCCCGCGGGGGTCGCGGCGCTGGGCTGCAGGGTCAGGCTAACGCCGGCCTCTGCCAGGCCCTGCAGCCGCTCGACGGCCTCGTGCGCCAACTCGCCAGGCAGGCTGAG
The DNA here is from genome assembly GCA_020850355.1 of Fimbriimonadaceae bacterium. Classification (GTDB taxonomy): domain Bacteria; phylum Armatimonadota; class UBA10988; order UBA10988; family UBA10988; genus JADZEX01. The sequence continues at coordinate 90,378 of JADZEX010000026.1, read as the reverse complement.
TTCGAGGGCGGCGGCCGTCGTGAGCGTGGCGGGCCAGGCGCCGGTGAGCGCCAGGCGGGCACTCCAGGGCAGACCACAGGCGGCCAGGACCTCCACCACGGCGGCGAAGTCGGTGCCGCCATTGGCCAGCGGGTCGGTCAGCACGACCTGCGTCAGGCGCGGGTACTGCCGACGACAGAACGCGATCTCGGCGGCCAGCGCCGCGGCCGGGCGGGGCCGACCGCGGTAGGCGGCACGCAACAGCAGTTGCGGTCCTGGCGGCTGGCCGGCCAACGGGTAGCGGTAGCGGTGGACGGTGTAGTCGCGGTATGGCAGAGGCAGCGCCGCCAGGTCGGCCAGCGGCGGACCGTCAACCACCACCAGCTCCCGCGCCGGCAGGGCGCTGGGCACCGCCGTCAGCAGGTCGCCAGTGACCACCGCGCGGAGGCCCTCCAGCGCCGTCAGCGCGCCGGCCTGGTCGGGTGGGCCGCACCAGGCCAGCAGCGTCGGGCGCAAGGCCGCGCTGCGCTCGAGCAGCGGCAGGTCGGCCTCCAGGCTGGCCGGGTGAGTTGCCAGGACCACCGCGTCGTAGGGCCGCTCGGTCAGCCGCTGGTGGAAGCCGGCGGCCGATTCCCCGGTGGCGATGGCGTCGACCAGCGCCGCCTCGTGGCCGGCCTGGCGCAGGTTGGCGGCGAGGCAGGCCAGTTCGTCGGGCCAGGGCACCGCGCCGGCCACGGCCGGCGGCCCCGGCCGATCGCAGCCGAGGCGCTGTCCGGCGGTCGGTCCGGTCCAGGGTGGGTTGGCGATCAGCAGTCGCAAGGCTCGTCTCGCTCCCGCAGCTTCGCCAGACCCACCCCGCAACCTGCTACCGCAACGTGAACACCGGCGTCGCCAATCGCCGCAACACCAGGCTCAGTTCGTTCTGACAGCCCGCCAACTGCGCCAGCGTCTCGGCCCGTTGGCCGACCTGCCAGCGCACCAGCCGCTGGTCGTCCCAGCCGCTCGGCAGGAAGTGGCTGTCGCCGCGCACCACGTTCAGGATGCCGCCGATGCGGACCTTGCGGTAGGCCGCGTCGAGCGTCGCCTCCAGGTCGGCCAGTCGCTCGACCGGCGTGGTGACCTGCAGCAGGTCCAGCTCCGGGGGCAGCGCGTCGATCTGGTCGGCCGGCACCGCCGCCTCGCGCAGCTCGCCGGGCAGCAGACCCTGGCGCAGTTGCCGCCGCGTCAGGTGCAGCAGCCAGCGGCGATGCGCCTCGCGCAGCATTTCTTCCAGCTCGTCGCGGCTGAGGAACTCGCCCTGCACCACGGTGTACTGCGCGCCGTCGTACTGCTTCCAGTCGGTCGTCAGCAGCCGCCCCGCGGCCTCCGCCGCGGCGTACATCGAGGTGCCGGGGAAGGGCGTCATCAGGCTGAACTGCAAGCTGTCCGGGTCCATCTCCAGCGCGAAGCGGATGGTCTTCTCGGCGGTCTCGTGGGTCTCCCCAGGCCCGCCGAAGCTGAAGGTCAGGTGGACGCCAATCCCCAGCTCCCGACACCAGCCGACCGACTGGCGGACCCGGTCCAGGTCGAGATTCTTGCGGATCCGCTGCATCATCTCGACATCGCCGGTCTCGACTCCGAACTTGATGCCGACCAGGCCCGCGCGCGTCATCGCCTCGAACGCCTCGCGTCCGCACGTGTCGGCGCGGCCCATCGCGCAAATCGGCACGCCGAGCTGCGCCGCCTCGATGCGGTTGCAGAGGTCGATGATCCTGTCGTCCTTAATGTTGAAGGTGTCGTCGTCGAAGTAGACCGCGCGGAAGCCGTAGCGGTCGACCAGCCACTGCATCTCGGCGACGATGTCGGCGTTATCGCGGGTGCGGTACTTCTGCCCGTCGTAGACCACCTGCGGCCAGACGCAGAAGATGCAGGTGTAGGGGCAGCCACGGCTGGCGTGCATCTGCACGTTCGGCCAGGGCATCGCGTTGGCGAAGCTGTCGAAGTAGTTGTACATCGGCAGCGTCTCACGCTCCGGCCACGGGAAGGCGCTCATCGCCGGCAGCTTGCGTCGCGCGGTCTGCGCCTGCACCGTGCCGTCGGCGCTGCGCCAAAGCAGGCCGGGGATGCCGTCCCAGGTCCGCCCCTCCCGCTGGGCCTGCATCATCTCCAAGAACGACGGCTCGTACTCGCCCAACACCACCGCGTCGACCTGCGGCGCCTCTTGCAGCAACGGCTCACCCAGCGCCGTGGCGTGCGGGCCACAGAGGATCACCTGCACCTGGTCGCCCAGCCGCTCCTTGAAGCGCAGGCACCAGTCGAGGTCGATCTCGTGGCTGGCGGTGGCGGTCTCCATCAGAATCACGTCCGGCGCGTAGCCGCTCAGGCGGCGCAGGAACTCTTCCGGCAGCAGCCCCTCGGCGATGGCGTCCAGGATCACCGCTTCGAAGCCGTCGTTCTTCAGCATTGCCGTGGCGGTGGCCAGGAAGAACGGGAAGGGCACGTAGGCCGGCACCCGTTGGCCGCGGGCGTCCTGCGTGAACGGCCAACGGCTCCCGGCGCGGACGCCGATCCGGCCGTCGGCCGCCCACGGCGCGTTGATCACCGCGATCCGCGGACCGCTGCCGGGCAGGCCAGCACGGTACGCCTGCTCATGCCGCTGGCGGTAGGCCGAGGCGCGGATCATCTGCCAGGTGATCTCGTCCAGGTTGGCCCAGCACTCCGCCAACGCCTGGCTGCACCGGTCGACCGCCGCGGTGTCGCGCAGCGGCAGCGCCAGCAGCGGGTTGGCCGACCGCTCGCCCCGCGCCGCGCGCAGCAGCGCTGCGACCGCTGGCCAGTCAGCCCGCAGTGCCGGCTCGTCACTGGGCGGCAGCAGGCTGTGGAGGTCCTCGTGAACCATCTGCAGCAGGTCCTCGCGCACTCCCAGCTCGGCGAGCAGCGGGAAGAGCATCAGGAAGCTGGCGACCAGCGTTTGCTGCACCACCTCCGCGCGCTCGCGCGGCCCCAACTCGCCCGCCAGGCGCAGGTCACTGAGCACCCGCCACGGCAGGCCTAGGAAGGTGAGGTAGGCCAGATGATGCGCCCGCCGCTCCTGGTCGATCCGCCAGTCGTCCTGGTGGCGCGCCAGATTCTCCGGCATCTTGGCCATCAGGTCGCGCAGGTCGCCGCTGGCGAAGGTCCCGAAACGGTACTCGTAGTAGGGCGTGTGGTAGCGCCAGACAGTCAGCAGCACGCTGGCGACGGTGTCGCGCCGCAAGTGCTCGCAGCGTGCCTGCGGCTCATAGGCCAGCCGGAAGCCGAGCTGCCGGACCCGCTCGGAGCAGTCGCAGTCCTCGCCGTTGGTGCGGTACCGAACATCCCAACCGCCGGCCCGGACCAGCGCGTCACGCCGCCAGAGGCTGTTGCAGCCGTACAGGTGCAACACCTCGTCGCGCGCCTCGTCGCCATGGTGCTGGCCCATGTGGACGGTGCGCCACTGGTCGGCGAGCGTGATGTCGTGGCGTTCGTCCAAGCGGCCCATCACCCCGCCGAGCGGAGCCTTGCCGCGCCGGCCGGTGAGCTGGTCGACGCGCTCGGTCTCGAACACCAGCATCAGCCGTTCCAGCCAGTGCCGGTCGGGGACCACGTCGCTGTCGAGATGCGCGATGAACTCGCCGCTGGCGGCCAGCAGCGCCGTGTTCCGCGCCGCCGAGAGACCCTGATTCTGAGCGTGCTGCAAGACGCGCACCGGGAACCGGCCGACCACCTCGAGGCTGCCGTCGGTGGAGCCGTCGTCCACCACCAGCACTTCATGCACCGGGTAGCTCTGCGCCAAGACGGCCGCCAGCACCTCGCCGATGCAACCGGCGGCGTTGTAGCAGGGCACGTAGACCGTGACCTCGCGCTCCGGGAAGGCCGCGCCGATCTCGCGTGCCAGGCTGGCCAGCCCGGGTTGCGCCGGATCCAGCTCGACGGCTCGCCGCGCGGCGCGTTGCGCCGAGAACAGCAGGCCACTCTCCTGGTACATCACCGCCAAGGCCGCCAGCGCCGCCGGGTCGTCGCCCAGCGCATCCAGCCAGACCTCAGCCCGCGCCACCTCGCGCTCGGAGGCCAGCAACTCGCCGAGCTGGCGGTAGGCCTCCGGTCGCTCGGCGTGCAGGGCCACGGCCTGCAGCAACGCCGACTTGCCGCGGTGCGTCTCGCCCGCCTGGTAAGCCAGCACGCCGGCGGCGCACAGCGCGTCGTACGAGGGTCCGTCGCGCTCCAGAATCTCGGTGACCAAGGCGCGCGCCTCGGTCAACTTCCCCTCAGCCCACCACTGCTCCGCCAGCGCGAGGTTCCGCCCGCTCATGCGTGCCTCCAGCCGCTCAGTCTCACTGAACAGTCGGCCGGAAAAAGCACTGCGCCATAGCTCGAACGAGCTATGGCGCATGACGCCTGGTTGAACGACCGCAGCCGCGCCCTACGGCGCTTCGGCCACGATCCCGGGCGCGTTCTGGAAGATCCGCCGGGCCTCGGTCTGATTCAGGATGACGTTGTTCTCGTCGACCGCCACGACGCGCCAGTAGAGCGTCTGGATGCCGATGTCGCCGTCATCGATGAAGTCGAATCCGGCCGGCGCGGTTTCGCTGAGCGTGACCGTCGTGGAGGGGCTGGCCCCAGACGCGATGATCTGGTTGCCGTTCGCCAACAGCCGGTGCAGGTTGACGTCCAAGCCGATCTCGAAGATGTAGCGCGCCGCGCCGGGCACGGCGAGCCAGGCGAAGTCGATCGGGCTGCTCCACGAGTCCGGCGTGATCGCCGCTTCGAAGGTCTGGTTGTCCTGCGGCGTGATCACCTGGATGTTGCCAACCCCGGCCACCGCGTTGGTGGTCACCGACGGTACGCTTTCGATCCCGCCCGCGGTGATGCCGACGATTTGGTAGAAGTACCGGACGCCCTGCCGCACGTTGAAGTCCGTGTAGAAGAGCTGCGGCGCGGCGCCGGGGCCGGTGACCGTCGGCGCGTCGACCCGCGCGACCTCGGTGAAGGTGCCCTCCTCGGTGTTGCTGCGCCGCCGCACGCTGTAGGTCGCGGCGGTGACGCCCGCGGTGCCGAGGTTGGCATCGGGATTCCAGCGCAGCACGATGCGGTCGGTCTGGCCGGTGCCACTCAGCCCGGTCGGCGCTGGCGGGGCGGTGCCGACGTTGGCCAACGGAATCACCACGTTGGCGGAGTCCACGCCCGGGCGGTACGAAACGGTGCCGCTGAACCGCGTACCGTCGATGTTGTTGAGCACCGCGCTGAGGCTGTAGGCCGCACCGCCGGCTTTGGCGCCGAGGATGAACTGCGCCGGAGTGACCTCACCGCTGTCCGCGGCATCGATCGTCACCCGCGCTCCGTTGGCCGCCACGCCGCCGACCGTCGCGCTCACGGTGGTCGTGAAACGCTGCACGGCCCCGCGGTTGAAGGTTGAGACCGGCCCGAAGCGCAGGGCCTGTTGAGTCGTGTCGAAGACGCCGATCCGCATGAAGTACTGGCTGCCCACGACCAGCGCGGGCAGGCCGCTCGGGTAGATCAGCTCCGACTCGGTCGACGTGGTCTGGATCAGCCCGGCGCTCGGGAAGCTCTGGCTGGTCGAGATCTGGATCGTGTACTCCGCCGCGCCGGTCACCCCGCGCCAGGCCAACTGCGGCCGGTCGGCGTCGATGGTGCTGTTGTTCGGCGGCTGCACCACCTGCAGCTCCTGCGGCGGCGCCGACGACGGGGTCGCCGGGACGGCGTCGCTCAGCGCGCTCTCCAAGCCGCCCCGCGTCGTGCCGTTGACCAGCGTGGTGAGTTGCACGGCGCGGATCCGGTAGTAGAGCTGCACGCCGTTGGTGAGATTGCGGTCGGTCACCGAGATATCGTTCGGCCCGGCCGACAGCGCCTGCCCCGCCGGCGACTGCGAGTCGAGCACCAGGTTGTTGGTGACATCGACGAAGTTGCCGTTGGCCGAGGTCGCCCGGAACACTTGATAGCCAGCCAGATCGCTGGCCGTGCTGTCGGTCCAGGTCAGCACGACCTGCCCATCGCCAGCGACCGCGGTGAGATTGGCCGGCGTCGTCGGCGGCGCCGTGCTCAGCGGGGTGGTCGCCACGAAGCTGCCCGCCTGGGCGTCGCCGAGCGGCGTGACGGTGCCGCCCGCGTCCTTGCTCAGGACCACCCACTGGTACTCGGTGCCGTTCGAGACGCTGTTGTCGGTGTAGCTGAGCTGGTTCGAGGTCGCCTCCGCAACGCGCGTGAAGCCCGCCAGCGAGGCGTCGTTGCCCTGTCGGCTGACGGCGCTGCCGGTGTAGCCCGGTCGCCGGTTGCCGCGGTCCAGCCGGGGCGAGCGCCGGGCGTTGTCGCGGGTCCACAGGTTGCTGCCGGTGGCCGGCTGGAAGGTCCGCCCGCTGACGGCGTTGGCGTACCGCGGGGTCAGGATGCGGCGCCACACTTCGTACCCCGTGGCCGCGCTGACCGGGCTCCACTGCAGCTCAACGGTGCCGCTGCCGGGCAGCGCGTTGACGACGTCGGGCGACCGCAGGAAGGTGCCGTTGCCGCCCTGCCGGACGATCGTGAAGGTGAAGGTGTTGGAGGTATAGGTCTGGTTCGCCGAGACCGACACGACCCGCCAGAAATACCCGCCGGGCGCCAGGAACGCGGTCGCGGTCGGCGCCGCGAAGGACACCGAACTGAGCGGTTCCTGGGTCGTCCCGGTGGTGGTGCCGGTGCCGCCGGTGCTGGTGCCGGTCTTGGTCTCGGTGTAAGCCAGCGTCGTGAAGTTGGCGTCGCTGGCGATCTGCAGCGTCAGCGTGTCGGCCGACCGCACGCTGGTCGCCACGAAACTGACCGGCGAGACCAGCTCGTTCTGCGCATCGATGGTCAGGATGCTGGCGTTCGGCGGACTGACCAGCCCCGGCGTGCGGTTCTCGTCGCGGCTATCGCCACCCTGGGTGAAGGCCCAGACGCCAAGCCCCAGCAGGGCCAGGCCGCCGACCACCGCCCAGACCGTGCTGACCGAGCGGTGCCCCCGCTCGGCGGCGTTGGGCGCCTGACGGTTCGGGTCCAGGTCGAGCTCGCCGCTCACGGCGCGGCCGGTGCCATCACGGTAGAGCTGCACCTCGTCGTTCACCGCCGCGGTCAGCTCGGGTCGGTCACGCTGGGTGATCCGCAACTCGGTGGCACCCTCTTGCGCCGCCCGCAGCGTCGCCAGGGCGATCCGCTCGCCGTTACGCTTGACCACAAACTGCGCCCCCTCGTGGAAGGCGGCGGCGTTGCGGAAGCTGGCGCTGACCGTGTCCTCGTCCTGCGGCGTGAGCACCCGGCCGACGGTCTGCAGGTTGGTCGTCAACTGCTTCACGGCGTGCAGCGCGCTCTGCTCCAGCGCGTCGTCGAGCAGCACCGCTTCGTTGTTGGAGCGATCGAGATTGAAGGCCGTCGACGGCACCTGAGCGAGATCGCCCTTGGCGAGTCGACCGTAGCACTCCAACTGGGTGGTGACGGCAGCCATCTGCTTGCCGGGATCGACCTCGACGCTGTCGATCGAGGCGATCAACAGGTAGTCGCACTTCAGCGCGGCGGCGATGGCGGCCAGTTGCTGGGCCCGCAGGTCGCGCCGTAGCGGCAGCCGGACGCCCGCCGCGGTGACCGCCTGGTCGACCTGCGCCTGGCCCAGGACCTTGTACTGCCCACTGCCGGCCAGTTGCGCGTTCAGCGCGGCCGCCAACCGAGCAGCCAGATTCTGGACGCTGGATCCGCTCTGGTTGGTGACCTGCACGACCGCCACGGCGGCCGGCTCGGTGGAGACGGCCAGCGCCGGGGCGACCGGCCCGACGACCATCGCCAGCACCGCCAGCAGCGTCGACCAGCTCGCCGGTCGGAGGTAGGGAGAGCGCCGAAGGGTCCTCATGAATCGCCTCACAACTCCACCGGACCGGTCACTGCCGACCGCCGCGGTGGCTTCACCCGCGGCGTACTATAGCACACTCGGATCCGCCTGACAACGCTCCGCGACCGCGCTCGCACCGCGCTGGCGCTCACTGCGCGGACTGCTCCCGGCGGTACACGGTGACCCCACCGTCGCCGACAAACCAGACCGCGAAGCGAGTCGTCACGATCCGCCGCACGTTGGCGACGATCCCCGCGCTCGGCTGGAAGACTCGCCACCGCGGCGGCTCGCGATCCAGTTCGAGGCGGGCCACGCCAGCGGTGGTGGCGGCCCACACATAGGGCTCTTCGTCGTCGCCAGCCAAGGCCGTCGGGCGGACATCCTGCCAGCCGCAGTCACTCCACGGCCAACTCCGCCAGTTGCCGCTGGCCCGCAGGTACTGCCACAGCGCGTTGCCCGCGGCGACCCAAACCGACTCCCGATCACCCGCCACGAAACGCGGGTCGAGCAGCCCGGGCAGGTGGTCAGCGTTCCACAGACAGAGCTCGTTGCGCTGCTTGCGGTACTGCATCACGCGGTCCAGGCCGACCAGCCAGGCGCTGTCGTTGTCGAGGCCAACATCGCGCAGCAGGCGGCCCTCACGCTGCCACGAGCCGCTGTTGGTCGGCTGGAAGAGCCCCGGTTCGAACTCCTGCCAGACCCGCGCCCGCGGCAGGTAGCGGAAGGCCCCGCCCCGCCCCCAGGCCCAGATATCGCCGTTGTTGGGGTCGACCTGCAGCCGCGGCAGGCTACCGTCGCGGTTGCCCTCGAGACCCTGGAACTGAAAGGTCGCCTGGTGCTCGAGGTTGCTGTCGAAGACCGCCACGCGGCCGGGGCCGGCGCACCAGACGCCCTCGCCCGTGGCGACCACCGAGGTCCACTCGTCGGACAGCAGATCGGCCAGCTCGGCCTGCCGGACCGTGCGCCAGGCCTTGGTGCGCCGGTTGAACAGCGCCAGGCCATCGGCCGCGGCGACGTAGACGCGGTCCTCCCAGGCGGCCACATCCCGCAGCCGCCGCGGCTGTTCGGCGGTCGGCTGATACGTCTCCCAGCGGTCGGCGCCGAGGTCGTAATACGCCAGCGCGGAGTCCCGGAAGGCGAACCAGGCCGCCCCAGGCAATGCGGCGACGCCGCTGATCAGACCGCCCGGCAGCGACTCCGCCGGTTTGAACTGCTGCCACTCCCCAGTCGCCGGCTGGTAGCGCCAGACCCCGCTGTCCCGCGTGGCCGTCCAAACCGCGTCGCTGGTGACCTGCAGCGCCGTCAACTGCGGGAGCGCCTGCTCGATGAACCGCCAGGGCCCGCCCGCGTCGGAGGCCGGCGCCTGCAGCAGTCCCTCGGGTGTGCCGATCCAGAGGTCCCCCGGCGGCACCACGCGCAAGGTCACCACCCGGCTGACGCCATAGCGGTCCAGCCGGTAGCTGAAGACCTCGCCGTTGGTCAACTTGATCCGCGTCAGCCCCTCGCCCGCCGCCACCAGCCAGAGATTCTCGCCGGTTGACGCCAGCGCCTCGATGCGGCCCTGCAGCCGCCCGGCGACAGCCACCGGCCGCCAGACCCAGGTATCGCGCAGGCACCGGAGCACGCCCTGGTCGGTGCCCGCCCAGAGGCCCCCGGCATCGGCGGCGAGGCAGATGATGTTGTCCGACGGCAGGCCGTCGTCGCGGGTGAAGAGGTCAAACTCCTGGCGCAGCGGATTGAACCGCGCGACACCCGCAGTGGTGCCCACCCAGAGGTCCTGCCCATCGTGACAGAACGCCGTGACGGTGGCCGCCGGCAGCTTGGCGCGGGTGTCGAAGACCGTCCAGGCATTGGAGGCCAGGTCGAGCCGCGCCACCTGCCCGGCGCGCGTGCCCACCCAGAGGGAGTCCCGGTCGAAGGTGATGGCGGTCACGGCGCTGGCGGCCAGCACCTCCCCGAGCGGCACTTCCTTGACCTGCACCCGGTCCCCATCGGGCTTGTAACAGCGCAGTCGCCCACTGGTGCCGGCCCAGACCTCGCTGCCCCGCGCCTCCAGGCACCACGCCTCACCAGCATTGACGAAGGTCTGCCAGCGGAGTTGCGCCGCGCCGGGAGACGCGGCACTCGACAGCAGAATGCAGGCCAGCAGCAACTGCCGCACGTTCACCACCTGCCACCGGACGGCTGGGCCGGTGGGCCGCCGGAAACGGCACAGCCCGGACCGTGGGCGGCCCGGGCTGCGACGCCACAGAGACCTAACGGTTGGACCGCACGACGATGTTGCCCGACTGCGGGTCAACCTCAATCGTGACATCGAAGGCCTGGCTGATGAAGCGCGTCGGGACCATCGTCCGACCCGCCCGGATGTAGGCCGCCAGGTCCAGCAGGACGTTCTCGTCGTTGACCTGGGCCGTCGGCGAGCCGACGTTGATGGTGATCACGCCGCGGTCGGCGGTGGTCGCGGTGATCCGCTTCTCGGGCGCAGCGTAGGTGATGCTGCCACCGAGCGCCTCGACCACAAACCGCAACGGGGAGGTCTGCACCCCACTGCGCTGCTGCAACGGCGCGACGTCGGTCTTGACGGGCGTGCCGTTGACCACCAGGCGACCGCCCGGGATGATCAGCTTCTGCCCGATCCGCAGCAGGCTCGGATTGGTCAGCCCGTTGATGGCGACGACTTCCTTGGCATTGGCCTGATAGCGCCGCGCGATGGCGGTCAGGCTCTCGCCCTTCTTGACCACATGCACCCGCCCGATGCTGCGCGCCGGCTGCACGCTGACGCTCGGCCGCGGGCGCTGCACCGCGGTCGGCTGCGGGCCCATCTGCCGGCCGGGCGTGGCCACCGACGGGGGCTGCGGCCCAACCGTGCGCGGCTGCGTCGTCGCCGGGCCGCTGGTGGCGGTGGTCGGCGTCGGTGCCGTGCTCGGCGCGGTGACCCGCGGCGCGCTGGCGGGCGCTGTCGGCAGGGTGATCACCGGCCGCGTCCCGGTCGGCGTGCTCAGCGTCGCCCGGCTGGGGCTGACCTGGCCGGGCTCGCCGGCCGCGCTGGCGGTCGCGGCGCCCGGCGCCTGGCTCGCCCCGCTGGCGGTCAGCGGCTGGCCGACCTGCCGGCGCGGCGCGGCCGACGGGGTGCCCACGGCGACCGGCGCGACCTGGCCCGCCGGGCTGCTGAGGCTCTCGCCACCAACACCACCGGCGGCCGGAATCGGCTGTCCGGCGACCTGCGCCGGCTGCAGGGGACCGTGCGGCAGCGAGCGCTGCGCGGCGCTGGGGGCGAGGCCGGTCTTGCCGGGCAGACTGACCGCCGGACCGACTGGCGCCGCCCCCGGCACCAGCAACGGCGCCGACCCGGGCAGACCGCCGACTTCGACCCGGCCGCCCTCGATGGCGGTCGGCTCAATCAGCCGCCCACCACCGCCACCGCGGGCCACCCCGACCGGCGCCGGCGGGGCACTGCTCAAACCAACATCGCTGGCCCGCTGCGGACCGGGAGCGTCGACCCCGGTCACCGCCGGCACGCTCGGCGCGGGGCCGACCACCGTCGGCACGGGCGCGCTGGGACCCGCCGGAGAAGGCACCGCGGGGGCCGGGCGAAGAGTGGTGTTCTGGCCGGCCAGGTTGACCGTAAACGGCACCTTCGGGGTGATCGTCTCGCTGTTGTCGGGATGGATCACCTTGGCATAGACGACGTACGGGCCGTCGGCCAGGCGCTTCTGCTGCACGTCCAGCACCGTCTGGTAGGGCGGGCTGTTGACCATGCAGATCATCCGGTCGTTGAGGTACAGGATCACCCACTTCGCGCCGAGCTTCGGGTCGACCCGCACCTGCAACAGCGCCTTGGAGGTGATCACGTTGTCCAGCGCGCCGTCGGCGTCCTGGACGACCATCTCGGCGGCGCTGCTGGCCGGCGTCGGCCGGCCCTGGTTCCACACATAGACGAAGGTGCGGTACTCGCTGACGCGGTCTTTCAGATCGGTCAGCTTCGCGACCACCTCGTGGCGACCATCCGGCCAGGAGCCGGTGCCCCAGTTGTAGGTGGCATTGCGCTGCGCCGGCTGCAGATCGAAGACAATCACCGCTTCGCCGTCGATCAACATCTCGAGGCGCTTCAGCGGCGTGCCGTCGTCGGCCGGCTTCATCACGACATCCACCAGGGTGTCGCCCCGGACCTGGCTACCCTGTTCGACCGCCGGCATGCGCACCACCGGCCGATCGGTGGCTGCCAGGCTCGCGGACATGGAGACCAGCAGCGCGGCGGCCGCCCACCACACAGGCGCGTAACGCTTCATCGCGATGACCCTCCCCGAACCGGGCCAGCAGCCCGACTCAGCCTCGGCGCCCGGAGTGTATCAGACCGCTGCGGGCGTGTCAAATCTACCTCAACGGCGCTCCAGCGCGCCTCGCCGGCCGCCGCTCACGCCTGCAACGGCGCGCTCGGCGGTTCGATTCCAAACAGCTCGGCGGCGTTCCGCCAGAGGATCCGGTCGCGGTCCCGATTGTCGATCGCCGCGTCCTTGATCATACCCAGCACATAGAGCGGGTGCAAACGCGGGAAGTGGCTCCCAAACAGGACTCGCCGGACTGTCACAGCGTCCACGGCGTCCTTCACCTTGTCACGGTCGGCGGACAGGCTGCCGATATCCAAGAAGGTGTTCAGCACGCTGGCGCAGGCGCGCACGGCGGTTTCCCACTCTTCGTCGCCCATCCCGCCCAGAATGAACTTCAGGGACCCGAACTCCTGCGCCAACTGCACCACGTCGCGGATGTCGGCTTCGCCGCGGGTGTCCACCAGCACCGGCACGCCGTAGCGCAGGGCGGCGTGCAGGATCGCCTGGATCCCCTCGCTGGCGACCCGCCGCCCGGCGGCCTCGCGGGGCAGCTTCAGGGCGCAGAGGTTGCCGCGGCCGAGCCGGGTGCGCAGCTCCTCGATCGACTCCTCGGGATAGCTGGGGTTGATGGTGACGTAGCCATAGAGCCCCGGCCGGTCGGCGATCGCCTGCTGCAGCGCCGCGTTGCCGCGTCGGAAGTCGCCCTCTTCGGCGGCCGCGGCGGCCAGCACCACGGCGTTCACGGTGCTCTCGCCAAGCACCCCCAGGACCTCCTCGACGGTGCCCTTGCGGACCGACTCGGGCGGCGCTCCGAAGTAGGCATGGGCGTCGATGATCGGCATCAGCCACCTCCCAGCCGGCGGTGCATGTTGCCGCCCAGGACTTGCTCCAAGTCGGCCGCGCTGAGCCCGGCCTTCTGCAACGGCAAGAGCGCGCTGGAGAGGTACTGCAGCGGGCTCGCCGAGCCGAACACGAGCTTGTCGAAGCCGAACCGCTGGCCGAGCGCCCGGACCACCGCCGGGTCGGCCAGGCGGCGGGTCTCCAACAAGAGGTGCGGCGCGGTGGGCAGCACGGCGACCAGTTCGCCCAGTTGCAGGTTGGTGACGCCCAGCAGCACCGTCGGCAGCCGGAACTCGGCGGTGCGGTCGGCAATCCGGGTCGGCTCGCCGCTCCGCGAGGCGCTGATCAGGAGCGTGCAGCGGCGTTCGCCGAGCCGCTGCAGGATCGGCCCGACCGGCCGGCTGGCGAGGTCCCAGCCCTGGATCTCGGGGAACAGCCGCCAGATCCGCACGCCGGCATCGGCGAGGCGATCGATCTCCTCGATGGTCCCCACGAAGCGCCGCGGGTCGATGGTGCCGATCGGCAGCAGCAGGCGCCCGGCCTTGCGACAGATCGCCACGGTCTCCTCGTTGCCGCGGTTGAAGTCGGCGAAGATCCCGGTGGTCGACATCGTCAAAGCCGTGCTGACCTGGTGCTCGCGCACCAGGTTGACCAGCGTCTCCGGCGAGATGTCGGCCCGGCGCTGCGGCCAGAACCCGAACATCGTGTGGCAGTCGATGATGTTCAACGGTCTCGTCCTCTCCCTTGGAGCTCAGGACTCCCCCAAGGTTGCAGCCCCCAGCTCCTGCAGCGCGGCGTGGGCGGCGGCCTGCTCGGCGTCCTTCCGGCTTGGCCCACCGCCGAGTCCGACGACCCGGCTGCCGACCCGCACCTCGACCTCGAACCAGCGCTGGTGCGCCGGGCCGCTGGCCTGGCGCAGGTGGTACGTCGGCGCCTCGCCGCAGCGCGGCTGAGTCCACTCTTGCAACTCGCCCTTGGCGTTGCGCGCCGCGACCCGCCCGGCCACCGCCGGCAGCGTGGCCAGCACCAGATCGCGCGCCGCGGCGTAGCCCTGGTCGAGGTAGACCGCCCCCAACAGCGCCTCGGCCGCGCAGGCCAGCACCGAGCGACGGCTGCGGGCCTGACTGAGGTCGAGGTTGCTACCGATCTCCAGCACCTCGGCCAGCTCGATCTGCGCCGCCCAGGCCGCCAGGCTGCTGCCCCGCACCCAGCCGGCGCGGGCGGTCGTCAGCTCCCCTTCGGCCGCCTGCGGCAGCGCGGCGAAGAGGTGTTCGGAGACGACCAGTTGCAGCACTGCATCGCCCAGGTACTCCAATCGTTCATTGGAGCACTGCGGGGCGAGTTCCTGCTCCCGCGTGTAAGACGGGTGGCGCAGCGCCTGGTGCAGCAGCGTGGGATCGTTGAAGTGCAGGCCGAGGCGGTCCAGGAAGGCCGCGCGACGCTCCTGCAGCGCCCGGCGCGGCCGCTGCGCGGGGCGCTTCGCGCGACTCACGCTGGCTCCCGCGGCAGCCGCAACCGTAACAGGGCACCACCCGACTCGCCAGCCAGCAGCTCCAGCCGGCCGCGATGCTCCTGAGCGATGCGATGCGCTTCGGCCAGGCCGAGGCCCTTGCCCTGGTAGTCGCGCTTGGTCGTAAAGAAGACATCGAAGACTCGCTCGCGGAGCTCGGCGGGCACGCCCGGGCCGTCGTCTTCAACTTCCAGCCAGACCTCGTCGACGACCGCCCTGGTGCGCACCACGATGCGGCCCCCGACACCGCTCTGGCGGATCGCCTCGGCCGCGTTGCGGACCAGGTTGAGGGTCAACTGCTGCAGCTTGCCGGCGTGTCCCCGGACCGGCGGCAGGTCCGCCGCCCAGTCCAGTTCGACGGCGGCCCCGTCCCACTCCAGGCGGCTGGCGATCAGGGCAATCGCCTGCTCCAGGACCTCATGGAGCTGCAGATGGTCGACCCCTTCGCTGCCCTGGGTATCGGCGAACAGCATCATCTGCTGGACGATCCCCGCCGCTCGCAGCGCCGCGGCCTGGATGTCCTGCAGCAGCGGGCGCCGCTCCGCCGGGATGCTCGGATCCTCGGCCAGCACCTCGGCCAGGCCCAGCAGGATCATCATCGGGTTGTTCAGCTCGTGCGCCAGCCCCGAGGCAAACTCGCCGATGCTGGCCAGCCGGGCGTCGTGGAACAGCCGTTGCTCGGTCTGGCGGACCTCGGTGATGTCCTCGATGCTGAGCACCGTGCCGATCACCTCGCTGCCGTCGCGCACCGCCACCACGGTAACCCGCAGGTGCCAGCTGCGATCGTCGGCCCGCAGCGCGATCTCGCGGCGCGTCAGGTCGTGCCCGGTGGCGACGGCCTCCAGAATCAGCTCGTTGAGCGATAGCTCGCCGAGCTGCGCCACCGGCGTCGTGTCGGCGCCGAGCAGGGCCAGTTGCTGCCCGCCGGGGCGGTTGGCCAGGAGCACCTGCCCGGCCGCGTCGAGCAGCACGATCCCCTGCGGCAGGCTGGCGATGATCGTCGACAGCCGCTCGATCTCCTCGCTGAGCAGCTCGCGGACCTTGGTCAAGGCGGCCGAGGCCCGTTCGGCGAAGGCGTGCAACGCCCGCACCTGCGGCTCGCCGGCCGGGTTGGCGCCGAGCAGGTAGAGCACCCCGGCCAGTTCGTCGCCTTCCGTCAACGGCAGCGCCAGGCCGCCCTCGGCGCTGGCCGGTGGCTGCGGCGGCTGGTCGCCACGGGCGTGCAGTTGGACCTGCGCCGGCTGGAGCGGTTCGCCGCCGAAGCCGCGCCAGGCCGCCAGGGTGCAGCGCACGGCATCGTCGACCTGGCCGGGCGAGCCGGCCGGCCCGACGGCCAGCCAGACCTCGGGCCGTGGCCCGCGAGCCGCCAGCAGGGCCGCCACGCGGTACGGCCAGGCCTGTGCCAGCGCGGCCGTGAGGGACTCGAAGAACTGGGCGTAGCCGACGCTGTGGCTGGTGGCGCGGGTCAACTGGTCGAGCAGCTCGAGCTCGAGCAGGCGCGCCTGTTCAACCCCGCCTCGCCGGGCCGCGGCCAGTTGGTCGTCGAGCCGCGCCCGGTGCAGCGCCACCGCCAGGGTCCCGCCGAGCAGGTGCAGCACCGCGCGCTGGGCGGCGTTGAAGCCGTCGGGCGTCAGGCTATAGACCTCGAGCACACCGAGCAGCAGGCCGCCACTGGTGAGCGGCAGCTTGAACAGATCGGTCCACCGCGGCCGGTCGGCCCGTCCGCTGGGCAGGCCGTGTTCAAGCGACAGGCTGAGATGCCCGCCGGCGTACTGCCAGACCGCCAGCGCGGCCGGCGCGAGGGTCTCCAGAATCGCCGTCGACGCGGCCTGCAGCACCTCGTCGGGCGTCCGGGCGCGGGCCAGCAAGCCGCTCTGACGGCTGGCGCCCTCCCAGTCCACCGGCCAGCTTTCGCGCTCGACAGGCTCCATCGGTTCCTCAGCTCGCGCGCAGCAGATCGTCCAGTTCGGCCTCGGCGTCGGCAATCTCCAGCAGTCGCTCGGTCTCCCCATCCAGCTCGGCGATCTGGTCGGCGTAGGGGTCGAGCACGCGAGCGTTGCTGGCGTGGTCCTCGTAGGCTTCCAGCTCGCTGGCGAACTCGTCGGCCGCCCGCAGGATCGCCAGGTCGTCGCGGTGCTGGTGGTAGCGGCCGATCAGCTCGTCCAGCGCGCTGGCCCGCCGGCCGAGGTGGCCGATGGTCCGCTCGACACTCGGCACGCGGGTGCGCAACTGCGCCGACTGCAGCATCATCCCGCGCAGTCGCTCGCCCTTCAGGATCAGCCGTTGCAGGCGGTGGCGTTCGGTCAAGAGGGTCTCAATCTGGCGGTCGATGTGCAGCAGCAGCGGGTCCAGACCGCGGCCGGTCGGCCGCGTCGCGGTGCGGCCGTAGGGGCGCGCCGCGCTCGCCTGATGCCCGGCGCGTACGGCCAGCCAGAGCAGCAGACCGCCGGCCACCACCAGTGCCACCACCAGTGCCAGAGAGATCCAGGCCACGCCGTCGCTGCCTCATCCTCCCAGAGCATCGAGCGCTGCCGCCAAATCTTGACGGAGGCAAGTGAAAATCGGCGTGTCCCGGACGGTGTAGCGACTGCCGTCGGTCTCGCGCAGCGCCATCACCAGGTCCAGAAAGTCGCCGGGGTGGTCCGTCTCGAAGGCCAGCATGAACTCCTGATCGTCCAGCCCGAAGCTGTAGGTGGTGTTCAGCTTCACCGTCGGGAACCGGGTTCCTACTTCAATGTGCTCGTCCATGATGCCCTGCCGGGTTTGCTTGTGCAGCAGGTACCACTCGCGGGTCTTGACGAACGGGTAGACGAAGTTGTAGCGGTAGCGGCCTGGCTGCACCCGCGACCGCGATTCGTTGTGCTCGGGATCCAACTTGTCGACGTAGGTCGACCGCTTGGCCTGCGAGAGATAGGCATACGGCACGCTGAGGTACTGCCCGAGCGGCGTCGCCAACAGCTCGGCGCCCATCGTCTGGAGGTCCTCCAACTGCGTCGTGATCCGCCACAGCATCAGGTCGCAATCGCCGCGCAGGCCGGTCAGGCTGTACGGGATCACGATCATCTGGCGCTGCTGCCAGGCAGCGACGACGCCCGCAAAGGCCTCCTTGCCGGCGCTCCGTGCGGCGACCGGCAGGCGGCGCCAGGCGGGGTCGACGCGGTAGAAGTTGAAGTGCACGTATTGCCGCGGCGGCGCGGCGGGGCTGGCGGACATCGCTGACTCCGAGGTTGTAGCCGCTTAACCTGACGCACCTGGCCCGCTCCGGCCGGCGGTTGACGCCCCCGGAGCGGTGGGCGATAATCCCGGCCGGACAGCCGCGATGGTGATACTCTACCTGCTCCTGCTGATCGGCATGATGTTCATCGGCGGGATGCTGATCCAGCTCAACCCCGCCCCGCTCGAGTATCGGTTGGCCCTGTTCGGCAGCAACTTCGTGGTGCAGTCGTCGATTCTCGAGTTGATCGGCTACTCGATGCTGCTCGGCGCCGCGGTGATGACGCTGCCCTATCTGCGGGTGCTGCTGAGCGCCGGCCGTGCCCGGCGCCGCCAAGAGCAGGAGGCCGCGCGGCTGGAACAGGACAATCAGACCTTGCGACGTGCCGAAGCCGAACAGCGCACTGCGGCGGCCCTGCTCGAAGCCCGCGCCGCGGCGGCCGAGGAGAAGGCGCTGCGGCTGGAGGCCGAGACCCGGTTGCTGCTGACCACCCGCGGCAACCCGCTGCCGCCGCCGCGCGCCCCGGCGGCGTCGCGCTGGCGCAAGCGGTAGCCCGCCGGGCGGCCTCCGGGCCACCCGGCCAGCAGCCCAGCTCAGAGCGGCAGGCCCATCGCCTGCAGGTTGCGCAGACTCAGGCCCAAGGCCTCGAACGGGTCAGTCGGATCGATCTCACAGCGGTCCTGCTCGACGATCACGAACTCCGCCCCGGCCGCCCTCGCGGCGGCGTTGATGGCCGGCCAGTTGAGGTTGCCGGCGCCGACTGGCGCAAACTTCTGGTCGCGCCCGACCACCGCCATGTCCTTGTAGTGGAGCAACGGGCAGCGGCCGGCCACCTTGGTGATCCAGGCGGCCGGATCGCCGCCGCCGGCCTGGATCCAGTAGGTGTCGATCTCGAAGCAGACCGCCGCGCTGGAGTTCGCCAGCATGATCTGCAGGCCGGGCTGGCCGTCGAAGATCTGCAGCTCGTGGTTGTGGTTGTGGTAGCTGAAGGTCAACCCGGCGGCGGCCAGCTTCTCGGCGGCGGCGGTGCACTGGCGGGCCCGCTCAAGATAGCCCGCCGCAGTGGCCTCGCCCGGCAGGCCGCCGATCCCGACGTGGCGGCAGCCGTAGGTCTGGTGCTGCGCGATGACCCGCGCGGTGTCGTTCAGGATGCCGTCGATCCCGACGTGCGTCGCGACGATCTCGAGGCCCTCGCCGTCGGTGATCCGGCGCAGTTCGGCGTCGTCGATCGGTCCCAGGCCCGAAGTCTGGACGGCCTTGTAGCCGAGACGGGCGACTTTCGGCAGGCTCACGGCGATGTCGGCGGGAGTCTTGAGGTAGTCGCGCAGCGTATAGAGCTGCGCCGCGATGCGGGGGTCGGCCATCGGTTACTCCTTCGTACTCAGAACCCACTGCCGCGGCGGGCCATCTCGGTGACCCAGACGACCTGCCGGGCCTCCTCCAGCCGCACGGGGAACTCACTGTCGGTGGTCAGCGCCTCGTAGACCACGTCGTAGAAGCGCCGCTGGTCTTGCGGGGCGACGGCGATGGTCTGGTCGACCCACGGGATGCTGATGGCGCTGCCGAAGTTGCCTTCCATCGGCGGGTCGCTCGGGTCGGCAACCACCGGCGGCAGGGCGCTACGGTCGTGGTAACGCAGCCGCAGCGTGCGCTCCTGGGCATCCACTTCCAACGCGCCCTGACTGCCGTAGAGTTGCCAGCACGGCGCGCCGAGGGCCATCCCGCCGGTCACCTCGAGGTCGGCCAGCCGGCCGTTGGCGCCGCGCAGGCAAATCTTGAAGCTGTCCTCGGCGTCGCCCGCCGCAGCGACGTTGCGCAGGTCGCTCCACAGGCTGACGATGGGCGACTGCAGGATCAGCAGGGCATGGTCGATGATGTGCGGGCCCCAGTTGTTGAGCAGCCCGCCGCTGAACGCCTTGAGCGTCTGCCAGTCGGCCCGCCGGCTGTAGTTGTGGCGGTACAGCCGGACCTGCTGGATCTCACCCAGCAGCCCGGCGGAGAGGATCTCCTTGATGTGCAGCCAGGCCGGGTCCCAGCGCCGATTCTGCCGCACCAGCAGCCGTCCGGCACTGCGCGCGGCGACGGCGATCTGCTGGTCGGCCTGGGCCACCGAGGTGGCGAAGGGCTTCTCGGCGATCACATGCTTGCCGGCCTCCAGCGCCGCGATGTTGATCGCGGCATGGGTGTCCGAGCGCGTTGCGGTGACCACCAGGTCGACCGCCGGATCGGCCACCAGGTCGCGGTAGTCGGTGTAGGCCCGGGCGCCGCGTTCAGCCGCCAGCCGCTCGGCGCGCTCGGCGATCCGGTCGCACGCCGCGACGATCTGAAAACCGCCCTGCGCGTCCAGTTCGCCGCGGTGCATCCCCCACCCGGCCCGGCCTACTCCCACGATGCCGACCCGAATCGGCGCTGCTACTGCCAACTTGTTGCTCCCGTCTCAGCACTTCTGAGAATGCGCCGAAAGAAGGCGCCGGTCAAGACCACCCGCCGTCGCTACGGCCGCAGGTCCTTGACCGGCGGCACCCCGGCCGGCAGCACCGCCCGGACACCGCTGACCCGGACGCCGTCCCCGGGGTCGCAGTCGGCGCTGATCCAGACGCCAGCCCCGGTCAGGTTGGGGTCGTCCAGCTCCAGCCCCCGCAGCTCCACCCGGCCGCAGCGCTCCAGGAGCACCGCGACGTCGACCTTCCACCAGAGCGGGTCGCACCAGGTCTGCCGCCGGCCGAGGGCGGTGCGGATGCGGTTGTCGACCAACTGCAGCCCGTCGACGCCGGTCGCGCGGATCGCCATCTTGCGGGGGTTCTCAAAGGTGTTGCGCTCGATTCGCAGATCGCGGAAGTGGCGCTCGCTGGCGCCGTCGAAGATCTCGATCACCGCCGCCAGGCCCACGTTGGTGAGGTTCCGGAAGAGGTTGTCGCGGATCGTCACGCGCTGCGGCACGACGCCCTCCGACCAGGCCGTGCCGCCGTAGCTCAGCACCAGCCCGTAGCCCTCGGCGTTCTCGCAGGTGTTCTGTTCGATCACCCCGTCGCGGGCCTGCAGCAGCAGCGTGCGGCCCCGGTGCGGACCGAAGTAGTTGCGCGCCAGGCGAAACCGGGGGACCGCCAGGTGAGTGTTGTAGAGCCGGTCGGTGGCCGGGTCGAAGCCGATCGTGTCGAGCCCCGGTGCCAGCGTCAGCCGGCTGCCGGTGCGCTCGCGCGCGGCGGTGCGCACAGTCACCTGCCCCTTCAACCGGCCGGCCGCGGGGTCCATCACCTCGAGCACATCGCCCGCCCGGAAGTCGTCCTCGCCCAGCGCCACGACCTGCTGCGGATCGAGGACCTGCAGGCTGCGGCCGTGCCAGGCCGGACTGTGCAGGTTGACACAGTCGTCGCCCTGGCCGAGGTAGCTGCTGTCAGTGAGACTCAGCCCATCGCGGCAGCCATGCACAAAGGTGCCGTCGGCGTTGGTCGCCAGCAGGCGGTTGGAGCCGGTCGGGGCGAGGTCGGCGTATCGCCGGATCTGCACGCTGGCGGTGCTGTAGAGCAGCAGCCCGGTGCCGGGCGAGGCGTGGACCGTCAAGCCGTCGATCCAGACGCGCTGGCAACGCCAGAACGACACGGCGTGTTGCGCGACGCGGCGGGCAATCCAGATCAGCCGGTCGCCGGGTTGCAGGTCGCCGGCCCCGTTGCTGCGCAGGCGCCAGGTGCCCCCGGCCTGCCGCTCCGGCTGCGTCGCGCTCCAGTGGCTGAGCTGCGGCCAGCGGATCTGGCCGTCGGCCGACTGCTGCAGGCGGTACAGCCCGCCCAACTCCGCCGGCCCAGCCGCGATGGCCGCGGGCGAGGGGTAGTCCGGATCGACCGCCAGCTCGAGGCTCCCGCCCGCGGCGTCGGCCGCCGTCACCCGGCCTTGGGTGAACGGCAGCGGGTTGTAGTCGACCCGCAGCGCGCGCAGCGCCACGTTCTGGCAGTCGACCCAGCGGAGCAGTCCGCGGGTGGGATCCCCAGCCACCAACGAGGTGGCGTCGCCCTGCCCACGGATCAGCAGGCCACGGCGATCGGCGATGGTGACGATGGACCACTCGTCGCTGAGGCCGGCGGCGGGCCGCAGCAGGAAGCGGCCAGGTCCGAAGACGACCTCATCGGCCCCGCTGGCGAGCGCCGCAGACAGGGCGGGGGAGCAGTCGGTCTGGCCATCACCGCCCGCCGAGATGCTCACGCTGCGGCGCGGCTGCAGCGGACAGGGTTCCTCGAACCCGTACCCCTCCGCGCCGGCCGGCGCCGGCGCCACGGCGGTCGTGGGCCGCACCAGCGGCTGGTCCGGGTAGATCGCCGCCGGGTAGGCCAGCGGCTCGGCGGCGAGGGTCAACAGGGCGACCAGCGGTCCCATGGCCGGCTCCGCAGACGGTGTTCGCCGGCCTCCCGCGGCAGTCCTGCCGCGTCAGGCCGGGCTGGGCAGCAGACCGGTGCGGCGGTAGACCTGGGCCAGCGTGGTGACGAACCCCAGCCCCTCCAGGCGCAACTCGTCGGCCGGCTCGGTCAACTTGACGGTGTCCCACCAGCCCCGCCCCGCGGCACGGCCGTGGACCGCGATCTGCAGGCCGTCCTGCCAGACCTGCACGTACGCCTCGACGCTGCTGAGATGCCAGTAAGCGATGGCCTTGGTTTCGTCGTCGTGGCGCTTCGTCTCGGGCGAGCTGATCTCGAAGAGGTAGCGGGGCCGCTCGCGCCAGTAGGTGGCATTGTCGGCCGGGTCGCAGCAGACCATCAGGTCGGGGTAGAAGTAGGAGTTCCCCTCGTACAGCTTGAGCTTCAGATCGGGCCCGTGGACCGTGCAGGGATGGTCGGCCAGGAAGGACTCCAGGGCATGGTCCAGGTTGCGGCAGATACGGTCGTGGACGGCACTCACGCCGGGCATGGGCAACACCTGTCCGCCGACGTACTCGCTGCGCGTGTCGGCTGTCAACTCCGCCGCCAGGTAGGCTTCCGGAGTGATCTCCTGCGGGGCCGGCGCCATTTCGATCATGGTCTGGATTCTAGTGCCGACCGGAGGCCTTGTCAAACCCGCCCGGCCGCCCTCAACGCGCCGCGACCAGCTCCACCGGCAGGCCTAGCGCGCACCAGGTGTGGGTGGTCTGCAGGTGCAGCCGGTGCCGGCCCGCGGACAGCTCGCCGAGCGGGATCCGGACGCGGCCAAAGTAGCCGTTGCCGGTGCTCCAGGTGTGGAGCTGCTGCCAGGTGAAGCTCAACGGGCGGTCGTCGAAGCGCAGCCGGTAATGCTCCGTCAGTTCGGTCTCGCTGCCCGCGCGCTCGCTGTGGCGCAGCTCCAGCAGCAGGTCGTACTTCCCGTCGGCCGGGACATCGATCTGCTGCCAATCGACCGTGTTCGGCTCGATCAGCCAGAGCCGCCCGAGCGACAGGTGGTGCGGCCCGGGGCCGACCTGGGCCGTAGGTCGCTGGAAGGCCTGCGGCGGTGGCGCCTGGGCGCAGAACTCGGCGAACCGGTCGAGCGGCGCCAGGACCAGTTCGACGGTCAGGCTGCCCGGCTCGGGCGGGGGTGCCTGCTGCACCTTGACCCAGGGATTGCCCCGGTAGCCCGGCGTCCAATCGCGGCGCAGCGCCGGGTCGGTCAGCAGCCAACGCAGCTCCAGCGCGCCGTCAGGCTCCTGTTGCAGCACCACATTCGCGGCGTTGGTACGAACCTCGCGCACCACCACGCCCCGGCCATCCGCGCCCGCGAAGGCGATCTGACCGCCAGGTGCCAGCGGCGCCACGACGCTCTGCCAGACGCGCCCAACCGGCAACGTGCCGGCGTAGAGGTGGTGCGGCTCGTTGCCCCAGACCTGGTTCGGTGTCCACGGGAAGCGGTTCCCGGGCCACGGGAAGTGGCGCCGCTGCGCCAGGTCGCTGTAGACCCCGGTGACCGTCTGCACCGCCCACTGGGCCCAGGCTGGCGGACGGAGCGTGCAGCGCTGCTGCGGTCCCGCCGCGCTGAACTGCAGGCGCAGGCTGCCGTCTGCCTGCGGCTCGATGGTCGGCGCAGCGTCCGCCGGGGTCGCGGCGAACTGCCAGCCGTCGGGCAGCGTCCGCGACCGCCATGGCAGGCTCACCGCGACCTTCGTGGCGAGCGCCGGCCGGCTGCCCTCCGGCGCCGCGCCGAGGCGGTAGACCGCCGTGCCGTACGGCTCCAGCCGCCAGGCCAGGCCGGTGGCGGCCAGCTTCACCTGGCCCTCGGCGACGGCTTCGTAGCAGACCGTGCCCGCCGGCACGCCGCCCAGCGCGCCGCGCGGCAAGGTGCCACTGACGGACTGCGGCGTGAGGTTGACGAGGCCGACGGCCTGCCGGCCGGCCAGCACCCGGCGCACGGCAAAGACTCCCGGCGGCACCTGGTCGGCCAGCAGCCGGTAGTCGGCCGCGCCGCGCCGCAGCTCGGGCACCCGGCGGCGGGCCCAGAAGAGCCGGCGGTAGGCGTGGAAACTGCCGGTCTCCTGCTCATGGTAGACCAGCGGCACGCCGTCGATCACGCAGGTCAGCCCGACCAGCGCCTGCTGCAGCCCGACCCCGAAGCGCCGGTCGGCGCGGCCGTGGTCGACCACGGTGTCGTGGTTCGCCAGCGACCGCCAGACGATCATGTCCCGCGGCAACGCCGCCTGCTCCTCGAGCAGATGCTCGCGGATCGTGCGCACCATTTCCGCCGGGGCGGCGCTGTTGGCGATCAGGCGCTCCACCAGGTTGATCAGCGGAAAGCCGTAGCCCACCGGCGCGACGCTGACGTAGGCCGGCGTCTCCAGGCTCTCGGGCACGATCGCCGGCTGCGACGCCCCGCCCGCCACGGCGCCGGCGCGGATCGCTCGCAACATGGCGGTCGACCCGCCCAGCGTCGAGCGTGAGACGTGCGGCAGGTTGTGGGTGCCGTGCCAGTTGACCCCGAAGCCGGGCGCCACGTCGACCCGGTAGCCATCGAACCCGAACTCGCGCGTCAACCGGGTGATGGTCTCCTGCACCACGGCCTGCCAGCCCGGTTGGGAGTAGTCGGGCGCCTCGCCAAACAACCGCACGTGCTGCCCGGCGCGGTCGTAGGTCCACCACTCCGGATGCTCCATCAACGCGGGCACCACGCCGCCGTGGGGGACGATCTCGCCGAGCACGCGGAAGCCCCGTGCCCGGAAGCCGGCCATCAACTGCCGCAGCTCGGCGTCGCCGCCGTAGGCCGGGTCGACCTGGTCGAAGCGCCGCGGTCCGTAGAGGTTCCAGCCCTGCAACGGGTCGGCGGGCAGCTTGTGGGTCGTCACGCTCATCAGCCAGGTGGCGTTGAACCCCAGGTCGGCCAGGTAGTCGAGCTGCTGCGCGAGTGCCAGGAACCCCCCGCCATCGCCGAAACGCGAATCGACACTGCCGCCGGCGGAGACCTGATAGACCAGTGCGTCGCGGAACCAGTCGGGCCCGCCGTCGGCCAAGCGGTAGCCCAGCCGGTCGTACCAGTCGTGGATGCTCGCCAGCGCGCCGGTCGCCAGGTCGCCGGGATCGAGCCAGAGGTACTGCGTGCCAATGGTGGCGGTCTGCCCCGGCTCCAGGCGCCAGGCGGTCCGCACGCGGTGCCCCAACCGCTGCGCTGGGCCGCCCACCTCCAGCGCACTGGCGTCGTCGTCCGGGCTGGCGAAGCCCACCACCAGCGTCCCACGCAGCCCGGGCGCGGTGAGGCAACTGAAGCGCCCGCCGAGGTTGCGCACGCTGCTGCCGGGCGCCCCGGTGAGCAGCAGCTCCACGCCCGTCAGATCGACCCGCGCGCCGCTGGTGTTGGTGAACTGCACCTGCCGCGTGAGCGTGCCCGGCCGCTCGGACCAGGTTCCCCAGCGCTCGGTCAGCGTCCCCTGCGGCAGCACCCACCGGGCCCCGTCGGGCAGCCCGGCCGGCAGCGGCAGCGCGACCGGCGCGTCGTGCAGGAACAGCCGCACCCCCGCCCCGTCGGCCGGGACGCAGAGCGTCAGGCCGCCGGCACTGAGGACCGGCCAGCCCTGCTCCTGACGCACCTGCGGGGCAGGGGTCGCCAACTGGCCGATGGCCGCGAGAGCGAGAGAGAACGAAGCGAGCATGGCAGATTCCCGGGGTCAACGCAGCGTTGTCCGACTTGGCGATGGCGGTCCAGCTTCCGCGCGGCGCTACGCCGGTCGCTCATCGCGGACCACTTCCGGCAGCCCCTCGCCACGGTTGTCGGTGAGGGTCACTTCGCCGGCGGTTGGTCCGATCCGGATGGCGGCCCGCATCCGTCCGGGTTGGGTGCAGACCACCACGTTGCCCCGCAGCACGTTGCGCTCGACGGGGCCGGCCAGGTCGATGCCGTAGCCGGGTTGGTCCAGGGTGCCGATGTCCTCAAAGCGGTTGCCCTCGACCAGGTTGTCGTGCGCCGCCTGGTGGGGCGGGTCGTCGCGATAGACCAGCCCACCGCCCGGACAGCGCCGGATGGTGTTGCCGCGGATCACGTTGTGCGTGTCGCGGTGGCCGATCGAGCTGCCGATGGTGCAGTCTTCGATCAGGTTGTCCGCGGCGAGGCCCTGCTGGACGCCCCAGCACCACGACAGCCCGTGACGTCGGCAGTGGCGGATCTGGTTGCGTCGAATCTGCGGCCGCTGCGAGCCGCTGCCGGGGTGAATGCCCTGGTCGAGGCCCTCGAAGGTGCAGTCCTGGACGGACAGGTCGTGGACCACCTGGAAGCTGACGCCGTCGCTGAGCATGTTGCCGACATGCAGTCGGTCAAGCTGCACGCGCTGGCAGTCCTGCAGGTAGATCGCCCCGCCGTAGTTGCCGTTCAGCTCGCCGGACTGCTCCCGGTTGCCGTCCAACCGCAAATCGGCGATGGCCAGGTCGGTCGCCCAGTTGGCGGTCAGCAGGCTATGCAACGTGCTGGCCGTGGGCTCGTAGCCGACCCAGAAGTTGCCGTGGTGGGCCGGGTCGCCCAGGCCGCGACCGGCCTGTTCCAGCCACAGCGTCTGGCCGTCGACGGCGGCCACGGTGGAGATGGTGATCTGCGTCTGGCCGTAGTGCGGGCAGCGGCCGCGCAGCTGGATGCCGCCGCCGACCCGGAAGGGGCGGGCATCGGCGACCACCACGCGGTGCTCGAACCAGTCGACATCCTCGACGATGGCGACGGTCTCCGACGGCTCCTTGCGCAGCACGGTGTCGACACCGGCGCCGCGCAGGGTGATCCCGCGGCGGAGCCGCACGGCGTTGCCGAGGCGCCAGGTGCCAGGCGGCAGACGGACGGTGCCGCCGCCTCGGGCGGCGAGGTAGTCGATGGCGGCCTGGATCGCCAGGTGGTCGTGGCCGGCCAGGTCGGCGGCCGGCCCGCCAACCGTCAGTTCGTAGGGCATCGCTCGCTCCGCAGTGGCTGCGCGCGGAGTTCGGCGGCCGGCGCGCCAATCCTCGGCACCGTGTTGACGTCGGCCGGGCAACGGTTTAGACTCCGCGCGTCCCGCTGCTCCGGGTCGTCACGGCGAGCACCGCGCGGGCCGCGGCTGTCGTCCCCGGCAGCCGGCCTTGGTTCGACCGGCGACGCCCCCACGCGGTCCGACCTCCGGAGCACGGTTGGCTCAAAGGAGATTGGCATGGGTGAGAAGCTGAAGGTCGGCGTCGCCGGCGTCGGGCAGATTGCAAAGGTCCTGCACATTCACGAGTACGCGGAGTCCCCGGACTGCCAGCTCGTGGCGATGTACAACGAGAACCTCTCCTTCTGCCAGGACGTGATCGCCGAGTACGAGCCGCAGGGCGTGAAGTTCTACGACGACCTGGACGCCTTCCTGGCCAGCGGGGTGCAGGCCATCAGCGTCTGCGAGCGCAACATCAAGCACGCCCCGGTCAGCCTCGCCGCCCTCAACGCCGGCGTGCACGTGCTCTGCGAAAAGCCGATGGCGCTGACCCTGGCCGATGCGCAGGCGATGATCGACGCCGCCAAGGCCAAGGACCTGGTCCTGATGATCGACCAGTCGCAGCGCTACTCGCCGATGCACCGCAAGGCCCGCGAGATCCTGCAGTCGGGGCTGCTCGGCCGGATCTACCACATCCAGACCACCTTCGCCCACCCCGGCCCCGAGGGCTGGTCGAAGACCGCCGCCTGGTTCTTCAACAAGTCGATCTCCGGCTTCGGCCCGTTGGCCGACCTGGGCGTCCACAAGTGCGACCTGGTGCGTTACCTGACCGGCCTGGAAGCCAAGCAGATCATCGCCAGCAAGGCCACCTTGGAGAAGGACGGCACGGTCGAGGACAACAGCCAGGCGCTGGTGGTGTTCGACAACGGCGCGCTGGGCACCATCTCGACGAGCTGGACCTGCCACGGCACCGAGGACAACAGCTTCAGCGCCTTCTGCGAGAAGGGCGTGCTGCGGCTGAACGTCGAACCGGGCGCCCCGATTGTGGTCTACGACAAGGACCTCAAGGGCCGCACCGAGTACCCCGTCGGCGGGATGCAGGCGAACACCCAGGACAAGTGGTGGCTCGGCGTGATCCAAGACTTCGTCGACGCCATCCTGGGCCGCCAGCCGAACCCGGTGCCGGGCGAAGAAGGCTACAAGGCCCTCGAGATGGTTGTCGCGATGGAGCAGTCCATCGAGTCGGGCACCTGGGTCCACCTGCCCGTCGCCCCATAGGCAGACCAACTGGTCGGTTTGTTAAGGGACCGTTTCGGCAGCCGCCGGAACGGTCCCACTGGCTACTTGACCAACCGTGCGTCGCCGTGCGATGCTGCGCCTCCGGAGTCGTCGGCCGTGGCGCGGCGACCGGCGGAGCAGCACCATGGCGGTCACCGGGTACCAGTTGCGGCGGATCCTGAAGGACCTCGAACGGCAGCGCAGCCTGTTGCAGAGTCAATGGCAAGACAGTCTCTACGCCTTCGCGGCCGACGAGAGGCCGCTGCCGGAAGCCGTGCTGACCGACTTCTACACCGTCGAGCGGCGAATCGCGGCGTTGCAGGCGGCGCAGATGCAGTACAACCAGCTCGTCCAGGCCACGGTCCGGTTCGTCGAGGGCGACGAGACGATGCCGTTGGGGCAGGCCGTCAAGCTGGTGGGCGGTGCCGACCGCCTGGTCGGGATGCTGGAGAAGGCCGCCAAGAGCGACAACGAAGCGGGCTACTACGGCTTGCAGGCGCGTTCGCGCAGTCTCGAAGAGGAGCACCAGGAACGCCGCCTGCCGCTCGGTCGGGCCGGCGAACTGCTGCGCGCCGCTGCGGACCGGGCGGCCGCGTTACGCCAGGCCATCGCCGTGGCCAACGACCAGCCCGTCGAGCTTCCGAGCTTGGACCCAACGCTCCTGGCGTAGGGTCCGAGGAGGCCTGTTCTGCGTCGGAGCTATCCGATGCCTTCCTGCAGCCGCCGGGCCCACCGTTCTGCGTTCACAGGCTGGCCCCCAAGCCATCTGAATGCCAGCCCCAGCACCTCTGGCCAGGTACCGCGGCGAGTGGATCTCCTATCTCCCACAGGCCTCAGCCACGCCGGCGCCTCGTGCGCCGGCGTGGCGCTTTGGGGTCGGCGCCGTGGGCTGCGGGCTGGCGGCGGTCAGGCCTTGCGCCAGTAGGTGATGAAGTAGGTCGCCCAACGCCGCCGCTCGCGGAAGCTCTTCCAGGCGAACCAGCCCTGACACTGCAGTCCGCCGGCGATCCGGGTCGGCGGTGGCACGTACTGCCAGCCGCTGCGGGCCATGAAGCCGGCCAGCGTCGTTGGCGTGAAGGTGACCATGTGGAGGTACGACCAGTTCGGCACCTCGGCCGCCGGGTTGCGGCGGGTCCGGGCGCAGTCGCCGTCGGGGACCTCGACCACCAGGATCCCGCCGGGCTTCATGACGCGCCGCAGTTCGGCCAGCGCGGCGTAGGTCTGGATGTCGTGCTCCAGCACATGGCGCGCGTGGATCACGTCGAAGGTGTCGTCGTCGTAGGGGATCTTGGTGAGGCTGCCGAGCCGCACGTCCTGGCCGACGGTCTTGGCGTAGTCGATCATCGCCGGGGCGATGTCCACGCCGTGGGTCGACCAGCCGCGCTCGGCGCCGGCTTTGAGCATCGTGCCGTAGCTGCAGCCGACGTCCAAGAAGCTGCCAGGCCCGGGCTTGACCGCTTCGATCACGTTCCAGCGGTAGTACGACGTCTTCAGCTTGCGGGCGATGCTGCGGCCGTAGTAGGAGTGCTGGTAATCGGCGCCGTAATCCTCGGTGGCGTAGACTTCGGGGTCGACCAGCAGCTCGCTGACCCAGAAGCCGCACTGCCGACAGCGGTACCAGTTGCAGCGCTCGCCGCGGAACGGCTCGCGCTCCGCGCTGCCGCACCAGGTGCAGGCGGACTTGCCCACGGCGGCCAGGTCGGCCTCCAGTGGTGGCGCGCCGGGCGGCACGGGCGGGGCGACGGCAGCTTCCTTGGCCATGCGGCGGATCCCTCTCCTGCTATTCTAACAGCCGGGTCGCCGAACGGGATCCACCCGGACAGGATCGCCGGCCGTCGGCAGAATGAGCACGGGAGAGCACCATGGCTGCGGTCGAGGACAAGACCGTGTTGACCGCCGAGGCGCTGGCCGCGGCGTTGCCGGCCCTGACCGGCTGGGAGCAGCAGGGCAAGGCGATCGTCCGGCGCTACCTGTTCGGCACGTTCGGCGACATTACCCGCTTCATGCGCCATCTCGCCGAGACCATCGCTGCGACCAACCACCACCCGGACGTGATCCTCTGCACCACCACCCGCTCGGTGACGGTGACCGTGACGACCCACTCCGCCGGCCGGGTGACGCAAGCCGACCTCGATTTCGCGGTGGCGCTCAACCAGTTCACCTGACGGCGGCAGGGCCGCGCCACAGCGCGACGTAGTCTGCCGCAGCGGGAGGCGGCGATGGCGCGGCTGACACGACGACAGATGCTCACCCTGACGGGCGCCGCGGCCCTGGCGCGGCCGGTGCGGGCGGCCGGACCGGCGCTGGACCTGCTGGTCTACGGCGCCACCGCCGGCGGCGTGGTCGCTGCCATCGCCGCCCGCCAGCTCGGCTTGCGGGTCCTGCTGGTCGCTGCCGGGCGGCGTCTCGGGGGACTCACCAGCGGCGGCCTGGGCGCCACCGACGCCGGCAACCGCGGCTCCATCGGCGGCCTGGCACGCGACTTCTACCGGCGGGTCGAGCAGCACTATCAGCAGTCCTATGGGCCCGACTCGGCGCCGGCCAAGGCCTGCTCGCAGGGCTTCCGGTTCGAGCCGTCGGTCGCCGAGCAGCTCCTGGGGCGCTGGGCCGCCGAGCACCAGGTGCCCCTGGCCCTGGGCGAGCGTCTGGTGGCGGCCACCGTGACCGACCGCCAGATCACCGCCGTGCGCAGCGCGACGGGCCGGCAGTTCGAGGCCGCTTACTTCCTCGACACCACCTACGAAGGCGACCTGCTGGCGCTGGCGCGCGTCAGCTACACCGTCGGCCGCGAGCCGAATGGGCAGTATGGCGAGAGCCTCAACGGCGTCCACTACGGCCACCGCAACCACAACTTCAACGCGCCGGTCGACCCGTATGTGATTGAGGGCCAGCCGGGCAGCGGGCTGCTGCCGGGGATCTGGCCGCAGGAGCTGGAGCCGAACGGCGTCGGCGACCGCAAGGTGCAGGCCTACAACTTCCGGATGTGCCTCACCAAGGCCGCCGACCGGCTGCCCTTCCCACAGCCCGCCGGCTACGATCCCCGGCGCTACACCGTCTTGGCCCGCTACCTGCGCAGCGGCATCTTCGATGTCCTGCGGCTGACCACGCCGATGCCCCATGGCAAGACCGACACCAACAACTACGGGGGCTTCTCGACCGACTACATCGGCGGCAGTTGGGGCTGGCCCGACGGTGACAAGGCCGCGCGGCAGCGGATCTTCGCCGACCACGTCACCTACCAACAAGGGCTGCTCTGGTTCCTGTGCCACGACGAGCAGGTCCCCGCAGCGGTCCGCGCCGAGGTCAGCGCCTGGGGCCTGCCGCGTGACGAGTTCGTCGCCACCGGCGGTTGGCCGCACCAGTTGTACGTCCGCGAGGCGCGCCGGATGGTCAGCGACCTGGTAATGACTGAGCACCACTGCCGCTGGCAGACCGTCGCCGAGCACAGCGTCGGCCTGGCCAGTTACGGCATGGACAGCCACCATTGCCAGCGCGTGGTGGTCGCTGGCCTGGCCCGCAACGAAGGCAATGTCGAGTACGGCGTGCGGGGACCCTACCCCATCGGTTACGGCGCCCTCGTCCCGCGCGAAAGCGAGTGCCGGAACCTGTTGGTCTCGACCTGCCTCTCAGCGACCCACATCGCCTACGGCTCGATTCGCATGGAGCCGGTCTTCATGGTGCTCGGCCAGTCGGCCGCCACGGCCGTGGCGCTGGCCCTGCCGCGGGGGCAGGCGGTGCAGCAGATCGACCGGGACGCCTTGGTGGCGCGACTCCTGACCGCCGGCCAACTGCTGCGCTGGGAGCCGGGCGACGAGGCCGCCAGCGTGCCGCCGATCGACCCGCGCAGCCTGCCGGGCATCGTCCTGGACGACGACGACGCCACCCAGCTCGGCCGTTGGACGCCGTCGGCCGTGCCGGCCAACCGGCGCGTCGGACGAGGGTACTTGCACGACGGCAATGCCCAGAAGGGCGAGCTGCAACTGGTCTACGCGCCCGCCCTGCCGGCGGCCGGGAAGTACCAGGTGGTGCTGGTCAGCGTCCCGATGGACAACCGCGCCAGCAACGTGCCGGTCAGCATCACCGTCGCCGGGCAGACGGTCTGGCAGGGTCTGGTCAACCAGCAAGACGCCAGCCGCAACGGCTTCGACCCGCTGGCGACGCTCGATCTGCCGGCCGGTAACCAGGTGCGGGTGATCCTCAGCAACGCCGGCACCAACGGCCATGTTGTCGCCGACGGGCTGCAGTTGCTGCCGCTGCGCTGACCACGGCTCGGTGAGCTGCCGGTCCGACACCCGCGGACCGGTGCCGCGGTCGGGGTACTCGCGGCGGTCAGCGTACCCCGGACACAGGTCGGACGCTCCTGGGCCGGGCTGCCGCCTGGCGCTTCGCCCGCAGCAGCACCGGCTCGCCGGCCGCGCCGAGCCAGGTCGGCTGGCCGGGGTACTTGGCGACGACGAAGTCGATGAACTTCTCGGGCTCTTCGAGGTTGCCGTCGAACATGTCAAAATGCGTCGGGACGGCCAGACCGACCGGGAGTTGACAGATCAGGTCGGCGGCTTCGGCGAAGCCCATGTTGCCGAGGCAGTTGCGCCGGTAGCGCGGGGCGTCCCGTCCATTGATCGGCACAAACGCCACGTCCAGCGGCAGTCGGCGGCGCAACTCGGCCTGCAGGCCCTCCCACCAGACGGTGTCACCGCTGTGGTAGGCCCGCACCCCGGACCCTTCGACGACGAACCCGAGGTGCGGGAAGAGCCCCTCGGGGGTCTCGTCGAAGAACTCGTGGCAGGCTTTGACGGCGGTCACCGTGACGCCCTTCACCGTGGCGCTCTCGCCCGGCTGCAAGCCGATCCAGCGCGCCTCGGGCACGCCCAGGTCGAGCATCCGGCGGCGGTGCGCGGTGGAGGTGATGAAGATCGCCTGCGAGGCGGCGGCGATGCCGGGGATGGCGTCGGGGTCAAGATGGTCGCTGTGGTCGTGGGTGCCCAGCACCAGATCGAACTCGCCGCACTGCGCGGGAGTCAGCAGCGGTGGTTTGTTGCGCCGCTCGGAGGGCTTCAGGTAGGGGTCGATGAATACGCGAGTGGCGCCCATCTTCAGGATCACGGTATGTTGTCCGAGCCACCAGAAGACCGCCTCGCCCAACGCGGGACTGGCTTCGGCGATGCTGCGCAGCAGCTCTCCGCCGGACCGGGCCACCGTCTTGTAGATCGCCATGCCTGCCTCTCCAGGCCACAGCTTCGGGTGGCCGGCGGCGATCCCTGCCGAGGGGCGCGATGAGCCGCCACGCCTACGGCCCGGCGGCGCGTCAGGAGCTCGAGCTGTACCGGCCGCCGACGGCAGCGCCCTGGCCGGTGCTGGTCTTCTTCCACGGCGGCGGCTGGGTCTCCGGCGAGCTGGAGGAGTACCAGCAGCTCGGCACGGCGCTGGCCGCGGGCGGCTTCCTGACAGCCGTGGTCACCTACCGGCTGGCTCCCAGCCACCCGCATCCAGCCCAGATCGCCGACGCCGCGCGGGCGGTTGGCTGGCTCTGGCAGCAGGCCGCCGCGGAGGGCGGCGATCCGACGCGACTGCTGCTCTGCGGTCATAGCGCCGGCGCGCAACTGGCCACCTTGTTGGCCGCGGACGCGGCCTGGCTGGCGCCCTACGGCGTGCCCCGGCCGGCGCTGCGGGGGGTGGTCGGGATCAGCGGCGTCTACCACCTGCCCTGGGCAGCGCGCGTCGCCTGGATGTGCCGGATCTGGATTCGGCCCTGCTTCGGGCACCGCCAAGAAGCCTGGGAAGCGGCCTCACCGACGCTCCAGGTGGTCGCCGGGGAGCCGCCCCACTGGCTCCACAACGCCGCCCGCGACTGGGGCCTGCACCGTCACAGCCGCGAGCTGGCGAGTCGTTTGGCCGAACAGGGCACCGCGGTCTGGCACACGGTGTCCGGCGACGGCAACCACGTCAGTGTGATCCAAGCGGTCGGCGCGCCGGGCGACGCGACCACCCGCCGCTGGCTGAGCTTCGCCCACTGGGCGGTTGGCGAGCGCCACACGCCGTGGGATCCGGGAGAGCTGTGATGGACTGGCAGACACGCGCCGAGACCCGCCTGGCGGCGGACGTGGTGGTGGTGGGCGGTGGCTGGAGCGCCCTGGCGGCGGCGCTGGCCGCGCGGCGGGCCGGTCGCTCGGTGTGGCTGGTCGCCGCGGGGACGAGTCTGCCCGAGGAGCTGACGCTGTCGCTGGCCGGCGAGGTGGTCGCCGGCTCCGAGGAGCTCCTGACCGCGGTGCTGGACGCGGCCGACGCGGTCGGCGGGATCCCAGCGCCCGGCTGGCTCGACCCGGCCATCGCCGAGTTGGTGGTGGACCGCCTGCTGGCGCACCACGACATCGGGCTGGTGCTCTACAGCACCCCCGTGGCACTGACCGGCCAGCCGGGCGAGCCCGCCAGCGGGGTGCTGTTCGGCGGCAAGGACGGCTTCTGGGTGGCCGCCGCTGGCGCCGTGGTCGACGCCACCAGCGACGGCGTGCTGTTCGCCGCGGATGCGGTGCCCTTCACGCAGCCGCCTGAGGTGAGCGCCCGGCTGGCGGTGGCCTGGCAGTTTGCTGGCGCCGAGCTCAGTGGACTGCCCGCCGAACTGGCCGGCTGCGCCGTCGCGCTGCGGCCGACCTGGCCGGGCGAGGCCTGGCTGACCGTCACCGCCGCCGCGCCGGCCGATGGCGAGGTGGTGCCGGTGGCGCTGGCCCGCCGACTCCGCCGCGAGCTGCCCGCGCTGCTGACGGCGGTCCGGGCAGCAGTGCCTGGTCTGACGGCCGCCGCCGTCAGCCACACGTCGTTGCAGCCCTGGCCGCTCGACGGCCGCCGCCTGGCCGTCGCAAGCGCGGCCCATCCCGCCCGCCGCAACGTCTGGGGCGCCGGGGCGTGGGTCAGCGGATCCGGTTGGGGCGACGCCGCGGCGTTGGTGCAGAGCGGTCGACAGGCCGGCGCGGCGGCCGCCACGGGCGCGGCGGCGGTCCACGAAGTGACCACCACCGTTCGCGCCGCCAGGATCGTCGAGACGCCGGTGCTGGTCGCTGGCGGCGGCACTGGGGGCGCCCTCGCGGCGCTCGCGGCGGCGCGGCAGGGCGTGCCGACGACCGTCCTGGAGGCCGGCAGCTTCCTCGGCGGCATCGGCACAGGCGGCGGGATCCACGGCTACTACCACGGCGTGCGGGGCGGCCTGCAGGAAGAGATCGACGCCGCCACGCGCTGCTGCGGCGAGGCCTTCGTGGCGGCGCCGCAGATCACCGGGTTCAGCCCGGAAGCCAAGAAAGTGGCCTTGGAGGCCGCCGTGCTGGAGGCCGGAGTCGACCTGCGGTATGGCTGGACCATCGTCGAGGCGTGCGTCGAGGGCGAGCGGCTGGTCGGCCTGGTGGCGGTGGCGCCGGGTCAGGTGGTGCAGTACCTGACGCAAGCCTGCGTCGACGCCACGGGCGATGCGGACCTGGCCGCCCGCGCCGGCTGCGAGTTTGCGATGGGTCGCGACGGCGACGGGTTATCGCACGCCTACACCCAGAGCGGCGGCCGGCTGGCGGGTCAGAAGATCAGCCATCACAACTTCGACGCGGGGTATGTCGACGCCAGCGACATCCTGGACCTCACGCGGGCCCGCCGCGACGGCATCCGCAAGTTCTGGCGCGACGAGCCCTGGACCGCGGCCGACCGGCTGCTCTACCTCTCGAGGCACCTCGGCCTGCGGCAGAGTCGCCAGATCGTCGGCGAGTATACCCTGACGCTGGCCGACCAGGTCGCCGGACGGCAGTTCGCCGACGTCGTGGCCTACGGCTCGTGCCACTACGACAACCACGCCGTGGACTACGAACTGGAGAGCGACGAGGCCTTGCTGTGGTGCTGGGTGCTCGGCCACTGGCGACGCATGATGCAGCATGAGGTGCCCTACCGGGCCCTGCTGCCGCAACGCCTCGATGGCTTGGTGATGGGCTGCCGCGCCCTCAGCG
The DNA here is from genome assembly GCA_020850355.1 of Fimbriimonadaceae bacterium. GTDB lineage: Bacteria > Armatimonadota > UBA10988 > UBA10988 > UBA10988 > JADZEX01. The sequence continues at coordinate 54,064 of JADZEX010000026.1, read as the reverse complement.
TCAGCCACGATGCCCACATGCTGTTCCGGATGCAGCGCGACATGCAGCGGATCGGCGAGGCGGCCGGCACCGCGGCGGCGCTGGCGGTGTTGGACGGGGTGCGCGTCCGCGATCTGGCCTTGCCGCGGCTGCACGGCGCGCTGCGCGCCAGCGGCGCCCTGCTGCCGCAGTGGGCCAGCGCGCTGCCGGAGCGTTCGCCCGAAGAACTGGTGGTGGCGTTGGCCGGCGACGATCCGACGCTGGCCGCCTGGCAGCTCTACCAACAGGGCGAGGCCGCGGTGCCGGCGTTGCGGCGGGCGCTCGAGGCGGCCTCGGCCGACCAACGCTGGTTCGCCGCCGCCGGGCTGGCGATGCTGGGCCACGCGGCGGGCGCCGCGCTCTTGCGTGACGCGCTGGCCACCCGCGACGCGACGCTGCCGCCGTCCTTCGATGGCAGTCGCGACGGTGGGCTGACGCAGCGCTGCGCCCCGCGCTGGCAGGCGGCCATCGGGCTGTTGGGGGCCCTCAGTGACGCCGCCGCGGTGCCGCTGCTGACGGCGCTGCTGGCCGAGGAGCAGCCGGCCGATGTGCTGATTGCTGCCCTCCGGGCGCTCGGCCGGATCGGTGACCGGCGGGCGGTGCCGGCCATCGATGCGCTGCTGGCGCGGCCAGACCTGCCGGCCGGCAAGCCGCTGACGGACTCGATCACCAACACCCCGCGCGAACCGCGGGACACGACCTGGCAGATCCACTTGACTGCCGCGGCGGCGCTCAACAGCCTGGGCGCCCCACGGCCGGAGCTGGCCGAAGCCTACCGCGACGACCTGCGGGCCAACGTGCGGACGCTGGCCCGGCAGATCCTCAGCGAGGCCCCCGCCGCTCGCGCCACCGCCGAGAGCGCCCGGGTCAGCCACAGCGCCAGCGTCAGCACCGCGCGACCGCGCCCGCAGTGACAGGAAAGCTCGCCCCCGCAACCAACTGATCCTGGCCGGAGAGACCGATGCAGCTTTGCCTCAACACCAGTTGCTTCTGCAGCCCCTTCGTGGAGTCGACCGTGCCGCTGGCGACCAAGGTCGCGGTCGCCGCCGAGGCCGGCTACACCCACCTCGAGATGTGGATCAAGGAGCTCGACGACCATGTCGCCGCGGGCGGCAGCCTGGCCGAGGTGAAGGCCCTGCTGGACGACCACGGGCTGACCTGTCCCAGCGTGATCACGCTGTTCGGCTGGAGCGCCGCTGGCGTCGGGGCCGCCGAGCTGGCCGAGTGTCGCCGCCGGATGGAAGTCGCCCGGGCCGTCGGCAGCCAGCGCATCGTGGCGACGCCCAGCGGACCGCGCCAGCCGGAGTTCGGGTCGGTCGACCTGGACGACGTGGCGGCGCGCTACCGCGCCCTGCTGGAACTGGGTGACAGCCTCGGGATCTGGCCGATGATGGAGTTCCTCGGCTTCTTCGGCAGCATCTACGCCCTGGAACAGGCGCAGGCCGTGGTCGAGCTGGCCGACCATCCGCAGGCGACGCTGGTGTTGGATCCGTTCCACCTCTGGCGCGGCGGGTCGGGCTTCAACAGGGTGGCGCAGGTGCCCGCCGCGCAGATCGGCATCTGCCACTTCAACGACGCCCCAGCCAGCGACCCGCCGCGCTTCGAGCAGCTCGACGCCGACCGCGTCTATCCCGGCCAGGGCTGCCTGCCGCTGGTGGCGCTGCTGCGCACCCTGGTCGCCGCCGGCTACCAGGGGCCGCTGTCCTTGGAGCTGTTCAACCCTGGCTACTGGGCCTTGCCGGTCGCCGAGAACATCGCCCGCGGCCTGGCGGCGACGCGGCAGGTGCTGGCGGCGGCCGGGCTGTGACGCCGGCCGCGATGGTGCTGCAGCGGTGGGCCGCCGCGCGCGGCTGGCAGCCGCCGCCGGCGCTGGAACAGGCGGCTCGCCGCAATGCCCGGCCGCCGGCCTACCCGCGCGGCTGGCCCGGCTTCCTGGTCCCGCCGTTCGAGCTGCTGCCGGCGCCGCGGGAGGTCGACCTGTCGCACCTGGTGGCCGCTTACGACGACTACGACCAGCTCAACGAGGCACACTTCGCCGGGGTCCTGCCGCCGCTCCGGATCCGCATCAACCCCCGCCTGCGCAGCCTCGGCGGCCGGATCGACCCGCGGCGGCGGGACCTGGAGCTGAACTACTTCCGCCTCGAGGAGCTGCCGGCGACGCGGGTCGAGGTGGTCTTTCATGAGCTGATCCACCTCTGGCTCTACACCCGCGGCCTGCCCGCCGGCCATACCGCGGAGTTCCGCCGCAAGATGCTCGAACGCGGGCACTGCAGCATCCGCTACGGCGTCCCTGGCGATCCGAAAGGCCCCCGCCACGCCTACCCCGGCAGCGACCGGCGGGTGGTCTACCACTGCCCCCACTGCGAACGGCAATACACCCGCCGGGCCGCCTACCGCCAGCCGATGCTCTGCGGCTCCTGCCTGCGCGAAGGCCGCGGCCACCACCGGATTGTCCTGGTGGCGCGACTGGAGGGGCAGGATCCGCGGTAGCGGCAACCGCCGTCAGGCTGGACGAGCGCCCGCCGGTAGCGCATAATGCTCGTGGGAGTCGACCATGTACGCCCGTCGACTGCGCGCCGAGGTGGACCAATCTGGCCAACTGATTCTGCCCGACCGCGTCACGCTGCCGACCGGCCCGGTGGAGCTGATTGTACTGTACGAAGCCGCCCCAACCGAGCCGCGGGACGCAGACGCGGAGCCGCTGCATCCGGCGTTCGGGATCTGGTCGGACCGCGCCGAGGCCGCCGACCCCGCGGCCTTCGCTCGTGCGCTGCGCACTGCCGCCGCGGAACGGCCGGTCGCCAGTGAGCCGTGAGGTGGCCTGGCTCCTGGACACCAGCCTGTTGGTGGACCTTCTGCGCGGCTCCCAGCAGGCAGCCGATTGGCTCGACCCGGGGGCGGTGCGCGCATCGGCAGTTTCGGTAGTGACCTCTGCAGAGCTGCTGATCGGATGCCGCAACCGTAACGAGCAGCATCGGGTTGAGGAGGAACTGGCCCGCTTTGTACTGCTCCCGATTGACTCCCAGATCTCGATGCGCGCGGTCGAGCTACTGGCGGCCAAGCGGCTATCGCATGGCGTGGGCTTCCTCGACTGCTTGATCGCGGCCACGGCCTGGTCGCACGACCTGGCCGTGGTGACCCTCAATCTGCGGCACTTCGAACCGCTGCCAGACGTGCGCACGGAACGACCTTACTGACCCAGCCGTCCGTGGTCGCGAGCCCCCCGTCAACTCCGCCTCGGCGCCTGCCCAAACAACCCTCGCGGTCGCAGCAGCAGCATGACCAGCAGCAGCGCGAAGGTCAGGACGTCCTCCCAACGGGCGCCGAAGGTGTAGGCCGCGCTGTGGCGGACGAGGCCCAGGAGCAGACCGGCGAGGGCCGTGCCGGGCAGCGAGCCGACGCCGCCTACGACGACCGCGACGGCCGCCGCGACGACGGCTTCGAGGCCCATCTGGGGCTGCACACCGACATCGGCCGCCTGGCAGCAGGCCGCGACGCCACCCAGCAAGGACCCCAACGCGACGACCTGCGGCAACAGCCGCACGCTGTCGATGCCGAGCGCCGCGGCGAGGTCCGGATTGGCCGCCACCGCCCGGACCCGCAGCCCGAAGGGGGTGCGGGTGAGCAACAGCCAGGTCAGCCCGAAGAGCAGCCCGGCCGCCGCCACCGTGGCGAGCTGCACGCCGGTCAAGACCAGCGGCAGGCCGTCCGGGCCGCCTTCGCGCAGCACCACGCTCCCGAAATCCAGGCCGAGCGGCTGGCTCTCGTGGCCGCACGCCAGGGCCAGCAGGTTGGCCACCAGCGTGTAGGCCGCCAGGCTGGTCAGAAACAGCGTGTCGGTGGCGGCGCGCCGGGCGCGGAGCGGGCGGTAGAGCCAGACCTCGACCAGCCAGCCGGCTACCCAGGCCACCGCCAGGGCGATCGCCAGCGCCGCCGGCCAGGGCAGGCCGCCGCGGTCGATGGCCAGCCAGGCGGCGTAGCCCGCCAGGGCGTAGGTCGCGCCGTGGGCGAAGTGGAAGATGCCGGTGGTCGCGTAGACCAGCCCAAAGCCGAACGAGATCAGCGCCAGGCGCGCGCCCGCGACCAGTCCCTGCAACAGCAGGTCGCTCATTCCCCGCCGGTCTCGTCGCTCGGCTTGCTGGGCGCCTTACCGACGGGTTTGGCCGGCACCGGCGCCGTCGGCAGGGCCTCCAGGCTGGTCAGCTTGCCGTCCAGCATCATCCGCACCACCATCGTCAGGTCGGCGTCGCCCTGAGTGTCGAACTTAGTCGGCCCGCAGACCCCGACGAAGTCGCTGGTCGCCGCCAAGGCCACGCGGATGGCGTCGCCCGACGGCTCCTTCGCCCGCTTCAGGGCGTCGGCGATCAGGAACACCGCGTCGTACTGAAAGGCCGCGTCGAACGACGGGGACTCCTGGTAGGCCTGCTCGAAGCCGCGCACGAAGCGCTGCACGGCCTCGCGCGTCGATGCCGGGTCGAAGTCCGGCGCCGCCACCACGACGCGGTCGGCCGCCGGGCCAGCCGACTTCAGCACGTTGGCATCGACCAGCCCCAGGTCGCAGAGCACCAGGCCCGGCAGCTTCAGTTCGCGCTTCTGCTTCAGCGCCAGCCCCAGCGCCGCGCCGTAGCCGGGGATGTACCAGCCGTCCGGCCGCTGCCGCGCCAGGCTGCCGAGCGCCGCCCGCAGGTCGGTCGAGCTGACCTCAAAGGTCTGGCTCCCGACGACCTGCCCGCCGAGGCTGCGGAACTTCTCTTCGAAGAGCTTCCGCGCCTCCGCGCCGTACTCGTCGTTGATGTGCAACACCGCCACCCGCCGCAGCCCCAGATCGCGCCAGGCGGTTTCGGCCAGCAGCGGCGCCCCGAGCTTAGTCGAGGGGAGGTTGCGGAACACGAAGGGGCTCTTGCCCGGCAGCGCCGGGTGGCTGGCGTTGGCGAACAGCACCACCTGCTGGCGGTCGGCCGGCGCCGCCAGCGCCAGGGAGACCTGGCTCATCGCCGACATCACCACCGGCACCCGCTCGACATCGACCAGCTTCGCGAACGCGGCGCCGGCCTCGGTGGCCTGGTTCTTGCTGTCGGCGTAGACAATCTCCAGCGGTCGCCCGTGGACGCCGCCAGCGGCGTTGAGATGCTGCACCGCCAGGTCGGCGCCCTGCCGCTTCATCTCACCGATCCGTCCAGCACCCCCGCTGAGTGGGAAGATCGCCCCGATCCGTAGCGGCTCGGCCGCGCTGGGCGGCGGGCCGGCCGGCGGGGTTGGGCCTTCGGGAACAGGGGCGCGCCGGCAGCCGCTGACCAAAGCGATCAGCAGCGCCGGCGCGAGCAGCCAACGCCAGGTTTGTGTCACGACCTTCTCGGCCCGCTAGCCGGCGTCCGCCAGCTCCGGAACATGCACCTTGGCAGGGTTGTCGGCAAACGTCGGCGTCGAGAGGTAACGCTCGCCGGTGTCCGGGAGCACCACCACGATCAGCTTGCCGGCGTTCTCGGGCCGCTTGGCGATGTCGATGGCCGCCGCCGCCGCCGCGCCGCACGAAACACCCACCAGAATCCCTTCGTCGCGCCCGAGTGCCCGCGCCGTCGCGATGGCGTCCTCGGTGGCGACGGTGTAGACCTCGTCCATCAGGCTGACGTCCATCACGTCCGGGACGAAGCCCGCGCCGATCCCCTGGATCGGGTGCGGCCCCTTGGCCTCGGGCCCCTTGGTGAGCACCGCCGAGGCCGCCGGCTCAACCGCCACGAAGCGCAGCCCCGGCTTGCGCGGCTTCAGCGCCCGCGCGCAGCCAGTGATCGTGCCGCCGGTGCCGACCCCGCCGACAATGATGTCGACCTGGCCGTCGGTGTCGCGCCAGATCTCTTCGGCGGTGGTGGTCTCGTGAATCGCCGGGTTGGCCGGGTTCTTGAACTGCTGCGGCACGAAGCTGTTGGTGAACCTGGCGGCGATCTCCTCGGCCCGCCGAATCGCGCCGGGCATGCCCTCGCTGGCCGGCGTCAGGACCAACTGCGCGCCCAACGCCTTGACCAGATTGCGGCGCTCGATGCTCATCGATTCGGGCATCGTCAGGACCAGCTTGTAGCCGCGCGCCGCACACATCATCGCCAGCCCGATGCCGGTGTTGCCGCTGGTCGGCTCGACGATGATGGTCTCGGCGTTGACCAGCCCATCACGCTCGGCCGCCTCGATCATCGCCACCCCGATGCGCTCCTTGACGCAGCCCAGCGGGTTGAACGACTCCAGCTTCGCCGCCACCTCAGCCACCGCCCCGGCAGTCACGCGATTCAGCTTCACGAGCGGCGTGTTGCCCACCAACTGCGTCACATCAGCCGCGATCTTCATGGTCCAAAACTCCCTCGGTCGCCGCTCTTCCGGCCTGGGCGCCACGCACCTCATGGTGACCCGCGCCCGCCGCCCTGTCAACGCGGCAACGTCGCCGGCAGTTTAATGCCGACCTTGTCGCTAGGCAATAGGGTATTTGGAAACCGCGGGCGCGATCTGGTATGCTGGCGGCGGAGAGTCGGGTGCGGGTGACGATGCTGGCGGCGGTTTCGGTGGATGGCAAGATCGGGCCGCCGGACCGCACGGCGGTACACTTCGGGGCGGCCGATCGGCGGCGTCTGGAGCAGCACTGCGCGGCGGCCGAGGTGCTGGTGATGGGCGCCGGGGCGTTGCGGGCGCACCGCACCACGGTGCCGCTGCGCGACCCGGCGCTGCTGGCCGCGCGGGCCGCCGCCGGGCAGCCGCCGCAGCCGCTGACGGTGATCGTCTCACGGCGCGGCACCTTCGATCCCGACCTGCCCTTCTTCACGCGGCAGGGCGTCCCGCGGCGGCTGGCCACGACGCAAGCGGCCGCGGTGGCTGCGGAGCTGTGGGACGAGGGTGTCTGGCGCTGTGGTGAGCAGGCCGTGGACTGCGCCGAGCTGGCGCGCCGGCTGGCGGCCGCGGGGGTGCGGCGGGTCGCGTTGCTGGGCGGCGGGGAGCTCAACGCGGCCTGGCTGCAGACCGCACCGCTGCACCGCTTGGAGTTGACCATCGCGCCGCGGCTGTGCGGCGGGGCGACGGCCCCGACGCTGGTTGACGGGGGCGGCCTGCCGGTGCCGCGCGAGCTCCGACTGCTGACTTGCGAGGCCGAGGAGGGGCAGCTCTTCACGTCGTGGGAGGTGCTGCCGTGAGCGGTGGGCCGAGCGTGCGGCTGGTGCTGCTGGGGTACGCCGTCGCGACGCTGGTCTTTGCGGTGATCCAGCCGTTGCCACACCTGCCCGACGAGCCGGCGCACCTGCAGTACATCCGCTTCCTGGCGGCCGAGCGGCGCCTGCCGGAGTGGGCCCCCCGCGGCGGCGAGGCGGGCTATGAGTCGCAGCACCCGCCGCTGAGCTACCTGCTCTACGTCCCGGCCACCTGGGTCCTGCAACCGCTCGGCGAGGTGCCGCTGGACCTCGGCCTGCGCGTTGTGGCCGGTCTGCTCGGGTTGGCCTGGCTGCTGCTTTGCAACGCCTGGTTTGGCGAGCTGGTCGGCCCGGCCGACCCGCGGCGGGGCGACGCCCTGGCCGGCGTCGGTTGGCTGCCGCTGGTGCTGTTGTACGGCTGCCACCCGAACCCCGACCTGCTGGTGGCGCTGCTGGCGACGGTGGTGCTCTGGCTCTGCTGGCGGAGCCTGCAGCAGGCGCCGTCCGACCGGCGGGCGCTGGTGCTCGGGGCCGCCCTGGCCGGCGGGCTGCTGACCAAGCTGTCGGCGCTGGCGGCCTGGCCGGTGGTGCTGCTGACGGCTTGCTGGCGCCACCGCCGCGGCGACCGCGCGGCGTGGCGGGAACTCGGCCTGACGCTGGCCCTGGCGGCGCTGCTGGCGGCGCCCTGGTTCATCCGCAACGCCCGCCTCTACGGCTCGCCTGTGCTGAAGACCGCTGCGCCGTACGGGTCGGCGTTGGCCCAACTGGATCGCGGCGCCACGGCTCCGCAGTTGCTGGCCCTGACGCTGCGCAACACCTACCTCTCGAGCTGGTGCCAGCCCGACTGGCTGCCCGGCTGGCCGAGTCCGCAGATCGACTGGCCGGTGTTTCCGGTGGTGCTCTGCTACGGCGCCCTGACGGCCCTGCTGCTGGCCGGCCTGACCGGCCTGCGCCGAGGGGTGGAGCCGCCGCTGGCGGTCGCCCTGACGCTCGGCGCGGTCTTGCTGCTCGGCATCCTGGCGGGCCAGCAGCTCGCCTTCTGGCTGGCCGACGTGGAGTTCAACATGGGCGGGCGCTATGTCCTGGCGGCCCAGCCGGCCCTGGCGCTGGCCTTGGCCAGCGGGCTGCGCAACCTGCCGCCGCGGTGGCGCCTGCCGGCGGTCTGGGTGGGTTTGTTGCTCGTAATGCAGGTCGCTGCCGCGTTCACCATCGTGTGCGTCTTGAACCCGACCTATCACGCGGGCTGGAGGCCGTTCACCGTCAAGTGAGCAAGCTCAGCATCATCATCCCGGTCTTCAACGAGCGCGCCACCCTGCCGGCGGTGCTCGACCGCGTGGCGGCCCTGGCGGTCAGCGCCGAGATTCTGGTGATCGACAACGTCTCCACCGACGGCACGCGCGAGTGGCTGCTGGAGCAGACCGCCCGGCCGGGGCTGCAGGTGATTCTGCAGGAGGTCAACCGCGGCAAGGGTCACTCGGTGCGGCGGGGCATCGCGGCGGCGCGGGGCGAGTGGCTGGTGATCCAAGACGCCGACCTGGAGTACCGGCCCGAGGAGCTGCTGGACCTGCTGGCGGTGGCCGAAGCGGGCCACGACGCGGTCTTCGGCTCGCGGTTGCTGCGCGACCCGCCGCCGGTGCCGTGGCACCATGCCCTCGGCCGGGACTTCCTGAACCTGGTCTTCCGGCTGCTCTACCGCGCTCGCGTGACCGACGTGGCGACCTGCTACAAACTGATCCGGACGACGGTCGCGCAGGGCTTGCGGCTGACCAGCCTCGGTTTCGACCTCGACTACGAACTGGCCTGCCGCCTGCGGCGGGCGGGCGTCGAGATCGTCGAGGTGCCCATCACCTACCTGCCACGGACCATCGCCGAAGGCAAGAAGCTGCGCTGGACCGACGGCTTTCGGGCTCTGCGAGCCGTGCTGCGGTACCGCTGCGACGGATCATCCGGCGGCGTCGGCAGTGGCCTCGGCGGGTGACGCCTCGCGCACCGGGTGGACGTTGGCGGTGATCCCGAAGGCCTGCGGCCGGAGACCTTCGAGCTGCAGCGTCAGCAGGTTCTCGAGCAACCGGGCGGGCGGCTGAAAGACGTACCGGTCGCCGTGCGTCAGCAGCAGCGCGCAGAGACCGTGGCAGGCGGCCCAGAAGGCCTGGGCGGTTTCCTCAGCATCGACCCGCCGGAAGATGCCCCGCTTGACGCCCTCCTCGACGGCTTCACGGAAGTAGGTCACCGCGGCGGTGAAGGCCGGCGTTTCGATCACCGGGACGTTCTGGCCGCGCAGCAGGAAGAGCACCTCGTAGTGCCGCGGGTACTGCAACGCGAACTCGATGTAGGCGCGGCCGAGCATCCGGAGGCGGGTCAACGGCCCGGGGGTGGCTGCCGCCTGCCCCAGCGCGTCGAGCAGGGCGCCGGTGGTGCGCTCCAGCACGGCGCATAGGATGGCCTTCTTGTCGGGGAAGTAGCCGTAGAGCGTGCTGGCGGCGTACTCCACGGCGTCGGCCAGCCGGCGCATCGAAAGATGGTCGTAGCCTTCGCGGATCAATATCTCCTCCGCGGCGTCCAAGATCACGTGGCGGAGGCGCTCGACCTCGCGTTGCCGGCGGGCCTGCGGTCCACGCGAGGGCGCGGAGCGCTGCGCGGCGGAGTGGGAGATCACGCTTTGGTAGAACACTTCAGATACCCTCGGCGGTCGGTTGCTGCTGTCGGGGTTGGACAATCGGATCCGGAATCGGTTGCGCGGCCGGGTCGTTCTGGAGGAAGTCCGCGCCTCACGGGCAACTGGCTGACGCGGTCCGTGGGGGACTGCCGGGCCCGACTGGGAGGAACAGCATGAGTTTGGCACGACGCATGGCAGTGCTGGCGGCTGGCGCCTTGCTGGCCGGTCCGACGCTGGCCCAAGGGCCGCTGTGGCAGGTCAAGGTGCCCGGCTACGGCGACAAGCCAACGGTTCTGGACGTCAACTCCGATGGCAAGCTGGACGTGATCGTGGCCACCGACAAAGGCAACGTCGCCGCCGTCAGTGGCGCCGACGGCAGCCTGCTCTGGAAGGCCACGGTCGACGGCGAGCAGTTCTACAGTTGCCCGGTCGTGGTCTACCCGGGCGACGGCCCGCGGATCCTCTGCACCGGCAGCCGGTACGGCACGGTGCTCTGCCTCAATCCCGACGGCAGCGTGGCCTGGAAGAAGGACGGCAGCGGCGACGGCATTCTGGGGCAGCCCGCTGGCCTGACCCTGCCCGGCGGCGCGATGCTGGTCTACACCCAGCTCAAGCAGGTGGTCGCCCTCAACGTCGGCAGCGGCGAGCCGCGTTGGACCGTCGACCTGCCCGACAAGAGTGAGGGCGGCGTGACGATTGGCGACCTCGGCGATGGGGGCCCCTCGGTGCTGGTGCTGACGCTGCCGGGCAAACTGCTCTGCTTCGATGGCGAGGGCAGCCCGAAGTGGACCACCCTGATCGGCGGCCGGCCGGTCAAGCCAGCGCTGATCGCCGACCTCGATGGCGATCGCAAGCCCGAGATCTACGTCGTCGGCAAGGCCATCCTGCGGCTCGACGCGGCGGGCAAGCAGAAGTGGCAGTGGGTGCCGAAAAGCGGTCGCGGCGCGTCGTCGGCGCTGGCTGTCTGCGGCAAGCTGCTGGCGGCGGCCTTCCCCGATGGCGGGCTGTACGGCATCAACGCGCTGGGCAAGCAGGTCTTCCGTTACACTGTCGTGCCGACTGGCAACAAGGCGGTGCCCGGGTCCACCCCGGCGATGTGCGACCTCAACGGCGATGGCGTCCCGGAGCTGTTGATGTGCTCCCCGCGGTTCGACGATCCGCGGCTGCTGGTGGTCAACGGCAAGACCGGGGCGCTGCTGATGTCGGCCCAGACGACGCGCTACAGCCATAGCTGCCCGGTGGTCGCCGACCTCAACGGCGACGGGCTGGTCGAGGCAACCTTCTGTTGCCCGACCGAGGGCAGCAACGGCACGCTGACCGCGCTGAAGCTCGGCCGCAAGGCGGCGCCCGGCTGGGTCAAGTTCGCTGGTGACCTGGCTTGCAGCGGCTCGCTGGCGACCGCGCTGCAGTTCGCCGCCGAGGTGATCAAGCCGCGCTGAGGGCGCGGCGGAGCGCACGATGGACAGTCTGACCCTGGTGGCCGTGGCCGCCGAGCTGCGGTCCCAGGGGACAGGCGGTCTCGGCCCGGTGGTCTTGCCGCGGCGCGAGGAGCTGGTCGTCGGCTGGGGCCGGCAGGCCCTGCTGATCAACATCAGCGCCGCCGCGGCGCGGCTGCATCTGGTGGCCGACCGGCCGCCCTCGCCGCGCCCGGAGCCGAGCCTGCAGACGCACTTCGACACGTTGCTCTGCGGGGCGGCGGTGCAACGCGTCGCGGCGGTCGACTTCGACCGGGTGCTGCATCTTGACCTGACCAACGTCGACCGCGTCGGCACGCCGCGGCAACTGCGGCTGGTGGTCGAACTGATGGGCAAGCACTCGGCCTGCCTGGCGCTGGATCCCGACGGCCTGATCCTGGCGACCCTCAAGCCGGTCACACGGGCGGTCAACCGCCACCGCGAGTTGCTGCCGCGGCTGCCCTACGTGCCGCCCCCCGGCGGTCGCCGCGACCCACGGACCCTGAGCGCCGCGGAGTTCAGTACTGCCTGGCCGCAGTTGGCCGTGGCCCGCGACCTGCGGAGCGGCTGGCGGGCGATCTGGTACGGTCTCAGCGACGAGCTGTGGCAGTGGCTCTGCCTCCAGGCCGACCTGCCGCCGGAGGCCACCGGCGCGGTTGGCGCAGCCGGCGCGGACCGCCTCTGGCAGGCCTGGGCGGCGCTGGTCGAGCGGGTGGCCCGCGAGGACTTCGAACCGTGCCTCCGGCGTGGCCGGGAGGGCCAACCGGTGGGCGTCTGGCCGCTCCCGCTGCCGGGCAGCGAGCCGCTGACGAGCATCTCGGCGGGGCTGGCCGAGGTGGCCTCCTGGGCCACGGCCGGACAGCGCCTGGCGAGCCTCCGCGGCGAGGCGGTCGGCCGCGCCAAGCGGGCCCTGGCGCGCGCTGAGAGCCTGCTCCAGGGCTGCCGCCGGCGGGCCCAACGGGCGGCCGAGGCGGCCGACTGGCAACACCAGGCCGACCTGCTGCTGGCCAACCTGCACAGCCTGTCAGCGGGCGCAGCGACGCTGACGGTGGCCGACTACGGCCAGCCGGGCAGCCCACCGCGGACGCTCACCCTTGACCCGCAGTTGAGCGGACCGCAGAACGCCACCCAGCTCTATGAGCGGGCCCGCAAGGCGCGGGCCGGCGAGCAGGGCCTGGCGGCGGCGACGGACGCCGCGGAGCGTGAGGTCGCGCGCTGTCAGGCGCTCCACGAGCGTTGCCGCGCCGCTGCCGACCCGGCCGAAGTGGAGCGGCTGCTGGCCGGGCTGCCGGCCGACCCGACCGCCGGGCCGCCGCCGCGGACCGTGCGCGACAAGCTGCTGGCGAAGCTGCAGCGCCACACCTCGGCCGACGGCTACCTGATTCTGGTGGGCCGCAACGCCACCGAGAGTGAAGGTCTGCTCTCGAAGCTCGCCGCGCCCAGCGACCTCTGGCTGCATGTCCGCGGCGCCGGTAGCGGTCACGTGATCATCCGCACCGCCGGCCACCCGGAGCAGGTGCCGCAGAGCACCCTGGAAGAGGCTGCCCGCCTGGCAGCGCGGCAGTCGAAGATGAAGCACAGCGAGCTGGTGCCGGTGGTCTACACCGAGCGCAAGCACGTCACCAAGATCCGCGGCGGGGCCGCCGGCAAGGTGACCTACCGCCAGGAGCAGACGATCTTCGTCACCCCGTGACCTGCCGCGCCCGCAGCAGCGCCTGCTGAATCTGCCAGATCAGTTGCGCCGGACGGTAGGGCTTCTGCAGGAATCCAGCCAGCCCGGCGCCGGCGAAGCGGGCCAGCGCATCGTGCTCGCTGTAACCACTGGAGAGCAGAATCGGCAGGTCGGCGCGCCGGCGGCGGAGCTCGTGGAAGGTGTCCTCGCCGGCCAGGTTGGGCATCGTCAGGTCGAGCACCACCAGGTCGACCCGGGCGCCCTGCTCGTCGAAGAGGCGCAGCGCGTCGAGGCCGTCGACTGCCAGCAGGACCTCGAAGCCGGCCTCGCTAAGGACCTGCTGCGCCACCTCGCGCACCACTTCGTGGTCGTCGACGAACAGCACCGTGCCCGTCGCCGGACTGGCCACCGGGACGGCGATCTCGGCGGCCGGCCGGGCCACCACGCCGGGCACTACGGGGAAGACCACCCGCATCGTGGTGCCGGTGCCGACCGCGCTGTCCACGACGATCGCCCCGCCGTGACCGCGCACGATGCCCAGCACCGCGGCCAGGCCCAACCCGCGGCCGGTGAACTTGGTGGTGAAGAAGGGCTCGAAGATGCGGGCCTGGGTCGACGGATCCATGCCCCCGCCGGTGTCGATCACCTCCAGCCAGACGACCGGCCCGTGCGGCAACTCTCCCAGCAGGTCGCCCGGGCTGGCGGCGAGGTCCGCGGCCTGACCCATCCCGCAGCGTAACAGGATCTGCCCGGTCCCATCGCCGAGGGCGTCGCTGGCGTTGGTGATCAGGTTCATCACGACCTGCCGCAACTGCGTGGCGTCGGCTTCAATCGCCGGCAGGTCGCTGGGCAGGTCCAGCCGCAGGGTGCCCCGCCGCGTCACACTGACCTGCAGCAAGTCTGCCATCTGCGCCACTACGGCGCTGAGATCGACCGGCTCCAGCACGAAGCGCCCCTTGCCGGAGTAGGCCAGCAACTGGTTGGTCAGCTCGGCGGTGCGCTGCGCCGTCTCGCGGATCCGCGAGAGGTGCGTCGTCGGGTCGCCGCCGCGCTGCACCTCGCCGAGCGCCAGGTCGGCGTTGCCGATCACGCCCAGCAGCAGGTTGTTGAAGTCGTGGGCGATCCCGCCGGCCAGGATGCCGAGGCTCTCCAGCTTCTGGGTGTGCAACACCTGCCGCTCGAGCAGCCGCTCGCGATCGAAGGAGCGCGCACGGTAGATCGCCGCGGCGATGATCTCGGCCAGCATCCGACTGAGCGCCAGGGCATCGGCCGGCCAGGAGCGCTCGCCCGCCGCGGCCAGCACGACCGCGCCGATGGCCTCGCCAGCGCAGACCATCGGCATCGCCAGGAACGCCTGACTCCCCAGCGCCGCCGCCAGCGCGGCTTCGGCCGCGGCCTCGGACGGCAACTGGTCGAGGTGCAGACAGGTCAACGGCTGGTTCTGCTGGACCCGGCGCCAGAGCAACGGCAACTCGGTGCGGGACTGCTCCACCTGCACCTGCCGCCAGCCTGGCCCCGCCGCAGTGCGCCATTCGTGGGTCGCCAGCAGTTGCCGGCCCGGCAGCAGGTTCATCAGCAGGACCACCCGGTCGACGCCCAGGAAGCCGCCCACGCGCGCCAGCGAGCGCTGGATCGCCTGCTCCAGGTCATCGGCCGCGAGGCGCACGAACTCACTGGACAGCGAGGCCAGCACGGCCTCGAAGCGCAGCCGGTAGGCCAGCTCCTGCTCCGCTCGCCGCCGCGCGGTGATGTCGGTGACGAAGCCCTCAAAGCTGGTCAGGCGACCCGACGAATCGTGGACCGCGCGGGAGTTCTCGCTGACCCAGATGCGGCTGCCGTCCTTGCGGTAGGCTTCCGACTGGAACTCGGTGACGTAGCCCCGGCGGCCGATCTCGTCGAGGAACTCCTGCCGCCGCTGCGGCGAGACGTAGACGCGGGTGGCGATGTCGGTGACATGCTGCTGCAGCTCAGCCAGGTTGTCGAAGCCGTAAAGCCGCAGCAGCGCCGGGTTGGCCCAGAGGTACTGCCCATCGACCGAGGTGACATAGATCCCCTCGACCGCGTTCTCGAGCAGCCCACGGCCGACCGCCCACGGCACGCCGTCGGAGGGCTGCCCGCCCGTGGCGGTGCCTGCACCCGCTTCATCGCCCACCGCTATCTCCCCGCTTACGGATCCAGAGGTCGCGTCACAGCGCGCTGGGTCACCTCACTCTGTTGCGCTGACTGCCCGACGTCCTTACCGATCCGTTTCGGCCGGACCTGGGGCCACGACCTCGTCGCAGAGCGTGGCCCCGGCCGGCACCACGCCGTCGCGCAGGACCACACAACGGGTCAGGTGGGCACCCGCACCGACCACGGCGCCAGCTTCGACGACGACCTCCGGGCCGAGCTGAGCCGCCGGCCCGAGTTGCGCCGCGGCATCGATCCAGACCGGCGGTCGGCAGGTCGCGCGGGGATCGGTCCGGGTCTGGCCGCGCGCCAGGAAGCTGCGGTTGATGGCCAGCAGGTCGGCGGTGTCGGTGACCTGCCAGCGGCGCGGCGCCTGGTGACCGGTCAGCGGGCCGGTCGCGGCGATCAGCGCGGCGATGGCGTCCTGCAGCTCCAACTCGCCGCGCGGCGACGGTTGCACCTGCGGCAGCAGCTCCAGCAGACGCCGCTCGAAGACGTACAACGGCAACGACCCGATCTTGGACGGAGCCTCCTCGGGCCGCGGCTTCTCGACGATGCCGGTCACCTCGCCGGCGGCGTTGAGGCTGACGATGCCGGTGCGGGCGATGGCCTCGCGGCTGGGCACCGGCAGCAGCGCCAGGGTAGCGGCGCGGCCGGCCTGGCGATGCACCTGCAGCAGTTCGGCCACGAAGGCGTCGTCGCAGAGGCTGTCGCAGGCGGTCACCACCACCGGGCCTTCGAGCAACGGCGCGGCGCAGAGCAGCGCGTGGGCCATGCCGCGGCGGGCGGCCTGCACGGCGAACCGCAGCCGCCGCCCACCGGCCCAGGCGCGACAGACCGCGGCGACATCGTCACCCTCGTCGCGCACGACAACCACGAAGTCGGCCACCCCGGCGGCCGCCAGGCCGTCCAGGATCCGCTCCACCAGGGTCCGGCCGCAGACTGGCACGGTCGCCTTGCTGCGGGTCAGCGAAATCGGACGCAGGCGGGTGCCAGCCCCGGCTGCGAGAACGACGGCCTGCACTCAGAGCACCTCCGCGGGCCCGCCGGCGCCACAAAAGTGAAGGCTGTAGCTGGCGGCGACATCGGGATGCTCTATAGGGTAACGGCTGGCGACCGCGGCGGCAATCGCTTCGCGGGCGCCGGGTTCGGCCAGGGCCAGACAGGAGCCCCGGAAGCCGGCCCCACTGAAGCGCGCCCCGTAGACCCCCGGCAGGCTGTTGAGCAGCTCTTGGAGCGCCGCCAGGTGGGGCGAACCACACTCGTAGCAGTGGCGCGAGCTGTCACCGGACTCGCGCATCAACTGCCCAAACCGCGTCAGGTCGCCGGCCTGCCAGGCGCTGACGCCGGCCGCGACGCGCTGCATCTCGCCAGCGTAGTGGCGCACCCGGCGGTCGAGCGGCGCGGGCAGGTCAGAGCTGCCGGCCAGCAGCTCCGGCGGCACGTCGCGCAGCCGCGGCGTCGCCGGCAGCGGCAGCCCGGCCCGTTCCAGCAACAGTGCCGCCGCCGCAGTACACTCGGCGACGCGGCTGTTGTAGGCCGTGCCGACCAGCGCCCGGCTGAGGCCGCTGTAAGCCACCACCAGGTCGTAGCGCAGCTTGGCCGGGGCCGCGATCTGCTCGATCTGCAGGCTGCGGCAGTCCAGCCAGGTGAGCGCCCCGGCCTGCGCGCAGAGCACCATGCTCTGGTCGAGGATGCCGTTGTGGAGGCCGATGTAGTCGTTCTCGATGCGCTGCGCCAGGCGCACGTTGGTGGGCCGGTCGACCGGCTCGGCGAGCAGCGTCTCGAAAGCCAACAGGTAGGCCACGTCGACCGCCGCCGAGCTGCTTAGTCCGCCGACCGGCAAGGGCCCGCTGAGCACGGCGTCGAGGCCGCGGTCAAGCCCGTACTCCTGCCGCAAAACCTGCGCCGCGCCGCGCGGGTAGTTGCCCCAGTCGCCGGCCTGGGCCGGACCGATGTCGTCCAGGCTGAACTCGACCGGCCCCGTGAAGTCGAGGCTGCGCAGCCGCACCAGTCGGTCGGCCCGCGGGCGGAACGCCAGCAGCACCGCCTGGTCCAGCGCCAGGCCGCTGACGCAGCCGTGCTGATGGTCGATATGGGCCCCCAGGGGACAGACCCGCAGCGGGGAGCGCACATAATGCACGACCCCGCTGCCGGCCTGCTCTCGCAAGGCCTCAGCCAACACGCGTTGGCGACGGGCTTCGCGGTCCATCCCACACCTCGGCAGCCGTGGTTCGCCACCCGCCCCGACCTTCCTTCTCGACAGATTCCCAGCAGCGCGTCAGACTTCAATGGACCAGGATCTCCGCAATGCGCTACCGCACCTTCCCAGGCACGGACCTGACGGTCTCCGAGATTGGCTTCGGCGTCTGGACGCTGACCACCGGCTGGTGGCCCGAGTCGCAGTCGGGCGCGGCGGCCGTGACGCTGCTGCGCGAGGCGCTTGACCTGGGGGTGACGCTGTTCGACACCGCCGATGTCTACGGCGACGGGCTCGGCGAGACGATCCTACGTGACGCTTTCGGTGACCGTCGCGAGCAGGTCGTGATCGCCAGCAAGGGCGGCTACGACCTCTACAACCACCCCGGCAGCGGGGCCCAACGCGAGCGACCGCAGGACTTCACGCCGGCCTTTCTGCGGTTCGCCGTGGAGCAGTCGCTGCAGCGGCTGGGGACCGACTACCTCGACTTCTACCAGCTCCACAACGTCAAGATGGAGCACATCCTGGCCGACGACACCTTCGCCGAGTTGGAGGCGCTGCGCCAAGAGGGCAAGCTGCGCTGGTACGGCACCGCGCTCGGCCCGGCGATCGGCTGGGTGGTCGAGGGCGTCGCGGCGATCCGCCGCCAGCGGGGCTGCGGGATGCAGATGATCTACAACTTGCTGGAACAGGAGCCGGGCGCGACGCTGTACCCGGCGGCCCGCCGTTGGGGCCACGGGTTTCTGATCCGGGTGCCCCACTCCAGCGGCTTGCTGGAGGGTCACTACACCGCCGAGACGACCTTTCCGCCGGGCGACCACCGCCGCCACCGGCCTCGGAGTTGGCTGCTCAACGGCTTGCAGAAGGTGGCGCAACTGGAGTTCCTGACCCGCGGCGGCGAGCTGACCCTCGGCCAGGCGGCGCTGCTCTACGTGCTGGCCGAGCCGCTGGCGATGAGCTGTCTGCCGAACATCTACGACGCGGCGCAGCTCCGCGAGCTGGCCGCCGCCAGCGACCAGCCGGCCCTGACGCCGGCCGAGCTGGCCGCGGTGGCGACGCTCTACGCCAACAGCTTCGGGATCGACGAAGCGCCGCTGCGGTTCAAGGGGATCGAACCCGAGAGCGCCGCGGGGCAGGCCGAGCTGCACTACCTGGACGCCGTCCCGGCGGTCTGAACCTCGCAGGAGCGCGCCCGGTGACGGTCAAACAGACAGCATGAACGCGCTGCTGCTGGTACTGCTGCTGGCCGACCCCCAACCGCCGTTCCGCGTGCCCTTGCCGGCGACGCTGCCGCCGCACCCGCGGGTCTTCGCCACGGCCGCCGATCTGGCGCGCGTGCGGCGCGATCTGGCGGCCGGCGACGCCTACACCATCGCCACGGTCGCCGCGCTCCGTGGCCGCGGCCTGGCGGCGCTGGAGGTGGCGCCCGAACCGGCCGCGACCAGTCCCACGGCCAGCCACTTCAGCGCCGCGGCCGCCTGTGCCGAGGCCTGGGCCGTGACCGGCGAGGCCCCCTTCGCCGCGGCCGGCGGGCGGCTGCTGCGCGCCATCGCGGTGGGGTACCCGAAGCTCACGACGACACCCAGCCACGGTCGCGTCAGTACCAACGGCACGCTCACCGAAGGGCCGCTGGCGGTGCAGGCGGCCGGCGCCTACGACCTGCTCTACGACCAGCTCAACGCGGCCGACCGGGAGCTGATCGAACGCGATCTGCTGCGGCTGATGGCGCTGGAGTGCGGCCACAAGTGTACCCATGCCAACAGCTCCAACTGGCGCAGTTGGGCGCTCACAATCCTGGCCGCCTGCGGCTTTGCGACCGGCGATCGGGCGCTGATCGATGAGGCCCTCAACGGAGTCTGGGAGCCCCAGCGCAAGCTCTACCTGTACGGCGTGGTGCAGCAGTTGCAGCACAGCTTCTTCGGCGACGGGATCCACTGGGAGCGGTCGGTCGGCTACACCTACTACACCGCCTCGGCGCTGCAGTGGGTCCTGCTGGCGGCGGCCAACAGCGGGATCGACCTCTGGGCCACGCCAGTGCCGAGCCTGCTGGGACCCTTCGAGGGCTCCGCGCCGCACGAGGAGTACGGCCCGCCCGGGTCGCGGCGGCTGTCCTCCTGGCTGCTGGCGCCCTACTACCTCAGCTTCGCCGACGGCAGCGTGGAGCAGTACGGCGACTCCGGCACCAGTGCGCTGCAGTACCATCCGATCTACGAACTGGCCTACGCCCGCGACCCCGACCCGCGCTACGCCTGGCTGTTGCACCGCGAGCGGCAGGAGCAGCGGCGGGGGCTGGCGGGCTGGGACCTCTGGCAGCCCGCCGGCCAGAGCAGCGGCGAGGTGGTGCCCGGCGGGCGCGAGGGTCAGGCGCTGCGCCTGCGGACCGGCGAGCAGGCTCGCGTCGCGGCGGTCCAGCGCTTCCAGGCCCCGGCCGACCGGCCAGTCGAGGTCAGCGGCTGGGTCAAGCTGCTGGCCGCTGGCGGCGCCGCGGCGCATCTGCGGCTCAACAGCGGCGACCAGGCGCTCTACACGCCGAGCCTGAGGACGGCCGGCGACTGGCAGCCGGTACGGGTGACTCTGCCGCCCGCCGCCAACGCCCGGCCCGGTGACCAGCGCACCTGGACGCTGCACGTCTTTCTGGAGGGCGGCGCCGGCGAAGCGCTCTGGGACGCGCTGCAGGTGAGCTGCCCGGGCAGCGTCGTGACGGTCGCCAACCTCAGCTTCGACGCGGCCCCGAGCGACGGGCGCCGCGCGACCTTCTTCGACCTGCTGCACGCCGTCCGCGAGGTCCCGGCCGGCCGCTTCGACCTGCGCCAGGACAGCGCCATGGGGCTGGCCGGCGAACACCGCAACGGTGCCTCGCTGTTCCCGGTCGGCGGGTTCGCGCTGTTGCGGGCCAACCCGGCCGACCCGGCGGCACCGGCCGTGCAGGTCGCCTACGGCCCGTACGGCAGCGGGCATGATCATCCCGACCGGCTCCACCTGACGGTCTACGGCGCTGGCCGCATCCTCGCCGCCGACGCCGGGAGCTGGGGCTACGACAAGCCCGACCACGTCACCTGGGCGCGGCAGACCGTGGCCCACAACACCGTCGTCCTGGACGAGCTGTCGCAACAACCGCAGGGCAGCAGCAGCGGCGTCTTTGTCGGCGAACGCGGCGACCAGCGGGTCTTCGGCGAACTGCGCTGCTGGCATCCCGGCAAGCAGTTCCAGGTGCTCCGCACGACCTGTACCACGGCCTATCCCAATACTCTGCTCGACCGCACAGTGGCCGTGGCAGCGCCCTACGTGGTCGACGTGATGCGCGTCCGCAGCCCGGGCGAGCACTGTGTCGACCTGCCGCTGAACGCCCTCGGCAGCCTGACGATCGAGACCCCGACCACCCCGCTGACGACCCCGCTGACCGCCCTCGGCTACCGCCACTGGACCGCGGTGCGCCGCGCGACGCCGCCGGCGGGGGTGGTCCGCGGCCGCTTCGACAGCGGATCGGCGAGGCTGCACCTGTGGCTCTGGCACCCGGGCGACGGCGAGCTGCTGCTGGCTCAGACGCCCGCCAAGGGCGCCCCGCGCAGTGTGCTGCTGTCCCGCCAGCGCGCTGCCGCCGCGACCTTCGTGACCGTCCTGGAGCCCAGCCCGGGCGCCGCGACGGTGCAGCAGGTGAACTGCCTGCAGACCGCCGGCGGCCTGCGCCTGGAGATTCGCCACGCGGCCGGCGAGGATGCGCTGACACTGCCCGAGGCCGTGGCGGGACGGATCGAGTGGGAACGCCAGCCGGCAGGCGGCGGCGAAATGGAACGAGCTCAGGCTGCACCGCAGCCCGCGCACTAGCCCTGCGGGCTCCGAAACAGCGGCGCCCGGAGTTCGGCGTTCCAGGCGTCGTGGGTCGCGGTCAGCCTGGCCAGGCGTTCTGGCTGAGCGGCGGCGAGGTCGCGCGACTCGGCCGGATCGGCTGCCAGGTCGAAGAGCTGCGGGGCGCCCTGGCCGGGCTTGACCACCTTCCAGTCGCCCTCTCGCAGGGCCCAACTGGGACCGCTCCGCCAGTGCAGCCGCTCGTGCGGCGGGGCGGGGTTGGCGCCGGTGAGATGCGGCAACAGGTCCACGCCATCGATGGCGTGGGGCACCTTGGCGCCGGCCGCCGCCGCGGCGGTGGCGAAGACGTCGAGGCTGATCACCGGCTGGTCGTAGACCCGGCCCGCGGTCAGCCGGGCTGGCCACTGCATCGCCCAGGGGGTGCGCACACCGCCCTCGTAGCAGGAGCCCTTGCCGGCCCGCAACGGCGCGTTGCCCGACGCGTTGCCCTTCTCGCCGAGCGGGCCGCCGTTGTCGGAGAAGTAGACAATCAGCGTGTCCTGCAGCACCTGCCGGGCGCGCAGGGTGGCCAGCAGGCGACCGACGCCGGCGTCGACCCGGCTGAGCATCGCGGCGTAGGTGCGGCGCTTCGGATCGGCGATGGCCGCGAACCTGGCGAGATCCTCGGGCGGCGCCTGCAAGGGCGTGTGGGGCGCGTTGTAGGCCAGGTAGAGGAAGAACGGCTCCGCGGCGTGCCGGTCGACGAAGGCACCGGCCTCGCGGCTGAAGGCGTCGGTGAGGTACTCGGTCTCGGCCACCGACTCGCCGTTGCGGTCGAGTGGGATCAGGTACTCGCGCGCCTCGCCGGTGAGCTGTTGCCTGAAGTAGTCGTGCCCCCCACCGCGGATGCCGAAGTACTCCTGGAAGCCGCGCCGCAGTGGATGGAAGCAGGGTGCGGCGCCGAGATGCCACTTGCCCACGGCGCCGGTGGCGTAGCCCGCGCCGCGCAGGGTGTCGGCCAGCGTGACCTGGTCCACGGGCAGCCCGGCGACGGTGTCTGCGGGCAGCCAGGCCGGGTTGTTCTCGTGTCCGAAGCGCTGCTGGTACCGCCCCGTCAGCAATCCGGCGCGGGTCGGGCTGCAGAACGGGTGCGAGACATAGGCCTGGCGGCAGACCACGCCGTTGGCGGCCAGGCTGTCCAGGTGCGGCGTTGGAATGTCGCGGCAGCCCCGGAACCCGACATCGGCGGAGCCCTGGTCGTCGGTCACGATCACCACGACGTTCGGCCGCCGGGGGGCCTGGCCGCGCAGACCGCCCGCCGCGGCGAGGCCGGCGCCGGCGGCCGTCAGTTGCAGGAACGACCGCCGGTCCAGCATCGCGGGACTCCGTTACTGCAGCAGCTTGGCGACCGCGGCGCCACTGAGGTAGAGCGGCGCCCCGCTCGGCTGACCGCCCTCGCCTTCCTGGCCGTAGACCCCTCGCGCCTTGGCGCCGCCGGGGTTGTAGAGCCCTTGCCAGCCGGCCGCGACGAAGCCAGCCGGGCCGGTGAAGACCCAGGCCTTGGGGTTGCCCGCTGGCGAGCCGAGGTACTTCGCGCCGTGCAGCGCGGCGGCCACCGCGGCGAACGCGGCCAGCGCCGGCTTCGGCTCCAAGGTCCGCCGCAACAGGCCGAACCGGGCCAGCGGATCGTCGCCATCGAGGGCCGCGTGCCAGGCCATCTGGCCGCCGTAAGCCTTGGCCAGAATGGCGCAGCGCGCCAGCTCGACGGCCTGGCCCGTCTTCGACTCCTCGACCGGGCTGGTGCGCACGCCAACATCGGTCAGCCAGGCCGGGGTGTAGCTGCGGCCCGACCCGGCCAGCCAGGCGCGATGGTCGCTGAGCAGCTTGTCGGCCAGCTCGCTGGGACGCTTCTCACCGGGCACGAACGGGAAGGCATGGCGCGACTGCGGCACGCCGTAGGCGATCTGCGGGACCACCGCCGGCGGGAACAGCAGCGCTCCGGCGAAGCCGGCATCGAACCCGCGGAGGCCACCGTTGATCACCACCGGGGCCGGCTCCCCGAAGCCGCGGGTGACCTCACCCAGGAGGCTGCGGAAGCCAAACGGCTGGGGATCGGGCGGCCAGTAGCGCCCGTTGTTCGGCTCGCGCCAGATCTCCCAGATGGCCACCTGGCCCGCCGCCCGCCGCTGCGCCTCGGCGACGAACTGCCGGTAACCGCTCAGCGCGGCGCTGGCATCGCCCCGCAAGGCCCACCCCGGCG
The DNA here is from genome assembly GCA_020850355.1 of Fimbriimonadaceae bacterium. Lineage (GTDB taxonomy): Bacteria > Armatimonadota > UBA10988 > UBA10988 > UBA10988 > JADZEX01. The sequence continues at coordinate 30,689 of JADZEX010000026.1, read as the reverse complement.
GGTCACTGACGCGCACCCAGAGCGGCAGACCGACCGCCCGCGAGACCCGCACGAGCTGCTCGAAGGCCGCCCAGTTGCCGCGGCCCTGGGTCGGGTCGACGCTGCTCCACTTCAGCAAGTAGCGCGCCCAACCGGCCCCAGCGCGTTGCAGCGCGCGGAGCGTCAGGACATCGAACCAGGCCTCGGCGGCGCCGCTCGGTTCGACGTCGACCGCCAGGAAACGTCCCGGCGTGGTCGGCACTTCCGGCACCTGGGCGACGCGCGCGGTGGCATGGCGCTCGCTGCGCGCGGTGCGGGCGGTGGCCTTGACCGTGTAGAAGCCCCCACCGGCGGCGGGTGTGAAGGTGACCGGGACCCGTGTCAAAGTGCCGGTCACGCCGTCGACCTGCTGCTGCCCCGAGCCGACGGTCCCACCGCTGCCGTCGGTCACGGTCCAGTTGACATCCAGCCGGGTGCGCTGGCCGTTGACGGCGCACACCGCCAGCTCCACCTGCGGCGTCTCGGCGGTCGTGAAGAGGCCGTCGAGGCGGGCCGGCAGGATGTCGACCATCGCTTCCTGGTTCGGCTCGACATCGCACTGGGCGTTGACTTCGTCGAACTCGACGGTGCCTTCGGCGGCGCCGCCTGGGCCTTGCCGCAGGGTGAACCCCTCAAAGCGCAGCCCGCCGCCGCCTTCGAGGGTCTCCCACTCTTTCTTGCCGCCGTCGGCTGGCAGCTTCGGTTCGATGGCGCGCGTCGCCCAGCCGGTCTCGCGGAGCGGTGGGTCGGCCCGGAACTCGTGGACTCGGCCGCTGGCCGCCTCGCGGACCAGCGACCCGAGCAGCTCGCCCTTGGCCCCCTGACTGCGCACGGTGACCTCGAGACCCCAGGGCACCTCGCGCAGACGGGCCCGCCGGAGCAGATAGAGCACGCCCCCAGGCTCACTGAAGCGGTAGCTCAGGGCCAGAAAGCCCGGCGCCTCGGCGACCTGGCGGAGGGTGCCCTCGGCGCCGAAGCCGACCAACTCCCAGCCGGCCGGCCGGCCATTCCAGCCGCCAGCGAAGTTGTCGATCACCTGCGGCTGTGGCACCGCCATCACGGCCTGTACCCACAGACCGAGCCCGAGCAGTAGTGCGCGTTTCATGCCACGAACGCTACCACCGCGCGGATCTCGCTGTCAAGGCGCGGCGGCGGTCGGATCAGCGTTCCTGCTGCCGCACCTCGCCATTCAGCATCGCCTGCCAGGCGAAGGCCGGGCCGCTGCTCTGCCAGCGGGTGTGGTGCTGGCCGGGAGCGCGGTAGTCGGCGGCCACCGTGGTGTTGCGCTGGCGCGGCTCGGTCTCGCAGAACAGCACCAGCTTGCGGTGGTTGACCAGCTCCGCCAACGGCCGGCCGGCCAGCTCGGCGCGCAGCGCGTAGGTGCAGACCGTGCCGTCGGGCGAGCCGGGCGCCACCAGCGGGTCACCGTTGTCCGACGGCTTCTTGAGCAATGGCGCCAGGTCGTCGCTCCAGGTCGCCGCCGCCGGCAGCCGGCCCCCGTTGGCCTTGGCCCAGGCCTTGGCCGCGGCCACCAGGTTGGTGAGCCGCTCCTGCGAGGCGGTGGCCTGGGCGTCGGCCGCCAGCAGATCGCTGAAGCTGGTGTTGCCCGGCAGCATGTAGACTTGCTGCGAGCCGGTCGCCACGACGTTCAGTGGGCCGTGCCGGCCGGCCATCTGCCGCAACTCGGACTCGGCGAAGGTCGGGTTGTCGGGCCGGTCGTTGGCGCAGCAGGCGAGCAGCAGTTGGGCGTCTTGTTCCTGCCAGTTGCCGCTCAGCTTTGCTTCGCTGAGGGCGATGTTGAAGGCGTAGCTGCACTCCTCGGCCTCGTGGAGCGGGCAGACGAAGGCCTTGGCATCCTCCAAGTAGGGCAGCAGTTCGTCCTGCCAGACAGCCGCCAGCGGCAGCTTCTGACCGTGCTCCTCGGCATAGGCCACCAGCGCGTTGACCAGGTCGCGCAACTTCTGCTGGCACTGCCAGGGCTGCTCTTGCGCGTCCTCGATCTGGGCGGCCATCTCGGGCCGCATCGAGGCCATCGCGCTGACCTGGCTGGCCATCATGCTGACGCGGCCGGCGGCGCAGGCCTTGAAGCTGGCGACCAGGTCAACCAGCCAGGTGCCGTCGGCCTGCTTCGCCAGGAGCATTTTGGGTTTGACCAGCAGCGTAGTCGTCAGGTCGACGGTGGCGGTCTCGGCGGTCACCACGGCTGGCGCGACCACTTCGACCGGCCACCCCACCGGCAGCAGCGCCAGCTCGGCGAGGCCCGCGCCATCGAGCTGCAGGCCCCCTTCGCGGCCCGTCATCTGGGCCACGGCGACCCGCAGGAAGGGCTCCAGGCCAGGGGTTTTGACGACCAGGCCGAGCTGCGCCTCGAGGTCTTTCTGGCGCAGCGCCTGCAGGAACGCCGTCGAGACGGCGGTCGGGTCGCGGCGGTCGACCTCCGCCGCACCGAGCGCGACGACACAGCAGCAGCAGCAGAGCAGGGCACGCATCGGCCTCTCCCAGGTCATCTTGCAGCGTTCGAAGCTCCGCCGCTGACGAGAAGTTCCGCGGCCCGTGCCAGGACCGCGCCGGCCAGCTATAATGGTGGACGAGGCAAGAGGAGACCGATCATGCCGCGAGGCGCTGCGCGGGTGGTGCTGTGGGTGTGCTGCGGATTCGCCCTGGCGGGCTGTGGCAACCGCGAGAAGGCCGAGCTGGCGCTGGCCGTGAACGGGCTCTACGCCGAGCCCAGCATCCCCCAGGCGATGCAGCGCGCGGAGCTGGCGCAGACGCTGGCGATGCTCGGTTTGAGCCGCGAGCAGGCCGCGGCCCTGCGCGAGTGGGCCGCCACCGACGGCGTCGCCGTGCGCCGCGAGGTGGCTGGCGAGCTGGCGACCTTGGCCAAGATCATGCCCGACCTCAACGCCGCGGCCGAGCAGATGCTGAAGTCCGGGGCGACCAGCATCGCGCAGCAGGAAGCAGTCCTCGGCAAGTTGCCCGAGAGCACCCGCGAGCTGCTCGAGGGCGAAGCGCAGCCGGTCGAGATCGGCGAGCTGGTGGCCAGCCGCCTGGAGGCCCTCAAGCCGCTGGCCGAGAAGCTCAGCGACCGGCAGCGGCTGGTCTTGCTCGGTCACTGGCGCACTGTCGAGGAGTCGGTCAGCAAGCTGCTGCTGCTGCAGGCCGCCGACAAGGACGAGATCGCCAGCGTGCGCGACGAGATCTCCTCGCAGATCTTGCAGGCCCGCGGCTACGACGCCAGCGAAGACGACTGGGCGAAGTCGCAGAAGGTGGTCGACAAGGCCGTCGCCGCGGTGCCCGTGGGGCAAGCCAACGCCGCCGCCGCCGAGGCGCAGACGAAGCGACTATTCGCCGCAGCGCCGGTCAGGAACGCCGCCGAGCAGGCGACCGAGGCGCTCGCCACGCTGGGCTCCTTGCTGTCTCTGGAGCCGGCCGCGGGGCTGCTGGAACTGGTGCCCTAGGCGCACCCGACAGGGGCCGTGACGTGCTGGAAGCACTCGACCTGCGACCCGTCACCGGCTGGCTGCTGACCGCCCTGATGGTGCTGCGAGCAGTCCTCTGGATGTACCTCCGGGCGGCCCCGCCAGCGCCGGCGCGGGGGCCGCGCGGCGGGCCGCGCAACCTGCTCGACTGGCTCGACGCCGGGCTGGTGGCGGCAGCGCTGGTGGTGCTGCTGATCCGCCCGCAGATCGGCTGGGTGCAGCCGGTCGGCTCCGGCAGCATGGCGCCCACCTTGCGTGGCAGCCAGACCCCGCAGATCGACGGTCCGAACGACCGGGTGGTGGTCTGCCGCTACCTCTACCGTTGCCGCGATCCGCGGCGCGGCGAAGTGGTGGTCTTCCGCGGCCCGCGCGAGGCGCCGGACGAGCCCGCGCCATGGGTCGTCAAGCGACTGGTGGCCCTACCGGGCGACACGGTCGAGATCGATCTCCGCGGGCAACTGCTGGTCAACGGCCAGGTCCTCGCCGAGGACTACGTGTCGGGCCCGTCGGATGTCACCTTCCCGCGGCGTGAGGTGCCGGCGGGGATGGCCTTCGTGCTGGGTGACAACCGGGCCCAGAGCAACGACAGCGCGCACTGGGTCGCCAACCCGTTCCTGCCGCTGTCGGAGATTCGCGGCAAGGCCGTCGCGATCTGCTGGCCGCCCGACCGCAGCCGGCTGTTGCGCTGACCTCAGACCTGCACGCGGACCAGGCAGTCGAGGTTCTCCTCGGCTTCCAGTTGCCCGAAGCGCTCCTCGATCCGGCGCAGATCGACCGCCAGGGGCACGTCGGCCAGCAGGTCCAGGCGGAACAGCGGCGAGCCGCTGATCGGCGCCGGGTAGAGCGTCGTGGTCAGATCGACGATGTTGCCCCCCAGGTCGTACAGCGCGGCGGCGATGGCGCTGACGATGCCCTCGCGGTCGGCGGCCTCCACCTCCACCTCATAGCGCCGCGTCGCGTTGGCGTCGCTCGGACCGGCGGTGGGTTCGAGGTGGACCCGCAGTCCCGTTTCGATCTCCCAGGTGGCGGTGCAGGCCGCCAGGTGGCGGAGGCTCCCCGGCGCGCCGGAGACCAGCATCATGATGCCGAACGACCCGCCCAGGACGGCCATCCGGCTGTCTTCGACATTGCCGCCGGCGGCCGCCAGGGAGGCCGTCAGGGAAGCCACCAGCCCAGCGCGATCGGGGCCAATCGCCGACAACACCACGTAGTCCCGTGCGGCCATGCTCAGCAGCTCCCGTTGGGTCTGATTGTATCACGCCCGACCGGGGCGTGCGGCGCTGCGCGGCCGGTGCTGCGTTGACGGCGGCCGAGTGAGGCGCTAGACTCCGTGGCAGGAGTACCCGTTGCGGGCCACTGCTTGGCGCTGGCTGCTGGGCCTGGGACTGCTGACCCTGCCGGCGGGGGCGGCCGTCGAGGTCGTGCTGGTCCTCCTGGACCCGACCAGCGCCGTGGTGATGTCGCGCGAACCGGTCACCCTGGCACCGCGCGCCGTGCTGGCCTGGGACGACTCCCCCGGCCGCGTCGTGGTCGACCACTGCAGCGGTCGCGAAGTAGTGCTCCGGCTACCGGCCGGGCCGCCCGCTGGCTGGCAGGTCGGTCGCCCGCTGGCCCTCCGACTGACCACCGACGAGCCGCCCCAGCCGCTCAACAAAGCGCTGCCAGTACCGCAGTGGACCGGCACGGTGACCCGCATCGAACAAGGCGCGGCGACGGCGATGCTGCCGACCGCGGCCGACCAGCAGCAGGCCGCCGCGGTGGTGCGCGAAGGTCAGCGCGTCGGGCAGGTGCAGTTGGTTCCCGGCACCGGCCGCGAGTGGCGTGCCGAGGCCACCGGCGGCGAGCTGGCCTTGCGGCTGGGCGACCGCATCTCCTACCGCGGCGGCACCGCCAGCGCCGTCATCAGCGACCGACCGCCGCCACCCGCCACGACGCCCCCGCCGCGGCGGCCGCACCCGGCACCGCAGGAGCGGGTGCTCAGCGGCGACCACCCGTTCTACGACACCTTCGCCACGCTGGCCGCGCACGGCTTCTTCCCGGGGACCGGCCGCCGCCAGTTTGACGGCGAGAGCCAGGCCATCTACACCCGCGGGCAGTTGGCCGATATCCTGGCCGGCGGCGTTCGGCGCCTGCTTGACCGCGACCGCGACTGGCCGGCCCACCACCTCAGCGCCGCCCAGAACGGCGCGCTGGCGGGGCTGGTGCAGGAGTTTCGCGAAGACCTCGCGGCTCGCGGCATCGATCTGCCGGCGCTCCAGCGACGCCTCTCGGACCTGCCGCAGACCAACGCCCCGTGGTGGGTGACCGGGTTTGCCGAGGGTCGCCTGGGCGGCGGTGACGACGCCACCACCGGCCGCGCCGAGGTGGCCGTGCAGGGCCGCTTCGGCAGCCGGCTGCGCTGGAACCTGACCGGCAGCACCGAGGGCTCGGACGCGCTGCCGGATGACCGTGACCGCAGCTACCTGGCCGGCTACCAGCTCGACTACGACCTCTCCCGCCACTTCGGCCTGAGCTTCGCGCGGCAGCCGCTGCGGCAGGGCTTCGGGCGCAACGACCTGTTGGCGAGCGACCGCGCGCAGCCGCTGGACCACCTCGCGTACCGCTACCACACCAAGTTCTGGGGCCGGCCGTTCCGCTACGAGCACGCCGTCGGCCTGTTCAAGGTGACCGGCGGCGAGCGCTACCTGGCGCTGCAGCGGTACGAGTACCAGCCCAACCGGCGGCTCAGCCTGGGGCTGGGCTTCGGGCTGATCACCGACCGCGGCAGTCAGGCCGTGGCCGGCTTCCTGCCGCTGCCGTTGTACGCCGTGCGCTTCACCGCCGGTGCGGCGCGGGTCGGCGGCAGCGGCAACTTCCTGGGTGCCTTCGACGCCTCCTACCGCTTCAACGAAGGCGTGGCGCTCTACGGCCAGGTCTTTGCCGACGAGTTTGATTTCTCGCCAGCGCCGCCCACAACCCGCCAGCGGATCGGCTTCCTGGGCGGCCTGCATCTCACCCCAGCGGGTCGTCTGCCGGGCACCAGCTACCGCCTCGAGGTAGCCCTGATCCCCGACCAGGGCACCTATGTCGGCCAGATGGACGTCGGCCTGGCCTGGCTCCGCGACGGCGTGCTGCTGGGCCACCCCTACGGCCAGGACTCGGTCGGCGTACGGCTGGATGGCCATCAGCGGCTCACCGGTCGGGCCGACCTCAACGTGCTGCTAGAGTACTACCGCCAACTGCGCAGCAGCCCGGTGCAGCCGGAGACCACCCGCGTCGAGGTGGTCGGCCGCTACGATCTGACGCCCAACTTCACCCTTGGCGTCGGCGCGCGCTACCGGCAGCGGCTGAACCAGGGCGGGGTGGTCGCCAACGACCGCAGCGAGACCAGCGTCTTCCTCGAAGCGCGCGGGGGCTTCTGAGCCTCACCCGCCCGCCGGCGCGACCAGCTCGCGCTTCAGGACCTTGCCCGACGGGTTGCGCGGCAGGGCCTCCCGGAACTCGACCACCTGCGGCACCTTGTAGCTGGCCAGCCGCTCGACGCAGTGCCGCCGGATGTCACGGGCTGTCAGTGCGGCGCCGGGCAGCAGCACCACCACGGCCTTCACCAGCTCGCCCAGCGCCGCCCGGGCGCCGGTCGCGGGGATCCCGACCACGGCCACTTCTTTCAGCCCGTCCAACTGCAGCAGGCAGCGTTCGACCTCCAGCGCGAAGACGTTCTCGCCGGCGACGATGATCATCTCCTTCTGGCGGCCTTCCAGGTACACGAAGCCATCCGGATCGACCCGCGCCAGGTCACCGGTGTTGAACCACTGGCCGTCGGCCGTGAGCGCCTCTTCCAGCAAGCCAGGCCGGTTCCAGTAGCCGCGGATGGTGTTCTCGCGGTGGATGTGCAGCAGGCCAGTCTCGCCGAAGTCGCAGTCGCTGCCGTCTTCGCGGACGATCCGGACCCCTACGTCGGGGATGGTCTTGCCGATGCTCTCGGCGTGGCTGACGGCGCACGGGCTGGGCGTGATGTGGGTCAGTGAAATGGTCTCGGTGAGGCCAAAGAAGTTGTGCAACCGGGCGTGCGGGAACAGCTCCGCCAGGCGGTGGATGGTCCGCACCGGCATCGGCGACCCGCTGTAGCCGATCATCCGCAAGCTCCGCAGGTCGCGCTGGGCAATGTCCGGGAGGCTGATCACCAGGTGGTGGAAGGCCGGCACGCTGAGGTAGCAGGTGACCTGCTCGGCCTCCATCAGGTCGACCACTTCCCGCGGATCCGGCCGCTGGGCCACCACCACGGTTGCGCCGAGGTAGACGCTGGAGGGCACAATGCTGTAGAGCGCCACGACGTGGAACAGCGGGGAGAGCAGCAGATTGACGTCCTCGTGGCGCCAACTGAACGGCAGCGTGGTGTTGCGGATGTTGAAAAGCAGGTCGACATGGCGCATCATCGCGCCCTTCGGCACGCCCGTCGTGCCGCTGGTGTGCGCGATCACCCCCAGCGCCTCGCCGTCGAGGCGCACCGGCGTGGTCAGCGGCGGGCCGCTCTCGGCGGCGGCAAACGGCTCGCCGTCGGGCAGGCCAACGACGATCCGGTGGCCGGCGTCCGGCAGCGCCGGCAGCACCGCCGGGGCGACCTCGTGGTGGAGGAAGATCACCGCCGCGGCGACGTTGCCGAAGACGTAGCTCATCTCGTCGCGGCCAAGGCGGAAGTTGATCGGCGCCAGCACCCCACCGGCCAGCATCGTGGCCCAGTAGGCCAGGTAGAACTCCAGGCAGTTGGGCATCGCCACGGCCACCCGGTCGCCCGGCTGCAGGCCCAGCTCGACGAGCCGCCCGGCCAGCCGGCGGACCCGCGCGTCGAGGTCGCGGTAGGTGTAGCGCTGGCCATCCATCACCAGCGCCACCTTGTTGGGGTACTTGCCAACGGTGTTCAGCCAGACGTCAGTGAGCGTCGCCAGCGGCAGTCCAGGCATCAGCGTCTCCGGCCCGCAGCGTCGCGGCCCAAGGTCGGGCGAGGCCGGCGGGCCAGCCTCGCCCGGCCCGCTTACAGCGCGCGAGCGCGCGCGATGCAGTCACGCATGTAGTCGAGGCTCTTGGCCAACGAGACCGCCTTGTCGTCACCCGAGACGCCGCACTCGTAGGCCAGGTAGCCGCCAAAGCCGATATCGAGGCAGGCCTTCATCCCGGCGACGTAGTCGATGTCGCCGGTCCCGGGCTCCTGGCGGGTGTTGTCGGCCAGGTGGAAGTGCCGGATCCAGCGCCCGGCAGCGCGAATCGCGTCCGGGGTGTTGGTCTCCTCGATATGCATGTGGAAGAAGTCGGCCAGGATCATGACGTGCGCGTGTTGGGCGCGCTCGCAGATCTCGACCCCGTCGGCCTGTCGCCGCAGGAGATGCTGCTCGTACCGGTTGAGCGGCTCCAGGAGCAGCCAGCAGCCGGCCGCCGCGGCGACGTCACCGAGCTCCTTGACCAGTTCCACCAGCAGGTTCTTCTCGAGGGTGATGGCATCCAGGTAGGGCGACAGATCGTTGATCCGCGGCCCGCCGAAGATCGGCGGGACGATCTGCCCCGCCGCGCCGACCTCGCCGCAGAACCGCAGGTAGGCCTTGCAGGCGTCCATGCTGGCGCGGCGCTTGGCCGGGTCGGGGTCCAGGAAGTCGAAGCTGCTGTTGCCGCAGACCGACGAAATCGGCACCGGGCTGCTGGCGAAGTCGTCCTTGGCCCGCCCGAGCTCCTCGGGCTTGTAGTTCCAGGCCGAGATCTCGATCCCCTCGACACCGTGGTCGGCCGCCCACTGTTGCTTGTCGGCGACCGTGGCGCCCGGCAGGAGTCCCAGTTGCACTGCCAGCTTCATCGTCTGCTGCTCCTTACTCGTCGGCCGGCGCCTTCGCCGGGTCGGCCGCCGCTCCTGCCGTGGTCGCCTCCGTGGCCGGCGCGTCGGCCGCGGGCGCCGGCGCGCGGTAGACCATCCGACGCGGTCCGTCGCCCGCGCCCTCGACCAGCAGCCGGTCGCCCTCCCAGACCGCGCGCCGCACCGACCGCCAGTCGCCGGCGACGAACTCGGCCTGGCCTGCCAGGTCGCTGACCCAGAGGCCCCCGCCCCGGTGGCCGGGGAGCGGCCGGCTGAGCACCAGGAACCGCTCGCCGCTGGCGTCGACCACGGGGACGCGGGCGATGCCGTACTGCAGCGGCAAGGCCCGCACCGCGACGCTGGTCTCTTCGACCTGCGCCAGCGCCGGCCAGATCCGGCGCAGCAGCAGCTCATTGGGTCGCCCGTCGGGCAGCGCCGTGGCGTAGGCCAGGCCGTCGCCGCGGGCCAGCGGCGCCGCCGGACCGAGCAACTCGGCCGCGCTTTCGGACAACAGGAAGTTGGCCGCCCAGCCGGCCATTCGGAAGACCCACTGCGGCGCCTGCTGCTCCAGCGGCCAGGGCAGCGGCAGCGGCGTGGGACTGCCGGCCGCCGGTTCGGCCGTCCAGGAGCTCTCCGGCCAGGGCAGTTGACTCGGCCCCGCGGTGCGTGGCGGCAGCTCCGGCCAGCCGCTGCCGACCGGCACCCAGGCGGTCGCCGCGTCCGGCGCGGAGACTTGGATCACCGCCCGCCCCGGCGCCACCCGCAACAGATCAATGCTGCCCGCCCCATCGCCGGCGACTTCGAGCGACTCGACCGGGTTGAGGTCGGCGTCGAGCAGCAGCACCCGCCCGGCCGGCTCGACCGTTACGTCGAGCGCCGCACCCTCCTCCGGACCACGGTGCAGCGTCACCGCCAGGCTGCCCTGCGGCCCGTCCCAGGTCGGCAGTGCGCTGATCCAGGCGCCGCGCGCCGGTTCCTGCACCAGGTACTGCGCCGTGGTGCGCGACGCCCCGCTGACGGCCACGGCCTGGTAGCGGGCGCCCGCGGCCGGCTCCTCGCTGGCCACCAGCAGGGCTGTGCCGTCGGGGCCGGTGGCGGTGCTGTTGAGCCACCACGGGCCGCTGGGCAGGCGCCGCAGCCAGACCCGGCAGGCGACGCCCGGGAGGCCGTAGCCGGCAGCGTCGCAGGCGGTCACGCGGACCACCAGCGGGCTACCTGGCGGCGGCGTGAGCAGGTCGTTGACCGCCTCTCGCGGGCCGTGGTCGAGCAGCAGGTAGGCCAGCGGGCCGTGGCCGGTCAAGTCGGCGGTGGCCTCGAGTTCGCCCAACTTGGCGGTCAACGTGGCGCTGCCGGGCGCTGTCAGCCGCACGGTGGCGGTGGCCCGGCCGCCGCGGCTGGGCACGGTCAGGCTGCTCCCCCGCCCGCTCGCCGTGCGCCACTCGCCGCTGCTGCTGTGGAGGGTGATGGTCGTCCCATCGCGCACCGGCCGGCCCTCCTCTCCGTCCAGGTGCACCACCACCTCGCCCGGCGCGCCGACCGCCAGCAGCGCTGGCGCCTGCAGCGTCAGACCGCTGGGCCGGCCTGGGCCGGGCAGGCGCAAGATGCCCTGGCAGGGTCCGGCCGGCGGGAAATGGACCACTGCCTGCGCCGCCAGCGGTCCCGCCGGCAGCGTTTCGACGCGGTAGCTGCCGCGGTCGAGGTCGCGCAGCCGGCAGCGGCCGTTGGGCCCGGTGGTCGCCCGCGCACAGGTGTTGCCGTAAGCCAGGCCACCGTCCTCGCGCAGCGGCAGGGCTCGGACCAGCACCCCGGGCCGCGGCCGGCCGGCTGCGGTCACCAGGATCTCAAGCTGATCCGCCCAGCTCGTCGTCCCAAGCGTCAGGCTCAGCAGCGCCAGGATCGAATGCCTCAGCCGTGCCACGCCTTCGCCTCCCCGGCGGCGCTGTCTCCAGGTCGTGCCCGACCGCCAGCAGCAAGCCTAACAACAGGTGTGAGACCACCAGCGAACTGCCGCCGTGACTGACCAGGGGCAGCGTGATGCCGGTGATCGGCAAGAAGCGTACCACACCGCCGATGTTGAGCAGTGTCTGGATCGCCAGCACGGTGACGCAACCGATCGCCAGGCGCTGCCGAAAGGGGTCGCTGGCCAACGTGGCGATCCGCCAGCCGCGCCGAAACAGGGCCAGGTAGCAGGCCAGCACCAGCCCGCAGCCAAGCAGGCCAAACTCCTCGGCCAGCGCGGCGTAGACGAAGTCGCTGGAGACGAGCGGGGTCAGACTCGGCGAGCCGCGCCCCAGGCCGGACCCTTCCCAGCCGCCGGCCCGCAGCGCGAAGAGCGCCTGCAAGGTCTGGTAGCCCGCCCCGGCGGGGTCGCTCCAGGGGTTCAGCCAGGTCACGATGCGCTCGCTGCCACGGCCGGCCGCGCGGCTCAGCGGCGCCAGGTAGAACAACACCACGCTGCCCACGGCCACCGCGCCAAGACCGGCCAGCAGGAACCGCGTGCGGCCCGTGGCGACGTAGAACATGCTCAGCAGCAGCGCACCGGTGATCACCACCATGCCGAGATCGCTTTGCTTCACCAGCAGCAACTGCACCCCAGTCCAGACCGCGGCGAAGGCCAGCACTTCCAACCAGCCGCGGCGGCGTTTCAGAAAGCCGGCCAGGAAGATCACCAGCAGCGGCTTCAGCAGTTCCGACGGCGTGGTCAGCCCCGGTCCGAACATCGCGCCGCGGAAACGCACCCCGGCGCGCACCAGCAGCACCAGCAGCCCAAACGCCGCGAGGCCGGCCAGCCAGGCGGTGGCATCCAGCCAGGCCAGCCGGTGGCGGCAGACCCAGACCGCCAGCAGCAGCGCCGCCAGGGCGGCGGCATAGGGCAGCAGCGTGCTCGGCTGCACCGGCACGCTGGTCAACCGCAGCTTGATCACCAGCCCCAGACCGGTCAGCCAGCCGATCAGCGGAACCAGCGACTCATCACCCTGCAGGTCCAGCGCGACCAGCGCCCGGTGCAACAGGCCGAGGCCGGTCACGAAGCCGGCCACTGCCAGGGTCTCCCGCCACGGCAACGGCTGGCCCTGCAGATGGCGCCAGCCCGCCAGCCCGCACAGCAACAGGCTCAGCAGCACTGTCACCTGCTGCAGCAGCCAGCGCTCCCGGCGGCGCGTGGTCACTCCCATCGCGTCGGCTCCAGCAGCGGCTCGCCCTGCCAGTACCAGTAGCCGGCGGGGAACCGCGCGGCGTTGTCCTCCCACCAGCGCGCCCACTGCCGCAGCGCCGCCCGGTTGGCCGTCGCGTCGAGATCCCAGGCGTCGAACCCGAAATCGGCGCCGCTCTGAAGCTGCAGCCGCGCCGCCAGCCGATCGGTCCGGTCGGGCCGCAGCACCGCCCGCCAACTGGCCGCCAGCTCGTCGATCCCGTCGCCCAGGCTGCGCTTCCGGCCATCGCGGAAACAGCGCCAGCGGATCAGCGGCCGCCGGGCCTCGTGCCACCAGCTCCGCAGGGCCTGCACGGGATTGCCGCCGGGCGACCGCGGCGGACGCTGCCCGGCGATCGCCTCGACCGCCTCACAAACACTGCTGACCACCTCGCTGTCCGCGTCGTCGAGGCTGCCCAGCAGGTGCGGCACGGCGCGCGGATCACCAATCTGGCCGAGCGCGGCGACCGCCGTCTCGCGCAGCAGCGGCTCCCCGTCGGTCAGCCACGGCAACAACACCGCCACGGCGGCCGGCACCGCCAGGTCGCCGAGGGCGCCGATCGCCGGCGCGTGGCCCGCGGTCGCCAACTCCAGGAGCAGCGTCACCGCCGCGCGATCGCCCCGCCGGGCCAGCGCCACGGCCAGCCCACAGTTCCACTCCCCGCCGGCCTGCAACTCGGTCGCCAACGCCAGCCGCGCCCAGGGGCTGCCGCTGCGGGCGAGCTCCCGCGCGGCGTCGCCACGCAACGCCGGGTCGCTTTCGAGCAGTTCCAGCAAGAGGTCTTCGCTGCCCGGCTCGGCGGTCCGCGCGACCGCCACCAGTGCCGCACAGCGCAACAGCAAGTCCTGATCGCGCTGCCGCACGAAGGCGGTCAACATGGCGTGCGCCGCCGGGTCGCGGATCCCGCCGACCACCGCCCGCACCACGCCGCTGCCGCCACCAGTCGCCAGAAACTCGGGCCAGCACTCGGCCCAGTGCGCCGCGACCGCCGCCAGGGCATCGTAGTTCGGCGCCGGCAGCACACCGCCGTGGGTCGCCTCGGTGCTCACCAGATAGCGGTAGACATCGCCGACGGTCATCGCGCCGCCTCCAGATAGCCAGCCTGCCGCGCCGCCAGCAACACGGCGCGCGCCACCGGCACGGCCGCCGCGCTGCCGCTGCCGCCCTGCTCGACCAGCACCACCACCACCACCGTCGCCCGCTCGGCCGGGGCGTAGGCCAGCACCCAGGCGTGGGCCCGGCCGTGCGGGTTCTGCGCACTGCCGGTCTTGCCGGCGACTGCCACCCCGGGCAGCCGCAGCCCCCGGGCGGTGCCGCCGCGGTCGGCCACCGGGGCCTGCAGCAAGCTGTTCAGGCGCGTCGCCAGGCCCGCCTCGAGCACCTGCCGCGGCGCCGGGACCGGCTGGTCGAGCAGCAGTCGCGGCGGCACCTGGCGGCCGTAGTTGGCCAGCGTCGCCGCGACCTGCGCCAGACCCAGCGGGGTGATCAGCAGCTCGTGCTGCCCAATCGCCAGCCGCGCCGTGTCGCCCGGCCGCAAGCGGTCGGACGGCAGCCGGCCGGGCAGCGCCACCAGATCGGCCCGCCCGGCCAGGCGCCAGCGCTCCTGCCAGCCCAGCGCCTGGGCCGTCCGCACGATCGGCGCGGGGCCCAGCGCCACGCCCAGGGCGGCAAACCAGGTGTTGGCAGAGCAGGCCATCGCCTGCCGCAGGTCGAGCGGCCCATGGCCGCGCCAGCCGGCGCGCTCGCCGGCCTCGTGGTCGCGAATCCGTTGCCTCTCGAAGGGCGGCAGGTAGCCGGCCGGGCCGCTCTCGTAGCGCGTCGCCGGGTCCCAGGTCGTGGCCAGCGCCGCGGCCGCCACGACCGGCTTGAAGGTCGATCCGGGCGGGTAGAGCCCGGCCAGCGCGCGGTTCAGCAGCGGTCGGTCGGGGTCGGCCTGCCACTGCCGGTAGCGCGCCGCGTCGACCAGGTTAGGGTCGTAGCACGGGCTGCTGACCAGCGCCAGCAGATCGCCGGCGGCCGGATTGAGCACCACCACCGCGCCGCGCCGGCTGCCCAACGCCGTGGCCGCGGCCTGCTGCAGCGCCCGGTCGATGGTCAGCGCCAGCGGCAAGGGCTGCGGGTTGGCCGCCTGCTGGGCAGCTTCGCTGAGCTGCTCCCAGGCCGGTTGGCGCCAGGTCGCCAGGCGGTCATCGCAAGCCTCCTCGAGGCCGGCGCGGCCGTAGAGCCGGTGGAAGTAGCCACTGACATGCGCCGCGGCCGGGCCCAGCTCGTAGCGCCGCACGGCCTGCCCGCCAAACCGCACGGTGCGGATCAGCGGCCGCCCCCAGCGGTCGACGACGGCTCGCCGGTCGCTGGGATCACGCAATCGCCAGGTCCGCGAGTCGTACCGCTCGGCGGCGCGATAGGGTGCGCTGTGGGCCCGTTCGAAGGTCCACCAGGCCTGCCACAGGAAGGTCGCCAGGAAGCCCCCAACGACCGCGCTGCGGAGCCAGCGCAGCGACCGCGGCACCGGCGGCGCCCCGGCCGGACGCCGCACTACGACGACGCGGCTGACGAACCAGCCGAGCAGCGCCAGGAAGATCAACCGCTGTGCCGCCAGAAAGGCCTCCACGGGGGCTTAGACTCCCCGCCCCGGCCACGGTTGTGAAGCGTCCGCGGTGCAGTCGGTCGGATTGACAGGAGGGCCGGCCTGCGGTACCCTTACACCTTGCTGTGTGCGCCCCGCGACGGCTCCCCCTACGGCTTTGCGGCGCGGAGTTGGTATGTTCGAGGGACTGACCGAACGGCTGCTAGGCGTCTTCGACCGCCTTAAGAAGAAGGGCGTCCTCTCCGACGAGGACGTCCAGCAGTCGCTACGCCAAATCCGGTTGGTGCTGCTCGAAGCCGATGTCAACTTCACCGTCGTCAAGGACTTTCTCGCCGCGGTCAAGCAGCGCGCCGTCGGCGAGCAGATTCACATCAGCCTGACGCCCGCTCAGCAGATGCTTAAGATTGTCCACCAGGAGCTGCTGCGGCTGCTGGCTGGGGAGCAGGCCGAGCCCTGGCGCCTGCAGGGCGAGCTGCCGGTGCTGCTGCTGTGCGGCCTCAACGGGGCCGGTAAGACGACCCATGCGGCGAAGTTGGCGAGCTACTTCGCGAAGCGTGGACGGAAGCCGTTGCTGGTGGCGACCGACGTCCACCGCCCGGCCGCGATTGCGCAGTTGCAGACCCTCGGCGAGCGGATCGGGCAGCCCGTCTTTCAGATGGGCGACCGCCAGGAACCGGTCCATATCGCCCGCGCCGCGTTGCAGCACGCGCGCGCCGAGCGGCGCGATCTGGTGATCATCGACACCGCCGGCCGGCTGCACATCGATGCCGCGCTGATGCAGGAACTGGTCACGTTGCACAGCGGGGTGCAGCCGACCGAGACCTGGCTGGTGCTCGACGCGATGACCGGCCAGGACGCCGTCAACGTCGCCGGCCAGTTCGAAGCGGCGGTGCCGGTCGATGGCTACGTGCTTAGCAAAATGGACAGCGACGCCCGCGGCGGCGCGGCGCTGAGCATCCGGGCGGTGACCGGCAAGCCGATCCGCTTCCTGGGGATCGGTGAGAAGCTCGAGGACCTCGAGGAGTACCATCCCGACCGGATCGCTGGCCGGATTCTCGGCCAGGGTGATATGCTGACGGTGATCGAGCGCGCCGAGGCGGCGATGGACGCCCAGACCGCCAAGGAGCTGGAGCAGAAACTCCGCGCCAAGACGTTCGATCTGGACGACTTCCGCAGCCAGTTGCGGCAGGTCACCAAGCTGGGCTCCTTGGACCAACTGCTGGCGATGGTGCCGGGCGTCAATCAGGCCCTGGCGTCGGGTCAGATGGTCGTCGACCCCAGCCGGCTGGCGCGGCTCGAGGCGATCATCAACTCGATGACCAAGGATGAGCGGCGGCGGCCGGACATCATCAAGAACAGTCGCCGGCGCCGGATTGCCCTGGGCAGCGGCACCTCGACGCGCGAGGTCAACGATCTGCTGCGGCAGTACCAGCAGATGAAGACGATGTTCGGCCAGATGGCCGACCTGGAGAAGACGTCGCGCGGGCGGCGGCACTTGTCACGGATGTTTGGGAGGTAGGTATGGCGGTCAAGATCCGCTTGCGACGGCAGGGCGCGAAGCATGCGCCGACGTATCGCCTGGTGGTCTGCAACTCGCGCTCCCCGCGCGATGGGCGCTTCCTGGAGGTGATTGGGCACTACAACCCGCGGCGGCACGATGCGCAGGGCGACTTCGAGCTCTACATCGATCCCGACAAGGCGCTGCAGTGGTTGGGCGTCGGCGCCGAGCCGACCGAGACGGCCCGCGCGCTGCTGCGCAAGGCTCGCATCCTGGAGCTGTGGCACGACCAGAAGCACGGCATCGACGTCAGCGAGCGGCTGGTGGCGATGCGGCGGCCGGTTGCCGGGGCGGCCGCCGAGTAGCTGCCGAGGGAGCATCGCATGGCCCCGGAACCGCAGATGGCCGAGCTCTTGGACTTCATCGTGCGCGGGCTGGTCGACGAGCCCGAGGCCGTCAAGATCGTCGAGGTCCCGGGCCGGCGGCTGACCGTCTACGAGATTGCCGTGGCCGACCGCGATCGCGGCAAGGTGATCGGCAAGCAAGGCCGCATCGCCAACGCGATTCGAACGGTCGCCAAGGCCGCCGCGACGCACGGCGAGCAGCATATCGCCGTGGAAATCGTGACGTGACCGATCCGTTTGTCGTGCGCGCCGAGATTGTCGCCGCGCACGGGATCCGCGGTGAGGTCAAGGTGGTCTTGCGGACCGACTTCCCGGAGCGCCTGATCGCCAGCCGGAAGTGGCGCCTGCGGGCGGTCGACGGCACGCTCAGCGAGTTGACCGTGGCCGCGGTGCGCGAACACCACGGCCACCTGCTGGCCCGGTTCCGCGGCATCGACGACCGGTCCGCCGCGGCCGCGCTGCGGGGGTCCGAGGTGGTCACGACCGAGGAGGAGTTGCCCGCCCTACCGGAGGGCGAGTATTACTGGCACCAGTTGATTGGCTTGCAGGTGGTCACCCGCGAGGGCGCCGTGGTGGGCACCATCCGCGAGATCCTGGTGACCGGCAGCAACGACGTCTACGTCACCGAAGGGCCGCTGATTCCGGCCATTGTGGACGTCGTCGAGCGGGTCGATCTGGCAGCCCGCCAGATGATCATCAACCCGCTGCCGGGGCTGCTGGATCCATGAGGTTTGACCTGCTGTCGACGATCCCCGCGGTCTTCGAGAGCTGGCGCAACGCCAGCATCCTGGCCCGGGGGCAGGCCGCCGGGGCGATCGACATCCGGGTGCACGATCTGCGGGACTGGGCCACTGACCGGCACCGCACCTTGGACGACTACCCTTTCGGGGGCGGCGCCGGGATGGTGCTGAAGGCCGAGCCGCTGTGCCGAGCGGTGGCCGCGGTCAGCGCCAGCGGGGCGGGGCAGCCCGAGGTGCTGCTGCTCTGCCCGCAGGGGCAGCCGTTCACGCAGGCGGTGGCGCACGAGCTGGCGGCGCAGCCGTGGCTGGTGCTGCTGTGCGGGCGTTACGAAGGGGTCGACGAGCGGGTGCGGGAGTTGGTGGTGACGCGGGAGCTCTCGCTGGGCGACTTTGTGCTGACGGGCGGTGAAGTCGCGGCGATGGCGGTGGTCGAGGCGGTGGCGCGGCTGGTGCCGGGGGTCTTGGGCGATGCCGCCTCGGCGGCCGATGAGTCGTTCAGTGAACCGTTGCTGGAGTACCCGCAGTACACGCGGCCGGCAGAGTACGCCGGGGCCGCGGTGCCGGGCGAGCTGCTCAGCGGGCACCACGAGCGGGTGCGGCTGTGGCGGCGGATGGAGCAGTTGCGTCGGACCTTGGACCGGCGTCCGGATTTGGTGGCGCGGTGGCAGCTCACGGCCGAAGATCGGCGGCTGCTGGCGCGGGTGATTTGAAGCGAGGTGAGACCATGGCAGATCTGGTGAAGCTGGTCGAGGAGCGCAACCGCGCCGAGCTGGGGCTCGACCCGACGGCCATCCCGTCGTTCGGCATCGGCGATACGCTGCGGATCGAGATTGAGGTCACGGAAGGCAACAAGACTCGCCAGCAGCCGTTCCAGGGCGTCTGCATCCGGCGCGCTGGCGGCGGGCAGGGCGAGAGCTTCACGCTGCGCCGCGTGGCGGCTGGCGTCGGCGTCGAGCGGACCTTCGCGCTGCTCTCGCCGAAGATCAAGAAGATGGAAGTGGTGCGCCGCGGCAAGGTCCGCCGGGCGCGGCTCTACTACCTGCGGGGCAAGGTCGGCAAGGCCACCCGCATCAAAGAAGCCGGTCGCGACAGCTAGGGCCGACCGACGCCGGCCGGGCCGCGGGAACGAGTCGCCCGGCCGGCGTTGACGAGCTCCGGCGACGGCGCGTCTGCAAGGTCAGGTGAGGCGGATGGACAGGCTGTTTACCGAGAACTCCACCTGGCTGGTTGGCGGGCTGGTTGCCGTGCTGGTGCTGATGCGGATCGCGCTGGCCTGCGTCCAGCCCCAAGGTTTGGCCGCGCGGCTGATCCTCTGGTTCTGGCATCCCGAGGCGCGGCATCTGCTGGCCCGCCGGCAGACCGGCCCGGCGCATCAGGAGCAGTGGAGCGAGCTGTACAGCCTGACGCTGCTCAACATGAACGGCACGCTGCTCGCGCTGGGCATCGTGTTCTTCGTGATCCGGCCCTTCCTGGTGCAGGCGTTTTTCATTCCCAGCCAGTCGATGCAGCCGACGCTGATGGGCAACGCCCAACGCAAGGACCGCGTGCTGGTCAACCGGTACCTCTACCACCTGCGGCCCCCGGAGCGGCAGGACATCATCGTCTTCCACGCCCCGCCCGCCGCGTTGGACAACCCCGAGCGCAAGGACGACTACATCAAGCGGCTGATCGGGCTGCCGGGCGACAAAGTCGAGGTCCGCGGGAACCGCGCCTACATCAACGACCAGCCGCTCAACGAGCCCTACCTGGACCCCTCCGCGACCGATGCCAGCGGCTGGATGGCGATGAGTTCGGCCGCCGACTGGGGCCCGCAGGTGGTGCCGCCGGGACACTACTTCGTGCTCGGCGACAACCGCAACAACAGCAAGGACTCGCGGCTCTGGCACCGCTTCGTCGACGGCGAAGACCGCGACGAGCCGTTCCTGGCGGCGGATCAGGTGGTCGGCAAGGCGATGTGCGTCTTCTGGCCGCCGCAAGGTCTCAAGCTGCTCGGGCCACCACCGCCGCTCACGCCGTAAACTGGCAGGCGGCGGCCGGCGGGCGGTGAACTGCGCTGCGGAGACCGCTGGTGCCCCTCCTCGCGCTGCTCCTACCGTTGGTGGCCCCCCCCACCCTGCCCCGCGTCGGGGTGATTGCCGTCCATGACGGCACCATTCCGCCGGCTGCGATTCGCCAGCAGATGCAGCTCGGCTATGCGCTCAACTGGCGGCCAGCCTCGGAGCAGGCCGCGCTCGCCGCCGCCGGTTGTCTGTCGATGCACTTCGAGCCCCGCCCGGGGGCCGACCGGCTGCATGCCGGGCTGGAGCTGACCGAGGCCGACTGCGACCAGGACGCGGACGGTCACCTGGCCGACGAAGGCTATCGCATGGCGACCTTCGATCCGCGCGTGATCGACCGCTATGCGACGCTGCTGCGCGAGGCGCTGCGCGAGCGGGCGAACCAGCCCTGGGTGGCCGCCATCTCGGTGCCGTCGCCGATTAGCCGCTACGGTGAGGCGCATTACGCCGTCAGCGATCAGGGCGGCTACCTCACGGCCAGCCGGCCAGCCCGGCAGAGCTTCCGGCGCTGGCTGCAGCAGCAGTATGGCGACCTGCAGCGACTGAGCGCCGCCTGGGGGCGGGTCGTGCCGGCCTGGGACGCCATCGAGCCGCCGCGCGGGCCGCAGCCCGGCCCCGACGGGCTCGACCGGCGGACCGTCTGGTCAGACTACCAGCACTGGTACCACGGCTGGCTGCTGCAGGTCACCGACCGCACCTTCGCGGCCGTCCGCGAAGTGACCGACCGGCCCCTCGTGATGACCCTCGGCGGGATGAAGGCCGGCTACGCCCAGGGCGTCTTCAGCGGCAACGTCGGCCCAACCGTGCGCGGCCTGGCGGCACACCGGCCGGTGATTCTGGACGACACCGACGCCCAGACGCTGTTCAGCCAGCGCTACACCGGGGCAGCCTGCGCGCAGTACGGCGTGACCCCGATGTGCGAGCCGGTCGGCCCACCGCACCTCAGTGAGTATGCTCAGCTCAATGCGTTGATCAACGCCCTGAGCGTTGGCAGCAGCAGCGTGATCTTGCCCCACCTCGGCGAGCTCTGCCAGCCTGACCACTGGTTCACCCGGATCTGGAGCCAACTTGGACCGGCCTTCGCCGCTCGCGAGACAGCCTACCGGCCGACTGCGGTGGCGGTCTTCCATTCGTATGTCAGCAGTTGGTACCGTGCCGACCGTCAGAACATGGACGCAGTGCGGCTTTACGACGCCACCAACACCAACTGGTCGCCCGACCCGAGCCAGCCCTCGTGGGGCCGCGCGCTTGGCAATCCCGACGTGCTGGACGACCAGATGATCGCCGACGGTGCCCTGGCAGGTCGCCGGCTGCTGGTGATCCCGAACAGCGGCCAGGCCGTCACCACCCGCGCGGCGGTCGAGGCCATCCGGCAGTGGGTGCTGGCCGGCGGCACCCTGGTGGCCTTTGGCGAGGGCTGCCTGGCGGTGACCGTCGAGACCGACCGGCAGCTCCAGCCGACGCCGCGGCTGGCCGGAATGTTGACCGCGCCAGCGACCGGCCGGACCGTGCAGCCGCTGGGTGCAGGGCAGGTGATCGCCTACCAGCAGGCGGCCCACCCGACCGCCAATGCCGCGTTCTGCCAGCAGGTGCAGCAGGAGCTGACAACGCTGGTCGACGCGCTGGGCGTGGCGCCTGCCGGCCGGATCGCACCGGCGACGGCGAACCTGCTCGACTGCGGCGCGGACCGTCGCAGCGGCCGGCGGCTGTTCTGCGCCGACTTCCTGGCCACCGTCGGCCCGCCAGTGACCTTCCTCCGCGGGGAGTTTCGCCTGACCTTCGACCAGCGCCTGCACGGGCCGGCCGAGCTGCTGGCGGTGACCGCCGCCCCGCCGAGTTGCCGCGGCGGCAGCGCCGCCTGGGATCCGACGACCCGCCTGCTGACGGTCCGCTGGGAGTTGCCCGGCGCGCTGACGCTGCGCTGGTAGGCAGCTTCAGCCGGGCCGGCTGGTGAGTGTCACGGCGGCCAGCAGCCGGCGCTGGGCCGTCGAACAGGGCAGCGTGGCCGGGTCGGCGGTCCAGCAGACCGCCTGGTAGCCGAGCGGCTGCGGCTCCCCGGTGACGAGGTCCGCTTCCCAGCCCTCCAGCGCGATCCGCTCGCCGCTGATGGCGTACGGCAGGCTGGCCAGCCGCCGACCGACGAGGATCGCGACCCCGAGACTCGCTTGCAGGCCGGCGGTCAGTCCAGCGATCGGATCGGCCGGCAGCTCCAGCTCAACCCGCGGCAGCTCCCACAGGCCACCCCACCGCGCCGCCGGCCGGGCCTGCGCCAGCAGCCACGCCGGACCGCGGCGGAACACGGCGCAAACGTGCCGCCGTTGGCGGGGCGGCCGCCGCTCGGGCCGCGGCGGCCAGCGGGTCGGTTCGCCGCTGGCCGCCGCCTGGCAGGCGGTCTGCCACGGACACTCGCCGCAGCGCGGCGCGGCTGGCAAGCAGACGGTGGCGCCGAGTTCCATCAGCGCCTGGTTGAAGTCGGCCGCCGCCGCGGGCGGCAGGAGGGCCAACACCACCTGGCGCACGGCCCGCCGGCCGGGCCCGCTGGCCGGATCCTGCGGCAACGCCAGCAAGCGGCTGACGACGCGGTTGACATTGCCGTCGATGGCCGGCACCGCGCGGCCGAAGGCCAGGCTGGCGACCGCGCCGGCGGTGTAGTCGCCGACGCCCGGCAGCGCCCGCAGCGCCACCGGGTCGTCCGGCAACTGCCCGCCGTGCTGCGCGACGACCTGGCGGGCCAGTTCGTGCAGACCGCGGGCACGGCGGTAGTAGCCCAGCCCCTGCCAGCACTGCAGCACCTCGTCCAGCGGCGCGGCGGCCAGGTCGGCCACCGTCGGAAAGCGGTCCACGAAGCGCTGGTAGTAGGGTTTCACGGTCTCGACCTGGGTCTGCTGCAGCATCACCTCGCTGACCAGAATGCGCCAGGCGTCGCGCTCGCCGCGCCACGGCAGGTCACGCGCCGCCGTGGCATACCAGGCCAGCAGCCGGACGGTCCGCGAGTCGCTCACGGCGCTGCCGAGACCAGACCGTGGAGGTTGCCGTCCAGGTCGACGGCGACCAGCAGATTGCCCACCACCACCGGCGGCGCCTTCAGCGGCAGGCCGAGCTCCGCGCGCCAGCGCGCCGCGCCGCTGTTGCGGTCGTAGGCTACCAGCGTGCCGTCGTCACCGACCGCCCAGACCAGCGATCCGGCGCTGGCCACGCCGGCTGCCGAGGTTTCGGTGAGCGGCGTCAGGTCGTTCCAGAGGGGTACGCCGGTGGTCTCCCGGTACGCCAGCGGCCGCGCCCCGGCGCTGTAGACGACGCCGTCGTGCAGCAGCGGCGCGCCCAAGTTGAGGCCTACCGTCGGCAACGGCTGCTGCCAGCGGATCGCGCCGCTGAGCAGGTCGAGCGCCGTCAGCTCGGGTCCCTGCACGAAGGCGAGGCCCTCCCCGGCGCTCAGGCCGCCGCGGCGCGGCAAGCGCAGCGCGGTCTGCCAGCGGTAGCTGCCGGTGGTCAGATCGACCGCCGTGACGCCGCCCGCGGTTGCCACCAGGGCGGTGTTGCCGACGACGGTCGGTGCGCCGCCCAGGAGCTGCAGCAGCGGCGTGGTCTCCAACACGGTGCCGTCGCTGGCCTGCAACTGAAACAGCGCCCCGCCCGCGGCCAGCGCCAGCACCCGGTCACGCCAGAGTGCCAGCCCGGTGTGCGCATTGCGGTGACGTTCGGCGGAGTTCGGCGTGAGGTCGCGCCGCCACAGCTCCTGGCCGGTCTCCAGCGCCAGGCAGTGGACCACCTGCCGCCCGCCGAGGGCATAGACCCGTCGGCCATCGCAAAGCACCTCGCGGCGGACATTGCCGGCGGTCGGGGCGCGCCACAGGAGGCGGCCGTCGCTGAGGTCGAAACAGCCGACCGCCGGCTCGCTCGGCTGGTCGTCGCCCGGCAGCGCCAGCAGTAGCCGGTCGCCGGCCACCGTCGGCGCCGCGTTGGTCAGCCGCGGCGCGCCGGTCGAGGTCAGCCAGACCCGCACCAAGGGCGGCTGCGGCGGCGGGGCGCTGGCCGCCAGGTCGACCACCGGCCGGCGCGCCGCCAGTGGCACGGCGACCGCGGTCTCCCAGCGCTCGCCCAGCACATTGCGGGCGACCACCTGCAGTTGGCTGACCTCGCCGGCCGGCAGGTCGGCCCGCCAGGTGAAGCGCCCGGCCCGCCGCAGGCTGACGGGCTGCTGGCCGACCCAGGCGGCGACCGCCGTGACCGGCAAGGTGCTGTCGTAGGCCAGCACCCGCACGCCTAGCCCGAGCCGTTCCGGTGGTTCGAGCGGGCTCGGCGCCAGCACCCGCAGCAGCCGCCGCACGCCGCTGGTGACCACCGGCGCCTCCAGCCCGGTCGGCAGGAACTGCACCCGCCGCCAGGAGGCCGTGCCGGCCCCCCACTCGACCCCGCGGAACGGTCCGGTGCAGATCAGCGGCACGTCGCCGTCATACCACACCGCGTTCTCGTGCCAGTGGCCGTACAGCACAGCCCGTAGCCGGGTCCGCGCGGCGACCGCCTGTACTTCACTCTCGGCCGGCGGCACATGCCCCAGCAAGACGGTCTCGGTGCCAGCCGGGAGGCCTGCCAGCAAGCGCCGCAGCCAGCGCAACTGCCGCGCCTGTTGCAGCCCACTGAGCACTTCTGGCTCGCTGGTCAGCGCAATCCAGAGCCGCCCGCCCGTCCAGAAGGCATACCAGGCCGGCCCCACCAGCTCCTCGAAAGGGCGGATCGAAACGCCCTCGGGGGTCTCCCCGTCGTGGGCGCCAAAGAGCTGGTAGACCGGCACCGGCGCGCCCGCCAGCGCTGCTTGCCAGGCCTCGACGGCGGCCCGCTCACCCCGCTCGGCAACATCGCCCAACAGCACAATGGCCGCCGGCCGGGCGGCGGGCGGCGCCAGCTCGGCGAGCAGTTCGCCGGCCACCCGCGCGGCCTCGCCCGCACTGACCTGCGGATCGCTGGTCACGGCGACGGGAGTGTCGGGACGGCTGTTGACCGGTTGCAGCCCAAACGCGGCGGTCTGCGGCGCGGCGCGCTGCGGGTCCAGCAGCACGCTCCAGGCCGTTGTGGCGCGGTGGCCACCGGGCAGCAGGACCCAGACCCGACAGGTCTCGCCCGCTGCGCGACTGGGTTCGAAGGTGACGCGGCCGTCCTGATCGGTGCGCAGCAGGCGGTCACCGTCGGAGACCAGCACTTGCGGCGCGCCGGGTTCGTCGGCCTGACGCGCCCCGTCGCCGTTCTCGTCGAACCAGACCTGCACCGCCGCGGTGGCGGCCGGCAGCCCGCGGAGTGTCAGCAAGGCCGCCAGCAGCGGCAGCCAGCGACCGCGACCGGCCGCCGCTCGGATCACTCGAAGAGCCCGGTGAAGCGGCGCCAGAAGCTACGCATCCTGGCGATCACGGAGCGCTGCTCCAGCTTCAGCAGCCGTGCGGCCTGGTCGGCGCCGCCCCACTTGAGCAGCCCGACGGCTGTCGAGTATTCGGGCCCGGCAACCTGTTGGGATTGCCCAAGCACCTCAATCGGCTGCCCGTCGCGAACCATCACGCCGAGCATCTGACGCGCCAGAGCAAGGGTGCCAGCGAGTCGCGAGGCGCCACCGCTGAGGACCACGCCAGCGCCGAACTGCCGCGGTTGCAGACCCGCCCGGGCGAGGTCTTCGAGCACCAGCTCGAACAGCTCTTCCATCCGTGGCCCGACGATCTCGGCCAGAAAGACCTGCTCGACCTGCACGTCGTCGCCCCGGACGTTGCGGTAACTGACCAGCGCCGTCGGGTCGCAGACCGTGGTGATGGCCCCGGCGTGCTCCCGCTTCAGCTTCTCGGCCAGCGGATAGGGCGCTTCCAGGCCGTAGCTGAGGTCGTAGGTGACATGCGCCCCGCCGACCGGGATCGCGGCGGTGTGGGCCAGTTGGCCGTCCAGGTAGACCGCCAGGTCGCAGGTCCCGCCGCCGAGGTCGAGCACGCAGACCCCGAGCTGGTGCTCTTCCTTACGGCACACGGCCTCACCGGTGGCGACTGACTCCAGGACCAGTTGGTCGACCGGCAGCCCGGCCCGCTCGACGCAGTGCTGCACCTGCTCCATGAACCGCCGCTCGGCGGTGACGACGTGCAGCACCACCTCCAGCTCGCGGCCGGTGAGGTGTAGCGGGTCGCTGATCCCGCCGCGGCCATCGATCCGAAACTCGCGCGGCCGCTCCAGCAGGATGTCGTGGGTGGCGCTCTGCAGGCGGTTGACGGCGGCGGCTTTGACGCGGTCGACGTCGGCGATCTGGATCTCGTCGTTGGGCCGCTGGATGCTGACCCGACCCTCGCAGTTGAGGCTCGCGACATGGTCGCCGGTGACCCCGACGTAGACGTGCGCTCCGGATAGGTTGAGCCCGCTGGCCCGCTGCGCCGCGTCGGCCGAGCGGCGGATCGCCTCGGTGATGCCTTCCGGGTCGATCACTGCACCGCGCCGCAGACCGGCCGACGGCGCCATGCCGACCCCGCGGACCTCGACTCGCTGGTCCTCGGTCAACACCCCGATCAGGGTGCAGACTTTGGTCGTCCCGATGTCCAGCCCGACGATCAGGGGGACCGCATTCAAGCTCAGCTACCTGCCTTCCGGTCGTCGACGGCGGCCACGGCCGGGCCAGAGGCCTGACCGGGAGTCACCGCCGGTGGTGCCGCCGCCGTCCAGAGCGCCTCGGCCTGGCCCAGGATCCGACCGCACAACACCACCTGGACTGCCACGTTGGCGACCGGGACGGTCCCCAGTCGGCCCAGGCCGAGCCACTCACCCAGCCACGCCAGCCCGAGGGCCGCGGCGGCAGTCCCCCCCAGATAGTAGCCGAAATCGCGGTCCTTGTAAGTACCTTGCCGCAGCATCCGCCAACTCCGCAGCAGGCTGGCCAGCAGCACCAGGGTCAGCAGGCCAACTTGCCCGGCCCAGGCGCTGGGCACGCTGGTGCCGGCCCAGAGCGTCGCCAGGGCCGCCACCAGCAGCGCCAGCAGAGCAGGCAGCATGTCAGCTCCCCGGCTCGCCGCCGGTCGGCGGCACGGCTGGTCGAGCGTAGCGGAAGCTCGGCTCGCGGCCGAGTCCCGGCAGTTGCAGGTTGACCTCGCGGGTCACCGTGACGGCGATCCCGACGTTCCGGAGCTGGTCCAGAATGCCGCCGCGCAGGTCCAGCAAAGCGCCGCTGAGCGCCGCTGGATCGCCAATCGCCAGGATCCGGTAGGGCGGCGCGAGCGCGGAGCCATTGACCTGGATCACCGGCCCGCTGCACCGCACGGCGCTGACTGCGGTCAGGCGCTGGCCGTTCAGCTCAATCGCCTCGGCCCCGGCCGCGCGCAGCTCGTTGATCACCTGCAGTAGATCCTGGTCGTGTACCGTCAGAGCGTCTTGCTCCCCGGCGCCTTCGCCCGGACCGTTGGAGTCGGTCAACACCACCCGCACGCCCGGCCCCTGCACCGGCGCCACCCCGGCGAAACTGCCAAGGGCGGCCAGGTGCTGCTCGGTGGCGACCTCCTGCCGGCTGCCGCCGGCACCGCTGCTGGCCAGGGCTTCATCAAGCTGGCGCCGGAGCTGGTCGTTCTCGGCGCGCTGCGACTCATAGAGCTGGACGACCTGCTCCAGCCGTGCCTCACCGACGCGTGGGGCGGCGCTGAGCCGGCGTTGGTAGTTCAGTTGGGCCGCCAGCAAGACCCCCAACAGGCCGCAGGTGGCTACCATCGCCAGCGGTGGTCGTCTTCGTTGCGGGCTCATGCCGCCTCATCCGGCGGCCGGGGGGCTCGGCGAGAGGCGCTCTTCTCGCGGGCGAACCGGCGCGTCGGCGGTTTCCTTCGCGGTCGGCAGCGGCAACACCTTCCGGGGCAGCCAGGCCGGCGACTCCGGGACCGCCACGTCGACATACTCGACCGGCCCGCGGAGCTGCCCCCGCACAGCGCGGTAGAGCCGCAGCTTCGGCTCCAGCTCGACGGGTCGTCCCAACAAGACCAACTGCCCATCGGCCGTGCGGACGCGGACGCCCCCGCCCGGGTCGAAGGCCACCTGCTGTGGCGGCCGCCCGAGCACCGCGCGGCAGGCATCGGCGCAACGCTCGGCGCCGGCCAGCAGGCTCGGCTTGAGCCGCGTGCCCGGTTGCGCCGCCGGGGGCTGCAGACCATAGATCCGGGTCAGCCCCGGCTCGGCCTGCCGCGGCGCACGGACCACCACGCCATCGGCCGCGACCGACAGCCAGGCCCCCCGGGCATGCACCGCAAAGCGCGGCTGCCGCGGCGTCAGGGCCACTTCGACGCTGTCCGGCGGCCGACAGACCAGCTCGGCACCGGCCACCTCGGGCAGCGCGCTGAGCCGCTCGCAAAGGGTGCCAGCCTGCGCCCGCACCTCGAACACCGTCCGGCCCAGCAACGGCTCCAGCACCTTCGCCGCCGGCGGCCGCAAGTGGTCGGGGCAGTGCGGCAACCGAATCACCTTCACCACGAAGACCCGCTGCGCCGTCAACCAGCGCTCGGCCCCGAACGCCGCCGAGCCCGCCAGCACCACGAACCAGGCCAGCAGCCGCAGGCGGCGGCGCCGCACCAGACGGCGCTCGATCCGCTCCCGGATGGCCCAGTCGCCGCCTCGCGCCATCGCCTCAGGCTCCCCGCAGCGTGAGCTCCGGCTGGTGCCGGTCCGGTAAGTCGGCCTGCCGGCACACGTTGAGCAGCAGCCCGACGGCGCCCAGGAAGCAGCACAGCGAACTGCCGCCGTAGCTGATGAACGGGAGCCCGACGCCGGTCTGCGGCAAGAGGCCGGAGGTCACCCCGAAGTTAAGCAGCGCCTGTAAGAAGAGTGCCGCGGTGATGCCCACCGCCAGCAGCTTGCCGAAGGGGTCGCGACAGCGCCAGGCGATGCGCAGCCCGCGGTCGGCCAGGCCGACAAACAGCAGCAGCAGCAGCGCGGTGCCCCGGAACCCGGTCTCCTCGGCAATCACCGCCAGAATGGAGTCCGTGTAGGGCTCCGGCAGGTAGTGGAACTTCTCGATGCTGCGGCCCAGCCCCCGGCCGATCAGCCCGCCCCGCGCGAAGCCCGAGCCGCAGTGCACGGTCTGGTAGCCCAGCACCTGGTTCTGTTCGGGATGCAGCCAGGCCTTCAGCCGGCCGCCCTGGTAACCGTGCGAGGCCACACTGAGCAGGCCCAGCAGCACCGCCAGCACGCCGACCACCGCGAGATGCCGCAGGTCGGTGCCGCCGGCCCAGAGCACCGCGAAGGCCGCGCCGAGGATCACCAGCGTCGCTCCGAGATGGGGCTGCACCAAGACCAGCACGACCACCGCGCCGACCACGCACATCACCATCGTGAACTCGGGCACCTCGCGGGAGCGGAGCCCCAGCCGACCGAGCGCGCCGGCGAGCCAGGCCACCAGGGTGAACTTCGCCAGCTCACTGGGTTGAACCGTCACCGGCCCGAGATCCAGCCAGCGTTCACAGCCGCGGCCGTGGGTGGTGCCGATGATCTTCACCAGCGCCAGCAGCACCAAGGTCGCCAGCAGCGCCAGGTTGAGCAGACCACGGTGGCTGAGCCAGCCGTAGGGCAGCGACATGCCGATCCACAGACAGCACAGCCCCAGGCCGACCCACTTCAGTTGCCGCCGCAGCATCGCCTGCTGCTCGCGGACGGTCAGCTCAATCTGCAGCGGCGTCGGAATGTCGCTGCTGGCGGTGGTCGCCGGCTGGCCCGGCACCGGCGGCGGGGTGGTCGCGCGACGCACCTCGGCCGCGATCTTCGGGTACGAAGCGCTGTAGACCGCCACCACGCCAATCGCCGACAGGAGCATCGCGATGCCGAACAGCACGTAGTCGGGAGGGCTCAACGTGACGGGTCTCATGTGGCGCGCTCCAATGCCTCCAAGGCGCGGTCCAGCTCCACCGCGCGCGACGCCTTCAGCAGCACCAGGTCGGTCGGCTGCAGCAAGGCGGCCAACAGGGCGCCAGCCTCCGCCGAGTCGGCCACCTGGTGCACCACGCGATGCCCCCGGTCACGGGCCCCGGCAGCGATTTCACCACCCAGTTCACCGACCCCAATCACCACGTCGGCGACGGCCTCGAGCTCGGCGCCGAGCCGCAGGTGCTCGGCCCGGGCCAGGTCGCCGAGCTCGCGGATGTCGCCCAGGCAGGCGATCCGCCGCCCGCGGCAGGGCTCGGACTGCAGCACCTGCAGCGCCGCCCGCACCGAATCCGGGGCCGCGTTGTAACTGTCGTTGATGACTCGCGCGCCGTTGCGAAGTTGCACGACCTCCAACCGCAACGGTACCGCGCCGACTCCCGCCAGACCCGCGGCGATCGCTGGCAGATCGAGCCCGACCGCCAGCCCGACCGCGGCTGCCGCCAGCGAGTTCAGCACCATGTGTCGCCCCGGCAGGGGTAGCTCCACCGCCACGCTGCCGCGGGGCGTCTGCAGGCGGTAGCGACTGCCGGCCAGGCCACGCAGCTCGAGGTCGGTGGCCCGCACATCGGCCGGCTTCTGGAAACCGTACCAGACGACCCGGCCGATGTGCCGCGGGGCCTGGCCCGGCAGGAACGGGTCCTCGGCCCAGAGCACCGCCAGACCCTGCGGCCCGAGGTCGTCGAGCAACTCGCCCTTGGCCTGCGCAATCGCCTCACGGGAGCCGAGCAGTCCGAGGTGCGAGGTCCCGATGTTGGTGATCACCCCACTCCGCGGCGCCGCCAACTGCGCCAGATAGCGAATCTGCCCCGGCCCGCGCATCGCCATTTCGAGCACCGCCACCTGATGCTCGGCCCGGAGCTGCAACAGCGTCGCCGGCAGGCCAATCTCGTTGTTGTAGCTGCTCGGACTGGCCAACGTCCGGCGCGACGTACCGAGCACCGCGGCGGTCAACTGGCGCACGCTGGTCTTGCCGGTGCTGCCGGTGATG
>JADZEX010000025.1 GCA_020850355.1 Fimbriimonadaceae bacterium | reverse complement strand
CAGTGCCGTGAGCTCGGCGGGTTCGAGGTGCGGGCCGTGGTAGATGATGTCGCCGACCTGGAGCGTGTCGGCACGGCGCCAGCACCGGTCGCCACGCTCGATCGGCTCGGCGGCACGGTCCGCCTCCTCGATAGCCTCGACGACCGCCTCGAGCGAGTCGTGCACCTCGGCGTTGGTGACGTGCAGCACGTCGAGACCAAGTCCGGCGAGGTAGGTGTCGCGTGCGCTGTCGGACTCCAGGCCCTCGGGCGTGTAGTGACTGTCGCCATCGACCTCGACCACGAGGCCGCGCTCGAAGCAGTAGAAGTCGACGATGAAGGGCCCGAGCGGGTGCTGCCGCCTGAACTTGGCCCCCAGCGCGGCGCGCCGGAGCCGTGGCCAGAGGCGCTGCTCGGCCGGCGTGCTGTCGCGGCGCAGCTCTCGGGCACGAGCGAAGTGGCCTACCTGCCCGCGCGTCCATTGCCGCGCCGCCCCGCGGTCGAGGTGGCGTTTGCGGCAGAGCACGCGATGCTCGCCGGTCAGCCAAAGCACCGGGCCGTGCTCGCAGCGCAGGCCGACCATCGGTCCGGCGTGGCGCCGCGCCATCACGCGGAGCACGCGGTGTGGCTGGCCGTCGTGGGTGAGGACCTGATCGCCGGGCTGTATGGTTTCGATGGCGCGGAGGGATAACCCCTCCCCGGCCCTCCCCGAAATCGGGGAGGGAGTCAGGCCGCCTGCGGTCACCGCCGCAGCCGCCGCCGCGATCTCCGGGCCCGTCCCCCCGATTTCGGGGGGACTACAGGGGGGTCTTGTGCCAACAGCGTCTGGCGCGGTCGCTGCCACAGTCGCCGGTCCCGTCCCCCCGATTTCGGGGGGACTACAGGGGGGTCGTCCCCCAACCACCCAGACCCCCGTCCCCGCCCGCACACACGTCGGGTCGAGCACCAGGTCGCCGGGATCGGTGGCCTTGAAGAGGCAGCGTTCGATTGCCTTCGTGTTCGTCTGGACGACGTCACGCAAGTCAGACGCGACCATGACGTCGAACCAGGCGTTCTGGAGTAGCACCACAGAGCAAGCGGTTTCGGCAGCCGCTCGCCGGCTCCTCCCGCCCATCGCGGCGCCGCCGTCAGGGCAGCGAGCGCAGCATCGTTTCGAGTTGGGCGCGGGCCAGGTCGCCGACCAGCACCGCTTCGCCGGGGCCGTGGGCCAGACGGACCACCAGTTGCAGACGGCTGGGTTGCACCTCGCACTGTCGGCGTTGGCCCCAGCGCCAGCCGCGGCCGCGCGATTGGCCGCGCCCGCTGGTCGCCATCAGGGTCAGGCGGTTGACGCCGTCGGACCAGGTGGTGACCGGGGTCCAGCCGCCCTGGCGGCAGGCGCGGAGGTAGACTTCGGCCAGCTTGTAGCCCGCCGGCGGGGTGCTCGGCAGGTCGATCCGGTGACCGAGCCGGGCCTCGGCGGCGGCGACGGAGTCGTAACGCACGAGGGCGGTCGGCGGGGTCGAGCGGTCGACCGCCGCGTCCGCCGGCAGGCGCACCTGCGCGGCGTCGACCGGGCCAAAGGTGATTGCCTCGTAGCGCGTCCGCGCAATGAACTGGCCGTCGCGGTTGTCGGTCTCGCTTTGCAGCACGAGTCCGCTGGCGCGGTCGAGCCAGAGCCGCCGGCGGGGGTTGCCGCTGCGCTTCGGGGTCAGGTTGAGGCGGGTCGTCGGCCGCCCGGCGAGGGTCGGACCGGCCGCGCTGCTGAGGGTGTAGTTGGTGGCGATGCGGCTGGCCAAGGTGAGGTCGTTGAGCGCGCCGGCGGTCAACGGCTGGCGGAACCAGGATCCGCTGCTGCCCTGACGGCGGTATTCCCAGGGCGCCGCCGACAGGACCACCAGCCCCGCCGAGGGGCCAGTGCGGTGCTCGCGGCGGCTATGCCCCTGACCGTCGCAGGCGAAGTCCACGCTGCTGCTGACCAGGGTGTTGGCCGGCTGCACTTGAACGGTCTGGGTACCCCGCCGCGCGACTTTGGTCTCCGCAGTCAGGGCCAGCCGGAGCAGCGCCAGGTCGTCGGCGACGGCGCCCCGCAGAGTCAGCAAGAGCAGCAGCCCGGCAGCCTTCACTGCGTTTCCTCCGCCAGGGCCGCCAAGACATCGCCGGTGGCCGCATCGCCCAGCGGCCCGCCCAGGCTGACGCGGTAATGGTCGCGGAGGTACGGCGTCGCGCGGAACTCCTCGGCCGGCGGCCAGACCGCCACCGCCAGCACCGCAACTAGCGCCGCCGCCCCGGCGTAAGTCCAGCGCGGCAGCCGCCAGGGAGTCGGCTGCGCGAGGCGGGCCTCGACGCCCTGCCAGAGGCCGGCCGGCGGCTCGTCGAGCGGTTGCGACGCCAGCAGGGCCGCGGTCCGCCGCAGGACGGCCAGTTCGTGCCGGCACTCTGGGCACTGCGCCAGGTGCGCTTCGACCGCCGCCTGGCGACGCGCCGGCTGGTCCGGCAGGTCATGGGCGGCCAGCTCGCGCTGGCACACTTCGCAGTTCATCTCACTCCTCCACGTACGGCGCCAACTTGCGCCGCAGGACATCCCTCGCCCGCGCCAGGCGCGACTTGACGGTGCCTGCCGGCAGCCGCAGCAGGCGGCTGATGGCCGGCAGGTCCAACCCCTGCAGGTGGTGCAGCACGACCACCTCGCGATGCTCCGCGCTGAGCTGCGCGACGGCCTGGTCGACCGCCGCGCGGAGCTCGTCGCGGAGCACTTGCCGGCTCGGTTCGCCCTGCGGGTCGACCGGCTCCCCCGCCGCCTCGAGCGGCTCGACGACGGTGCTGCGGCGGTCCCGAACCAGGTTCACGGCGATCCGGAAGAGCCAGCTCCGGAAGGCCTCCGGGTCACTCAACCGCGGCAGGTTTCGCAGGGCTTTCACGAAGGTCTCTTGCGTCAGGTCCGCGGCGAGCTCGTCGTCGCGGACCATTTGGCGCAGATACCCGTAGATCGGGCGTTGCCACTGTTCGAAGAGCTGCCGCTGGGCGGCGCGGTCGCCGGCTCGGGCTTGGGCTACCAGGAGCCCGGTCGAGTTGTCGGTGGCCGCGCCGCCCATCGGGTGCTCAGTTCGAGCGGTTCGGGCAGTTCGGGTTCGGGCCGCTGCCGTTGCCCGGTCCCCGGCCACCACCTGGCCCGCGGCCGTGGCCGCCGCCACCCTGGCCGCGCCGCATCTGACCCTGGCCGGCGCCCTGACCCTGGCCCTGCCGCCGGCAGGCGCCCTGACCCTGGCCGCAGTTCAGACCGCAGTTGGCGCCGCAGTTGGCGCCGCAGTTGCCCTGGCCGGTGCACCAGCTCGGCCGTTCGGCCGTGCGAGCCGCGACCAACTGCTGCCGCAGCGCCTCACGGGCGGCCTGCTTCGCGGCAATGGCCGCCTCGTCACGCGGGACGGCGGTCTCCAGAGCCGCCAGTTCCCAGCTCGCCGCGCGGACCTGCTGCTGCAGCGCCGCCGACTCCGCCGACTGCCACCACGGGCCGCCCCCTTGTCCCTGCCCCTGTCCGTACCCCTGAGCCCAGACCGCCAGCGGGATCGCCAGCGCCGCCAAGATCGCCAGACCGCTTCGCTTCAACATCCTGCACCTCCGCCCAAACCCTCGTGTCGGCTGCCCAGACGGTCCGGCGCGCGGGCGGTTCCGTCGATCTTCAGACTGCGCTCAAATCGCGGTACTGCTCCCAGAAGGCCAGCGCCGCCGGGCCGTTCTTGTTGGGGCCCGCCCAGTACCGCCGGTCGAGGTCGACGTCGGCCCAGATCAGGCACTCGTCGTGCAGGCCGGCGGCGGCGATCACCTGGCCGTTGGGGTCCAGGATGTAGCTGTCTCCATAGCCGACCCCGCTCGACTCCAAGCTCGGCTGCTCCCCGACCTCGACGTTGTTGCCGCGGACGAAGAAGACGCCGTTCTCGACGGCCCGCGCGACGTGGTCGGACCGCACGTGGACGTAATGGTCGATCAGCCGTTCGGGCGCGATGTAGTTGTAGTGCGGTGCGAAGAGGATCCGGGCGCCCTTCATCACGAGCAGCCGGGCCGGCTCGACGTAGCCGCCGTCGGCGCAGATCAGCACGCCGAAGGTGACGCCGTCGTGGTCGAAGACCGGCGTGGCGCGGCTGGGCGTGAAATAGGGCATCGCCGGCCAGCACTTCGAGTAGCTGCCGCGCAGCTCGCCGCGGCGGATCACCAGCACGGTGTCGTAGAGATCGTCGCCGCGGCGTTCGTTGAAGCCGACCAGCGCGGTGGAGTCGAACGGCGCGGTGGCCCGCAGCAGTTCGCGAGTCTCGGGGCTGTCGAGCGGCCAGCCGGCTTTCCAGGCCGCCTCGCGGCGGCGCCAGTAGCCGCCGAGGATGACCTCCGGGAAGCACTGAATGGCAATCTGCAGCTCAGCGGCCCGCTGCAGGCCAGCAACCACAGTCTGCAGGTTGCGGTCGAAGTCGCCAGGATGGCAAACGCACTGCTGGTGGCCGATCCGCACGATCATCGTGGTCTCCAGGTGGCAGGTACGGCGATCCGCGGCCGGCTCCTTGCGGCCAGGCCGCCGCCGCCGGCAGCAAACGTGAGCTGCGTCAGACTTGCTGGCGGAGAGACCGATGTCCGACACCTACACCGAGGTCACGCGCCGCGGGTTTGGCAGCAACCTGATGGGCAGCATCGGCGGCGCCGTGTTCGGCGTGCTGATGTTCCTGGCTTCGTTCCCTTTGCTGTTCTGGAACCAGACCCGGCCCAACCCCGGCGCGATTGCCGAGAAGGCCAGCGTCGCGGTGACCTCGCCGGCCGGTGACGGCCAGTTCGTCTCGGTCAGCGGCAAGCTGGAGACCACCGAGAAGTTGAGCGACGACTTCCTGCGGCCGGGGCGCTACGTCTCACTCGAACGGCGCGTCGAGATGTACGCCTGGATCGAAGAGAGCGAAAGCCACGAGCGCAAGAATGTCGGCGGCAGCACCACCACGACCACCGAGTACAAGTACCGCAAGGACTGGACCGCGAGTCCCGAGGATTCGTCGGGCTTCAAGGTCTCGTCGGGCCACGAGAACCCGACGATGGCGATCCAGAGCCATCAGCAGACGGTCTCGAAGGCCACGATCGGCGCCTTCAGCTTCGCCCCTGGCGAGTGCAGCCTGCCGGGCGGACAGGCCCTGGAGCTGACGCCCGAGAATGCCATCAAGCCGAAGATCGGCAAGCCGGCTGAGATTCAGGGGCAGTGGATCTATGTTGGCTATGGCGTCCACGGCGAGCCCCGCGTCGGCGACCTGAAGGTCAGCTATCTGGCGCTCGAACCCGGCGGCGAGGTCACGATCTTCGGCCAGACCCAGGGCGACAGCATCGTGCCGCACGTCTACAAGGGCAAGAAGCCGACCTTCTTCCGGGTCTTCAGCAGCACCCGCGAGGCGGCGATCGAGCAGATGAAGACCGAGTTCAAGATGCTCGGCTGGATGATCGGCGTGGGCGGCTTCTTCCTGATGTGGCTCGGCATGACGGCCGTCTTCGGTCCGCTGCAGGCGGTGGCCGACATCATTCCGTTCATCGGCAATCTGACCGGCAAGGCGATCGGCTGCGTGACCTTCCCCATCGCCCTGGTGCTGGCGATCGTCACCACGGTGGTCGCGAAGATCCTGACCAACCCGATCCTGCTGGCGATCTTCGCCCTGGCGATGACCGTCGGGTTGACGGTGCTGGTGGTCAGCGTCGCGAAGCGGCGGCCGCGCGAAGGGTAGGCCACGATGCACCTGCTGAGTGTCAACCAGGGCGGGGCGCGGCCGCATCCGCGCGGGAACGGGCGGCAGACCGGCATCTACAAGGAGCCGGTGGCGGTGCTGACGGTGACGCCGGTCGGCGTCGCGGGCGACGTGGTCTGCGACCGGCAGCACCACGGGATGCCCTCGAAGGCGCTCTGCTGCTACAGCGGCGACCATTACCCCGGCTGGGCCGAACGCTACCCCGACGGCACCTGGGCCGCCGGCACGTTCGGCGAAAACCTCACCGTGGCGGGCTTGACCGAGGACATGGTGCACCTGGGCGACGTCTGGCAGATCGGCGCGGTGGTGCTGCAAGTCAGCCAGCCCCGCGGTCCCTGCGCCACGCTGGCCGGGCGGGTCGGGCTGCCCGACTTCGTGAAGGTCTGCCTCGAGGTCGGTTGGACCGGCTGGTACGTCCGCGTGCTGGCGCCCGGTGACCTGCGAGCCGGCGACGCGGTCAGCTTGCGGCAGGCGCACCCGGCGGCGATCACCGTTCGGGAGGCCAACGAAGTGCGCTACGCGGCGACGCCGCACCGCGCTGGTCTGCTGCGGCTGCTGGCGGTCGATGCCCTTAGCGACGAGTGGCGCCGCGACCTGTCCGAGTTGCTGGCGCGGGCCGGGTAACGGAGGGCCACGGTGCGCTGGTTCCGGGCGCTGCTGCTGGGACTGCTGCTGACACCGGCCAACGCCTGGTGGGTAGTCCACATGGAACGCGTGCGGGCCGGCCCGTACGTTACCAGCATCTCGCTGTTTGCCAACGCCGTGTTCCTGCTGACGCTGCTGAGCGCCGGCAACCGCGTGGTTCGCCGCTGGCGCCCGGCCGCGGCGCTGCAGCCGGGCGAGCTGCTGTTGGTCTACAGCATGGTCTGCCTGGCCAGCGGCGTCGCCGGGATGGACTTCATGCAGGTCCTGGTGATGATCCTGGGCCATGCCAAGCAGTTCGCGACGCCCGAGAACGGCTGGGAGAGCTTCTTCGTCTTCCTGCCGCGCTGGCTGCTGGTCTGGGATCCCGAGGCGCTGGCTCGTTACCACAGCGGCCACTCCAGCCTCTGGCTACGCGAGAACTGGCACCCTTACCTGGTGCCGTCGGTGGCCTGGATGACCTTCGTGGCGGCGCTGCTGTTGACGATGCAGGGGGTCAACTCGCTGCTGGCGCGGCCGTGGATCGAGCGCGAGCGGCTGACCTACCCGACTTTGGAGATGCCGCTGGCGGTGGTCCGGGAGTCGGACCGCTTCTTCCGGCAGCCGGTGTTTCTGGCCGGTCTGGCGATCCCGCTGTTGTGGGGCGGGCTGAACGGCCTGCACTTCCTCTACCCCGGCGTGCCCGAGATCCCAGTGCGACCGTTCGATCTGGTCGAGGGCGCCACGGCCAGACCACTCAAGGCGATGGTCTGGATGCCGGTGACCTTCTTCCCCTTCGCCATCGGCCTGGGCTACTTCCTGCCCACCGACCTGCTCTTCTCGGCCTGGTTCTTCTACCTCTTCTGGAAAGCGGAAGCGGCGGTCTGCGCGCTGTTGGCATGGGATGTCAACCCGCTGATGCCGTACCCCAGCCAGCAAGCCCTCGGCGCCTGCCTGGCGCTGGTGGGCTACCTCACCTGGACCAGCCGCGGCTATCTGCGCGAGTTGCTGGCCGGCCTGCGCCGCCAGGGCCCCAGTGCGGCGCTCTGCGGCGAGTTCCGCTGGGCCGTCGGCGCGACGCTGTTGGGGGCGGCCTACCTGGTCGGTTTCACGCGCCTGGCCGGGCTCAGTTGGCCGATCCTGATCCTGTTCTGGGGGCTCTACGCGACCGTCGTGCTGGTGGTCACCCGGATGCGGGCCGAGCTCGGCCCGCCGGTCCACGACTTCCACCGCATGGGGCCCGAGCTGATGCTCAGCCAATCGCTTGGCAGCCAGAACCTCTCGCCGCGCGATTGTGGGGTGCTCAGCCTGTTCTGGTGGTTCAACCGCGCCTACCGCGGCCTGCCGATGGCGCACCAGGCCGAGGGCCTCAAGGCCGCCGTCGAGACCGGCGTGCCGCTCGGCTGGTACCAGGCCGGGCTCTGGCTGGCCGGCGTGATTGGCGCCGCCACCGCGCTGGTCGCTTACCTCGCGCTGGCCTTCGAGAAGGGCGCCGCCGCCGGCTTCCACAGCGGCTTCGGCTACGGCTGGGCCAACTTCGGCCAGCTCTTCGCCTGGCTCAGCCGCCCGACGCCGCCGGACCACGCCGCCACCGCGGCAATCGGCGTCGGCTTCGCCTTCAGCAGCTTGCTGCTGTTGTTGCGGCTACGCTTCCTGGGCTGGCCGTTCCACCCCATCGGCTTCGCCATCGCCAGCAGTTGGTCGATCAACCTGGTCTGGCTCCCCCTGCTGCTGGCCTGGGCGCTCAAGACGGGGACCATTCGCTGGTCCGGCCTCAGCGGCTACACGCGGCTGCGGCCGTTCTTCCTGGGCCTGATCCTCGGCGACTGCCTGATGGGCAGCTTCTGGGCCCTGGTCGGCGCGCTGCTGGGGATCCCGACGTACAGCTTCTGGGGGGCGTGATCAGTCCGGCCAGAGCACGCCGTTGAGCTGCGCGAAGCAGCGCAGCGGGTTCCAGCACTCGTCCTCGCCGCCGTCCCAGCCGCGGGTCAGGCCAACCCGCAGGAGCAGATCCTGGTCGCCGGGCAACTGGTGCAGCCGTCGATTCAGTGCGGTCGCGCCCCCACGGGCAAACTCCTGCTGCAGCTCATCGCCGGTTACGGGCCAGTCGTAGGTCTGGCCGTCGACGTCCTCGATCCGGCAGCGCAGCTTGCCGTAACGCGTCACCACGAAACTCGCCGCCGCGGCCGGGCGACAGAC
Organism: Fimbriimonadaceae bacterium; assembly: GCA_020850355.1. Taxonomy (GTDB): domain Bacteria; phylum Armatimonadota; class UBA10988; order UBA10988; family UBA10988; genus JADZEX01. The sequence continues at coordinate 53,828 of JADZEX010000025.1, read as the reverse complement.
GCCGGCCAGGCTGCGGGCGCCGCTGCCTTCGGGCAACCAGTGCCCGTCCACCAGCGGTTCGCCGAAGCACAGTGCGATCGCGCCGCAGCAGGTCGGCCGGAGCAGGGCGTAGGTCGCGGCCGCGGGGATCTGCTCCAGCGTCTGCGGCGGCACCTGCAACGGCAGATCCTCGACGCAGTGCGGCGGTGCGCTGGTCGGCCGGCGCCCACTGGCGCGGCAGTCAAGCAACGTGCCGACCGGTAGCGGGCTGTGGAACGTCGCGCGGTGCGGCAGGTCGGGCCGCACCATGCGCTCGTCGCGGAGGTCCCAGCCGGCCAGGCAGTACCGCCCCTGGTGCATCCGGGTGCACTCGGTCAACAGCACCGCGCGGTAGCGCTGCCGTGGGTAGCGCGCCAGAATCGCCGCTCGGTCCATCACCAACTCCCTTCCGGCTGATCCTACAGGTGAACCACCTCGACCTCTGGTTGCTGTGCCGCCACGTACTCGGCCACCAGCCGCCGGTGGCAGTGCTCCGGGGTGGCCTCGCTGCAGAGCAGGCAATCGCCATCACGCAGCACCGCCGCGGCCACGGTCGCCGCGGCGCGCTCCACCAACAGCGCGCCGAAGGCCGCCTCGTAGACGCTCCAGTCGCCGCCGCCCTTCTTGTACGCGTCCAGAATCGCGGCGGTCGGCGCCAGGCGCGGCTCGGCGGCGTAGGCAATCCCGGCGATCGCCTGTAGGAAGTAGGGCAGGTCGCCGCCTTTCGCAAACCCGGCCAACTGCGAGCTGTTGTTGAGCCGTACATCGACCACCCGCCGCACCCCGGCAGCGCGCAGCCGCTCGAAGAAGTGCTCCGCCGACGACTGCGTGAAGCCGATCGTGAACAGCCTCATTCCGCTGGCTCCTCCTCCCGCCGATGCGCGATCTTCTGGCCCTGCAGCTCGAACGCCCGCGCCACCAGGCTGGCCTCGTCGGTCAGCTCAAACAAGTCGTACTGCAGGCGGTGCATCCGAACCAGGCGCTGGCCCAGCTCGCGCTGCGTCTCCAGCTCACCACTACCGAGGATGTGACTCAGCGGCGGCCGCTCCGCCAGCAGGTCGAGCTCGCGCGCCACCAGCACCGCCCGGTGACAGGTCGCCGGGTCGGCCTCGGCACAGAGCAACGCGGTCGGCTGCTCGGCAGCGCAGGCCAGCACCCGCGCCAGCCCCTGCCGAAACGCCGGCAGCGCGGCGATCTGGGTGTAGCTGGCCCTGCCCGACCGATAGATCCCCGCCTCGCTCCGCCGCGCCCCCAACTCGGCGCCGGCGAAGGTGTAGTCGACCCGTGCCGCCCGCAGCGCCGCGGCCAGCGCTTCGCGGTTGAACCAGGTGGCCCAGGCGCTGTAGGGACTGGACCGCACATCGACCAGATGCCCAACAGCGTGCTGCCGAAGCAGCGCCAGGAAGGCCTCCAGGTCGTGATTGGAGTGGCCGATGGTGAACAGGGGCGGCATCCAACTCCCCGTCTCGTGACAACACTGGCAGTGTCGGACGCCGCCGTGGCGCTGTCAAGCCGCCTTGACGCCAATCGCCGGCTCTGCCACGCTGCCGCCGGGAGCCGCCGATGGGGCCGCGCAGTAAGGAACTCTGGGACCGCGCCAGCCAGCACCTGCCGGGGGGCGTGTGCAGTTCCACCCGCCTCAACCAGGGGTTGGGGTTCCCGGTGATCCTGGACCGCGGCGCCGGCGGGCGGGTCTGGGATGTCGATGGGCGCGAGCTGATCGACCTCTGCTGCGGTCATGGCGCGGCATTGTTGGGGCACGGCCACCCGGCGATCGCCGCGGCTCTCACCGAGGCTTCGCGGCGGGGGCAGCTGTGCGCCAGCGAGACGGCCTACCAGGGCGAACTGGCGGCGCGGCTGAGCGAGCTGATCCCGTGTGCCGAGATGGTGCGCTTCACCAACTCGGGCTCGGAGGCGACGCTGCACGCTCTGCGGCTGTGTCGAGGCGTCACCGGGCGCGACAAGGTGATCCGCGTCGAGGGCCACTTCCACGGCTACCACGAGGGGCTCTACATCGGTGGCCACCCGCCGGCCGAGCGACTGGCCAGCAACGCCCGCGACCCGTACATCGAGTCGGCGGGCATTCCAGCCAGTTTCGCCAAGCTGATTCTACCGGTGCCCTTCAACGATCTCCCAGCAGTCGAGCGCTGCCTGGCCGCCCACGCGCACGAGGCCTGCTGCCTGATTCTGGAGCCGGTCAACTTCAACAGCGGCGGGTTGCTGCCGCAGCCGGGCTACCTGGCGCGGCTGCGCGAGCTGTGTACCGCCAGCGGCGTGCTGCTCTTCTTCGACGAGGTGCAGACCAGCTTCAAGGCCAGCCCCGGCGGGGCGCAGGTCGACTTTGGGGTGACGCCCGACCTGTGCACCATCGGCAAGGCTCTCGGCGGGGGGCTGCCGCTGTCGGCGATCTGCGGCCGGGCCGAGCTGCTGGGGCAGTTCAAGCCGACCGGCCCGGTGCAGCACTCCGGCACCTTCAACGCTCCGCTACTGAACGTCCTGGCGGCGCTGGCGTTTCTCGACGAGATCACCCGGCCCGGCTTCTACGGACACCTCGCCGCGCTGGGCGACCAACTGCTGGGCGGCCTGCAGGCCGCCGCCACGCGGCACGGCGTGACGCTCACCGCACCACGCCACGGGGCGCGCTTCGGCCTGGTCTTTGCCCCCGGCCCGCTGCGTCGTTACGACGACGTGCTGGCCCACGACCGGGCGCGCTTCCTGGCCTTCGTGCGGGCCTGCTGGGAGCGCGGGGTCTGGTTCCACGACTACGGCGGCAGTCCCTGCCACCACGGCTGGAGCGCGGCGCACACCGCGGCCGACATCGCCGCGGCGGTGGTGGCGATCGACGGCGCGTTGGCCGCGGTGGCGGGCGGTTAGGCGGTCGGCCAGCGGCCCGGCTCTGGTATCATGGGCCGCGATGCCTGCCAAGCGACCGGTGAAGAACGTCCGCCCGCCCGGCGTTGAAACGCCGAAGCACGCGGGCGGGCAGCGCGGGGAGCGACTGCCCACCGCGGGCTCTGAGGTGACGAGCCGGTGGGTGCCTGGTCCGCTGCTGCTGTTGTCGCTGCTGTTCGTGCTGGCCGCCGGCGGCTACTGGGCGCTGGTGCCCCACGGCTACGGGCCCGACGAAGAGTCGCACCTGCTGTTCATCCAGACCCTCAGCGGCGAGCAGACCGCCAGCGCCGGCTGGGCCTGGGGGCTGCCGCTGCTGCAGACCTCAGGCGACGACCCGAACTTCGAGGTGCATCAGCCGCCGCTCTACTACGTCCTGGCGACCGTGGCCTGGCGACTTGGCGGCTTGCCGGCGGTACGGCTGCTGAACCTGCTGGGCGGTCTGGCGCTGGTCTGGGTGACCTGGGCACTGGTGCGTGCCGTGGCGGGCGAGGACCTCGCGGTGGCCGCCGCCGCGGTGGTGGCGTTGCTGCCGATGAACGTCTTCCTGGCGTCGCGGGTCAACAACGATCCGCTGGCCAACCTCTGCTGGGCGCTGCTGCTGTGGCGCTGGGTGCTTTCTCTGCGCGACGGGCCGTCGCGCCGCGCCGGGCTGTGGGCCGGCCTGGCGCTCGGGGCGGCGCTGCTGACCAAGGCCAGCAGCGTGGCGCTGCTGCCGCTGGTGCTGCTGACCGCCCTGTTGTCTGGTCTGCCGCGGCGCAACTGGCGGCTGGCGGGCGAACAGGCGGCGATCACTTTGGCGGTGGCCGGCCTGCTGGCGGGCTGGTGGTACCTGCGCAACCAGGTGGTCTACGGCGACCTGCTGGCCCAGCAGGCCTTTCAGGAGCGCTTCCTAACCACCCGCATGACCCGCGCGCGGCTGCTCGCGGAGTTCGCCGCGCGGGGGCAACATCTGGCGTACTGGCCGTATGTCGCCGAGTGGATCAGCCGCAGCGCGGTGATCTACGTCGGGCACGATCTGGTGCGGCTGCCGCTGGGCGTCGCGCCGCTGCACAATGGCCTGCTGCTGGCGGCTCTGCTGGCCTCGGCCGGCGGCTGGGGCTGGCGGGTGCGCACCCGCGGCTGGGATCCCGGCAGCGCGGCGGCCCTGCTGCTGGCGGCGGCGGCGTTGCTGACCGTGCTGCTGCTGTGGCAGTTCAACACGGTCTACTTCCAGGCGCAGGGGCGCTACCTGTTCCTGGCTTTGCCGGCCTGGGCGCTGGCGCTGACCGCCGGCCCGAGCCGGCTCTGGCGGCGCGGCGCGGCCGGCTGGCGCTGGGGCCTGGCGCTGCTGCCGCTGTGGCTGGGTCTGCTGCAGCTCCTGATCCTGGGCGTGTTTCTGCCGGGGTTGTTCGATACCCCGGCCCGGTAGCATGGTAAGCTGAGGCGCTTGCGAGGAGCGACGATGGCGCGTTGGCGCTGGCTGACGGCGGTCTTGCTGGTGCTGGGTCCGGCCTGGGCCCAGGTCCCGGACTTGCGCGTCGGGGGGCAGCAGCCTCCGCCCGACGGTGGGCCCGGCCAGCCGCCCGCGGGCGCGCCGCCGGCCGAGCTCTGGCCGCCGCAGGGGCACGGCGAGTATTACGGCAACTCCCTCGGCGGGCTGTTCGGCGGCACCGCCTACACCGACGCGCCGCGGCCGTTCCAGGGTCGTGAAGGGGGCAGCCTGCGGCGCGAGACCTACCGCGGGCGGCAGCCGCTCAGCTTCTCCGGCTTCGCCGACCTGGGGCTCTCGCTACGGTCGGTCAAGGGCGCCGCCGAGACCTTCTCGCAGGACCAGTACGGCAAGGACCAGACATTCAGCCAAAACGCCAGCCTGCTGGTCAGCGGCACGCTCTGGAAACAGCTCGGGCTCGGCGTGCACGCGCAAATCGAGCAGCGCAGCTTCGGGTTCAACGACACCAAACCCGTCTGGCGCGTCTTCTGGGAAGACCAGAACGCCCGCGTCACGTTTGGCGACATCAGCCCAACCGTCGGCGACAGCAACGAGTTTGTGCCGTTCAGCCGCCGGCTGAAGGGCCTTGAGGCGGTCGGCAAGATCGGCAACCGCTTCGAGTACCTCGCCTTCGGGTCGCAAGTCGGCGGCAGCATCCGCACCCAGACCTTCGTCGGCGACGGCACGCCCGGGCCGTACTACCTGACGTTCGTGCCCATCGTCGATGGCTCGGCGGTGGTGCTGGTCGACGGCGTGATCCAGCAGGCTGGCTACGGCGAGACCGGCGACTACACGCTCAACCCTTCCACCGGCGAGCTGATCTTCAACGGCACGCGGATCATTCCGCCGACCAGCCGCATCGAGGTGCGCTACGAAACCCTCGGGGTCGGGGGCCCGAAAGACCTGCTGATGGGCGGGCAGCTCCGCTACACGCCCACCGGCAACCTGCGGCTGGGGCTGCAGTACATCACCCAGTTGGCCAGCACCGAGGACCTCTCCGGTCCGGTCGAGCGGCGCGTCACCGACACCATCACCGTGCCGACGCCCTCCAGCGGGCCGTTCACCATCCGGCCGCGGCCGATTGTGCCGGGCAGCGAGGCGGTGCAGGTCAACGGCCTGCTGCAGCAGCGTGACGTCGACTACGAAATCGCCTACGAATCGGGCGAGCTGCGGTTCTTCCAGGTGCTGCCCGAAGGCGCCAGCATCCTGGTCCGCTTCAGCGTCGTCGAGGCCCTCGACCTGGGCTCCGGCGACCGCAGCATCTTCGGGTTCGACGCCGACTGGTCCCTCGGCGACGCCCTCGGCCTGCGCTTCGAGTTCGCCAGCAGCAGCGGCGAGGGCGGCAGCACCAGCAACCCCTTCAGCTTCGGCGGCTCCGGCACCGGCGGGCTGGGCGGCGGTTACTACGACGGCTTCGGCTCCGGCGGCTTCGGCAGCGGCTCCACCGGCAGCTTCGGCAGCGGCTACAACAGCGGCAGCAGTTACAACAGCGGCTTCGGCAGCGGGAGCACCGGCGGCAGCATGTTCGGGTCGTACCGCAGCCGCACCGGCCGCGAGCGCGGCGACTCCGTGGCCCGCGGCTGGGACGCTCTGACTCGCCAGGGCGATGGCACCCAGACCCCTCGCGGCGACGGCGGCACCGCCTTCAAGATGCAGGCCGCCTCGCGCTTCGGCGACTTTTCGCTAGGGCTGCAGTACAAGAGCATCAGCGACTCGTTCAGCCGCATCGACAGCACCGGCTTCTTCCAAAACGAGCGCGGCTACTCCGCCCAGGCCACCTACGCCCCCGGCTCACGGTTCAACCTCGGCCTGCAGATGGACCGCTACGAGCGGCCCTTCTACGACACCGAGGGCAACGCCAGCCGCGTCAGCAGCGGCCTGACGCTGCTGGGGATGTCCTGGCGCTTTGGCCCGCGGTCGTCGCTCACCGCCACCTGGAACAGCCAGAGCAATGACGGGGCGGGATCGGGCAACCAGCTCTCGCGGCAGGCGGTGCAGCTTAGCCACAACTTCACCGACCAGATCAGCGCCAACGTCGGTTTCGACCACGCCTCGTCCCAGACCACCGGCAATGGCGGGTCCGAAGACACCACCATCTCCAACGACAGCGACACCACCGCCGGCCGCGCCGGGATCGGCTACAACAGCTCCGGCGGCCGCTTCGGGATGCGCTTCGACTACAGCTTCAGCGGCACCAAGTCGAGCGCCGCGCGAAACAGTGCCACCAGCATGATGGGCTCGCTCAACTGGCAGCCCTTCAAGATGCTCAGCCTGCAGTTCTCGCACCAGCTCAGCGACAGCCGCAACGAATCGCTGACCGGCCGCACCTGGGACCGCGTCCCGCGGCCGGGCACCGTCGACTACCTGCTCTACCGCCTGGACCTCGAGAACCAGCGCCGCCAGACCAGCGTCACGGTGCCCACCGACCCGCTCACCGGCGGCAACATCAACAACCCCAACCTGACCAACTCGAAGACCCAGAACACCACCATCGGCGCGCTGCTGACGCCGATGGAGCGGCTCAGCTTCAACTTCACCTGGGGCCACAACGTCACCGACAACGGCCGCCTGGCTGGCAGCACCTCCGATAGCCTGCAGCTCAACTCGCAGTACCAGATCAACGACCGCATCGGCTTCGGCCTGGGCTACAGCCTGCAGGGCCTGAAGTACAGCGACACCGGCGACCAGACCGACACCGGCATCTTCAACCTCAACTTCGACTGGCGCCTCTCGAACCACCTCGACATGCGCTTCGACTGGCAATCGATGGGCACCAAGAACACCTTCGGCCCCCGCGAAGAGGGCGAAGCCGACCCCAGCGAGGGGATCGATCCGCGCACCACCTACTCGTCCTGGGGTGCCGACCTGCGCTGGCAACTCCCCGGCCGCGGCGGCCACGCCATCTTCACGACCCTCCGCAACGACAAGAACAGCGGCGGCTCCTCGCAGAACTTCAGCCGGCGCCAGTTCACCACCGGCTTCGACTACCGCATCACCTCGGTGATCGGCCTCCGCCTGAGCTACGACTTCACCGACTACAAGAACCGCCAGGAACAGACCGACAACAGCTACACCGCCCACCTCTTCAACGCGGGAGTGGGGGCGAGGTTCTGAGGGGAGCGGTCAGCGGGCGCGGCAGGCGGCCAGGATCTTGGTGAGGTAGGTCGGGTGGTCCCAGTGGGGACTGTTCTCAGCGGTGTGGCAACCTTCGCAGGCGGCGCGCGCGCCACTGGACGGTCGCCGCTGGGTGTTGGCCAGGTGGTCGGCGAGAGCGTCGTGGCAGGTGGCGCACTCGATGCCGCGGTCACCGGCTGGCGACCGTTGGCCGTCGCGGCGGAAGCGCTCGTCATGACAACGTAGACAACCCGCCTGCAGCCGGCCGGCCTGCTCCAACGTCTCGACGGCATGGGCGTGCGGCTGCTGCCGCCAGGCCTTGACGGCCCCGCTGTGACACGGCACGCAGGCGGTCACCGGCGGGTAGGGGGCCGGGGTGCTGGCCACCGGCGGTGGCGCGGTCGACCGGTGGTAGTCGTCCACCATCGCCTGCACGGCCACATCGCGCGGCCCGTCGGCCACCAACACGGCGGTGGCTCGGACCTCCCAGCCGGCCGCGGCACGGACCAACCGGAGGCGAACCAGCGCCCGGCCGCGCTGGGCGACAGGCACCCACCACAGCCCGTCGCGCTCCCAAGCTGGGGCCGGCTCGTTGCTGTCACTCGCCGCCAGCACCGCCACCGGCCGCAGCGCCCCGGGGATCGCCGCGACCAGGCGCTCCGTGGTGGCCACGTTGCGGTGACTGATCAGCAGCACCGGCAGCGCTGGCTGTGCAGCGTGCAGGCGCTCCAGCTCGTCGACCGCCCGTGCCGTCAGCGCGGCGTTGGCCAGCGATCCGAAGCACAGCGAAAGCAGGCCGCAGACCGGGCCGCCCGGCCCGCTCACCACGATGGCGGCCGGTGGCGCCGCGCCCGATTCTAGCGGCGGCACCAGGCTGGTGTGGGCGAGACCAGCCTCGCGGCAGGCCGTCGTGAAGGTGGGGTAGTCGGCCAGGTCCTCCGCCGCGGTGCCGCAGGCCAGCACGCCCATCGCCCCCAGCGCCCGCGCCACCACCGGCACCGCGGCCGGTTGCGACCCGAAGTTGCCCAGGTCGAGCGCCACCAGGTCCGCTGCCTCGGCCCTCCAGTCGCGCAGCAACTGGGCCCGCCGCGCCAGCCCCCCAGCCTGCTGCCCACCGCAACCACACGGCTCCAGATAGCCGTCCGTGCGGGCGATGGCAAGGGTCCTCACCGAAGGCTCATCACCTACCTGGCCACTTCCGGCACACACCGCTACGAGAACAGCCGCGACGACCTGCTGCGTCGTCTTCCATGCGTTACTTACGGTGTATGGCAAGGATCTATCCATCGACCGCCAGAGCTGTAACAGGGATGGAAACCTCAACCAGGCCGGCCGCACCGATCACCTCAATCACACCGCTATACAGCCCTGCGCGCGATGGGCTGATAACAACGCTCAACCGAATTGCAGACCCCCTGCCATCGCCTATGACACTCACGGCCGTGTCGCGGACAGTCGAGCGAACAGCACTCAAGCCCCTCTGCTGACCATCGTTCCGCTCCAACACCACGACGACCTCTTTCCTGCTGCCCACCTGCACCTCAGGAAGAACAATACCACTAGGCTGCGGCCGCCATGCCGAGCGCACCTCGTAGTCCACCGGAACCTTGAGCGGGCCGATAGGCCCATCTCGGAAGCGCAATAGCAGTTCGCATCTTCCAGATGCCAGCTGATCGGAGGCAGCGGTGACATTCAGAAAGACTCGAGAGATACCCCGGTGCTCTGACCGCCCTACCACAAGGGCTTCAACCACCGAGCATGTCGCCTCCGCGTCGACAATTACCGAGCCAGCAGGCACGACGACAACCAGCATTGCTCCTAGCACCGCGCCCTGGACGCCACTCAGCCGCAAGCGTCCAGGCAATGCGACCACCTGTCTCACCCGCGCCTCTCCGCGCACCGTAACGAAACATAACCTCTTGCCGGCCGCGTCGGTGGCCAGCTCAACTATCTGTGAAAACTCGCCTCCATCCGGAGGGCTGACCCGAACCTTCAGCACGGCCTCCCCACCTCCGACAATCGACTGAGCGCTCAGGGATGCCATCGTACACCCGCAACTGGTCCGCAGAACGGAGACGCGAGCATTCGCCCGACCGACATTGCGCACCCTTACCGTGCAGTCAACATCCTGGCCGGCAGCCACTACACCCACATCAACTACAGCCGGCTCCAGCACCACGCTGGGCCCATGCGCCGCAGCAACTCGCGGACGTGCGACAAAGCCCGAGAAGAGAGTGGAGAAGCTGCCGGTAGCCATCACCTGGACAGACACACCGGGACCATCCCAAAGCTGCACATAGCCAGACCCGAAGCCTGTCAGGATGGCGAAGTGACCATTCCCGCCATCGTGCAGCAGATGCACGATAACAGGAAGTTGACTGGCGGTGGCCTCCGAGACAGTGATCCGCTCAAGCTCCATTTCGAGGCCAAGCCCGACTGCCAGTTCTTTGACACTCAACAAGGTTGTTGCAGAGCTGCCCCAACCCACCTCCTCGCACCGTTGCGTGGGGACCCCGCACAGTACAGCCACACCCCACACACAACGGGCGGCGCACCCCATTCGGCCTTCGCTGGCCCCCTCACCAGCAGCGGCCCAGCGCATTGGCCATAGCCAACACGCAGCGACCAAAAGCACCATCCGTGTTCGCCGACCGCCTAGTGCTGCCGCCAACCAGGCGTTCACGGTTGCGCGCCATCCGTCTGCGGCTGCAACGCCCTCAGGCCAGCGTCTACACCGTTCCTCAGCCGCTCTAGAAAGAGCCATGGATCTCCCCCGAGTAGGTGCCTCTCGTTCGACCCGTCGTTGTACTCCATGCCAGTGGTCCAACCCAGCCATGCAAGCAGTATGTCGTGAGCGTCGTCGTTTTCGTGCCACTCGATAGTAGTGAAGCGCTGTGCCTCCCACAGTTCGAATCGGTCGTCCTCACCAAGGACCCCAGTGAGGATCCTCTGCTGCATAGGAACCCAGCGATCACCGTGTAGCTGTACGGAGTCCATAACTCTGTAACCGGAGCCGCGTCTCGCCGACCCGTCGCCGACAGGCCAGCGGTGCCAGGCCTTTACTACAAGGTAGTCCAGTGCAGGGCAGACCCACCAAGATGACACGCCGCCGTCGATGCGTGGCGCGTCCACACGAAGACAACTCCAATCGCCGACTATCTCGGCGACAACAACGCCATCGCCAACCGCCAGCAGTCCCTCGGACGGCAGACGGCGCTCCTTCCATCGGGCGTAATCCAGGAATGTCGAAGCCTCCGGAGCACTTGTCTGCACCCACCTGACCACATTGCCAGCCTGGCTATCGTACTCTCTGTACTGGCTGCCATCAAACGACTTACGAATCATATGTTCACGATCACCAGCAGTGCTCCATCGCACACTGTCTTCGCGCCAGCCTCGCGGTCCGGTGGTGAAGAAGATGTGCCACAGATGATCCTGTATGGGCTCTGGCCGCGCCCTACGTGCGGGCTCTAGGTAATAGCGCTCCTCGGCAAACCAAGCATAGAACGCACGCTGACGATCGAGTCGAAGGCGCACTGCGGCCTGGACAATCGCTAACCGTTCCTCGGGTCGGATGACCGGTGCTCCCTGTGCTGCGCTGCAGCACAGGGAGCCTAGCAGCAACCATAACCGCCGCATTAAGCTGCAAAGGCGACGCTTGTCTAACAGTTCCTTTGCGTTGTCCATGTGTAGCACTCCGTGAAGATCGCTTGCATTCGCGGTCGGCGGTGCCGCCGCAGCCGATCCAGCCACCCTTCCAACATCAACCGCTGGCGCAGCCTGTCACGCTGGAAACGCAGGTCCTACTACCAGGGTTGCCATGGCAGTCGGTGTCGCAAGGACCACCTTCGGGGTTGGCTGGGTAGCTGTCCTTGTAGCAGGCGCATAGGCTCTTGGTGTCGCCACTCGAACAGCTCGATTGCGCCGGAACATCCTTGCAGTACCAACCCGAGGACCAGCCGTCCATGCAAGTATAGTAGCCGTAGCCCGTCAGGCTGTAGCACCAACGTATCGGGGTTCCTGGCTCGGGTGCGCAAGTCACGCTTGCACAGCCTGCATGATGCGATTGGCACTTGCAGTTCTTTGTGCTCGCGAGTCCGCTTACGAGCGCGGCCTCCTCGTCGCTGACTGTGACTGCAGCGCAGGTCGAAGCCGACGGGCCTGCAAGCGCAACGACTATGACGATGGCTTGCGCGGCCAACTGCAGCGATGCTCTCTTCTGCATTCTGGTCTCCTCTGCTATTGAATGTACACCCGCACCAAGGCCGGCTTTCCCCGGTTCTCGGCATTGTCGATACGTACCGCCATTTGCTCTGCGCCCTCTACCACGCCCTCGATACTCACTGCTACTGAGCTCTGCCAACCGGCTGGTGATACTCCGGTCACTGCCGTGGTTGCACGTCCGCGCAGGCCGATGAGATGGATCACCAGCTTCGGAGGACGCATAGTGGTAACCAACGCTCGAACAACATGCCGGCGCGGCGACCGACCGTGTAGGGTGATCTCCCGTGGCATCACTCGAAGAGGTTCGGCCTCCCATGCATCGAGTTGCAGCAAGACCTGCAGCGCCTCCGCCATGAGGCTATCAATGCCTTCCCAGTCGACTGGCATGTCGCTCTGGCTGCGCGCTGCCAGCGCCTCGGATAGCATCTCTCTCGCGGCAGCGGCCTGCCCGACTAGAGCGAAGCAGATCCCTAGCAGCGATCTCCGACCCAGGTCAAGACGCTCAGACCAGCGGCCACTAGCAGGCAGACGCAGCACCTCGATTGCCTCGGCCAGCCGACCGGCACCAAGCAGTGTCCGGGCTTGGTCGATTCGAGCCACTCCTGCGGCCCAGCCGTACGAAGCCGACGCCGCGCGGTCCAGGCAGGCGTGGCGCCCTGGCGCGTTACCGGCAGCGCCGAAGCAGCGAGCAGCCTCTACGTAGCAGCACGCCATCTCGTCTGCGTTCGTTGAGAACTGATCATGTCGCAGGAAGGTCGTTGCCGCTAGAAGATGCTCGCCACGGAGCCGGTAGAACGCGGCTAGCCCTAGCAGGGCTGTCACTGGCTCCGGCACCCTGGTTCTGTACCGCAGAAGCAGCCCCTCGTACCACCCCACGCACCGCTCGTCGCCCTGCCGAGCGAGGGCGTCGGCGATGGCCAGGCCGACGGCCGCCGGCAGGTCGGCCGGGCCGGACGGGGTCTCCGGACGCCGGAGCAGCTCCAGGGCCAGCAGGTCGGCCGCAGCGCGCTCGTCCGCTCGCCAGCGCGAGAGGCCTGGCAGCAGGCCGATCAGGTCCGCGGTCGGAAGCTGCGGCAGCCGGGCCAGGAGCGCCGGGTCACGGTCCCCGGCGACCAGCCGCAGCACCAGCAACTGGGTCGTCGCGGGCACGGGCAGCGACGCCAGGGAACTGCTCGTGCCGCCAACGGTGACCGCCGCGGGAGCGCCCGTGTCGAACGCCCCGACGGCGACCCCGGCCGGCCCGGAGGTGGGGACTGGCCCGACCGCCACGCCCGCCGGACCGCGGTCCCCGGCGGTGCTGGCTGCCACGGCCCCGGTCTGGCTGCCGCTCGCGCCCAGCGGCAACCGCACCGCCCCGGGCACGGTGGCGACGGGCTGGTCGGACCGCACCCCACCCGGCCCGGCCACGACGGGCGGGCGCACGGTGACCGGCGCCGGCAGATCGCTGGCGGGCGCCACCAGATTGACGCCCCACAGCACCTCCACCACCCGCGGGTCGAGGTGCGGCAGTTGCAGACAGAGCGGCAACTCGGGGTCCAAACGCGGCGCACCGATCTCCTGGGCCGCCACCGGCGCGGCGCAGCCCAGCAGCAGCCCTGCGGCGACGGCTCCCGAGACCAGCCAACGGCGGTAAGTCGGTCCCACAGCGTTCTCCTAAGGCTGCGCCGCGGCGGCTGCGGCGAGTTCCTTTTCGAGGGCCGGCAACGGGTTGTCACCCTCGCCGGTGCGGTGGAACTCCAAGAACGCGTTGGCGCGCAGCAGACTCAGATCCTGCGCCCGGAAGCAGCGCGCCAGGTCCTTCAGAGCCTGAGCCAGGTTGGCTGGCTCGGCCGCCGAGCGGCTCATCTGCTGCTTGGCCGCGGCCAAGGCCTCGGTCACGCGACCGAGCTGCAGCAAAACGACCATGCGCGCGCCGTATTGCTCGCCAGCGGCCGCCAACATGCGGTCGGGGTCGCCCAGCAGCAGCGGCGGGTGCGCCCGCAGCGGATTGGCCACCGTCAGATCCTCTTGCGCCCGCGCAAACTGCAGCGCCACGCCCGGTCCACCGGTCGCCGCCAGCGCCGCGTTGACTCGCCGCAGCGCCTCGCGCACCTCGGTGTCGGTGTAGTCGGCCGTCAGGTAGATCGACCGCGCCGCGCCGACCAGCGCCTCCGGCGTGCCCACCGCCGCGGCGTACTCGGCCAGGGCGCGGTGCCAGTTGCGGTTGCCCAACAGCACGGGCCAGGTCTCGACCAACTGCCCGCCGTAGGCGCGGGCCTCGTCCAGCCGCTTGGTCTTGGCCAGGCACAGCAGCTTCGCCAGCCGCAGCCGTTGCAGGTAGTACTGGTCCGCCGGCTGCAGGCTGGCCGTCGCCGCCAGCGCCTGATCCGCCACGGTGACGCCGCGGTCGGGCTGACTGCGCTCGCCCATCAGCGCCAGCGATTCGACGTAGAGTGTCGCACCGAACAAGTAGTAGGCGGGCCGGTCGACCTGCTGCTCGAAGACCCGCTGGTAGTACTCGAAGCGCTGCGGCGCGGGGACGTCCTGGTAGGCAATCTGGTCGGCCAGAGCAATCAGCGACGCGGCTGTGGCGACGGCCAGTTGGCCGCGGAAGGCCTGGTCGATCAGCGCCAACGCCTCAACCGGCTTGCCGGCCTGCCGCAACTCCAACGCCTGCGCGCGGAAATCTTGGGCCCCCAGCGGCGCCACCGCCAACCAAAGCAGCAACCAACTGCACCGTCCGACCATCCTGCGCCTCCCACGCCCTACCCGGACTCGCCGGTGGGCGACCCAACCAACTGCGTTGTAGCACACCGCCGGGGGGGGTGTCAAGAGGTGCGTCCGATTTACTTGCGCGCTCCCGGCCGACTGCCGCCAGGGCCGGCAGCAGACAGCCTGCCCATCATCAAGGACTCCCCCCACCCCGCCGCGAACTCCCACCCACTCAGGAGCCCCCAACCGATGCGTCAAACCCCGCTCTACCCCATCCGCCAGCCGTTGGATGCCACGCCGCCGGGGGCTGCCACGGAAGTCGAGTGGCGGGGCGGGTTGCGGGCGCGGATTGACGGCGCGGTGGTGCGGCTGGAGGGGCAGGGCGGTGAGCTGGTGCTGGCGGGGCTGCCGTTCGCGGCGCCGGGGTGTCTGGCGGCGGGTGGGGACGGCAGTCTGTGGGTCGGCAGCGCGCAGGGCGTGGCGCGGTGGGTGGCCGGGCGGTGGGAGGTTTACAGCGGGCCACGCTGGCTGCCGAGCGACGCCGTGCTGGCGCTGCGGGCGGGCGACGGTGGCGGGTGTGACGTCTTCACCGCGGCCGGGGCGGTGCGGTTGAGCTTCGAGCCGTGGTCGCTGGCGGCGCGGGCGGAGCATTACGAGCGGCTGACCGACGCGCGACACCGGCGGCGGGGGTATGTCACGGCCTGTACGCTCGAACGGCTCGGCGACCTGACCTCGTGGCGGCCGAACATCGAGGACAACGACGGGCTCTGGACGGCGATGTACGCCGCCGCCGAGGCGCTACGGTTTGCCGTGACCGGGGCGACCGACGCGCGGGAGAAGGCCCGGGAGTCGTTGCGGGCGTTGCTGCTTCTGGAGCAGATCACCCCGCTGGCGGGCTACCCGGCGCGGGCGGTGACGCATTGCAGCGAGCCGGAGTTCGGGCGACACGACGACGGCGAGTGGCATCTCGCGGCAGGCGGCGAGTGGGAGTGGAAGGGCGACACCTCGTCGGACGAGCTGGACGGCCACTACTTCGCCTGGCCGCTGCTGCACGATCTGGTGGCTGACGCGGCGGAGCGGCAGGCGATTGTGGCGACCGTGCGGCGGGTCACCGACCATCTGCTGGACCACGGCCTGCACCTGGTCGACCTGGATGGCCAGCCCACCCGCTGGGGTGTCTGGTCGCCGCAGCGGCTGAACGACGACCCGCGCTGGCGGGCCGAGCGGGGGCTCAACTCGCTGGAGATCCTGGGCTACCTGGCGGTGGCTGAGTACCTCTGCGGCGACGCCCGCTACGCCGCGGCGACGCGCGAGCTGGTGGAGCAGCACCATTACGCGCTGAACACGGTGGAGCAGAAGGTGCGGCCGGGCGACTTCGCCGGCGCCGAGGAGAACTTCAGCGACGACGAACTGGCCTTCCTGGCCTACTATGCGCTGCTCCGCCAGACCCGCGACGAGGCCCGGCGACCGCTCTACCTGGCCAGCCTGGAGCGCACCTGGCAGCTCGTCAGGCGCCAGCGCTGTCCGCTCTGGAACCTGGTCTACAGCGCCCTCAGCGGCCGGCCGGGCGACCTGGAGGTGACCCTGGAAGCGCTGCACGAGATCCCGTTGGACCTGATCGACTGGCCGACCGACCATCGCGCGCGGGTCGACCTGGAGTTCGACCCAGCGGTCGATCGGTTTGGCCGCCAGCAGCTCGGCACCCCGCTGCCGTGGCGGGAGCGGCCGCTGCACAAGTGGAACGGCAACCCCTTCCGCCTGGCCGGCGGCAGCGGCCACAGCGAGGAGTGCGGGACCTTCTGGCTGCTGCCCTACTGGCTCGGCCGCTACCACGGGTTGATCGACCCGGACTGAGCCGGGTCGACCTTATTACATATGGATGGCGCGCCCATCGACCGCCAGGGCCGCTTCTTTGAGCGTCTCGGCGAGCGTCGGGTGGGCGTGGAAGCTGCGGGCGAGGTCCTCGGCGGTGGCGCCGTACTCCATCGCCACGACCGCCTCGGCGATCAGGTCGCCGGCCCGCGGGCCGAGGATGTGGACGCCCAGCAGGCGGTCGGTGGCGGCGTCGGCCAGGATCTTGACCTTGCCGTCGGTCTCGCCCAGCGAGCGGGCCCGGCCGTTGGCCAGGAACGGGAAGACGCCCCGGCGGTAGGCCGTGCCAGCGGCGGTGAGCTGCTCCTCGGTCTGCCCCACCCCGGCGACTTCGGGGTGGGTGTAGCAGACGCCCGGCACGGTGGCGTAGTTGACGTGCCCGTAGCCGGTGACGATGGCCTCGACGCAGGCGATGCCCTCTTCTTCGGCGACGTGCGCCAGCAGCGGGCCGGGGATCACGTCGCCGATGGCGTAATGGCCCGGCAGGTTGGTCCGGAAGTGCGCATCGACCGGGATCCGACCCCGCTCGTCGACGGTGATGCCGACGGTCTCCAGCCCCAGGTCCCCGGTGTTGGCGCGGCGGCCGACGGCCACCAGGACGCGGTCGCCGGTCAGCGGCTCGCCGCCCGCGGTGGTCACGGTGCAGCTCTCGCCCTCGACGCTGGCGCCGCTGACCTTCGCCCCGAGCCGGAACTCCAGCCCCTGCTTGCGGAACAGCTTCAGCGCGTCGGCGGCCAGCTCGCCGTCGGTGCCGGGCAGAATGCGGTCGAGGTACTCGACCACCGTCACCCGCGCGCCGAGGCGCCGCCAGACCGAGCCGAGCTCGAGCCCGATGTAGCCGGCCCCAATCACGATCAGGTGCTTCGGCACCGTGGGGTAGGCGAGCGCCTCGGTCGACGTGCCGATCCGGTCGCCATCCAGCGCCACTCCGGGCAGCGAGACGGGCACGCTGCCGGTCGCCAGCAGCACGTGGCTGGCGGTGACGCTGCTGGTCTCCCGCTCGCCCCGCACCTCG
The DNA here is from genome assembly GCA_020850355.1 of Fimbriimonadaceae bacterium. Taxonomy (GTDB): domain Bacteria; phylum Armatimonadota; class UBA10988; order UBA10988; family UBA10988; genus JADZEX01. The sequence continues at coordinate 36,534 of JADZEX010000025.1, read as the reverse complement.
ACGGTGCCCGGCGCGGTCAGCACGCCACGGCCGGTCAGGCGGGTCACGCCGTGCTTCTTGAAGAGCCCCTCGATGCCTTTGGTGAGGATGCTGACGGTCTTGGTCTTGCGCTGTAGCAGCGCGCCCAGGTCGAGCGCCACCTCGCCGACGATCACGCCGTGCTCGGCGAGCCGCGTGCGGGCCTGCTCATACTGCTCACTCGATTCGAGCAACGCCTTGGAGGGAATGCAGCCGACCCGCAGGCAGGTCCCGCCGAGGGCCTTCTCCTGTTCGACCACGGCCACACTCAAGCCCAACTGCGCACCGCGGATGGCGGCCACATAGCCGCCCGGCCCGGCACCGATCACGATCAGGTCATAGTCCGGCATGGGGGATCACCATCTTTGCGCACGTGTCTGCCAACGCCCACCACTCATCCGAAGCCGCATGTTCATGTTCGGCCAGGGTCTTCACCAATTGCGCAGCAAGTGCTGGCTGAAGAAGACGCAGCAGCGTTCGCACGTACTCCGGTGACCCTGGCTCGGCGGCCCCCAAGCTGTTGGCCCTCCATTGAGCACCGAAGGCCACCTCCGCGCACACACACTGTAGCAGCTCTTTGCCGGGCACATCCTGCACACCGCGCTCCCCGGCCTGCCAGTCGTGCCAGGTTCGACTGATTCGGTCAGGGGTCAGGGGCCTGTCCTTCAGTTTCTGCTCACTCCACTCAGGGAGCCGTTCGAGAGCCCTGTCGACGCAGTCTTGGATCGCTTCCCGGCCGCCTCGCTGCCATCCGCCGGCCTCCCACTTCGGCTTGCACCACGGCCCCAACTGCTCGTCCCCGCGCAGCCAGCCCTCATACGACCGGGCGACATCGCCGCCAACAGACCGGATCCACTGGAGCAGTTGGTCCACCTGCGCACGTGCCACTTCGGAGTCCCCGAGGTCTTGGAAAACCCGCCGCACCTGGTCCTCGCTGACTCCGAATTGGCTGGTCAGGACCGGGAGTAGAACGCACTCATCCAGCAGGTAATTTTCAATTTCTGGGCGTTCCCATGCCCCGTAGAAGGCCACCTGAACCGCGCGCGCCTGCAGCCCCTTGGCCTCCGACTCCAGCTTGGCACGCACCGTTGGATAGGAGATCCAGTCACGATCGACGATGCCCGCGACCGGCCGGGCGCGGCCGATGCTGTCCAGCATACCCCGAACAGCGTCCTTCGTGCCACAGGGCCAAATGTCCACCGCCTCACCACCGACCACGGCAGTCGGCAACCAGCGCTGCAACACGGCGACCTCGAACCCTAGGAGATCGCCTTCACAGAGCAGCGCTGCATCGCCAGTTCTGGGATAGCTGGATCTGTAGAGCTGCGTCGGAGTCATCCCAGCTCCCCAAGATCAAACAGAATGTTGTCCCGGACCGCGAGTTCGCGCAGGACTGGCGACTGTGTGGTCACGATGTACTGATTGTCCCCGCCAATCTCTGGCAGCAATTGGAACCAACGTCGAAGCCAAGTTGGATGCAGGTGCAGATCAGGTTCATCCATCAGAACAATCCCGTTGCCGAGGGGACTCGGGTAGCTAAGCCGCGCCAGGTGGTCCAGGACCACTTGCTCGCCTGCCGACGCATAGTGCAACGGATACGTTCTGTCGTTGTGCTCAAGATATGGGTGCCCGACAGGCCCGCCACCGGGATACCTAACACCTATGTAGCGTCGAGGCGCACATACCTGGTTGAACTTCGATGTGATCAGCTCGGCAATTGTTGGGGAGTCAGGCGCGGCTGACCCACCGCCACTCACGGGACGGCGGTCAACGGAGAGCAGTACCTCCCGGAGAGACAGGTCCGCGGAGTTGACGCTGCGCTCTGTCGTGATTTGGCCATCGTCGGCATCGTCGGGCGGTTGGACTTCCGAGGCCAGATCGCGGTGTTGGCCGTAGAAGCGCAACCCGCCAACGGCCTGGAAATAGCGCCTGGGCTCAACTAGACGGCCTCTGGTCCAGAGGCGGATCAACAGCCCGTAACCCCACAGCCAGGGATGGGCGCCGCGCGGACTGATGTCCCTAGCCCACCAGGACGGCCGCACACCGACGGGCGTTCGCTCCGGCGGGTAGCCCCAGGTGATCTGCACCCGGCCATTCGGCAGGTCCGGCACGTTGCGGATAGCCTGCTGCTCATTGTCACGGTGCTGGTCGGCAGAGAGATCCCACAGCTCGCGGATCGCACTGACTTCGTCGGCATCGAACTGCAGTGTCAGATGACAGAGCGCCTCGTCAGGCCGCGCCGCCAAGAGATCGGCGCGGGTGCGCCGAACATCGAGGTCGTCTGGCAGGGGCACTCGCGCCGTCTGGTAGCGGAGCAGACCTCGCAGCGTCTGGACGATTGCGAAGAGGATCGACGTCTTTCCGCTGCCATTGGGTCCTGCCAGTACGGTCAGCGGCCGTGGCGCGCCGAAGTCATCGCAAAGCGGTAGCGCAATGCTATCAAGCGCACGGAAGCCACTAATAGTAAGTTCTAGTAGTCTCACCGACACTCTCCTGAGCTGCCGCTCACACCTCCACCAGCATCCGCACAGGGTTCTCGACGCACTCTTTGACGCGGCGTAGGAAGGTCACCGCCTCGCGGCCGTCGACGATGCGGTGGTCGTAGGTCAGGGCGATGTACATCATTGGCCGGATCACCACCTGGCCGTTGACGGCGACCGGGCGGTCGTTGATGCCGTGCATTCCCAGAATGCCGCTCTGGGGCGGGTTCAGGATGGGTGTCGACAGCAGCGAGCCGAAGACGCCGCCGTTGGTGATGGTGAAGGTCCCGCCGACCAGTTCGTCGAGCTCCAGCTTGTTGTCACGGGCACGGGCCCCGAAGTCGGCGATCTTCAGCTCGACCTCGGAGAAGCTCAACCGCTCGGCGTTCCGCAGCACGGGCACCGCGAGGCCCTTCTTGCCGCTGACCGCGATCCCGATGTCGTAGTAATGGTGGTAGACGATGTCATTGCCCTGGAGCTCGGCGTTCAGCTCGGGGAAGCGCTTGAGGGCGTCCACCGCGGCCTTCACGAAGAACGACATGAAGCCCAGCTTGATGCCGTAGCGCTGCTGGAAGGCCTCCTGCTGCTCCTTGCGCAGGGCCATCGCCGCGGACATATCGATCTCGTTGAAGGTCGTCAGCATCGCGGCGGTCTGTTGCGCCTGCACCAGCCGCTCGGCGATCCGCCGCCGCATCGGCGTCAGCGGCACGGTCTCGGTGTCGCGCGGACCGCCGGCGGCCGGCGCTGCCGCGGGCGGCGTGGGCGGCGTCGCTGGCGTGGCTGGTGTCGCTGGGACCGGCGGCACGGGCGGCGCGGGTGGGGCAGCGGCGTGGCGTTCGACGTCTTCCTTGAGCAGCCGGCCGCCGGGGCCGCTGGCGGGGACCTCCTCGGCGGCCAGCCCGTGGGCGGCCAGCGCCCGGCGCGCGGCGGGCATCACCGTGGCGGGGGTCTCGGGCGGCGTGGGCGGCGCCGGATCGGCCGCGGTGTCGGCCTCTTGCAGGCTGCCGATCACCTCGCCGACGGCGGCGGCGCTGCCGTTGGGCTTCAGGATGGTGGCCAGGAAGCCGTCGGCCGGGGCCGGCAGCTCGAAGGTGACCTTATCGGTCTCGATCTCGACGACTGGCGCATCTTTGGCGACGAAGCTCCCCGGCTCCACCAGCCACTTCGAGATCACCACCTCGGAGATCGACTCGCCGACCTCCGGGACCATCAGTTCGACCGCCATGGTTACTCCCGTCTGCTGCTACCGCGACCCGGCCGCGGTGCCCACCGCCGCGGCGATGATCGCTTCCTGCTCCAACCGGTGGGCTGTCGCCGAGCCGGTCGCCGGGCTGGCCGATTCCTCGCGGGCGATGCCCCGGAACCGGAACCGCTGCCCCAGCCGTTCGCCGTGCGACAACCAGATGAACCGCCAGGCGCCCATGTTGGACGGTTCTTCCTGCACCCAGCAGCACTCGCAGCCGGCGGCATACGGCGCCAGCACGGCCTCCAGTTCGGCGACCGGGTGCGGGTAGAGCTGCTCGACCCGCACGATCGCCACGCTGTCCTGCTGCAACTGCTGCCGGCGCTCGGCCAGATCGTAGTAGACCTTGCCCGAGCAGAGCAAGATCCGTTGCACCTTGGCCGGGTCGGCGCCGCGGTCGGGGATCACCTTCTGGAAGCCGCCGGTCGCCAGGTCGCCGATCGGGCAGGTCGCGGCTGGATTCCGCAACAGGCTCTTGGGGGTCATGATCACCAGCGGCTTGCGCCACTTCCGCAACGCCTGCCGCCGGAGGACGTGGAAGATCTGGGCCGGCGTGGTGAGGTTGCAGATCTGGATGTTGTCCTCGGCGGTCAACATCAGGAAGCGCTCCAGCCGCGCGCTGCTGTGCTCCGGCCCCATGCCCTCGAAGCCGTGTGGCAGGAGCATCACCAGTCCGCTCAGCCGGCCCCACTTGTCCTCGGCGCTGCACAGGAACTGGTCGATGATCACCTGCGCGACATTGGCAAAGTCGCCGAACTGGGCCTCCCAAAGCACCAGCCCTTCGGGCCAGTTGAGGCTGTAGCCGTACTCGAAGCCGAGCACCCCGACCTCGCTGAGCGGGCTGTTGTGCAGCTCGACCGTCGCCTGCTGCGGATCCAGGTCGCTGAAGATGCAGTGCCGCTGGTCGTCCTCGACGTCGTGCCAGACCGCGTGGCGGTGGCTGAACGTCCCCCGCTCGCAGTCCTGGCCGGTCAAGCGGATCTTGACGCCCTCGGTCGCCAGCGTGGCATAGGCCAGGGCCTCGCCCAAGGCCCAGTCGCAGGGCCGCTGCCCGGCGCCCATGTCGCGGCGTTGGTCGAGAATACGGGCCAGCTTGGGATTCACCTGGAAGCCCGCCGGCACCCGCGCCAGCCGCTCGGTGAGGGCCGCCAGGCGCTCCAGCGGCACGGCCGTGGCGACCGGCTCGGCGGTGCTCTCGGGCCCGCCGTGGAAGTTGTTCCAGCTCCCCGACCACTGGTGCAGCACCGGCACGGGCTCGTCCGCCTTGGCCCGCGCCAGCTCGGCCTCCAGGCGCTGCCGCCGCTCCTCTTCGATCGCGGCGGCCTCCTCCCGCGTCACCTCGCCCTGGCGCAGCAGGTGGGTCAGAAAGCTGTCGCGCACCGACTTGCGCTGCTCGATGGCGGCGTACAGCAACGGCTGGGTGAAGGCCGGCTCGTCGCCCTCATTGTGCCCGCGGCGGCGGTAGCAGTACATGTCGATCACAACATCGCGGCGGAACTCGCTGCGGAAGTCGAGCGCCAGCCGGACCACCTGCGCCACCGCCTCGCTGTCCTCGCCATTGACGTGAAAGATCGGGATCTGCAGCATCTTGGCGACGTCGGTGGCGTAGACCGTCGAACGGCCCTGCGCCGGCTGCGTGGTGAAGCCGATCTGGTTGTTGACCACCACGTGCAGCGCCCCGCCGGTGTCGTAGCCGGCGAGCTGGCTGAGGTTCAGCGTCTCCTGGCTGACCCCCTCGCCGGCAAAGGCGGCGTCGCCGTGGATCAGAATCGCCATCCCCCGCTGCCGCGCGGTGTCGCCCCGGCGGTCCTGCTTGGCGCGCACGCGGCCCAGCACCACGGGGTTGACGAACTCCAGGTGGCTGGGGTTGAAGCAGAGGCTGAGATGAACCTGCTGGCCCGCGCTGGTGGTCCAGGTGGTGGAGTGCCCGAGATGGTACTTGACGTCGCCGCCGCCCTTGTGCAGCTCGGGGTCGGCGTCCTGGAACTCGCGGAAGATCTGCTGCGCGCTCTTGCCCATGATGTTGGCCAGCACGTTCAGCCGCCCGCGGTGGGCCATGCCAATCACAATCGTCTGCACGCCCTGCGCGCCGGCTTTTTCGATCGCCAGGCCGAGCAGCGGAATCAGGCTCTCGCCGCCCTCCAGGCTGAAGCTCTTGGCGCCGAGGAACTTCTTCTGGACGAACTCCTCGAAGATCACCGCGTCGTTCAGCCGGGTCAGGATCCGTAGTTGCTCGCGATGCTCCAGCTTCAGGCGGTTCTCGGTGCCCTCCATGCGGCGCTGCAGCCAGCGCCGGATCTCGAGGTCGTCGATGTGCATGAACTGCACGCCGATGAAGCGGCAGTAGGTGTTGTAAAGGGTCTCCAGCACCTCCCGCAGGGTCCGCTCGCGAGCGCCCTCCATGGTCGCGGTGGCGACCCGCCGGTCAAGGTCTTCGGCGGTGAAGCCGTAGTACGCCGGATCCAGCTCCGGTGGCCGCGGCCGCGGAAGTTGCAGCGGGTCGAGGTGCGCAATCATGTGGCCGCGGGCGCGATAGCTGCGGATCAGCTCGTCGACGCGGTACTGCCGCTCGGCGACGCCCTCGTGGCTGCCGGCGGCGTAGCCATTGGTCGCAGCGCTCGGAGGGTTGAAGAGACTCCGCGGGGCGTGGCTCGGCCCGGTCTGGCGTGGCACCTGGCCGCCGGGCTGCACCTGGCTTTCGAAGTACTCGCGCCAACGCAACGGCACCGCCGCGGGGTCGGCCGCCCACTCCGCCCAGAGGCCCTCCACGAAGGCCAGACTGTGGCTGCCCAGTTCCTCGATCCGCTCCGCCATCGAGCATCCCCGGCCAGGTCGGCCGCACTGCTATGCTGACGCCGCGCGCGCTTGCGCGTAGGGTGGCGGCGGGGACGGCACAGTATGGCGGCCGTCACAAAGGCGGGCAGACTACCGAGTGCCTGGACCGACGGGCAACCACTTCACGACCCCGGCACCGGGGCATCGACCCAGAGCACCCGGCTCGGTTCGGCGGCGTAGGCGCGGAGCAGCAGGTCGGCCGCCGGCTCGGCGCGGTCGTCCCAGCGGAGCAGCACTGCCTCGGGCCGGCTGCGGGCGACCGGGCGGCCGTTGGCCCACAACTCGACATGGCGCGCGGCCGCCGGGCGCGGCAACTGCGCGGTGACCTCCAGCCCGCCCGCGGTGCGGCGTGCGGTGACCGCGGTCAGGCGCAGCGGCGCGCGGCTCTCGCCGACCTCCACCGCGCCTAGGTCGGGGCCGGCGCCGGCGTAGTCGTAGGTCACCGGCGTGCCCGCTGCGAAGCCGACCGGGTCGCTGAGGGTCAGAGTGTTGGCCGCGTAGTCGACCTGCACCAGCTCCGCCGCGACGTCGCCGATCCGGACGCGGTCGCCCTCAACCAGGCCGTAGCCGTCGCAGAAGCAGCCGGCGTCGACCACCGGCACCAGCGTCCCGGTGCCGCCGCGGGTGGTGGTCGTCAGCGAACCACCGGCATCGCTTGCGGGAGAGCCCGCGGCGGGTGCGAAATCGCCCTCCGCGACGCCGGTCAGCAGCGGATCGCGGTCGACCAGACCGTGCACCTCGCGCGGGTTGCCGCCGCCAAAGACCAGGTTGTAGTCGCCCACCAGGCCCGGCCGCGAGGCCTCGTCAGCAAAGTAGACCTGGCCCCCGGGACGTGCGGCGTTGACGAACAGGTTGTGCTGCACCTGCCCGCCAACGGCGCCACCGGTGTAGCCGAGACAGTACCAGGCTCGCTGCGGGCCCGCCAGGAACAGATCGACAAAGGTGTTGTGGACCACCCGCACGCGCTGCACTTCCTCGATCAGCAACGCGTAGCCCCCCAGGCGCCGGCCAACGTTGCGGCGGAACAGCAGGTCACCACTCCCCAGCCGGGCGCCTTCCTCCAGCATCGCGAAGTGGGTGTGCTGGTCAGGCACGTCCTCCATCAGATTGGCCTCCACCACCGCCCGCTGCAGCACCCGCGGGAAGTAGTTGGTGCCGACGTAGTGTTGGATCCCATCGATGTGCGGCTGCTGGCCCGGATGATCGGCCCAATAAGCGTCATGCCAGTAGTTGTTACGCACGATATTCCGCTGCCCGAAAATCACCACGAAGTCGAAGACGTGCGAGAGGTCGTTGTGCTCGATCAGATTCTGGTCGCCGCTGATGGTCAGCGCCAGCTCGCCGCGTCCACCGTGGCCGGTGTAGCTGATGCGGTTGCCGCGCACGACGTTGTGGTGGCACGGCCGGCCCTGGTAGAACCGCAGTGCGCCGAGCGGGACGTGATGGATGGTGTTGTGGAGCAGCTCGCAGTGGTGGGCGTCGGCCAGGAAGATCCCGTAATTGCCAGGCGCGACCCCGGTGATCTCGAAGCCGACCAGCCGCACATGGCTGACCTGCTCGAGATCGAACCCGGCCACCTGCACCGCACCACGCGCCACCAGGCTGAGCGGCGCGCCGGCCGCCCCGCCGCTGGTCAGACGGACCCGCTCGGGATACTGCCCGGCGGTGACGAAGACGGTGTCCCCCGCCCTCGCCCGGCTGGCGGCAGCCTGGACCGTCCGCCACGGCTGCGTTGCGGTGCCGGCCGCCTGATCCGACCCCGCCGGGCTGACCCACCAGACCGCGGCACCGGCCCGGCCCACCATCCAGAGCAAGACCAGCCAGGTCCCGCGAGCGCTCGTCATGCCCGGCTCCTGACCCTACTCTGACCCCCGCCGCTCAGGCCCGGATGCGCATCCCGGCGCTGGCGTTGAGGTCCGAGCCGCTGACGCGAATCGCCTCGTCGGAGGCCAGGTAGACCGCCGCCCAGGCAATGTCGTCCACCGTGTTGTACTCACCCATCGGCCGCTGTGCGGCGCCGGCCTGGAGGTCGTCGGGGGTGCGGCCCTCTTTGGCCTGGACCTCCAGCTCCTTCTCGGTGAGCACCCAGCCGACCGAGATCCAGTTCGCCCGGATCCGCAGCGGCGCCAGGTTCTTGGCGAGGTTCTGGGTCAACGTCCAGAGCGCACCCTTCGACACGCCGTAGGCGAACAACGCGTCGCCCGTCGTGAAGGCGTTGCAGGAGCCGACGTTGATGATGCTGCCGCCGCCGCCGGCCTGCATCAGCGGGACCGCCGCCTGGCAACACAGGAAGGCGCCGCGGACATTGATGTTCAGGACCTCGTCCCAGAACTCGACGGTCGTGTCCAAGAAGCGACAGCGCGGGAAGATGCCGGCGTTGTTGACCAGGATGTCGAGCCCGCCATAGGCCTCACCGGCGGCCGCGATCAGGTGGCGGCAGTCGGCCGGGACGGCGACGTCGGTCTGGCAGAAGCTGGCTTCGCCGCCAGCGGCGCGGATCTGGGCCACCACGGATTCGCCTTCGGCCGGGCGGCGGCCACTCACGACGACCGCCGCTCCTTCGGCCGCAAAGCGTTGCACGATGCCGGCGCCGATGCCGCTGGTCGAACCCGTCACCACCGCGATCTTACCGGCCAGTCTGCCTGCCATCGGTCTACCTGCTTTCCGTCGGGCGGCGCCTCGCGCGTCTGACCGAGAGGCCGGCCAGGCCAGCCCGGCCGGGCGTGCAGTTCGCGACAGGCCGTCAGATCCTCCCCGCCCCGGGCCCTGCCGGCCTGCCGCGCAACGGCCACGTTACGCCGCCGCAGCAGGTTGCCAACCTGCCGGGCGGAATGGCGCTCCCGGTCAGCTCGTCTGGGCGACCACTGGGGGCCCTGTGATGCGCCATCTGTGGTTGGCTGTCTTGCTCTGCGGGCCGCTTTCGGCGGCCACGCTGGTGCTCAGCGTGGGGGTCGAGAAGTACGACGATGAGCGGATCAGCAGCTTGCAATACGCCGTCGCCGACGCGCGGGCGGTGGCGGCTGCCTTCCGGGCGGCCGGGGTGCCGCCGCGGAACGTCACGCTGCTCGCCAGTGACGAACGCGAGGCCGCCCGCCGGCCGACCCGCATCGCGGTTCTCCGCGCGCTCGAACGGCTCCGCGAGCAGGCCCGGCCGGGCGACCGGCGCATGGGTGAGCGGCCCAGCCGCCCTGGCACTGCCGGCGATGCCCTACACGGCGCAGATCAGCCTCACCGGCTGCGACCTGCGCGGCAATCCGGGGGGGCGCCTTCAGTCTGGCGCCGGGCCGGCCAGTGACCATCGAGAACTGCCAGTTCGACCCCGGTGACGCGACCGTGCCGCGCTGAGGGCGGGCGGTCAGAGGCACTCGCCGAGGACCAGTTGGAGGACCTGCTCGTCGCTCCAACGGGCGCCGGTGGCGACCGCGGCTCGCCAGGTGGCGGGGTCGAGGGCGGCCTGCGCGGTGGTCAGGGCGGCAGCCAGGTCGCGGTCCTGGGAAGGCGTGCGGGGCTGGCCGAGCTCGCTGCGCAGGCGGTCGGCGGCGCCGCAGAGTTGGGCGGCGACGGGCGGGTCCAGCAGCGGAGCGAGGGCTTCCCAGAGTTCGGCGTAGCCCGGTCGGTCGGCCAGTTCGTGGCGCAGCAGCAGGCTTTCGCGGTAGCGCCGCACGGCGGTCGCCAACTCGCCGCGGTGGCGGGCCAGGGTGCCCAGGTTGCGCAGCGCGATGGCCTTGATGCGCGGTGCCGCCAGTTGGTCGCAGAGGGCCAGGCTGGCGGTCAGGCGTTGTTCGGCCGGGGTGTGCTCCCCCGTATCGACCAGCACGGCGCCCAAGTTGGTGAGGAAGACCGCCTCGGCGGCGCGGTCGCCCAGGTCGACCGCCAGGTCGTAGCCCTCTTCGTAGCAGTCCCGCGCCAGTTGCGTCTGGTCGGCCGCGCGCGCCGCCACGCCGAGGTTGGCGAGCGCCAACATCAGGCCGCGCCGGTCGCCGAGATCCCACTGCTGGGTGGCACTGTCGTGCAGCAGCCGCAGGGCTTCGTCCAGACGGCCCTGCAACCGCGCGACATTGCCCGCACTGGCCAGGCACCAGGCGATGCCGCTGGCGTCGCCGAGCTGGCGCATCTGGACCAGGGCCGCCTCGAGCGGACCGCGGGCGGCCTCCTGGCGGCCTTGCACGGCGTGCAGGTTGCCCAGGCTCTGCAGACTGATCGCGAAGCCCTCCGGGTCGTCCAGCCCGCGCTGCTCGGTGAGGCTGGCCTGGATCAGCCGCTCGGCCTCGGCCAGGTCGTCCTGCCGCTGGGCGACGCGGCCGAGGTTGTGCTGCAGCCGGCAGTAGCCGCGGCGGCCAGCTCCAGGGCCAGCGGTAGGCCGTCCAAGCGGCGGCAGATCTCGGCCGCCAGGCTCAAGGTGGCATCGTCGTCGGGCAGCGGCGAGCCGGCCGCGGCGGCCCGGTCGAGGAACAGCGCCACCGCCGGGTTGGCCGCCAGCTCGGCGAGGTCCACCGAGGCGGCGGGCAGCGGCAGGGAGGGCACCCGATAGACCTGCTCCCCAACCACGCCCAGCGGCTCGCGCGAGGTAGCCAGCAGACGCACGCCGGGGCACCGCGCCAGCAGTTGGTCACAGAGCTCGGCGACGCCGGCCAGGAGATGCTCGCAGTTGTCGAGCAGCAACCAGAGCGCCCGGCCGCCAAGGTACTCCAGCGTCGCGGCGAGCTGACTCTGCCCGGGCGCTACGACGACCCCCAGGACCGTCGCCACGGCCTGCTCGAGGTGGCGTTCGTCGGCCAGCGGCCCGAGTTCAACCAGCCAGCAGGGCACGCCGGCGCCGCTGGCGCGGTGGGCCAGTTCGAGTCCCAGACGGGTCTTGCCGCAACCACCCGAGCCGACCAGCGAGACCAGCCGGTGCTGCGCCAGGAGCTCCTGCAGCGCGGCCAGGTCGGCCTCGCGGCCGAGGCAGGCGGTGGGCAGCGGCGGCAGGTTGTGCTGCTGGCGAGTCGGCGCCCGCAGCGCTGGAAAGGCGCTCGGCTGACTGGCTTGCCGGAGCTCGCTGACCTGCTCGGGATGCCGCAGGTCGCGCAGTTGGTACTCGCCCAGCGGCGCCAGGTGCCACCCCGCCGGCGCCGTGCCGCAGCCCGTCACGGCCGCTGCGGAGACCAGGATCTGCCCGCCGTGGCCAAGCGCCAGAAGCCGCGCCAGGCGGTTCAAGGTGGTGCCCCAGTAGTCGCCGTCGCGGGCGGTGGCGGGGCCGCAGTGGATCGCCATCCGGACGCGCAACGGCTGTGGCAACGGCCACGGCTCGGCGGCCAGCCGCTGCTGTCCGGCAACGGCCGCCGCCAGGGCCTGCTCGACGCGCTCGAAGACCGCGTGACAGGAGTCCCCACCGAACTTGAAGACCGACCCGCCGGCCGCGTCGACCGCGGCGGTGAGCAACTCGTCGTGCCGCGCAATCACCGCCGGCAGGCGCTCGGGATACGCCTCCCAGAGCCGCGTCGAACCCTCGACATCGGTGAACATGAAGGCCAACGGGCCCTGCCGTCCGGACATGCCGCCTGGTTGGCCAGCCGGCCGCGGGCCCCTCTTGCCACCGCCCGGCGCCAGGCCCAAGTCAGGTCAGCAGATACGGCGCCAGATGCTGCTTCGTCAGGGCCAGCATCTTCGAGCGCAGCGGCTCGCGGCCCCACAGCGGGCCGTGCGGCTCGACGGTCAGGTAGCCCTGGTAGTCGACCTCGTACAAGAAGGCCAGGATCTTGCCGAACTGGATGTCGCCCATCCCGGCGGCCGGCTGCGAGGCGACCGTGCCGCCGTGATTGAGATGATCCTTGATGTGCACGTGGTAGACCTGCGCCGCGTGGTCGCGCAGCAGTTGCAGATAGTCCTGCCCGGCGTGATCGATGTTGGCGGCGTCGTACTTCACGCCGACGTTGGGGAGCAGCTCCCAGAGCTTCTCATAGCCCTCGATGGTGTCCAGGAAGCTGCCGCCGTGGAACCCGTAAAGCGCCACCTGCAGGCCCTTTTCGGCGGCGCGGTCGAGATAGCGGGGCATCACCTTGGCGTACTCGGCGACGTTGGCGTCGAGATCACCCGGCACCATCCGCCCGCCCCCGGTGATCAGCACCGGCGCCCCGAGCGTCACGGCGTAATCGATGGCGCGGTCCAACATGGCGTGCGCCCGCTCGCGCTCGGCGGCGTCGGCGGAGATGTGGTTCCAGCCCCAGATCCCCAGCGTCGAGCATTGCACCCCGTGGCTCCGCAGCGTCGTGGCGACCGCCGCGATGTGCTCCGGCGTGACGTTGGCGAAGTCGCCCCAGTAGTTGAACTCCAAGCCGCGGTAGCCGTGCAGCGCCGCGAACCGGCAGTCGGCCTCGATCCCTTCGAGGTGGTTGTGCGCGATAAACCCCAACTTCATACCGCATCTCCGCCCGACTCGGTTGGCCGTCCGGCGGTCCGCTCCTCCTCGCCCGCGGCGGCTGTCGAATAGTTGGACACCAAGGTCCAGGATTTCGGCGCCACCCGCGAGAACCTGACCATTTGGATGGGCAACTCCATTGCACGCTTGGAGAGACAGGAGCGAGACGTATGGACTCGATGATGTGTTTCCAGTGCGAGCAGGCCGATCAAGGTCAGGGCTGCCAGGTGGTGGGGGTCTGCGGGAAGGACCCGCTGACGGCGAATCTGCAGAACGCACTGGTGTTGGCGACCAAGGGGTTGGGAGCCTATGCGCACCGCGCCCGGCAGGCCGGGGTGGTCGACCACACCGCCGACGTGGCAATGCTCGAAGCGCTCTTCACGACGGTCACCAACGTCAACTTTGACCCCGCCGATCTCGCCACACGGATCGCTGCGGTGGTGGCGACCCGCGATGCGCTCCGCGCCCGGGTTGGTGGCGACCGACTCGGCGGGATCGCCGATTGGGTCCCCGCCAGCGACCTCGAGGCGCTCGCCGAGCAGGGCGAGGAGGCCGGCATTGAGGCCCGGCAGGACGAGTTCGGGATTGACGCCGCCTCGTTGCAGGAACTGCTCACCTATGGTCTCAAAGGCCTCGCCGCCTATGCCGACCATGCCCTCGTGTTGGGCCACGAAGACGACGCGGTGTACGCTTACTGTCACGAAGCGCTGGCCTATCTGTGTGGCACTGAGCAGAGCCTCGACGAGCTGCTGCCGCTCTGCCTGAAGTGCGGTGAAGTCAACCTGCGGGTCATGGAATTGCTCGACACGGCGAACACCGGCACCTACGGCCACCCGGTGCCGACGCCGGTCCGCATCACGCCGCTGGCCGGCAAGTGCATCCTGGTCTCGGGCCACGACCTGAAGGACCTCGAGCTGCTGCTGCAGCAGACCGCCGGGCTGGGCATCAACGTCTACACCCACGGCGAGATGCTGCCGGCGCACGGCTATCCCGAGCTCAAGAAGTACGCCCACCTGGTGGGCAACTACGGCGGCGCCTGGCAGGAGCAGTGGGACGAGTTCAGCGACTTCCCCGGCGCCATTCTGATGACCACGAACTGCATTCAGGAGCCGCAGGCGGAGTACGCCGAGCGGATCTTCACGAGCGGGCTGGTGCAGTGGCCGGGCGTGCCGCACCTCGGCGATGGCAACTTCGCCCCGGTGATCGCCGCGGCGCAGGCCGCGCCGGGGTTCACGGCCGACGGTGAGGATCAGACCATCCTGGTCGGCTTCGGTCACCAGACGGTGCTCAGCGTCGCCGGGCAGGTGCTCGACGCCGTCAAGAGCGGGGCGCTGCGGCACTTCTTCCTGATCGGCGGTTGCGACGGCGCCAAGCCCGGCCGCAGCTACTTCACCGAGCTGGCCGAGCAGGTGCCCGAAGACTGCCTGATCCTGACCCTGGCCTGCGGCAAGTACCGCTTCAACAAGCACGACTTCGGGACCCTCGGCGGGCTGCCGCGGCTGCTTGACATGGGTCAGTGCAACGACGCCTACTCGGCGATTCAGGTCGCCGTGGCGCTGGCCAACGCGGTCGGCTGTGGGGTCAACGACCTGCCGCTGTCGCTGGTGATCAGTTGGTACGAGCAGAAGGCCGTGGCGATCTTGCTGACGCTGCTGCATCTGGGCATCAAGAACATCCGCCTCGGGCCGTCGCTGCCGGCGTTCGTCAGCCCGGCCGTGCTGCGGGTGCTGGTCGACAACTTCGCGCTGGCGCCGATCACCACGCCGGAGAACGATCTCAAGGCGATCCTCGGCTGATCCCCGCGGACTCGTCGCGCTTCCAGACCGGCCGCTCGCACTCCCCGCGGGCGGCCGGTCTGGTCCTGACCCCTCCGCCCAATGCCAGCCGGTTGTCGCATACTACCGGCGGCCCGCGGCAAGCGGATCGTGAGCGAGGGTGGCATGTTCAAACAGGTTCCAGCGGCCGAGGCGTTGGCGGGCAAGTACCCGGAGTGGCTGGTTTTCGTGACCGCCGCCAACCCCGACGGCCCGCCCAACTTCATGCCGGCCGGCTGGTGCATGGTGTGCAGCAGCGAGCCACCCATGCTGGCGGTCGCGCTGGGCCACGGTCGACACACTGCGGCGCTGGTTCAGCGCACCGGCGAGTTCGCCATCAACTTCTGCGGCGAGGGGCAGCACGACCTGATCACCCGCTCCGGCACGGTCAGTGGACGCGACGTCAACAAGCTCGAGGTGCTGCGAGTCGCCACCGCGCCGGGCAAGCTGGGTTTCGCGCCCCTGATCAGCGGTTGCGCCCGCGCCTTCGAGTGCAAGCTGCGCCACGTCTACCCCAGCGGCGATCACAATATCTTCGTCGGTGAGGTGGTCGCGGCGCACATCGCCGAGCCGGCGGTCAGCAACCTCGTCAACTTCGGCGGCTGGTACTCCGCTGCCACGCCCGCGACGCCACGGTCCTAGCCAGGCATCGGCCCGGGAGATGCAGGCTCCCGGGCCGATGCGCCAGCGTCGCGAGGCTTCCCCTACTGCAGGTCGTAGGCGGAATCGTCGTTCGAGAAGGCCCCGCAGTCGGCGTCGGGCGCCGTGTTGCGGACCTTCGTGGGGACGGCTTTGGCGTGGCCGTCGGCGTAGACGGCGTCGGCCGTGCCGTTGTGTCGGAAGTGGGCCTTGCCGTAGGCGAACAACCCATCGCTCGGCGCGCGCAGGTAGTTCGCGGCGTTGAGGGGGTTGCCGTAGGCGCAGTCGGCCGCCAGGACCGTCTCGGCCGGGCTGTTGATTCGTGCCAACGCTGCCGCGTTCAGTCCCGCCAGCACATCGCCCCCGATGTAGGTGGCGTTGTAGCCGTAGCCGGTCTGCGGGCGGCCCCAGGCGTTGCCCTGGAACGACGGGCAGGCATTGATCTGGTGGCTCTTGGTGTAGGAGCCCAGCAGACCATAGCCGACCGCCGGATTGGGGCCGGCGCCCCAGTCGAGGGCGAAGTCCCAGGCGTACTCCAGGGTCCAGCTTGGGTTGTAGTAGTACGACAGGCAGCAGGTTTCGTCGTAGTCCTGGGCATACATCGCCCAGGCCGTGCCGATCTGCTTGAGGTTCGAGAGGCACTGGGTCTGCCGGGCCTTTTCACGGGCCTTGGCAAAGACGGGGAACAGAATCGCCGCCAGAATCGCGATGATCGCGATGACGACCAGCAGTTCGATCAGCGTGAAGCCACGCCGTGACGTTCGCATGCGCTCAGCTCCTGTCTCGCGCAGGGAGCCTGCAAAGGGCGGTCGGGGTCGTCTCCTGGCTTCCGGGTCATCCGCCACCCCGCCTTCCGACCGGTCAAGGCCGTGGCGCTGGGGTGTTGTCGCCGGTTACAGTTGCGGGACAGCCACGGAGTTGCACCGTGTTCCGAGGACGGCCCCAGGCGCCTGTGCGCCGGGCGGCCATCTTTGCCCGCGACCGGTATTTGCTGCTCTCAGGGTACTCGGCGGTTGCCCGCCGCCTTGGTGATACTCCTTTCCAGCCCCGCCGTCAACCACCTGCGGGCAGGATTCGCCGGCCGTCCCGGCAATCGCTGGGGGAGGACTGCCGATGACACCACGGGAGCGCATCGTCGCCAGCTTGGAGCACCGCCGCCCGGACCGCGTGCCGCTGACCGCCTGGATCCGCCCCGAGGTCGACCGCGCCCTGGCCGCGCACTTCGGCTGTTCCGTCGGCGAGGCGCATCAGCGGCTAGGGATCGAGGGCTGGGGCGCCGCCAGCGTCGAGATCCAGTTCCCGGGCTGGCGCGAGCGCGCTGTCGACCGCTTGCCGGGCGACTTCCCCTACGCCAATCGGCCAGTCGTGCTGCACGATGCCGACACCTTTGAGGACGAGTGGGGCGTGTGGCAGCGCGTCGGCCGCGACCGGCGGTATGTCGAATGGGTCAGCGGCCCCTGGCAGGACCTCGACGACCCGGCTGCGGCGGTCTTCCCAGGTGTCGACCGGCTCCGCGTGCCGGCCGACCTGGCGCAGCGCGTGGCGGCGCAGCAGGCCGCCGAGAAGTTCGTCGTCGGGGGCTTTGGCGCGGCGTTCAAGTACGTCTGGCATCTCCGCGGGCTGGAACAGACCTTGATGGACTACGTCGCCAACCGGCCCTTTCTGGAGGCCGTCTACGACCAGGTCTACGGCCTGCTGACGGCAATGGCCTGCCACCTCGCCAGCGCCGGCGTCGACATGATCAGCATCGTCGGCGACATCTCGATGCAGGACCGCCTGATGATGTCACCCCGCGGCTGGCGCGAGATCGACAAGCCGCGCCTGCGCTACCTGATCGGCCAGGCCCGGCGGATCAAGCCGGACCTGCACTGGTTCATCCACAGCGACGGCAACTACGAGAGCATCCTGCCCGACCTGCTCGAGCTGGGCTTCGACGTGCTCAACCCGATCCAGCCGGAGTGCATGGACCCCTTCCGGCTGAAGCAGCAGTACGGCCGGCAGGTGACGCTCCACGGCACCGGCAGCATCCAGCGCACGCTGCCGCTGGGCACGCCCGAGGACTGCCGCCGCGAAGTCCTCGACCGGCTGCGCTTCCTCGCCTGGAACGGTGGCCTGGTGCTGATGCCGTCGAACGTGATCCAGGCCGATACCCCCCTCGAGAACGTCTTGGCGTGGTTCGAGACCGCCCGCGACTACGACCTCTCGCAGCTCCCCGACGAGGAGCCCGACTGGTCGGCCGCGCCGCCCGCGGTACGAGTCTGAGCGGCGCCACCCAAACGAAACCGCCCGCCACCACGGGGGTGACGGGCGGTCGGTCAGCGACTCGTCGCTCGAACCGAGTTCAGTTGCGGTCGAACGTGCGGTTGACCGGATTCTGCCCGTAGAAGAAAGCATCGGTCCGCAGCCACTTGACGTGACCGTCGAGCCAGCCGACGTTGCAGCCCTCGTTGTGGATGCCGCGCGGGCGAGACTGCTCGCTGTTGGCGTCACCGGTGACCGGGTTGTTGTCGGCGTCGTTGGTCGGCTGCACGCCCGGACTCGGCACGTTGCTCGGGTTGCGCACGTGGCGCGGGTAGGACAGGTTTCCGTTGGCGTCGAAGCAGCGCTTGACGTCACACAGCGCGACAGTCTCGGCCGGCGACTGGAAAAGCGCCATCGCCGCGTAGTTGAGGTTGTCCATGGCGTAGCCGTAGAACATCGCGGTGTCGCTGGGGCAGCGGATCACCTGGAGGTTCTTGACGTACGGCTGCAGCAACTGGTCCCAGATGTTGGGGCCGCCGGCGACGGACGGGTTGTAACGGTAGTAACGCGGCGGGCAGGCCTCGTCGTAGTCCTGCGCGTACTGCAGGATGCCGAGGGCGAGCTGCTTGATGTTGCTGGAGCAGGAACTCTGCCGCGCCTTCTCACGAGCTTTGGCGAACACCGGGAAGAGGATCGCCGCCAGAATGGCGATGATCGCAATCACGACCAGAAGCTCGATGAGCGTGAAGCCGCGTTTGCGCATGGTGATGACTCCTTTGGAATCCCATTGGACTCCCGCGCTAGGTGTACCCGATTCGCGAGCCGCGTGTCAAGGACGATTCCGCGAAGTTCTTGCGTCATGACGGTGCTCCCGCGCCGGTGGCGCGGCATACTGGCCGCAGAGCGGTGGAGGCGGCTGGTGAAGCTGACTTTGGAGCAACGGCAGAGCATCCGGCGTGACGGTTACGCGGTGATCCCCGGGGTCGTCCCGCAAGTCATGATCGACGCGGCGCTGAACCAGATCAACGCCGCGCTGGGTGAGGGGATCGACCCGGCGCAGGTCCCGGTCTATCGCTCGCGGTCGTTCTGTCCGGAGCTGCAGGGACACCCCGAGCTGGTCGGGCTGTTCAACGACTCGCCGGCCCGTGCGCTGGCCGAGTCGCTGCTCGGCGCGGGGCAACTGCGCCCGGTGACGGGCGCGCAGATCGCCTTGCGCTTCCCCCGCGTCGGCGACCCGCCGCCGCGGATCGGCTGCCACCTCGACGGCATGCACTCCGCCCTGAATGGCGTCAAAGCCGGCACCTACGGCAACTTCACGATGCTGGCGGTGGTCTTGCTGAGCGACGTGCCCGGCCCGTGGTGCGGCAACTTCACGGTCTGGCCCGGCACGCACCACCAGTTCGAAGCCTGGTTCCGGGAGCACGGTCCGGACTCGCTTCTCGACGGCATGCCGCCCATCGACTACCCCGAGCCGGTGCAGATCACTGGCCAGGCTGGCGACCTGGTGCTGTGCCACTATCAAGTGGCGCACGCGGCCGGGCCGAACCTTTCGCCGCATGTGCGGTACGCCTGCATCTACCGGGTCTACCACGTCGACCACGGCAGTTGTCGCCCCGCGGCGATGACCGACATCTGGCTGGAGTGGCCGGCGATCCGCGAGCTGCTCAGCCCGGCGAGCTGAGTCGGCGCCGCGGCAGCAGCAGGCTGCCCAGCAGCAGCAGTAGCCAGCAGGCCGCCGCGCGCTGGCTGAGGGCCAGCTCCTCGTCATGCTCGGCGGCGTAGCGGAACTCGACGGTCTGCTCGCCCGGCGGCACGGTGGCGCTCAGCAGGGTCAGGTTGCAGGGCGCCAGCGGCACCGGCTGTCCCGCCACGGTGGCGCGCCAGCCCGGGGCCCAGGCCCGCGTCACCACGACCTGCGCCACGCTGGCCGCACGGTAGCGCACCACCACTTGATCGGCCTGGTCGACCGGCACGGCCAGCACCTCACCGCGGACGCCCTCCGGCGGCAGCGCGGGTGGCGGCTCGGCGGTCACCGCCGCCTGCGTCGGGTCGGCGGCGCGCGTCTGCAGCAACTGGTGCCAGGTGCCGTCGCTCAGCAGCGTCACGCTGCGCGGCAGATAGGCCGGCAGCCGCAGCGGGGCCGGGTGCTCGAAGCGCTGCCAGCCGGCGATCCGCTCGGCTGGCCGCAACCCCTGCGCCAGGCCAGCCTCCGGGCGGGTGATCACCTGGCCGACGCCGAACGCCCGCAGCACGCCCGGCGGCACGTGGCGATGCAGCAGCACGTTCACTGTGTCCATGTAGGGCAGCGCCAGCGGCGTGAAGCTGGTCGGCTGCGCCACCCCCCAGCAGAGCGCCGCGTTGGAGGGCAGGCGGTCGAGTTGGAACAGCGTGCTGCCGGCCGACGGCGCGGCGCTCGCGGCGGCCCGGAACAGGACATTCTCCTCGCTGGCCGCCCACTCGGCACGGGTTAGCGCGGGATTCACGCCGCGGCCGAACCAGAGCAGCTCGAGGGCCAGCAGCAGCAGCAGACTCGGCGCCAGCCAGGACCCCGCGAACGGCCGCCGGGCACCAAGCAGGCCGCCGGCCAGCAGCAGCACGGCGAGCTGCAGCAGGAGGTCGCGCAGCGGCGGCGGCCCCTGCTGCCAGGCACCGCCCGCCGCCGCCAGCAGCACCACCGCCGCGGTGGCCGCCACGCCACGCCAGACCGCTCGCCGCTCCAGGCGGCTGGCGTGCTCCACCAGCGCCCCGACCAGCAGCGCCCCGGCGACCGCGTAGAGCACCCCGTAGCGCGACGGTCCCCGCAGGCGGTTGGCCAGCGGCAGGTAAACCACCAGGTGGTAGAGCGGGTTGCCGACCGCCCAGGTCAGCAGCAGCCCGAGCGCCGCGACGCGGCTCCAGAGCCGTTGCCGCGCCCACGGCAGGGCGCGACCGAGCAGCAGCGCCAGCAGGGCCAGCGTGCCGGCGAAGGCAGTCTTCTCCCAGACATCAGCAATGCGCAGCCCGGCGCAGACGTTGATGCCCGCTTCCCACCACTGCGCGCCCCACTGCGTCACGAACTCGACCGAAGTGTCGCCGAGCCGGGGACCGTTGGCGGCGTGGCGCAGCGCCGGCATCCAGACCGTTGCCGTGAGCAGCAACTGGCCGCCGATCACCAGCGCGTAACCGGCCGCTGAGCGGCCCCACCGGCGCCAGGCAGGCACCGCCGGATCCTGCGCCGCCGCCCCCACCAGCAGGGCCAGCAGGGCGGTCACCAGGCTCATCTGCGGGTGGCCCGGCAGGAACTGCAGCGCCGCCAGGCCGGTCGTCAGCAAGCCCCACGGCAGGCCACCCCCAGCCAGCGCCCGGCCGTAGGCGGCAACCACCCAGGGGATCCAGGCCGCCGCCAGCAGCAGCGGCGTGTGGACGATGCGGTGGACCACGAAGCCGCCCGCCCCGAACGAGAGCGCCGCGGCCGCCGCGCCGACTGGCCCCAGCCCCTCCCGCCGCGCCAGCCAGGCCATCCCGACCGCGCCGATCGCCACATGCAGCAGCAGTTTCAGGGTGAAGCCCGTGAGCGGCTCGAGTCCCGGCCAGAGCGCGGTGTTGAGGGGGTAGGCCAGGCCGACTTGCGGTTCGGCCCAGAGCGGGTAGCCCAGCGACATCGCCGCGACGGGCAAGTACTTGGTCGGGCCGGGGTGCGTCGCCAGCCAAACGTGCCAGGGGTAGTTCTGGAAGGCGTTGTCGCCGGCCAGCCAGTGCCGCCCGAGCAGTCCATCGCGGTACTGCGCCGCCAGCGCCAGAACCGCCAGCAGCCCTGCCAAGAGCGCCGTGCGACGTGCCGTGCGAGAGTTCATCGCCCGGTTGTGACAACAATCCGGCCGGCTGTCAATGGCCGGCGACCAGCCGCAGCACCAGTGCGCAGAGCAGTGCACTCAGGCCCAGCCAGCGCAGGTCGCAGTCGCCCAGCAGCCCCCGCGCGGAGGCCCGCCAGGGCACCACCAGCGGCGCCGCTCGATGCTCCAACAGGGGCGTCTGGAACTTGCTCATGGTCGCTAGGAATCGCGGCTTCGGCGATGGTTGCAGGAGCCTGTCGCCGCAAAGTCAGCGCAACAGAGTCCGGGTCGCGGCCATCTGGCAGGGCTGCCGCCGGGCGAGGCGAAGTGCGCCGCCTGGAGCTGCTCGATGGTCCGTGCGCTGGCTTTCCTGCTGACCGCTGCGGCCGCCCTGGCGGCGCCCGATGTCTATGTTGCGCCGCACGGCCGCGACGCCTGGTCGGGTCGCCTGCCGACGGCCAATGCGGCTGGCACCGATGGCCCGCTGGCCAGCCCGGCGGCCGCCCTCGCCGCGGCGCGCCGGTTGGGCCAGGACCGCCGGCGGACCATCCAGTTCGCCGCCGGACGGTACGAACTGGCGGCTCCGCTGCGCTTCCTGCCGGCCGACTCGCACCTGCGCCTGGAAGCGGCGCCGGGCGCCCTGGTGGAGCTGGCAGGCGGGCCGCAGCGGCGCGGCTGGCAGGTCCGCGACGGCCGCTGGACGCAGCAGTGGCCGGCCGGCACGCGGGCCACCCAGCTCTTCGTCAACGGCCGCCGCGCGGTGCGGGCGAGGACCCCCAACGACGGGGCCCTGCGGATCGCCGGATTCGATCTCGAACGGCCCCGCACCGCCTTCGTCGCCGCGCCGGACGACTTCCCGCGGATCGCCTCGCCCGACGGAGCGATGGTCGTGGTCTACCACTCCTGGGAGACCTCGCTGCTGCCGCTGCAGGCGCTCGAACCAGCCAGCCGCAGCCTGCTGCTGGGCGGACCGACCCACTGGCCAATGGGCTACTTCGGCAACCGCCAGCGCTACCACCTCGAGAACCGGCCCGAGTGGCTCGACGCCCCCGGCGAGTGGTACCTCGCGCCGGACGGCCTGCTGACCTACCTGCCGCGCCCCGGAGAGCAGCCGGCCGAGGCCGTCGCGACGTTGCCCCAACTCAGCGACCTGGTCCAGCTCGTTGGTGAGCCGGCGGCCGGGCTGCCGGTGACCGACGTCACCTTCGCCGGCCTCGCTTTTGCCGACGCCGCCTGGGAGCTGGAGCCAACCGGCCACAGCGACGGCCAGGCGGTCTGGTCGCTCGGCGCGGCGCTGACCGCCACCGGCGCCGTCGAGGGCGGCTTCGTCGACTGTCGCTTCACCCGGCTCGGGCGCCATGCGCTCTGGTTCCGCCGCGGCTGCCGCGGCAACCGGGTCGAGCGCTGCCAGTTCGACGACCTCGGCGGCAGCGGGGTGCGGATCGGCGAGATGAGCCTGCCCGCGCAGCCCCTCGACCTGGCCAGCGGCGTGACGGTCGACAACTGCTGGATTCACCACTGGGGCGAGGTCTACAACGGTGCCTGTGGGATTCTGGTAGGCCAGGCGGCAGACTGCGTGATCCGCCGCAACGAGCTGCACGACGGCTGGTACACGGGCATCTCGCTGGGCTGGAACTGGGGCCGCACCGACACTGCCGTGCGCCGCAACCTGGTCGAGGGCAACCACATTCACCACCTGGTCAAGGGTCGGCTCAGCGACGCCGGCGGCATCTACACCCTCGGCCGCAGCGACGGGTCGGTGCTGCGGCGGAACGTGATCCACGGCATTTACGCCTGGGACTCCCCGCGGATCGCCTGGGGCATCTACCTCGACGCCGAGACGCACGGCTACCTGGTCGAGCAGAACCTGGTCTACCAAACCACCAGCGGCGGCCTGATGCTGCACAACGGGGCGCACCAGAACGTGATCCGCAACAACCTCTTCGCAAAGGGCGCCGACCACCTGATCTGGCGGTCGCCCGCCAGCATCGCCGTGCCGAACGTCTTCGAGCGCAACATCTGCCTCTCGACGCAGGGCGACCTGTTCTACTTCGACGCCAAACCCGACACGCTCTCGACCTGGGACCGCAACCTCTACTGGCGGCCGGGCGGCGAGGAGCTGCTGTTCATGGATGACGACCTGCCAGCCTGGCAGCAGCTTGGGATCGACCGCCAGTCGCTGCTGGCCGATCCCCTGGTGGCCGACCTGGCGGCCAACGACTACCGCCTCGCGGCGACCTCGCCGGCGGTCACCAGGCTCGGCTTCGAGCGCTGGGACTACACCGCCTGCGGGTTGTACGGTGATCCCGCCTGGGTCGCTGGCCCGCGCGCGGTGGCGCACCCCGAGCAGCCCCTACCGTCACCGGTCCATCGTCGCAGCGGCCCGCACCGCGACGACTTCGAGGGCTACCCGCCCGGCGCCGCGCCCGACCAACTGGTGGTCTCCCGCGGCGAGGGCCGCGGCGGGGACATCAGCGTCACCGCCGAGTTGGCCGCCAGCGGCCAGCAGTGCCTCAAGCTGCAGGACGCGGCCGGGCTGCAGCCGTCGTGGCAGCCGCACTGCTTCTGGCAGCCCGGCCTGCGCAGAGGCACCGCGGTGCTGCGTTTCGCCGCGCGGCGGGCGCCAGGCGCCATCGTCTGGACCGAGTGGCGCAGCGGCGGTTACCCCTACGCCGTGGGACCCTCGCTGCGGTGGGAAGCCAACGGTGAGTTGCGGGCCGGCGCGCGGCTGTTGGGCAGCTTCCCGGACGACACCTGGGTGGCTTTCGAGATCACCGCCGCCCTCGGCGACGGCGCCCGCGGCCAATGGTCGCTGCAGGCCACGGCACCAGGGCGGCCGCCGGTGCAGGCCACCGACCTGCCCTGCGACCCGGCCTTCCGGCGGCTGGAGTGGCTGGGCTTCGTCAGCCTGGCCGACCTCGCCACCGCCTGCTACCTCGATGACGTCGACCTCGCGGTCCGCTGAACCTGGCGGCAGGTGCCCGTCGTCGAAAACCGAAAGAGACTCGGAGGATGAACTCGATGACCCGCTCCTGGCGTTGGCCGCTGCTCGCAACGACGGTGCTGCTGTCCGCCCTGCTGGCCGCCGACCCGCCAGCGCCGGCTCCCGCCGCCCCGCCGGTGGTGCCGGCGGTGCCGGCACCGCCCGAGCCGGCTGGCATGGTCGCGATGTTCAACGGCCGTGACCTGACCGGTTGGAAAGGCGACCCGCGCCTGTGGAGCGTCAAGGACGGCGTCCTGCGGGGGGAGACCACCGCTGCGAACCCGACCAAGGGCAACACCTTCCTGATCTGGACCGGCGACGACCAGGGCGCCGCAGCCGCCAACTTCGAGCTGCGGCTGCAGGTCCGGATCCACCACGGCAACAGCGGCGTGCAATACCGCTCGAAGCAGCTCGATCCGAAGCCACCGAACGAGTGGGTCGTGCGCGGCTACCAGATGGAGGTCGCCAACGAGGTCAACCGGCCGGGGATGCTCTACCACGAGGGCGGCCGCGCGCGGATCGGCATGCCGGGCGAGCAAGTGGTGATGGACGAGCACGGCAAGAAGCAGGTCGTCGGCATCCTGGGCGACCTGAAAGCCGCCCAGAACTGCTATCAGGTCCGCAAGGTCGAAGCCGAGGCGACTTGGAACGAGTACATCATCCGCTGCGAAGGCACCCACCTGCAACAGTGGATCAATGGGATCCAGACCGTCGACCTGACCGACAACGACCCGCAGGGGCGCCTGCTGGACGGCATCTTCGCCCTCCAAATCCACGCCGGCCCACCGATGTGGGTGGAGTTCAAGGACCTGCGGCTGAAGCGGCTGCCGTAGCCTGGCCCGGAGCGCCGGGCGAACCTGCTGCCCTGGGAGGCGGCCATGTCGCAGCGCATCCTAATCGTGGTCCACAAGGTCCGCACGCCGCACCGGCTGATGTGGACCGCGAACGCCAACAAGTGGCGAGTTGAGGCGACCAATCGGACCGCCCGGCCGCTCTACCTGTCATGGGGTGAGATCCTCACCAACCCCTTCACCAACGCCCTGTGGATCGCCCGCATCGACGAAGGCGAGACCGCCGGCGACCGCTACATCGCCGAGCCGACCAATCTGGTCTGCACCAGCTTCGTCACGACCGGCTCGGACGAGCACCGGATCGCGCCCGACCGTTTCGTCCAGATCGCCATCGCCCCCGGCGCCACCGCGAGTTGGCTCATGGAGCGTGTCGCCAAGTCGATCTGGGACGGCTTCAACATCTACGAGCAGTGCCTGGCGGAGCAGATCCGGGCCGGTCAGGTGCCGGTGGCGGTGGAGAACATCGAACCGCGCATCTAACGCGGAGGGGCGACGCGCTGGCCGGCAGAACCAACTCCACACGGGCCGGCTGGCCGTCACTCCCGCTCGTAGACCACCAACGCCAGCCGCTGGCTGCACGGCGACCAGCTATTGACGTTGATCGTCCCCTGGCCGCCCCAGAACGCCAGCAGGTCGCGCTGCTCCGAGCCGTCAGGCCGCATCCGGCGCAGGATCACGTCGCGGTCCGCCGGATGGCCGAGGGTGCCGGGCGGGAAGCTGAGGTAGACCACCCAGGCGCCATCGGGTGCGATGTGGGGGAACCAGTTGACGCGCTCGTCGTGCGTCAACTGCTCCACGCCGCGGCCATCGGGCCGCATCCGGAAGCACTGCGCGTGACCGGCCACCGTCGCGGCGCGCTCGCTGTTGAAGTAGATCCACTCCCCATCGGGGCTGTACTCCGGACCGTCGTCGGGGGCCGGGTAGTCGGTCAACCGCGTGTCGGGTCCGCCGGCGGTGGGGATGGTCCAGAGGTCGGCCCGCGTGGCGCCGTCGCGCTGTTCGACGCCGACGTAGGCCAGGGTCGTGCCGTCAGGCGAGACGCCGTGGAGGTAGTACTGAAAGCGGCGCGCCGGGTCCTGGTCGTTGGAGATCCGTCGCGGCGATCCGCCGGCGAAGGGCACCGCGTAGAGGTGGCCGGCCGCGCTGAAGTAGATCGTGGCGCCATCGGCGGCGATCACGTGATCGTTGTTGAGGCGGTCGACGCCGCCGGTGTCGATCCGTTGCGGCGCAGCGCTCCCGTCCGGCGGGATCCGCCAGAGGGCGCCGGCGGCGTTGTAGACCAGCCAGCGGCCGTCGGGCGACCAGTTCGGCGCCTCGAGCTGCTCGGCCGTCTGGTAGACCGTGCGGCGGTCCTGGCCGTCGATGGCGATGGTCGTCAGCAGCGCGCGGCGGCCAGAGGCGGACACGGCGGTCTCCCGCCGGATGGTAGTGAGCGCCCGGCGCGACGTCAAGCGGCGTCAGCGGGGCAGACGCTGCTCCCAGGCCGGGTTCACCTGCCTCGCGTAGAGGCGCGCCGGATGGTCTGCCGGCAGGACATCGAAGCGGAAGGCCTCGCCGCCCGCCTGCTCCTCGCGGCAACGGTCCGCCAGCCCGCGCAGGTACTCGTAGAAGCGGGCGTCAGACCAGTCGCTGCGGGTGCCCTTGAAGATCAGCACATAGGCTGTTTCGTCGAACGGCACTTCCCAGCCAGTCGGCGCGTCTGGCGCGAACCAGAACAGGCTGCCGGGACGCATCAACTGCCGCCGGCCGCGGTGGCACAGCACCCAGGAGCCGCGGACCGTGAAGACCAGGCTCTCGGTGGCGTGCGGATGCTCGTGCAGGTACAGGCCAGCCGGCATCTCGATGTAGTGGGCCTGGCTGGCGGCACCCTTGAGATGTGGCCCGATACGGCCCTCGAGCGTCTCGACGCCAGGGCTGCGACGGGCGTCGGCGACGTCCTCGATCACCTGCACCTGCTCCCACGCGGCAATCCCCGGCCGCGGTTCATCCCACGCCGTCGCCGCCACCGGGGAAGGCCAGCGGGCCTGCAGCCAGGTCACCAGCGACGAGTAGAGGCCTGGGTGGTAGAGCCGGTAGAAGCTCCCGAAGTCGTAACGGTCGCGCCACCGTTGGTCGGCCTCATCCGCGGCGTACTGGAAGCTGTGGTCGGCCAACGGCACGTTGACCCGCGTCACGTCGCGCTGGCCCGCCGCGCGCAGCACTTCCTCGATGCGGGCGGCGTCGCCCGGCGGGACGTTCATGTCGCGCTCGCCCTGCAACACCAGGGTCGGGCGAGTGAGGTATCGGAACAGCTCCCCGGGCGGGTGGTCCAGCTCCGTGCGCAGCCGGGCCAGGGCGCGGGGCCAGCGGCGGCCGGCGAACTCGATGGTGAAGGTCTCCTCGCCCCGGGCCGCCGCCGCGAACATCGCCTCGTAGTGCTGCCCCACCGCCAGCGCCTCCAGGCAGTGCTCGTCGCACCAGGCCCGGTTGCCAGGTGCCTCGGCAGCCCAATCACGCAGCCGGCCGTAGTTGTAGGCAAACAGCTCGGGGCTACTGGACGCCAGGCAGCCCAGCAGCGCGTAGCCGTCGGCCAGCGACCCGGCCCGCGCGGCCAGGCAGGCGAAGTAGCCACCGGCGCTCTCGCCGGCGAGCACCACCGCGGTGACCCGCGGGTGCGCCCTGGCAGCCGCCAGCAGCGCCTGCAGGTCAGCGGCCTCGCTCTCGTTGTCGGCCGGGCGCGTGCCGGCCGGGGTCGCGCCGTGGCCGCGTTTGTCCCACCGCAAACTGCCGTAACCAGCCGCCGCCAGTTGCCGCGCCAAGCGGCCCAGGGCGTCGCGCTGCTGCCCCGCGGGCGTGCCATTCTCCAGCCCGCCGTCGCGAGTCTGCGACATGGTGCCACCGGCCAGCAGCACCAGCGGCACCCGGCTGGCAGCATTGGGCCACAGCCAACAGCCGTGCAGCGGCACGCCCTCGCTGAGCACCTCGGCCGGCTGCTCCACGAAGGGCACGGCCAGGCAGACGCAGGCCATCAGGCTGGTCAGCATCATCCCGCTCCTAGCCGTCGATCAGTCCGCCGTTGCAGTAGTAGCTGCGGTACGGGTTGACGAAATCGACCTGGATGTCGTCGCTGCTGCGGTCGTCTTCGGGGGTGTACAGGTAGCGGTTGCTGGGACTGGCCCAGGTGAATGCCTCGCGCTTCAGCCACTTGACGTGCCCGTCGGCAAACGCCAGGTTGGCGCCGCCGTTGTGGCGCGGGTCGACCTTCAGGTTGTCCCGCAGCCAGGCATTGGTCGAGAGCTGCAGCATCGGGATGAAGACGAAGTAGTCGGCATCGGCCAGCAGGATGGTCTCGGCCGGGGCCTGCACGACGGCCAGCGATGTCACGTAGTACTTGCTCCAACTGCGACTGTCGGTGGCGTCGCCCGAGAACCCGAACCAGCGGTAGTTGACCCCATACCCGACATTGTAGTAGGTCGTCGCCGCCTTCGGCTGGAAGCTCGGGCAGTGCTTCAACTGGGCGTTCTTGACATACGGCTCGCAGAATCCGAGCCAGGTCATCGTGACGTTGCCGGAGTAGTCCCAGTAGGCCGGCGGGAAGACCTCGTCGTGGTCCTGGGCGTACATCAGGTAGGCCGCTGACCACTGCCGCAAGTTCGCGCTACAGCTCGCCTGGCGCGCCTTTTCGCGCGCCTTGGAAAAGACCGGAAACAGAATGGCTGCCAGAATCGCGAGGATCGCGATCACCACCAGCAGCTCGATCAACGTGAAGCCCCGCCGCCGCACCATGCCAACTCTCCCGACCGACCAGGATCGTAACACGAGTGTCAACATACGTGCCACGAGTCCGGACGGGCCGGAGGCCACGCGGGACGGATTGGATCAGCGGGGCTCGCCGATGATGATGCCGCGGCCGTTGGTGCCCAGGTAGAACCGGCCGTAGACCCGCGGGTCGCCGGTCAGGCAGCCGTAGAGCCCGCCCCACAGGTGCTGCTCGTCGTTCAGCCGGAGCCAGGTGCCGCCCAGGTCGTCGGAGCGGTACAGCGCGGTGACCCCGCTGCGGGTGGCGGCGGTGAAGACGGCCGGATGGGTCTGGCCCGGCGCGGCCTGGCCGAAGCCGACCGACATCGCCGAACTGCAGCCGGCGAGCGCCGTGAAGGTCTCCCCGGCGTCGGTTGAACGCCAGAGGCCGGTCGGGCCGGCCAGCCAGAGCTGCCGCGTCAGACCCGGCACCGCCCGCAAGCGCCGCCCGCGCAGGCCGGCGGCGGCCGGCTGGAAGGTGACGCCCCCGTCGGTGCTGCGGTGCAGCCGGGCGGGCGAGTCGTCGCGGTTGACCGGCAGGGCGTAGAGCAACAGCGGATCGACCCGGTCGGCCACCACGACGGCGGCAGTCTCGAGACCCTGGCAGCGCGCCCAGGTGGTCCCGCCGTCGGTGCTGCGGAACGGCGGCTGGCCACCCGGTGACCAGAGCACCGCCCGTCCATCGGCGCTCAGCGCGACGCTGCCGTTCTTGGCGCCGGCCACCGGGGCCGTCGCGAAGACTTGCCAGGTCTGGCCGCTGTCGGTGGACAGACAGCCCGGCACGGCGATGCCATCGCCGACCCGCACGACGTGGCGCGGCGCGGCGCCAGCGTAGTCCAGCGCGCGGTTGGTCATGTAGGGGCGCATCATGCCGGCCTGCGGCGAGACGGTCAGGTCGTCGTGCACGAAGCCGCCGATGTCGCCCAAACCGCTGATCAACGGCGGCCCCTCGGGCGGGCTGATCAGATCGAGCACCGCGGTCTGCTCGATCCCCTCACCGCGCACCACCCAGTGCGTCGGCAACCCGCGGTCGACGTTGGTGATGTCGTCGCAACCCCAGACGGTGGCGCCGGTGACGTAGAGCACGCGGTTGGAGTTGAAGGGGTCGATCACGATGCTGCCCTGCCAGTTGCCGGCCCCGACGCGTTGCGTCTCGGGCTTGCCCCAGCGCAGGTACGGGCTGCGACTGACGTCGCGCAGTGCCGTCGGCCCGACCTGGCGCCAGGTAGCCCCGCCATCGATGCTGCGCCACTGGTCGTCGCCGGCGGCCCAGCGACAGGTCGTGCCGACCATCACCGTCGCCGGCTGCCGCCGGTCGACGGCCAGCCCGGCGTAGCCGTAGCCGAGCTTCTGGCCGGCCACGGCCGCCGGCGTGATGTTGGTCCAGGCGTCGGTCGCGGTGTCGAGCCGCCAGACCTGGCTGTCGGTCACGCCGTTCGGTCCCGGCGTGTCGCAGTAGGTCAGGTACAACCAACCGTTGCTGGCCAGCACCCCATGGTGCGGCAGCCAGTCGGTGGGTTGGCCGGGCAGCGCAGTCCAGGTGCCACCGTTGTCGCGACTGCGGTAGAGACTCAGCGGCTGCGTGGCGACACCGGCGTAGAGCGTCTGCGTGGGTCCGCCAGGCGCGCTGCCGCGGGGATCCGCCAGCACGAAGCAGACACCGCTGCCGGGCCACCGTCCGGCGCTGGTCTCGGCGACCGGGAACGAGGTCACCGGCTGCCAGGTCGTGCCCCGGTCGCGGCTGCGCCAAAGGCCCTTCTGACGGCTACCCAGCCAGAGCTGCTCGGGGGCCAAGGGGTCGACCAGCAGCCGTTCCCCAATCGACCGGCCATCGCTGTTGCCGCCGCACTTGAAGGGCAGCGGCAGGCGTTCCCAGGTCTCGCCACGGTTGTCACTGCGGAGCAGGAACCCGTTGGGCGCCCAACTCGCCACGGTGGTGCCACAGGCCAGGTAGACCCGGTCCGGGTGGGCGGCGTCCAAGGCGATGCTCTCGACGCCGGTCTCGACATAGTCCTTGGTGAAGTCGAGCAGCGGCTGCCAGCGGCGGGTGGCCGGATCCAGCCGATAGGCGCCGCCCATGTCAGACCGAATGTAGGCCAGCCCGGCGATGGTCGGGTGGAAGACGATGCCAGGCATGAACCCACCGGCGACGATCGTCGCGTTGCGGAAGGCATAGGGCGCGGCTGGTGCGGCCCAGGCTGGCGCGATGGGCACACCGAGCAGGCAGATCAGCAGACCGCAACGCAGCATCACCACGCTCCTCACCGGCTGCCCCCGGGTCTGGGACGGCCCCGCGGCGGGGGCGGTTCCGGCAGGGAGCCGACCAGGCAGCGCGAAGCTCCCAGCGGCGTCATGGAGACTGGCGATGCGGCGTGCCCTGCTGATCCTGCTGCTGCTGCGCCCCGGTGGCGCGGCTGAACTGCTGGTGGACCAGGCCGCCCCGACGGCCTCCGAGGCCGGGCCGGGGACGGCCGCGCAGCCGTTCCGGTCGGTCGCCCGCGCCGTCGCGGTGGCCAGGCCGGGCGACACCGTCCTGGTGCGGCCCGGCGTCTACCGCGAGAGCGTCGTGCTGCGCAGCGGCGGTGCCCCGGGACAGCCCCTGACGCTGCGGGCCAGCGGCCCGGGCGTGGTACTCAGCGGCGCCGATCGGGTGACCGACTGGCAGCCCTGCGCCGCGGCGCATCCGCTCCAAGCCAAGCTGCGGCAGGCCGCGCTGGCCTGGCAGCCGCCCGTGCTGTTGGCGGGCGACCACCCGCTGCGGCTGGCCCGCGAGCCCGATGCTGGCTGGTTCGTGGCGGCCGGTGGGGGGACCAACACCCTGCTCGATCCGCCGCACCTCGGGACCGGCAACCTGGCGGGCGGGAGTCTCTTCTTCTGGGACGTCGACATCACCGCCCAGCTCACCCGACGGATCGTCGCGCACGATGCCACCAAGGGCGAGCTGCAACTGGACGGCGGGATCTACCGCGACCGCACTGTCGAGGCCAACGTCGACCGCTACCGGGTTCAGAACCGGCTCGAGTTGATCGACGAGCCCGGCGAGTGGGCGGTGGTCGACGGCACGCTGTACCTCTACCCACCCGTTGGTTGGGATCCGGCGACCACCCCCGTGGAGGCCGCGCGGCGCGACCGCTTCGTGCTCGATTGGGGCGCCTCGCAGCAGGTCGTGATCGAGGGCTTTGAGGTGCGCGGCGGGGCCAGCCACGGGATCGGTTCCTGGTCGGGCCAGCCGCAGGGCATCACCGTGCGGCGCTGTTGGGTCCACGACAACCAGGGGATCGGGCTGTACTGCCGCAATGTCACGGGGCTGACGGTAGAGGGCAACCTGGTCGAGCGGAACGACAACGGCATCGCGGTGATGACCTGCCGGCAGGGCAGCATCGTGGCCAACGAGGTCGCCGACAACGCCGTCGACGGGCTGGTGATCAGCCACCAGAGCGCCGACCTGACGATTCGGCAGAACTACCTGCACGACCACACGCGCTGGGGCCACCCCGACAACATGCAGCTCCACAACACGGTCCGCAACCTGCAGATCGTCGACAACGTGCTGCTACACGGCGGGCAGGGGATCATGATGGAGGCCGCTGAGGACTGCACCATCGCCGGCAACCTGGTGATCGGGACCGCAGCGGTGGCCCTGATTCTGGGGCACGGCAACACCCATCGCTTCGTGCTGCGCGGCAACACCGTGGCCTACACCGGCTGGGGCTGCGTCAGCTTCTCGGGCCAGGCTTGCCGCCTGGAGCGCAACATCCTCTGCCCCGGCGGCCCGACATCGGCGTTTGGCGTGCAGACGGCCGGCGAGCTGGTCAGCGACCAGAACCTGGTCTGGCGCGCGCCGGGCCTCAGCGGCACGCTCTTCTCGTGGGGCCGCAGTTGGCAGTCCAACCTGGCGGATTACCAGAAGGTGAGCGGGCAGGACGTCCACTCGCAGTTCACCGATCCGCTGTTCGTCAACGCGCCGCTCTGCTCGGCGCGCAGCGAGAACCGCCGGCTGCCGGAGTTCACCACCGAGCGGCTGATCGTCCCGGACGCCCGCCAGCTCTTTGCGGTCGGCGACCCGGTCGAAGTCGGCTTCGATGGGGTCCGCCGCCAGGTCACGGCCGTCAGCGATGACAGCCTGAACCTGGCCCCGCCACTCCCCGAGTTGGCCGAGCAGGCGCCCACGATCCTCAACTGGCGCGGCGCTGCCGAGCTGCGCCTGGACCTCCTGCCGCGCCCCACCAGCCCGGCCCTGAAGCTGGCCGCGGAGCCGCTCGGCGCGCGGCTGGACCTGGCCGCCTACCGCCGCGGCGACCCCAACGGCGACGGCCAACCGGAGGTCCGGCGGCGGGGTTGACGGAGGGGCAGGCAGGGGGTATCAAGAGGGCATGAGCACAGAAGAGGCCATCACGCGGCTCGTGCAGTGCTGCGATCCCACCGAGCCGCTCGCGCCCGGTGATCCCCGCTACGTCAACTGCGACGCGGTCCGCCAAAGCGCGCTCCAAGCCGAGATGCTGCTGACGCTCCGACGGGCGCGGGAGCAGCGGTTCATCATCCGGCTGTTCACCGGCCACCGTGGCGTAGGCAAGTCCACCGAGTTGCGGCGACTGCAGCGCGCTTTGGAGGAGGGTCCACCGCCCTTCCAGGTGGTCTTCATCGACCTCACCGAGCACGTCGACCTCGGCGATCTCGACTTTCCGGACTTGCTGGTCGTGATGGCCGCGCAGTGCCAGCAGCAACTGGCCGACTCGCACGTCCCCGGGTTCGGTACTGCCACCACGCTGCTGCAACAGGCCTACGACAGCGTCCGTGAGACGCTCAGCGCGGAGGTCATTACGTCGGCTGGCTGGGGTGGTCTGTCGGCCGAGATTCGCAACCGGCCAACCCGCCGTTCGGTCCTGCGGGCAGCCGTTGAGCAGCATAACAACCAGCTCCGCGAGGCGCTCAACGACTTGCTTGACAAGGCCAACCAACAGCTCCGTCGCCAGGGCAAGAAGGGCCTGGTGATCATCGTTGACGGTCTGGAGCGGGTCGAGTTGCGTGACACCGGCGATGGGCGCACGACCCACGATCGTTTGTACTTCGATCGGGCCGACCAGCTCGCCGGGCTCCGCACTCATGTCCTCTACACGGCCCCCGTCTCGCTGGTCTACTCACCGCGCTGCCAGCAGTTGAAGGACGCTTTTGGCGGCACGACCCACAGTGTGCCGATGATCCCGCTGAAGGGCTATGACCAGGCGGGTGTGCCGGCCAGCTCGCCCGGCCTGGACCTGCTCGAGGCGATCGTCGCCGCCCGGTGCCAGGTGGCTGGGGTCGCACTCGAGGAGGTGTTCGAAGATCGCAGTCTGCTGCGCCGGCTGTGCCTCATGTCGGGCGGCCACCCCCGAACGCTCCTGCGGTTCTTGCAGTCGGCCCTCAACATGGTGCTGGCGCTGCCACTGCGAGAGCGCGAGGTCGAGCGGGTGCTCACGTACGAGAAGATCGACTTCACCCGGCAAGTCCCTGACGCCTTCTGGCCGCTGCTAGCCAGCTTCGCCAAGCCGCAGAAGGACATGCCACAGGACGAGCCGCACCAGATGATGCTGCTCCTGCAGTACATCTACGAGTATCTGAATGGCCACCTGTGGTATGAAGTCAACCCGGTGATCGCCCAGCTTGAACGCTTCCAACAACGCTGACCCCGCCGTCGCCGACGCCCTGCGGCTGCTGCAGCGCAGCCTGCAGCGCGCCGCTGGGTTTGTGCTGCTGGTGGCCGTCCACAACGTGCCCGCCGAGCGCGCCCGCTTCCGTGCGATGTTGCAGACGGCCCTGGCGCCCGGCGCGGCGCACGAGGTGATCCTGCCGCCCGGCTGCATCGGCGTGCTCAACGAGATTCTCGCGCAGGTGCCGGAGCCGCAGGGCCCTGTGCTGGTCGACGGTTTCGACCAGTGCCTGCGCAGCGACGATCCGCAGCAACTGCTCTGCTTCAACCTGAACCTGCAACGCCCTCTCTTCAGCCAACGCCTCGGCCGCCCGGTGGTCTTCTGGCTGCCGGAGTATGCCGCCAACCTGCTAGCCCGCCACGCCCCCGACTTCTACGCCATCCGCAGCGTTACGGTGCCCTTCCCCGAACTCGCCACGGGGCAGTTGGAGCGGGTCGACCAGTACCTCTGGCAGCCGACGGTCGACGCCAACCTGACCGCCGCACAGCGGCGCGCACGAATCGCCGAACTGCACGAGCGGTTGGCCGATCAGGTGCCGGAGCCCAGCCTGACCGAACGAATCATCCGCGCCCGGTGGCAGCACCAACTGGGCCGCCACTGCGCCGCGCTGGGCGCGTGGGACGAGGCGTTGGAACGGTTGGATGCGGCGCGAGAGGGGTTCCTCGAGTGCGGGGTGGCGGGAGAGGCCGCCGTCGCCCTCGGCGACCTCGCCCGCCTCCGCGCCGACCGGGGTGAGGTCGACGCCGCGCTGGCGCTGTTCGAGAAGCAACTGGCCGTCTCCGAGCAGGCCGGCGACCTCCGCGAACGTGGCTGCGCCATCGGCGGCATCGCCCGCCTCAGGAGCAGCCGCGGCGAGAAAGACGCCGCAATGGCGCTGTACGCCGAGCAACTGCGGGTCTTCGAGCAGATCGGCGACGAGCGCGCGCGCGCGGTGACCCTCGGCGACATCGCCCATCTCCGTGCCGATCGCGGTGACACCGACGAAGCGCTGCGTTTGCACCGCGAATCGCGGAAGATCTATGAGCAGATCGGCGACGGCCGCGCACTGGCAGTCACCCTTGGTCACATCGCCCGCATTATGGCTGGCCGGCGTGAAGCTGACGCCGCCTTGGCACTTCAGCGGGACAAGCTCGCGATTGCCGAGCGACTTGGCGATGCTCGCTCACGCGCGATCTGCCTCGGAGACATCGGTAGCCTGCTCGCCGCCCGCGGCGAGGTCGACGCCGCGATGGCGCTTCATGAAGAGGCGCTCGCTGTCTTTAGGCAGCTTGGCGACGTGCGCTCCCGTGCCGTCTCGACTGCGAAGATCGCCAGGCTTCGGGCGGACCGCGGTGAGTTCGACATCGCTCTTGCCCTGCACCAAGAGCAGTACCGCGCCGTCGCTGAGATCGGCGACCCCGACGGACAAGCAGAGGCGTGTTGGGATCTGGCCCAACTGCATCTCAGGCGGTCCGAACCGTCCCTCGCAGCGCCGTTGGCGGCCACCTCATACCGGCTGCTGGAACGCACCGGGCGGCTCGACGGCCTGAGCGTCGTCGGCGTGTTGCACGGCCAGCTCCTCTGGTCCGCCGGCCAGCCTGACGAGGCGCTGGCGGTGCTGACGCGCTCGCGGGAGGGGTTTCGGCAGTTACAGCGCGAGGCCGACGCGCAGCGGGTCGAGGCGCTGATCAACGAGTTGCAGGCCGGCAGGTAGCCGCCAGCGGGCGCCGAAGGCGTGGGCGGAGATGCTGATGCGGGCCTGGCTCTGGTTGCCGTTG
>JADZEX010000024.1 GCA_020850355.1 Fimbriimonadaceae bacterium | reverse complement strand
GCCGCTGGCCGCGGAATCCGTCGCTGCCGAGTGCCGCACCTGGGGTCAGCGCGCTGCCGAGTTTGAGGGCGACCTCAGCCAACCCGCCGCGGCTCAGGCGATGGTCGACACCGCCGTGGCCGAACTCGGCGGCTGCGACATCCTGGTCAACAACGCGGGCGGGATGCTGCGCGGTCCGGCCAGCGGCATCCCCAGCTCCATGACGCCGGAGGACCTGCAGTTCACCCTCGAGATCAACTTCCACTCGGCGGTCTACTGCTGCCAGGCGGCGCTGCCGCTGATGCGCCAGGCCGGCTGGGGCCGGATCATCAACGTCTCGTCGCAGGCCGGCGTGAAGGGCGTCGAGCGCGGCGCGCACTACGCCGTGGCGAAGTCGGCGGTGGTCGAGTACACCCGCTGCCTGGCCTTGGAGGTCGGGCCGCAGGGCATCAACGTCAACTGCCTGGTGCCGGCGCTGATCTGGTCGAGCCGCGCCCGCGCGCAGTTCCCCGACCGCGGCGACGCCGCACCGGGCCTGCC
Organism: Fimbriimonadaceae bacterium; assembly: GCA_020850355.1. Classification (GTDB taxonomy): domain Bacteria; phylum Armatimonadota; class UBA10988; order UBA10988; family UBA10988; genus JADZEX01. The sequence goes on along the minus strand of JADZEX010000024.1, from coordinate 6,945 downwards.
GCTGCGCCGGATCGGCGAACCGGAGGACTGCGCCAAGGTCGTCGAGTTCTTCGCGACCGATCTCAGCGACTATGTCACCGGGCAGTGCCTCGCGGTCTGCGGCGGCGCGCTGCTGTTCGCGCACTAAGCCTCAGCGGAAGACCAGCCGCGGCAGGTAGCGGGCGTCGGCGTGGTGGTCGAACCAGAACGACCGCCCCCGCGCGTTGGTCGCAATCACCGTGGCCCCCCAGACGTCGCCCACGGTCGGGGTCAGGCCGAGCGTGCTGAACGGCAGCCGCAGCTCGATCATCTCGTCGCGCCGCAGCTCCCAGGCGCTGCTGAAGCTCTCCTCGCGGCCGGTCGCCGTGCGGCGGACGGCCCGCGTCGGCTGCTCCGCGCCGCCGAAGGTGAGCACCTGCCGGTGCTGCCGACCGGGGTCCAGCACGACCGTCACCTGCGCCGCGTCGGCCAGCAGGTAGAGCGCCGCGTCGTCCCAGGTGACCCGCACCGTGCTGCCATTGGCCAGCGTCAGGACCTCGGCGGTCGACCATCCAGCTTCGTCGCCCCGGCCGTCCACCAGCATCGCCGCCGTCCGCATCACCAGCAGTTCGGGCGGACTCGCCTCCAGCACCGGCCACGGCTGGCCGACCTGGCAGGTCCAGCTCAGGCCCGGCTCACCAACGCGCAGCGTCACCGCGCGAGCCCCCGGGGCCAGGCTGCAGGCGAACTCGCCGCGGGAGGTGTCGAGCGCCAGGCGGTCGACCAACAGCGGTGTGCGCGGCCGCAAGCGGCCGCGCAGCGTAGTGCCGGCGGCGGTGCGGTCGGTCCACAACACAAGGTCGTGCTGGCGCGCTGCCAGCAGCCGCTGCACGGCCTCGTGCCGGGTGGCCAGCAGGTCTGCCGGTCGGTCGCTGACACGCCACGGTTCGGCGACCAGCCGGCCGGCCAGCTCGCGGACCGCAGCACTGCCGTCCTCGGCCCGGCCGCGCCGCCGCGCGGCGGAAGCCAACTCGCGGCGCAACAGGCCCAGCAGTTCGAGGTCCTGCAACCCCTCCCGCAAGAGCTTCAGCCGCAGCGAGGGCAGCGGCGCGCGGCGGCCCCAGGGCTGGCCGGGGTAGAGCAGCAGGCCATCGCCGTTGGTGTTGTTGAAGCTGGCCACGCTGCGGTACGGGTCGGGGCTCCAGCCGTGGGCCATCGAGTAGACGAAGCCGCTCCAGCCGTAGCGCGCCATCGCCCACAGGCTGACCCGCGGCGCCAGGGCCGTGTCGTCGACCAGCCAGGTCGGGTACGGCGCCAGCGGCACGCAGCAGGTGTACCACCAGACCTCCTCACCCAGGTCGCGGCGGCGGGTCAGGCCATCGGGGTCGAGGTATCCCAGCCCCAGGAAGTTGCCCAGGTTCGGGCACCAGGTGTCGACGCTGCCGACCAGCTCCTCAACCGGCGCGATGGTCGCCACAAAGGGCACGCCGGGCGCCAGTCGATGGAGGTGCGCGGCCGCCTCACGCACGCTGAGATAGGCCGTCGCAGCTGGCTCGTCAGCGGCGTAGTAGTACAGCTTGTGGCGTACGCCCAGGCGCGTCGCACGGCCGAGCAGGGCCTGCAGCGCGGCGGAGCCGTGGTCGTCCAACCAGGGCAGCCGCACGCTATGAACCCGCGGGTCGCGCAGCCAGCGGTCGGCGTTGGGGCTGTCGGCGGCCACGGGCAAGTCGTAGGCGCAGAGGCGATGCTCCAGCAACAGCTCGTAGAGATCCTGTCGGAAGGCCAGGTAGTCCGGGTCGTGCGGCCCCCACGGCGCGTCGGCCGGACGCCACTGCTGGTTGGCGTAGCGCAGCAGAATGTCATCGAAGTAGACCGCCACGTTGGCGCGAATGCTGCGCTCGACCGGCAGCCGGACGTCGACCACGGTGAGCTCGACCGGCAGCCGCAGTTCCTGCGCGTCGGCGACCGCCAGCAGCTCGCCGCGCCAAACACCCGCCGCGGCGTCACTGGGTACGGCGACATCGATCCACCAGCCCGCCGTCCAGTCGGGGGGCACACTGCGGTCGGTCAACAGCGCTTGCGGCAGCAGGGCGTCGGGCCACCAGCCAGACGTGCTGTCGGCGTTGCCCGAGGGCTGCGTGACCTGCACGTAGTGCTGCCGGAAGAAAGCCGGCTCGCCAGCCACGATGTTCGTCCCGCCGAGGCGCAGGCGGAGCGGCTGCAGGCTGACCCGGGCCAGCCGCCGGTCGCTGCGTAGCGCCACCTGCAAGCCGCCGACCTCGCCGCGACAGAGCTCCAACGTGACCGCCGGCGCCCACCGCGGCGGGAGGGTCTGCGGGCGGATCTTGGTGAGGCTGCCGACGCCCCAGAAGTCGGTGGCGCCGACCGCGGGGAGGCTCAGCAACAGTAGCCATAGCGCGCGCATGGGGCCCTCGTCGGGGGCATTGTGCGGGGCGCCGGCGGCGGCGTCAAGGAGGTGCCGCCAGGGTGGGCGCCAACGGCGCGGCATGAGCGTCTACGACGATCCCACCGCCTACGACGTGGCCTACGCCTACCGCGACTTCGTCGCCGAGGTCGACTTCCTCGGCGCCCTGACGCTCGGTCGGCAGGGCCACCTGCCGCGCCGGGCGGTCGAGCTGGCCGCGGGACCAGCGCGCCACGGACGCGAGCTGGCCCGGCGGGGCTGCCTGGTGTGGACCGTCGACCACAACCCCGGGGCCGCCGCCTGGCTGCGGCAACACGCCCCCGAGCTGCGTCCGGTCACTGCTGACCTGCGCTCGTTCACGCTCCCCGAGCCGGTCGACCTGGCCTTCTGCCCGTTGGCCGGATTCGCCTACCTGCTCGACGACGAGGCCTGGCAAGCCGCCCTGGCGGCCACCGCCGCCGCCCTGCTACCCGGCGGGGTGATGCTGCTGGAGCTGGTCCCCGGCGACGCCGAGCGGGTCGCGCCGACGTCCTGGCAGCACCGCCTCGACGGCCTCACGGTGACCGCCACCGCCGGCCCCCTGCGGAGGGTTGGCGAGGTCTACGAGTGGGAGCTGCACCTGGCTTGGAGCGACGCCGCGGGGGAGCACGAACGAGTCGGTCTGGAGCGCCAGCGACACGTCCCAGCCGCCTTGGCCGAACGGCTGGTCCGCCGCAGCGGCTGGTTTCGTGACGTCCGGCTGTACGGCGACTGGGACCTCCGCCGCCGCTGGCGGGGCGACGCGACGGTGGTCCTGGTGGCCAGCCGCCGCCCAACGGACGAGCCGGGCCACGCCACGTGACCCGGCTCGTCGGTCAGACCAATGTCGAATGCCAGACCTAAGCGGGCTTGACTTCGGCCATCGCGCCGGCCGCCACCAGCTTGTCCTTGCCGGCCTCGGCGGCGGCCTTCTCGACCGCCTCGAGGACGGTGTACGGCGCCGACTCGACGGCGTCCTTGGCTTCCTTCAGCCCAAGGCTGGTCAGCTCGCGGACGGCCTTGATGACCTGGACCTTCTGGTCGCCAGCGGCGCTGAGGATCAGGTTGAACTCGGTCGGCTCCTCGACGACGGCCGCCTCGGCCGCGCCACCACCAGCACCACCGGCCATCATCATCATCCCGCCGGCGGGCATCTCGGCCAGCTTCGGGAACGCTTCGGTGAGGGCGGCGACCAGCTCTTCGGCCTCGGCCAGGGTGAGCTTCTTGAGGGCTTCGACGATTTCGTTCACGGACATCGGAGAATCTCCTTCAGGCGGCCGCAGCCGCTAGGCGGCATCCTGCTCGGACTCCTGCTCCAGCAGGGTCTTGAGCGTGATGATCTTCTGCGGGGCAGCGCCCAGCAGCATACGCAGGCGGCTCGGGCCGCCCTTGAGAATGCGAACCACGTCACGCAGGGCATCTTCCTTGGTGCGCATGTTGGCGATCTTCTGAACGCCTGCGTCGCCACTGACGGGGTTGTCCCCGAAGAAGCCGCCCTTGAACTTCAGCGCGTCGAGGTCCTTCTTGAGGTCGAGCAGCACCTTCGCCGCGGCGGCCGGGTTGTCGTACCCGAACGCCACCGCGGTGACACCCTCGGTGAGGCTGTCGTGCGCGGCGCCCGCGCCGTCGACCAGCTTGCGGCCGGTCGCGTCGAGGGCGATGCGGATGAGGGTGTTCTTGGCGACCTGGAAGTCGCAACCCTCCGCCCGCAAGGCGCGCCGAATGGTGCGCATCTGGAACACCGAGAGACCGGTGTAGTCGACGAAGACCGCCGACTGCGCCCGTCCGAAGCGTTCGCTCAGCTCGGCCACCTGCTCTTCTTTGCGTGCCCGAGTAATGGGCATTAGGGGCCTCCTTTATAGCACACAACCACCGCCCGAACGGAGACGGTGGTGGCACTCCAACAACCTCCCGGTTGCTGGTGGCTCCCACCTCGGCAGGCGGCCCGAGGGCCTTGAAGTGACCTGCTGTCTACGGTTGGGGCGGGCCCGAATGGTCGTCGCCGGCGCCGGTGCGCGGCTCCGCTAGGAGCTCGACGCCTGCGCCTGGCAGTCGGCCAGGTCGACCTTGAAGGACGGCCCCATGGTGGACGAAACGACCACCTTCTTGAGGTACTGCCCCTTGGCCGCCGCCGGCTTGGCGCGGAGAATGGCGCCCATCAAGGTGTTGAAGTTCTCCAGCAGCGCTTCGTCGCTGAAGGACTGCTTGCCAAAGCCGCAGCGTACCACGCCGCCGCGGTTGTCGGCGCGGTACTGGATCTTGCCGGCCTTCAGCTCGCGCACAATCTGCCCGATGTCGGGCCCGACCGTGCCGGCCTTGGCATTCGGCATCCGCGGACCGAGCTTGCGGCCGAGGCGCCCGACCACGCGCATCATCGCCGGGGTGGCGCAGAGGATGTCGTAGTCGGCCCAGCCGCCGTCGATCTGCGCGACCAGGTCGTCGCCGCCGACGGTGTTGGCCCCGGCGGCCCGCGCAGCGTCGGCGTCGGCGCCGTCGGCGATCACCGCGACGTTGACGGTGCGGCCGGTGCCGTGCGGCAGCACGACGGTCCCGCGGACGGTCTGGTCGCTCTGCCGCGGGTCAATCCCGAGGTTGATCGCGACGTCCAAGGTCTCGTCGAACTTGGTGGTGGCGTGGGCCTTGGCCTTCGCAATCGCCTCGGCCAGGCTGTAGACCTGGCGCTTGTCCACATCGGTCACGAGCGCCGCATAGCGGCGCGATGGCTTGCTCACAATGGGCTCCCAGCAACTACTCGGCGACCGTCACGCCCATCTGGCGGCAGGTCCCCGCGATGATTCGCATCGCGGCTTCGACGTCGTCGGTGTTGAGGTCCGGCATCTTCACCTCGGCGATCTTGCGGAGCTGATCGGCGGTGATGCTGCCTACCTGTTCGGCCTTGGCGCTGGCGCTGCCCTTCGGCAGTCCGAGCGCTTGTCGTACGAGCACGGCGGCGGGCGGCGTCTTGAGCTCGAAGGTGAAGCTGCGGTCACCGAAAATGGTGACCTTCGCCGGCACCGTCGTGCCCTCGGGATACTGCTGCACCGAGCGCTCGTTGTACTCTTTGATAAACATCGGCAGGTTGATGCCGTACGCGCCGAGCGCGGGGCCGACCGGGGGGCCGGGCATCGCTTTGCCAGCCGGGATCTGAATGGTCACCTCGGCCACGATCTTCTTGGCCACAGTCCTACTCCTCGCGCTCCACTTCGGTGAACTTCAACTCGACCGGCGTGTCGCGCCCGAAAATGCTGATCATCACGCGGACGGTTTCTTTGTTGAGGTTGACCTCTTCGATCCGACCACTGAACTCGGCGAACGGACCGCCGACAATCCGCACCCGGTCGCCCTGGCCGTAGGCCGAGGTCTGGACCTCTTCGGGCTCCTCGCGGATCCGTAGCAGACTGCTGACTTCCTGCTGCTCCAACGGCGAGGGCTCGCCGTCGGCGCCCATGAAGCCGGTCACCCCGTTGGTGTTCTTCACCAGCCGCTGGATATCTTCGCTGAGATCCATGTGGATGAAGATATAGCCGGGGAAGAGCTTGCGCTTGATGGTGCGCTTCTTGCCGCCGACCGAGGAGACTTCCTCCTCGACCGGGACGTAGATCTCCCGGATCCGCTCGTGGATCGCCTGCGTCACCGCAGCGCGCTCGATCAGCCGGGAGACCTTGTCTTCTTGACCCGTGAAGGTATGGACGGCGTACCACAGGAAGGCCATCGGGGATAACTCCTAGCCTCCACTGCCACCGGAGCCGTACATCCCGATCCACTGGAAGAGGCGTCCGAAGACCTGCTCCAGCACGAAGATGTACAACCCGACCATCACGATGGTCAGCAGCACCACCGAGGTCAACTGCACGACGTCCTGGCGGGACGGCCACTTGACCTTCTGCAGCTCCAGGTAGACCTCGTGCAGGAACCGCGTCGCAGACCTGCGGGTCTGCGTCGGGCGCTCCTTGGCCGGTGCCGGTGCCTTGCTCATGGTGATGTTGATAACCTGTCTGTCGCTCGTACAGGCCCAGCCGGACTCGAACCAGCAACCCCCGGTTTTGGAGACCGGTGCTCTGCCAATTGAGCTATAGGCCTACAGGCGGGGTTTCCCCCGCGCCGACGCTACCGCGTTTCGCGGAACGCCGTATGGTGGCGGCAGTACCGACAGTACTTCTTAAGCTCCATCCGCGCCGAGTTGTTCCGGCGGTTCTTGCTGCTGCTGTACCGCGCCACACCCGGGCGTCCGGCCTGCCGGCACTCGGTGCACTCCAGAGTGATGACGATCCGGACGTCCTTGCTCTTCGAACCCACAACCGTCTCCTACCCGAGGATCTTGGTGACCACGCCGGACGCCACGGTGTGCCCGCCTTCGCGGATCGCGAAGCGCAGGCCCTCTTCCATGGCGATCGGGTAGAGCAGCTCGCCGGTGACGGTGATGTTGTCACCCGGCATCACCATCTCCACCCCGTCCGGCAGATGCACCGTCCCCGTGATGTCCGTCGTCCGGAAGTAGAACTGCGGCCGGTACCCCGTAAAGAACGGCGTGTGCCGCCCGCCCT
>JADZEX010000023.1 GCA_020850355.1 Fimbriimonadaceae bacterium | reverse complement strand
GCCGCGGATCGGCGCCGAAACAAGGGTCTGGACTATTGGTACCCCAATGGTCCAGACCCCTTTTTCGTCGCCACCACCCCCAGCCAGACCGGACCAGCGGTCGACAGCGACCCCAGCCCGGTTCGTCCACCGTCGCCGACCTCGCCCTTCGAGACGGCCTGCGGCCTCCTCAGGACAAGCGGGTTGGGGTTGGTGGGTTGGCAAGCGCAGGCCGGCCGCCAGCGAGGCCGGCTGCGCGCCGTCTGAGCTGAGCTTCACGACGGCGATGGCGGTCCTGGAGGCAGCTTTGGCCTGGCCGGCCGGCGACTACGCAGGGCTGGCCAAATGGGTTCCGGCGCGGGTGGCTGCGAATCGCCTGCCGCGCCGCGCGAACCGGCGGCGCGACGAGCCCCGGCGCACCAAACCGCGGCTGCGGGCCGACAACCTGCTGCGTCAGCCCCGTCACCTGTACCGCGAGCACCGCCGTTGCCGGGCCGGCTGAGGCCAGCGCGGCGATTCTACCGCGTTGCTGCGGCGCCGCGCCACGGCGGCGGATGGCGACATGTCAGTGCCGTTCGGTCGTAGCCTCTTCTGACCGTGATGCCGGACACCAGACAAATAGCCACCGGGACCGCCGGCGAGCCGCGTGACTGCGACAGCTCTTCAGACATTCCCCTGCCCGCACACGCCGCGGTGCGCTGAACGGGTCTGGCGCTGGGAGCCACGGCGCTCTATTGCATCAACCGCAAGGCGGGTGGAAGGTCCATTGGAACGGCCTGGCGCGCCTGCCAGTCTTGTCGCCTGCCGCGTGGGTGGCGAGCCAGGTGCTCGGTGGACCAGCTCTGCAGGCGGCCTGGCGGCTGGCGTTGGAGGTGGCTGAAGACCGGCTCGACCTTGTTCAGCCAGGATCTGCAGGTCGGCGTCGACAGCGCACCTCGCGCAACGTGGCGCAGCGGGCAGCGGCCACCCTCTCAGAAGAGGAGCGCAGTCCGAAGTCGAGAGAGATCGGGCAGCGTGGACCGCGACGCCAGGGCCGCACAGCTCAACGGCGGCGCGACGACCGGCTCGAAGACGCACAGCGCCCCCTCCGGCCCGGCGGGCGAGATGGCCAGGAGCTGGTCGCCGGCGTCGCACCTCGCGCGGCTACGGCGCGCCTGTGACCTGATCTGCCGCAGCCTTCCCTCGGATCGACGGCAGGCCGTGCACCAGTCGCGCGAAGGCGTCGCTGTCCATCGCGATCGCGTTGGTCTCTCGGGCGCGGAGCGGCTCGACCGCCGCTTCGCTCGCACCGTAGTCGCGCAGTCGTATTGCGAGATAACGCCTGCCCAGTCCCGCCGACGGACCGCCTTTTCGCCGCACCAGCTCGAACCACTCTAGCAGTACCTCGACGCTGCCCGTCCGGTAGGACAGGGCCTCGATGGCCCCCAGCCGGCGTAGCAGACTGGCCGCCGGGTCCGTGGCAATCTGCCGCAGGCGCTCGTCGATCCCGGACCGTTGGGACTTCTTGACAATCCCGTTGGACCATCCCATGGTGCTCCCGCCAGACGCGTCCAGGTCGCGTAACGCCAGGGCCACGCCGAAGCGCGTCTTCGCGAGCTGGTCCGCCAGTGGTCGCGCCTGGTCGGCATCGCGACGGTGCCATCGCAGCAACTCGAAGCGCGCCATGTCCCGACCCAACGGATACCCGACCAGCACCGCCGCGGCGGTCAGGCCCCAAACGGCAGGGCGGCGGTGCAGACTCAGTTTCACGGCGCAGTCCTCCTAGGCACAGAAGCCGTCGAGCCGGTCGGAGATGAAGAGGTCGGCGTTATTGCCATGATTCCATGCGTTCTCTGCGGTCTTCTCGATGTTCGGGTTCTCCGCGGTCTTGATGCCGTTGTTCCAGGCGACGGCCATGGCAGCCAATAGGCACGAACGAGTGTTCAGCTTGGCGATCCGTTCACCAGCCTCTGCGCAGTCGCCGCGCTTCGCCGCCTCCTTACGACAGCAGAAGTCCGCGGTCTCGCAGGATGCGGCCACCTTCAGGAACGAGTCCGACAGCATTGGCTCGACACCCCGGTCGCGGTTCCGCGCACGTTCACAGAGACCATCGAGGTAGGTGGCAACCAAGCGCGCTGTCGCCTCGATGTTGCCGGGATCCGAAATCAGCGTGGTGCGAACGCACTGCCGGTACTGCTCCTCAGCCGTTAAGACGATCACGACACCCCTACCAGCCATGGTCCGATCCTCGTAGTCGGAGAGCTTGCAGTCGGTAAGGCCGTAACGCACCGCCGTGCCGATCGTTATCTGGGCGAGGCCGACCGAGTTGCCGAATCCAATGGACTCGGCGAACCTCTCCGCGGGCGAGTAATCAATCTGCTCATTCACGATCATGCCGATCACGAGTTCGCCCGGGACGCAGTGCCGGCGCGCCGCCTCGCAGACCAGCTTCCCATAGCGACGGCGGAGATCCGCCAGCCACTCGGCCTTGCGCTCCTCGCTCCATGCCCCGAACTCCGAGGGCCGCAGCAGGCCCGATGGGTCTGTATCGGCGACCGGATTACCGGCACCGTACAACTGCATGATTCGGTCACGGAAGACTCTGCCCAGCGGATCCCTCGACATCCACCTCCCCCGCCCCGGCCGATAGTGCCTCGCCCGAACATAGAGGCGCTCGCGCTGGTCCCGATAGTACCCCAGTTGTCCGCCGAAGCCGGCGGGGGTGCTCGGC
>JADZEX010000022.1 GCA_020850355.1 Fimbriimonadaceae bacterium | reverse complement strand
GCTGTAATCGAGGCGGGTGGTGTCGGACATGCCCAGCACGACCGGCGCCTCCACGAGCCGCGCGACCGTCGCGCCAGTCAAGCCAGCGCGGACCGCGGCGGCCTCGACGGCGTCGTTGTCGAGGAAGCGGTAGGCGGCCTTGGTGGCGGCCCAGTCGCCACACGCCTGTGGCAAACTCACCTCGTAGCGCGCCGCCAGGTCGCTGAGCAACTGCAACAGCCGGCGGTTCCGCCGCGGATCGCCGAGGTCCACCCCCCGCATCGCCTCGCAAGCCCACTGTGCCATCGCCGGTTACCTCTGACCGGCCGCTTCGCCACCCGGCCGGCGATGACTCCTGGGACTTGTGGGTAAGGGACCGCGTCGCCGAGGGGGTCGAACTGGTACTGCACCGCGCCGCGACTGAGCAAACCGGCTGCGCCGAAGGTGCTGGCGGCCAGGAGGTCACCGACGGCGTCGAGCTCACAGACCACGTTGATGCCGTCGTAGAGGAAGTAGGTGCGAGTAGCGCCTTCCTTCCAAGCTCGCAGCCCATCACCGCGGTAGGCGGCTGCGAAGGCGGTGCCGTGGGCCGTCATTCGGTTTTCGACATCCCAGGTCAGCGCCGTGCCGCCGAAGGTGATCGGGTTGCCATTGCCGTCGTAGACATAGGTCCCCGGGCCCGTCAGTTGGTTGTTGGCGTGGCTGGAGGTCGTGGCTTTACTCCCCTTGGTGCGTCTGTCATTTATCACTCTGCCCGCTGGGAGGGCTGGTGTCAAGAGCATCTGGCGAGCTGGTGTCATGGCTTCGCAAGATGCGCTGTGGTTGACGCCGGTGGAGGCCAGACCAGGAGCCCAGGGCGTTGCCCGGGGCCATCGGCGAGCCGGTGAACGGAGTGTTGCGCCGCGGCACCGGGCCTGTCCAGGACGATCGCCGTGGCCCGGCGGGCCCGCCACGCCGCGGTGATGCGCTGCGACGTCCGCGAGGCCGCGCGGTACCACGAGTTGGCCTACCACGGCTGGGGTGACGGGCGGTGGGCGCCAGCAGAGCACGGGGCAGGCCGGCGGTCGCGGGCCCGCGGGCCGCCTGGCCAGCGCCCTTGGTTTGACACTGCGGGACGCGTCAGGCTATACTGCGACGGGTCGGCAAAGGCGCTTCCACGGCGGGCTGCGCGGCCCGCGGACACCAAGCGGGCGATGACCATCCTCTGTCCTGGCTGTGGCTCCGAGAACGAGGCGCAACGGCGTTTCTGCAACGCCTGCGGGGTCAGCCTGGAGGTACTCTGCCCGTGCTGTGGGTTCTCGAATCGGGTCGGCGACCAGTGGTGCGGCGGGTGTGGGGTGCGGCTGGCGCAGGTGCTGGCGCCGGCGGGGGCGCTGCCGGCGGGGGGTGAGGGGCGGACCGCTGCGGCCGGCGGCGGGGCGGCGACCCCGGCCGAGGTCTCGGTCGACCAATCGAAGCGCGACGAGCTGCGGACGATCACGGTGATGATGGCGGACCTCGAGGGTTTCGCCGAGATGACTGATGGGCATGGCCGCGAGAAGCAGACCGCGGTGATGAACGAGGTCTTCGAGCAGCTGGCGCGGCAGCACATCGTCGAGGAGTTCGACGGCTACATCGACAAGTTCCTGGACGGCGACATCATGGCGCTGTTCGGGGCGCCGATCGCGCATGAGGACGCCCCGGAGCGGGCGCTGCGGGCGGCGGTGCGGATGCATGCCGAGCTGACCCGGCTGCACGACGAAGGGGTGATCCCGGCCGACACGCCGTTGAAGCTGCGGATTGGCATCAACACCGGCCCGGTGCGAGTCGGCGGGGTGGGCGCGGGCGGGCGCATGGAATACACGGCGATGGGCGACACGGTGAACCTCGCGGCGCGCCTGATGACGGCCTGCGCCTGGGGGCAGTCGCTGATTTCGGTGAACACCCACCGGCGGGTCGCCGGCAGCTTCGAGCTGGCCGAGTTGGAGCCGGTGCAGGTCAAGGGCAAGTCGCAGCCGGTGAAGATCTGGGCGGTGCTGGCGGAGCGGCGGCGGGCGGCGCGGGTGGAGCTGGCGCAGGCGGCGGGGATGAGCCGGCTGGTGGGCCGACAGGCCCAGCTCGACACGGTGCTGGGGGCCTGGCAGCGCGCTCTGGCCGGGCGCGGCGGCAGCTTGGGCATCTGCGGCGAGGCCGGCATCGGCAAGTCGCGGCTGGTCTTTGAGCTGCAGCAGCGGGTGGCCGGCAGCGAGGCGCGCTGCATCGAGGGCCGCTGCGTCAGCTACGGTGCCAACACGCTGTACCTGCCGATCCGCGATCTGCTCAATGAGCTGTGCCAGATTCAGGACGCCGACTCCGCCGAGGTGCGCCGCGAGAAGGTGACGGCGACGTTGGCGGCGGTCGGGCTGGCGCCGGCCGAGCACGGGCCGCCGCTGGGGTTTGTGCTGGGCCTCGACTTTGCCGACCGCGAGTTCAACCAACTCGACCCGCAGGAGCGGCGGCAGCGGCTGCGGGGCAGCACGCTGGCGGTGGTCGAGGCGGCCAGCCGGGCGCATCCGCTGGTGGTCTTCCTGGACGACCTGCAATGGTGCGACGCGGCCTCTTTGGAGATTGTCGAAGACCTGCTGGAGCGCTGCCCCGAGCTGCGGCTGCTGGTGCTGCTGGCCTACCGGCCGGACTTCACCGCCGACCTGACGGGCCGGGCGGGCTTCCAGTTGGTCCAGCCGAGCCGCCTGACGGTCGACGAGACCCGCGAGGTGGTCGGCTCGTTGCTCAAGTCGCGGGGCCAGATTGAGGACGAGCAGCGGATCGACGCCTCGCTGGCCGAGGCGGTCTACCGCAAGTCGCAGGGCAACCCGTTCTTCATCGACCAGACGGTAACCGCGCTGATCGAGCGAGCCGAGCAGAGCGGCAAGCCGACGATTGACGTGCGGCGCGGCCGGCTGCTGATCAGTGAGGACGAACTCGGCAGCCTGGTGCCCGACAGCGTCGAGGAGATTCTGCTGGCGCGGATCGACAAGCTGCCGGAGGCGCCGCGGGCGTTGCTGCAGGCGGCCAGCGTGGCGCTGATCGGGCGCTACTTCCGGCGCACCGCGCTGCAGTTCGTGGCGGGCGAGGAGGGGCTCGACGAGTTGTTGGGCGTGCTGGAGCAGCGTGACCTGATCCGCGTCGAGCACCGCGGCGAGAGCGATGTCGAGTATGTCTTCGAGCACGCCCTATCGCGGGACGTGGCCTACAACAACCTGCTGCGGGCCGAGCGGCGGCGGTTGCACGGGCTGGTCGGCCAGTACATCGAGGGCCACTACGCCAGCAGTCTGAGCGCCTACACCGACGACCTGGCGTGGCACTTCTACAACAGCGCCAACGCGCCGCGGGCGCTGCACTACCTGCCCCAGAGCGCGGCCCGCGCGGCGTCGACGTATGCCAACCAGCAGGCCGTGACGCAATACAAGCGGGCGCTCGAGAAGGCCGACGAGATCGGCCGCGACGGCGGCCCCGAGGACCTGCCGCGGCAACGCCTGGAACTGCTCAAGGGCCTGACCGGGGTGCTGGCCCTGACCGGCGACAAAGACGCCCTCGATTTCGGGGTGCAGCGGTTGGAGCTGGCCCGCGAACTGCACGACCGTGATGGCATCATCGACGCCTCGTACATGCTGGCGCACCAGTACACCGCCTCGGGGCAGTTCGAGGAGGCGCAGGCCGCCTGGACCTGGGTGCAGGCCGAGTACGAGGCGGCGGGGGCCTGGGACGGTGTGCGCGACACCGAGTACGGGATCGGCAATCTGGGCTACCTGCAGGGCCGTTACGAGGACGCGCGGCAGCACTTCCAGCGGGCGCTCGACATTCAGACCGAGCACCTGGAGTTCGAGCCCTTCGGGCTGTGGGTCTCGCACAACAACCTGGCCGCGGCCTACGACGCGATGGGGCGCTTCAGCGAGATGCTGGAGAGCTGCCGGGTCTGTGGCGAGATGCTCGAGAAGCTGGCGCCCGACGACCCGATGAAGCTGCGGCTGGAGTGCTACACCTCGGGCAACCTGGGCTCGGCGCACCGCAACCTGGGCAACCTGGCGGAGGCTGTGACGGCCTACGAGCGGACCATCGAGATCACCCGCAGCACGGGCGAGAAGAATGTCGAGGCCGAGGCGCGGCACTGGCTGGGTCGCACGCAGTTGCTGCTGGGCCGCTTGCAGGAGGCGCCGGTGCAGCTCGACGAGGCGCTGGCGCTGGCTCGGGAGACCGGCAGCACGCGTTGGGAGGCCGGCTCCCTGGCCGGGCTGGCCGAGGCGGCGCTGGCGGTTGGTGACACCACGGTGGCGGACCGCTTCGTGGCCCAGGGTCGAGCGCTCTGCGAGACCGCCGGCGAGCTGGCTGGGGCGCTCGATCTGGGGGTTGCCGGGGCGCATCTGGAGCTGGCCCACGGCCACGCGGAGGCCGCGGTGGCGCAGTTGCAGAGCGCGCTGGAGAGTGCGCATCACCCGGCCGAGCGGGCGATTGTGCTGGCTGAGCTGGCGGCGGCGGCGTTGGCCGACGGCGACCCGGCGAGGGCCGGGCAGCAGGCCGAGGAGGCGCTGGCGATCGCCACCCGGCTGGAGTTCAAGCCGATCCTGGTGCGGGCCTTGCGGGTGCGGGCCGCGGTGCGCCGGGCGGGCGACGCGGCGGGGGCGGCGACCGACGCGGCGGCGGCGCTGACCGCGGCGACCGAGATGGGTGCGCTGGAGGAGCAGATTGCCGCCCTGGCGTTGCAGGCTCGGCTGCTGGCCCACCACGACCGAGCCGCGGCGCGGGCGACACTGGACGAGGCCGAGGCCCGGCTGACGGCCGCCGCGAGCGCGGCCGGGCTGCCCTACGTGACGGCGGCGCGGGAGCGACACCTGGCGCCGCTGCTGGGCAGCCTGGCGTGATCCTCCGCCGCGGTCTGCTGGTGCTGCTGCTGGCGGTGACGGCGGGCCAGGGCGTCGACCTGACGGGGCGGGTGCGCCTGGTCGGCGGCAGCGGTGGATCGCCCGGCGGGCTGCGCGTGGTGGTCACGCCGCTGGCCGGCGGGGCGGCGAGCAGCAGCACCACCGACGCGGCCGGCCGGTTCACGGCGCGCCACCTCGAACCTGGGCTGTACGAGCTGCGCGCCGCGGCGGGGGCCGCTCAGGCGCGCGTGGTCTGGGGCGTCCGCGAGGGCGGCGGGCCGCTCGAGCTGCGGCTGGCGACACCCCTGGCGTTGGGCCTGCTGAGTCTGCTGTGGAGCCTCACGGCGCTGGTGGTGACGGTCGCCAGCGGGGCGGGCATCGTGCTTTACGGCCGGGCCCGGAGCCGCTGGCAGTCGTCGCTGCCGCGCTCGGTGTCGGCCGCGCTGCTCTGCTGGATCGCCGGTTTCGAGCTGCTGCGGTTGCTCTCGCCCGATATGCTGCCCTATGCGACGGAGCTGGCGCAGGGGCTGTCGGGGGTCTGTGCCGCGCTGCTGACGGGCTGTCTGGCGGTGGTGCTGGTGGAGCTGCAGCCGTCGCCGTGGGCCGCGGCGGGGGCCTTCGGGGCTGGGCTGCTGCTGGCGCTGGCCGGGCAGCGGCTCGGGGCGCACCACGCCGGGCCGCTGGCCACCGCGGTTGGGCTGGTGCTCTGGACCACCGCCGCCGGCTGGCTGCTGGCGCTGCGCCTGCGGCGGCCCAGCTACATCGTGTTGACGGCGCTGGTGGTGGCGATCGCCGACTACTGGTCGGTCTTCGGCGGCGTCACCGGCCACGTGATGAGTTCCGACAGCAGCGCCGCGCAGAGCTACGCGGCGGTCGCCACGCTGCCCTGGCCGGTCTTCGGCACCAACCTCGTGCCTGGCCTGGTCGGCGCGGCCGACTTCCTGTTTCTGGCCCTGTTTCTGGGCGCGGCGCTGCGTTTCGGCTGGGGCGTCGGCCGCAACTACTGGGCGCTGATGGCCGCCTTCACCATCGGCCTGACGCTGGCCCAGACGCTGGCGGCGGCCGGGGCCTTGGAGGTCGGACTGCCGGCACTGCCGTTCTTGAGTGTGATGTTCCTGTTGGTGAACCGCGGGCGCTACCAACTGGACGCCGCCGACCGCCGGCGGATCGCCACGCTGACTGGCCTGCTGCTGCTCGGCGCCGTGCTGCATTTGGGCCTGCGCCAGGCGGGGCAACCAGCCGCCGAGGAGCACGTTGTCACGACGCACGGCGACGGTCCGGAGGCCGCGCCAGCGGATTGGGAGCTGCCGCCCGCGGCGGCGCTGCACGCCAGCGGTCGCGGCGAGCGGCTGGTGGTGCACGGGGCGGCGCCCGGCAGCACGCTGCGGCTGCCGCCCACGGCCACCGCGGCGGTGGTGCTGTTGGCGCGCCAGGCGACCATCCCGAGCAGTGCGGCGCTGCTGGCGGCCTCGCCGGATCGGGCGCGGCTGGCGGTGCTGACCCTGCCGGTGCTGCCGCCCGCCGACGGCGTGGCGGTGCGGGCCGCGCTGCGGGTGACGCCGCAGCCGCAGGCCAGTCTGCTGTACCAAACCGCCGCCTGGACCCGCGGCGCGCTGGACCTGCTGCAGCAACGCTGCCCCGGCCGACCGCTCGCGATTCTGGCGGAGGGCCTGGCTGGTCTGCCGGCGCTGGCCGTGGCGGCGCACGACTCGCGGGTGCGAGCGGTGGCGATCAGCGGGCTCGGGACGGTCGGGCCCGATGACGGCCAGGTCGGCCAGGCGCTGGCCGCGGCGACGGCGCCGAGCCGGCAACGCTGGCTGGCGGCGTTTGACCCGGTGGCCCGGATCGCCGCCTACCGCGGACCGCTGTGGCTGGGCGGCGGGCTCAACGATCCGCTCTTCAGCGCGCCGGCGCAGTGGGCCCTGCGCGCCGCGGCTGGCCGAGGACCGCAGCTCTGGGCGCCGGGCGAGCGGCTCGCCGTGGCGGCGGCCGCCCCCTGGCTGCGGGCGCTCTGGAGTGCGCAGCCCCCGCGGTTGCCGACGCTGCGAGCGAGTGTCAGTGGTGACCGGCTGCGGCTGGAGGTGCGCGGTACGGCGCCGCCGCTGGCCGGGGCGCTCTACCTGGCCCGCGGCGGGGCTCCCTGGCCGGGACGGGACTGGACGACCGTGCCGCTGCGGCGTGGACCGAGCTGGCCCGTGGCCGTGGTCCGGATTGCGGCGCCGGCCGGGCCGCTGTGGGCGATTGCCAGCGTCGGCGACGGGGCCGGCGGCTGGTTGTCGACGGCCGCCACCGAGCTCGACCCGCCCGCTCTCGGGCTGGCGCTGGCCCCGCCGGTCTGGCCCGAGCCCGACCTGCTGGCCGGGCCGGCGCGGCCGACCCGGGAGCCCGCTGGCAGCAGCGCGTCGCCCGCCGCGCTGCCGCTGCCAGCCGCGCCCGGCGGGCCCGACGCGGCCGCCGGCACGGTCCCGGCGGGTGCGGCCGGGGGCGGGCCGCCGACCTGGCAGACGCGCCGGCTCGACGCCCTGCGACAACTCGCGCCGGCGGCGTTTGGGCTGCAGGTGAGGTTCCAGGCGCCGGCTGCCGGGACGCTGACGCTGACCCTCAGTGAGCGAGCGGGGCAGGCCGATCGCGTCGACTACCGGGCGACGCTGCCCGCCGCCGCGGGACAGAGCCTCGAACGCGCGCTGCCCTGGCGAGCGTTCCGCGCGGCCGACCCGACGCGTCGGCCACGGTGGGAAGAGGTCGACCTGCTGACCGCCCACTGGTCCGGCGGGCAACCGCTGCGGCTGGAGCAACTGCGCCTGGTCGGCACGCCCGGCGGCGCGGTGCAGGAGGTCGGGCTACCATGAAGCGGCTGCTCCTGCTGCTGGCGCTGGTCCTGACCACGGTCGCCGCGGACCCGCCGCGCCGCGAGCCGCTGACGCTGCTGGTGGTCGGTCAGACGATGGACTACCTGGAGCCCTGCGGCTGTGGCGGCCAGGTGGCCGGGGGCCTGGCGCGCCGCGCCGCACTGCTCGACGAACTGCGCCGCGAGTTTCCGGGCGCGCCGGTGATCGATCTGGGCGGGCAGGGCTTCCTGACCGAGCGGCTGCCACTGATCCTGCGCGCGGCGGCTTACAGCGGCGTCGCCCTGGCCGGCTGCGCAGCCGATGATCTGGCGGCCTGGGAGCACCTGGCGCCGGCCGCCGCGGCCGCTGGGATGCCCCTGACCAGCCTGCCGCCGCCGCGCCTGGCGGCTCCACCGGCGCCGCCGCGGAGCCTGGTGATCGGGCCCCAGCGCGGCTGGCGGATCGGCGTGGTGGCGGTCTCACTGCCGGAAGGCGGCGTCACGGCGCTGGCGCCCCGGCTGGCCGCGGAGCTGACCCAGTTGCGGCAGCAGCGGCACTGTGACCTGACCGTGCTGCTGTCGCATCTCGGCTACGGCGACACCGAGCGGCTGCTGGAACGGCTGCCGGCGGCGCAACGGCCGCGGCTGGTGCTGCTGGCCAGCGCCTACGGCGACACGCTGCCCTACTTCGAGGAGCTCGGCGCGACCTGGGTGCCGGTTGCGGCGAAGGGGCGTTCCGTCTCGCGCATCACCTTCGCCAGCACGCCCCGCGGGGTCAGCCTGAGTTGTGAGCAGCGGATGGTCCTGGCGGGGGTGTCCGACGCGGCGGTGGCGAGCTGGGTCGACGCCTTCGTGGCGGCGCAGCGGGCGGGACAGGTGCAGCAGGTCGCGGCCGGGTCGACCGGCCAGCCGGCGGTGAGCACCTGCGGGCCGTGCCACGCCGCGGCGGTAACCGCCTGGCGGGCGCACCCGCATGGCCACGCCGTCGAGACCTTGGAGCAGGCCGGGCGCGATGTCGCGGCCTGTCTGGTGTGTCACGCCGAGCAGACCCGCCGCCTCGGCCTGCGGCCGCCGGCGACCGGTGACCGGGGTGTCGAGTGTGCCACCTGTCACGAAGGATTGGCGGCGCATCTGGCGGATCCGCAGACCAGGCCAACGACCGGCGGGCGCGAGGCCTGCGAACGGTGCCACACCAGCGAGAACAGCCCGCGCTGGGATCTGCCGAAGTACCTCGCCAACGTGCGGGGGGCGTGTGCCGGCACGGTGCAGCCGCGGCTGGCCGCGCCGGGAGGATGAGACGATGCGAACTGGCAAACGAGCCCTGGCGGTGGCGCTGCTGACGGTTGGGGTGCTGTCCCTGGCCGGCTGCAAGAAGAAGGACGACTGGGGCGCCGAGATCGGCGCGCCGGCCGCCGATGTCAACTCGATCCGTGCCAAGTCGAAAGCCAAGAAGGGTGCGCCGGCACAGCCCGGTCAGCCCGCTGCGCCGGCCGCGCCGGGCAGCCCCTAACCCGAAGGAGACGTTGATGCCGCAGACCGCACCGCTGGCGCTGGGGGTGATGACCAGCCTGCACGGCGCGCCGCGCGAGATGTTCGCGAAAGTGCGTGAGCTGGGGTTCGAGACCTGCCAGCTCTCGTCGCCGCCCGAGAGCTACCTCGTCGGGCCCGACGCCGCCCGGCTGACTGCCGAGTTCAAGGCCGCCTACGAGGAGTCCGGGGTGACCATCACCGCGGTCTTCGTGATGTGGTCGGGCCATATCTGGAACCTCTTCGGGGGCCCGCGGACGATTGGCCTGGTGCCGGCCGACAAGCGCGGCGCGCGGGTGGTGCGGGCGATCCGGATCAGCAACTGGGCCCGCCAGGTCGGCATCGACGCGCTGACCAGCCACATCGGCTTCATCCCCGAGGATCCCGCCGACGCCGCCTACCCGCCGTTCATCGAGACGATGCAGGCGCTGGTCGATTACTTCCTGGACAACGGCCAGACCTTCGCCTTCGAGACCGGCCAAGAGACCGCCCAGACCCTGGTGCGGACGATTCAGGACATCGGCCGGGCGCCGCACGTGGGGATCAACCTCGATCCGGCGAACTTGCTGCTGTACGGCAAGAGCGTGCCGCTGGAGGTCGCCGACCTGGTCGCGCCGTACGTCTTCAACACGCACTGCAAGGACGGCAAGGCCCCGCGGCCGGGTCAGGGGCTCGGTGAGGAGTACCCCCTGGGCGAGGGCGACGTCGACATCCGGGCGCTGATTCCGGCGCTCTACGAGCGGGGCTTCCGGGGACCGTTGACGATTGAGCGCGAGATCAGCGGCGACCAGCAGGTCGCCGACATCCGGCGCGCCAAGGCCCTCTTGGAGGAGATCCGCGAGCGGCTGCTGGCCGGCGGCTAACCGGCGCCCGTGGTATCCTGAGGCAGGGTGCTACGGATGAGGCTCGTCTGGACGCTGGGAAGCCTGCTGCTGCTGACCGCGGCGGGCTGGTCGCAGGAAGTCGAGATCGGCGGCCGGCTCGACCTCGAGCTGCGCAGCGATCGGGACGTGACGGTCGACTTTGGCCGCCACGCCGGGCTCGACCTGACCTGCCGCCTGCCCGGTAAGCTGGACGCCTACGCCGACCTCAGCGTCGCCGGCGGGCGGGTGCGGCTGCAGGAGCTGTACTGCCAACTGCCGCAGACCCGGCGGGTCGTCGAGGTGACGCTCGGCCGCTTCCTGTTGCCGCACGGCGACCCGCGGCTGGATCCCGCCGACCGTTACGCGCCGGGCGCGCCCGACCTGTTCGACAGCTACCGCGGCTGGCGGCGGGGCAATGTGTTGCTGGACACCGAGCTGACCGGCCTGCGGCTAACCCGCGTCTGGGGGCCGCTGACCGCCGACCTCTGCGGCGGCAGCAGCAGCGCCGGGGA
This sequence comes from Fimbriimonadaceae bacterium, assembly GCA_020850355.1. Taxonomy (GTDB): domain Bacteria; phylum Armatimonadota; class UBA10988; order UBA10988; family UBA10988; genus JADZEX01. The sequence continues at coordinate 116,656 of JADZEX010000022.1, read as the reverse complement.
ACTGGCGCTGCAGGGCCGGCTGCAACTGGGTGACCGCGGCTGGCGCGGTGGGCTGTCGGGGTTCCAGGGCCGCCTCGACGACGGCTCGCTGCTGCGGCAGGTGGTGTTGCACGGCGGCTACAGCGGGGCGCGGTGGCAGGCCAACGGGCAGCTCTACCTCGGGCGTGCCGCCGGGAACGACCAACGCGGCTGGGCGGCGCGGCTGGGCTGGCGGGTGCCCGGCGCGCCGGTCGACCTGTTTGCGGCGCAGACGCTCTACAACGACGACCGCCGGAGCGCGGTCAAGGCCACCCGCCTGGGGGCGCGCTGGAAGCTGGACAGCCACTGGCGGGCGGAGTTGCGCTACGAGTTCCACCAGGCCCCGGCGCCGGACCACGACAATCGGCTCGTGCTGCGCGCCGAGGCGATCTTCTGAGGCGGCCACGATGATTGAGGCTTGGATCACGCGGGGCGTGCGGCTGACCTGTCCGCGCTGTGGGCGCCGCCTGTCGGCGGATCTGCGCGCCGTCGCCGACGTCGCGGTTGAACCGCGGCTGCTGCAGGCGGCCGAGCGCGGGGCGCTGCATCGCGTCACCTGCCCGACCTGTCGCCACCGCTTCGTCGCGCCGCGGCCGCTGCTGTTTGTGCAGGCCGCCCGGCGACGCGCCCTGGCCTATGTGCCCGAAGGGCTGGAAGCGCCCGACGGCGTGGTCGGCGAGCTGCTCGCCCGGTGGCTCAGCCAGGCCACCGAGTCCCCCGACGACTGGCTGCTGGAGCCGATGATCTACCGCGACGGCGCGGCCTTCGTCGAGGCGCTGCGCGGGGTCGGCGAGCAGGCCGCCGGCGGCGAGCTGCACCCGGGTCTGGTGCAGGCGGCGGAGTGGTGCCACGCGCAGGGCGAACCCGAGGTCGCCCGGGCGCTGGAGGCGCTGCTCGAAGTGGGCGACCTGACGCAGTTGGTGGCGGCGGCGAACCAGGCACCGGAGTTGCTGGAACCGGCCGTGCTGCGTCAACTGCAACACCTCGGCGATCTGGCCGAGGCCCGTGGCCGGGCCGCCCTGGCCGATCTGCTGCGCGATGTCGCCGGCGCCTTGCGGGCGCATGTCCCGGCCGAGGACGACCCGGAGACCGAGGGTCTGCCAGCCGAGGTCGCCGGGGCCCTCACCGGCGGCGACCTGGAGGCGGCCTCGGAGTTTCTGGAGCGGCCGGCCCCGGTCGACGACCTGAACGCCCGGCGCGCGCTGCAGGTCGCCCAGGAGCCGGAGCAGCGCGAGGGCTTCAGCGAGCACGCGCGGCTGTTCGGCGGGATTGTCGAGCAGATGCTGGTGTCGGCCGACCAGCAGCAGCAACTGCTGGTGCAGACTGTGCTGCAGGCCGAAGGCGGCGAGCTGCCGCCCGGCCTGACCGAGCTGCTGCAAGTGCCGACCGTCGACCTGGCGCGGGAGGTGCTGGCACGCTATCCGCTGCTGATCTGCCGCGAGACGGTCGGCATTCTGCGTCGGGCCCAGGCGGCAGCCGAGGACCTCGAGGACGGCAGCCTGGTGAGCTTCCTGGAAACCCTGGTCCTGACCCTCTACGTGGCTGCCGAGGACGACCTGGACCTCGGCGACGAGGACTGACATGCGCTGGACCGACGACTACCAACCGCCACCGCCCGAGGATTTCGAGGATCCGCTGGCCGACTACGAGGTGCCCGAGGGCTATCGGGCGGGCTACATCACGCTCGTGGGGCGGCCGAATGTCGGCAAGTCGTCACTCGTCAACGCCCTGGTCGGCGAGCGCCTGGCGCCGGTCTCGCCAGTCCCGCAGACCACCCGCCGGCGGCTGCTGGGCATCCGCAGCAACGACGCGGTGCAGATGGTCTTCGTCGACACCCCCGGCCTGCACCGCCCGGCGCACACGCTGGGCCACCTGCTGGTGAACGAAGCCGAGGCCGCCCTGGTCGATGCCGATCTGGTGCTCTGTGTGTTCGACTGCACGCGCCAGCCCGGCGAAGAGGATGCGCTGGCCCTGCAGACCGCGGAGCAGGCCAAGGCTCCGCGGCGGGTGGTGATCAACAAGCTCGACCTGGCCCGCGACGGCGGCTTCCGGAGCGAGTTCGAGGCCTTGGCTGGCGAGCTGCCGGTGCACCACACCAGTGCCGTCACCGGGGCCGGCCTGCCGGAGCTGCTGGCGGCGGTTGAGGACGGCCTGCCCGAGGCGCCGCCGTTCTTCCCGCCCGACCAGGTGACCGACGTCTACGAGCGCGAGATCGCCGGCGAGTTGGTCCGCGAGGCGGCGATGCGGCTGCTGCAGCAGGAGCTGCCCCACGCCGTGGCCGTGAAGGTCGAGAGCTGGGAGGAGCGCCCCAACGGGCTGCTCTACCTGCGGGCCTGGCTGTGTGTCGAACGCGAGTCGCAGAAGGGCATCGTAATCGGCAAACAGGCCAGCAAACTGAAGCAGATCGGCACCCTCGGCCGCGAGAAGCTGGAGCAGTGGCTGCAGCGCAAGGTCTTCCTCGACCTGCAGGTCCGCGTCCTGCGCGACTGGCGCCGCGACGAACGCGCGCTGCGCTGGCTCGGGCTGCTGCAGCGCTGAGCCCACCGCGCCCGCACCGGTGGGCATCCCCCAGGAGGAACTCCCGCCGCTCGATTGAACGTTCAATCAGCACGAGGCAGGCGAGTGACGAGTCCGCTGGACACCACGGCCGGGGCGGTTGAGCGGCGCGAGCAGTTGCTGGCGGCGGCGCTGGACTGCTTCGCGGCGAGGGGCTACGCGGCGACGACGATCAAGCAGATCGCGGCGGCTGCGGGGGTGGCCGGCGGGCTCTTGTACCATTACTTCGCCAGCAAAGAAGCGCTGCTGCTGGCGGTGGTGGAGCGGTTCAGCCTGCTGCCCGAGGTGCGCCAGGTGGTGGCGACCGCGGCCGACCGGCCGGCGCGCGAGGTGCTGGGCGAGGTCGCCCGGCGCTTCGACCAGCTCTTGCAGCAGCGCGCGGCGCTGGTCCGCCTGCTGTGGCGCGACGGCTGCCAGCATCCGGCGGTGGATGCCGTCTGGCGGCACACCGTGGCCGAGGTGACCCGGCTGCTGGGCGAATACCTCACCGCGCGGATCGTCGCGGGCGAGCTGCGGCCGCACCGCGTCGAGCTGACGGTCCGGCTGCTGTTGGCGCCGGTGGCCTTCGTCCGCTTGCGCGACGGCGGGGCCGCTGCGTCGTGCGACGAGCTGGTCGAGCTGCTGCTGGGCGGGCTGCTGGCGGCGCCGGCGCATGAAAGGGAGACGCGCTGATGAAACCTGCGGCGCGGCGGATCCTGCTGATCGGGCTGGTGGCGACGGTCGTCACGACGGTGGTGCTGACCAACCGTCGGCGGGAGGCCGCCGCGTTGGCCAACCCGCTGGTCCGCGGCAGCGGCACCGTCGAGGCGACCGAGTTGGACCTCGCCGCCGAGACCAGTGGCCGGCTGTCCGAGGTGCGCGTCGCCGAGGGTGACAGCGTCGTGGCGGGGCAGGTGCTGGCGGTGATTCAGCGCGACAGCCTGGCCGCTGAGCTGGACCGCGCCGCGGCCGCCGCCGACACCGCGCGGATGCGGCTGGCCGATCTGGAAGCGGGGACGCGCCCCGAAGAGGTGCGCATCCGGGCGGCGCGGCTGCGCGAGGCTCTGACGGCGCTGGAGTCGGCGCAGACTCTGGCGCGGACCGCCCAGGCAGCCTACGCCCGGCCGACCGAGTTGCGGGCCGCGGCCGACAGTGCGCGCGCCAAAGCCCAGCAGGCGCGCGCCAGCACGACCCAGGCCAAGGCGCAGTGGGCCGAGGCCAAGGCCGGCGCGCGGGAGCAGGAGATCGCCGAAGCGCGGGCCGCGGTGGCCTCGGCCGAGCAGGCTGTCGGCGTCGCGAAGGCCGGGCTGGTGGCCGCCGAGCAGGCCCTGGCCGGGGCCACCGCCGAGCTGCCGGCGGTGCGCACGGCAACTCGCGAGCGGGAGTCCGCCAACACCCAGGTCGCCGCGGCGACGACCCGCGTGGCCGCCGCCGAGCAGGCGCTGGCCGCCGCCGAGGCGCGACGCGAGCAGGTCAACAACAGCCCGCGGCCCGATCAGCGGGAGCAGGTGCAGCGGCGCATCGACAGCCAACAGGCCGCGCTGACGTTGGCCGGTGAGCAGTATGCGCGCGACCAGCAGCTCTTCGGCGCGGGCGCGATTGCCAAGAAGCAGTTGGAGGCCAGCCTGGCGCGGCGCGATCAGGCGCAGGCGGCGCTGGCCGAAGCGCGGGCGGCGCTGCGTGACCTGGAGGCCGGGGCGCGCGCTCCCGAACGGCGCGAAGCCGACGCCGCGGTGGCACGAGCGACGGCCGAGCTGGGCGGGGCGCGGGCCGATCTCGAGAACGCCAAACGCGAGCAGCAGATCCTGGTGTCCGGCGCGCAGCAGGCCAACGAACGGGCCGGCAGCGCGGTGACGCAGGCCGCGGCGCGGCGGGACCAGGCCCGCGAGAGTGTGCAGCAGGCCGCGCGGGCCAGCGACCAGGCCGCCGCCCGCCTGGCGCTGATCCTGGCCGGAACGCGGCAGGAACGGCTGGAGCAGGCTGCCGCCGGGGTCGCCGGCGCCGCCGCCGGAGAGGCTGGCGCGGAGCGCGCGGTGGAGCACGCCCGCCAGGCCCAGAGCGACCGCTTCGCGCTGCGGCAGGCGCTCGAAGCGGCCCAGGGCCAGGTCAGCGCGGCGCGCGCCAAGGTCGAGACGGCGCAGGCCGACCTGGACCTGGCGCTGGCCGGGACGCAGGCCAGCAAGCTGAGCATCGCGGGCGGCGAAGTGCGGCAGGCCGAGGCGACCCGCGAACTGGCGGCGACCCGGCTGGAAGACACCGTGATCCGCGCCCCGCGCGCCGGGACCGTGACCGAGCTGATCCTGCGGGAGGGCGAGACGGTGACCCCCGGCGCGGTGGTCCTGCGGCTGCTCGATCTGCAGCACCTCTGGGTGCGCATCTACCTGCCGGTGCGGCAGTTTGGCAAAGTGGTGCGTGGCATGGCGGCGACCGTCACGGCCGACGCCTATCCCGGCCAGGAGCACCCGGGGACGGTGCTCAGTCTCAGCGAGAGCGCGGAGTTTACGCCGAAGAACACGCAGACCGTCGAGGAGCGAGTGAAGCAGGTCTTCTGGGTCAAGGTCGGGGTCGGCGACGGGCGGGGCAAGCTGAAGCCGGGCCTGCCGGCGGACGTCGTGCTGGACACCGCCGGCCGATGAGCGCCGCGGTCAGCATCGCCGGGCTCCGCAAGCGCTTCGGCAGCCACCTGGCGGTCGACGCCGTGGATCTGGAGGTCCGCCGCGGCGAGATCTACGGGCTGCTGGGCCCTGACGGTGCCGGCAAGACCACCCTGCTGCGGATGCTGGCCGGGATCCTGACCCCCGATGGCGGCGCGGCGCTGGTCGCGGGCCGCGATGTGGTGGCCGATCCCGAGGGCGTCAAGCAGCGCATCGGCTACCTCTCGCAGCGCTTCTCGCTGTACGGCGACCTGACCATCAACGAGAACCTCGAGTTCGTCGCCAGTCTCTACCAAACGCCCCGCGCCGAGGCCCTGCGGCTGCGCGAGGAGCTGCTCGAAATGTGCGGCCTGGCGCCCTTCGCGCGGCGCCAGGCGGGGCGGCTGTCGGGCGGCATGAAGCAGAAGCTGGCGCTCTGCTGCGCGCTGATCCACCGCCCCGAAGTGCTGCTGCTGGACGAGCCGACGACCGGCGTCGACCCGGTCTCGCGGCGCGACTTCCACCGCATCCTGGCGCGCCTGCCCGACCAGGGGGTGACCATTCTGCTGTCGTCGCCCTACATGGACGAAGCCAGCCGCTGCCACCGCCTGGCGCTCCTGGCGCACGGCCGGGTGCTCGCCAGCGGGACCACCGCCGAGCTGGCCGGCGGCGTCTCGGGGGTCATGCTGGAGGTCTTGACCCCCGCGGCGCGGGCCGCCAGTCAGGCGTTGGCCAGCCTGCCGGGTCACCTCAGCAACACGCCCTTCGGCGACAGCCTGCACGTTCGGCTGAGCGACGGCGGCGACGCGGTGGCGCGGCTGACGGCGCACCTGCAGGCGGCCGGCGTCGCCCTGCGCGAGGTGCGCACCATCGAACCAGCGCTCGAAGATGCCTTCGTGGCACTGCTGCAGGCGGAGCAGCCGGCATGAGCGCAATCGAGACCTGCGACCTGACCAAGCGGTTCGGCGACTTCACGGCGGTCGACCGCGTCAACCTGGAGGTCGCCCCGGGCGAGGTGTTCGGTTTCCTGGGCTCCAACGGCTGCGGCAAGTCGACCACCATCCGGATGCTCTGCGGCCTGCTGCTGCCGAGCGGCGGCGAGGCCAGCGTGGCCGGGCTTGACGTCCGGCGGCAGGCCGAACAGATCCGCCAGCGGGTCGGCTATGTCGCGCAGTTCTTCAACCTCTACGCCGATCTGACGGTCGAGGAGAACCTGCGCTTCTACGGCGGGGTCTACGGCGTCGGGGCCGACCTGCTGGAACGGGTCGAGCGCTGGATCGCGCGGCTCAGCCTGGGCGCGCTGCGGCGGCAACTGGCAGGGGAGCTGTCGACCGGGCAGCAGCGCAGCCTGGCGCTGGCCGCGGCGGTGCTGCACCAGCCGGCGGTGCTGCTGCTCGACGAGCCGACCAGCGGCGTTGACCCGTTGGCGCGGCGCGAGTTCTTCGACGTGATCGGCGAACTCACCGCCGCCGGCGCGACGGTGCTGGTGACGACCCACGTGATGGACGAAGCCGAGCGCTGCCACCGCCTGGCGATCATGAACCGCGGGCGGATCATCACCGAGGGGACGCCCAAGGCGCTCAAGGAGGCCGGCGCCGTGGAGCGCTGGAAGCTGGCGGCCCGGCCGGCGGCAGCCGCCCTGGAGCTGGCCGAACAGCAGCCCGGTGTGGCCACCGTCGCCCTGTTTGGGGAGGACCTGCAGTTCACCCTGCAGGCTGGCGCGCAGCCCGCGGCGTTGGCCGCCGCGCTGCGAGCCGCGGGGCTGAGTTGCGGCGAGCCGGAAGCGGTCCGGTCGACCATCGAGCACAGCTTCCTGGAGCTGATTCGCCGCGATGACGCCGCCGCCGAGACGCGGGCGGAGGTGCGCGCATGAAGCGGATGCCGGCGGTCGCCTGGAAGGAGACCCTGCACCTGCTGCGTGACCCGCGGAGTCTGGTGGCCGCGCTGGGCCTGCCGGTGGTGTTGCTGCTGCTCTACGGCTACGCCGTCGACTTCGACCTCAAGCAGCTGCGCTTCGTGGTGGTCGATCAGGACCGCACGGCGTCGTCGCGGCAACTCGTCGAGCTGGTGCGGGCCGTGCCGCAGTTGGTCTACAGCGGCCACGCCGAGACCGCCGACGAGGTCGAGCGGCTGTTCGCCGAGCGCCGCGCCAGCATGGGGATGATCCTCGTGCCCGGGTTCGAGCGAGCCCTCAAGGAGCGCCGCCCAGCGCCGGTGCAGGTGCTGATCGATGGCGCCGACGGCAGCACCGCGCAGATTGCGCAAGGCTATGCCAGCGGCGCTGTGCTGGCGGCGGGGCAGCGCCTGATCGAGCGCGAAGCCCGCGCGATGGGGGTGCCACTGCGGCAGCTCCAGAGCGGCTTCGAGGTGCGCCCGCGGGTGCTTTACAATCCGAACCTCGAGAGCCGGGTGTTCCTGGTGCCGGGCCTGGTCGGCCTGATTCTGGTAATGCTTAGCGCGTCCCTGACCTCCGGCGTGGTGGTCCGCGAACGGGAGCGCGGCTCGTTTGAGCTGCTCGCCGCGAGTCCCGTCTCGTCGGCCGAGCTGATCGTCGGCAAGCTGCTGCCCTATCTGGTGCTGGCGACCAGCGATGTGGTGCTGGCGGTAGGCATGGGCTGGTTGGTCTTCGGCGTCGTCCCGCAGGGCAACCTGCTGCTGCTGTTCGCGCTGTCGCTGGTCTTCGTGCTGTCGGCCCTGGCGCTGGGGCTGTTCTTCAGTTGCGTCGCGCGGACGCAGCAGACCGCCATCCAGCTCAGCATCATGGCCACGGTGGTGCCGACGATGACGCTCTCGGGGTTCGCCTTCCCGGTGCGCAACATGCCGCTGGTGCTGCAGGTCCTGGCCCAGTTGCTGCCGGCGACGCATTTCATGGTGATCTCGCGGGCGATCATCCTGAAGGGCGTCGGGCTGGCGGAGATCTGGCCGAACGTGTTGGCGATGACGGTGCTGAGCCTGCTGCTGATGCGCGCCGCGGTGCGCAAGTTCCGGAAGACGCTATGACGAGCTGGCAGCGGCTGCGGTGGATGATCTACAAGGAGAGCCGTCAGTTCCGGCGCAACCCGGCGCTGCTGCGGATGGCGGTGCTGATGCCGCTGATGCAGACGATCGTCCTGAGCTACGCCGCCAACTTCGACGTCACCCGCGTGCCGTTGGTGTTCTGCGATCAGTCGCAGACCCCGCAGAGCCGGGAGCTGATCGCCCGGCTGGTCGCCAGCAGCTACTTCAGCCCGCGGCCGGCGGTGCACGACGAAGCCGCGCTGCAGCAAGCCATCGACCGCGGGCAGGCGGCGCTGGGTCTGCTGCTGCCGCCGACGCTGAGCCGCGACCTGGTGCGGGGCAAGGCCACCGCGCTGCTGCTGGTCGACGGCTCTGACAGCAACACCGCGACCGTCGCGGCGACCTACGTGGTCAACCTGGCGGCGGCCTGGGAGCGCGGGCTGCGGTTCGAGACGATGCAGCGCCGGGGTCTGCGGCGGCCGTTGCCGAGTGTCGATCTGCGCAGCCGGGTGCTCTACAACTCCGACCTGCGGAGTCTCTGGCTGATGGCCCCGGCGGTGCTGGCGCTGGTGTTGACGGTGCTGATGCAGGGTCTGACCTCGCTGTCGATCGCTCGCGAGCGCGAGCTCGGGACGCTCGAGCAACTGGTCATGACGCCGCTGCGACCGAGCGAGATCATGCTCGGCAAGCTCCTGCCCTACGCGCTGGTCGGCTGTGGCAGCGCGACTCTGGTGACCGGGTTCGTGGTGCTGGTGCTGCACGTCCCGTTGCGCGGCAGCCCCGTGGTGATGATCACCGGGATCGGGCTGTTCCTGGCGGCCACCCTCGGCATCGGGTTGGTGGTCTCGACCTTCTCGGCGAACCAGCAGCAGGCGCAGCTCGGCAACTTCTTCCTGAGCTTCCCGTCGATGCTGCTGTCGGGGTTCATGTTCCCGACCGCCAACCTGCCGCAGGCCCTGCAGGTGGTCTCGGCGGTGGTGCCGATGACGCACTTCTTGGAGGTCAGCCGCGGCGTCTACCTGCGCGGCTCCGGCTTTGAGGTGCTCTGGCCGCGGCTGCTGGCGTTGGCCGGCCTGGCGACGCTGTTCTTCACCATCGGCGCGCTGCGTTTCCGGAAGCGGCTGGACTGACCCCGGAGGGTTCCCGTCGATGGCCGACCTGGTGCTCTGCGACTGCGGCGGTCTGCGGTACTTCGTCGCGCCCCGGCTCGTCGACCGGGGCCTGCCGCATGGCTTCACGACCCGCGGCGGCGGCGTCAGTGCAGCGCCCTACGACTCCCTCAACCTCGGCTTCGGCACCGGCGACCAGCCGGCCGCGGTGCAGACCAACCGGGCTCGCGTCGCCACGGCGCTGGGCTTCGCGACCGCGGTGCGCTGGGTGACGCAGGTTCACGGCTGCGAGGTGCGGCAGCCGCTCGGCGACTGGCCCGCCGGCCCGGATCCGGCGCCGCCCGCCGCCGACGCCTTGCTGACCGACCAGCCCGCTCTGATCGGCGTCCGCACCGCCGACTGCCTGCCGCTGCTGCTGGCCACTGGCGATGGCCGCTGGGTCGCCGCGGTCCACGCCGGCTGGCGCGGCTTGGCGGCCGGGATCGTGCCGCGCGCGGCGGTCGCCCTGGCCGCCGCCGCGGGCTGCGCGGTCTCCGGACTGCTCGCCGCGATCGGTCCGGCCATCGGCCCGGCGGTGTACGAGGTCGGCCCGGAGGTGGCGGCGCAGTTCGCCGCTGCCGTGATCACCAGCGGCCCCCGCGGGCGGGAGCATCTGCACCTGGCCGCCACGGCCGCGCGGCAACTGCGAGAGCTGGGTCTGACCGCCATCGACGGCGGTGAGGTCTGCACCTGGGAGCACCCCGAGCTGTTCTACAGCCACCGCCGCGACGGGGCCTGCACCGGCCGCCAGGCCGCGGTGGTTGCGCCCCGCGGGCGGTGACTCGGCTCAGCGGGCGTTGGCCGCGGCGGCGCCGGGGGAGGCGTCTTTCGGCCGCAGCGGCGCTGGCAGCGGAACATCCACCCCTTTCGATTCCCGCACCAGCTCGCCCAGCTCGCGGTTGGTGTACGGCACGGGCTGCGCGGCAAACTCCGGCAGGTTGTAGCTGAGGGTCAGCGTCTGATGCACCGCGGGCGTCCGTTCGGGCAGCAGCAACGGCTCGTGCTCCTCGCCCGCGGCGTCGAGATAGGCCAGGTAGGGCTTCACGAACAGCCCGTTGAGGCGCTTGCTCGAAAAGACCAGCCAGCGACCGTTGGACGAGAAGCTGTGCCAGGTGTCGGCCGTGGAACTGTTGATTCGCAGTCGCCGCCAGCGGCGGGTCGCCAGATCGACCACTGCCAGGTCGGCCTCGGGGCGGTGGATCGGAAAGGCGCCGTAGTCGCAGATGGTGAAGACCAGCCGGCGGCCGTCCGGGGCGACCTTCGGCTGCAACAGGCTGCCGCCGGCCTGCTGCGCCGAGAGGACAACCTCGGGCCGGCCCCAGGTGTTGCTGGCCAGGTCGTAGGAAATCCGCTCCAGCGAGAAGCGCAACTGGTCGTAGTGCTCCGGCGGGGCGACGCGGGTCGGCTTCCAGGGCGTCTTGGTGGCGCAGTAGTAGAGCCACCGGCCGTCGGGCGACCAGGTCGCGAAGGTCAGCAGGCGGTCCTTCGCGCTGAAGGCCGGAATCGTCTCGAGCTGCTCCTGCCCCAGCCGGTAATAGGCCAGGCTGCTGGACAGGTCGAGCACCTCACGCGATTCCTGCGCGGCGGGGTGGAACCACTGCACCACCTTGTTGACCGTGCAGCAGAAGAGCTGTCCGCTGGGATGCCAGGTCGGGTAGCCGAGCCGGGTGGCCAGCTTCGTGGCCTGGCCGTCGACCCCCAGGATCGTGCCGCTGCCGAAGGTATCGCTGCGGATGCCCAGCAGGAAGCGGTTGGTCTGCGGGCCTTGTGAGAAATGACAGTTGGCGCAGCCGTTGTCCATCTGGCGGCTGAGCAGGATCGGCCGCTCCCGGAAGCTGCTGAGCTGGCGCTCGAAGATGCCGAGCGAGCCGAAGGTGTTGTGCAATGGTCGCAGCTTGCGGTAGACCAGGTACGGGTCGCAGGGCTCGCTGGCGACCGGCAGTTGGACGGTCTGGTAACGCTGCCAGCCCTCGCTGCCGCGCAGGTAGAGCCGCAGCGTCAGGTGCCCGCCGCGGTTGGCCTCCAACAGCCGCCGCCAGGCCCCGGCCGGCCAGCGCAGCGTGCCGCGGCGGGTAGCCAGCCGGAGCGGCCGTCCGGCGGCGCCGGCCAGCTCGGCGCGCACCTCCTGGCGCACGCCGGCCAGGTCCCAGTGCAGCGGCGCGATGTTCGGCGGTAGGACCCCGCCGCTGTAAGGCGGTTGCAGCGGAGCCGAGCCGCAGACCTCCGGCGCCGCGGAGTCCAGCGGCAGGCCGACCCGCCGTTGCGTCGCGGCGACGCCCAGCGCCAGCAGCAGCAAGAGGGGTGGCAACCAGCGGCGGCGGCTCATGGCGTCAGCCCCGAGTCGTAGAACACGTGGTAGAAGAAGTAGGTCGTCCCGAACTGTCGCCACAGGCTCTCGGCCGGCGCGCCGGCCCGGCCGGCGACCTGCGCCAGGTCACCGGGGTCCACCTGCAACGCCCGCAGGAACTGCGCGAACTGCTCGCGCACGGCCGGGCTGACCGCGGCCGAGGCCGGCAGCGGCCGCCCCTGCAGCGCCTCCTCGACCGCGACGGCCTGCTGGTAAAGCGTCGGCAGACCCGCCAGCCCGAGCCGCCGCCAGCGCCCCGCCTCGGCCGCCACCGCCGCCGGCCGGCGGGTCAGCAGGTGCCAGGTCTGCAGGTACTCCCAGGCCAGCCGATGGTCGGGGTGGTCCGCCAGCAGGTCCCGCAGCGAAACCTCCAGCTCGAACAGCCCCGACCCCCGGTCGGTGCGCAGTTGGCGGGCCCGCACCTGCTGCAGCAACGGATCCTCGCGCAGCGTCGGATCGAGCTGCAGGCGGTCCAGCAGCGCCGCCGCCCGGCGTCCGGCGAGGGGCACCGGCAGCAGATTGCGGAGCCACACGCGGGCCGCCTCGGGGCGACCCTTGAGGACGTTGATCAGCGCCAGCCGCTCGGTCGCCGCCGGCAACGGGCCGTAGATCTCGTAGGCCTCGATGGCCTCGTGCTCAGCTTCGTTGACCAGCCCCAGGCGCAGCAGCAGGTCGCCGAGCAACGAGAAGTTCTGCACCCGCAGATCGACGTAGTACATCCGCGGTCCGGCGGGGTCCACCAACGATAGCAGGCAGTAGGGCCGCTGCGGCACCCGGAAGAGGTCCTCGCCCAGCCGGCCGGCGTGCTCCAGGGCCCGGATGTAGCCGTAGCCGATGGTGTCCGGCATGGTCCGCCGCGGCAGCCGCTCGGCCAGGTCGCGGACCCGGGCCCAGTCCTCCCGCTGCACCGCCGCGGCAAACGGCAGGAACCGGTCGAGCCCCGGCATCGTGTTCAGCCGGAGCGCCAGCAGCACGGCCAGCGCCAGGCCCGGCCAGCCGGCCCAGGCCGGCCAGTGGCGGCCGGTGCGGTCGCGCCAGCAGAGCAGCAGCAGCGCCGGCGCCAACCACAACAGCAGCACCAGAGCCAGCACGTGCGGCGGCCAGGAGAGCACCGGCAGCGCCGCCAGATAGGCCCGCACGAACTCCGTGTCCGCGTGCAGCCGGACCCACATCCAGGGCAGCGCCTCGCCCCAGACCAGCAGCAGCAACCCCCAGACCCGCACCCCACCGCGCAGTTCGCCGAGCACCAGCACCGCCAGCAGGACCAGATACGATCCGCCCAGCAGCACGTAAGCGCCGGCCAGCAGGAGCATCGCCAGCAGGCCCCGGCGGCCGGGTTGTGCTGGGGCCAGGTGCCGGTAGCCAGCCGCCGCCGCCAAGGCCACCGCCGCGCCCAGCCCCTGTTCGAGATGCGTCGCGTGGTTGTTGTGGAGCACCACCAGCAGCAGCGGCGCGACGTAGCGGTAGCCCGCCACCGCGCGCCCGGCGACTGTCCGGCCGAACCACTCCCCGGCCGCCAGCAGCAGGGCGGTCGCCGCGGTGAGGATCAGCGGCCCGGCCCAGGGCAGGCCGTACCACTGCACCAGCCAGGCCGCCGTCAGCTTCAACGGCGCCCCGGCGGCGGCCCACTGGTCGCTCAGCCAGAGCACGTCGCGGCTGTAGACGGTGTGTCCAACCAGCAGCCCGCCGTCGGCCACCAGGGACAGATCGACGCCATAGCGCCAGTGCAACAGGCAGACGAGCAACACCGCGCCGTCGCGACAGCGCTCAACCCAGCCGGTGGCCGTGAGCAGCTTCCTCAACGAACAGCCCCCAGAGGCCGGACGGTGACCAACCGCGCTGCTACCCTGGCAGCTCCGGCAGGCTGGCCGCCGCGATCGACTGCCCGACGCGGCGCGCCTGTTCGTCTGGCAGGCCGATCTGCAGCCCGGCCAGTTCCGCGAACTCCGTCGCCAACACCTCGCGCGCTTTGGTCAGGAGCAGGTCGCCACCCGTCCCGCTGGTGACGCGGCCGAGGATCAGCAGATGCTGCAAATCGTAGAACTCGGCATAATGCGCCACAGTATAGCCCAGGTAGACGCCGATCGTCTCGAAGATCGCCGCCGCACGGGCGTCGCCCGCGGCCATCTGAGCCTGCACCACTTTCAGTTGCTCGGCCTGGTGGCTCGCCGGATCGACGACGATGCCGGCCGGCGCGGCCAACCGGCTGACCGCCTGCTGGCTGAAGTAGAGCGCCCCGACGCCGCGGTCGCCGGACCACTCGTCGACCGGACCGTCTGGGTTGTAGTCGACGGGCGCGAAGGCCAGTTCGTTCAACCAGTCGGTGATGTTGCCATCGGCGGTGACATAACCGCCCGCTTCGCTGGAGCCCATCGCGACGCCCAGAATGGCGTTCACCCCGAGCGACATCGAGCCCGCCAGCGCGGTGACCTCGCCGTCGTTGACGACCTCGAACGGGACGCCGCCCCAGTCGCGCTGCAGGTCATGGAAGATGTGGCGGATCCGCGTGTCGAAGTCGGCCGGGCTGACGCCGCGGAACAGGCTGGCGATACGGACCTCGTTGTCGACATAGATCCCGGCGCTGCTGCCACCGATCGCGTCGACCCGCGGCAGGTGCGCGGCGGCCCGGCGCAGGCTCTCGTTGATGCCGTCGTAATGCTGCTGCGGGTCGCTCCAGGCGCGCGGGTTCCAGGGCACTTCTTCGCTGAAGACCGCCTCCCCATCGATCACCGCGCTGGCCTTGCGATCGCTGGCGCCGAGGTCGAAGCCGATCCGGCAACCCTCCAGGTGCCGCCCCAGGGCTTTGGTCCGCTCGGCGGCCGGCGGGGCGTCGGCCGGGTCGACGGTGACCACTTCGAACGGCCGGCCGTAGACCTTCTGGCCCATCAGGTCGCAGTCGAAGGCCCGGGCCCCCGAGGCGCTGTACGCGCTGGTGAGATGCGCGCCGACGGCAGCCGGCCCACCGACCGTGACCCGCCAGCCGCCGCGCTGCCAGAGCAGGAACTTCAGCAAGCGCTCGGCGTAGGCCAGATTCTCGCCGGCCCGCGGGTGGTCGGCGCCGAAGATCGGGGACTCGTAGCGCGAGCGGCTGCCTTCGCTGCGTTCGACGCAGAGCACCAGCGTCGTCGCGCTGCCGCTGGCCAGCGCGTCGGCGCGGAAGGCGCGGTTGCTGAGCACCGCCGGGCGGAAACCGGGATCCAGCGGTGGCACGATGCGGGGGGCGATCAGGCGCATCATCTCAAGCCTCCGGATCGTTGGCGGCCGCAACCGCGGCGACGTCGTCGGGCGCGATCCGTCGAAACGCCTCGGCGAACAGACAACTCGGGTCGGTGACCTCGTGACTGGAGGCGAAACCGGCCCGGTAGAGGCAGATCCCCCAGGCGCCCATCAGGTAGGGCGTGTCGAAGATCTGGCTGCCATGCATCGCGATGGCGGCCATTTTGAGGTTCATGTAGCGCGTCACATCGACCCGTACGTCGGGGTA
The DNA here is from genome assembly GCA_020850355.1 of Fimbriimonadaceae bacterium. Taxonomy (GTDB): domain Bacteria; phylum Armatimonadota; class UBA10988; order UBA10988; family UBA10988; genus JADZEX01. The sequence continues at coordinate 101,494 of JADZEX010000022.1, read as the reverse complement.
GTGGACCGGCTCCCAGCCGTCGGCCTGCCAGACTTCCGGCCAGGGCAGCGTCGGGTCGGCGGCGCGCGCCGCGACGATTGCGGCGAGGGCCAACTTGCCGCAGGCGACGTGCGTGCCGTGGGCGTCCTCGAGGTGGTGGATGATCATCCGCTCCGGCCGCAGTTCGGCGATCAGCGCCTGGAGGCGTTCCCGGCAGACGGCCCGCGCCGCCGGGGTCTTGACGCCGGACAGGCCGAAGTGCTCCAGCCGCACGCCCAGGCGGCGGCTCTCCCAGGCCAGCTCAGCGGCCCGCGTGGTGACCAGTTCGTCGGCCGACATCTCGTACGAGTGCGGCGAGCCGCGGCCCTCGTCGACCGTCACCGCGACCACCGTCCAGCCCTCGGCGACATGCTTGGCGACCGTGCCGCCCCAGAAAATCGAAGTGTCGTCGGGATGCGCCCCGACCGTCAACAACGTACTCATCTGACTTCCCGACCTGCCACCGCAGGCGCCGGCAGGTTGGCCAGCCGGTCGGGCAGGTCCTTCCGAAGTTAGCTAGGAATCGCAGGATCATCCGGTGCGCGCGATGGGGTAAGACCTGAGCAGGCCCTCGCCGGACACCCCGTCCCACGAGCAGGGCCGCCGAGAAGGACGATGCGCGCGCGACGAGTTGCCGGCTGGCTGGGAATGCTGCTGACGGTCGGGCTGCTGGCCCGGGCCTGGCAGCGTTACGACGCCCAGCGCGACATGCTGGTCGCGCGCCGCCTGCAGCGCCAGGTGACCGTCGCCAACGAGGTGCTTTCGCGCCACCTCGACGAGTTGCAGCGGGAAGCGCGCCACGCTCTGCGGCAACATCCCGTGACCGCCCCCGGGGCCGCCGCCGCGCTGCTGGCCGACCTGCGCCTGGCCGGCGCCGAGTGGGTCACCATCAGCTCACCGCCGGGTCAACGGCTGGCCGGCGCGGGCCGCGAGCTGCTGCCGAGCCCGGCGGCGCAGCAACTGCTGGCCACCGCGGTCGCCGCCGGGTCGGCCCGCGGGCTGGTGCCGCGTGGGCTCGGCTTCGATCTGCTGGTCGCCGAGCAGTTGCCCCGCGGGCCGGGCCGCCCGGCCGGGGTGCTGCTCACCGGGCGCACCCTCAACCGCCACCTCGTGGCGCGGATCGAGGAGATCACCGGCGGCACGGTGGCCCTGGTTCCCGACGCGTTCGTGTTGAGTCATCCCGAGCTGGACCGCGTGATGCAGGCCGGCACTGCCCACCTGCCGGCCGTCGCGGCGCGCGCCGACGAGTTGCTCAACGGCCGCCTGATCGCCAGCGACCCGTCGCAGGATGTGGTCTTCCAGCAGTTTCGGACGGCCTCCGGCGAGCCCGCCGGGATCCTGGCGTTGAGCCTGCCCCGCGACCCGCTGCTGGTCTGGGGTGAGCGCGGCATGTTGCTGGCCGGCCTCGGCCTGTTGCTGGCGCTGGCGCTGCTCGGCGGGCACGAGCTGCGGGCGCAGCAGCAACGCGTCCACTGGCCGCCGACGGTGGCCGCCCGGCAGCGTGGCGCGCGCCGCTCCGCCACCACCCCGGACCTGACCGTCGAACAGGCGCTGCGCCCCGTTGCCGAGCACCTCAACCACCACCTCAACAACGCCCTGGCGGTGGTCATCGGCAACCTCGAGTTCCTGCGTGAGCAGGTCCAGCAGCAGCCCGACCGGCAGCACCTCGACGACGTGATCGAGCGCAGTTGGCAGGCCTCGAACCTGATCCGCCGGTTCCAGAAGGCCTGCTTCCGCGACGGCCTGGTGCGGCGCGAGGCGGTCGATCTGGCCCAGGTGGCGACCCGCGCGATGGCGCGGCTGGGCCTCGCCGCGGGCAGCCCGGCGGTGAGCTGCGAGGGCCTGGCCGGGGTCTGCGTCAGCGGGCTGGAGGGCGACCTGACCGAAGTGCTGGTGGCGCTGCTGGAGAACGCCCTGGCGGCGGCGCCGCACACGCCGGTGCAGGTGCGCGCCGAGCACCGCGGGCCGCGGGTCGTGCTGACCGTCCGCGACCACGGCCCGGGGCTGGATCCAGAGACCACCCACCACGCCGGTCAGTTGTTCTACACCACCCGCGGCCCGCAAGCGGTCGGGCTTGGCCTGGCGCTGGTGGACGGGGTGGTGACCCGCCACGGCGGCTGGTGGCAGATCGAGTCGCCGCCCGAGGGCGGCTGCCTGGTCCGGCTGGATCTTCCGGCCTGGACCGCCCCCGTGGCTGCCCTGCCGCCGTCCCAGCGGTACGGCGTACCGCCCCAGCCCGCCCCCTGGCTGAACCAACGCCCCGGCGCCTGATCCCCGCCGAGCGGCCGCGACCAACCCCGATCGACTCGGATCAGGGTTTTTTCTGATTCCACCCCAAACCTGGCCCGGTCGTCGAGCGACCTCGCTGGCAGGTGCGTGACTCGGCGGCCAGCCACCCGGCAGGACGCAACGGCGCACGCGATCGACGAGATCCGCCGCCAGGCCGATGCAGGGAACCGCGGGCCCGGCCACGCCGGGCCCGCGGGGTTGTTACGGGTCGTCCCGCCAGCGGCTCCGCAGCAGCGCCAGCAGGCCGCTCAGCAGCAGCAGCGCCGCCGCGCCGGCCAGCCGGAGCGGGGTCGGCCGGTAGGGTGAGGTGTGGCGCTGCAGCAGGCCGTAGGCCGGGCGCAGTTCGTCGGGCAGGTCGTCGACCAGCGGGTCGGTGATGGTCTCCCAGCAGCCGTGCCGCTCGCCGAACTGGTCGCGCGGGTCGAAGCGGCGCTGGTCGTGGTAGCCCCAGATGAACATCACGTTGTTTGGCGCCGGGTCGGCAGCGAGGTCCAGCGGCAGGCCGGGCCGGCGGTAGACGAAGGTCAGCGGGCTGCCGTCGACCCACTCCCAGCGCCCGTTGCCGATGACCTCGCGCAGGCCCAGATAGACGCAGGGCCCCGGCGCGCTGCACAGGGCCTCGGCAATCCACTCGCTCTCGGCGGCGCTCGGCACGACCGCCAGGTCGGCGCCCAGCGCCAGGGCGCGGGCCCGCACCTCGGACCAGCTCCAGTGCGCCGGAAGCAGGGCGTACCACTGTCCGCTGACCGGTGACCGGACCCACGGCGCGTGATCGCGCGGGTGGCTCGCCAGGTAGTGGCCGCGCCCCAGCAGCAGGCCGGCGGCCAGGGCGCCCAGCAGCAGCCAGCCGCGCGGCGATAGTCGCAGCCAGGGCGCGGCCCAGCCGGCGCTCCAGGGCGGCGGCGCGCCGAACCAGACCTGCCGCTGACCGACTCCCAGCGCGGCCGCCGCCCGGCCCAACAGGCTGGCTGCCAGCAGCAGTGTCAGCCCGCGCCAGGCCAGCAGTTGCCAGAGCAGCGGCTCGTGCAGGCTGGCTGCGGCCCGGTCTCGTTCGACCAGCCCGTAGTAGCGCGGCAGCTCCCCGCGCGGCAGCCAGTCGTCCGGGTCGGCGTCGTTCCAGAGACCGTCGCGGTGTAGCAGCAGCCGGTTGTCGGTGCGGTCGCGGTTGTTGGGCTCGCCCTCGCCCCAGTGGGTGTACCCCCAGGGCGCGCCATTGGTCCACTGCCAGGCGCCCTCGCGGCCCGCCTCGCGAGCGCCCAGCCAGACCGCGTCGCAGGGGAGCTGCAGCAGATTGGCACGTACCCAGGCGTTTTCGCTGGCGGTTTCGAGGCAAGCCAGGGTGCCGCCCCAGTGCTGCGCGATGCCCTGGGCGTCGTCCCACGAGAGGTGTGGGCCGACCAGCGCGTAGGCATGGCCGCTCTCAGGATGCAGCACCCAGGGCGCGGTGCGGAGCTCGTCGTAGCGGGCTGCGGTGAGCCGGGCGGTGGCGCCGACCGCCAGCAGCAAGGCGACCCGCAGCACCGTCCCACCGGCGACCCGGGCCCGCGCGGTCGGCCAGCGCTCGCGCCAGGTCGGCAGGGCGCTCACCAGCGTGGCTCCAGGCTGGCGCTTCGCGGTTCGGGGCGCAGCAGATCGTCGAGGTCGCGGCTGCGCAGGTCGAGCTGCACCCGTAGGCGGCTACGCGCCGCCAACACGGCCGTGGCATGGACCAGCAGCCAAAGCCCCAGCAGCAGCAGCAACGGCGCGGCGGTCAGCTCGCGCAGGGTCCAGGCATAGGGGTCGCCGACGTGCTCGAAGAGCACCAGCAGGCTCGGCGAGCCCGGGCCACCGGTCGGCGGCGGCACGGCGCGCCAGCCGGTCGCGGCCTCCCAGACCACCACCCGGCTGAACTCCCGGGCTTGCGGTGAGGGCTCCCCCGGGGCCCACCGGGTGAAGCGCAGCGGCGTGCCGTTGCTGGTCAGCCACAGCCCGCGCCGCTGTTCGCGGTAGCCCAGCAAGACCGGCAGCGCTGGCGGCTGTTTGGCGCTCCGCGGGAGCAGCGGCAGCACGAACTGGCTGGCCAGCCAACGGTGCTCGCCCGGGTCGTCCACGACGGCCGGCTGCGCGCCGTACCGGCGGCCGTAGCGGGCGACATCGGCCAGGCTGTCGTGGGTGCCGCCCAGGAAGTACCAGTGCGCGTTGCCCGGATAGCGCTGCCAGCGGCGGGCCGTGCGCTGCCGGTGGCACTCCACCGCGTCGACGCCGGCCACCGCGGCGGCGCAGCAGCAGAGCAACGCCAGCAGCAGCCTGGCCCGCAACGGCACCCGCCGCCAGAGGGCGCGGAGCCGCTCGTAGGGGGTCATCACGGCCCAGTACCGGCTGACTTCGAGGCGGGCCAGGGCGCTGTCGCGGGTGCGTCGGCTGACCTCTGCGGCGACCGGCGGCAGCAGTTGGCGCAGGCTGCCGTCGGCCAGACCACAGAGGAACGAGTCGGGCGGCACCCGCTGCTCCCGGCGCAGGTCGTCGGCCACCTGCGACAAGGCCTGGTGCAGCGCGGTACCCGCCGGCAGCCGACCGGCGAACTCCGCGGGGAGCTGCTCCGGACCGGTGACCTGCGGTGGCGGGCGGCGTGGGTCAGACATCGGGGAGCTCCCAGCCGCGCTCGCGCAGCCCGCGGGCCAGCGCCTGCCGCGCGCTGTGCAGCCGCGACTTCACCGTGCCCACAGGGACGCGCAGGACCGCGACCATCCCGTCCTCCGTCAGCTCCTGTTTCCAGCGCAACACCAGCGCCTCGCGCTGCAGGGCCGTCAACTCGCCGAGCGCCGCGATGGCGTCGGCCTGGAACCGCGCCGCGCAGCCCGCGTCGTGGGCCGCCAGGGCCGCCGCGCCGCCATCGCCAAACAGCGCCTCCAGCGCCTCGCCCTCGGCCGCCAGGTCGTCGGCTGGCGCCGCCACCCGGTGCGGCTCGCCGCGCCGGCTTTGCTGGCGGAAGTGGGTGCATACCAGTTTGGCGACCGTCCCACGCAGCCAATCTTGGAGTTCCTTGCGCAGCCGCACCGCCGGATCACAGGGAACCACCCCGGTCAGGCGCCGGAGGTACACATACAGCGCCTTGCGAGCCTCCTGCAGCAGGTCCTCGCGGTCCTCCACGGAGAGCTGACCCGAGCGCGTCAGGCTGCGAATCCGGGCCTCCGCCGTGCCCTTCAGGCGCGGCCATTCGCGGTCGAAGAGCGCCTGCGCCGCGGCGTCCGGATCCACTCCCGAGGGCGGCTGCCGGCCCGGGTCCGCCGGAACCGGGAGTCCCTCGCGCGCCCCTCGACGCGGCCCCTGGTCGCCCGGTTGGGGAGTCGGTCGCTCGGACGTGCGCAGCGGTTCGGCCCCTCGCCAAAACCAGGGGAATCCAAGCCACCAGCCCCACCAGCAGCCCCATCGGACCGTCACTCGACACCGCTCCCTGGCAACCACGGCCAATCGACCTGGGGGTCGGTTCGGCAGGACGGGGGAATCCCCTGCCGGCCTGGGCGCGGCCGCTCGCGGGCGCCGGGTCAGAAGCCCAGCACGTGGAAGTCGAGATTCAGCTCAAAGCCGGGCCGCGTGCTGCAACTGACGCCGTATTCCAGCAGGCGGTCACGGTACCAGATGCTGTACTGCTCGCTGCGCAGGACGCCCTCGTTGAGGTCCAGCAGCAGGTCATTGCCAACCAGCCAATGGCGGCTCAGGCGCAGGCGGTTTTCGATGGTCAGCGCCGTGGCGACCTCGACCTGGTCGAAGCGAAAGGGCGTGCCGCCCGATAGGAGGTGCGAGTTGATGGTGCCGCCGAGGTACCACAGGGCGCCGAACTGCTTCTCGACCTGCAGCCCGCCGCGCAGCCAGCGGTAGTTGCCGCCGGTGGCATAGGTGCTCAGGTGTCCGCCGACGTTGGCCGTGATCGCCGAGGTTCGCCCGCGGTGCAGCGGCCGCTCGTAGCCCAGATCGAAGCTGCTCCGCCAGGTCGTCAGCCCGGCCTCTTCATCGTACAGCCCGTAGCTGGCGCGCCCCTTGAGCTGGCCGCCCCAGAGCTTCAGGTTCTTCGGCAGCGTGTACCCAAACTCGGGCACCCGCGAGACCTGCACCGCCTGGGCCTGCGTCAGCAGCAGGTAGCGCTCTTTCTGCGAGCCGATCAGGTCGAACGACCCGAAGTTGGTGCCAAGCGCCAGCCGGCCGCGCCCCGTGAGGTTGCTGTCGGTGCCTAGCCGGGGCGTGAAGGAGAGTCGGAACGGCAGCAGGTGACCGACCGCGAAGGAGTGTTCGACGAAGAACCCATCGCTGCGGTTGACGCCGACGTGGGGGATGAAGAGCTGGCTGGCCTGCAGGTCGATCGCCGGCAGATTGAACACGGTGCGGCCGTACAACCGCACCTTGGCGCCGCCGGTGCGCAGGCGCGTCAGGCCGCCGATGGTGTTCTGCGGCCCAAGCTGCAACTGCGCGGAGCCGACCGCCAGCTCGAACTGCGGGGGCTGGATGTCGCCGATGCTGATGCTGGCCTGCCGCAGGTCGAGCCGGTCGCCGACCTTGCTGGCCGCGGCGGCGGTGACGCGGACCTCGCGAGGCACCTCTTCCGGCCGCACCAGGTCGCGGAACGAAGGTTGCCACTCCAGCGGCAGCGTCACCTGAGTGTCGATCAGCTCACCGTTGCGGCTGGCCAGGTCGAGCCGCAGCCGCGCCGCGGTGAGCCGTCCGCGCTGGGGGTCTTGCAGCACCACCTGCCCGCTGGCGGTGGCGGTGGCGTGCTCCGGGTCGCGGTACTCCAACGCGATCTGCGCCGCGCTGAGCCGCGTCTCGGCCAGTTGCACCACCGCCTGCCCGAGCAACTCGGCCCGGCCGCGGGCCGGGTCCAGGATGATGTGGTCGGCGGTGACCTCGACCGGCTGCCCGGCGATGGTCAGTTGCAGCCGCTCGGGCACGGCGAGTTGCGTCGACAGCCAGAACGCCAGGACGAGGGCAGTCAAGCCTAGAAGCCCAATCCGAGCGAGGCGCCGACGGTGTGGCCATCGCGGTCACCGCGGTCGGGGCGGTCGGTGATGTCGAAACGGTAGTTGATCTCGGCGCTGAGGCGGTCGCTGGCCTGGAACCGCAACCCGGCGCTGACGGTGTTCAGCCAGAGGTCTTCGACATCGGTCAGCCGCCGCCGGCTGGCGGTCTGGTAGCCCAGGCTGACGGACCAGGTGTCGGCCAGCCGGTAGTTCACCAGCGCGTCGAGGCTGTTGGCATAGCCGCGCCGTTCGCCCTGCGGCCAGAGCACGCTGGCCCGCGCGTTGAGATGCCACAGCGAGCTGGAGAGCGCCATGCCGCCCTCGACCCCGGCCAGGCTCTGGGTGCCGGCCGACCCGAAGGGCAGGGCGAAGGGCAGGTAGCTGCCGGTCAGCCGGCGGAAGCCCAGGTCGAGCGCCAGGCTGTCGCCCAACTGACGGTAGAAGCTGGCCCGGAAGGCGGCCCCCAGGGGCTCGGGGGTGAGCTGCCCGAGCTGCTCCTCGACGCTCCGCGCGTACTCGACCAGGACCCGGTTGTCGCCCAGCGCCAGGCGCAGGTCGGCCGCCAGGACGTGGCCCTGTAAAAACAGCCGGTCCCCGGCATCGTCGCGGTCGAAGAGGCGGATCTGATTCAGTGACACACCCGCCTCGGCCGGGCCGATCCGGAAGGCGCTGAGGCGGCCGCCGGCGTCGCTGGCGGTGCGGCCAGCCTGGCCGGTGAGCGGTCGGCGGCTGCCCCCGTCGGTGCCCGTGAGGCCCAGCAGCGACAGCGGGGTGCTGACCGTCGGCAGCGGCAGCGCTGGGCCGCTCGGCGCCGCCAGGGCGCTGCTCTCGGGGCTGCTGGCGCGCGCGCCATCCAGGCTCGACAGCCGCAGCACCGCGCGGTCGAAGAGGCTTTGGGCGATCACCCGATCCACCTCGAGGCGGCTCAGCTCGGGCTCCAGCAGCCCCAGCGACCGCTGCAGTGCCGCGGTCAGCCGTTGCACCGCCGGGGCCGGCGCCGCCACCACCCGCACGCTGCCCGCGACGCGGCGTTCCAGCTCGTCGTAGGCCGCCTTCCAGAGCAAGGCCGCCTGCAACCGCGACAGCTCGTCACCCGGCCCGCTCCCGAAGGTGCGGTCCAGGAGCCGACTGCCGCGGATCACCGCGAGGTCGTCCAGCAACGGATCGCCGGCCGGGATCCGCTCGAACGGTCCCGCGGCCGCCGCCGTCACGATCAACACCAGTGCTATCAGCCACCGCGCCATGGTCGGATCCATCGACGAGTCCGCTGTCTCGAACACCCGTTCAGCGTGACGCCTGCAAGGGCTTTGCCCCAGCGACGAGAACCTAAACGTCTTGCCGCCGCGTCTGGTTTCACGATACCATGCCAGCGCCCCGCCAACAAGGCCGGGCCGGAGCTCGTGATGGGTGACCGTGTCTTCGAGAAGCTCGCCAATCCTGCAACGCTGCGGCAGGCGCCCATCTTCATCTTCGCGGGCGATGCCCAGGCCGCTGGCGGGCTACGCGGGCTGGGCAGCCTCGGCAGCGGGCCGCGGGCCCGGCCGCGGAAACGGGCCGACTTCCTGCACCTCTGCCGCGAGCTGTCGCTCGACGGCGTGATCGACGGTTGCCTGCTGACCCCCGCCGACGCCGAGGCGCTGGCGGTCCGGGAGCGCTTCTTCGACACCGTGCCGGTGACGCCCCTGGTCCGCACCAACGCCGAGACGATGATCTGGAACCCGCGCCACGGCACCTACCGCAGCTCGCCGTCGAAGCCGTTTCTGACCGTCCCGCCGGCCGATGCCGGGTTCTGTCGCCAGCAGATCTGCGCGGTGCAGGACTACAACATTCGGCTCGGGCTGTACAGCATCACCCTCAACAACGAGGTCCACCTCGATCGCGACCAGCTCGGCGCCTACCTCGCCTACGCCCGCGAAGTTGGCCGCACGCCGGGGTTCGACCACTTCCTGGAGGTCTTCCTGCCGAACCTGCCGCAGCATGGGCTGTCGGCCGAGGCGCAGGGCGAGTACGTCGCCGACAGCATCGTGCGGACGATGAGCTACCTGCGGCAGCACGAGCGCCCGCGCTTCATCAAGACCGCCTTCACCACGCCGGCGGTCTGGCGCGAGCTCTGTGAGTTCGATCCGAGTCTGCCGATCGGCGCCCTCGGCGGCGCGCGCAGCGACTCCCGCGGCACCCTCGAACTGGCCGATCAGGTGATCCGCAACGGTGGGCAGTTGATCCTGTTCGGCCGCGCCATCTTCGAGGACGAGTGCCCGGTGGCGATTTGCCGCGCCCTGCGCCAGGTGCTCGACGGCACGGCGCCGAGCGAGGCTTACGAGGATTACCAGCGCGCGGCCCGCGCGGCGCGGGGCACCTGATGCGGCCGTGGCTGCTCTGCGGGCTGCTGTTGACCGCGGCTGACCCGCCCGCGGAGGTGCGGCTGCTGCACCTGCTGCCGGCGCGGCTGCCGACCCAGGTCGCCGTGCAGCGCGGTGCGCAGGTGCTTCGCCGCGAGACCCTCACGGCGCCTGCGGTGAGTGCCTGGCAGCCGCTCAGCGCCGGCCCGGCGACGGTCGACCTGCGCGCGGTCGACGCGCCCGAGGCGTGGTCGCGGAGCGCCCTGACGCTGCCCGCGACCGGCCGCGCCACGCTGGTCTTGTGGCAGCGCGTCGGCGAGCCGGCGGTCAGCCTGCTGCCCGACGCGCCGCCCGCGCTGACGGCGCAGCAGACCGCGCTGCGACTGCTGCACGCCATCCCCGACGCGGAGCAACTGCGCCTCGAGTTGCGGCGGCCGGCTGGCACGCTCTGGCAGACCGAACGGCTGGCGCCCGTGGTGCCGTATCACGAGGCTGGCCCCTGGCTGATCACGCGGCCGGGCATGGTCACGCTGCTGCTGAGCGACCCGACCGGTGAGGCCACCGTGCTGGAGCAGGCCGGCCTGCGGTTGTTGCCGGGCGCGGCCTACACCCTGGCGGCCTGCGGCATGGTGGCGGCGGAGAGCGACGACGACCTGCCGGTGCAGTTGCTGGCGATCCTGGAGCCGCAGCCGTGAGTGCCGCCGCCGCGGTGGCCGCTGCCCTGGCCTGGGCGCTGGACGACCCGCTGCCACGTTCGCGGTTGCTCTGGCGGCTCACCGCCGACGGTCGCCTGGAACCGCCGTGGCCCTATGCCGCGGCCTGGTGGGACCCTGCCGGCGCGGTGCTGCTCGATCTCACCGGGCACCCCTCGTTCGGCGCCAGCGACCCGCCCTGGCTGCAGCTTGACGGCGCCGACCTGGCCGCCGCCGAACTGCTGGCGGCGGTGCGGCTGCCGGCCCACTGTGAAGTCTTGCTGCCGACCACGCTGGGGCCGGCGGTGGCCGCCCTGGGCCAGACCAGCGTGGTGAGTCGGCTCGAGGTGCTGGTCTGCCCGCCGGGTGCCCTGGGCGACGCGGCGCTGCCTTACCCGGTGACTCGCCTGACCCCGCGCCACCGCGCCCTGGTGGCGGCCGACGACTGGCGCCCGGAGGACCTCGCCGCCGAAACCGACGAGGAACGCGCCGGGACGCGGTGGGCGATCTTGCGCCACGGGCAGTTGGTCAGTGGCCTGCTGGTGCAGCGCATCGGCGCCCGCCTGGCGGAGCTCGCCGACGTCCACACGCGGCCGGAGTACCGCCGCCGAGGCTACGGCGCAGCGCTGGTGCAGGGCGTCGTGCGACGGCTGCACGAACGGGGGATCACCGCGACCTACAGCGTCCACCCCGACAACCTGCCGTCGCGGGCGTTGGCCGCGGCGATCGGCTTCCAGCCGCTGCTCTGTTGGGAGCGGCGGCGGCTGGACCGCGTCTGAAGCGGTGGCTCAGGCCTGCGCCCACTGCTCCCGCAGCAGCGCCAGCGACTTCGGGATCTCGACTTCCGGGTCGCCCTTGCAGCCGCACTCGAAGCTGCAGTAGTCACGGTAGCCGATCGCCTTGAGACCCTTGAAGCCGTCGACGAAGCTGCGCTCGTCCTGGCCCGGCAACTGCCGCGTGCGGCTGGCGAGGTGGACATGGTGCAGCCACGGGCCGGCCGACAAGAAAGCGCCCTGGTCGCTGGTCTCCTCGATCTTCATGTGGTAGAAGTCGCCCATCAGGCAGACCGCCGGGTTGTTGACGTCGCGACAAATGGACGCGGCGTCGGCCAGTTGGCGCAGGAAGAAGGCCTCGCCGCGGTTCAGCGGCTCCAGCAGAATCCGCGCCTTGACGCTCTCGGCGTGGGCGCCCAGCTCTTTGAGCTGCTGCACCAGCAGTGGGCGCGCCTCGTGGTTCGGCAGCGGCTTGTGGTGGTTGAAGGCGGGCACCACAATCAGGCCAGTCGAGCCGAGCTGGCCGACCACCGTCAGCAGGTCGCGGATCGAGGCCATCGCCTTGTCGCGTTCGGCCGGGTCACCCGCCACCAGCGCGCCCTGGTAGCCGGCGCAGACCGCCGCCAGCTTGATCGGCGTGGCGGCCAGCGCCTGGGTCAGCGCCGCGGCGCGGTTGGCCAGCCCGCCGCCGCCCACCTCCAGGCCCTGCATGTTCCAGGCGACCATCTTGGCGAGCTTCTCTTCCAGGCTCTTCCCCGGGATTCGCCCCTCCTGGCTGCAAAGCTGCAGCTCGGCCGCCGGCGCCTGGGCGCGGCTGGGGGTGGCCAGGGCCAGGGCGGCGCCGCTGGCGGCCGCGGAGGTCAGGAAGTCACGTCGTTGCATCGGTTTCTCCGCATCGCAATCAGGGAGTCGGGGCCGTCGGCCGCGCCGTGCCGCCGGTCGCCCCGGCCGGTCGCCGTGGCCGGCGGGCGGCCTCACGTTCGTCCTCGTCCGGCTCGTCGCCAGCGGGCGCGGCGGCCGCGGCGGGAAGGGTGGCCGGGGTCGCGGGCGTCGCGGCCTTGAGGTCGGCCAGCGTGTCGCCGAGCAGTTGCTGCAAGAACTGGGTGCGTCGGGCCCGCGCCCCGGCGGTGGCGCGTTCGGCCTCGGCGGTGGCCACCGCCAGCTCGCCGCCGCGCAGCGTCGGCACCGCAATCAGGCGGGTCCCGACGACCTGGCGTGGTGCCGGGAAGCCCGGCGTCAAGGTGATCTGCCGCACTTCCCCGGCGGCCAGCAGCAGCGTGTCGGCCAGCACGGCGCGGCCCAGCCGGACCTGCACCAGCACGGCCTGCCGTTCGGCCAGTCGCCCGGTGGCCCGCGGCGCGCAGGGCTGCCAGGCAGTTTCGTAGGCCCCGACCCCACCCGGCGGCAGATCGCGCGCCAGGCCCGGCAGGCCGACCCGCCCACCCGCCGCCACCGCCGTGGCGTAGACCTCGCGGAGCGGCTGCCCCGCCGCCACCGCGGCGACCGTGCCGGCGTAGATCCGGCGCGCCGCGACGACCGCCTCGACCGTCGCCGGCTCGGCGCTGCCGCAGACGGTGCGGCCGAGGGTCACCTGCAGGCCCCAGCGGGCGGCCGTCAGTTGCACCGCTGCGCCGCTGGCCAGCGTCGCCGGTCCCGGCGGCGTCAGGCCATCGGCCGCCAGGCGCGCCAGGGCGGTGACCCGCAGGTCAACCAGTGTCAGGCCGCGCTCGCGGAGGGCGGTTTCGAGTCGGCGCCCCAGGGCCAGCTCGGTCTGCGGCGCTTCCAGCCGCCGCAACACCGTGGCGACGGTCTCGCCGCAGGTGGCGCCCAGCCACTGCAGGCGGCCGCGGTCGAGCGCCGTCAGGTCCTCGCGCAGCGCCCGCACCGCCGGGCCGACGTACTCGACGCCCGGCCGGTAGCTGTCGGCGGCGATGCTCCCGGCGCCGACACTGCGGCGCGCCGCCTGGACCACCGCCGCGGCGTCGCGGGCCTCGGCCCAGGGCAGCGCCAGACCGGTCAGCCCGAGCCCGCGCAGCGGCGTGCGGACCGCCGCCAACTGGTCGCTACCGGCCAGCACCAGCGCGCGGTCGGGGAGCACCGCCAGGACGGCGGCCGGCCCGCCGCCGGCCGGCTGGTTGCTGGCGCCGCCGGTCACCCAGGCATAGTTCGCCGGGTCGCTCAGCAGCACCACGCGAAACCCGCTGCTGGCCAGGAACAGGCGCAGGCGAGTCAGCTTGTCGTCGACCGCCAGCCGCAGCTCGGCGAGTCCGGCCGACGGGAGCGGGGTCTCGGTGGCGGCGCGGACCACCGGCGGGCCGTCGGGCAGGCCCGGCGGCCGGGTTGGTTCGGGCAGGGTCGGCCATGCTACGCCGGCCGCCGGGGCCGCGGCGGGCGCGCTGTCGACCGGCGCCTGCGTGCCGGGGGCCGGGACCTCCACCAGCGGGCTGGCCGCCGCGGGGCTGGCGCTGCTCGCCGGCGCGGGCGTGGTCGCACCGGTGGCCGCCGGCTGGCGGGGAGCCGGCATCACCCGGCACCCGGCGAGGGCCAGGCAGGCCAGGACGGCGATCGGGCGCAGGACCCTCGGACGCATCGGGCGACTCCGCAGCAGGTGTCTCGGCGGAGCCTTGCGACGGCCTTCCAGAGGGGCCGCCGACCCGCCAATCGGCGGGAGTTTAGCATGGCGCGGCGGCGGCCGTCAACGATTGACAAGGCCCCCCGGCTAGGGTAGAGTACGCGCGGTTTGAGAGGCTCTGGGAGGTGGCGGCGATGGCACGAAAAGCGGCTGGGGAACAGGCGCGGCTGGCGGTGGTGCTGAGCGGCGTGGCGGCCCGCGCGGCAGCCCTGGTGGGCGCCCTCCAGGCGCTCGAAGAAGCCGGGCAGCAGCCGGATCTGGTAGTCGGCGTCTCCGGCGGCGCCATCGCCGGGGCGCTCTATGCCGCCACCGGCACCGCCACAGCCGCCCGCGACGCCCTCTACGAGCTGGTCGCCAGGCACTCCTGGCAAGACCTCGCCGACATCGACTTTGGGGGCCTCGAGAAGCTCTCCGACCGGCCTTACGAAACCCCCGGCCTGCTCTGCGGCGAGGCCCTGCAGGCCGCCCTGCTGGCCTCGCCGATCGGCCGTCAGGGCTTTGGTCACCTGGCCCGGCCGCTGCTGGTCCAGACGGTCGACCTGAACAGCGGGCGGGAAGTGATCTTTGCCAACCAGACCCAGGAAGCCGGTGACCTGCCCTACCGGGTCTACGCCCGCACGGCGGCCGACTTGGAAGCCGTCAACGTCGCCACGGCCTGCCGCGCCGCGGCCAGCCTGCCGGGGCTCTTCCGGCCGCTCTCGCTGGAGCAGTACTGCCTCGTCGACGGCGCCCTGCGCCTGCGGCGGGCCCTCGCCGTGGCGGCCGCCCAGCCGGGCGTCACGCGGCTGCTCTGGCTGCACGCCGGGCTCGACGAGAACGAGACCTTCAGCCTGGTCACCGACTACGCCGGGCAGAGCTTCGGGGCCAACTGGGCGCAGGCCCTGACGGTGGCCGCCGCCGACGCCTTCGACCCGCACTCGGCCGACCCGGCGCTGGCCGGCAAGGCGGTGCGCTTTGTCAACCTGGCGGTCAGCGGCGTGGGCGTCGCCGAGACCACCAAGACGCAGGCCCTCTACGAGAGCGGTCGCCGCAGCGTGACGGCCCTGCTGGCGCCGGCCGAGCTGGCTGGCGGCGGGCTGTTCAGCCTCGACGCCGCGGCGGTGGCCGCCGCGCTGGGCCAGCAGAGCGACGAGGTCGACGGTCCGCGCTGGACCGCCACCGTGGGGGCGGGTGGGGGCAACCTGCTGGCGTTGACCGACCGGCTGCCGACCCTGCAGCAGGAGTTCGGGTACGAGTTTGAGGAGTACCTGCAGCAGCAGGGCCTGCCAGCCCTCGCCGCCAAGGAGCCGGTCGCCGTCGCCGAGTGGGCGGCCGCCGTCAGCGAACAGTCGGTCGGGCTTGGGCGGCTGACCGCCTACCACTGCGGCAAGGGTCTGAAGTACGTCGGCCAGGGGTTGCTCGGCGGGCTGTCGACGGCCTGGCGGGCGGTTGGCGGCGACAAGCTGTGCACCGCGCTCAGCCGCGCCGCGGCCGATGCTGCGCTGAAGGTCAGCGACACGCTGAGTCGCCCGAAGCCGCCCGCGCCGCCGGCCGCCGGCTGAGCTGGTGGACCCGCTGGCGCGGCTGATCCGGGAACTCGGCAGCCGCGCGGCGACGGTGCAGGTGGTCGGCGGGAGCGTCCGCGACCGGCTACTCGGACGTGGCGTGGTCGACTTCGACCTGATCACCACCGACGCCCTGGAGCTGGCACGCTGGTGCGCCCGGCGGCTGGAAGCCTGGTGCATCACCCTGGACGACGAGCGGGGGACGGCGCGGCTGATCACCCGCGACCGGGCCCTGCAATGCGACTTCGCCGAGCGGCAGGGCAGCCTCGACGCGGACCTCCGGCAGCGCGACTTCTGCATCAACGCCATCGCCTGCGAGCTGGTCGAGTGGCCCACGGCCGCGCCGCACTGGGTCGATCCGACCGGCGGACTGGCCGATCTGGCGGCCCGCCAGATTCGGCTCGCCGCGCCGGGCAGCCTGGCGGCCGACCCGTTGCGCTGCGTGCGGGCCTACCGCTTCGCGGCGCAGCTCGGCTTCGAGCTGCACCCGACCACCCGCGCCGCCGTGGCGGCGACCGCCGGGCGGCTGTCCGAGGTCGCGGCCGAACGCGTCTGGCAGGAGCTGCGCCTCTGGCTGGCGGCCCCGCACTGCGCCGCGGCGCTGGCGGACAGCGCGGCCGACGGGCTGCTCGGCCGGCTGCTGCCCGAAGTGCCGCCGACGCACCTCGCGCGGCTGCCGGCCGGCGAGGCCTGGCTGGCGCGGCTGGCCGCGTGCGAGCCCGCCTGGATGACGGCCGAGGAGCGCCTGCCGTTGTGGCGGCTGGCGGTACTGCTGGGTCAGCCGCCAGCCGCCGTGGTCCACGCCCTGGTCGACCGGCTGCGGCTGAGTCGCGAGCAGGCCCGCCGGCTGTTGGCCTGGACGCAGCCGCTGGCGGGCAGCGGGCCGCCGGAGCTGGCGGCGCTGGTGTTGCGTAATGGTGCCGAGAGCTATGGCACCCTGCTGCAGGCCGTGGTCAGCGGCGAGCTGGACGAGCCCGCGGCGGCCGCCGGGCTGGGACTCCTGACCGAGCAGGTCCTGCCGGCCTGGCGGGCAACTCCCTGGGTCAGCGGGCGAGACCTGCAGCAGGCCGGGTGGCAACCGGGGCCGGCCTTCGGCCCGGCGCTCGAACGGGCCCGCCTGGCGCAACTCAGCGGCGCGGCGGCCGACGCGGCCGCGGCCCGCGCCGTGGCGCTGCAGTTCATGGAGGACAGCGCGAGCAATGAGCGGGCTTGATCTGTCGGTGGTGGTGCCGGCCTATTGCGAGGAGCAGCGCCTCCCCGCCGGTTTGCGCCGGATTCGTGAATGGCTGGCGGCCTGGCCCGGCCGCGCCGAGATCATCGTCGTCGACGACGGCAGCAGCGACCGGACCAGCGCCGTGGCCACGGCTGAGCTGGCGGGCTTCCCCGCGGCGACGGTGCTGCGGAACGAGCCGAATGCCGGCAAAGGCGCCAGCGTCCGCCGCGGCATGTTGAGCGCCCGCGGCGCCATCGCGCTGTTCACCGACGCCGACCTGTCGACCCCCATCGAGGAGTTCGCCAAGCTGCAGGCGGCCCACACGGCCGGCGCCGACATCGCCATCGGCTCCCGCGCCCTGGCCGCCAGCCAGATCGAGGTCCACCAGCCGCTGGCCCGCGAACTGGCCGGGCGGTGCTTCAACCTGTTCATCCGGACCTTCGTGATGGGCGGCATCCGCGACACGCAGTGCGGCTTCAAGTCGTTCCGCCGCGAGGTGCTGCCGGCGGTCTTCGGCCGCCAGCAAATCGAGCGCTGGGGCTTCGATGTCGAGGTCCTCTACATCGCCCGCCGCCTGGGCTACCAGATCGCCGAAGTGCCGGTGGTCTGGCGCAACGACGAGGCCACCAAAGTCAACGCTGCCGCCGACGGCCTGAAGATGCTCCGCGAAGCCCTCCAGGCCCGCCGCATGCACCGCCACCTGACGCCGGGTGACCGCGATGGCCGACTGGACTGACCAAGGTGTCAGCAATGGTGCCGCACGGAGCGCTGGTTGGTGTCGTGCGACTGCTACCACAACCAGCGTATCAGCACTCGGTCATTTCCTTGTCGGACGGCCGCCAGAGTGCTATCCTGACGACCGCCAGCGCGCGGGCAGCTTCCTTAGCGGTTGGCTGTGGGCCGGTGGATGGTGCGGGCCAATGGCTGAGCAGGAACACCAAGCGACCGCCGCGATCGCCCGGCCGGGGGCCCTGGCATGGAGCCTGAACACGGTGGCGACCTGGCTCTGGTGTCGGTGGCATCCAGCCCCCGTCAGCCGGTTGGCAGGCCAACACCCAATCCCGTTGGCCGTCAGCGCTCTCTTGACGCCAGCCGTCAGAGACTACGTGGCGGCTCACCGTGGCCAGGAGGGCGGCTGGCCGGCGCCCCACAGCGCGGCGTTCGGGGTGGCGGTCGAGCAGATCGCCGCCGCGGTCCGGGAACTGGCGGAGCAACTCGGTTACGGTCTGCTGTGGCGGCGGCACGGCTGGAGTGTACAAGCGCAGATTGACGCGGAGCTGACCGCCTGGTTGGACCGGGGCGTCGGGCCACGATGAAACCAACACCGCCCTGGGTACGTTCGGGGTCTACACGGTCACATTGGGCGATGGGCTGCTTCGAGCCATCCGTGCCGTGGCGGAGTGGCCGATGAGCGAGGTGAGCAGCGTGGATACCCAGTTCGGGCTGGCCGATCCACCGATCGATGCCGATCTGACGCGGGTTGGTCAGCCGGCGGCGTCCAACCTGCCGGAGCCCGTGTTGACGACTATCACAAGACCTTCCGTGGTGACCCCGCTGCGCCGACAGGCGGCCGCGCTGCGGGTGGTGTCAGGCGTGCTGATCGTGACTGCCGGATGCGCCATTCAGCGCAGCGGGCTCGGCTGGCTCTTGGCGGCCGCGCTGGTGGTGCTGGCCGTTGGGCTCTGGCAGGTGGCCAACCACCAACGCCTACTCGCGACGCGCTCCGAGCGCGCCAGCGCCGAGCTGGAGGCGATGCTACGTCGGCGGCTCTCCGTCTGATCGCCGCCGACCGGGCCTGGCCGCCCGTGCCGCCGCCAGGTTGCGGCGCCTCCGGTGCCTTGACAGCCCTCGGTGCCTCGACTAGATTCGACCTGCGCCGCGGCTGCGGCGCCACTGCTGGAGGAGGCTGCTTTGCGTGATCCTGAGGCCCACCGCCTGGCGACCGGGCTGGCGACGGCCGCGCTGCTCGGCAAGGCCGAGGACCCGGTGCTGTTGGACGTCGCGGGTCTGACCCTCCTGGCCGACTACTTCCTGATCTGCAGCGGCACCTCCGACCGGCACGTCCGGGCGCTGGCTGAGCGGGTCGAGGACGCCGGTCGGGAGCTTGGTGACAAGCCGTTGCACCGTGAGGGCGTCAACGAAGGCCGCTGGGTGCTGATCGACTTCGGCGACGTGGTGGTGCATCTATTCGACGCGGCGCACCGCGAGAAGTACCGCCTCGAGGACCTCTGGCACGACGCGCCGCGGGTCGCGGTGGAGCTGCCGGCGTGAGTTTCGCAAGTGGCGTGCTGCTGCCGGGAGGGGTCGCCGCGGTGGTCGCCTGGCAGCTCTGTCGGCTGCTACACACCACCGGCGAGGTCGGCGTCCGCGGGCGCGAGTTGAGCGGGGCGCTGGCCTGCGCTCTGGCGCTGACCGCGGGGTTGACCGCGACGCCGTTGCCGGGCGAGCTGGTCTGGCAGCTCCGGGTGATTGAGCTGGCGGCGATCGGGGTGCTGCTGGCCGGGCTCTGGCGCGAGCAGGGCCGGGGGCGGCCCTACCAGGCCGGTCTGGCGATCGTCCTGGCGGCGCTGCTGGTGGTGTGGCTGACGCCGTTGCGGGTGGCGACCGTCAAGATCCCCTTGCTGGCCGACCGTTTCGCCGACCTCGGGCTGCTGGCGCCCCTGGTGACGGTGGTCTGGATCGCCGGGCTGGCCGTGCTGGTGCGGTCCACCGATCCGCAGCCGGGGCTGACCGCCGGGCTGGGCACGCTGGCCGCGGCGACGTTTCTGCTGGTCGCGCTGACCCGCGGCCGCGATCCGCTGGCCGCGGTTTCGCCGTTGACCCTGCCACTCGGCGCCGCCCTCGGCGGGGCCTGTCTCGGGCTGCTGAGCACGGGGCTCGGCCCGCAGGCGGTCACGCTCGGCCGCGGCGGCGCTGGGATGGTGGGTTTCCTGTTGGGCGTCCTGGCGCTGGTCGGCACGCTCAAACACACCGCGTTTTTGCTGGTGGCGCTGCCGGTGCTGGCGCTGGCGGTGCCGGTGCTGAACGCCGTCTACATGCGCCGGCAGTACCGCCGGGCCGGGCAGCAGGACCCCGCCCTGCTCGACCGCGCGCGGACGCTCGGCGACATGCTCGCCCGCCGGGGCTTCGAGCACCAGCGCTCGACCGCCCTGCTGTTGGCGCTGCAGGCCTACTGCTGCCTGGTGGCGCTGGCCCTGGTCGGTCTGATCACCGTGCCGTTTGTGCTCAAGGCGCTGCTGCTGGCGCTGCTGTTGCCGCTGGCCCTGGCGGTCTTCTTCCTGCTCAGTCGGATCGCCGCCAAGGTGGCGGTGGTCGGCGGTGGCCGCGTCGAGATCCTCGGGGTGCCGATCGACGCGGTGACCTACGACGAGGCCCTGGCGCGGATCGATGGGTTCATCGCCAGCGGGCAGCCGCACCATGTCTTCACCGCCGACGTGTCGGGCATCATGAAGGCCGGCGAGGAGCCGGAGCTGCTCGAGATCGTGCGGACCTGCGACCTGGTCACCGCCGACGGTGCCGGCGTGCTGTGGGCGGCGCGGTTGTTTGACCTGCCGGTGCCCGAACGGGTCAGCGGCGTCGACCTGGTCCGGCGGCTGGCCTCCTTGGCGGCGAGCCAGGGCTACCGCCCGTACCTGCTCGGCGCGGCCCCGGGCGTCGCCGCGACGGCGGCCGACATTCTGCAGCGCGAGAACCCGGGACTGCAGATCGCCGGCCTTCAGGACGGCTACTTCCAGGACGAGGCCGCCGTGGTGGCGGCGATCCAGGCGGCCGCGCCGCAGGTGCTGTACGTCGCGCTGGGCATCCCGAAGCAGGAGCAGTTCATCCGGCGCTGGTACCGCGAACTGGGCGTGCCCGTCTGCCTCGGCATCGGCGGCAGCTTCGACGTGATCAGCGGCAAGCTGGAACGCGCCCCGGTCTGGATGCAGCGCGCCGGGCTGGAGTGGCTGTTCCGCGTGTGGCAGGAGCCGAAGCGGTTACCCCGTCTGCTCGCCCTGCCGCGCTTCGTGCTGGCGATCGCCCGCGAGTCCTGGCGCAAGTGGCGACAGGCGCCACCGGCGGAGTAACCGATGGCCTACGATGACGGGCTCTGGCAGCGGCTGACCAGCGTCTTGGAGCGGCAGCCCGACCTGCGCGCGAAGCGGATGTTCGGCTGCATCGGCTACCTCCACCACGGCCACCTGGCGGTCGGCGTCCACGAGGCCGACCTGCTGGTCCGCGTCGGCGCGGTGGACTATGCCGCGGCGTTGGCCGCAGCCCACGTGCGGCCCTTTGCGCCGCTGGCCGGCAAGCCGATGACCGGTTGGGTGCTGGTCTCGCCCGAGGGGCTGCTGCACGACGCCGAACTGCTGGCCTGGGCGCAGCGCGCCCTGGCGGTCACCGCGGCCTTGCCGCCGAAGTAGGGCGGGCCGGAGGCGCCGATGCTCTGGTTCCATCGCCTCCGCAACGCCGTCGATTACCCGCTCCGACAGCTCGTCCACTGGCGCCGCGGCGGGCTGCGCTTTCGGCCGGAGCCGAAGGACGACCTCTGGGCGCACCTGCCCCCGGACCAGGCCAGCGACGCCGCCTCACGCGAGGCCCGGCTGATCGACCGCTACCACCTGGCCGCCTGGCGGGAGGCCAGCACGCGGCACCACTGGCGGCTGAACCTGTTCTACCTGGAGCTGTTGGAGCGCGCCCTGACCGCGGCCGCCGCGACGCTGCCCAGCCCGCTGACGGCGGTTGACATCGGCCCGTCGCACTGGTTCTACGTGCAGGGCCTGCACGCGCTGCTGCGCTGGTTCCAGGCGACCGCGCCGCGCCCGCTGCAGCTCACGGCCTACGAGGCCGATCCCTGGCGCGTCTACGGCGATCTGCGCAGCCGCTACGACCACGCCCTGGCGCATGCGGCCGGGCTGGACGGGGTGGCGTACCGCCCCACGGCGTTCGAGCCGCCGGACGCTGGGGCCGACCTGGTGCTGCTGCTGTTCCCCTTCGTGTTCCCCCGCGACCACCTCCGCTGGGGCCTGCCGCAGCGGCTGTTCGACCCCCTGACGTTGCTGCGCGCGGCCTGGAGCACGGTACGGCCCGGCGGCACGCTGCTGATCGTCAACCAGGGCGCCGCCGAGCACGCCTGCCAACGCGAGCGTCTGGCCGCCTGCGACATCCCCCTGACCGCGGCCTTGGCCCATGAGTCGCCGCTCTTCCAGCACAAGCTGGTGCGGCATGCGCTGGTGGCACGGCGCGAGTCGTAGCCGGACCGCAAGGAACCGCCGCAGCGGTCCCGAACGTCTACCCGCCGGAGACGCCGATGCCTGCTGCGTTGCTGTTCTACACCCTGACGGCCACCGCCCTGACCGCGGGCGAGGTGCCGGTCGTCGGCGAAGTGGTCTTCGAGAGCGGCTTTGAGACCGCTGCGCAGCGGGAGGCCTGGAACCAGGCGCCCTTTGCGGCCTGGGAGGCGGCGGCCGGTGGCACGGTGCTGGCCGTCACGGTGCCGCCCGAGCGGGCCGGTGGCGGCAACCTGATCGGGCTCAAGCTGGACCTGGCGAAGTACCGTGGCTGCCAGCTTCTGCTCTCGGCCCGGGCGCGGGCCGAGGGGGTCACCAAACCGACTGCCAACTACCTGGGCGTCAAGTACATGCTGCACTTCCAGACGCCGAGCCAGCAGTACTGGGGTAACCAGAACGACGTCCACGGCACCTTCGACTGGCGCGACCTGAAGTTCACCGTCACGCTGCCGACCGATATCGGCGCGGCCGACCTCAACCTGGGCCTGCAAGCCTGCAGTGGCCGGGTCTGGTTCGATGACCTCAAGATCGTGGTCGCGAAGCTGCCGCGACCGCCGCGGCCGGCGCCGCAGCCGAACCCGCCGCCGGCGTTCAAGGGCCACAACCTGCCGCGACTGCGCGGGGTGATGTCGCCGAATGCCTTCAAGGCCGAGGACTTGCGCTTCCTGGCCGAGGAGTGGAACGCCAACGCGATCCGCTGGCAGCTCACCCGCAACTGGGGCGTCGCCGGCACCGACCGCGACCTGGACGAGTACGACCGCTGGATCACCGCCGAGATGGCTGACCTCGACCAGGTCCTGGCGGCGGCGCAGCGGTACGGGATCAAGGTGGTGATCGACCTCCACTCGCCGCCGGGCGGACGGCTGCCAGGCATGGATCTGGCGATCTTCCACGAGGCCCGTTACCAGGACCATTTCGTCAAGGTCTGGCAGCGGCTGGCGGCCCACTTCAAGGGCCACCCGGCGGTCTGGGGCTACGATCTGGTCAACGAGCCGACCCAGACCGAGCCGTCGCGCGAGGGTGTCGGCGACTACCTCAGCGCCCAGGTGCGGGCCGCCCGGGCGATCCGCGAGATCGACCCGACGACGCCGATCTTCATCGAATCCAACCAATGGGATTCCGCCGAGGGCTTCAAGGACCTCGACCCGGTCGACCTCACCAATGTGATCTACCAGGTCCACATGTACGTGCCCGGCGAGTTCACCCACCAGGGCGTGCACGGCTCCAAGACTGGCGTGGTCTACCCCGGCCCGATCCACGGCGTGGAGTGGAACAAGGAACGCCTGCGCGGGGTGCTGGCGCCGGTTCGCGAGTTCCAGTTGGCCTACAACGTCCACATCTACGTCGGCGAGTTCAGCGCGATCCGCTGGGGACCGGGCGCCGCGGCCTACCTCCGCGACTGCCTCGAGCTGTTTGAAGAGTACGGCTGGGACTGGACCTATCACGCCTACCGCGAATGGGACGGCTGGAGCCTGGAGCACGGTAGCGATCCCGAGGACCACGCGCCGACCCGTGAGCCCTCGGACCGGCTGCAGGTGGTGCGCGGCTGGTTTGCCAAGAATCGCCGCGCGCTGCCCTGAGGGCGGCCGGCAGGAGTTCGGTCGGCGGTCGCTAACCCACTGCTCATCGAACCGGGGACGCCGATGGGCGGCGAGCTGACGGACCAGCAGATCCTCTTTCGGTTGGCGGTGGCCACCGCCCTGGGCGTGCTGCTCGGGCTGCAGCGCGAGTACAGCCGCGAGCACGAGAACTCGCTGCGCCCGGCCGGAGTCCGCACGCACGCCATGGTCGGCCTGTTAGGGGCGGTCGCGGCGCTGCTCGGCATCCTCACCCACTACGCGGTCACCGCGGCGCTGTTGGGCACCACGGTAGCCCTGCTGGTGGCCGGTTACGTGGTGCGTTGGGAGCGCCGCGAAGGGGGCAGCGGGGGGATGACCAGCGAGGTCGCCCTGCTGCTGTCGCTGGTGATCGGCGCCTTGGCGATGTACGGCCAGACCCGTGCCGCGGTGGTGGCAGCGGGGGTCACCGAGCTGATTCTCTCGGCCAAGACGCCGGTCTCGCGGTTCGTCAGCGCGCTCAGCCCGGCCGACTGGGTGGCCTCGCTGAAGTTCGCGGTGGTCACGCTGGTGGTGCTGCCGATCTTGCCGAACGCCAGCTACGGTCCGCTGCACGCCTTCAACCCGTTCAAGATCTGGCTGCTGGTGGTGCTGATCTCGGGGATCAGCTTCCTCGGCTACATCCTCACCCAGTGGATCGGCGCGCAGCGCGGGGTGGCGCTGACCGGCCTGATCGGCGGGCTCGCCTCCAGCACGGCGGTCACCCTGGCCAATGCCAAACGCGCCCGCGAGGCGCCGGAGCTGGTCGGCCCGCTGGCGCTGGGTACGGTACTGGCCTGCACCGTGATGCTGCCCCGGCTGCTGCTGATCATCGCGGCGATCTGCCCCCCGCTGGTGCCACAGGTGGCCCCGCCGTTTTGCATGATGCTGCTGGTCTCGTTGCTCTACTGCGCGCTGCTCTACCGTGACGAGCGCGAAGCGACGCGCAGCACCGACGGCCAGACGGCGCCGCACGCCAACCCCTTCGAGCTCAGCGCGGCGCTGAAGTTCGCGGCCATCTTTGCGGCGGTCAGCCTGCTGCTGAAGTGGGTCAAGGCCAGTGGGGCTGGCAGCCAGGGGCTGTACGTGATCAGCTTCATCGGCGGGCTGGCCGAGACCGACGCGATTGTCGTCTCGGTCGCCGAGCAAGCCCGCGACGTCGCCCTGGCGTTGCGGGAGGGCGCCTGGGCGATTGTCCTGGCCGCGGCTGGCAACTCGCTGCTGAAAGGGCTGCTGGCCGGCTCGCTGGGCGGCTGGCGCCACGGCCGGCGGGTGCTGCTGGGTCTGCTGCTGACCGCCACGATCGGCGCGATCACCTGCTGGCGGGTGGGCTGAGGCAGGAGGAGCGGGGCCGACGGGCAACCGACACGCTGGAGTCGGACCCGATGGAACTGCGCCGGACCTCGCTGGAACTGAGCCTGAAGCCCTTCGAGCGCCTCGATGAGGAGCACTTCGCGACCGTCGCGCGGCGGATCTACCGGCAGTGGCTCCCGCTGATCGAGCGGGGTGAGGCGGTTCAGACGATGCTCTGGACGGCCGACGGGTCGGAGATCCTGGAGTACACCGGCGATCTCGACGCGCCGCTGGAGTGGGCCAGGTACATCGGCGGCGCCAACCCGCGGCAGCACGTGCCGAACGACCCTGAGGGCCGGGCGCTGCACAGCCGCTGGTACCTCTACCGCGAGCACCCGCCGCGGTGGACCTGGCGCTGGCTGGCGCGGCTGGTGCAGGTCCTGCGGCAGGTCGGGCGCGAGGTCTGCGGGCGCGAGGCGCGGGTCGGCACGACCTTCGATCCCGGCCCGGAGTTCGCCCTGTCGCCCTTCAAGTACGAACGGCACAACGAGATCTGTCTCTCCGGCACGATGGGCGCCACCAGCTTCGTCTGCTGCTACGGCCGGCTGCACGCCGAGGCGCGGGCCTACGCCGGGTTCCCCGACGGCATCCCCGAGGGGCTGCCGTTCGGTACGTTCCTGGGCCGCCAGAGCCAGCACTTCCTGCGCGATCTGGGGTTCGACTTCCTCTGGCTCAGCAACGGCTTCGGCTTTGGCCAGGAGACCTGGGGACTGACCGGGCCGCTGTTCGATGGTGAGACCTTCGACGGGCGCCGGGCCAACGAGTGCCGCGAGCTGATTCTGGAGTTCTGGCGGCTGTTCCGCGCGGAGTGCCCAGACTACCGGCTGGAGGTCCGTGGGACCAACCTCGCCACCGGCATCGACCTGGCGGGCGACGGCGTGCCGTGGGACGAACTGAACCGCGGCGGCTTCGGGCAGGAGGCGCCGCCGAACTCCCCGTGGGCGGCGCTCGACGGGGACTTTGGGCTGGAGCTGGCCGGCTACCTCAGCCGGATCGCGGAGCTGCCGGGCGACGGTTACCCGTTCCGCTACTACACCCACGACCCGTGGTGGTTGAACAGCCCCTGGCTCGACCGCTACGGCCGCGAGCCGCACGACATCTACCTGCCCCTGAGCGTCTGCCGGGTGGACCAGACCGGCGGCGTCGCCACGCCGAACGCGGTCAACCTGCTGACCGTCGACGACAGCTACGGCCAGACACCCGACCAGGTGCCGCGGGAGGTGCTGCCGCATCTGGCCAGCGCGCTGGACCATGCGCCGGACGAGCCGGGGCCGCTGGTCTGGGTCTATCCCTTTGCCGACCTGCATGCCGCGACGTTCCGGCCGGACCCGCCGCTGGGCGAGGTGATGTACGGCGACTGGCTGCTGCGTAGCGCCATCAACAACGGCCTGCCGCTGAACAGCGTGATCTCCAGCCGCTACCTGCCCGCGGCGCTGGCAGCGGCGCCGCGCTGTCTCGAGGCCAGCGTGTTGCTGGCGCCGGTCCCGGCGGCGGGCGCCGTCTGGGACGAGCCGCTGCGAGCCTGGATCGCCGCCGGCGGGCGGTGCCTGCTGTACGGCCCGACCCGCGACGCCGCGCCGTTCTGGCGCCAGGCCCTTGGCCTGGAGCTGGCCGCGCCGCTCAGCGGGGAGGTCGAGATGGCTTGGGGGGACGGGCCCGATGACGTCGGCGGCGACTACCCCACGCGGCTTTGGCACCGCGAGCTGACGTCGGCCGGCGGGCTGGAAGAGATCGCCCGGACGGCCTGGGCGACGTACCGCCAGGACGGCACCCCGCGGGCCGCGGCGGTCGACCTGGCACACGGCGCCGGACGGATCGTCTGGGTCCGCGGGACCAGCTCCAACAGCTATGGCCGCGGCGTGCGGCTGGCCCGGCCGGACGACCCGGCCACCTGCTTCAGCGGCGATCTGCTGCTGCGCTTTGGCCTGGCCCGCTTGGGGCTAACCGTCGGTTTCGCGAAGCGCGAGGCGGCGCAGCGTAATCCAGTGGTGGCCCTGGCGCGGCGCGATGGGGCGCTCTGGTTGTCGGGCTACTCGCCCAACAGCCTGGTCACGGTGCGGCTGGGCCTGCCCGCTGGCGCGCCGCTGCCGCTCGGCGCCGAGGTCTGGGTGGAGCCCGGCCCGACCGGCTGTACCAGCGCCTTCACCCCGCCCCGGGCCTGGCACCGCGAGGTCCGCGTCTGCGTCGAGCAGGCCACCGCGGGCGAGTTGAGCTGTGTCGAGCAGCACTCCGGCGAGATCGGCGTGCGGCGCCGCTTCCTGGTGCGCGGCTTGCGGGACGCCACGGTGCGCTTCTTCCCGGCCGACGAGCGCCCCGTGCGTTTCCTCCAGGATCCGCGCTACCCGTTCATGATCGGCAACGAGCTGCATGCCCGGCCGGTCAGCGACCGGCGCGGTCGTTTCCTGGAGCTCGGCCCGGTCAGCGGCAGCCTGCTGATCAGTTGGTGACCGTCGCGCGCGGTGGCAGGAGTGCCAGCGGCCAGGGCGAAGCGGCGCGCCGTGCAGGAGCTGTCCGATGATGGATGCCGCCGAACGCCGCACGCTGCTGGCCGCCGGGCCGTTCAACCCGCCGTGGCGCGGGGAGCCGTTGCTGGGCAGCAGCTACGACGAGCAGGAAATCGAAGCCGCCGTGGCGGCGATGCGCGACAGCCTGGACCCGCACGTCGGGTTCGGCTTCTCGGCCTCGCCGATCCCCGAGTTCGAGCAGGAGTTTGCCGCCTACGTCGGTGCGAAACACGCCGTGGCGGTGAACAGCGCTGGGCCGGGGCTCGACATCATGATGCGCTACCTCAACCTGCAGCCCGGTGACGAGGTGATTGTGCCGGCCTGCAACTATCAGGCGGCGCCGCTGGCGGTCTACGGCGCGGGCGGGCAGGTCGTCTGGGGTGAGGTGGACGAGGCCACCCTGCAGCTCGACCCGGCCGATGTCGAGACCAAGATGTCGTCCCGCACGAGGGCCATCTTCCCGGTCCACATGAACGGCCTGAGCGCGCCGATTGCCGAGCTGGAGGAGGTCGCCGCGCGGCACCCGCACCCGCAGCACGGACCGGTGCCGGTGATCGGCGACGCCGCCCGAGCCTGCGGCGGCGGCTACCGCGGCGGCAAGATCGGCGGGTTCGGCTTCGCCACGGTCTACTCGTTCCACACCATGAAGAACATGACCACCCTCGGCGAGGGTGGGATGATCACCACCGACAGCGACGCGGTGGAGCAGTACGCCCGCTCGGTGCGGATGTACGGCAACGCCGTCGAAGCCTGGGGCACCTCCAACGTGATGACCAAGGTGCAGGCCGCGGTGGGGCGGGTGCAACTGCGCAAGCTGGACGGCTTCATCGCCGACCGCCGCCGTGTCGCCGCGCAGCGCAATGAGCTGCTGGCCGACCTGCCCGAGCTGATCCTGCCGGCCGAGCCGGCCGACTGCGTGCACAGCTACTACCTCTACACCTGTCAGGTGGTTGACGCCTGGGCCGGCCCGCGGCGCGACGCGCTGATCCAGTTGCTGGGCGAGGAGTACGGCCTCTACTGTGTGATTGCCAACCCGCCGGTCTATCAGGGCCGCCGGATCTTGCGCGAGCACACCCCGGGGCAGAGCTGCCCGCGCAGCGAGGCGCTGGCGCAACGACTGCTCTGCGTTCCGATCCACCCAAGCATGTCGCCGCAGGTCAACGCCCAGGTCTGCGCCGCGGTGATCGACGCGGTCGAGCGGCTGCGGTAAGCAGCGCGGCTCACCAGAGCGGTTGTGACCAGCAGCGGACCCGCGCCTGCCGGATCCCGAGGCGCTGGCCGTCGACCTCCAGGTAGGCCTCGAAGGTCTGCCGCCCGGCCGGCAGCGTGAGGTGCTCGAACTGCGCCACGGTGCTGCCCGGCGGCACCGGCCGTTGCAGCTCCAGGTCGCCGCAGCGCACCGTCAGCGTGCCCGGCTTGGCCTGCGGCGGCAGGTCCAACAGCACGGCGTAGTCGCCGGCCGTTTCAATCTGCACCGGCCAGTAGCCCGGCAGATGGTCGGCCCAGCCGTCCTGCGTGCCGTACAGCCGCCAGTCCTGCCGCGTCAGCGCGGTGGGGTTCTCGTGGGGTGTGCCCAGCCGGATCGGCACCGGGGCGTAGTTCTCCTCGGGCGTGTTGCCGCGGGTGTTCGAGACATCGTCGAACCAGGCGTCGTAGACGGCGCGCAGTTCCTGCTCCAGGCCCGGCTGCGCGGCGGCCAGGTTGTGCTGTTCGGCGGGGTCGGCCGCCAGGTCGTAGACCTCAGGCTGCCCGCCCTCGGGCCAGTACCACTTGTGCCGCTGGCCCAGCACCCCCGCGTTGCGGTACCGTTGGGGCACATCGCCGCGGTGCCACTGCATCGGAATCGGACGGTCGAGCCAGGCGCTGGCGGGCAACTCGCCCCGCAGCAACGGCAGCAGGTTGAGCCCGTCGATCGCCCGGTCCTCCGGTGGCCGGGTGCAGCCGACCGCGGTCAGTGTCGGCAGCCAGTCGATCGGATTGGCCAGCCGGTCGATGTCGCGCGGGGCGATCTGGCCGGGCCAGCGCACGAAGCAAGGGACCTTCACGCCGCCCTCGTAGAGCTGGCCCTTCAGCCCGCGCAGGCCGGCGTTCCAGCGGACCTGACGGTTGACCGAGGCCGAGCCGCAGGGGCCGTGGTCGGAGGTGTAGACCACCACCGTGTTGTCGGCCAGCCCCAGCCGGTCGAGGCAGCCCAGCACGCGGCCGACGTTGTGGTCGATGTTGGCGACCATGCCGTAGACCCGCGCCCAGGTCTCGGGCAGGCCCTGCGCGCGGTAGGGCGCGACCCACTCGTCGGCAATCTCAAACGGCGAGTGCGGGGCGTTGGTCGCCAGGTAGCAGAAGAAGGAGCGCTCACGCTGCGCCTCGATGAAGCGCAGGGCGGCCTCGGCAAACAGGTCGGTGCAGTAACCGGTGGTGTGGACCAGGTGGCCGTTGTGGATCAGGTCGGGGTCGAAGTAGCTGTCGCGGCCGACGTTGGCGGGCTGCCGCAGGCCGCCGCCGGTGTGGTAGTACGCCTCGTCAAAGCCCTGGTCGTGCGGCCGGCAGGGGTAGGTGTCGCCGAGGTGCCACTTCCCGAAGAGCCCCGTGGCGTAGCCAGCGTCGCGCAGCAGGTGCGGCAGAGTCAGCTCGCTGGGGTCGATCACCGACCGGCCAACGTAGGTATCGATCGCACGGGTGCGGTAAGGGTGCCGCCCGGTCATCGTCGCGGCGCGCGCCGCCGTACACAGCGGACCCGAGCAGTAACGCGTCAGCCGCGCGCCGTCGTGGTGCAGTTGATCGAGGTGCGGCGTGCGCGTGTGCGGATTGCCGTGGCAGGCCAGGTCACCGTAGCCCAGGTCATCCATGATGATGAAGACGATGTTCGGACGACGCTCGGCGGCAGCCATCAGCACTCTCCGCCGGTGACCTTGCCCGCCGCCCGGCGACCTCCTGCTCGCAACCGCGTCGCCCACGGCGGCGTCTGAGGGGGTGAGGCACCCGATGACCGACCACGACGGGCTGGGACTGGCCATCGACATCTGTCGCGCCGGCATCGCCGCCGGGCAGAGTCCGTTTGGCGCGGCGATTGTCCGCGGCGACGAGGTCGTGGCGGTCTGCCACAACCGCGTCTGGGCGACCGGCGATCCGACCGCCCACGCCGAGGTCGGGGCGATCCGGCTGGCGGCCGCCGCACTGCAGCGGATCAGCCTGGCCGGCTGCACGCTCTACAGCACCACCGAGCCCTGCCCGATGTGCCTCAGCGCCTGCCATTGGGCGCAGCTCGAGCGGGTCGTCTACGGCGCCGCGATCGCCGACGCGGCCGCCGCCGGGTTCAGCGAGCTGCGACTGCCCGCGGCCGACCTCGCCGCGCGCGGCGGGAGCCCGTTGCTGGTCGTCGCCGGACCGCGCCGCGCCGAGTGCGTCGCGCTGTTCGAGCAGTGGCGGCAGGGCCCGCGGCCGACGGCCTACTGAAGAAGGCCTCCGCCCCAAGGTGGCGAACAGGCCATCGTCTGGGAGGCAGTCAGCATGGCGGAGTCAGCGGGTAGGGTTCTCAAGGTCGGCATCATCGGCCAGGGGCGCAGCGGGTACAGCATTCACGCGGCGCACTTCAGACAGGACCCGAAGTACCAGATCGCGGCGATTGCCGATCCCCTCGAGGATCGCCTGGCGCACGCTGCCGAGACCTTCGGCTGTGCCGTCTACACCGACTGGCGTGACATGCTCACCGCTGGCGGGCTGGACCTGGTGGTCAACGCCACGCCGAGCCACCTGCACGTGCCGGTGACCCTGGAGATCATCCGCCGCGGCTTCAACGTGGTCTGCGAGAAGCCGCTGGCCCGGCGCGCGGCCGAGGTCGACCAGTTGATCTGGGCCGCCAAGGAAGCTGGCGTCGTCTTCACGATCTACCAACAGTCGCGCTACGCGCCCTATTTCCGCAAGGTGCGCGAGGTGATCGACTCCGGCGTGCTCGGCCGCGCCGTGCTGATCAAGGTGGCTTTCAACGGCTTCAGCCGCCGCTGGGACTGGCAGACGCTGCAGGAGATGAACGGCGGCAACCTCCTCAACACCGGTCCGCACCCGCTCGACCAGGCGCTGCAGCTCTTCGGGCCGGGGATGCCGCGGGTCCACTGCCTGATGGACCGCGCCAACGTCGCTGGCGACGCCGAGGACTTCGTCAAGCTGATCCTCAGCGGGCCGGGCCACCCCACCATCGACCTGGAGATCAGCAGTTGCGACGCCTGGCCACTGTACACATACCACGTCGACGGCACCCAGGGCGGGCTGACCGGGACGATGAAAGAGCTGAAGTGGCGCTGGTTTGTGCCGGCCGAGAACCCGATGCAGCCGCTGATCCGTGAGCCGCTGCCGAAGCAGGCCTACTGCAGCGAGAGCCTGACCTGGCACGAAGATTCCTGGACCGTGCCGCCGGCCAACAACGACCTCTTTGCGACGATGTCGGGGGCCTACTACGGCGACCTCTACCAGACCCTGACAGCCGGCGCGCCGTTGGTGATCGATCCGGCCCAAGTGCGCCGGCAGATCGAGGTGATCGAGGAGTGCCACCGCCAGAACCCGCTCTCGCGGCTCGGCGAGTAGACGGCGGGCGCGGTCGTGCATAACTCCCATACGATTGGCGTCGGCGGCTGGGTCGTGCGTCCCGCCGACGGTGCGGTGTTGCTGGTGCGGATGGCCTACGGTCCGGCCAACGGCCGGCTGATGATGCCGGGCGGGCACGCCGACGACGGTGAGTTGCTGGAGCAGACGGCGGTGCGGGAGGTGGCCGAGGAAACCGGGGTCACCGCCCACGTCGACCGTCTGCTGCTGGTGCGGCAGCGGCTGCTGGAGTCGCAGCCGAACCTCTACTTCGTGTTCCTGATGACCCCCCCAGCGGAGGTTGTCCTGCGGCCGCAGCTTGGCGAGGTTCACGAGGCGCGCTGGGTGCCTCGTGAGGAGCTGCTGACCCGCGACGACCTGCAACCGATCGCCCGCGAGCTGGCGCGGGCCTGGCTGGCTGGGGCGCCCGGCCTGGGCAGCGTTGAGGTGGCCTGGCAGAACCCCGGGATCTACCGCGTCTGGGTCTGAGGCGTGGCCTCAGCTCAGCGGTTCACCCCAGCGGTCGCCCGAGATGGTGGCCGCGGCAGGCTTGCGGTCGCGGGCCGGCGGGGTCTCGGCCGGGACGCCGACCGGCGCCAGGGCCACCACGCGACCCTCGGCCGGGATGCCCAGCACGTCCTTCACCGCCGCTTCGTCGAAGGCGCCGATCCAGCAGGCGCCGTATCCCAGGCTGG
Organism: Fimbriimonadaceae bacterium; assembly: GCA_020850355.1. Classification (GTDB taxonomy): domain Bacteria; phylum Armatimonadota; class UBA10988; order UBA10988; family UBA10988; genus JADZEX01. The sequence continues at coordinate 69,014 of JADZEX010000022.1, read as the reverse complement.
TCGCCGCGAGCACCAGGTTCTGGAGGGCAATGGCGCAGTCGATGGGGTACCACTTCGGACTCTGCTCCGGCAGCCCCACGGCGCAGACGATCAACGCGGCGTTGGCCATCCAGTGCTGCTCGCGGCAGGCCGCCGCGAGGTCGGCCTTGACCTCCGCGTCCTGCACCACCAGAAAGTGCCAGGGCTGCAGATTCTTGGCCGACGGGGCCAGCCGCAGCGCCGCGAGCAGTTCGTCGAGATGCCCCGCCGCCAGGGGCTCGGGGCGATAGACGCGGACACTGCGGCGCGTCCGAATGGTGGTTAGCGTGTCGAGGGCCATGGCGACCTCCAGCGCACGCCGCGAGCGTAGGACCTCGTCGCGCTGGCGTCAAGGGGCAGAGGAATCGCCCGGCGGTCGGCCAACGGGGCAAGGTGTCGGGAGAGTGAGCATGGCGCGGCGGATCACGATGGCGTGGTGGGCGACTGGTTTGCTGGGGCTGCTGGTGGCGGCCTGTGCCCTGGGGCAACTAGGCTATCAAGACACTCCGATGCTGCCTGGCGGACAGTGGCATGTCCATGACGGCACGCGCCCGCAACCGCCGGTGATTGACGCCGGCCTGCCGAGCACCAACGACCAGGTGGGCAAGGCCCCGTCCGACGCGGTGGTGCTGTTCGACGGCAGCAACCTCGACAGGTGGCGCAACGACAAGGGCGCCACGCCGGCCTGGAAGATTGAGGACGGGGTCCTGGTCTGCGCCAAGGGCGGCGGTCAGATCACCACCCGCGACACTTTCGGCGATTGCCAGGTGCATCTGGAGTGGGCAGCCCCGACGCCACCCAGCGGCAGCGGGCAGGGCCGGGGCAACAGCGGGCTGTTCTTCTGCGGGCGCTACGAGATCCAGATCCTCGACTGCTACCAGAGCCAGACCTATCCCGATGGCCAGACGGCCGCGCTCTACGGGCAGTTTCCGCCGCTGGTCAACGCCTGCCGCCCGCCGGGGCAGTGGCAGAGCTACGACGTGATCTGGACCGCACCGAAGTTCGCGAACAACCAACTCGTCGCCCCGGCGGCCGTCACGATGCTGCACAACGGGGTGCTGGTCCACAACCATACCGCGCTGCTGGGCGGCACCTCCCACCGCGGCCTGGCGAAGTACCACCCGCACGACCCGGTCGGCCCGCTGGCGCTGCAGGACCACGGCAACCCGGTCCGCTTCCGCAACATCTGGGTCCGCCCGATCAAGGCCTACGACCAGCCGTAACGGCCGGGAGCAGCGTATGGCGAGGTCGTTTCTGCCCGCCGCCAGGCCCGAGTCGGCGGGGCTCTCCAGCCACGCCGTCGAGGCCTTCGTCGCCGCCGCCGAAGAGCGTCTCGACGCGCTGCACAGCCTGCTGATCGTGCGGCACGGCGCGGTCTTGGCCGAAGGCTACTGGGCGCCCTACGAGGCTGCCACGCCGCACATGCTGTTTTCGCTGAGCAAGAGCTTCACCTCGACCGCGGCCGGCCTGGCCATCGCCGAGGGACGGCTGGCGCTGGACGACCGCCTGGTCGACGCCTTCCCCGAGGCGCTGCCGGCGACGGTCAGCGACCACCTCGCGGCGATGCGCTTGCGGCACCTGCTGTCGATGAGCACCGGCCACAGCGAGGACACCTTGACGCACCTCGTGCGCGACACCGCCGGCGACTGGGTGCGGACCTTTCTGAGTTGCCCCGTGACGCACCCGCCGGGGACGCACTTCCTCTACAACAGCGGCGCCACCTACGTGGTCTCGGCCTGGCTGCAGCGGCTGACCGGGCAGCGGTTGGTGGATTACTTGCGCCCGCGGCTGTTCGACCCGCTCGGCATCGGGCCGGCGACCTGGGACACCTGCCCCCGTGGCATCGACACTGGCGGCTGGGGTCTCAACCTGACCACCCGCGACCTGGCCCGCTTCGCGCACCTGCTACTGGAGGACGGCTGCTGGCAGGGGCGGCGCCTCTTGCCGGCGGGGTGGGTCACCGAGGCGACGCGCTGGCACGTCGCCAACGGGGACGACCCGCAGAGCGACTGGGCGCAGGGCTACGGCTTCCAGTTCTGGCGCTCGCGCCACGGCTGCTACCGCGGCGACGGGGCTTTCGGGCAGTTCCTCGTGGTGCTGCCGCAGCAGGCCGCGGCGGTGGTGATGACGGCCGGGCTGGGCAACATGCAGGAGGCCCTGAACCTGGTCTGGGAGCATCTGCTGCCGGCCTTCGACGACGTCCCGCGGCCGGCCGATCCGGCGGCGGACCGGCTGGCGGCGCGGCTGGCGGCGCTGCGGCTACCGGCCCCGGCGGCCGGCGGCGGCAGCGCCCCGCCGGAGACCTGGGAGCTGGAGCCGAACGACCTGGGCTGGGTCCGCCTGCGCCTGGACTCCGCCGCCGGCCGACTGACTGTCGGCACCGCCAGCGGCGAGCACGAAGTCTGCTTCGGCACGGCCGGCGAGTGGCGGGCGACCGCCCCGCTGCCCTTGCCGCCGCCGCCCGGACTCGCCGCGCCCTCGGCCGGACCGGCTGCCGCCAGCGGCGGCTGGCCGGACGCCACGGAGTTCCGGCTGCGGGTCTGGCTCACCGCGACACCGTTCCGGCATGACCTGGTCTGGCGGCCAGACGCCGCGCGCGGGCAGGTCGAGATCACCCAGAACCTGGCCTTCGGGCCAGCCCTCAAGGCGGTCTGCAGCGGGCGACTGGTCACCGACCCACGACCATGACGGCGGCCTGCGGTGCGGCTCTGCCTCAGAATGGCCGGGCGACCGCGGTCGGACCGGCCATTGACCGCAAGCCGCGCTGGTGGTGACACTACAGGAACCGCGGCGGGCGCCGAACCAGATCCAGGGCGGGCCCGCGCCGCCTCTCGACGGACCGCTCGACGCCTCCGAACGGCGCGCCGAGTGATTACAGTGCGGTAACAGGTGGCGCGATTTTACCCACGCTTCAAGTCGATCCAGCCCGATGTCACGGTGCGGCAGGAAGACTTGGCTGGTGGACCGCGGAGCGCGCGCAGCGGGCGGCGTCCGGGGCGGGTGCGGGGGATCTTCCGCGGAGGGCAGCGGCGTTGATGGCGGCGCAGACGCGACTGAAACCCGAGGCAGGTGCGGGCGGCGGTAGGCGCAGGACGGAGCTGCCGGTGGTGGCCCGCCCGGCCCTCTGCGCTGGTCCGCCGGACTGTCGTCGGCCGCGGCTGCCACGGCCGCGGCGGATGGTCGTCTGGTCCGTCACGGCGGCGCTCGTGCTGGCCTTGCTGGCCGCGGCGACGTCCATCCTCGGCCTGCCCGCCGCCGCCACTCGCGGGCTGCTGGTGACCGTCAGCGCCACCCTCGCGCTGCTGGCGGTGACGCTGGCAGCGATCCGCGTCAACAGTTGCGGCCGCCCGGTGCGCGCTGCCTGGGCCCTGCTGGCGGCCGGCCTCGGTGGCTGGGTGGTGGCCGAGGCGGCCGGCTGGCTGCAACAGCAGTTGGCCCCCTTGGAGGCGGCGGTCGACCTGCGGCAGTGGCTGCTCTGGCCGAGCGGGCTCGCCTTCGCCGCCGGCCTCCGTCGCCTGGCGGCCGCCCACGCCGCGCCAGGTACCGGACGCGCCGTCCTCGATGCCGCGGTGGCGGTGGTGGCCACCGTCGGAGCGCTTGGACCACTGGCGCTGGGGCCGCTCCTGGCGCAGCCCACACCGCTCTGGTGGCCGCTGTTGGGCAGCGGCCTGACGCTGCTGGTGGCGGCCGCTGGGATCGCCTGGCTGACCGCCTGCTTCCTGCCGTTGATCGACCATCCGCGGGCCCGGGCCTGGGGGCTGCTGGCCAGCGGCAGCGCCGCCTGGCTGCTGTCGCTGACGCTGAGCGGCGGCGGCGACCGCGGCCCGGCGGTCGACACCTGGGTCAGCGGCGGGCTGGTCGTCGCCGCCATCGCGTTCCTGTTGGCCGGCGTCAGTGAGGCGACCAGCCACCCCTGCGCGCTCGCCGAGGGGAGCTGGTGCCGGGCGCAGTACCGGCCGCGGCAACTGCTGTCCGCCAACATCCCGCTGCTGTGGGCGGTCGTCGCCTACCTCTGGCTGTGCTTCGGCTACGACCACCCGGAGCACCTGCACACCGGCTGGACCGAGGGTGTGGTCGGGCTGCTGCTGCTGCTGGTCGCATTGCGGCAGGTCGCCGGCGCCCGCGAGAACGAGCGTCTGTTCGGTGAGGCGACGGCCGAGCTGACGCGCCGTGAACAGACCGAGGCGGCCTTGCGACAGACCACCGAGGACCTCGAGCAGCGCGTGCTCGACCGGACCAGCGCCCTGGAGGAAGCTAACCGCACGCTCCGCGCCGAGGTCACCCAGCGGCGTGACGCGCAGTACGAGACGCAGCAGATCGGGGAGCAACTGCGCGACGCCAACCTGCGCCTGGAAGGCGCCCTGGCCGACCTCCACGAGACTCAGCAGCAGGTGATTCAGCAAGAGCGGTTGCGCGCGTTGGGGACGATGGCCAGCGGCATCGCCCACGACTTCAACAACGCCCTGGCCCCGATCCTCGGCTTCAGCGAGGTGCTGCTGGCCCACCCCGAGGCGCGCGCCGAGGACGACAAGCTGTGCCGCTACTTGACGATGATCAGCACCTGCGCGCAGGACGCCGCCGGGGTGGTCAGCCGGCTCCGGGAGTTCTACCGCCACCGCGGCGAGGAAGAGGAGCTGCAGCCGGTTGACGTGATCGAGGTCGTCGGCCAGGCGGCCGAGCTGGCGCAGCCGCGCTGGAAGAACGAAGCGCAGGCGGGCGGGGTGACCATTGAGATGGCGCTCGACCTGCCCGCTGACCTGCCCATCGTCTACGGCAACCCGGCCGAGCTGCGCGAAGCGCTGCTCAACCTGGTCTTCAACGCCGCCGACGCCATCCTGATGCGCGGGGCCGGCAATCGCAGCGGCCTGATCACCCTGCGGGCCGCCGAAGTTGGTGAGCAGGTGGTGGTCAGCATCATCGACAACGGCGTCGGGATGACCGAGGAGACGCGGCAGCGCTGCCTCGAGCCGTTCTACAGCACCAAAGGCGAGGCTGGGACCGGGCTCGGACTGGCGATGGTTTATGGCATCGTGCAGCGCCACCACGGGCAGATTGAGCTGACCAACCAGTGGATGCACGGCACCACCTTCCGCTTGTTGCTCCCGGCGGCTGGCAGCGGCGGGGACCACCTCACGCTGCCGAACCCGGAGCCGCTACACCGCCAACTCAGCGTCCTGGCGGTCGACGACGAGCCGCACATCCGGCGGATCATCCAAGAGTACCTGGAGACCGATGGCCATGGCGTCACCCTGGCGGGCAACGGTCGCCAGGCCCTCGAACTGCTCCGTTCGCGCCGCTACGATCTGGTGTTGACCGACCGCGCGATGCCCGGCATGAATGGCGACCAGGTGGCCACGGTCGCCACACGCCTCTGGCCGGGCACCGCCGTGATCATGCTGACCGGCTTCGGCGACATGATGATCGCCGACGACGAGATCCCGCCGGGGGTCGACCTGGTGCTCAGCAAGCCCCTGACCCTGGACACCCTGCGCGGCGGCCTGCTCCGCGTCGCCGGCGAGTGACCGCGGATGGTCTGGACTTCGGCGACCCGTGGCGCGACCGGCCACCTGGCGCGTACTGCAAGCTAGGGTGGCGCGGCCACCGCAGAGCAAGCGCACGGTGCAGGCAGCGACGACAGACCGGTTGACGCCGCAGACCAGCGAAGGTCTGGTGGTCGGCAGTGGCAAGGGTGGCAGTTGGCAGGTGCAGTGCGCCGCCGGACTGCTGGCCTGTCGGCTGCGCGGTCGGCTGAAGGTGGACAGCGCGCTGCGCCTGGAGCACCTCGTGGTCGGCGACCGGGTGCTGTTGCGGGGCAGCCTCGACGAGCCGGAGTGCGGGGTGGTGGAAGAGGTCCTGCCGCGGCGCAACCAGTTGGCGCGCGGGCGGCCGGGCAAGCTGCCGCAAGTGGTCGCCGCCAATCTCGATCAGGTGGTCGTGGTGGTCAGCGTGGCCGAGCCCGACTTTTGGCTGCACACGGTCGACCGCTTCCTGATCGTGGCGGCCGCCTGCGACGTGCCGGCGGTGCTGGTGCTCAACAAGATCGACCTCGACACCGCGGCGGCGGTGCGCGCGCAGGTCGCTGCCGTGTACGGTCCGCTGGGCCTGCCGGTGGTCACAGCCAGCGCGTCGGCCGGGCATGGGTTGGCAGAGCTGGCGGCGCAGTTGGCGCAGCGGGTGTCGGTCGTGATTGGGCCGTCCGGCGTTGGCAAGTCGTCGCTGCTGAACGGCATCAGCCCCGGCTACGCGCTGCGCACCGGCGAGGTGATGGGGATTGGCAAGGGCCGCCACACCACCACCGACAGCCGGCTCTTGCCGCTGGCCGGCGGCGGCTGGGTGGCCGACACGCCGGGCGTCAAGACCATTGCGCTGCTCGCCGGGGCGGTCGCGGCGCGGGAGCTGGTCGAGCTGTTTCCCGAGCTCGATCCGCTGGCCGCCGACTGCCGCTTCGCCGACTGCACCCACCGCAGTGAGCCCGACTGCCGGGTCCGGGCGGCCGTCGGCGCCGGGGTTGCGCCGTCGCGCTACGAGAGCTACCTGCGCCTCTACTCCGAACTCCGCGGCGGGAGCGGCGCTTGAGCGATCGCGCCGCCTTGATGAACCGGCCGCTCGACCGCACCGGCATCGCCGTGGCGCTGCTGATCTACGCGCTGTGGGGGGGCAACAACCTCGCGATCAAGGTCTCGGTCGAGGCGGTGCCGCCGTTGGCCGCGGCCTGCGGGCGCTTCCTGCTGGCGCTGCTGGTGGTCGCGCCGACGGCCTGGCTGCAAGGGGTCTCGCTGCGCCCGCAACCGGGTGAGCTGTGGAAGCTGACCAAGCTGAGCAGCCTTTTCTTGTTGCAGATCGCCGCGCTGAACATCGGTCAGCAGCACACCAGCGCGGTCCGTGGGACCGTCTTCCTGGCGGCCCACCCGCTCTTCGTGGCGCTCTTCGCGGCGCTTCACATCGCCGGCGATCCGCTGCGGGGACGGCGCCTGCTGGGCCTGCTGACCGCCTTCGCCGGGATCCTGCTGACCTTCTCCGAGGGCTTCTGGCACTCTTCGGGCACGCTCCTCGGCGACGCCATCGTGCTCGCTTCGGCGATCTTGCTGGGCGAGCGGCTGGTGGTGCTGAAGCTGGTGGTGCAGGACGTCCCGCCGGCGCGGACCCTGGCCTGGCAGTTCCTGCTGGCGCTGCCGATCTTCGCGGTCGCCAGCGCCGCGCTCGAGAGTGGGGCCTGGCAGCCGCTGGCCGCGCGCCACTGGGCGGGGATGCTCTATCAGGGGCTGGTGATCGCCGGCTTCTGTTTCGTGGCCAACGCCTGGCTGTTCCAACGCTTCCGCGCCAGCCAGGTCGCCGCCTATGTGTTCACGACGCCCCTCTGGGGGGTGCTGCTGTGCCACCTGCTGCTGGGCGATCCGCTGACCTGGCCGATCCTGGGCGGCGTCGGGCTGGTGGCGCTGGGGATCGCCCTGGCCAGCCGGGCGGGCTGAGCGGCCTTGACAGAGCGGGCCGCCGGCCCCACCGTGAGGCCGACTCGGGACTCCGAGGGAGGGATCACGGGATGCTCACTGCCGACCAGGTGGCGTTCTACCACGAACAGGGCTACCTGCACTTGCCAGAAGTCTACAGCCCCGCCGAGATGGACGCGCTGGACCGCGACCTGAGCTGGCTGATCGAGAGCTGGGCGGTCGAGAACATGGGTTGGACCGGGCCCTGGCGCCAGGTGCTGATGGACGCTGCCACCGAGCAGCAGTCGAAGCTGGTCCACCTCCACGACTTGCAGTTCTATGCGCAGTCGTGGTTGCACGCCGTGACCCACCCGCGGCTGGTCGCCGCGCTGACGCAGTTGCTGGGCGAGAACGTCGAGTTGCACCACTCGACGCTGCACGCCAAGCCGCCCGAGACGGGGCACCCCTTCCCGCTGCACCAGGACAGCCCGTTCTACCAGCACCGCGACGAGCGCTACGTCGACGTGCTGGTCCACCTCGACGACACCGCGCACGCCAACGGCGAGATTCGCTTCCTGGCCGGTTCGCACCGCGCCGGTCACTTGGAGCACGTCACGCAGACGCCGGACGGGCCGTGTACGCCGCACCTGCCGACCGACCGTTACCGCCTGGCCGACACCACGCCGGTGCCAGCGCGGCGGGGCGATGTGGTGTTCTTCAACATCTACACGGTCCACGGCAGCTACGTCAACACCACCGACCGCGTGCGGCGGATGGTCCGAGTCGGCTACCGCGATCCTCTCAACGAGCAGATCGGCGGCCAGAGTCTCGGCCGGCCGGGGCTGCTGGTGGCGGGTCGCCGCCCGCGGGGCGCCGCGGCGGCGCCGTTCAGCACCGAGGCGCGCTGAGGGCGGGGCGATCTGAACGCAGGATCGCGGTCAGGTGAAGCGAGAATGGCCGGCCGGCCTAAACGCTGGCGCCAGCGATCCGATGACTCAGCAGCAGGCCGGGACCGCGCGCCGAGTTCGAGCGGGGGAGCTGGCGCTGGCTGCCGCCTGCGGTGGAGAGGTCGTATGAAGAGGATCCTGGTGATCGACGATGACAGCCAGATCCGCGATATGCTGCGGCGGATGTTGGAATACGCTGGCTACGACGTGGTGGAGGCCGAAGACGGGGACGACGGCCTGCGACAACTCGCTGCCGAGGGCGCCGATCTGGTGATCACCGACATCCTGATGCCCAACAAAGAGGGCCTCGAGACGATCATCGCGCTGCGTCGAACCCAGCCCAACTTGCCGGTGATTGCGATCTCCGGCGGCGGCTGGAGCGGCTCGCTGGGCTACCTCAACACCGCCGACAAGCTGGGCGCAGCGGCGACGCTGCCGAAACCGTTCAGCCGAGTCCAGATGCTGGACGCGGTCGGCAAGGTGCTCGGCACCCCGCGGGCGGCCTGAGCGGCGGCCGGCCCGGCGGACTCAGCGACAGCGGCGTAGCAGCAACAGCGCCAGACCGCCGAAGAGCAGGTTCTGGAGCCAGACGCCCAGCAGCGGGACCCGCTGCAGGAAGCCGTCGCGCGCCAGGGTGACGCCGATCTCGTGGGTCAGGAAGTAGACCACCACCAGCACCGAGGTGATCAGCAGGCCCATGAATCCGCCGCGCCGCGAGAGCAGGATGTTGAGCGGCACACAGAGCAGCGCCAGCAGATAACAGGCGACCGGCGCGGCGTAGCGGCGATGCAGGTCGATCACCTGGTCGGTGCGCGCGACGCCCTGGTCGGCCGACTGGCGGATCATCTCACGCAGTTGCCCCGAGGTGAGTTCCCCGGCGGTCGACGGCGTGCCGATGCTCTCCGGCAGCAGACTGGCGAACTGCACCTCGGCGACCGCCGTTTCGGACTCGCGTTGCAGGCTGCCGTCGGGTCGCCAGAGGTGACGCACCACCTCGCGCAGCACCAGCTTGTCGCCAACCCGCTGGGCCCGCCGGGCGAACAGGGCCGAGGGATAGTCGCCCTGCAGGTCGCTGAACACGACGACCTCGAACATCTCGCCGGTGGTTTCGGCGATCCGGTCGACGAACAGCCAGCGGTCGCGCCCGGGCGCCTGGAACCACGACTGCGGCTGGATCACCACCGTCGGATCGGCCAGCGCGAGTCGCGTGTGGATCGCCACGTACTCCCGCTTGGCGGCCGGCGCGAGGTGCTCGGAGACGAACCAGGCGAGACCGCCGGCCACCAGGCCGAAGCAGTGGATCGGCAGCAGCAGGCGCCCCAACGAGCAACCGGCCAGCCGCATCGCGTCCCACTCGCGCTCGCGCACCAGGCGGTCAAGCGCCAGGGAGACCGCCAGGATGGTCGCCAGCGGGAAGGCCACGACCATCATGTCGGGCAGGATGAACAGCAGCAGCCGGACGACCGTCAGCGGCGCCACGTCCTTCGCCAGCAGCAGGTTCAGCAGTTCGTAGAGCTGGTCACCCAGCAGCATCACCAGAATCACCAGCAGCCCCACGATGAAGGGCGCGGTGATCTCTTCGAGCAGGTAGCTGCTGAGCGTGCGCAAGGTCAGGCCTCGCGGAGCCGGGCTTTGTGGATCTCAAAGCCATGCGCGGCGAAGGCGGCGCTCAGCTCGTCGAAGTGGCGGTCATCCTCGTACATCCCGACAATCGCGCCGCCCGAGCCCGGGAACTTGGCGGCCGCGCCGTGGGCCCGCGCCAGTTCGATCATCCGGATGTTCGGCAGCCCGACCACCTCGTCGCCATAGAGCCGTCGCCGCAGGTCGAAGTTGGCGTTCAGCAGCCGCCCGACCTCGCCAGAGTCGCCTTGCTCCAAGGCCGCGCGGCACTGCTCGGCGTAGCCCGCGAAGGTCTCCATGGCCTCAATCACCTCCGGGTCACCGCGCTCCCAGCGCAGCCGCACCGGGCTGTGGATGCGGCTCGACTCGGTCGGCTCGCGGAGCATCGCGATGAACAGCGGCGGGAACAGGTCGAGGTCCATCGGAACGTACAGCCCGTGCCCTTCGCGCTGCATTCGCTCGCGGGCGAAGTCCATGTAGACGGCGCCGCCGTAGACCTGGATCACCCGGTCCTGCAGCCCGGCGGTGAGTTCCAGCTCCTGGCTCTCCACGCTCAGCACCAAGTTCGGCAGCAGCGGCTTGTGGAGCTGCTCTTCGGTGACGCCGTAGAACTCCATCAACCCCCGCAGCGTGGCGGTGATGATGGCGCTGGACCCGGCCAGGCCCATCCCCCGGGGGATGTCGGTGTCGTAGCGGATGGTGAAGTTGCGCTGCGGTAGCAGCAGGCCCAGCTCCAGGCAGCGGTCGTAGAACCGCTTGCAGGTGGCGTAGAGCAGCCGGATGCCGCCGTAGTAGCCCTCCCGCTGGGCCGTGCGGTGGAGTTGGCTGAGCGACTCGAACGACCGCGGGTCGTGCTGCGGGTTGGCCTGAATGTGCAGCTCGGGGCTCTCCCAGAGCGTCACCTTGGCCGACCAGTTCCGCACAATCACGGCGATGGTCCGGCCGTAGAACCCATCGGAGGGGTTGCCGATGAACCCGGCGCGGGCGAAGCAGCGGGTACGGATGATCCCATCGCTGAGCATCGTGAGCGTCTTCCTGCCGCTATCTTAGCGATCCCCCGAAGTGGCGACAAGCGCCAGCGGGCTGCGACTAACCTCCGCCGGGCTCGGCCGCGGCGTGCCCGAAGCGTGCCTCGGCGGCGCGGTACAGCACGGGCAGCACGAACAGCGTCAGCAAAGTGGCGGTCACCAGGCCGCCGATCACCACCGTCGCCAGCGGCCGCTGCACCTCGGCCCCGGCCGTGTGCGAGACTGCCATCGGCAGGAAGCCCAGCATCGCCGTCAGGGCGGTCATCAGAATCGGGCGCAGCCGCACGTCGGCGCCGTGGCGGACGGCCTCTTCGAGCGGCCGGCCCTGCTGGCGCAGGACGTTCAGGTAGCTGATCATGACCACTCCATTGAGCACCGCCAGGCCGGCCAGGGCGATGAAGCCAATCGCCGCGGAGATGCTGAAGGGCAGGCCACGCAGCCACAGCGCGAAGATCCCGCCGGACACCGCGAACGGCACATTGGCGAAGATCAGCAGCGCCTGCCGCACGTTGCCGAAGCTCAGGTAGAGCAGCCCGAAGATCAGACCCAGGGCGGCGGGCACGACCACCAGCAGCCGGGCGCGGGCCCGCTGCAGGTTCTCGAACTGGCCGCCCCAGTCCAGGCTGTAGCCCGGCGGCAGCGCCACGGACTGGTCGATCCGGCGCTGGGCCTCGCTGACGAACGAACCAATGTCGCGGCCACGCACGTTGAACTCGACGACCTTGCGGCGCGAGGCCTCTTCACGACTGATCTGGGCCGGCCCCTCGCGGCGTTCCAGCCGCGCCACATCGCGCAGCGGCACCCGTTCACCGGTCGGTGAGGCCAGCAGCAAATCGCCGATCGCCGCGGCGTCGCGACGCGCCGAGGGCTGCAGCCGCGCCACGATGGCGTAGCGCGCGTCGCCCTCCAGCACTTCACCGGCGGCGCCCCCGCCGATCCCGACTTCGATCAGTTGGCGGACATCGTCCACGTTCAGCCCGTGCCGAGCCAGCGCCGCGCGGTCGATGCTGATGTCCAACCCGGGCAGCCCGGCGGTCTGCTCGACCTGCAGGTCCTGACAGCCGCGGATGCCGCGCAGCAGCTCGGCCAGCTCGTTGCTGAGCCGGTCGAGAACCTCGAAGTCGGGTCCGAAGACCTTCACCGCGACATCGCTCCGGACGCCGGAGATCAGCTCGTTGACGCGCAGCTCAATCGGCTGGCCGTAGCCGACGTTGATGCCGGGCAGGCGTTCCAGTTGGCGTTCGATCGCCTCGCGGATCGTCTCCTTGGTGACCCCCGGCGCCCACTCCTCGGGCGGCTGCAGCATCACGAAGACGTCGCTGATCTCGGGTCCCATCGGGTCGGTCGCAATCTCGGCGCGGCCGGCCCGCGCGACCACCGTGCGAACCTCGGGCAGCTCCTTGATCAGCCGCTCCGCGACCAGGTCGATGGCCACTGACTGCGTCAACGAGGTGGCCGGCAGGCGGATGATCTGCAGCGCGAAGGAGCCTTCGTCGAGGCGCGGGATGAAGACGCTGCCGAGGCGCGGGAAGACCACCAGGCTGGCGCCGAAGATCGCCAGGGCCGCCACCACCACCGGCCGCGGCCGGCGCAACGCGGCGGCCAGGGCGGGACGGTAGGCCCGCCGCACCGCCGCCGCCAGGCGGGTGTCTTCGCCGCTCGGGTCGTCGGGGTCGGCGTGCTGTCGGCCAGCGTCGGCCGACCGCCGCAGGTAGTACGAAGCGAGCACCGGAACGGTCGTCAGGGTCACCAGCAGGGCGCCCACCAGGGCGAACATCACGGTGTAGGCGAGGGGCTTGAAGAGCCGGCCTTCGACCCCCTGCAAGGTCAGGATCGGCAGGTAGACGATCAGGATGATGGTGATCCCGAAGGCCACCGGCCGAGCCACCTCGAGGGTCGCCTCGAGCACCGTCTGCCGCCGGTCGCGGGGGCCCGGCTGGTGCAACAGGCGGAGGGCATTCTCGACCACCACCACGGCGCCGTCGACCAGGATGCCGAAGTCGAGCGCCCCGAGGCTCATCAGGTTGCCACTGATCTTGGCCTGCACCATCAGCACCACGGCGCCGAGCATTGCCAGGGGGATCACCGCCGCCACAATCAGGCTGCCGCGGAGGCTGCCGAGCACCAGGTAGAGCACCACCACCACCAGAATGCCGCCCTCCAGAAGGTTGCGGAAGGCGGTCCGGACGGTCCGGTCGACCAACTCCTGACGGTCGTAGTAGGGCTCAATCCGGACGCCCGCCGGGAGCGACTTGCCGACCTCGCGCAGTTGCTCCTTGAGGGCGGCGACGGTGGTCCGGGCGTTGGCCCCGAGCAGCGTCATGACGATCCCAGCGACCTGCTCGCCCTCGCCGTCGCGCGTCGTGGCGCCCATCCGGACTTCACCGTCGAACACCACGGTGGCCACGTCGTGGAGGTGGATCGGCGTGCCGTGGACCGCCCGCAGGACGATGGCCTCGAGATCCTCGACCCGTTGCACCAGCCCGATGCCGCGGACCACCTGCGCCTCGCCACCCTTCTCGATGTAGGCGCCGCCCGCGTTCGCGTTGTTGCGTTCGAGCGCCTCCAGGACATCGCCGATGGTCAGGTCATGAGCCAGCAGTCGCTGTGGGTCGAGCCAGACCTGGTACTGCCGGACATGCCCGCCGAAGGCGTTGACCTCGGCCACGCCGGGCACGCGCAGCAACTGCCGGCGGACGATCCAGTCCTGGACCGCGCGGAGGGCCATCAGCTCGGCCAGTTCGAGCGTCGCCGGGTCGTCCGGCTGGCCCGGGTCGAAGCCGGCGACCTGGCGCTGCACCGCCCGGATCATCGCCGCCGGCGGCACCGCCGGGTCGCGCACCAGGGTGTACTGGTAGACCTCGCCGAGGCCGGTCGAGACCGGGCTCATCGTCGGGTTCAGGTCGAGCTGGCCAGGCAACTCCTCCCGTGCGGCCTGGAGCCGTTCGCCGACCAACTGGCGGGCGAAGTAGATGTCGACCTGGTCGTGGAAGACCACCGTCACCTGCGACAGGCCGTACTTCGAGAGCGACCGCACCTCGGCGACGTCGGGCAGCCCGGAGAGTGCCGTCTCGATCGGCACGGTGACCAGCTTCTCGACCTCCACCGGCCCCATCCCGGCGACCTCGGTGTTGACCTGAACCTGCACGTTGGTGACATCGGGGACGGCATCCAGCGGCAGCCGACTGGCAGCCAGCAGGCCCAGCGCCACCAACATGGCGCTGCCCAGCAGCACCACGCCGCGCTGCTCCAGGGCGGCGCGGACCAAGCGCTCGATCATCGCGGGGACCTCCTGCGCTCAGTGCGCGTGACCGTGGCCGAGTTCGCCCTTCAGGCGTTCCGACTTCAGCAGGTAGCTGCCGGCGATCACGACGTTCTCGCCGGCGTGCAGCCCGGCCGTCACCGCGACCCGCTGGGCGCTGCGCGGCCCGAGCGTCACGGGGCGGGTCTCGTACCGCAAGGGGGTGAGCTGCACAAAGACCACGGCGCGGCCCTCCACTTCCTGCACCGCCTCGGCCGGCACGTGGAGCACCCGGCCGCTTTGCGCCGTGACGAAGCCGACTTCGGCAAACATCTCCGGACGCAGCCGCCAGGCGGGGTTCTGCAGGCGGGCCCGGACGTGCGCCGCGCGGGTCTCCGGGTCGAGCTGGCCACTCAGGCTGACCACGCTGCCGAGGAAGGTCTCGGCCGGGAAGGCCCGCACCGTGACCCGCACCAGTTGCCCCTCGGCCACCTGCGGCAGGTCCCGCTCCGGCACGTCGGCCTCGACGTACAGCTCGCTCAGATCGACCACTGTCAGCAGGTCCTGCTCGGCACCGACGGCCTCGCCGACGCTCGCCTCCAGCGCGGTCACCAGGCCCGCCAGCGGGGTGCGGATGGGGATCTGCAGCCGGCTGGCCCCGCGCGCCGCCGCGCCGGTCGAGGCCCCCAGGATCTGGAGCATCTCGGCGGCGTTGCGCTGCGCGATGCCGGCCGCCTGGACCTGCTGCTCGGCGTCCAGCAGCAGCTCGCGGCCGCGCACCTGCTCGCGGGCGAGACGCTGCTCGCGGGCCACTGCGGTGGTC
Organism: Fimbriimonadaceae bacterium; assembly: GCA_020850355.1. GTDB lineage: Bacteria > Armatimonadota > UBA10988 > UBA10988 > UBA10988 > JADZEX01. Next base: position 53,910 of record JADZEX010000022.1, on the reverse strand, counting down.
GCCAGGGCGACCTGCCGGGCCGCCTCGCTGGCCTCGCCCTGCGTGCCGTCGACGGTCCGCTCGGCCTGCTGCACCCGCAACCGGGCGGCGGCTGAGGCGCTTTGGGCGCGGGTGCCATCACCGGCCAGGGCCTGCTCCCGCTGCATCGCGCCACGGGCCGCGTTGACCGCCGCCTGGGCCGGGGTCAGCGCCGCGGAGACCACCTCCTGGCGCGCCTGGCGTTTGGCCAGGCGGGCTTCCGCAGCCGCCAGCTCCCGGCGCGCCTCGGCCACGCTGTTGTCGGCCTCCTGCTGGGCCCGCCCGCCAGCCATCTGGGCGTGGCTGATCTGCTCCTGCCGCCGCAGCGCCGTCTGCGCCGTGGCAACCGCCGCGGTCGCTTCCTGGTGCTGCGCCTGCCGCTCGCGAAGCGCCGCCCGGCGGGCTTCCAGGTCGTTCAACGCCAGCAGCTCCGCGCGGTACAGCTCCTCGCCGCGTTGCGCGGAGCGCTCCGCCTGGTCCAGCGCCGCCGCGCTCTGCTGCTGCTGCGAGCGCGCCGCGGCGAGCGCGTTCTGGGCCTGTTCCAGCGGCGCCCGGTCCAGTTCGCCGGTCGCCACCAGCCGGCCGGTGCGCTCGGCCAGCGCGCTCGCCGAGGCCAGCTTCTGGCGGGCCAGGGCCACCTCGCCTTCCGCGTCGCCGATCTCGGCGGCGGCTTCGGCGACGGCGGTGCGGGCCGCGGCGAGCGCCTGCTCGGTCTCGGCGAACCGTTGTCGAGCCTCTTCCTCGGCGGCCGTGGTGAAGGCGCCGCGGCCGGCCAGATGGGTCGTGCGCTCCTGTTCGGCGCGCGCAGCGTCCAGTTCGTTGCGCGCCTGGGCCAACGCCGAGCCGGCCTTGGCCTGCTCGGTGCGCGCCGCGGCCAACTGCCGGCGCGCCTCCTCCAGCGGTCCCTGGGTCAGGGCCCCGCTGGCCACCAGCCGCCGCCGCACTGCCAGGTTGCGTTGCGCCGCGGCCAGTTGCGCGCCGGCCTCACGCCAGGCCGCCGCGGCCTGGGCGGCGTCGACGCTGTCCAGCGTGGCCACCACCTGGCCCGCGGCGACACGTTCGCCAACCCGCACCGTGTCGCTGGTCAGGCGGCCCGGCACCCGTGAGCCGAGGTGGGCCTGGTGGGACTCCAGGGCCAGCAGGCGGCCAGTCGCCGCGAGCGTCGTGACGAGGTCGGCCGGCGCCACCAGCGCGGTGCGCAGTCCGAGTGCGGCAACCGCTGCCGGGTCGACCTCGACGAACGGGCTCTCGGCAGCGGCCTCGCCGGCATGCTCGTCCGCGGCGGCGGGCTCGGCCGGGTCGACTGGCGGCGGCGCCAGCCACAGCACGCCGCCAGTTGCCAGCAGCGCCAGACCGCTGACCCAGCGCCCGACCGTCGGCCGGGCCCGCCGGGCGGCCAGCGGCGGCGCGGCCGCCGCCAGCAACAGGAGTGCGCCGGCCAGCGGCCAGCGCCACCCGGGCCGCCCGCCGTTGGCCGCGGCCTGGTGCGCTGAGTCGTGGTCGGCCTCCTCGTGGTGCGCGGCGGGCTCGGAATGCTCGGCGTGGCCGTCGGCCGCGACGGCCGGGTGATCGGCGTGGTCGGCCGGCGGCTGCGCCCGGAGCGCGGTGGGGGCGCTGCTGAGGGCGGCCAGCAGCAGCAGCGCGTAGCGGCAGGGGTAGTTCATCGGGCGGCTCCCAGACCAGCGGTCGGCAGCACGGTGGCGGTCGGCAACGGCGGACCGAGGACCGGCGGTGGCATGTTCGGCGGCGGCGCGGCGAGGGTCACGCTGGCCGGCGACTCGCCAGCAGCGGCCTGCAGCGTCAGCCAGCCGGTCGCCACGGCCGTCGCCAGCTCGGCCTGTTCCAGCCGGGCGGCGGTCAGCAGGCGCTTCGCGTCGAGCACTTCGAGCAGCGTCGCCTGGCCCAACTCGTAACCCACTTGGGCCAGCTCCAGCAGCCGTTGCGAGCGCGCCAACACGGTCTCGCTCTGCTGACGCTGCTGGGCCAGCGCGGCGACCAGCGCCAGGCGGGCGCGGTGCAAGCTGTTGCGGGCCGCCCGCTCCGCGGCCTCCTGTTGCGCCGCGGCGACGGCCCCGGCGGCTTGCGCCGCGCGGACCTCGGCCGCAGTGCGCGCGGGTGACAGCGGCAGGCTGAGCGACAGCCGCAGGCCGTGCTCCTGGTCTTCGCGGAACCCGGACAGCTCCAGACTGGGCCACTGCTGCGCTCGGCTGGCGCCGACCAGCCGACCGGCCAGCGCGACCTGCAGGCGGGCCAGCCGCAGGCGCGGATGGTCCGGCAGGCGGCGCAGCAGCGCGTCGACCGGCGGCACCTCCGACGGCCAGGAGCTGGCGCGGCAGACCAGCGCGGCGTCGGGGGGCTCGCCCAGCAAGGTGGCCAGCGCGACGGCCGCCTGCTGCCGGCCGGCCAGTTGCGCGGCCAGGGCGAGGGCTCCGCGGCTGACCTCCAACTCGGCCCGCTGGACATCGATGCCGGGGCGTTCACCGATGTCGCGGGCCCGCTGGGCGGCGTTGCGCAGCGCCTCCAGGAGCGCCAGGTCGGCCCGCCAGACCTCGGTCACGCGGTCGGCCGCGACCACCGCGGCGAACGTCTCGCGGGCCTCCCAACCGACCTCCCAGGCCGTCAACTGGCGCTCACCCGCGGCGACGGCCAGCGCCGCCCGGGCCGACTGCACCGCGGCGCCGCGCAGCGGGTCGAACAGGTTCTGGCCGAGCTCGGCCTCGTAGTCTGGTCCGCGCAGGTCGGTGTAGAGCGCCGCCACCGTCAAGGTCGGTCCGCTCCAGGCCCCGACCGCCCGCGCCGCGGCACGGGCGGCCAGCACGGCGCGGTCGGCGGCGGTCACCCGCGGGTCGGTGGCCCAGACCCGCTGCACCACGTCCGGCTCCGCCAGCGGGGCCGGCGCATCAGCCGCCAGGGCCGCGGCGGCCGCCAGGCAGCCGGCCAACCAGCCGAACCAAGAGGATTGTGAAGCCGCGCAAGCGCGGGCGTGCGCCGGCCGAGGTCGTACCATTCGGGGGCTCCCCACCAACGGTGATCGGGCCGGCGAGCCGCGCTGCTGGGTCGGGCTCGAGCCGCAGCGGTCCGAGCGGGGGGCAGCGTCGCCGGCGTCAGCAGTCGGGCGTGGTGGGGTGTGGTGGGGCGCGCAGGCGCTGGCGGCCGCCTGCGCGGTGGCGCCAGCCCGTGGCGGCCGGAGCCGTCAGCGGCGTGGCCACGGTCGGCAGCGCCAGGGCCGGCGGCTCCGGCAGGGCTGCCAGCACGTCGGCGGCCGCGGCGACCGGGCGCACCAGGGCCTGGCAGCAGGTCTCGCCACAGTGGGCTTCGCAGGGCTGGTCGTGGCAGTGGTCGAGGTGGTCGTGCGGCGAGCAGCGGTGGCCGTGGGGATCGGGCAGCACGGTGCAGAGGCAGTCACGATGACCGCCTGCCAGCACCAGCCAGACGGCCAGCACGGCCAATCTGCGGCACCATCGGAGCGCTCGACTTCCCACCATGGCGACAGTCTAGCGTCCGGCCGGGCCGTTGTCAACTGCCGGCGTGGCGACTGCAGCGGGCGGATGGACGGGTTGCCGGCGGTCCTGCGCGGCGCGTCTGAGAGAGCGGACCGCCGGCCGGCGGCGCAACCGAACGGCCGGCCGGGCGGCCCGGCCGACCACGGCGCGGGTGCGGGCACACCCGCGCCGTGACCGGTCGCCGGCGGCGCGGCCCGGCGCGGCGTGGCTTGACAGGCGTCTTGCCGGCAAGCTACACTCGGCTTCGAGGAACCGATGAGCCGCGCCACCTACGCCGCTGCCGGAGTCGATATCGACGCTCAGGATCGCGCCATCGCGCTGATCAAAGACTCCTGTCGCAGCACCTACCGGCCGGAAGTGGCGACCGACGTCGGGAGCTTCGGGGGGCTCTGGGCCCTTGATGTGAGGCGCTACCGCGAGCCGTTGCTGGTCAGCAGCATCGATGGCGTCGGCACCAAGCTGTACGTCGCGATCGCCGCGCAGCAGTACCGTGGGGTCGGTCGCGACCTTGTCAACCACTGCCTCAACGACATCGCCGTGATGGGCGCCGAGCCGCTCTTCTTTCTGGATTACTACGCCACCGGCAAGCTCGCCCCGGAGGTCGCCGCCGAGGTGATCGCCGGCCTCGCGGAGGGCTGCCGCGCCGCCGGCTGTGCGCTGATCGGTGGCGAGTTGGCCGAGATGCCGGGGCTCTACCAACCGGGTGACTTCGATCTGGCCGGCTGCATCGTCGGGGTCGTCGAACGCAGCGCGGTGCTGACCGGCGCCACGGTCCAGGTCGGTGACGCGGTGGTCGGGCTGCCGAGCTGCGGGTTGCACACCAACGGCTACTCGCTGGCGCGCCGGCTGCTGTTCGAGCTGGCCGGCCACCGCCTCGACAGCGTGCTGCCCGAGCTGGCCGGCCCGCTGGGTGAGGTGCTGCTGGCCGAACACCGCTGCTATCTGCCCGAGTTGCGCATCCTGCGCGAGCGCGGCTGGGTCAAGGCCGCGGCGCACATCACCGGGGGCGGGTTGCTCGACAACCTGCCGCGGGTGCTGCCGGCCGGCTGCGGGGCGTTGCTACGGCGGGCGACCTGGACCGAGCCGCCCATCTTCGGATTGCTGCAGCGGATCGGCGCGGTCGCCGACGACGAGATGGATCGCACCTTCAACCGCGGGCTCGGGATGCTGCTGGTGGTGCCGGCCGCCGCGGCCGCGGACGCGGCCGCCGCGGTCGCGGGAGTCGTGGTCGGTGAAATCGTGCCCGGGGAGGGCGTGCGGATTGAGAGCGGGGGGTAGGACGTCGTAGAAAGGGTGGCTGCGATGGCGGAAGGCCGGATCCTGGTCGTCGAGGACAACCCGGACATCGTCGACATGCTGAAGATCATGCTCGGCGCGGAGGGCTACGACGTCTTGCAGGCGACCGACGGCGCGCAGGCGATGGCGACCATCAAGGCAGAGACCCTTGACCTGGTGATCCTCGACCTGATGCTGCCGATCATGGACGGCCTCGAGGTCTGTCGCCGCACCCGCGAGTTCAGCCAGGTGCCAATCATCGTGCTGACTGCCCGCACCGGCGAGGTCGACAAGATTGTCGGGCTCAACTCCGGCGCCGACGACTACGTTGAGAAGCCCTTCAGCCCCGGTGAGCTGATCGCCCGGATCCGGGCCCAGCTCCGCCGGGCGCGCTTCGCCAGCCAGTCGGTCTCGGCCGGACCGCGACTGGCCGTGGGCGACCTGGTGCTCGACCCGGGGGCCTACCAGGTGACCCTCAAGGGCAAGGTGATCGACTGCACACGGCTGGAGTTCGAGCTGCTCTACACCCTGGCGCAACGGCCCGGCCGGGTGCTCACGAGGGAGCAGTTGCTGGATGTCGTGTGGGGCGAGAAGGAGTTCATTCAGCCGCGCGGGATCGATGTCCATGTGCGCCGGCTGCGGCTGAAGATTGAGGACGACCCGAAACGACCGCGACGGCTGCAAACGGTGCATTCGGTGGGCTACAAGCTGGTGCCGGCCTGACGTGGCTGCCGAACGCACGGTGACACTGCGCCCCGCCGACCGGCCGTTGGTCCGGCCCGCCCTCTGGTGGGAAGTCTGGGCCCTCTACCGGCTGCACCGGGTCTGCTTCCCGCAGCAGTCGTACGGCCTGGGCCGGTTCCTCGGCTACCTCTGCAACCCGCGCGCGGTGCTGCTGGTCAGCGGGACGCCGGGCGACTTGCGGGGGTACTGCATCGTCGACACCTCGGTCACGCTGGCCCCGCCGGAGGCCGTCGCCGAGATCATCTCGTTGGGCGTCCGCCCGCCGGACCGCCGGCAGGGGCTCGGGCGAGCGCTGCTGCAGGCGGCCCTGGCCTGGGCCGGGCGGCAGGGTCTGGCCGAGACCTGGCTGCAGGTGGCGGTCAGCAACCACGGCGCCGAGCAGCTCTACCAGGAAGCCGGTTTCGAACGGCGCGATCGGCTGGCCGCCTACTACCTCAGCGGCGAGGACGCCTGGTTGATGCGGCGCTGTAACACCGCCGCTGAACGCGAGTTCGGCGACGTCGTCTGAGCACCCAGGGAGTCGGCTGATGTACCCCACCAAGACTGCCATCGTCGTCACGACGTGCCTGGCTGCGCTGGCCTGGCCGCTAGCGGCCCAGCAAGGCGGCGGGCCAGGCCCCAGACCGGGACAGGCGGCCCCGCCACGGCCGCTGCCCCCGGGCGTCGCGCAGGTCAAGCACGTCGTCTTTGGCAAGGTCGGCGACCGCGAGCTGCGGCTGAACATCGAGCGGCCGGATCCGCAGCCCGCCGGGCTGCTGCCGGTGGTGATCTTCATCCACGGCGGAGCCTTTCGCGCCGGCACCTACGACACGCCGACCAACTACCCGCTGGCCGCCCAGGGCTTCTTCTGCGTCAACATCGAGTACCGCCTCAGCGGCGAGGCGATCTGGCCGGCGCAGATTCACGACTGCAAGGCGGCGGTGCGCTGGATCCGGGCCAAGGCCGCGCAGTACCAGCTCGATCCGAACCGTATCGGCGTCTGGGGCAGTTCGGCCGGCGGGCACCTGGCGGCGATGGTCGGCACCACTGGGAACGTGCCCGAGCTGGAGGGCGAGAGCGGCAACCCCGGCCACTCCTCGGCGGTGACCTGTGTGGTCGACCAGTTCGGCCCGACCGATTTCATGCAGATGATCGGCGCGCCAGGCGCGTTCGACCACGGCGCGGCCAACTCGCCCGAAGCCATGTTGCTGGGCGGCCGGCCGCTGGCCGAGATCCCGGAGTTGGTGAAGGCGGCCAACCCGCTGACCTACCTCGACCCCAGCGACCCGCCGGTGCTGCTGCAGCACGGCAGCAACGACCGCACCGTGCCGGTGGGGCAGAGCGACCTGTTCGTCGCGGCGTTGCAGGCGGCGGGGGTGACCCACGAGTACAACCGCGTGGCCGACGCCGACCATGGTTTCGGCGGGGCGCCGCCCGAGGTCCGGCAGCAGATCAGCCGGCAGGTGCTGCAGTGGTTCAACCGCTGGCTGCGCGCCGAGCCGGCGACAGCACCGGCGGGCTGATCAGTCGTCGTCTTCGATCCCCAACGCTCCGACGGTGTCGCCCCGCGCCACCAGCGGCTGCTCCCGCTGCATCCAAAGCAGCCCATCGGCCGGGGCGTGGATCGGCGTCGGCTGCGTCCCGAAGATGTCGGTCACGGTGGCCACCAGCTCCCCCGCGACGACCCGCCCGCCGAGTTCGCGCTCGAACTCGACGATGCCGCCAGCGCTGGCCAGCAACGGCAGCAGCCGGCGGGCGATGAAGGTGCGGTCGGGCAACACCGGTCGGCCGCTGAGCAGGCCGTAATGCACCAGGACGTTCCAGACGCCCTGCACCCCGAGATCGACACAGCGCGGGTCGATCCCGCTGTTGCCCCCCAGCTCGGGGTCGATCGTCGGGATGCCCCGCGCCGGGGCGCAGCGGGCGAGTTGCCCCGCGGGGCCCTGCTGGTCCAGAATCTGCGGCAGCCCGAAGGCCAGCGCCAGCTCCAGGCACTCCGCGTGACGCGGCCCCTGCCGCCCGGTGCGGACCCGCACCTCAGGCACCATCGGCGTCGAACCGTTCTGATGCAGGTCAATCGCCAGGTCGCAATGTCGGACCAGATCGTGAAACAAATGGTAGGCCAGGCGCTCGCTGCTGCTGCCATCGAGGCGGCCGGGGAAGCAGCGGTTGAGCTTGCGCTCATCGCGCGGATCGGCGGCCACGCCAGCGGCGAAGGCGCCGGGGTTGGCCACCAGCACGACGACCAGCGCGCCCCGCAGCGCCCCCGGGTCGAGGGCCGCCAGCACGCGACGGCAGACGGCCAGACCGTTCAGCTCGTTGCCGTCGCTGAGCGCCTGCAGGTAGAGCGTCGGCCCCGGCGCGGCGCCGTAGACCACCGACACCGGCACGGCCTGCTCCTGCCGCCGCCAGTCTTCGCCGACCGCCAACCAGCCCCGCGTCACGCTGGCGGGCTGCGCCAGCAGCGACCCCAGTTGCAGCGGCCGGACCGCGTCGACTCCCATCGCACCGCTTTAACAGAGACTCAAGACTCCGGGAACTCGGGATCAGCTACAATCGTTAACCGAGTTAAGTATCTCCCGGACCAGCGAGCTGGCGGGCCGAGGAGGGATCCGCGACCTGCAACGAACTGGACCGATTCGGGTACAATACAGACGATCCTCCCAGAGAGATAGGCGACCAGCGAAAGAGAGCCCCGGCGATGCGAGAACTGATGGCATGGGACGCTAGCCTCGCCGACGAGATGTACGACCAGGAACGCGAAGAGACCGACACCCTCGAGTCGAGCGATGTCTTCGACGACGACTCGATGGAGGTGCTCGGCTCGTCACAGCCGCGCCGGCTGCTGACGCGTGAAGAAGAGATCGTGCTCGCGAAGCGCATCGAGCGCGGCGACAAGGTGGCGCGGCAGACGCTGATCGACGCCAACCACCGCCTGGTCTTCAGTGTCGTGAACAAGTACCGCTATAGCGGCGTGCCGCTGGAGGACCTGATTCAGGAGGGCTTCCTGGGTCTGATCCAAGCGGCCGACAAGTTCGATTACCGCCGCAACTGCCGCTTCAGCACGGTGGCGACGATCTGGATTCGGGCGCATGTGCTGCAGGCGATCCAGAACCTGCGACCGCTGGTGCATGTGCCGCAGCGCGTCGCGAATGCGGCCAAGCGGCTCTGGCGGGCCAACGAAGAGCTGACCCACGAGCTGCACCGCCGGCCCACCGCCGAAGAGCTGGGGCAGAAGCTGAACCTGGAGACCGAACGGGTCGAAGAGCTGACCCGGCTGACGCAGGACTGGCTCAGCCTCGACGAGCCGATCGGCGAGGAGGGCGACACGGTGATGCTGGAAATGGTCGCCGACCACGACCAGGAGTCGCCGGCCAGCGAAGCGTTGCTGTCATGCCTGCGCAGCCAACTGAGCACGGCGATGGCGCGCCTCACCGAACGCGAGCAGTTGGTGCTGCGGCTGCGGTTCGGGCTGGAAGATGGCCAGGAGCGGACGCTCGACGAGATCGGGCGCCACTTCGACCTGACGCGGCAGCGCATCAAGGAGATCGAGACCGCCGCGTTGCACAAACTGCGCAACGGCGGGCCGGCCAGGCAACGGGTCGCCGCGGCTTGGGCGGTGGCCTGAGGACAACACCCCGCCGTCGGGCGGCGTGAGGAGAAACCGGGTGATGGTGACGTTGACCGAACGCGCGGCGCAGGAAGTGACCGGGCTGCTCGAAAAGCAGGAGAAGCTTGACCACGGGCTGCGCATCTGGATTGCTGGCGGCGGCTGCAGCGGCTACCAGTACGGCATGGCGCTCGACAACTCTCCCGAAGCCGAAGACCTCAAGTTCGAGTCCCACGGCGTCACGGTGCTGGTCGATCCGCAGTCGATCCAATACCTCGACGGCTCTGAGATCGACTTTGTCGACACCCTGATGGGCGGCGGCTTCAAGGTCAACAATCCCAACGCCGCCAGCACCTGTGGCTGCGGGCACAGCTTCCAGGCTGCCGACGGCACGGGTGAGGGCAGTGCCTGCGGCAGTTGCAGCTCCGCCAAGTACTAGCTCCCCACGCCGTGCGCCGCGCCACGCTGGGCGGCGCACGGCTCCACCGGGTGCTGGTCCGCCTGCTGCGAGGTCCTCGGCGATGCGTCAGGTCGTCTTGATTCGCCACGCGCTGCCCGCTGCCGTGGCCGGTTCGCCGGCTCACCGCTGGGGGCTCTCCCTCGAAGGTCGCCGCCGCTGCGGGCTGCTCGCCGAGCTGGTCCGCCCCTGCGAGTTGCAGGCTGTCGTCAGCAGTCTCGAGCCAGCCAGCCAGCAGACGGCCCGGCTGCTCGCCGCCGAGCTGCGGGTCCCGGTCGGGACCGCCGCGGGGCTGCAGGAGAGTCAGGTCGACGCGGCTCTCGATTGGGACGACCCGGCCCGGCGCGACGACCTGCAGGCCTTCTTCGAGCAGCCGGGCGAGCTGCGGCTGGGGCAGGAGACCGCCAGTGCGGCGTTGCAGCGCTTCGGCGCGGCGATGCGCGAGACGCTGGTGCGCTATCCCACCGGCAACCTCGGCCTGGTCTCCGGCGGTCGGGTGATCAGCCTGCTGCTCGCCACCTTCACCAACCGGCCGGCCTGGGAGCTGTGGCAAGCGCTCGACCAGCCCGCCTTCGCGGTGATGCTGGTGCCGCCGGGCAAGGTCGCGTTCCTGGCCGAGACGGTCACCGTGCTGGACCGACCGACCGCCGCGACAGCCGACTGACGGATCAAGCTTCGGCGATCCACGCCTGGGCGTCGGTCAGGCTCTGGAAGGCGCGGACCTGCAACCCCCGGTTGACCGCCACCGTCTCCCAGAAGGCGGCGTCCGGGGCGCACTCCGGGGCGCAGACCAGCGCGGCTCGGCCGAGCGCCGGGGCTTGTTCAGCCAGGAAGGCCGCGGCCTGATAGGTGTCCACGGTGCCCAGCCGGTACTCCAACTGCCGCTCGTCACACAACACGCGGCGGCAGCCGTGGGCCAGGGCGGCCTCGATCACGGCCAGGCCGTAGGCCTGCACCTCGGCCAGGGACTCATCGTAGCCGCTGGCCGTTACCAACAGCAAATCGCCAGCGACCTCGACACGGTGTCGAATCGCCATCGTCGCGGCTCCCCGTCCCTACTCCGCGCCGACCTTAGCACGTCAGACCGCAGCGTCGGGGACTCCCACGTGAAGGTTGTGTTGCGAGCTCGCGCGGGAGGGATTCGCCCTGGCGTGCGCAACACCGGCGCGGCTGGGAGTGGCAGCATGGCAGGAATCGACTTCGAGGCGCACAACGCGGAAGTCAAGGAGATGTGGGCGGCTTACCACCGCGGCGAACCGACACGAGTGCCGATCATCTTCGGTATCAACGTCCGCTACACGATGGACCGCGCCGACGCCAATCCCGACGGCATCGACTTCGTGCAGTACACCAGCGACCCGGCGATGATGCTGCAGCGGCAGTTGGAGCACCAGTGCTGGATCCGCCACCACCTGCCGCACGACGCCGAAATGGGGCTGCCGACCGGCTGGCACGTCCACACCGACTTCCAGAACACCTACGAAGCCGCCTGGTTCGGCTGCCCGCTGCGCTTTCACCGCCACCAGGTCCCGGACACCACCCCGATTCTGGGCGACGACCAGAAGCGGCTGCTGTTTGATCAGGGCATCCCCGACCCGTTCACCGGCGGCGTGATGGCCCGCGCCTTCGAGTACCGCGACTACTTCCTGGAGCAGGTCGCCAAGGGCTACGAGTACCGCGGCGTGCCGCTGGTCGGGGCCGGGGTGACCGGCCTGGGGACCGACGGACCGGTCACCGTGGCCTGCAACATCCGGGGGGCCACGGAGTTCTTTACCGACTTGCTGGCCGATCCGGAGTATGCCTACGAGCTGCTCGACTACATCGTCGAGGCAACCATCGTGCGGATTCGCGCCTTGCGCCAGCGGTTCGGCCACGCCGCCATGACACCAGGCTGGGGCTTTGCCGACGACAGCGTGCAGTTGCTCTCGCCGGCGCAGTACCGCGATCTGGTGCTGCCGCACCATCGCAAGCTGATCGCCGCTTTCAGCGAGGGTGGGCCGAACAGCATCCACCTTTGCGGCGATGCCACGCAGCACTTCGTGACGCTGCGCGACGAGCTGAACATCCAGAGCTTCGACACCGGCTTCCCGGTCGATCACGGCCGGCTCCGCCGCGAGCTGGGCGAGGCGGTGCAACTACAGGGCGGCCCCGCGGTGCCGTTCCTCTGCCACGCCACGCCGGCGCAGGTGCGGGCCGAGGTGCGGCGGATTCTGGAGACGGGGGTCCGCGAGGGCGGGCGGTTCATCCTGCGCGAAGGCAACAACCTGGCGCCCGAGATTCCGCTGGCCAACGTCGTGGCACTGTACGAAGCTGGGCGCGAATACGGCTCCTGAACGGTCTCAGCCCGGCACGTCGCGCCGCACCTCGTCGAGCCCGCTGGCGAGGTCGTGGACATCGGCGATCCGAGCCTCCAGCGCGCTGCCGTCGGCGTCTTCGCTGCCGGCCAGCCGCAGCGCCGCGTCGACCGCGGCGTGTAGCCTGCTGAGGGTCTCGTCCAGCGCCGGGTAGGCCGGCCCGTCCGCGTCGCGCGGCAGGGCGGTGGCCACCAGCACGTGGCGCAGCAAGCTCTCCAAGGTGGCCGCCGCCTCGGGCAGCAGTCCCTCGTCCAAGGTCGCCCCGACCACCGGCAAGGCCTCGCGGATGGTCAGCAGGCGCTGGTAGGCGGTGATCCCGGCGTCCAGCCGCAGCTCCAGGGCGCCGTCGACTTGCTTCGGCAGTTGGTCCAGAATCTCCAGCACGCTGGGCGGCAGGCGCCAGTGTCGCAACGCCGCGTTGCGGATCCGGCGGGCCGCCAGTTCCTGCAGCGCCAGCACCAGCAGCGAGCCGGCGAGCAGCGGCCAGGCCAGCGCGGCGGGCGTGTAACGGAAGGCCCAGAGCCCGGCCGCCAGCAGATAGCCGCTGGCCCAGCCCGCGGCCATCGGCCAGCGGCGCAGGGTGTCGGTGCCGCCGTAGGCGCCAGCGAGACCGGCCGCGCCGATCGGCAGCAGGAAGAACCAGAGCAGCACGGCTGCCGCGCCGCCGTCGGCCAGGTAACGCGCCGCGAGGCCCCAGCCGAGGGCCATCAGGCAGCCGAGGATGTCGGGCAGGCAGCCGTACAGCTCGTTTGGCTCGGCGAGCTGCTTGCGGAGTCCGGCCCAGCCGCTCTGTTGGGCCGCCGCCAGGGCTTGGAGATCCGTGTCCACAAGTCGCAGCTTGACGCCCCGCCGAGCCCCCCGTCAAGCCGGCCGGGCCGGGCCGGTCCCGGTGGCGAGAGGACCAGTAGGGGAACGTCACCGTTTGCACGTTGACCGGTCGGCCGACCGGCGGTAGACTGAGGAGCAGCAGGTCGGGGTGAGCCACCCCAAGGGAGTCCAAGACGCATGGGCGTCCAGCACACGTACGCATCCGAGTCCGTCACCGAGGGTCATCCCGACAAGGTCTGCGATCAGGTCTCTGACGCAATCTTGGACGCCATCCTCGCGAACAACAGCGGCGCCGACCTGGCCAGTGCCCGGGTCGCCTGCGAGACCGCCGTCAAGACCAAAGACGTCATCCTGCTCGGCGAGATCACCAGCGCCTACCAGCCCGATTTCGAGGAGATTGCGCGCCAGACGATCCGTGACATCGGCTACGACAGCGAAGCGACGGGGATCGATCCCGAGACCTGCCGGGTGACCACGCTGCTGGAGCGCCAGTCGCCCGACATCGCGCAGGGCACCACCGAGCAGGCGCTCGGCGCGGGTGACCAGGGCATGATGTTCGGCTACGCCGCCAGCGAGACGTCCACCTTCATGCCGTTGCCGATCCACCTGGCGCATGAGCTCTGCCGCAAGCTGGCCGAGCTGCGCAAGAACGGCACCTTGCCGCACCTGCGCCCCGATGGCAAGTCGCAGGTGACGGTGGTCTACGATGGCAACAAGCCGGTCCAGGTGACCCGCGTGGTCGTCGCCACGCAGCACACCGAGGACAGCCTCCACCGGGTCGCCGACGACGTGCTCGACTACATCGTCAAGCCGGTGCTCGGCGAGTGGTGGAACAACAGTGTCAAGGTGCTGGTCAACGGCACCGGCAAGTTCGTGGTCGGTGGCCCGAAGGGCGACGCCGGCCTGACCGGCCGCAAGATCATCGTCGATACCTACGGCGGGATGGGGCGGCACGGCGGCGGGGCGTTCTCCGGCAAGGACCCCACCAAGGTCGACCGCTCGGCGGCCTACTACGCCCGCTACATCGCCAAGAACGTGGTCGCCTCGGGGCTCGCCGACCGCTGCGAGTTCCACCTCGCCTACTGCATCGGCGTCGCCGAGCCGCAGGCCATTGGTGTCAACACCTTTGGCACCGGGCGCCTCCCCGACGATCAGTTGATCGCCGCCATCCTCCAGGTCTTCGACTGCCGGCCGGGCGCGATCATCGGGCAGCTCAATCTGCGCCGCCCGATCTACCGCAACACCGCCGCCTACGGCCACTTCGGACGGGCCGACCTGGACCTGCCGTGGGAGCGCTGCGACAAGGTCGAGGCCCTGCTGAAGGTCGTCAAAGGCTGAGTGCCGGCGCGAGCCAGCACGGCGCAGGGGCACGGCTCGCCGTGCCCCTGCGGCTGTCTTGGGGAGTGGGCGATGCAGGATCCGACCGCGCGACGGCAGGCCATCACCGCCGGGGCGCCGCCCCGCGAGCGGTTGTCCGCCTGGTTCGGCTGTCCGCAGCCGGGCTGCGCGGCGGAGCGCTATCCGCTCGGTGAGGTGGTCTACCGCTGCCGCCGCTGTGGCGGCCTGTTGGAGGTCCAGCACGACCTGGCGCCGCTGCGCGAGACGCCCGCGGCGGTCTGGCAGCAGCTCTTCGAGAAGCGCTACGGGTCCACCGTCTGGCCCTACGGGTCCGGCGTCTGGGGCAAGCGGGAGTGGGTCAACCCGGCCGTCGACGACGCCAACGTGGTGTCCTGCTTCGAGGGTGGCACCAACCTCTTCTGGGCCGAGCGGTTTGGCCGCGAGCTGGGGGTGTCCGACCTCTGGATCAAGCAGTGCGGCAACACCCACACCGGCAGCTTCAAGGACCTCGGGATGACCGTGCTGGTCTCGCAGGTCAAGCAGATGCTGGCCGATGGGCAGCCGATCCGGGCGATCGCCTGCGCCTCGACCGGTGACACCTCGGCGGCGCTGGCGGCCTACGGCGCGGCCGCCGGGATCCCGACGGTGGTCTTCCTGCCGCACCACAAGGTCAGCCTGGCGCAGTTGATCCAGCCGGTGGCCAACGGCGCGCGGGTCCTGGCGCTGGACACCGACTTCGACGGCTGCATGCGGATCGTCCAGGAGGTCACCGCCGACGGCACGATCTACCTCGCCAACTCGCTCAACTCCCTGCGGATCGAGGGGCAGAAGACGATCAGCGTCGAGATCTGCCAGCAGTTCGACTGGGAGGTGCCCGACTGGATCGTGATTCCGGGCGGCAATCTCGGCAATGTCAGCGCGCTGGGGCGCGGTTTCGACCTGCTGCTGGAGCTCGGTCTGGTGGACCGCCGGCCGCGGATCTGTGTCGCCCAGGCGGCCCGGGCCAATCCGCTCTACGAGGCCTACCGGACGGGCTATCGGGAGTTTCGGCCGCAGGAGGCGCAGGCCACGGCGGCCAGCGCGATCCGGATCGGCAACCCGGTCAGCTACGACCGCGCGGTGCGCACGCTACAGGCTTACGACGGGGTGGTCGAGCAGGCCAGTGAGCAGGAGCTGGCGGACGCTGCCGCCTGGGCCGACCGCGCCGGGACCTTCAACGATCCGCACACCGGCGTGGCCCTCGCGGCGCTGGTGAAGCTGGTCCGCGCCGGGACCGTGCGGCCCCACGAACGCGTCGTGGTGATCTCAACCGCGCACGGGCTGAAGTTCGCCGAGTGGAAGGTCGCCTACCACGAGCGCGCGCTGGCCGAGTTCGAGCCGCAGCACGCCAATCCGCCGCTGGCGCTGCCGAATGACGTCACCGCCGTGCGCCGCGCTCTCGACGACCTGCTCTGAGCGTGTTGACCGACATTCAGCCAACGTTCATCGAACCGGCGATCTGCCCCTAAAGCCAGGCGATTCTGGCCGATGACTCCTCTAGCGCATCCCCACGGGGGTGTCGGAGTCGGACGGTTGGCGATCGGACGTCGAGCGCTGGTGGTAGTGACCTTCGTGATGGTCGGCGGTCTGGCGCTGAGCACGTGGGCCTCCATCGCCCTGCTGCGAGAGTTCGCGGCGGTTGAAGGCCACGCGGCGCGTCGCAACGCCAGCCGCGCCGCCAACGCGCTCCACACCGAGCTGGCGAGCATGGCGGCGTTGGCCAAGGACTACGCCACCTGGGACGAAACCGTCAACGTCGCCACGGGCCATCCCGGCGACTATGCCGTCGAGGACCTGCCGCCGAGCGCGGTCGCCAATCTGGAGTTGGACCTGGTTTGGATCGGTGATCGGCAGTTGCGCTTGCGGCTCGGCGTGACTCGCGAGCAAGCGGACGGCACCAGACCACCCTTCCCCGCCTGGCTGCGGCAGCTTCCCGGTGACCGCGCCAGGTGGCAACAGCACACCGCCAACGGCCTGCGCGGCGTGGTCGCCACGCCGCAGGGGCCGTTGCTGCTGGCGGCCCTGCCGATTCGGCAATCCAGCGGCGACGGTCCGTCCCACGGCCTGTTCGTGGTCGGCCGCTTCCTGAACTCCGCGGTCCTGGCGAAGCTGTCGGCAGCGACGCAACTGCGCCTGGAGCTGTGGAGTCCGGACCGCGCTGCGCAACGCCTCGGTCCACACCTGGCCCGCGCGTTGGAGGCCGGGCAGGCGGTGACCACCGTGGACCGCCAGCAGTCCTACGGCTGGCAGTTGGTCCACGACCCGTTCGAGCAGACCATCGCGGCGATCCGCGCCGCCGAGGACCGCACTGTCTACCAGCAGGGCGTGCGGGCGGTGGCCTGGCAGTGCGTCAACACCGGCGGCCTGGGCGCCCTGTTGATGCTGGCGCTGATCGGGCTGTTGCACCGCCTGGTGCTGCGGCCGGTGGCCAGCTTGCGCGACGAGGTGCGGCGGATCGACGGCAGCGACGAGCGGCGGCTGCCGGTTCAGGGCGACGACGAGATTGCCGAGGTGGCCTGCGCCGTCAACGAGCTGCTGGACCAGTTGGAGTTCAGCCGCTGGACCTCGGCGCGGCTGGAAGAGGCGAAGCTCGAAACCCTCGACGCGGTGAGCGCGGTCTACCTGGCCCTCGATGCCGACGACCGGCTGGTCGAGTGGACGGCGGACTCGCAGTTGCTCTGTGCCGTGCCGCTCGCCGCCGGACTCGATCTGTGGGAGCTGCCGTTCGGTTGGAAGCTGGAGTTGCTCAGCGACGCCGTCGAAGCCTGTCGCTCCCGCGGTGAAGCGGTCAGCATCGACGAGTTGCCGATCCGCCGCGACGACGGCAACCTGGTGCTGCATCTGGTGGTCGCCCCGGTCCGGGACACCGACCTGGTGGTCCTGCTGGGGCAGGATGTCACGGCCCAGACCGCGCTGCAGCGGCAACTGCTGCAGGCCTCGCGACTGGAGTCGATTGGCCAGTTGGCGGCCGGCATCGCCCACGAGATCAACACGCCGACGCAGTACGTCGGCGACAACGTGCGCTTCCTCGGCGAGTCGTTCGACGATGTCAACGACGTCTTGCGGGCCTTCGAGCGGCTCCACCAGACCGTCGCGGCGGGGGACGATCCCCAAGAGGCCATGCAGGCCGCCGACCAGGCCGTCCAACGTGCCGATCTGGAGTTCCTGCGCGAGGACATCCCGAACGCCATCGGGCAGACCATGGAAGGCGTCTCGCGGATCGCGACCATCGTCAAGGCGATGAAGGAGTTCGCGCACCCCGGTGGCGCGGCGAAGTCGCCGACGGACCTCAACCACCTGCTCGAAAACACCTTGACGGTCGCCCGCAACGAGTGGAAGTACGTCGCCGAGGTGACCTGCGAGTACGAGCCCGACCTGCCCGCGGTGCCGGCGCTGCCGGCCGAGCTCAACCAGGTCTTCCTGAACCTGATCGTCAACGCCGCGCAGGCCATTGGTGACCGCGTCGACGGGAGCGGTGCGAAGGGGCAGATCAAGATCGCCACCCGCCGCGTCGGCGAGCAGGCCGAGGTCGAGATCAGCGACACCGGTGGCGGCATTCCGCCGGACATTCAGGCGCGGGTCTTCGACCCGTTCTTCACCACCAAGGAAGTCGGCCGCGGCACGGGGCAAGGGCTGGCGATCAGCCGCTCGGTGGTGGTCGACAAGCACGCCGGCAGCATTGACTTCCGGACCACGCCCGATGTCGGGACGACTTTTGTGATCCGTCTGCCATTGGCCGAAACGCCGGCCACCGCGGAGATCGCCGCATGAACGACCGCCTCCGACTGCTCTTCATCGACGACGAGCCCAACGTCACCGACGCCTTGCGCCGAACACTGCGCGAGTTCCGCGACCAGTGGGAGGTACACACCTGCAACGACCCGCTGGAAGCGGTGGCGCGGATTGCGGTGGAGAGCTTCGACACCATCGTGACGGATATCCGGATGCCCGGCCTGGACGGCTTCCAACTGATTGAGCGCGTGCGCGCGATGCCAGACCGCCGCGAGGTGCCGATTGTCGTGCTGACGGGCAACCAGGAGTCCGACCAGAAGCGGCGGGCGCTCGACCTCGGCGCGACCGACCTGCTCAACAAGCCGGTCGAGCCGGCGGACCTGATCGCCCGGCTGCGCAGCGCGCTGCGGATCAAGCAACAGCAGGACGAGCTGCGCCACTACAGCCTGCACCTCGAGTCGCTGGTGGCCGACCGCACGCGCGATCTGGAGGCGTCGCGGCTGGACATCCTGTGGCGCCTGGGCAACGCCGCGGAGCACCGTGACCAGGACACCGGGCTGCACGTCGTGCGCGTCGGGCTGTACACCCGCGCGCTGGCGGCCCGGCTCGGGTTGCCGGCTGCTGAGCAGGACAACCTGTTCCTGACCAGTCCGCTGCACGACGTTGGCAAGATCGGTATTCCCGATGAGATTCTGCTGAAGCCGGGTCGCCTGACCTCGACCGAGTTCGCGCAGATGCAGACCCACACCACGATTGGCGCCGAGATCCTGCGCCGCGAGTCGATTGGCGAACAGGTCTACCGCGACGTCTATCGCCAGCCCCTGCTGGGCGTCGACAACCCGCTGCTGGAGCGCTCGGCAGTGATTGCCCTGTCGCACCACGAGCGCTGGGACGGGAGCGGCTACCCAAACCGCGTGCCCGGGCCCGAGATTCCGCTCGAAGGGCGCCTGGTGGCGGTTGCCGACGTCTACGACGCGCTGTCGTCGCTGCGGCCCTACAAGCCGGCCTTGCCGGAGGACGAGGTCTTCCGGATCATGTCGGAAGGCGCCGGGAGCCACTTCGACCCCGAGGTGTTTGCGGCTTTCCTGAGCATCCGGGAGGAGTTCCGGGAGATTCGGATGACCTATGCGGACGGCGAATCGGCGCCGCTTGAGGTCGCGGTCACGTGAAGCGCATTGTTTTCGTAGACGACGAACCGAACGTCCTGCACGGGCTTCGGCGGATGCTGCGGTCGTGGCGTGACGAGTGGGATCTGGTCTTCTGCGAGACCGGCGAGGACGCCCTCAGCGCCCTCGCCGCTGCGCCGACGCAGGTCCTCGTGACCGACATGATGATGCCGCAGATGGACGGTGCCGAGCTGGTGCGGCTGGCCTCCGAGCAGCACCCCGAGACTGTCCGCATGGTGCTGACCGGTCACGCCGACCCGCGCCGGCTGTTTGCGGTCTCCGGCCGCGTCCACCAGATTCTGGCGAAGCCCTGCGATCCGGACGTGCTGCGGTCGGTGATCCAGCGCACCGTGGCGTTGCAGGAGCTGTACGCCTCGCCCCGCCTCAGCGCGCTGGTCGGCGGCGCGCAGGCGGTGCCGGCGATGCCGCGGCTCTACATGGAGCTGATGGATGTGCTGCGCCAGGAGAACTCGGACGCCGCCGATGTCGCGGGGGTGATCGAACAGGACCCCGGCATGACGGCCAAGATCCTGCAATGGGTCAACTCGCCGTTCTTCGGCCTGCGCCACCGCGTGATGGCCGCCGAGCAGGCCGTGGCGTTGCTGGGGCTCGAGACGATTCGCCAGTTGGTCCTCAGCGCGCAGGTCTTCACACAGTTTCGGGTCGGCGATGTGCCCGGCTTCGATGCCGAGTTCGTCGCGCAGCACAGCCTCGCGGTCGCGCTCCAGGCCCGGGCCGTGGCGCAGGCGGCGAAGTCGAAGCTGCAGACCTGCGAGGACGCCTTCCTGGCTGGCTTGCTGCACGACGTCGGCAAACTCTACCTGGCGGCCAACGCCCCGGAGGCCTACGGCGAGGTGCTGGACCTGATGCAGCGCCGGCCGACCGACGTGATCACCGCCGAGCGCGAGGTGCTCGGCGCGACGCACGCCGAGGCCGGGGCCTACCTGCTGGGGCTCTGGGGCCTCTCGAGCCCGGTGGTGGAGGCCGTCGCCTTCCACCACACGCCCCGCGACAGCGTGATGCCGGGGTTCGAACCGCTGGTGGCGGTCCACGTCGCCAATGTGATCGACAACGACCGCCGCGCGCTGCCGGTGCCGCGCCACACCCGCCGCGTCGACGACGCCTGGTTGGCGCAGCTTGGGCTGGACAACGACCTGCCGCAGTGGCAGGCGGCCGCCGAGCAACGCGTCGGCGGCGCCTGACTGCCCGCTAGTCGATTGGGATCACCTGTCGCGGGCCGGCGGCGAACGCCTCGAACAGGCGGGTCACCTGCCAGGCCTGGGTGAGCGTTCCCTTGGCCACCGGCCGCTGCTCCAACAGAGCCGTGGCGAACTCCTGCAGCTCACCGTAGTAGCCCAGCAGGAAGAGCCCTTTGTTGTAAAGCTGCCCGAGGCTGAACTCCGGCTGCCAGACCGCCGCGGTCTCGCTCGGCGCGCCGCGGAAGAAACTCGGGGTCGAGCCATACCCCTCGCCCGGCCGGCCCGGCGGATCGCGGTGGTACTCGACCCGGGTGTTGTTGCTGACCACAATCCGGCGGCCCCCCCGACCGACGATCACGGTCTGCTCCAGCCCGCCGTTGGTCGGCGCGCCGCCACTGAGATGCAGGCTGGCGACCGTGCCGCTGGCGAAGCTGAAGACCGCCACGCCGGCCCCGGCAGCGCTGCGCTCGTAGTACAGCGTCTGCGGCAGGCCGAGCAGGTAGACCAACAGCGCGGCGGGGTGACAAAGGTGGTCGAGGAAGCCGACCACGGCGCCGACCGGCTGGCGCTCGTCACGCCAGGCGCGGAACTGCTCGACCGTCGGCAGGTGCTGTGGGTACATCAGCGTGACCACCTGCGGCGGCCCGAAGTCGGGTTGTTGCAGCAGCCAGGCGGCGTGCTCGTTGGCCGGGACGAACATCTTCTTGAGGCCGACCATCACCTGCCGGCCAACCGCTGCGCTAAGCTCCTGCAGCGCGGTCAGCTCGGCGCTGCTGGCGGCCGGGGGCTTCTCCATCCAGACATGGCACCCGGCACGGAGGCAGTCGGCGGCCAACGCCGGGAAGCGCGGCCGCCCGGCTTCGTCGTAGTTGGTGACGATCAGCACCGCGTCGAGGTCCTCCGTGGCGAGCATCGCGCGGTGGTCGTGGTACGCTCGCTCGGCGCCAAACTGCCGGGCGAAGGCGGCGGCGCGGTCGGGCTGCAGGTCGCAGACCGCCACCAGCTCCAGCGGCACGAACTGCAGCGCCGGGTAGATATTGCGAAAGGCGTGGCTGCCGCAGCCGATGAAGCCGACCCGCACCACTGGATCGTCGCGCAGCTCGCCGTGGAAGCCGAGACGCATCACGCCCCCCGGTCGTCAGTCGACCCAGCGCAGGCGCGCCAGGTAGAGGTGGCAGGGCGCCAGGCCTTTGCCGCTGCCCTGATGGCTGGAGTAGTAGCTGAGCAGCCCGCGTTGGGCGTCGAGCGCGACGAAGCCCGGGTAGGAGCAGTCGCCGCCGCTGGGGAACTCGGCGAGCGGCTGCAGCGTGTCGCCGAGCAGCTCGTAGAGCGCCATCCGCGGCCCCTCGGGCTGGTGCTGCCGCCCCCCGACGAGCCAATGGTCACCCCAGCGGGCGAGCAGCGGCCCGCCGACCTGGCGGTCCAGCGGGACCTGCGTGAACTGCTGGTACGGCGCGTCGGCCCGCAGCACCTGGGCGACGCGGTCCTGACCACCGCGGGCGATGGCCAGCAGGCTGCCCCCGGGGGCGAACTGGAAGGCGATCTCGTCGCCCCATTCCGCCAGGAACAGCCCGCGGTGTCGCCAGATCAGACCATCGTCGCTGACCAGCAGGGCGGACTCGGTGATCGCCACGCCGTCGCCGGTGTCGTCGGTCGCCGCGAAGTGGCGCTTCCGGCGGCCGACCAGGTAGGCCAGTTGCCCGTCCGTGGCGGCCCGCCAGATGTAGTGGCCGTAGGTGCCTTCCAGCAGCACCGGCGACCGCCAGGTGGTGCCGTCGGCCGTGACCGCGGCGTAGCCGAGGTGTTCGTTGATGTCGCGCGTGGCCCCGGGCCGCACCAGCCAGGTGCCGCTGTAGACGAAGAGCTGGTCGCGGAAGACCAGGAAATGCGGATCGCGGACATCGCGGCCGGGCACGCCGAACTCATGCACCAGCGTCCAAGTGGCCCCCTCGTCGGCGCTGCGGAGCACCTTGATGCGGGAGCTGGTGAACAGCATGTGGCCGTCGGGGCAGGCGCGCCAGGTCAGGTAGAGCTGCCCGCGGAAGCGACAGAGATCGGTGAAGGCGTTGTGCAGGCCGTCGTTGACCAGCACCCGGACGTCGTCGACCTGCAACCGTGACGCGGCCATCGCGGAACCTCCCCAGAGCAGCAGGCCCGCCAGGGCCAGCGCGCGGCGCATCAGGTGCCCGGCTGGTTGAGCGCCGCCTTGGCCTTCTGGGCCCACTCCGACTGCGGCGTGTCGTTGATGATGGCCTGCAGCTTCTCGCGTGCCTTGGCGACCTCGCCCTGCTGGTTGTAGCACATCGCCGCCCAGTAGCGCGCCGCCGGGCGGACGGTCTCGACCTTGCCCAGCTCCGCGCGCAGCAAGACGTCGAGCGCCTCGGCGTGCTTCTTCTGGGCGTAGAGCGACTCCCCGAGGTGGACCTGCGCCTGCGCCACCAGGTCATCGGCCAGGTCGGGCAGCTTCAGGAGGGCCTGGTAGACCGCCACGGCCTCGCTGTACTTCTGCAGATTCTGCAACGCCAGGCCCAGGTTGAGCCGCGCCGAGGCGGTCAGCACATGGTCCGGCCAGGCGTTGATGGCGTTCTGCAAGACCGTCGCGGCCTCGGCCCACTTGTCCTGCTCCAGCAGCGCGCGGCCCCGATAGTAGGCCGCCTCGGCGCGGAGCTTGCTCTTCGGCCAGCCCTTCTCGAACTCGTCGAAGGCGGTCAGCGCGGCGGCCGGGTCACCGGCCTTGAAGAGACAGAAGCCCCGGCGGTAGGCGGCTTGCTGCTTCAGGTCGTCGTCGGCCACTGGCAACTGGCCGGCGGCCTGCTGGTAGTTCGGCGCGGCGCCGGCGAACTGCCCCTGCGCCTCCTGCGCCAAGGCCAGGTTGTAGAACACGCGCGCCCGCAGGCTGTGCGTTCCGAAGGCCTTCAGCCATTCGCTGTAGGCGGTCACCGCCTCGGCGTACTTCTTCTGCTGGTGCAGCCGCCCGGCCAGGTGGAAGCGCGCTTCGGGCGCAAAGCGGCCGGTCGGGTCGTCGGCCACCAGAGCCTCGAAGGCGGTGTAGGCGGCCTCCTCGCGACCGGCGGCCAGCAACGCCCAGGCGGCCTCACTGCGGGCCTCGCTGCGCAACGGCAGGTCGTCCTTGGCGGCTTCGGCGCAGGCTGTGAAAGCCTTCACGGCTTCGTCGGGCTGTTTCGCGGCGAGCGCCTTGCCCAGCAGCAGCCAGGCGCGCGCGGCGTAGGTGCTGGTCGGCTGCTGCGTCACGAAGGCCCGCAGCGCGGTCGCGGCCTGGGCGCTGTCGCCGGCCTCGGTCCAGGCCGAGCCGGCCCAGAAGAGCGCGTCGGGCGCCACCGTCGGGTGGTTCTTGGCGAGATCGGCATAGGCCAGGGCGGCCCGCTTCCAGCGGTCGGGCAGGCCGTCGGCGAGGTACAGGCTGGCGGCCAGGTTGGCCTTCGCGACCGGGGTGTCCTCGTGGTCGGGGTACTGCTTCAGAAACTGCTCGAAGGCCGTCACCGCGCCCTTGTAGTCCTTGGCCTTGAAGCGCTCGCGGCCGCTGGCGAAGACGGTGGCGGCGGTCAGCTTGGAGGTCGGGAAGAGCTGCTTGAGCTTGGCGCTGTACTGGTTGGCGGTGTCCATCTGGCCCAGCGCGCGGTAGACGTCGACCAGCCGGTAGTAGGCCCGTTCGACCAGCGCATGCTTCGGGAACCCGTCGACCAGCGCCTTGTAGGCCGTCGCGGCGCGGTTCCAGTCCTTCAGGCCGTAGCTCGCTTCACCGCTGCCCCAGTGCGCCGTGGCGGCCTCAGGGCGGGTCGGCAGCCGCCGCAGGAACTCCTGGTAAGCGACTCGCGACTCGGCGAAGCGGCGGGCTTCCAGTTGCAGGCGACCGACCTCGAGCAGCGCGCTCCCGCCGGTATCGCCCTTCTGATCGGCGTTGGCGACCTCGCCAAAGAGACCGATGGCGTCGTCCTTGCGGCCCTGCTGCAACACGGCCAGCGCCAGGTTGTAGCGCGCCAGGACCGCGTCGGTGCCGCTCGGGGTGCCCTTCAGGTAGTCGCGGTAGAGCGTCTCGGCACCGGCCGGGTCGCCCTTCCGGAGCAGCGCCTCACCCAGCCGCAGCTTGGCGCGGTTGACGGTCTGGTAGCGCGGGTGCTGGTCGATCAGCTTGCGGTAGGCGCTGATCGCTTCGTCCCACTGCTGCAGCTCGAAGCTGGCCTCGGCCAGCCCGTGCAGCGCGGCTGCCGCGGCGTCGCCGCTGGCACCGGCCAGGGCTTCGCGGTAGAGCTTCGCCGCCGCGGCGTAGTCCTTCGCGGTGAGCCGCTCGTTGGCCATCCGCAGCCGGGCGTTCTTGCTCTGCGCGTCGGCCCCCGGGTACTCCTTGGCCAGCCGGTCGGCAGCCTTCTGGGCGGCCTCGCGCCGCCCGCGGGCCTGCTCGATCTCGACGATGGCGTACAGCGCGTCGGGCGCCAGGGCCGACTTGGCGTGCTCGTCCACCAGCCGCTGGAACCAGGCGACCGCCTCGTTGAGCTGCTTCGCCTGCCGCAGCGCCTGCCCGCCGTACCACAGCGCGTCGGCCACCACCGGGTGCTGCGGGTGCTTCGCCAGCACCTGCTTCGCCGCGTCCAGCGCTTCCGGGTACTTCTTGGCCTCGAACAGGCTGACCGCGATGGAGTAGCGGGTGTAGGGCAACAGGTCGGCGACGGTCGGCTCGGCCAGGTTCTCGGCCGGCAAGGCCAGCAGCTCCTGGTACGACTTGACGGCGTCTTCGTAACGGCCGAGCTGGTAATAGGCCTCGGCGCGCCAGTAGCAGGCCTGGGCGCGGTAGACGGTGTTGGTGCCCTTCTTGGTGTAGTTGAAGTAGGCGAAGGCGGCGGGTTGCCACTTCTGGGCTTTGAAGAAGTAGAACCCCTCGTTGAACATCGCGCTGTCGGCGACGGCGGCGTCGGGGTAGCGCTTGTAGCAGACCTGGAAAGCCAGGGCGGCTTCCTCGAAGCGCTGCTGCGCGCCGTGGCACTCGCCGATGCGGTGCAACGCGCGGGCGGCCAGCCGGTCGTCGGGGTAGCGTTCGACGAACTGCTTGAAAGTGGTCAGCGCTTTGTCGTACTGCTTGTCGACGAAAGCGGCCTCGGCGGACTGGTAAAGGGTAGCGCTCTGCTGCGCCGCGGCGGCGCCGAGCAGCAGGACCAGCACGCTGGCGGTCCACCCGACGCGGGACCACGTCAGCCGCATGTCGTTCTCCTTACGCCGGGACCGCGGCGGTCTCCCTCACCAGCGGCAGCCGGATGTACATCGTGGTACCCTTGCCGATGCCGCCGGATTCACACCACATCTCGCCGTTATGGTGCATCACGGTGATGCGGTCGTGGTAGAGGCCGGTGCCGGTGCCGTTGGCGAAGTCCTTGGCATTGGAGCAGCGCTCGCACAAGGAGAAGACCAGCTCCTCCTCGCCCGGCGGAATGCCGATGCCGCTGTCTTTGCAGGCAAACACCACATGGTCGCCGCCGTCGGGCCGCAGCGTCACGGTGACGTCGCCGCCGGTCGGCGTGTACTTGATGGCGTTGTCCATGACCTGCACGAACGGCCGGCCGATCTCGCGGCGGACGCCGAGGATCCGCAGGCTGTCGGCCTGGTCGTCGATTAGGAAGTGGATGTCCTTGGCGCGCGCGTCGACGGCCGCTTCGGCGGTCGCGGCGGCCAGCAGCTCGCTGACCGGAATCAGCTCGCGCTTCGGGGGTTCGCGCTCGTACATCTCGTTCATGCGGAGCTGCAGGTCTTTGGTCAGCTCCTCGGTCTGCTTGCCGCCCTCCAGCACGATCTCGAGCATCTCGAGGACCATCTCGACCCCACCGGCGTCGAGTTTCATCATTTTGACGTTGTCGATGGTCGCGCCGTGCTCGGCCGTGAACTCGTCCAGCGCGGCGTTGGCGGCCTGCAGTTCGGCGACGGCCGGGGCCAGCTCCGCGCCAGCGGCGTGGGCCGCCAGCAGCCCGCGCTGGGCCTCAACCACGGCTTGCGTCAGGCGGTCGTGGTCGCCCAGCAGGGCGGCCTCGGCGAGAGTCACCACCATCGGGTCGAGGAGCTGCTCGTACTTGTCGTCGCCGCTCACCGCCAGGACCATCTGCATCGTCGTCGGGACCGAGGTCAGCTTGTTCTTGATGCGGTGCAGCATGATCCCCACTTCGCCGTAAAAGTTGCGGCTGAAGCGGTCCATGTAGGCGTCGGCGAGGGCGTGCGCCACGGTGTTGCGGGCGTCCACCAGCAGCAGCAGGCTGACCCGGTAGGTCCAGGCATCGCCCGCCGTGTCACGCCACAGCAGCGGCTCCAGCAGCAGCGGCAGATGCTCGACCGCGCGCAGCAGCGCCAACAGCGTGAAGCCCTTGGGGTTGAAGTAGTCAACCTGCCGCAGGATCCAGGACTCCAGCAGGCCGCAGCCCTGGCTTGGGTCGTGGGGGTGCGGCACGAGGTCTTGTTCGCGTCCGCGGAGAATCGCTTCGTACAGCTCCAGAGTCTGGTCGACGAAGGTCGCGCGGTCTTCTTCGGAGAGTACTGAGAAGTGGTCTGAGATGCGCGCGGTGGGCAGGTCGCGCAGCCAGCGCTCGCGGAGGTCGTCGCGGCTGCTGGCGACGATGTCGACCAGCTTCGGGCAGAGCCGCTCGCTGTAGACCTGCTTCAGCACGCGGCCCATCTGCGGCAGGTCGGCGCGGATCGCCTTGGCATCGCGCAGACTGCTCTCGCGCGGCTCGAAGACCTCGAAGGCGGCCTTCGTGTAGCAGGCCAGGAGCACCTTCACATCGAGCGGGCTGGGGGTCTCCGGATGCCGGATCAGGGCGTCGATGCTGCGGTTCAGTTCGCGGTAGACCCGCTGTTCGAAGGCTTCCAGAATCTGCTCGTGAAGCTGCGGCAGCGACTTGCTGCCGAAGGCCGCTCCGGCCAGGAAGTCGGCGGTCAGCTCCGTGCGGCAGAGTTCCATCCAGCGGCTGATGATGTCGGAAGCATAAGTGCGGAGGAAATGAATCGATGATTCGCTGAACACCGGCCGAGCTCCCTTTCCGCGGCCTTGGGCATCCCCAGGAGCCGCGCCATTATCCTCCGCGGCGAGGGTGCCTGTCAAGCCGCCCCGGCGGGCCTGACCAGCCCGTGATCGCGCCGCGGAGGCGGCTCGTTACCACGCTTCGGCGGGGCCGCATAGAGGAGGCATACCCACCGCGGGGCGGACCCGACACCTCGGCTGGCCGGCAGGACTCGCCGCCCCGCCGGCGAACCAAGGTGGCGAGGGAGTGCCGATCATGCTGCGGTGCGGCTGGCTGTTGCTGCTGCTGGGGCCGGCTCATGCCGCGCCGACCACCCTGGCGCGCTGGACGGTGCTGCAACCCGACCCGGCGCTGCCGCGCGCTGGCGCCCCCAGCCTGGCCTGGCCCGACCCGGTGGCCAACCCGACGGCGCTGTGTCAAGACGCGCCGGCCGACTGGACGCCCTTCCAGACCGCGCGCTTCGCGGTCCACTGCGCCGCGCCGACCAACACCACGCTGACCCTGGTGGTCAGCAGTGAGGACGCCGCTCAGGACGGCATCGACTACTTCGCCGCCACCGTGCGCTGCAACTTCCGCGGCTGGCGGGCCTTCCACCTGCCGCTGGCGCGGTTTGCCAAGACCCGCTTCCCGCGCGGCTGGGACCAGGTCGGCAACGTCTTCTGGAGTGCCAACTGGGCGCACGACCTGGACCCGACGCTGCAACTCCACCTGACTGGGGTCCGGTTGGACGACGCCCCGGCCGCCGAGCAACCTTGGGAGGACCGCCTGGCGCTGGCCCAGGAGCTGTTGCCCGGCCTCCGCGAACTGCGCGCGCAGTTGCTGCCACTGGCGCAGCGCAATCAGTTCTTCGACCCCTTCGGCCGCCTCACGCAGGCCATCGAGACCGCTGGCGCGATGCCGCCGACGGCCCCGGCGACGGTCTCCGACGCGGTGCGCCAACTGGAGGCCGACCTGCCGTTCCTGGACCAGGCGGCGCCCTGGTGGCGGACGGTCTTCCTGGACGATGCCGCGCTGTTCGCCGGCCTGGACCTGACCCACCCCGGCCTCCAGCCGGTCGCGGCGGCGGCCGCCCGGGCCGCCTGGCCGGAAGCGCGGGCCGCGCTGCTGGACTACTACCGCGCCCGCACCAAACCGAGCTGGTACGGCCGCTGGGACAGCCCACAGCAGCCGCCGGTCAGCGATCTGCGCGACAGCGCGGCCGACGCGTTGCTGGCGCACCAGTTCACGATGTCGCCCGAGCCGACGCAGGACCTCGGGCCGGCCTTCGACTGGACCGTCTTCCCGGGCGTGGACATCGAGTGGCCAACCCGGGTCCACCGGCACTTCCACTGGAGCACCCTGGCCGGCGCCTACCGCCGCACCGGGCGCGACGCGTACGCCACCGAGCTGGTGCGGCAGCTCTTCGATTGGGCGCAGGACAACCCCGTCGAGCGCTGGGACGCCAGCCGGCGGCGCTGGTCGTGGAGCACCCTCAACACCACGATCCGCATCTACAGCTCCTGGATCGACGCCTGGCTGCGTACCCGGACCTCGCCCGCCTGGACCCCCGACGCGCTGTTCTGCTATCTCGCCGCGCTGCGCGAGCACGGGCGGTTTCTGATGGCCAACCACGCCAACCAGGGCAACTGGGTGGTCGCCGAAGCCCGCGGACTGGTCGAGCTGGGGGTGATCTTCCCCGAGTTTCAGGAGGCCGCGGCCTGGCGCGAAGAGGGCTACCGCCGGCTGCAGCACGAGCTGGAGCTGCAGGTGCTGGCCGATGGCGTGCATGTCGAGCGCTCGCCGGGCTACCATGCGATGACCCTCGACTGCTTCCTGCAACCCGTGCTGCTGGGCCTCTACAACGAGTACCCGATCCCCGGGCGGGAGCAGTTCGTCGCCAAGCTGGAGCAGATGCACGAGCTGTACCTCTACGGCAGCCGGCCCGACCGGCGGATGGAGCAGACCGGCGACGCCGACCCGATGAGCGTGTTGGGGATGCTCGACCGCGGCTGGCAGATGTTCCGGCGCGCCGACATGCGTTGGCTCCGCACCAACGGCACCGCCGGCCAGGCCCCGGTGTACCGCTCCTACGGCTTCCAGGCGGCCGGCCTGTACATCTCACGGTCGGCCTGGGGCGATCCCCAGGCGCTCTGGAGCCTGCTCGACTGGGGCGGCTTCCTGGGCCACTGTCACGAGGACATGGGGCACCTCAGCGTCAGCGCGTACGGCACCAACCTGCTGGTCGACACCGGCCGCCACGCCTACAGTTGGCCGGCGCGGGCGCCGTTCTTCGAGACCAAGGGTCACAACACCGTGCTGGTCGATCAGCGCACGCAGAAGCGGCGCGACCCGCTGGACTCCTGGTGGGTCTCCTGCGAGGCCGGCGACGCGTTCTGGGGTCTGACCGACAACAGTGAGCCGCTGCGCTTTCAGCGGACTCTGGTGTTCCGCCAGCCGGGGGCCGCCGGACCGGGCTACTGGCTGGTCCACGATGCGCTCGACGGCACGGGCAGCCACCGCCTGGACCAACGCTGGCACGGCCACGAGTCCGTCAAGGCGACGGTGCGTGACGGGCAGTTCACCTTCGCCGGCGCCGATCAGGCCAGCCTGGTCCTGGCGCCGCTCCCGGCGGCGGGCCTGCAGGCGGCGGTGGTGCCGGGGGCTGTCAGCTACGCCTGGTACCAGCAGACCCCGGTCGACGTGGCGCAGTTCAGCCTGACGGGCGCCGTGCCGGCGGGGTTCACGACCCTGCTCTACCCGACGCCGCCGGGCACGCCGCCGGCCCAGGTGACGCTCCGCCGGCTGCCCTGCCCGCCGCCGGCCACGGCGTTCGCGGCGACCATCGTCGACCGCGGGCGGACCTTTGTCGATACCTGGCTGCTGCAACCGGGCGAGCCGGCGCTACGGACCGCCGGGCCGCTGGCCAGCGACGCCCGTGTCGCGGTGGTGCGGGCCGAGGGCGGCGCGCTGACCTGGCAGCTCTACGGGGGGCAGACGCTGCAGTGGGACGGCCGCGACCTGCTGCGCGCCACGGCCCCGCGGCGGGCTGCCTGGATTGCCGCGCCGGGTGCTGCCGTGCAGGAGCAGCTCACCGCGCCAGCGCCGGTCGAGCCGCCCCGGGAGCCGGGCGGACCGCGCTTTGAGATCGCTGCGCCGCCGCCCCCTGGGCCGGCCGCCAGCGGGCGCTCCAGCGCTTTCGTCGGCCCGCTGCCCGCGGGTGCGGTGGTGGTGCAGGCCGAGGAGTTCACGGCCCAGGGCGGCGGCACGGTCGAGGTGAGCGCCGCCAAGGTCGGCGCCGTCGGCCGGAGCTTCCTGCATTGGGACCAGGCCGGGCACTGGCTGGAGTGGCGGCTGACCCCGCCGGCCGGCCGCTGGCGGTTGCTGCTGCGGGCCTGCCACCCCGAGCCCGAGGCGCTGCGCGCGGTCCACTGGAATGGCCAGCCGGTGGCCGGGGCGGCCGCCCTGGCGGTGCCTGGCAGCGGCGGCTGGTCCGGCGAGCGGGACGACTGGCGGACCGTCGCCTGGGCCCCGCCGGGTGGGCTGGCGTCCGACGGCCAGGCGGTCACGCTACGCCTCGAAAATGTCGATGGGCGCGGCCTGAACCTCGATTGGCTGGCCCTGATTCCGGAAGGCTGAGCCTGTATGGACCCGCTCTGGCACGTCCTGATCCTGCTCGCGCTGCTGCTCGCCAACAGCCTCTTCGCGATGTCCGAGATCGCCGTCGTCTCGGCGCGCAAGGCGCGCCTGCAGCAACTCGCCAACGAGGGAAGCCGGCAGGCCCAGGCGGCGCTGACCCTGGCGGGCTCGCCGCTCAGCTTCCTCGCCTCGACCCAGGTCGGGATCACCATCGTGGCGATTGTCTCGGGCGCCTTTGGCGAAGGGGCACTGACCAAGGACCTGCAGGGCTGGTTCCAGCAGCTGCACTGGCTCGGCGACTGGGCCGACACCGCGGCGCGGGTGGTGGCGCTGGGGGGGATCAGCTACCTCTCGCTGGTGATCGGCGAGCTGGTCCCGAAACGGCTCGGGCTGCACTACGCCGAGCGCATTGCCTGCGTCGTGGCCGGGCCGATGCAGTGGCTGGCCAACTGCACCCGCCCGCTGGTCAGCTTGCTGGCTGCCTCCACCAACCTGGTGGTGCGGCTGCTCGGCGTGCGTGCCCAGAGCGACTCGCCGGTGACGGAAGAAGAGATCCAGGTGCTGATTGGCCAGGCCGCCGAAGCCGGGGTCTTCAGCGCCGCCGAGGAAGACCTGCTGCAGAGCGCCGTGCGGCTCAGCGACCGGGCGGTCGAGACGCTGATGACGCCACGCACCGAGGTGGTTTGGATCGACCTCGAGGCGCCGGTCGCCGGGCAGATCGCCACGCTCACCAGCAGCCACCACGGCCGCTTCCCGATCGCCCGCGGCAGCCTCGACGGCATCGCCGGGATCGTCGAGGCGCGAGAGATTCTGGCCCAGACGCTGGGCGGCGGCGCGCTCGACCTGCTGGCGCTGCGGCACGACCCGGTGGTGGTGCCGGAGGGCACGCGCGTGCAGAAGCTGCTGGACATCTTCCGCGAGGAGCGCAGCCACCTGGCGGTGGTGGTGGACGAGTACGGCGGGGTGGCCGGCGTGGTGACGCTCGACGACGTGCTCGAGAAGCTGCTCGGCGAGATTCCGCACCACGGCGAGCCGCTCGAGGAGTCCGCGGTGAAGCGGCCCGATGGCTCCTGGCTGATCGACGGCCTGCTGCCGGTGGCCGACTTCAAGGCGCTGCTGGACCTGGCGGAGCTGCCGGCGGAGGACGAGTACGTGACGGTCGCCGGCTTCTTCCTGCACCGCCTCGGCCGCCTCCCCCGGGTGGCTGACCAGGTGGAGTACGAGGGCTACAGCTTCGAGGTGGTCGACATGGACGGCCGCCGGATCGACCGCCTGCTGGTCACCCCACCAGCGCCACCGGCGGCGCCGTGACCTCGACCGGCAGACCGTAGGCGTGGCGCACGCGGTCCTCGGCCGGGCCGCCCGGCAGCGGCTCCAGCGGCACCGGCAGTTCGACCAACTGGCTCTGCCGCAGGTACGGGAAGATCCGCTCGTCGGCGCCGTAGCCAACCGCGAACCAGCGCGCGGCCAGGGCCGAGTTGAGGACCGTCAGCAGCCAGCCCAAAGGGACCTCGGCGGAGCGCGGCTGCAGCACGTAGAGGGTGTTCAGAAACCAGCTATCGGTGCTGTCGAGCGCAGCGATCGGGCGCGGGGCGACGCGCCGCAGGAGCAGCTTCGGCCCGGCGAACAGCGGCGCGGCCTTGCGCTCGGAGGCCAGCAGTGCGGTCGGGTCGAGCCACCGGCGGACCTGACAGCGGCCGGCTGCGACATCGCGACCGCGCAACAGCGGCACGGCACCGCGTTGGGGCAACGGCAGGATGGCGGGATGGTGCTGCCCCAGCTCGAGCCCGCGGCGCAGCGTCACGAGGTCGCCCAGGCGGGCCGGGGCGAGCTCCATCTGCGCCAGCAGGGCGCGGTCGGCGGCGGCCACCTCCAGCGGCACGCGGCAGGCCGGACCGCGGCGGATCCAGGCGCTCGGTACGCTGCCGCGGGAAACCACCTGGCCGTCTCGCCAGGTCGCCAGGCGCACCTCGTCCGGCGGCTCGCCGGCCACCGCCAGCAGGCCGACCGTCTCGACCGCGGTCCCGCGGAAGGCCAGCCCGAGGTCGATCACGGTGTCGATCCCACCGTGGTGGAAAAGCAGCCGGCGTAGCGGAGCGGCTTGCTCATTCGCCAACACCGGCCGTGGCAGCACGAAGCCCAGGCGCCCGCCGCGAGGCAGCAGGGCCAGGGCGCGCTCGACAAACAGCATGTAACTGTCCCACTGTCCGCGGGCCAGTTGGAAGCGCCGCCGTAGCGGCGCCGCGACGGGGCTCAGCCAGCCCCGTTTGACGCTCAGGTAGGGCGGATTGCCGACCACCGCGTGGGGCGTCGGGCAGCCCGCTGGCAGCGCCTGCAGCAAGTCGCCACAGTGGATCTGCGGGGTGCGCGCCCCGGCCGCCTGGAGCACGGCGGTGGCCACGCGGGCCGCGGCGGGCTGGGCCTCGACGCCGACCACGCACTGCTCCAGCACCGCCCGCCGGAGGGTCGCGATTTCCAGGAACGCGTCGGCCGGCCGGGTGCGCTGTGGGGCGGTCAGCAGGGAGCCGAGCACGGCCTCGGCGGCGGCCAGCAGAAAGGTCCCGCCGCCGGCGGCCGGGTCTAGCAGGCGCAGCTCCAGGAACGGCTGCCGCAGTCGCGCGGCGTCGAGCTCGCCCAGGGCCCGGCGGCGCAGCAGGTCGCGCCGCGCGGCCTGCAGCAACGGGGCCAGCGTCGCCTCGACCAGCGCCGCGGCCAGCTCGGGCGGCGTGAAAAAGCTGCCCTGGCCGCGCCGCGCCGTGACGTCGCGCTGCAGGCCGGCCGGCGTCCAGCGCTGGCCGAGTAGATGCTCGAAGAGCTGCACCCGGTCGAGCGGCGGGAGGTCCGCCGCGATGGTCAGATCGGCCGCCACCGCGGGCCACGCGGCGGCCGGGTCGGGGTGGTCGGCCAGCCGCTGGTTGCCGGCCGCCACGGCGGCGCGCTGGGCGCTGCTCAGGCGGCCTTGCGCGGCCTGCTGCGCCGCGGCCGCGGCGAGGTCGAGCAGGCCGCCAGGGAGGCAGGCGTGGGGGCCTGGCAGGGCGTTGCCGGGGCACGGCTCGGCGGCCAGCCAGCCACTGTCGCGGTCCTGCAGCCACCAGCCGGCGCGGCTCCAGAAGAGGCCCCAGCGCACCTCGTGCGTTCGCAGCGCCTGGCGCAGGGCGGCCCACAGATTGACCGCGGCGGCGGGATCGTCGAACGCGGCGACCGCCACGATGCGGCCGCCGGCATCGCGCAGCGGCAACAGCGGCTGGCGCCGCAGGTCTTGCCAGCCGGCGGCCGCCAACGCCGCCAGGGGGGTGGCGGCGGGACACGGCCGAGAGGGGAGCAAGCCCTCGGTGGCGAACAGGCGCTGCACCAGGCGGTCGGCCGCGGGCAAGGTACGGGTCTCCTCCCAACCCGACAACCGCCCCGGTCAGGAGTTGCGGATGAACCAGCAGCAGCGGCGGCACCGCCGGATCCGGCGGCCAGCGGTGCTGCTGGTCGCCGGCCTGCTGACCGCCTGTCGCGCGCCGGCCCCGCCCGCGCCGCCTGCGCCAGCCAGTCCTCGCGAGCCCGGCGCCGACGACGCTCGCAACCTGGCCACGCCGTCCGCCGGGGCGGTCTTCGCCGGGCCGGCCTACTCCCCCGCGGCGGCGCGCGCGGTGGTGCCCGAGTACCGCCTCAAGCCCGACCTGCGGGAGGTGGTCAACCTCAAACAGCAGCGCCTGCCAGCCGCGGCCAAGGCCCGCCTGGCCGCTGTCGGGTTCGTCGCGCTGCCCTCGCCGGCGGCGCAGCTCGACGAGCTCTACCGCGACGCCCTGGCCGACGGGCAGCCGCTGTTGATCACGGCCGACAGCGCGTTGTGGGCCTTCGAGGGCCTGACCGCCGACACGCGCCGGCGGGTCCTCGGCGAGAGTCTGCCGGCGCTCTTGCGGAGCGTCACGCTGGCGCTGCTGGAGCGCTCGCAGCAGCAGCAGACGCAGTTGGCCAACCCCGATTGGGTCGCCGCGGCGCGCCGCAACACCGCCTGGTTCGCGGTCGCTGCCGGGCTGTTGGGGCTCACCGTGCAGGTCGAGGCCGGCGCCGCCGAACTGGCCACCGGCGAGCGCCAGCGGATCACCCGCGGCGCGGGAATCGAGACCGGCGGCTTGCTGGACTACCCGCTCGACTATCGCCAGTTCACCCCGCCCGCCACGGCCGGCTCGCTGGCCGGGGCGGAGCTGGCGCGCCGCTGGTACGCCGCGGCGCCGCTGGCCCTGGAGCTGGGTCGCAGCGGCGGGCTGACGACGCACTGGCCGGCGGTGCGTCAGGCCGCCCTGCTGGCGCTCGCCGCGGCGGCCGAGCCGGGCGCTCCGCTGCCCCAGGCCGAGGCCCTCTACGACACGCTGCGCTTTCTAGATGGCGGCGCCGGACTCAGTCTGGCGGATGCCGTGACCGCGCTGCGGGAGGTCTACACCCCGACGCCGACCTTGCGCGGGCTGACCGACCAGACTCGCCTCGAACGCTTCCGCACGGCGCTCGGCACGGCCCTGCCACCCGATCTGCTGCCGGCCAGCCCGGCCGACGGGGCGCCGAGTCGGCTGGTGCTGCGGCTGGCTCCCGACGGCCGCACCTGGGACCGCGACGCGTTGGCTCGCGCCGAGCTGGGCGCCGTGCCGCTCAACCTCTTCGCGGCGCTCGGCAACCCGCTAGCCGAGACACTGCGGCCGGCCGAGCAGGGGCGCCACGGGCTGGACGAGCTGCGCCGCCGCCTCTCGGGGCTGGACCCGGGGTTCTGGCGGGCTGACCTGGCCTGGGCGCCGCTCTGGGCGGCGGTGCCGCAGGCGGCCCAGCCCGAGGGCCTGCCGATGTTCCAGCGCAACGGCGCCTGGGCGCGGCACACGCTGCTGACCAGCCTGGCGGTGTGGGCCGCGGCGCGCCACCGCAGCAGCAGTCTGCGACCCGCCGGCCCGCCCGAACCGCGCAGCGAGCCGGCGCCGCCGGCCAGGCCGCCGGTGGTCTGGGTCGAACCGACGCCCGAGGTTTACAGCCGCCTGCTCTGGCTGTCGCGGCGGAGCACCGCCGGGTTGGGCGAGCTCGGGCTGATCACGCCCGACCTGAGCGAGGCGCACAGCGTCTTTCAGCAGCAGATGCAGCTCCTGCAGCGGGTCGCCGAGCGCGAGCTGCGGAACGACAGTCCGACCGTCGCCGAGCGGGCCGAGCTGGCGCTCTGGGGACATCGCCTGCACTGGCTGACCCGCGGCCGCGACACCACCGCCCCCGCCGCCGAGCAGGCCGTGCCGCGGGTCTGGCGTCCGGGCAGCGGTCCGCTGCTGGTCGGCGTCGGCCCGGTGCTGCGCCTGCTGGTGGTGGTGCCCGACAGCGGCCGCTTCCACCTGGCCACGGGCGCCGCGCTGAGTTATCTGGAAGTGCGCCACGACCCGCCGGCCCTGTCGGACGACGCCGCCTGGCAAGCAGCGTTGGCCGGGGGCACGCCGCCGCCGCTGCCGAGCTGGAGCGCTGCCTGCATCGTGCCCGATCCCGCCCTGCGGCTGGCCCGCCCGGCGACCGAGTAGCCGCAGGAGCCGCCGCGCCGGCGGCGAACAGGCCGGCCGACGGAGCCCGCGATGTCGCTCTCTCGACGCACCTTTCTGGCCACCGGCGCCGCGGCCTGCCTGGCGCCGGCGGTCCGGGCGCAGCAGCGCCGCACCAACGTGCTGTTTCTGGTGGTCGACGACCTCCGCCCGCAGCTCGGCTGTTACGGCCACCGGCAGATGCGCACGCCGCAGATCGACCAGCTCGCGGCCGAGGGCTTCCGCTTCGACCGCGCTTACTGTCAGCAGGCCGTCTGCGCGCCGTCGCGGGCCAGCGTGCTGAGCGGCTGCCGGCCCGACACGACGCGGATCTACGACCTCGAGACCCCGCTCCGCCGCACGCTGCCCGACGTGTTGACTCTGCCGCAGCACTTCCGGCAGGCCGGCTACACCACCCTCAGCCGCGGCAAGGTCTACCACCACGGCCTGCGCGACGACCCGCCCGGCTGGAGCGAGCCGCCCTGGAGCCCCAGCGGGACCTGGCAGGGCCGCGGCTACCTCAGCCCAGCGGCGCAGGCTCGGGCACAGGGGCAAGCCAAGGGTGTCGGGCCTTTCGCCGAGGCCGCCGACGTGCCCGATGAGGCCTACCCCGACGGGCAGATCGCCAACCAGTTGATCGCCGACCTGCAGCGGTTGCGCGATCAGCCGTTCTTCCTGGCCGGCGGGTTCGCCAAGCCGCATCTGCCGTTCTGCGCGCCGCGGCGCTACTGGGAGCTCTACCGGCGCGAGCAGATCGATCTCGCCGATCACCCCTTCGCGCCGCGCGACTGCCCGCCCGTGGCGCTGCACACCTGGGGTGAGTTGCGGCAGTACCACGGGATCCCGAAAGATGGCCCGCTGCCCGACGAGCTGGCCCGTGAGGTGATCCACGGCTACTACGCTGCCACCAGCTACGTCGACTCGCAGATCGGTCGGGTGCTGGCGGCGTTGCGGCAGACCGGGCTGGCCGACCGCACGGCCGTCGTGCTGTGGGGCGACCACGGCTGGAACCTCGGCGAGCACGGCCTCTGGTGCAAGCACGCCAACTTCGAGTGCGCGGTGCATGCACCGCTGCTGCTGCGGCTGCCCGGGCAATCCACCCGCGGCGGCTCGACCACTGCGCTGACGGAGTTCGTGGACCTCTACCCGACGCTCTGCGAGGCGGCCGGGCTGCCGCTGCCGGAGCATCTCGAGGGCAACAGCCTGCTGCCGCTGTTGGAGCGCCCGCAGCGCGCCTGGAAGCAGGCGGCCTTCAGCCAGTACCCGCGCGGGCCGCGCATGGGCTACTCGCTGCGCACGGCGCGGTACCGTTACACCCGCTGGCAGGAGCGCGACGGAACGCTGCTGGCGGCCGAGCTGTACGACCACCAGCAGGACCCCGGCGAGCAGGTCAACCGGGCCGCCGACCCGGCGCTGGCGACGGTGCGGACGGCCCTCGACGGGATCCACGCCGCCGGCTGGCGCGCCGCGCGACCGGCCTGAGAGGAGCACGCGCCGTGGCTGCTGCGCCCAACGTCTTGCTCTGGACGACCCACGACACCGGCCGCTTCGTGGGACCGTACGGCTACCAGACCGTGGCGACCCCCGCCTGCGACCGGTTGGCGGCCGAGGGCGTCGTCGCCGAGCAGTACTTCGCGACCTGCCCGCTCTGCTCCCCCAGCCGGGCGGCCATCTGCAGCGGGCTCTACCCGCACCAGACCGGGGTGCTCGGCCTGACCAGTGACCACCTCGGCGGCTGGGACTTCGCGCCGACGGTAACCCACGCCGCGCGCCACTTTGGGCAGGCCGGTTACGAGAGCGTGCTGTGCGGCTTCGAGCACGAGGTCCGCGAGTGGCAGCGAGTCGGCTTCGAGCACTCCCTGAATGGTCGCGGCGGCTGGTTCAACGGCGGAGGTGACCTGCGCGACGCGCCGGGTGAACTGGACGCCTGGCTGGCCGCCCGCGACCCCGCGCGACCGTTCTACCTGCAACTGGGCTGTCACGAGACCCACCGCGACTGGGCCGCCAACGACACGCCGCCCGATGACTCGCGCGGGCTCTGGCAGCCGCCCTACCTGCACGATCTGCCCGCGGTGCGGCAGGAAGTCGCCGCCCTGCAGGGCGCCGTGCGCCGGCTCGACGAGCAGCTCGGCCGGGTGCTGGCGGTGCTGCGGGCGCGCGGCGTGCTTGACCAGACCGTGGTCGCCTTCACCACCGACCACGGCGTCGACTTCCCACGGGCCAAGGGCACCTTCTACGACCCGGGCCTCGAGACCCTGCTGTTGCTGCGCTGGCCGGGCGGTGGCTGGACCGGCGGACGTCGCCTGCCGCAGCTTCTCAGCAATGTCGACCTGCTGCCGACGTTGCTGGAGGCGGCCGGCCTGCCGCGGCCGGCGGAGTTGGCCGGGCGCAGCTTCCTGCCGCTGCTGCAGGGCGCCGCGACCGGCGGGCGCGAGGCGGTCTTCGCCGAGAAGACCTACCACGACAGCTACGACCCGACGCGCTGCCTGCGGACGAGCCGCTGGAAGTACCTGCGCCACTTCGAGGTCAACATCTTCCAGGACCTGCGGCTGGCGACGATGACCAACCGCCACTACTGGCGGACCCCCTGGCTGCGGCGCGGTGTCGAGGAACTGTACGACCTGAGCGCCGATCCTGGCGAAGAGCAGAACCTGGCGACCGACCCGGCCCACGCCGCAACCCTCGCCACGTTGCGCCGGCAACTGCGCGACTGGATGCGTGAGACGGCCGATCCGCTGCTGCAGGGCATGGTGCCGAACCCCTACTACAGCGCCCAGTTGCGGGAGTTCCTGGCCGCGCCGTAGGGCTGGCGGCAGGTTACGCTGCGGGAGGCGGGCGATGACCAAGGTCTGCGAGCTGGTGCCCTACGAGCGGGCGGCCGGGATGGGCCGCAGCGAGATGGGCTTCTACCTGACCAATGACGAAGTCGGCCAGCGGGCCCGCGTGCGACTGGCTGGTCAGCTCAACGGGTCGCCCTTCGCCACCGCCAGCAACCCGCAGGGCGACGGCCGGCACTTCGTGTTCGTCAACCAGGAGCTGCAACAGGCCGCGGGCGTTCGCGTCGGGGACACCGTGACCATCGAGTGGGAGGTGGCCGCGGCGCCGCCGGAGCTGCTGCTGCCGGCCGACCTCGCTGCCGCGCTCGCCGCGGCGGGCTGCCGCGAGAGCTTCGACGGCCTGGCCTACTCGCACCGGCGCGCCTGGCTGCGCTCGATCGAGTCGGCCCGCCGGCCGCAGACCCGGTTGCAGCGCATCGCGGCCTGCGCCGCCCGGCTGGCTGGCGGTTGACGCTGAGCGCGGGCCGGCGCTAGACTCTGACCATGCGTCAGCGCCCCGCGGCCCCGCCCCCTTCGCCAGTGCAGCAGCGCCTGGAGCGTCTGCGCACCGGTCTTGCCGCACCGCCGGCAGCGTCCCCGGCCCCGGCCGCCCCACGCAGCCTGCGGCGTCGCTGGCGCGCCGTGGCGGGCAGTGCGCTGCTGCTGGCGGCGCTGCTGGCATTGCTGGCGCTCTACGGCAGCCTCAACGCGCCGCCGCCGGCGTTGGGGCAGCAGCAGACCGCCGCCGGCCTGCCAGTGCGCCTGCTGGCGGTCTCCCGCGGGCCGCAGCACCAGTTTCAGTATCAGCCCCCCGACAACGCCGGCCGACGCCTGCTGCAAGGGCTGCTCCGCCGCCGGATCGGCGATGTCGCGATCAGCGGCACCGCCGAGGTGCCGGCCGACAGCCTGGTGCTGTGGCTCTGGATCGGTCAGCCGCGGGCCACGCTGGGTGAGCTGACGGTGACCGACGAGCTGCAACGGCAGTGGCGCCGCGGCGGGCCCGGCAACCCGCTGCGCTGCGGCAGCCAGCCCTGGGGCCGCGCCACCCTCGGGTGGGTCGCCCTGACCAACTTCGACCGCACCGCCGAGCGGCTGCTGTGCAGTGTGCAGGTCAGCGGTCACCCAGTCACCTTTGGCATCGACGGCCCGGCGGCCCGGCCGCAGGCCTGGGCCGCCGCGCAGCGCTATCCGTTGCAGGTCGGCGACCGCCTGGCCGACCTGCGGTTGTGGCAGGTGCGACCGGTCGATGAGGTTACGCTGACCCGCA
Source organism: Fimbriimonadaceae bacterium (assembly GCA_020850355.1). Taxonomy (GTDB): domain Bacteria; phylum Armatimonadota; class UBA10988; order UBA10988; family UBA10988; genus JADZEX01. The sequence goes on along the minus strand of JADZEX010000022.1, from coordinate 13,426 downwards.
TGACCGCCCTCGGCACGGCGCCGCCGCAAGCTCCGACCTGCCTGATCGCCGACTTCGACGTGGTCGACCGCCGCAGCGGCGAGCAGCCGGGGCAGTGGCGCGTCGAAGTGGTCGAAGCCGTCACCAGTCATGGCGAACGGCTGGACCCGGTGCAGCAGACCGCCGGCCTGGTCTGGCTCGATGTCGGCCGGCGACCGAGCGAGATCGAGTCGCTGAGCCTCCAGGTGCGCGCCGAGAAGCATGTCCGCGACACCGCCTTCGTGGTCTTCCGCGGGCTCGAACTGCCCGGCAAGACCGGCGCCAGCAAACGCTGGAACCGGCAGGCCGACGAGCCGTTCCCGAGTGGCGTGTTCCACGCCGTGGAGGGCAACCGGCCGCGCGAGGATCGGCTGACGCTGACGCTGACCGGTCGCGGCCCGGCCGGCACCACCATCGCCGGGCTGACCTTCGTCGCCGGTCTCGACCAGGCCGGGCGCCCGGTCCGCACCCTGGCCGACCGCGAGGCACAGCTCGAAGAACGGCGCGACGGCCCGCCAGGGGTCTTCTGGCGCTGGACTTTCAGCGCCGGCGTGAGCCCCAGCAGCACGGCTGTCGCGCTGGCCTTCAAGCTGGTCTATCGGCGGACCAGCGCAACGTCGGAGGGCAGCTTCATCGCGGCGGTGCTGCCGGTGGCTGCCGACGCCCCACAGGCCGCCTTCGGTGCCCTCCTCGAACCGCGCCGCGCCAAACCGCAGGCGGCGGCGCGCTGGTTCGTGCGGGCGGTGCTCCCGAAGAGCCGCGCCGCCGGCAGTGGGCTGCGGGTGGGCGACGAGGTGCTCAGCATCGACGCCCTGCCGCCACCGATGTTGCCACGCGTGCTGCTGCGCCACGCCCCGGGCGAGGCGGTGCCAGTCACCTTCCGCCGCGGCGGCCAGACCGCCACCGTGCGCGTCCCGCTCGACGGCGAGTCGACGGCGCCACCGACGCCCGCTCACACACCGTAGGCCGCCCGGTGACACCGCGGCGGGCCACTCCCTCCGACTATCGCCAGGGTCCGCCCGGCGGCCAGGCCGCCGCCAGGCCCTCGCCACGGCGGGCTGCGGTGACCAAAGGCAGCAGAAAACCACGGAGGAAGTCGATGACGTTAGCCAGCGGCGGCGGCGCCGCGGACATCTCCGTGCGCCGCAGGAACGCCGTCCAGAGCTGCTGTTGCAGCGGGCTGTCGCTGAACACCGCGGTCAACGCCACAGGCTCCTCGGGCAGCTCGCTGCCGCGGCGGGCGAAGGTCGTGGCCACGGTCTGCGCAAGGACCTGGCCGTCAAACGCACACCGTCGCGCCAGCTCCCAGAGGTCCACCAGGTCCTTCACTCGACCGCTGGCCAGACCGTGTTCGACCAGCGCGTGGAGCTTCTCAGCCACGACGGTCTCACGCCGGTAGGCGCGCAGCCGCGGCGCCGGGAAGTCGAGCAGCACCGGGAAGTCCACCATCTCCGGCGGTGGGGTCACCGCGTCTCCGAAGCCGATGTCCACCTGCAGATCGACGCGGGTGCGCTCCAGCAAGGCCACCAGCTTCACCCGCTGGCCGTGGTACAGAGACCCCTCGCGGATGGGCTCGACGCTGACGCTCTCCGGTCGGAAGTCCAGGCCGTCAGGCGCGACCTCGACGGCGCACAGGTCAGCGAAGATGCGCTGGATGCGCTCGGCCTCGTCGGCGCCGCAGCCGAGCAGGTCCAAGTCCCGCGTGGGCCGGTGTGGCGATTCCTGCCACAGGCGGAACAGCGTCGCGCCCTTGAGGATGAAGCTCTCGGCGTGGGGCGACCGGCTGAGCCGGTACAGCAGCCGCTCGATGGCGAAGCGGGTCAGCAGGTGGTCGAGGCTCTCGCCGGTCTCCCGCATCCGGTTGCGCAGGCGCGCCTTGACCGACGCCGCCAGGTTGGTCAGATCCCGCACGTCAGCATCTCCAGGTAGGGCTGCATGACCCGCGCCACGCGGTTCAGTTCGGCGTAGCGCCACAGTTCGTCCAGGCTGAACCGGCGCTCGCGCCAGCCCTCCCGCAGCGCTTCGAGCGCCACGTCGAGACCGACCTTGCTGCGGAACTTGAAGCAGTCGGCGACGGTCTTGGCCACGCCGTAGACGCGCAGCTCGACGCCCGCGATGGGGTGCTCCTTGACCCCCGCCGCGAACGGCGCCGGCGAGAGGCGCACGACCTGGAGCCGCAGATCCTTGGCCGGGGTGCGCGCCCCACGCGGCAGCGCCAGCCAGACGCGCGCCGGATCCTGGGTGCCGAGGCCGTGGAAGCGCAGCGCCGAGGCCAGGCAGATCACGCCACTGGGCACGCGGACGGCGACTTCGAGCAGGGACTCGTGGATGGTGAGGTCGGCGTCGGGGTGGAGGTAAACACCCCGGCGCACTCGCTCCACCAGGCCTTCGTCCTGGAGGTCGCGGATGTAGGCCGCCGGCAGGCCGTGCGCGACCAGATCGCGCGGGCGCAGGATGCCGCGCTCAGTGGCGAGGTGCCGGGCCTGTTCCAGCTTGCTGCCAATCGGTACCATGATATGCATCTACTATGTCATAACTGATGACATATTAGATCCAAAGGGCTGCATTCGCAAGTCTTGCCCGGTGCGACTGGCAGCTTCAGCCGCCATAGGCCGCTCGCGCCGCCTGGCCGAAGGCGCCGCCGGCTTCGGGGCCGTCGTGCAGCCAGCCGCTGTGCTGGATGTGGTAGACCAGCACCAGGCCGTGGCGCCAGTCGACCGCATGGTAACTGCCGCAGGCGCCGCCGTGGCTGGCGGTCTCCGGGCCGACGCTCCAGCCGAGGCCGTAGCATTCGGGCAGGTCGCTGGCGGTCTGGCGGGTCGTCATCAGCTCCACCGCCGCTTCGCTGAGGTAGCGCCGGCCGTCCAGTTCGCCACCGCGGAGCACCATCCGGGCAAACCGGGCGATGTCGCTGGCGGTCGCGAAGAGGCCGCCGGCCGGCATCGCGTACCGCCGCACGCGGTCGTCCAGCGGGTAGCTCAGAAGATGGAACGGCGCGGTCTCGAGGCCGTCGCCCGCGGCGTTCGGGCGGTGGATCGCCGCCAGGCGGGTGAGCTGTTCGGGCGACGGCCAGAAGGTTGTCTGGTGCATCCCCAGCGGGTTCAGCAGCCGTTCCTGCAGAAAGTGCTCGTAGCGCTGGCCGGTCAGGACCTCGATCAGCCGGGCCGCGGCGTTGGTGCCGGCGTTGGAGTACTGGTAGCGGGTGCCCGGCTCAGAGTCGAGGTGCAGCGCGGCGTAGGTGCGGGTGGCCACGTCGAGCGGCAGCGCGTCGAGGGTGGGCTGCTCGGCCGGCGAGCTGAAGGGCAGGCCGCTGGTGTGGCTGAGCGCCTGGCGGACGGTGATCGGCGCGGCAGGCGGACGCAGCAGCAGGTGCTGCTCGTCGCGCTCGACCACCACCAGTTGCCCGCGGAACTCCGGCAGGTGCTGCTCCAGCGCGTCGTCGGGCGAGAGGCGACCCTCGTCGACCAGCAGCAGCACCGCGGCGGCGTTGATCGCCTTGGTCTGTGAGGCGATCCAGATCAGGTCGTCCGGCTGCAGCGGGCGGCCGGCCGGTTGGTCGGCCCACCCGTGGGCGGCGTGGTGCCGCACGCCGTCGCGGTCGGCGACCAGGGTGATCGCCCCGGCCAGCGCCTGGCGGTCGAGGTACGGTTGCAGCGCAGCAGCGACGGACTCGGACACCACAGCTCTCCGGCGGCTGAGCCTAGCAGAGGTCGTCGCCGCTGTCGAGGTGGGGGTCGCTCAGCCGCCGAGCTGGTCCAGCAGATTGCCGATCCGGTCGCGCAGATTCGTCAGCTTGTCGGGGTCGGGCAGAATGTCGGTCGAGCGGTAGCCGCCGGCATTGGGGATTGGGGTCAGCGCGCGGACTTCGGCCAGCAGCGCGGCGGCCGCGGGCCGGTCGGCCAGGCGGCGCAGGGCGAGCAGCCGCTCGTAATCCTCGATCCCCTCGCGGGCCTGCTCCAGCCGGACGGTCGACAGCGGGCCGGGCAGACCCAGCGGGCCGCCCGGATAGGCCAGGTAGCCGTCGCCGTTGGGGTACCGCACCCAGCTCGACTCACCGGGCGCGGAGCTCTGGTGGATGAACTGGTGCCAGCCGAACTGGAAGGGGTCGTAGGTGTACCAGGAGATGCCCCAGAACTCCCAGCCGCTGACGTCATGGTTGAAGCAGTAATAGGGCAGCATCCGCTCGGTGGCGTTGTAGGGCGTGTCGATCTCCATCTGCCCGTCGCAGGTGAACCAGACCTTGTCGCCAGCGGCGCGCCGGCGGGCCAGCTCCGCGGTTGGGAAAACGCCGTACTGGCCGATGCCCCAGTGGTTCAGCCGCCCGTCCCAGGCCGGCACATGGCCCCAGGTGCTGCTGTAGACCGGCAGGTCCGGCGCCGCGGCGCGGATCTGGTCGATCACCTGGCCCAGCCAGTCGACCACCTCCGGGTGGTCGTAGTGCGGCTCGTCGGAGACATACAGCGACAGCCGGTCGGACCAGCCCTTGGCTTTGACATGCGCCCAGAGCGCCCGCACCGCCGCCTGGTAGGCGGTGTTCCAGGCGGGCTGCCCGAACTTGAAGCCGCAGATGTCGCGGGGCGGGTGGGCCCAGCCGCAGGCGTAGAGGTTGCCGGGCAGGTAGCCGCCACTCATCTGCAGCTCGTCGTAGCAGAGCGCCGCGGCGCGGTCGAAGGCGGCGGTGTCCAAGACCACCTGGCCATCGACCCAGCGCACGTTGACGTCGGGCCGGACGCTGTCGCAACTGACCCGCCGCTGCGCCATGAAGCGCCACCAGCGCTCGTGATCGGCCTGGCTGCGCAGGTCGGCGTTGCCGGTGCCGTTGCGGACGTCCAACACCGCCTGCAGGCTGGGACGGACGGGTAACTGCTGCTTCCAGACCTGCACCCGCAACGGCAACACCACGGTGCGGCCGTTGGCGGTCACGCTGACCTCGCCACTGAACAGCCCGGCCGCGCCATCACGCGGGACGCGGATGGTCAGCCAGACCGGCTGCGTCTGCCCGGCGCCGATCTCCAACGGGCCGCTCAGCGGCGCCAGGTAGTCGGGCCACCAGCCGCGCCAGCCATCGGTGCGGCCGGCCGCTGCAACCTTCTGGCGCTCCCAGGGCTGGGCCTGCGACTGGAAGTAGCCCGACGGCTGCAGGCAGGGCACGAAGCCGACCCGCTCGAGGCGCACCGCTGGCAGCGTCGTGCGGCCCTGGCGCAGCGGCGAGACCGCGACGGTCAGCCGGGAGTCGGCGGTGGTCCGCACGGCGAGCTGCACGGTCTCTTCTTCGCCTCGCCCGCAGCGCGCGGTGAGCGCCGCCGGGGTGGCCGCGGGCGGCGTCTCGCGGAACACCTTCAGCAGCGGGTCGACACTCCACACCGCCAGCGGGGGATCCGTCCCGCCGACCGCCGTGGTGCCGAGCGTCCCGGCGACCAGCGGCAGCAACAGCACACCGTCGTGTTGCAGCATGCCGCGGGCGTTCATCGTCAGGTGCAGCTCAAACTCGCGGGTCTGCGGACCCATCGTCACCGCGCTGCTGACGGTCTGCCAGCCGGTGGTCCCGGCGATCTGCCCGCCGACGCTCCAGAACTTGCTGTCGGTCAGCTCGCCCGCGGCGTTGTGGAAGTGCCCGTGCAGCGTCACCGCGCCGTCGGTGACGGCGACCGTGCGGACTTGCGCGCCGAAGAAGTAGCTGCGGCCCGCCTCGACCGGGGCCTTCTGGCGCCAGCCGACCCAGCGCAACGGCGCGGCCGGCGGGACCACCGTTTCGACACACCATTGTCCGACCGGCCCGCCCGCCGTGCGGCGCATCTGCAGGTCCGGTACCGGCCCGCCCTCGGGCGCGCCGGGCCACTCGGCCGGCAAAGCGTCGCCCTGCTCGAAGGACGGGTTGCGCGCCAGGTTGGCCGGGTGGTTGACCAGGTCATCCCAGCGCAAGGCCGGCCGGCTGGCGGCGGCGATCTGCGGCACATCCAGCGCAAAGGCCGCGGTCGTCGCGGCGGGCAGGTCGGCGATGAAGAGCACCTGCGCGGGCAGCACCAGCGCCGCCCGGACAACTCCGTCGGCGCCGCGGAGCAACAGGTCGTCGACCCGGTAGGGCGCCCGCAAGCGCGCCCGCAGCTCGTTCAGCGGCACCTGCACCAGCACCCCGGCCCGCGCCGGCCCGGGGTTCGGCACGCTCACCAGGGCCCGCGCCCAGCCGGCCGCGACGCCGCCCTGGACCGTCTGGGCTGCCAGCTTCAGCCGTTCCGGCGCCGCGATCTGTGTCACCGCCTCGACCTGATCGCCGCCGCTCAGGCTGACGTCGTCGAACCAGGCGGTGCCCGTGCCGTATAGCACGGTGCCGTGACTCAGGCCGACCACGTCGTCCGGCGCGGTGAACTCGAAGCTGACCTGCGTCCAATCGAAGGTGCCCTCGGGCGCGCGGACGATCGGGCCGAGCTTCATCGGGTTGTCGGGCGTGGCGACGTGCAGGTACCAGCCGACGCTGCCCTGGACGTTCTCGCCGCGGACCCAGGCCGTCAGCTTGTAACGACGGCCCGGCAGCAGCAGCAGATTGCGCTGCCGGGCGGCCACCCAGGTCGGCGGCGTGCCCGGCTGGACGACACACTTGACGCAGCGCTGCCCGCTGTGGGGCCGGTCGGTCGACCAGCTCAGCGCGCTGCCGCCCGCGCTGCCTTCCAGACTCCACTCGTCGGGCGCGGTGGCGCCGCTCTCAAACGAGCCGTTGAGCGCCCCACGCGCCGCGCGCAGGTGGTCGGGCACGAGCCAGGTGCCCGGATGATCGTAGTAAACCCAGAGCCGCTGGCTGGCCCCCGCCGCGGCGGTCAGCGGCACCGTCAGCGCCGCGCCGGCGGGTAGCGGGCCATCGCTCAGCCGCGCGCCGGCCGCGCCGCGCAGGTCGTACAGCAGCTCGGTCCCGGCGTCGTCGCAGACCCGCACGGCGCGCGCCTGCTCGCCAACCAGGGGCAGTTGCCCCGCCGCGGTACCGACTCGCAGCGTCACCGGGTAGCCCGCCAGCGCCGCCGCCGAAGGGTTGGTCAGCGTCACCCCGACACGGGCTCGCCAGGGTTGGCCCCCGTCCAGGAACAACCCCTCGTGCCACGGCACCTGCGCGCTGGCGAGCGCCGGCAGGGCGAGCAGGGCGAGCAGCAGACGACGTGCGATCATGGCGTGCTCCAGAGCGGGCCCGACCCGGCGATGGTACCCCGCGGCGGCGTTCGCTGTCCACTGCGGGGCGTGGCCGGCCGGCCCGTCAGCGCGGCGGGCCGACCCACACCAGTTGGTAGCTCAGCCCCGCTACCGTGATGGTCAGCTTGCCGCCCGGTGCGCTGAGCGGTGCCGCGCCGGGCCAGGCGACCAGGCGGGTCAGCGGCACCCCGAGCTGGGCGGAGTCGAGCGTGATCGTCGCGGTCTGGCTCTCGCGGGTGGTGTTGGCGACCACCAGCAGCGCCCGCCCGGGCACGCGGTAGGCGCTGGCGACGACCTGCGCCTGGTCACTGCGCGCGGCGGGGGCGGCGTCGAAGTAGGGCAGGAAGTCGGCGTCGACGTAACCGAAGCCGTCCAGCGCGTCGAACAGCTCGTCGACCGGCGCCTTGTGGCACCAGATCGGCCAGACGCCAATGTCGTGGGCCAGCAGCAGCCCCAACAGCCCGCGGGTCGGCTCGGGCACGGCCGACCACTGCTGGTTGAACTCCGGCAGGAAGTAGGGCGCCACGCCCCACTGCCGGCCGAGGTACTCGGCGCGCAGCGTGTCCAGCGGCAGCAGCTCGCCGTACCAGTCCTGGACCCGCCCGCGGAAGTGCTCACCGTCCAGAATGGCGTCCTCGTAGGCCAGCATCGGAATGCAGACCTTGCCCGACATATGGGCCATCAGCCAGGCGTCGGGCCGCTCGGTCTTGGCGACCGCGTAGAGCCGGCGGTAGAGATCGCGGTAAGCCAGGATCGGGTAGTCCGGATGCCACGCCCCACCGGCGTCCTGCCAGCCGCAGCCGGCAGCCTCCTTGGTGTGGGCGTAGGGGTGGCTGTTGTCGTGGTAGTAGCCGTCCAGTTTGTACTGCCGCATGAACTGCTGGTTGCGCGCCATCAGGAAGTCGCTGTAGGTGGATGAGGTGACGTTGGTCATCTCGAAGACCGCGCCGTAGGCGGCCACATCGGACGAGCCGCTGTCGCCGCTGCCGGTCTTCCAGGCGGTCTCGAACCACGGCCACTCGGGCGCCGCGCCGCTGAAGAAGCTGAGGCAGGAGTAGGGGATCACCCGCAGCCCCTTGGCTTGCAGCGCGCTGACCCGCGCGGCGAACTTGGCGGGGTCTCTCGCCTCCGGGTAGCCGTAGTAAGTCAGCGAGTCGGACTGCGGGGTCGGCCACAAGATGTGCAGATTGGCGCGCGGCGCCGGGTCCATCCGATGCCGCCGCCAGTCGCGCGGCACGGCCTTGACCGGCGTCGCCTGCAGGCCGCAGCGGTAGACCCAGTTCGGCGGCGGGGCCTGGCCCTTCGCCAGCAGGTTGAACCGCAGCACCACCTGGTTGCCGCGGCGCACCGTCTCGCAGGCGTTGGCGGCCAGGTGGTTCGGCCACCAGCGGCCGGATTCGCAGAACCAGAACAGCCCGCGGTCGTGGTCGCCGAGCCAGGCGTAGGGCAGGAACGGGGCCTTGTCGACGACGCCGTCGCCGGCCGGCAACGCACCGGCCAGACCGGCCCACTCCTGCGTCCAGCGGTGCCGGTAGAGCGCTCGGTCGGGGCGCAGGGGCAGCTCCAGGGCCAGCGTCTCGAGGCCCGGCGGCGGGGTCACCGCCAGGCTCAGCTCCAGCAGGCCGTCGTACTCGGCCCAGGCGCTGGTGCGCAGCTCGATCCCACCGCCGCGGCTGCTGCCGGTCCACTCGGCGCGCGTGGCGGTCTGCTTGGCGAACTGGACCGCGCCGGGCTGCCAGGTCACCGGCCGCCCGCCGACCGTCGCCACCAGCCGCACCGGCGCCGCCAGCAGCGGCTCGCCGGCGGCGGTGATCTGAGTCGGCAGTCCGTCTCCGCCGAGCTCGTAGCGGCGACCCCAACAGGACACCTGCGGGGCCGGGTCAACGCTGCTCTGCAGCGCGGTCCAGGGCGGCAGGACGCGGTCTTCACGCCCGCTCCCGTGGCCGAACCAGGCCGGGTCGGGGGTCCGCAGCAGCCGGCTGAGCAGCCCGACCTCGCCGGCCGGGCCGCGCAGGCGGGCCTGCACCTGGAGGTCGCCCGGCGGCACCGCGGGCACGGTCAAGACGGCCTGCGCCACGCCGTCGGTGAGGGCCTGCGTGACCGGCGTGAGCAGCGCCTGCGTCCCGCGTTGCAGGCCGAACTCGACGCTCGCGCCGGCCGTCTGGTCGGCGGTGGTGGCCACTTGCACGCTGATCTGCCGCGTCGCCGGGTCGATGCTCAGGCTGAGGTTGGCGGTCTGCGCCGTGAAGGGCACCGTCAGGTCGTAGTTGCCGGTCGCGTGCGCCGCGATGTGCTCGGCGGACAGTGCCCGGTCGTAGATCCGTATGTTGTCGATCAACGAGCTGGTCGGGCGCGGGATATGCCAGGGGTGATCGCCCAACGTGAAGGTCGCACCGAGCGACTTCGGCAGGGCCGGCTGGGTCCCGCTAATCCGCTTACCGTCAACATAGACGACCTGCTCCGAAGGTGACCAGGTCCCAGCGAGGTGGTGCCACTCGCCCGGCTTCCAGGCGGTGATGCTGGCCGACGCCGAGCGGTACGGGCCCTGGACGGTTGGGCAGGAGAGCATCAGCAGGCCGCCCTGGTAGTACTTGTAAAGGTACAGCGCGCCCTCGCCACGGACATCGAAGAAGGCGTGGAAGAACTCCTCGTTGCCCTGCCAGTCGACCGGGCAGACCCACATCTCGACCGTCCCGGCGGTCGGCCGCACGACGCCGGCCGTGGGGAACTGCAGGTAGCCCGTGGCCGCGCCGCTGCGCAAGCACTTGCCGAACTTGCCATCGGCCAGCGCCGGCTGGCCCTCGGGCGTGGCGGTCCACCGGCCGGCCGGCCCGCGGGCCTCGAAACCGTTCTCGAAGTCGAGGGTGAAGGTCGGCTGCGGCGCCGCAACGGCGAGGCTGGCGGTCAGCAGCAAGAGGCTGGCGAAGCGGGTCATGGCTGGCTCCAGGTGCGCGAATCGGGGATCGGCAGCGCGCCGCCGCCCTGCAAGGCCGATTGGTGAGCGATCAGGCCCGGTAGACTCATGTCCAGGGCAGCGTGCAGATCCAACGGCGGTGGGGTGCCCTGCAGCAGGCTGGTCAGCCAGTCGGCGACCATCAACCACTCGCTGTCGCCGTGGCCACCCAGTTGCGCCTCGGGCGGGGCGACGCGCTCCAGGGGCGGCACCAGGTTGGCGACCGGGCCGGCCGTCGCGGGCTGCCCGGCCAGATAGCCGCGGTCGGGCGAGTCGGCGGTGCGGCCGGACTCCAACATGCCGCCGGTGCCGTACAGGCAGTACCAGTGGCGTCCCGGTTCGCACGGCGCGCCGAAGGCGCAGAGCACCTTCAGCACCCCGCCGGTGGCGGTCTGGAAAAGCGCCACCTCGGCGTCCAGCTTGCCCAGCTCACGATGCGTGTGCGACCCGGTGTGGAGGGCCGTGGCCGTGACGCAGCGGGTGCCGGTCCAGGCCAGCAGGGGCCCCAGGCTGTGGGTGCAGTAGTGGATCGGCGGCATTGTCGCGCGCCAGGTCGGCTGCCCCGCGGCGTCACGCAGCAGGCTCGGGATGTGGTGGACGTACTCGGCTTCGCCGTAGAACAGCTCGCCCAGCCGCCCGTCGGCCAGGTACGCCTGCCAGGCCAGCGTGCGCGGGAACCAGTTGACGTTCTCGGCGAAGGCGTAACTGGCGGCCGAGCGGCTTTCGGCCGCCACCAGGGCCTGCGCCTCGGCCACACTCCAGCAGGCCGGCACCTCGCTCAGCACATGCTTCCCCGCGTCCAGCGCGGCGACCGCCTGGGCGGCGTGCAGCGGCGCCGGGGTGGCGATCACGACCGCGTCGAGGTCGGCGGTCAGCAGGTCGCTGAAGTCGGGCAGCGCCAGCGGCACGCCGTACGCCGCGGCCGCCGCGGCCCGAGTCGCCTCGTCCGGATCGGCGACGGCCACCAGCTCGGCCGCCGGGTGATGCGCCAGCACCGCCGCCAGCCCGCGGCCCCGCCGCAGCCCGGCCACCCCGACGCGCACCCGCTCGCCCATCACACTGCTCCCGCCGCGAGGTTCGGACGCCAACGCGCGACACCTTCAGCAGGGCCTCACCGGCGCATGGTGGGTGCGGTCCCGGCCGACGGCGGCAGGACGGCCGCCAGGTTGCTGGCGTGGTACGGCGGCGGGAGCAGCGCCGGGAGCGCTGGCGTACCGCTCCCCGCCCGGATCCAGGCCCCCCCGCTGGACTCCCAGACCGTCGCCGAACCGGTCACCGCCAGCAGATTGCCGGGGCTGCCGAGCCGCTCCGTCGTGACTGTCAGTTCCGGACTCGCCGCGCCGTCGACCGCCCGCTCCAACGCCGGGACGAGCAGCCGCACGAGCCCGGCCCCGGCCTGCTGAGACGTCGCCGTGCCGCCGGCCTGGCAGCTGATTGGTGCGGCTCACAGACCACCCCGCTGCATTCTCGCCATGGCCCCGGCGAGGGCAGCCAGAACCGCAGAGCCCCAGCCACCGATAATGGCAGTAATCCAGCACGCGTGAACCATGTCACCCGGTCCGAACATCGCTCGCCAGCCAAGGCCCGCCCATACTGCCACGCCCCAACCGCGAGCAGCCACCTGCCACCCGGCACCCGAAATGGCGAGTGGTATGGCAATGAGAAGACACAATGCAGCAAACCCAGTGGCGAGACTCCTCATGCCAAGCACAAGGACCAGCGACAACGGTACAAACACCGCCCCAGAGATACCGCGCAAGGTAACTGCGGAGCCTGGATCGTCGCGAGCAACCAGCTGGGCCGCACCTGTTATGACACAGTATATCGCAAGCAGTCCGAGCAGCCACCGCCGTTGACCTGTGACGGCGCCGCCGTCAAGATCGATTCCATCCGGCTGGTATGACATCGTCATCCTTCGCATGTAGGGAGCGCGCCTGCCATCAGAGTGCTTGGGCGGACTCCACACAAGTAACCGCCTACGGCATCAGAGCGCATAGCACGGCAGCACACAATGCATCTGGCGTTTCGTGCTAGAACGGAGGATACAACAGCGGATCATACTCCTTACCCCAGCCAACCGCTTTGCAGCCACTGTAAATTAGCGAGTCCAGGCCATAGTCCAACAGCCACTGGTGCAGCAAGTACTTGCCATACTCCACCTCAGTTGCCTGCCGGAACACGCCCTGCCGGAAGATCTCTCCTTTGGCGAAGTGACTCACCTCGGCAAATAATGTGCGCTCAGTGATCCCACTGGTGCTGCGGTACACAACCGACCACAATGGCGTGGAGGCAGCCCCTGACAAGTATCTTAACGAGGAAGCAAGTCCCCATCGTGGAGGCTTCGCAAATAGGTGGCCCAGCTCGCCGTGTAGCACCACTACGGCGTCCGAGCCCCTGGCACCCACGAAGCGCCCCGATGCACGCTCGCTAGTGGTTATGAAGATACCCCACTGTGACCCTTGGCGGCTCGTGTGGCGGATGCCTCCCAGGCTCTCTTCAAGTGTGAAGTGCTTGGCGGTGTTCGCGGTCACGGCGCGTACGCGAGCTTCGGCCAGTTCTTCCGTCACGGCAGTCGGAACGCCCCACAATGTACTGCGCCCGGCCTTCCAGCCAACTGATAGCAAAGCCCTTGCGCCACCAAAACCGAGCATTCCCATCCCTGTCCAGAAGATGCTACGGCCATAGTGACCGCGACTCAGGTGATAGTCGGCCATTCGTAGCGAACCATATACTGGCCACAAGGTCTCTTTGAGCGTAGGCGCCGTCGGCCACAGGTCCTCGTATTCAAGGAACCGGAACTTGCCACATGCAGTGTCGTAGCCCAACGCAGTGCCATAGCCTAGAGGAATCGAGGTGCTCGACGGCGTGAGTGGCCTGGCGAACAGCGATGCTCGACTTGGCTCCCTTATGCTGGCTTGTCCGCCGTACGGAGCAGGCTGCAACGTGAGGGCTTGTCCGGACGAGTAGATGTGCGGACAAGCAACGCGCAGCCGGTCACAGTGGGAGCGGTTCTGGACGAAGTGGGCCGGTTGGCGGCAGAGGAGCGCCTCCGCTCGATACTGCTCGCAGTCCAACTCCATCAACCCCGTCGGGTCCACAAACTGCAGCGGGTTGTTGCGCACATAGACCATCGCCGCCCAGCCCGCGCCGTCGCCCAGCGGATCCCTCGACATCCACCTCCCCCGCCCCGGCCGATAGTGCCTCGCCCGAACATAGAGGCGCTCGCGCTGGTCCCGATAGTACCCCAGTTGTCCGCCGAAGCCGGCGGGGGTGCTCGGC
>JADZEX010000021.1 GCA_020850355.1 Fimbriimonadaceae bacterium | reverse complement strand
TTCCACGCCTGAGTAGGCGCTGCTGCCTTGTCGACCGCAGATGGGCGGCCGCTTGTCCGTGGTCCCCGCGTTTCCACGCCTGAGTAGGCGCTGCTGCCTTGTCGACGTGGTCGCGCGCTGCGCGACCACAGTCATCAGGTTTCCACGCCTGAGTAGGCGCTGCTGCCTTGTCGACGAGGTCGCTATCGTTGAGGCGTCGACCGAGACGAAGTTTCCACGCCTGAGTAGGCGCTGCTGCCTTGTCGACGAGGATCTGGCTTACACCGCTCTGGCGGAAGACATCGTTTCCACGCCTGAGTAGGCGCTGCTGCCTTGTCGACCCACCCGCATTTTCCTCCTTCCGACCCCCATAGAATCTGGCTCTGCGGGCGATCTTTTTTCTTGCGATATTCTTGCACTGACGAGTCGCGGTTTCGCAGCCGTCCTGTCATCGTTCCGCAACCGGTTTTGGGGCCCCCGAGGAGCCCGCGCCGACGCCCGGATCGGCTCTACAGGCCGATTGTGACCCAACTGACGAGCGACGGCCCCCAGCGGGGGGTGGCCGAGATTCGTCAGTAACGGAGCTGTGGTCAAATCCATTCCAGATCGTCCCATGTTCCTCTGTGTTCGAGCGCCTCCTGGAGCGCGTGGGCGACCTGGTTGGGGGGCCGGTGGCCACGGCTGGCGATGGCGGCGGCGGTTGAGAGTCCGTTCGACGCGGCTGGCGTAGTCCTGCGCAGGGCCGGGCGGGCGGTCTTCGTAGCGGGGCTGCGGCCGTGGGCGCAGTTCGCCGGCGGAGTCGAAGCCGAGCCGGCATTCGAACGACAGGTGCGCGAGTTGCCCAAGGACCGTCGCAGAATGCTCAACGAGCGCCTTGACGACTTGGCACGGTGTGTTCGGAGCGCCGGCCAGCACAACCCGTCAAGCCTGAACGTGCATCCACTCCGGGGACGGCCCTTGCCGGGCGTGACCCACGAGGCTTACGCCTGGAGTGACGGCGCCGCCTGCCGGCTATACCTGCGCCAAGGGCAGGAAGGGCTGACCGTCGTGAAGCTTGGCGGCCACCTTTGAGGAAACCGACAGGAGCAGCGGCGGCCCTCTGCTGGCAAGGCTGTTGGCCACCCTCGAAGATGAGAGTGGCGTGATCTGCCGACCCGGTACCCAGCCCGCTGACTTCACCGCAGCCCTCGACTGGCACGCCGGGGAGTTCGTGGAGTGGCTGCGCGGCCGGTGGCTGGAGCAGCTTACCTACGCGGAGGTGGGCCGCCTGCCGGAGGCCTTTGGCCTGCGGCTGGTCGGCGCATCGGTGCGCTGCGGCCTGGAGCAGACAGCGGGAGACCCGACCACCGTCGACACCGAGACCGAGTTTGAGTTCGACGTGCTGGCAGTCCGAGGACAGCGCCTCTGGGGTTTCAGTTGCACCACAAGCTCGGTCCGGGCGCTCTGCAAGACCAAGCTCTTTGAGGCCTGTCACCGTCTGGCGCAAATGGGTGGGAGCGAGACGCAAGCCGTGTTGGTCTGCGCCCATGCCAGACCGGAGGAAATCGTCAAGCAGGCACGGACGCGCTTCGTCAGCCATGTTCATCCATTCGTCTGCGGCTCCACCGACTTGCCGAACCTGGCGGAGTGGGTGCAGGCGCGGCTGACCGGATCCGGCTCGGCGGCCTGACTGTCCACAACCGCTTGGAGCCCAGGGCGTTGCCCTGAGCTCGCTTGAGGCGTGCCGGTTGGGCTGGCGGAGGGCAGGCCATTCGCCACGGGCGTCCGGACCACCATGGGCCCGGGCCAGGCAGCGGGCGGTCGCCACCAACTCCCGCCGCGACGGCGCAGGGGGTCGGCGGTGGAGAAGCCGAGCCGCAGCGCGAAGCGTTCACCCAGGTCGCCCCAACGAAGTCGTTCACCAAACCGAACGGCGACACCGCCGGCTGGCTGACCACGCTGCGCAAGGGCCTGGCCGCGGGGCTGGCGGCGGGCGACTGCGCGCTGATCCAGGGAGAGCCTGGAGTCACCTGTTACCTGGTGCAGCAGTTCGAGCGGCAGCGCATCGCCTGTTACCACGCCACCACCTGCCGCGAGAGCATTGGCGAGCCGCAAGCTGATGGCAGCGTGATCAAGCGCGCCGTCTTCCGCCAGGTCCGACCGCGGCGGTACCGGGTGTCGTCGCTCGCGCCGACCCGTGGGCGCCAAGTCAGCGAGCGGTGCACAGCCACGGTCTCCCACCGCCAGCCTCGGCGCGCCCGTCCGCGGGCGGGGCTGTCCCGCAGTCGCCGTCCCGAGGGGGCCCGGCGGGCGGTTGGCACCAACTGCGGCGGCGCGGCGCTCTTCGGGAGACGACCTGGAAGCGGTCTGAGGGCCCGCGCCCGACGCCAGTCGGCCCGCCACGCGACTGACCAGCACCTGGGGCGACACTTTAGGCCACGCCCAAGCCGCCAGCCTGCAGCCAGGCGGTCCGGTAGTGTTGTCGGCCGAGGTGGGGCAGATCGTCGACCAGCACGGTCATGCCGCCCACCCGCCAGGTGCCGCCGGCCGCCAGGAAGTCGGCCACGCCGCGTTGCAGGCTGCTGTGGCGGGGCAGGTTGGCCAGGTCGCGCTCGCCGCCCTGGTAGACAAACCAGAGGCCGCTGGTGGGGTTCGAGGGGATCGGCAGCAGGTAGAGCTCCCGCTGGAAGTCCACCAGGTTGGTGGAGGAGAGCCGAATCTGCTCCAGCATGTTGCCGTAGATCCAACTACCCGAGGCGATCGCCCGACAGGGCGTCTCGGGAAACTGCCGCGCAAAGAACTCGGCCGCCCGGCGCAGCGAGTCGACGGCGCGCTCGGGAGTCATCGCGCCGCCGGCCGGGATATGCAGGTCGAGCACCGCGTCGCCGTCGGCCAGCACCCGCCGCCAGTCGGTCGTCGGCAGCGTCAGGCGTTGCCGACAGGCCCAGCCGCGCGGGTCGATCGGGTGGCCGCTGACGGCCTCGGCCGTGACCGTCAGTTGGCTGACCCAGTCGTCGTGGTGCTCGGCCGAGGCGTCGCGGTAGCCGTCGACGGTGAACCGCAGGCCGTCGTTGGCCAGCGCCACGGTCAGCCCGTCGGTGCGGCGCCAGAACTCGACGTGGTGGCCGTAGGGGCGGATCATGTACTCGAAGCGCCCCAGCCGGTAGAGCCGCCCGGCGGTGTAGTGGCGCAGCCAGTAGAGGTTTTGTTGCGGCACCCCCAGCCTGCCGCCGGTCATCCGGCGGTAGAACTCGGTGAACTCGGTGACCTGCCGCAGAGTCTCCAGGGTGACCTCTCGCGGTACCCCCAGGGCGGCGTGCTGCGCCCAGACCGCCGGCTGCTCGCTGAGGGCGACCAGCAGGTAGAACTGCCCGGCCTGGTCGCCCAGCCGCGCGGTCAACGCCGGCCACTGCTGGACCTGCTGGTAGTCGAGCAGCTCGAACAACAGCCGGTGGCAGTGCCACGCGAGCAGCGTCAGGGCGCGGTCGGCGCGGATCACCGCGGCCGTCGCCAGCAACTCGTCCTGGTGGGCCGCGCTCTGCCCGCACTGCTCGCGAGCGGTGGCGATGAAGGCGGGATCCAAGAAGAAGGGCACCGCCGGGCAGGTCGCCCGACTGGACTCCCAGCCGGTCTCGAGGACGACGGCAGCTTCCGGCACCGCGGCCGCGGCACAGCACTCGGCGATGGTCATCGGGTTGGCTCTCTGGATGGCGCGGCGGCCCCAGGAGGGATCCTCCCCCCGCCGGCGGATTCCTGCCGCGGCAGGAGGCGAGCATGGCGGAGATGACCAGCCGGGAGCGAGTGACCGCGGCCCTCAATCACCAGGAACCGGACCGGGTGCCGGTGGACTGCTCGGGCATGCGCTCGACAGGCATCGCCGCGGTGGCTTACGGCCGGTTGAAGCAGGCGCTCGGTCTGCCGGGTGCGCCGCGGGTCTACGATGTCGGACAGATGCTGGCCGAAATCGAAGAGCCGGTGCGCGAGCGCTTCCGGTTCGACATCGTGCCGCTGGAGAGCTGGCGCAGCACCTGGCGCTCGGCGGCGGCGATTGGGCAGTGGAGTGAACGGACCTTCTGGGACGGCCAGACGCTGGCCTTCCCGAGCGATCTGCCGCTGGAAGAGGACCCAGCCGAAGGCTGGTTCTTGACCGACGGCAACGGCCGCCGCTACGCGCACATGCCGCGCAACGGGTTCTACTTCGACGGCATCCCTGGCGAGCGGCGGGCGCCCTCGCTGGAGCTGCCGATGCCGCCGCTGGCCGAACTGCGATTCGGGACCAGCATCCCCGACGAGGAGTTGGAGTGGCTGCGGGCCCGCGCGCAGCACCTCTACACCGAGACCCCCTACGCGATGCTCGGCGCCGGCTACGGCCACGGCTTCTCGACGGGCTTCGGGGGGATTCCCTGGCAGGAGTGGATGTGCCTGATGGCGGCCGAGCCGAACTACTGCCACGACGGCCTGCAACTGGCCGCCGAGGCCGCCATCGAGCGGCTGAAGCTGGTCAACGAGGCGGTCGGCGAGTACGTCACGGCCTGGATGGTGGCAGCCGACGATATGGGCACCCAGAAGGGTGAGTACTTCCGCGAGGAGACCTGGTGGCAGGTCATTCAGCCGGCCTACAAACGGGTCTGTAGCTGGATGCGCGCGAACTCACCGATGAAGTCGTTCCTGCACTGCTGCGGCTCGGTCTATCACCTCCTGGCGGGCTTCATCGACGCCGAGCTGGACTGCTTCAACCCGGTCCAGACCAGCGCCGCCAACATGGACCCGGTCCGCTTGAAGGCCGAGTTCGGTGACCGCCTGGTGTTCTGGGGCGGCGGTTGCGATACACAGCAGGTGCTCGGTAACGAGCCGCCCGAGGTGGTTGCCGAGCATGTCCGGGAGCGGCTCGACATCTTCGGGCCAGGCGGCGGGTTCATCTTCTGCCCGGTCCACAATGTGCAGGCCAACGTGCCGCCGGAGAACATCATCGCTTGTTACGACGCGGCCCAGCGCTATGGCCGCTACCCGCTGGGTCGGGGACGCTAGAAAGGACCTTCCGATGCTTCAGATTGTCGGCGACGCGCTGCCCAACATCCCCTGGGAGGACCGCCCCGCCGGGTGCGCCGAGCCGGTTTGGCGGTACAGCCAGAACCCCGTCATCCCGCGCAACCTCACCGCGACCTCCAACAGCATCTTCAACAGCGCCGTGGTGCCGTTCCGCGGCAAGTTCGCCGGGGTCTTCCGCTGCGACGACAAGCGCCGCGCGATGCAGATCCACGTCGGCTTCAGCGACGACGCGCTGAACTGGTGGATCAACCCCGAGCGGATCCAGTTCGAGGGCGACCCGGAGGTGACCCGCTGGGAGTACGGCTACGACCCGCGGGTGGTCTGGATCGAGGACCGCTGGTGGGTCACCTGGTGCAATGGCGCCCACGGCCCGACGATCGGCGTCGCCTGGACGCAGGACTTCGCGACCTTCCACCAGATCGAGAACAGCTACCTGCCGTTCAACCGCAACGGGGTGCTCTTCCCTCGCCGCCTCGGCGGGCAGTACGTGATGCTCAACCGGCCGTCGGACAATGGCCATACGCCGTTTGGCGACATCTACCTCAGCCACAGTCCGGACATGGTCTACTGGGGCAAGCACCGCTGGGTGATGGGCCGCGCTGGCGGTTGGCAGTCGACCAAGATCGGCGCCGGGCCGATCCCGATTGAGACCAGCGAGGGCTGGTTGATGATCTACCACGGCGTCCTGACGAGCTGCAACGGCTTCGTCTACAGCTTCGGCGCGGCGCTGCTGGACCTCGACCAGCCGTGGCGCGTGATCGCCCGCACGGCGCCCTACCTGATGTCGCCGCAGACGCTCTACGAGTGTGTCGGCGACGTGCCCAACGTAGCCTTCCCGTGTGCCGCGCTGGTGGATCAGCCGACCGGCCGGATGGCGATCTACTACGGCGCCGCCGACACCGTCACGGCGCTCTGCTTCGGCTACGTCTCCGAGATCGTCGAGTACACCAAGGCCAACTCGCTGGTCTGAGCGGCGGGATTCGGTGTTCGGAATCAGGTGGCTCCGGGCCGCCGCGGTCTGCTACCGTGAGGCCCGGAGCCAGGCTGTGTCGGATCTACCCCCGCGGACCGCGCTGCTGCGCGCCTGTCGCGAGCGCGACCGTAGTTGCGATGGGCTGTTCTTCCAGGCGGTCACCACGACCGGCATCTTCTGCCGGCCGTCCTGCCCGGCGCGGCCGGCTCGCGCCGAGCACCTGCAGTTCTACCCCACCGCCGCCGCGGCTTTGCAGGCCGGGTTCCGGCCCTGCCTGCGCTGTCGGCCGCTGGAGCCGGCGGCCCCGCCGCCGGAGTGGGCCGCGGCCCTGCTGGCGCGAGTCGACGCCGACCCGACCCGCCGCATCACCGACGCCGACCTGCGCCAGGCCGGGCTGGTGCCGGCGACGGTGCGGCGCTGGTTTCAGGCGACCTACGGCCTGACCTTCCAGGCTTACGTCCGCGCTCGCCGCCTGGGCGCCGCCTTCACCGCGTTGCAGCAGGGCCAGTCGCTGGACGCGACAATCGGCGAGCACGACTGGGAGTCGCACGCCGCCTTCCGGAGCGCCTTCACGCAGGCCGTCGGCCGCCCGCCCGGCACGGCGCGGCACGGCGAGGTGATGCGGTTGGGCTGGATCGAGAGCCCCCTCGGGCTGCTGGCCGCCGGCGTCACCGACGCCGCGGTGTGGCTGCTGGAGTTTGCCGACCGCCGCTTGCTGCCGGCCCAGGTGGCGACCCTCCGCCAGCGTTCCGGCCTGCCGCTGCTGCCGGGTGAGCATCCCCTGCTGGAGGCGCTGCGCGAACAGCTCGCGGACTGGTTCGCCGGCACGCGGCGCGACTTCGACCTGCCGCTGGCGGCGCCGGGCAGTCCGTTCCAGGAGCGCGTCTGGGCCGCTCTGCGGCAGATTCCCTACGGCCAGACCCGGACCTACGCCGAGCTGGCCGCGGCGCTCGGAAAGCCGGGCGCGGCGCGCGCGGTGGGCCGGGCCAATGGCCTGAACCGGCTGGCGATTCTGATCCCCTGCCACCGCGTGGTCGCCGCCGACGGCGGACTGGGCGGCTACGGCGGGGGCCTCTGGCGCAAACTGCGGCTGCTCGAAACCGAGGGCGCCAGGCCGCTCGAGCACGGTCACACTAGTGCCGCGGAGCCCTGCCGACCGTGCCTGCGCTGACCGACCTGCCGCCGGACTTCCCACCGCTGCTGCGCGCCCTGCTGGCCGCGGAGCTGGCGGCCGGCAACGCCCTGGCGGCGATCGGCGCCGGCTTCCCGGCCCCGCCGGTGGGCTGCGTGATCGACCTGGCGGAGCCGCTGCGAACCTCACTGCCGGCCGGCCTGCTGCGCCGCGAGCGCCAGAGCAGTCGGTGCAGCAGCGAGATCACCGACGCTGCGGCGGTCTGCTTCGTGTTGGAGCCGCCGCGGCCCATCCCGTGGCCCGACCCGGATGCCATCCGGACCAGCCAGCAGCCCCCGCCCCCGCCACCGGCGGTCGCCGAGCCGCGGGGCCGGCTGGTGGTCGATCGGCGCGGCGAGCTGCTGACCTGGCACCAGGACGGGCGTGTGACCACGGTGATCTGCACCGGAGTCGACCCGGCGATGGTCGCTTGCCAGACGTTGACCGACTGGTGGGACCCGCAGCGGCGTTGCACCACGGCGATGGCAGTGACCGAGCGCACCGCGGTGTTGCGGCGGATCGTGGCGGCCTGCCGCAGCCAGGGCGGCTTTGCCGCGGAGCCGGACGAGGACCTCAGCGAACGCTGATCGGCACCAGCTCCAACTCGGCCCGGACGGGAATCTGCTGGCGGAAGCGGCCGCCGGCGTCGGCTTTGACTTCCTGCCCGCTGATGCTCACGGCGTGGCCCCGCGAGATCCGGCCGGAGGCCATGATCTCGTGCGGCCCTTCGCGGTCGAGGAGGCGCTCCAAGACCATCGCGGCCTCGGCGCGGGTGAGGTTCTGCTGCGGCAGGAAGCGGTTGTCGGCGTACCCCACCAGCAGCCGCCCCTCGGCGGCGCCGCCGTTGGTGGTGGCGACCGCGACGTAGCCGACCGCCCACTTCGGAATGTCGGCCGCGTCGGCGAAGCCCAGGGACTCATTCATCCGCTGCTCGGCGGCGGCGGTGAGGCCGACGGCGCGGACCACCAGCATGGTGTTCTCGACCCGTCGGATCGGCGCGGCGGGGTCGAACAGGTTGCCGGGGTAACCCTTCACCAGCCCATCGGCCTCGGCTTTCGCGACGTAGGGCCGGTACCAGGCGTGCTCCGGGACATCCACGAAGCTGGTCGTGAGGTTGGCCGGCAGCGGTTGCACGGTGACCACATGCAGCGTGCCGTCGAGGGTCTGCTCGACACCCGCTTCGTCGGTCGCCACGGCGACGTAACGGTAGACGCCCAGCGCGACCGGCTGGCCCTGGTCGTTGAGCCCGTCCCAGACAATCTGATGTTGCCCGGCCGGCAGCGCCCAACCGTCGGCGAGCACTCGGACCAGCTTGCCGCGGCTGTTCTCCAGGCCCACCCGGACGGTCGCCGGGCGGCTCAGCGCCAGGCTCAGGCTGGTCTTGTCGCGCAGCCCGCTGAGCTGCCGGATGGCGACGATCATCTTGGTCGCCTCGGCCCGCGTGACCGCGCCGTTGGGGCGGAACTGGCCGTCGGGGAAGCCCTGCACCACGCCCAGGCCCTCGAGCCGCTCGACGACGCGCTGGCCGGGGATCGAGTCGACGTCGATCAGGCTCCGCGGCCCGGCGGTGCGTCCGAGCAGCACGTCGGGCAGCGCAAAGGCGGCCTGCAGCGGCGGGGTGACCACCTCGACCGCCGCGGCGGCGCCTTCCCGGGGACGGGCCATCGTGGCCGACTGCACCGTCACCGGCGCCTCGAGCGTGGCGCCGGGCGCCAGGCCGCTGAGGCGCGCCCGCAGCGTGAAGGCCGACTGCTCATCGACCTGCAGACTGGCGACCTGCCAGAGCACCCGCCGCAGGCCCGGCTCGTAGGCCCCGCCGGGGGTGGTGCCGAGCGGGTCAAGCGTGGCGCCGGTCGGCAGGGTGGCCTCGACGGTGACCTTGCTCTCGGGCGCCGGCCCCAGGTTGCGGCAGACCAGCGTGTAGGTCACCACGTCGTCGGGCAGCACCCGCAGCTTGTCGACGCTGGCGCGGATGTCCAGCCCGGCGGTGGGCCGGGTGGTGGCCACCTTGGCGGTTGCCGCCGGACCGTACGGCGTCTGCGCCGCGACGGCAGAGACTGCCACCAGGAGCGTCAAGAGGCGTGAGGGTGTCATCGTGATCTCCGCCCGGCAACTACCACCGCCCGGCGATGTCGAACTCTGCGGTCTAGTATACGTGAGCCGCCGGGCCCCCGTCAAAGGCGGCCGGCGGCGCCGAGTCCGCGCCGGTCGTGTTGCACGTGAAACACTGCCGTCGCCGGTCGGCGGACCGGCCAGCAGCCGTCGCCCGACGGCGGGTCGCGTTGACACCCCTCGGCCCACCGACTAGACTCGCGCTGGAAGGAGCGCTGGTTGACCGAGGCGCGGCTCGACCTGCATTGCCATACCTCCCACTCCGAGGATCGCGAACGGCTCGACCTGCCTCACGGCGCGTCGATCGTGTTGCCCTTCCACCCGCTCCTGGACCCCTGTGCCGCCTACGACCTGGCGCTCAGCCGGGGTATGACGCACGTCACCTTCACCGACCACGACACCCTCGATGGCTGTCTCGAGCTGGTCGCCCGGCACCCCCGGCCGGAGCGGCTGCTGTGGGGTGAAGAGGTCACCTGCTACCACCGCGGGCAGGCCCTGCACGTTGGGGTCTACGGGCTGAACGAGGCCGACCATGCGGCGATCCACGCGGCCGCCGGGAGCGATCCGGAACGCTGCTGCCTGCGCTGGAACGTGCCGCAACTGCTCGATTACTGCGACTCGCGTGGCCTCGCCTACGATTTGAAGCACCCCCTCTGGGTTCACAGCGGCAGCACCTTTCAGAAGCCGGTGCTGGCCGAGTTGCTGCCACGCTTCCGGCTGGTCGAAGGGCTCAACGGCACCCGCCACCGCTGGCTGAACGATCTCGGCAGCCTGCTGGCCCGCCGGCTCGGTCCGCCCGGCGTGGCCTGCACCGGCGGCTCCGACAGCCACACCGACAACCACGGCACCTGCTACACGGTGACCTCCGGCGCGACCCCGGCCGAGGTGCTGTCGAGTCTGCGGGCTGGGCTGGCGCGGCCGGTCGGCGCGGCCGGGTCGCATCAGCAGTTGGAAGCCGATACGCGCAAGGTGTTGGCCAGCAATGTGCGAAAGCGGGCCGGACACCTGGTGCTGCTGGCCGACGACCAGCGGCGGGCGCTCCCGACGCTGGCCCAGGAGTTGCTGTCACTGGTCGTCAGCGGCTTCGTGGCCTACGGGGTGGTCAACGAGTTTGCCCGGCAACGGGCGTTGGCGCGGGAGGTCGAGGGGCTCTTCCGCGACGAACTGGAAAGAGGCGCAGCCGATGATGCGGCCCTGGGCGCGCCCCCTGCGGGTGGCGTTGTTCACGGATACCTACGACGAGATTAGCGGCGTCGGGCACACCTTCCGGCGGCTGACCGACTGGGCGCAGCAGCACGGCGAGCAGCTTGAGGTGTTCTGCGTCTCGCCGGCTGCCAGCAGCCGGGAGCAGCGCGGCAGTGTCACGATTCATCGCCTCAAGCCGCGGATCCCGCTGAACTACTATCCGGATCTCTACTTCGACCTGCTGCCGCTCGACGACCAGGTGCTGGCCTACGCGCAGCAGCAGCCGTTCGACGTGATTCACGTCGCCACGCCGGGTCACCTCGGCCTGACCGGGATGTACCTCGCCGCGAAGCTCTCACGGCCGCTGTTGGGCAGTTACCACACCGAGCTGCCGAAGTACGTCTCGCAACGCCTGACCGGCTATCTCGACCCCAGCTTCCGGGAGGATCCCGAGGCCTGCGAGTATGTCGCCGAAGTCTCCAGCGCCCTGACCTGGGACTACCTGGCCTGCTTCTACAACCATTGCCAGCGCGTGCTGGTGCCGTCGGAGTATACCCGGCAGCAGGTCGCCGAGCACCTCCGTCCGCCGTTGGCCCTGTTCCGGCGCGGCGTCGACCCGCTGCTCTTCACGCCGGCCCGCCGCGCCCGGCCGGCTGACGCGCCGCTGCGGCTGCTGTACGTCGGGCGGCTGGCGGTCGAGAAGAACCTCGACTGGCTGCAACAGGTGGCGCTGCGGCACCCCGCGTGGGAGCTGGTGCTGGTCGGCGACGGCCCTGAGCGCGAGCGGCTGGCGGCCGCCCTGCCGCAGGCGCGCTGCGCCGGCTTCTTGCGCGACGAGGCCCTCGCGCAGGAGTACGCTGACGCCGACCTCTTCGCGTTCCCGTCGCTCACCGAGACCTTCGGGAACGTCGTGCTGGAGGCCCAGGCCAGCGGCCTGCCAGCGGTGGTTGGCGACCGCGGTGGGCCGGCCGAGATCATCGAGCCGGGGCGCACCGGGCTGGTCGCCGGGTCGGCCGAGCAGTTCGAGGCGCACCTGGTGGCCCTGGCGGCCGATCCGCAGCGCCGCCGGCAGTTCGCGGCCGCGGCGCGGGCGCGGGCGGTGCAACAGAGCTGGGACGACATCTTCAGCGGCCTCTGGGGCCAGTACCGCCAACTGCGCTACCCCTGGCGCCGCACCGCCTGGCGCCGGCTGCTGGTGCAGCTCCGCGATAGTGAGCACCCCTTGGCCGTCGGGCTGCTGGCCTTCTGGAAGCAGTTCGGCCGGCGCCGCCAGGCGGCTGCGGCGCGCCGCGCGCCGCTGGTCACCAGCCGCCGCCAGCCCGCCGTGCCCGAGGATCTGCCGTGACCCCCGCCCTGGTGGTCAGCGTCCACGATGTCTGCCCGCGGACCTTCGCGCTGTGCCGTCAGATCCTGGTCGCCCTCAGCGCGGCGGGCGTCAGGCGGCGCAGTCTGTTGGTGAGTCCGGCCGAACCGGGGCTCGCCCCGGAAGCCACACCCGGCTTCGTCCCGTGGCTCCACCGCTGCGCTGCGGCCGGCGACGAGATCGTGCTGCACGGTTACCACCACCGCCGCGACCCGGTCGAGCCACCGCTCCGCGGCCGAGCGGCCTGGCTCGACGGCCTGCTGGCCCGCGGCGCGGGCGAGTTTGTCGGGCTCGACCAGGCGACCGCCCTGGCGCGGCTGGTCGCGGGGCGGGCCGCGCTCGACCGGCTCGGTCTGCCGACCAGCGGCTTCGTCGCCCCGGCCTGGCTCTACAGCCCGGCGGCGGCCACGGCGGTGCGACAGGCCGGCTTCGACTACTACACCACCCACGGTCGCCTGCGCGACTTGCGGCGCGGGCGCGAGCACTGGAGTTTCGGCATCAGCAACCGCCCCGGCAGCCTGGCGCCCGATCTCGTCGGCCGGGCCGTCAACGAGGCCTTCAGCCTGCTGCACCGTCCGCTGCCGCTGCTGCGGCTGGCCGTCCACCCGGCCGATTGCCAGCATCATCAGCCCTTCCAGCACACCCTGGCCCTGGTCCGGCGCGCCCTGGCTGCCGGGCGCCGGCCGCTGACCTACGCCGAGTATCTGGCGGCATGACCATTCTGCAGATGACCAACGCCTACGGCGCCCGCACCGGCGGGGTGCGCACGCACCTCGACACGGTCCGGCCACTCTACGCCGCCCGCGGCCACCGCGCGGCGCTGCTGGTGCCGGGCGAGCGGGAGGCCTGGGAGTCCGACGAGCACGGCCCTCGGATCACCCTGCGCGGGCCGGTGCTACCGGTCAACCGCGACTACCGCAACATCTGGAGCCGCGCCACGGTGCTGGCGGCGGTCGAGCGGCTGCAGCCCGACGTGGTGGAGATTCTCGACAAGTGGACCCTGCCGCGCTGCGCCCGCGCCCTCGCCACGCGGCGGCCCGTGCTGGGCTTCACCTGCGAGCGGCTGGACCAGGTGCTGCCCCCCTATGTCGGCTCCGGGCCGCTGCAACATGGGCTGATACGGCGTTACAACCGCTGGTTCGCCCGGCAGTTCGGCACCGTCGTGGCCCACAGCGCCTACTCCGCCGCCGAACTGCTGGCCGCTGGCGCAACCAATGTCGTGCGCGTCCCACTGGGGGTCGACCTGGCCACCTTCCGGCCCGCCGCCCGCGACGCCGTGCTGCGGCAGGAGCTATTGGCCGGGGCGGAGGTGCTGCTGGTCTTTGTCGGCCGGCTGGTGCCCGAGAAGCAGGTCTCCCTGCTGCCGGCGATGATGCAGCGCCTGGGGCCGCGTTACCGGCTGGTGGTGGCCGGGGCCGGTCCGGGCGAGGCGCTGCTGCGGGCCGCCCCGGGCACCACCTTGCTCGGCTTCCGACGTTCCCGCGCCGAGGTCGCCACGTTGCTCGCCAGTGCCGATGTGTTCGTCTTCCCATCGGCGATCGAGGCCTTCGCGCTGAGTGTGCTGGAGGCCCTCGCCAGCGGCTGTCGGGTCGCCGCGGTGCGCGGCGGGGCGGTGGCCGAGGTGCTGCCCCCGGCGGCCGGCAGCCTCTGCCGGGCCACCGCCCCGGCGCTGGCCGCGGCGGTCGAGCGCGCCGCCGGACTCGCCCCGGCCGGCGCCGCGGCGGCCGGTCGGGCCGTCGCCAGCCGCTACCGCTGGGACACCTATGTCGACCGCATCCTGGCGCTCCACCAGGCTGCCTTGGAGAGCCGATGAGCAGCACCTGGCGAGTTCGGGGTTACGAGCCGCGCGACCTGGGCGGCGTGCGGCGGGTCCTCGACCGCACCATCTTGCTCGGCCAGCCGCTGCCGTTCCCGGTGCTCGACCTCGACCTGCTGGTGGACTACTTCACCGGCTTCTACTTGGAGCACGAACCGCAAGCCTGCCGAGTCGTCGTCGACGCGGCCGACGAGGTGGTCGGCTACCTGCTGGGCACCACTCAGCCAGCGGCCCAGGCCGCCTGGCAACGCCGCGCCGCGCTGCGGCTGGCGGCCCGCTGGGCGGTGCGCTGGCGGCACTACGATCCCTTCACCCGCTGGTTCTACCGGCTCCGGCTGCGGGACGCCTGGGAGGTCCTCGCCAACCCTGACCCACCGCTGCCGGCGCACTGCCACTGGCACCTGCTGCCAGCCGTGCGGGGCCGCTTCGGGCGCGAGTTGGGGCTGTGGTTCTTGCACTACGTCCAAGACTGCGGTCTGCCGGCCTTTGGCGGCGAGTACCCGCTGCCGGTGCGCCGCAAGGACGCCAGCTTGTTCAAGCGCATCGGGGCGACCGTCGTCCACCAGGTGCCCCACCACACGCTGAGCGCCCTGCTTGGCGAGCCGGTGCTCCGGATCACGCTGCACATCAAGAGCGACGAGGGCCATTGGTAACGGACCGCCGCCGGTTCGCTGTTTACGCCACGCCACCGCGGCCCCACCATGCCCTTGTCGCCGTCGGCCCGGCGACCAGCCGAGGGTTCCGATGATTGAGACGACCGTGCCGCTGCCCGACATGCAGAACTCCGCTGACCCCCGCGGGATCGACATCACCAAAGTCGGCATCCGCCGGCTGAAGTACCCCGTGGTGCTGGGCATGCGGGGCAACGGGCCGCAGCACACCATCGCCACGGTGGCGATGTACGTCTCGCTCGACCGCAGCTTCAAGGGCACCCACATGAGCCGCTTCGTGGAAGTGCTCAATGAGCACCGCCGCGAGCTGGACATCCACGACATCGGGACGCTGCTGCGGCACATGAAGCAGCGCCTCGAAGCGCAGTCGGCCTACCTCGAGCTGGAGTTCCCGTACTTCCTCGAAAAGCGCGCCCCCGTCACCGGGCAGCCCGGCATGTTGCACTACGACTGTCGCGTGAAGGCCGAGGTCGACCTCGACGACCGGATCCGGATCTGCTACGCCGTGACGGTGCCGGTGACCACGCTGTGCCCTTGCTCCAAGAAGATCAGCGCCTACGGTGCCCACAACCAGCGCAGCTTCGTGACGCTCAACTGGCAGTGTACCGAGAGCATTTGGCTGGAAGAGATGATCGAGCTGGTCGAGAGCCTCGGCTCGGCGCAGATCTATAGTGTCCTGAAGCGCCCCGACGAGAAGTACGTCACCGAGTACGCCTACGACCACCCGAAGTTTGTTGAGGACATGGTCCGCGACATCACCGCCGCGGTGCGGGCCGACGACCGGATCACCTGGTTCCGGGTCGAGTCCGAAAACGAAGAGAGCATCCACACCCACAACGCCTACGCGTTGATCGAGGAGGACAAGCTCGCTGGTTGCCCCGCGGCGTTCCTGCCGTAGTCAGCTTGCCAGCAGGGTCACGCGGGCCGGTCAGCCGACCGGCCCGCGGTGCGTTGGGGCTCAGCCCAGTTCGGCCCACGCCGCCACGACGCGGTCCAGATCGGCCGTGGTGTTGTAGAAGTGGGGCGACAGCCGAATGCTGTCGGCGCGGTGGATGGCGGTGATCTGGTGCCGCTTGAGGGCGCTCAGCAACTCGCTCGGCGCGTGGCGCGGGTGCCGCACGGCGAGGATCCCGGCGCGCTCGCCGGAGTCGGCTGGTGAGGTCTGCACGAACCCGAGGCCGGCCAGGTGGTCCAGCAGGTAGCCCTGCAACTCCTGATGGCGCGCCGCGATCGCGGCGGCGCCGATCTCGTGGAGCATCGTCACTGCGGCGCCCAGGGCGATGTTGCCCCAGCAGTTCGGCGTGCCTTCCTCGAGCCGCTCCGCCCCAGCCTTCAGCGGCGGCAGGCCCGGCTCCACCGCGACCTCGGCCCCCGGCGTGCTGAGGTCCGTGGCCACCGACTTCCAGCTCACTTGCCGCGGCTGCAGGGCGTTCAGCAGGCGTGGCGAGAGGTACAGGAACCCCGCGCCCTCGACCCCGCAGAGCCACTTGTGCCCGCCGACGGCTAGCGCGTCGACGCAGTCGAGCGGCACCGGCAGCGCGCCGACGCCCTGCACCCCGTCGACCACCAGGAAGGCCCCGACCCGGTGGCAGACCTCGGCCAGGGCTGGCAGGTCGCAGCGGAAGCCGTTGAGGTACTGCACCCAGCTCACCGCCACCACCCGCGTGCCGTGGTCCACGGCCGCCGCGATCGTGTCGACTGGGAAGCGCCCCCCGGCCACCGGCTGGACCGTCCGCAGCTCGGCGCCCAGCCCTTCGGCCACGCGCCACGGCAGACGGTTGGCCGGGTACTCGGCGGCCAGCGTGACGACGTTCTGGCCGGCCTGCCAGGCCAGCCCGCCCGCCACGAACAGAACGCCCTGGCTGGTGTTCTTGACCAGCGCCACCTGCTCGGCGGTGGTGCCCAGAAACGTCGCGACCTGGCCGCGGGCGCCCTCATTGGCGCCCGACCAGAGCGCCGCGTAGCCCGCCGCCGGGCGCTGCACGAACCCCTCCAGCACGCCGTTGGCAGCGTCCAGTACCCGTCGACAGGGCGGCGTGATGCCGGCGTGTTGCAGCCAGACCTGGTCGGTCGCGGTGTACGGCCAGAGGGCGCGGTAGGCTTGCCAGTCGATCATCTCAACCTCCCAGAGTCACAGTTCGAGCGCGCCGCTGGCGGCGCTCCAGGCCGCCAGGTCGGCCAGCGCGCGGTCGGCGTAGGCCTGCTTGCGGGCGTCCTTCGGCTTCACGTCCAGGTGCGGTAGCAGGCCGAAGTTGGCGTTCATCGGCTGGAACGACTTGCACCACGGGTCGCTGACGTACCGCACCAGCGCCCCTAACATCGTCGTGGCGGGCGGTACCAGGGCCTCCTGGCCGCGCTGCACCCGCGCCGCGTTGACCCCCGCCAACCACCCCGCCGCGGCGCTCTCCATATAGCCTTCGACACCGATCAGTTGCCCGGCCAGCAGCACCTCCGGCTGCGCCCGGAGCTGCAGCGTCGGGTCCAGCACCTGCGGTGAGTTCAGGAAGGTGTTGCGGTGGACCTGCCCATACCGCGCGAAGACGGCCCGTTCCAGGCCCGGGATCAGCCGGAAGATCCGCTCCTGCTCGCCGCGCTTGAGCTGCGTCTGGAACCCGACCAGCGACCACAGCGTCGCGGCCCGGTTTTCCTGCCGCAGTTGCACCACCGCGTAGGGCCGCCGACCGGTCCGCGGGTCGTCCAACCCGACCGGCTTCAGCGGCCCGTAGGTCGGTCCCTTGAAGCTCCGCTCGGCGATGATCTCGATCGGCAGACAGCTCTCGAAGTAGACCGTGTCCTCGGGGCACTTCGGCGCGTGGCGCTCGGCGCTGACCAGGGCTTCGTGGAAGGCCGTGTACTGCTCCAGCGTCAGCGGGCAGTTCAGGTAATCGGCCCCTCCGCGGCCGTAACGTGAGGCCCGGTAGACCGGCTCCAGGTCGATGCTCTCGTACTCGACCGTTGGGGCGATGGCGTCGTAGAAGGCCATCTGCCCGGCCCCGGTCAGCGCCGCCAGATCGGCGGCCAGGGCGGCCGAGGTGAGCGGCCCGCTGGCGACGATCACCAGCCCCTCACGGGGCACGGTGAGGGCCTCCTGCCGCACCACCTGAATCCGCGGATGCCCCTCCACCGCGGCTGTCACCGCCGCCGCAAACTCCCGCCGGTCGACCGCCAGCGCCTGCCCCCCCGGAATCGCCGCCTGCCGCCCACACCGCAGGATCAGCGAGCCGAGCGACTCCAACTCGTGATTCAGCAGCCCGCTGGCGGTGGTCACCAGCAGTGACTTCAGCGACCCGCTACAGACCAGCTCGGCCAGGTCGGCGGTCTGATGCACCCCCGTGCTGCGCTCCGGCCGCATCTCGTACAGCCGCACCCGCAGCCCACGTTCGGCCGCCTGCCAGGCCGCCTCGCTGCCAGCCAGTCCGCCGCCCAGAATGGTCAAGTCGGGATTCACAGGGGCTCCTGGGGGGCCGCGCGCTGAAGCAGCCGGCAGAGGTCGCTGTGCTGCCACTCACCATCGCGGTGGAGTTCGCACAGGGCGGCGATCAGAGCCGCCTCGACATCGAACCGAAACCGGTCTGGAGCACGTCGGGCGGCGCCACTCACCAGGCCGAATAGCCGGTCCGTGATGGTTCGCAGGAGGCGCTTGCCTGGGAAGTCGCGCAGGACGCAAGCGGAGTCCTGAGCGGCTGAGCAGACGGTCGCCCAGGTCCTCTCCCAGCGCTCCTGGAGGGCCGCGGCGCGGAGGCACGCGGCGCGGCCGGCCGTGGCGCAGGCGGCGCGGAAGGAGTCGCTGGCGGTCACCAGCGCGGTGCAGCAGGCTGCGGGCGCGCAGTCCACTGGGGTCGGCACATGGTAGCTGGTGCGCTGCCCGCCGAGCGCCACCCCGAGTTCACCACGGATCGCGACCTCGCACGACCGCAAGCAGCGCTCAGCGCGCAGGTCGGCCGCCGCCTGCAACAGCCAGGTCGCCAGGTCCTGGGTCGGCACTGCGGTCAGGTCGCCGGCGCGTGGCGCCCGCGCCAAGGCCACCAGCGCAGCCGCCACGATGGCGGGGTCCAACAGGTAGTTCTCGATCTGGCACCGCGTCCACACGAACGGCTGACTGCCGTCTCCCGCCCAGCTCTGCTCGGCGCTGGTCAGGTCGTCGTCGTCGCGATCCAGCACCGCCAGGGCCGGCGGGCCGGCGGTGGTTCGCAGGTAGGCGTGCACCTGCCGCACTTGCTGCTTGCCACCCGCTGGCACGAAGTCGACCGGCAGCCCGCCCAGGTCAGTCAGCAGTGGGGCGAGGAGCCGTTGGTCCAGGCTGCTCGGCCGTCCCTCACAGACCAGCCGAATGGCCATCGGGCACCTCCGCTGGTTGGACGTGGGCCTCGCCCAGATCGCCGAGTACCGTCGCCTCCGGGAAGACATCGCGCAGTTGCGGCGAGTGGGTGGTCGCAATGAACTGGTTGGCCTGGCCGATCCGGGGCAGCGCATAGGCCAGTTGCTGCTGCCAGCGCGGGTGCTGGTGCAGTTCCAGCTCGTCGATCAGCACGACCGAGCGGTGCACTCGCTCCCGGACCAGCCGGGCGATGAACAGCAGCAAGGCCTGCTGACCGCTGCTCAGACCATCGTAGTCGTACTCCAGATCGCCACAGGCGAAGCGCAAGGCGATCCGTTGCTGGTCGTCACGCCGGACGCCGAGCCAGCGGTGCGGCGAACAAAGTCGCCCGAAGGCCTCCTGCACCATCGCGAAGTGGTGCTCGTCGGGGGCGCCGTTGGCGCTGACCGCCGCGTCCACGGCCATCGCCCTTAGCAGCATCCCCAAGTCGCCCGTCCGCCGCTCGTCGGCCTCGCAGCGGAAGTCCAGCGGCAGGTCCTGCAGAATGTTCCAAACGTCCTGTGGTACCACGGCCCCGCTGGCCTGCCGCCGCTGATCGAACATGAACACCCCACCCACCTCGGCGAAGCGCGCCACGGTGGCGAGCCGGGCGACGATCAGGGTGGCCAACAACCGGCGGCCGGGGAAGAGGTACCGGCCGAGTCTCGGTGCGTAGCTGTGCCGGCCCAGGCTGGACTGGCGTTGCGGGTCGGGATACTCCCAGCGCACCGTCACGTCCGGGCCAGTGGGCAGACTGTGGTTGTCCCCGGCTAGCTTCTGCAACGCCGCGATCGCTTGCCGTTCAGCCGGATCGAAACGGACGACGCACTCGACGGTCGCCCTCAGCCGGCCGTGCCGGACCACCGTCGCTGGCCGCAGCTCCCAGTCCGGCCGCAGGGCCAAGGTGCCCGTGTGGGCGCCGCAGCAGATCGACAGCGCATCGAGAATGGAGGTCTTGCCGCTGGCGTTCGGTCCCGCGATCAGCGCCAGCGGCCGGATCCGGCCGAGCGAATCGGTGAAGTCGAGGTCGAGCTGCTCGATCCCTCGGAAGTCTTGGATGCGCGCCTCGACGATCTGCATGGCCAGCCTCGTGCCGCAGTCGGCTGCACCGCCCATTGTACATCATCGGCTGCAGCCCGCCCTGTGACGCAGCCGGCGGGGGCGGTATAATGGGGTAGCGCCGCTGTGGCGACTCCTGGCCGCTACGGGCGGTCGACGCGGAAAGGGCAGTTTGCATGGCAACCACGTATCGCATCGCCGTGATCCCGGGCGACGGCACCGGGCCGGAAGTGACCGCCGAGGCGGTCAAGGTCCTGCGCCACGCCGCCGGGTTGGGCGGGTTCGGGGTCGACCTGACCGAGTTCGACTTCGGCGGCGACCGCTACCTGCGCACCGGCGAGGTGCTGCCGGCCACCGCCGCGGACGAACTGCGGGGCTTCGATGCGATTCTGTTGGGCGCCATCGGCCACCCCGGGGTGGCACCAGGAATCCTTGAGAAGGGCATCCTGCTCAGCCTGCGCTTCGCCCTCGACCAGTACATCAACCTGCGGCCGGTGCGGCTCTATCCTGGCGTGGAGTGCCCGCTGAAAGACAAGGGCCCGGCCGACATCGACTATGTCGTGGTGCGCGAGAACACCGGCGATGTCTACAGCGGTTGCGGCGGCAACATGATGAAGGGCACGCCGCACGAAGTGGCCACGCAGGAGATGGTCTACACCCGCTTCCAGGTCGACCGCTGCTTGCGCTACGCGTTCGAATACGCCCGCAAGTACGGCAAGCTGGCCCGCGGGGTGGGGCCGGCCAACACCCTCGGGCTGGTCGGCAAGACCAACGTCCTGACCTTCGTGTTCGACCTCTGGGAGCGCGCCTTCCACGAGCTCGGCGAGGCCGAGTACCCCGACATCAAGCGCGACTACTACCACGTCGACGCGACCTGCATGTGGATGGTCAAGAGCCCCGAGTGGTTTGACGTGCTGGTCACGGCCAATATGTTCGGCGACATCATCACCGACCTCGGCGCAATCACCCAGGGCGGCATGGGCATCGCGGCGGGCGGCAACATCAACCCCGGCGGCGTCAGCATGTTCGAGCCGATCGGTGGCTCGGCGCCGAAGTACACCGGGCAGGGCGTGATCAACCCGCTGGCGGCGATCTGCGCCGCGGCGATGATGCTGCAGACGCTCGGCGAGGACGCCATCGCCACGCGCATCGAGAACGCCGTGCGCGAGGTCACTGCCAGCAAGCTGCAGAGCCTGGCGGCGGGGCGGATGGGGTACAGCACCAGCCAGGTGGGCGACCTGGTGGCCGAGCGCGTGTGAGCGATGGCTGCGTCGCGAGACGATTTGGCGACAGCGTGGCGGGCGGTGGCGGCGGACAACTTCGCCGCCGCCGTGACGCTGCTGGCGCAACACCCGCGCAGTGCGGTGAGTCGGTTCTACTACGCGGCCTACGCCGCGTGCTGCGGGTGGCTGGAGGCCGGGCCAGAGGTGGCCAAACAGGCCGCCGCCAATCAGGATGAGTGGTACTCGCACGGCGCGCTGCGCGACAGCCTGGGGCTGTCGGCAGCAGGTGGTTTCGGTGAGCCGCCGCGGCTGCAGCCCGATGAGGTGCGGGAGCTGACCAAGCGACTGGGCTCGCTGCGGGACCTGCGAGTGGTCGCCGACTACCGCCCCCAGGAGGCGGTGCCGGCGGCCGACGTCACGGCGGCGCTGCGCTGTGCTGCCTACATCCTGGAGTTGCTCGGCAGGCCGGTCGACGGCGGTGAGGAGTGACGATGGACGCGGATCAGGTGTACCAGGTGGTCGTCCAGGAAGTGGCCAACTACGGTCGCGCGGATCCGTCCTTCCCGGTGGTGGACCTGGACCAGGTGCGGCTGCGCCAGGAGGGTGACTGGTTCTACGTCACCCTCACCCGCAAGCCGCCCTATCCGACGCGCTCCTTCCCGTTCTTCGACCAACTGCGGGAGATCGAGGAACAGATCGCCGAGCGCCACCACGTCAAGGTGCTCCTGGTCCCCGCCCGCGCCGCTTAGGCCGGCTCCCAGACCCGCCACGGCGCCGCGCCGCTGGACCAGTGGGCGTCCAACGCCTCGTGGTCTTTGTAGGTGTCCATGCAGGCCCAGAAACCCTGATGCTGGTGCGCCGCCAACTGGCCGGCCGCCGCGAGCGCTTCCAACGGCTGCCGTTCGAGCGTCGACTCGGCGGTCAGGTGGTCCAGCAGCGCTGGCTCGCAGACGAAGAAGCCGCCGTTGATCCAGTCGGGCATCAGCGGCTTC
Source organism: Fimbriimonadaceae bacterium (assembly GCA_020850355.1). GTDB lineage: Bacteria > Armatimonadota > UBA10988 > UBA10988 > UBA10988 > JADZEX01. Next base: position 184,447 of record JADZEX010000021.1, on the reverse strand, counting down.
TCCAGAAACGCGCGCACCCGGCCCTGCTCGATCTGCAGCACGCCAAACGGGTTCCGCGGCCGGATTGCCGTCAGCGTCACGACCGCCCCGGCGCGCTCATGGGTCGCCAGCAGGTCGGGCAGACGGAGGTCGCTGAGGCCGTCGGCGTAGGTACACAGAAAGCGCTCGTGGAGCCGCTCGTGGAGGGCGTCGAGGCGTCCGCCGGTGGGCGTCTCAAGCCCGGTGTCGAGGGCCTCGACGGTGAGTCCCGGCAGCAGGCCCGCGGCGCTGGCGCGGGTCACCCAGGTGGCCATCTGGTCGGCCTTGTACCCGCAGGCCAGCAGGAAGTGTCGAACCCCGTAGTGGGCGTACCAGCGGATCACGTGCCAGACGATCGGCTGGCCGCCGATCTCGACCAGCGGTTTGGGCAGCAGTTCGGTCTTTTCGCGGAGGCGAGTGCCCTTACCGCCGCAGAGGATGACAGCCTGCATCGCGGAATCCTGAACCGTCCAGTCTGACACGGCGCGGGGCGGATCTGAAGGAGGTCCGGGTGGCCGAAGCGTTTCTGGTGACCGGCGGCCAGCGCCTGAGCGGTAGCATCGCCCCGAGCGGCAACAAGAACGAAGCCCTGCCGTGCCTCGCCGCGGCGCTCTTGACCAGCGCTGAGGTGGTGCTGCAAAACGTGCCCGACATCCTCGATGTCCGCACGATGCTGGCGCTCGCGGAGCTGCTCGGGGCCGAGGTCCAGCGACCAGACCCGCACACCGTGGTGATCCGCGCCGCCGACCTGACCAGCACCGCGCTCGACCGGGAGCTGTCGTCGCGGATCCGCGGCTCGTTCCTGTTCGCGGCCCCGCTGCTGGCGCGGCGTGGTGAAGTGGCGCTGCCGCGACCCGGCGGCGATCGCATCGGCCGCCGCCGCGTCGACACGCATCTGCTGGCCCTGGCGGGACTGGGCGCCGAACTCGGCGACGGCGATCCGCTGCAGATCACTGCGCCCAATGGCCTGCGCGGCACCGAGCTGTTTCTCGACGAGGCCAGCGTCACCGGCACCGAGCAGGCGATCATGGCGGCGGTGCTGGCGCCCGGTCGGACGGTGATCCTGAACGCCGCCAGTGAGCCGCATGTGCGCGGGCTGTGCCAGATGCTCTGCGCGATGGGCGCCCAGATCAGCGGTGTTGGCAGCAACATCCTGAGCATCGACGGCGTCGGCGAGCTGCGCGGCACGACCCACCGGATCGGGCCCGACCTGCTGGAGGTCGGGAGCTTCATCGGCCTCGCCGCGGCGACGCGCAGCGAGCTGCGGATCACCGCCGCCGGCACCGCCGACCTGGCGATGGTCCGGATCGCCCTGCGGCGACTCGGCGTCGAGTTCGTGATCCACGGCGACGACGTGCTGGTGCCGGGACACCAGGAGCTGCAGATCCGAGAGGAGTTCGACGGCGCGATCCCGAAGATCGATGACGCCCCCTGGCCCGGCTTCCCGGCGGACCTGATCAGCATCGCGCTGGTTGTTGCCACGCAGTGCCAGGGGATGGTGATGGTCCACGAGAAGATGTACGAGAGTCGGCTCTTCTTCGTCGACCGACTGATCGACATGGGCGCCAAGATCGTGCTGTGCGATCCACATCGCGCCGTGGTGGCCGGTCCCAGCCGGTTGCACGGCGCGCAGATCAGCTCGCCCGACATCCGCGCGGGCATGGCGTTGCTGATTGCGGCGCTGGCCGCCCAGGGGGAGTCGCGAATCTTCAACGTCCAGCAGATCGACCGCGGCTACGAACGGATCGACGCGCGGCTGCGCAGCCTGGGGGCGCAGTTGGCGCGGGTCGAGGCCTGAGAGGAGGTCGCGGTGCCAGACGGGGGGCGGCGACTCGGGCTGGGCCATGCCGCGCGGCAAGTCTGGCGGACGGCGCGCTACGCCTGGTGGCCCGGCGGCCTGGCTGCCTGCGTCGCGCCGCGGCGGGTCCGGGCCGAGCGGATCGCGGTCTGCATCGGCGTGCTCAATCGGGGCGGCCTGCGCCTGGAGGGCCTGCTGCGGTCGCTGCGCCAACAGACGCTGCCGCCTGAGTGCATCGACCTCACGGTCTGTGACCTCGGTAGCGGGCCCGAACCCCTGGCTGACATTCGCGAACGCTGCCGCCGCCACCAGGCCCGGCTGGTGGCACTCCACGAGCCCGAGCCACTGTGGTGCCGCGCCCGCGCGGTCAACGCCGCGGTGCGCTGCTCCGCGCCCGCGGCGCGCTACGTCTTCCCAACCGATGTCGACATGGTGTTCGCCCCGCACTTTCTCGAGACCGTGATCGCCACGCATCTGGCCGTGCGGGACCGCGGGATTGTGATCAGCGATGCGCTGGACCTGCCCCCCGAAGCCGTGATCGGTGAAGAGGACCACTGGCCCGAGGAGTTTGCCCGGCTGGAGCGGATGGGCCGCCCGCGCTGGTGCCTCGGCTCGGGGGCCTGCCAGTCGACCACCCGCGCCTGGTGGGAACGCTGCCACGGCTACGACGAGCGGTTGCTGCTGTGGGGCTACGAAGACGACGACCTGCTGCGCCGCGCGCGTCGCGACGGGCTGCAGCCGATCAGCATCCGCCACCGCGCCGCGATGCTGCACCAGTGGCACGAGACGGTCCGCGAGCAGATGATCCGGGCCGGCCGCGAGCTGGAGTTCGAGCGGCAATACGAGGCCAACATCGCACTCTCCAAAGCCACCGACGCCGTCGTCCGGAACCCGGCTGGCTGGGGCGAACTGCCGCCGACCGCGGAGATCGTCGAGCCGACCGGCGGCGGCTGAGGGAAGGGGCGCCGACGGCGCTGGCGAATCCTCGGCCGGGCCAGGCGTCGCCGGTCCGTGCGAGGAGAGTTGCAGTGAGCCGGATCCACCAGTCCTTCAGCATCTGGTCCAACGTACGCGGTGAGGGCGTGACCCTCGAACAGGTTCTCGAAGCCGCCGCCGAGATCGGCTATGAAGCCGTCGACGCGCTCGGTGGCCCGCCCGTCCCGGAGCTGGCCGCGCTGACCGCCAGGTACGGTCTCAAGATCGCCACCTGCGGCGGCCACACGACACTCACCGACGGGCTCAACAAGCCGGCCAACCACGAGCGGATTCAGGCCGAGCTGCGGGCCAGCATCGACCAGGCCGCCGACCTCGGGATCCCCGGCGTGATCACCTTCTCGGGCAACCGCAACGGCCTCGACGATTACCGCGGCCTGCTGAACTGCGCCGAGGGCCTGAAGCCGGTCGTCGAGTACGCCGAGGCCAAGGGCATCAACCTCAACATGGAGCTGCTCAACAGCAAGCAGGACCACAAGGACTACCAGTGCGACCGCACCATCTGGGGCGCGGTGCTCTGCGAGCTGGTCGGCTCCCCGCGGGTCAAGCTGCTCTACGACATCTACCACATGCAGATCGATGAGGGCGACCTGCTTCGCAACATCCGCGAGTTCCACCGCCACATCGGGCACTACCACACCGGTGGCGTGCCTGGCCGCAACGACATCGACGAGAGCCAGGAGATCTACTACCCGGCGGTGATGCGCGCGATTCTCGAAACAGGGTACGATCTGTACGTGGCCCACGAGTTCATCCCGAAGGGCGACTGCATCGAGGCGCTGCGCCGGGCCTACCAGATCTGCAACGTCTAGGTCTTCCCCGGGGCGGCCGGTCCGCGGAGCGGCCGCCCCGAGCAAGGACGCCGCTGGGAGGCACCGCTAGCGGCAGCGTTCGCCGTCCTGGTCGCGAAACGCTGGCGGCGTGAGTGACTTGCCGCCACGGCGCCCGGCCGGCGGCCGACTGGTCGCTGTGGTGCGCCATACGATGGGCCGCCAGCCGCCTGGCAGGAGAGTCTCACCATGCGCTTCACCGACTCCCGGTCCGGTGTCCCCTTCGCCAAAGACCCTGCGGTGGTGCAGTTCGGCGGAGTCTGGTGGCTCTACTACTCGACCCGCTTGCCCAACGGCCGGCTCGTGATGGGCATCGCGAGGGGAACTGATGGTGACCAGTGGGAGCAGGTCGGCGAGCTGCTGCCGGCCGCCGAGCACGAGGCCAATGGGCTCTGCGCGCCGGGCGCCGTGGTGCGCGAGGGGCGAGTCCACCTGTTCTACCAGACCTACGGCAACGGCCCCCGCGACGCGATCTGTCACGCCGTCTCGGCCGATGGGTTGCGTTTCGAGCGGGATGCCAGCAACCCGATCTTCCGGCCGACCGGCGCCTGGAACAACGGCCGGGCCATCGACGCCGATGTGATTGCCTGGCGCGACCGCTGGTGGCTGCACTTCTCGAGCCGCGACCCGAGCGGGCAGATCCAACTCGGTGGCGTCGCCAGCGCGCCGCTGGCCGCCGACTTCTCGCGCGACTGTTGGACCCAGGCCAAGGACGCCCCGACGCTGCGGCCCGAGCTGCCCTGGGAGCGCCGCTGCATCGAGGCCCCGGCGCTCTGCGTCCACGACGACCGCCTGTTCCTGTTCTACGCCGGCGCCTACAACAACGAGCCGCAGCAGATTGGCTGCGCCGTCAGCGACGACGGGCTGAGCTTCACGCGGCTGAGCGACCAGCCGTTGCTGGCCAACGGTCCGGCGGGGAGCTGGAACGAGTCGGAGTCGGGGCATCCCTTCGTGATGACCGAGGACACCGGCCGCACCTGGCTCTACTTCCAGGGCAACTGCACCAAGGGCCGCGACTGGTACCTCTCGCGGGTGGAGCTGGTCTGGCGCGACGGCCGGCCGCAGCTCGCCTCAGACCAAGGACTCAACGCCGGCGGCGCGAAGCTCCGGGCAGCAGGTGAACCATGAGCATTCCTTCGACGCGACTGGCGGTAGGCCTCGACGGCGCGGGGCGGATCCACGTCCTGGAACAGCCCGTGCCGCGCCCGGCGGCGGGCCAGGTGCTGCTGGAGATGCGGGCCAGCGCGATCTCGCCCGGCACCGAGCTGGGTGGCGTCAAGGCCCGGCGTGAGAAGCCCTCGGAGGCGCCGCCGCGGGTGTTCGGGTACGGCAACGCCGGCGTGATTGCCGCGCTGGGCGAAGGTGTCGAGCCGCGGCTGAGTGTCGGCCAACGCGTCGCCGCGATGGGCGGCGGGTACGCCGAGCACGCCACCTGGTGCTGCGTGCCGCAGAACATGGTCGTGCCCCTGCCGCCGGAAGTCGATTTCGAGAGCGGCGCCTTCACCTGCCTCGCCGCCACCGCGCTGCACGCCGTGCGGCGGGCCGAGGTCACGTTGGGGCAGCACCTCGCGGTGTTCGGCCTGGGCCCCGTGGGGCAACTGGCGCTGCAACTCGGACAGGTCGCCGGGGCCCACGGTCTGGGCATCGACCGGCTCGACAACCGCCTCGCCGCCGCTCGCGCCGCGGGGGCACTGGCGACCGTCAATCCAACCACCGCCGACCTGCCCGCGGCCGGCCGCGAGTTCAGCCGCGGCTACGGCTTCGATGCCGCCATTCTGGCCTTTGGCGGCAATGGCACCGCCGCCGTGCAGCAGGCCTACGAGTTGCTCAAGCTGGCGCCCGACACGCACCGTTGGGGCGTCATTGTGGCGGTCGGCGGGGTCACTGCCGAGGTCAAGCTGGCCGCCGGCTTTGGCAACGTGGATCTTCGCAGCAGCGCCCGCCCGGGGGCCGGTTACCATGACGATGCCTGGGAACACGGGGCCCACTACCCCGACGTCTTTGTCGAGTGGACCACCCGCCGCAATCTCGAGGAGTGCCTCCGCTTCATGGCCCAGGGACGCCTGCGGGTGCCCCCGCTGATCACGCACCGCGGCTCGATTCGCGAGGCGCCGGCGCTCTGCAACGTCCTGGTTGACAGCCCCAACGAAGCGATCGGCGTGGTGCTGCTGCCCGACTGAGTGGCTCAGGCCGGCAGGCGACTGAACAGCTCCAGGGTCGTCAGCAGGTCGCGGGCGTTGTGTTCCAACACCGGCCGCAACAGGTTCACGTCGCCGCTGGCGACGAACTGCTCGTAGGTCGCTGGAATCTCGGCGCCTGGCACATCGTCGCCGGGCCGGCGGCGGTCCAAGATGCGGCACTCCAACTCCACCAGCCGACAGCCCCGGCGGCCCTGCCCCCAGGTCTGGCGGCAGGCGGGCAGCACGTCGACGTGTGGCGGGCGCGGCAGCTTGGTCCGGAAGTGCTGCGCTCGCTGCCGTAGGAAGGGCCAGTCGAAGGTCAGGCCGTTGAAGGTCAGCAACTGCCGCGCAGCGCGCAGCCGCGGCAGCGCCGCCGCCAAGGCCGCCGGCTCTTCGGCCAACTGCCGCGCCAGCCAGAGCTCGAGCTCGACACTCGTCGTGGTGACCTGCGCCAGGCCAATCAGAAACAACGGCGCGTCGCGCAGGCCACAGGTTTCCAGGTCCAGCGCCACCACCGGCGCGGTGCTGCTGCGCGCGGTGACCGCCGTCGCCAACGTCGCAGGGTCCGGTCCGTACGCGTCGGGCGGCGGCTGCAGCCGCAGGCAATCGCCCCACGAGGTGCTGACCACCTGGGCCTGCCAGGCGGCTGGCCAGTCGCGGCTGCTGGCCGCAGTGACGGGCGCCGCCGCGGCCGCTGGCAGAAACGCATCGGCCGCCTGCTGCTGCCGCGCGGCGGCCGGGGCTGGGGGCAGGAAGCTGTCACTGACGGGTGCCGCGGGCTGCGTGGCGGGGTCACCCGCGGGCATCACCGGCGCTGGCAGGTCGAACATCGACGGCGGCTGGTCGGCGGGCTCGGCCGCCCCTGGCGCTGGCGGCAGGAAGCCGGCCGGTGGCGTCGGGTGCAGCCGCTGCCGGAGCTTCCGCCGCAGGTCCCGCAACTCGTCCATGCCACCAGTGTGCCCGACCGCCGTCTCCCTGGCAAGCGCCCCCCGCCGGCGTCCGTTGTCGCTCACCGCTGCACCACTAGCGACGTTGCAGCTCAGATTCGGCCGATAGCGAGCCACAACGCTGCACGGTCGGGCGGTGCGCTTAGAACACCGGGCGGCCTTCAGCGATGTTCAGCAGTTCCGGGAAAGCCAGCGTGGCGGGCCGGCGGCCACTGGCGGGCAGCAGCTCGCAGAGCAGTCCCGCGGCACGGACCGCTTGCAGGATCCGGCCCGCGGTGGGCCGCGGAATCCCGGCCGCTGTCGCGAAGTCGCTTGAGCGGAAGACGGGCCGCTCGAACAACGCGTCCAGGGCTGCCACGGCGTGGGTCAAGCGCGTCTGCGCGATGATCCAGCTCTTCTTCTCCTGATACAGCGCCAGAATCGCCAGCACCCGCTGTTGATTCGCCTCGGCCTGCCGCGTCAGGGCGTCCAGGAAGAAGGCACACCAGCCCGTCCAGTCACCATCGCGCGAGACCGCCAGCAGCCGCTCGTAATACTCGTCGCGGCGGGCCTCCAGTTCGGCGCTCAGGAAGAAGCTCGGGCTGCTGAGCAGACCCGTCGTGAACAGGAAGAGCGGCACCAGCAGCCGACCAAGACGCCCATTGCCGTCGAGGAACGGGTGGAGCGCCTCGAACTCGGCGTGGGCGATGGCCAACTGCACCAGGCGGTCCGGCTCGTCCTGATGCAGGTACCGCTCCCAGGTCGCCATCGCTGCCGGGAGCTGCTCGCTGGAGATCGGCACGTAGCGGGCATCTTCCAGGCCCGACCCCGCCGGGCCGATCCAGTTCTGGATCCGGCGATACTCGCCGGGGTCCTTGTGCTGACCCCGCACGCCGGCCATCAGCCGGCGGTGGGCCGCCCGCACGACCCGCTGCGACAACGGCAGATCGTCCAGCAGCGCCACCGCCTCGCGCAGCGCTGCGCGGTAGTTGAGGACTTCGCGGATCTCAGCAACCTGCGCTTCGGACGAAGCTGCCGTCGGGTCGCCCGCCTCGTACCGCAAGACCTCCCCGAAGGTGGCTTGGGTCCCCTCGATCCGGCTCGACAGCACCGCCTCCTGGGTCGTCAGAGGGGATAGCAGCACCGGCGTGTTGGGCATCGCCGCGAGCACGCCCTCGTACCGCGCGACGGCCGCGGCGGCGGGACCGAGCAAGGGAATCAGGCGCGACCAGTCGATCTGGGTGGGCGGAAATCCTCCGCCGTGGTAACACACCGCCGGCATCGCCTGCGTCTCCCCGCGATGCCGGCCAGCCCGCGCGGTCCGACTCCCGTTGCGGCTCACCGCTGCACCACAAACTCTATTGTAGCTCAGATTCGGCCGAACATGAGCGACAAGCTCGCGAGCCGGACGGCTCACCCGGTGTTGCGCATGCCGGAGGCGATGCCCTGGATGGTCAGGCGGGTGAGGTGTCGAATGGCCTCTTCGTCGGCTGGCACGGGGTCGTGCAGCGCGCGCGCGCGGCGGAACAGCTCGATTTGCAGCAGGTTGAGGACGTCGACGTAGGGACTGCGCAGCGCGATGCTGGCGGCCAGCCAGGGGGTCTCGCCGACCAGAGTCGGCTGCTCGCGCACCGCGGCCAGCGCCACCAGGCCGGCGGCATGGTCGGCCGTCAGACGCTGCCAGATCCGCTCCCGCAGCGCGCTGTCGCCGACCAGCGCGGCGTACTCGCGGGCGATGCTGAGGTCGGCCATACTGAGCGCCAGGGCGGCGTTGTCGAGGGTCGCGGCGAAGAACGGCCAGTCGCGATACATCGCCTGCAGGGGCGCCCAGCCCTGCTCGCTGGCCCAGCTCTCGAGGGCCGTGCCGAGGCCGTACCAGGCGGGCAGCAGGTGCCGGCTCTGGGTCCAGGCGAAGACCCAGGGGATCGCGCGAAGGTCGGCCAAAGTCATCTGACCCCGCCGCCGCGCCGGCCGGGAGCCGATCGGCAGGCCGATGATCTCGTCAATCGGCGTCGCCTGCTGGAAATACTCCACGAAGCCAGGGGCCTCCACCAGCTCCCGGTACGCCCGGTAGGCGCGCTCGGCGAGGTCGGCCATGCGGGGGTAGAACTCGGCCGGGGGCGGGGCCGGGGGCAGCGCGGTCGTCAACAGGGTGGCGGCGGTGATCTGTTCGAGGTGGCGATAGGCCACTGCCGGGTCGTCGTACCGTTCGGCGAGCACCTCGCCCTGCTCCGTGACCCGCAGCCCGGCGTCGATGCTGGCGGGCGGCAGCGACTGGATGGCCCGCGCCGCCGGCCCGCCGCCGCGGCCGAGGGAGCCGCCGCGGCCGTGGAAGAAGAGCAGCCGCACGCCGTGGGCGCGGGCGGTGGCGTGCAGCGCGCGGAGCGCCTCGTGGAGGTGCCAGTTGGCCGCCAGGTAGCCGCCGTCCTTGGTCGAGTCGCTGTACCCGATCATCACCATCTGGACGTTGCCGGTGGCGGCCAGATGGGCCCGGTAGCCGGGCTGCTGCAACATCGCCGCGAAGACCGGGGCGGCTTCACGCAGGGCGGTGATGGTCTCAAAGAGCGGCACAATCGGCAGCGCCAGCGGCGCGTCGGGGGCGCTGGCCCACTGCAGCAGCCAGAGCACCGCCAGGACGTCGCTAAGCTGGTGGGTCAGGCTGATCACGAAGCCGCCCAACGGCGCGCTATCATACTGCTGGCTGACCCGGGCCAGCAGCCGGCAGAGCGCCAGCGCCTCGCGCGCTTCGGGCGACAACCGCTCCAGCAGCAGCGGCTCACGCCAGGGCATCGTGGCAGTCAGCAGGGCGCACCGCTGCGGCTCGTCCAAGGCCGCAAACTCGGCGACGCGCCCGGTGGCTTGCAGCAACTCGCCGACCGCGGCGACCAGCACGCGAGCGTCCTGCCGCACGTCGAGCCGCGCCAGGTGCAGCCCCAGCAGTTGGACCTGCCACAGCCACTCCTGCAGGTCGGCCCGCGCCAGCCGTGCGCCGCGATGCGCGCTGAGGCTGGCGGCCAGCAACTGCAGGTCGGCCTCCAGCTCGCTGCCGCGGCGGTAACAGCCGGCCGGGAAGTCCTCCAGCGATTCGGCGCGCAGCGACTGCTCCAGCCGCCACTGGATCACCCGCAGCCAGTGCCGGTAGACCTCGCGGGTCGAGATCCGCAGCGCCAGCGCCGCGACCGCCTCCCGCGCCCCCGGCCAGCGCTCCAGGGCTTCCTCCACGGCCTGCTTCAGCCGCGGGTCGACAGCGACCTGGCGCTCCGACGGGCTGAGGCTGACGAGCAACTCCTGGCACCGCTCCAGATGCGCGGTCAGCGCGGCGCGCCGATGCAGCAGCAAGGCCTCGGCGGTGACCGCGGCGGTGACCTGCGGGTGGCCGTCGCGGTCGCCGCCGATCCAACTGCCGAGCCGCAGGAAGCCCGGCACGGCGGTCAGTTGCTCGGGGTAGTGCGTCGCCAGAGCCCGCTGCAGATCGCGGTACAGCTCCGGTACCACCTGCAAGAACGTGTGGGCGAAGAACAGGCCGCGGTCGACCTCTTCCAGCACCGTCGGCCGCTGCTCGCGCAGCAGGTCGGTCTGCCAGAAGCTGGTCAGGTCGGCCAGCAGCCGCTCCCGCAGCCGGTCGCGTTCGCGGGCCAGCAGGTCGCGGCGTTCGAGGGCCGCCAGGTCGTCTCGGATTCGGCGCACCTTGGCACGGCTGGTGCGACGCTTCGCCTCGGTCGGATGCGCGGTGAAGACCGGCTCGATCCAAAGGCGCTGCAGCAACTGCTGCACCTGGGGCGCGCTCCAGCCGGCGGCCTTCAGCCGACCGATCGCGTCGTCCAGGGACTCCGTGCGCGGCAACGGTTCGCGGCTGCGCTCGCGGGCCCGCAGCACGCGGACGCGCTGGCGGTCCTCGGCCAGGTTGATCAGCTCGAAGAGGATCCCAATCGCCCGCGTCGCCACCGTGGCGTCGTGCTGGTCGCAGGTGGCGACCGCCGCCTGCAGGGCCGCGCCCGCCGTCTCGTCGCCGCGGCGGCGGGCCGCTGCCAGGGTGTGCAGCCGGTCGATCAGACCGGCCGCAGCGGGGCTGTCCTGCTCGCGAATCACGTCGCTCAGCAGGGCGCGCAGGTCTTCGATTTCGGCGGCCAGCGGATCGACCTCGGCCATCGGCCCGGCTCCCCGGTCAGTCTACCCCGGCCGGGCCGGTCTGTCGCCCCCCGCCGCCCCGCCGACGTTGGCAGCGCGGGCAGAAGTGCGTGCTGCGACTCGCCACGGTCAGCCGCGCGACCGGTCCGCCACAGCACGGCGCCGGCTGCCGCCAGCGGCCGTAGACCGCATGCTGCTGCTGGAAGCTGCCGCGGTTGCCGTCGAGGGCGACGTACTCGCCATCGATGCTCGACCCCTGCGCCGCGATGGCCGCCGCCAGGACGGCCTGGATCGCCTCGTAGAGGCGCCGCGCCTGGCGCGGCCCGAGCTGGTCGCCGCGCTGCTGCGGATGCAGGCGCGCCCCCCAGCGCGCCTCGTCGGCGTCGATGTTGCCCAGCCCGCAGAGCAGGTCCTGGCTCAGCAGCAGGGCTTTGAGCATCTGCCGCCGCGCCCGCAGGCCAGCCACGAAGGTCGCCGCGTCGATCTGCAGGGCATCGGGACCGAGGGCCTGCAGACAGGGCATCGCCGGCACCGCCGCCGTCGGCAGCACCTCCAGCCAGCCGAACCGCCGGACATCGCGCCAGCGCAGGATCCGGCCATCGTCGAGCGGCAGCTCCAGGTGGGTGTGCGGCAACAGCGGCTCGGCGGCGCCCTGCAGGCGCAGTTGGCCGGTCATCCGCAGGTGCATCGCCAGGCTCAGGTCACCGTCGAAATGCAGGAAGAGGTGCTTCCCGACCCGACTGGTGGCCACCGCCGTGCGCCCCACCAGGCGCTCGAACGCCGCCGGTGAGGGGCGCAGCGGCTTGGCATGGTGCCAGCGCAGGCCGACGATGGTGCGGCCGACCGCCGCGGCCTGCAGGCCGCGGCGGACCGTCTCGACTTCTGGCAGTTCAGGCACCGCCGCCGCTCAGCGCGCCGCGCGCAGACCGGTCACCAGGTCCCGCACCAGGGCGATCTGGCGGTCGCGCTCGCGCTGCTGCTCCAGCACCCCACAGCCGACCAGCTCGCGCCAGTCGGTCGCCGCGGCGCGGTCGCCGTAGATCGGCTGCACCCGGCCGTCGGTGCCCAGCAGCGCGACGCTGCTGAGGGTGCTGATGACCAGCATGTTGTCGCGCCGCCAGCCGGCGGCGAGGTGCTCGCGAACACTCTCGACCAGCTTGGTCTGCCCGCTCTGCAGGTCGCACAACGCGATGTCCCAGCTCTCTGCATTGCGGAACTGCCCATCGAGCGCCAGCCAGCGCTGGTCGGGCGAGAACTGCAGCCGCACCGGGTACTCCCGCTGCGCCAGCTTCAGCGGCGTCTTGACGACGCGATGCTGCCCGGACTCGGTGTCCCAGAGGTGCAGCACCAGCGCGTCGCCGCGGACCACTTGGGCCGCGGCCAGCCAGCGGCCGTTGCGGCTCCAGTCGAAAGCCACCGGGTAGAGGTCGCGCAGGACCACCCGGCGCTTGCCGCGAAGGTCGGTCAGGCCCAGGTCGACGCGCTCCAGATCACCCTTGCCGAAGGTCAGCTCGAGGTACGCGAGGTGCTTGCCCGACGGGCTGACGCCGCGGTCGATCACGAACGGGAAGGGATCCAGCGGCGCCTCGCCGGCCGGCACCAGCCGCCGCGGCTTGCCCTCGGGCGGCAGCGCGAAGAGGCCCTTCTCGGTGATCATGAAGGCCCCGGGCTGGTCGGCCATCCAGCCCCCGAAGAGCGCCAGCCGGCAGCCCGGGATCTTCAGTTCGCGGGGCTGTCCGCCGCTCGCCGAGACGGCGTACGAGCGGGGCAGATCGTCGGTCGGGGCGAGGCTCCCGAGCTGCGGCGCGGCCATCTTCCAGGCGGCGATCTGGTTGCCCTTCGGGGACCAGGCCGGGTACAGCCAGGAGGTGCCGTCGACCGGCGGCGGCAGCAGCTCCTTGGACGCCCCCCCGGCGGCCGCGGCGGTCACCAGACCAAACGGCACGGCCTCGTCCTCGGCCCAGGTGGTGCGGCTGGCCATCAGCGCCAACGACTGCCCGGCCGGGCACCAGGAGGTCATCAGGAACGGGAAGCCGCGGTAGCTGCAGGTCGGCTGGCCGGTCTGCAGGTTCAGCGACCAGAGCGCGAAGGTGTCGGGATCGGGGGGATCGAGGTCGCGCAGCGAGAACAGCGCCAGCCGCTCGCCGCGGGGGTCGACCTCCAGCGGAATGAACATCGCCGGCCGCGTGGCGGCGGGCTCGGGCGAGGCCGCGAGATGGCCCGCCGGGCGCCCGGCGGGCTGGCACCAGAGCACCGCCAGCGCCAGCACCAGGCAGCCGCCAACCACAGCGGTCCGCAGCCCGGCGGCGGCCGCTTGCTGGCCAGTGCGGTGGCGGCGGTTGCCGACCGCCAGCAGACTCGCCAGCAGCAACGCGGCGGCCAGGGCCAGCAGCGGCGTCATGGCGGCCGGGCAGCACTTCAGCGCGGCCGCCCACAGCCCGCCGACCAGCAGGCCCGACGCGGCGAAGGCAGCGCGCGGCGGCACGGTCAACGCCACGCCCAGCCGCCAGGCAGCGTACAGCGCCACCGCGAGGGTCGGCAGGTCGCGCGCCAGTCCCGCCGGGAACACCGCGGCGGCGTACAGCGCCGGCACCCAGGCCAGCGCCAGCAACCCCAGATCCCGCCAGCCAAGTCGTCTACCCATACTGCTTCTCCGCCCTCCAACGCGCCGCAGCAGCGCCCTGTCGGTAGCTTAACCCCGCGGTGTCGCCGCCCGTTCCGCCGGTCAGGCTCATTCTAATGCCGGGCCCGGTCGGCGAGTCAAGGAAAGGAACCCCCGCCCGGCCGCCGAACCATCCGGCCGGAGTTTCGCCGTGGTCGCCAAGCTGACGCTCCGCACCCACGCCCGGGACGAAGTCCACGATCTCACGGCCGAGCTGCGTGAGGTGGTCGCCGCGAGCGGCATCCGGCAGGGGCTCTGCCTGGTCTACTGCCCGCACACCACCGCAGCCGTGGTGGTCAACGAGGGCTACGACCCGGCTGTGACGCGCGACGTGACCGACGTGCTGAACCGGCTGATCCCCTGGCAGGCCAGCTACCGGCACGCCGAAGGCAACACCGCGGCTCACCTCAAGGCGATCTTCTGCGGTGCCTCGCAGACCCTGGCGATCGTCGACGGCCGGCTGGTGGTGGGCGCCTGGCAGGCGGTGCAGTTCTACGAGTTCGACGGTCCCCGGCAGCGCGAGGTGCAGGTGACCTTGGTGGAGACCACGGCATGAAGCTGGGCCTGGTTAGCGACAGTCACGACCATCTGACGGCCCTCAGCGCGGCGGCCGAGGTGCTGCGGCAGGCCGGCGTCGAGCAGATTCTGCACGCTGGCGACTTCGTGGCGCCCTTCGCGCTGCCGCCGCTGCAGACCGTCGGCGTGCCGGTCACCGCGGTCTTCGGCAACAACGACGGCGAGCGGCTGTTCCTGAAGTCGCGCTGCGATGCCTACGGCTGGAGCCTGACCCCGAAGTTCGCCTTCCCGGTGTTCGACGACTGCGCCATTGCGCTGCACCACGAGGACGAGCCCGTGGCGGCGCTGGCGGCCAGCGGTCTCTACCAGTTGGTGGTCTACGGCCACACCCACGCCGTCGACCTGCGGCAACACGCCAACGGCTGCTGGATCATCAACCCGGGCGAACTCTGCGGCTGGCTGACCGGCCGCCGCACGCTGGTGCTGTTCGATACCACCACCGGCCAACCGGAGCTGGTGGAGCTGCCCTGAAGGAGCTGTCAGAATGGCTGAACCGACTCGCGTCGCCGTGCTGGGAGCTGGCGTGATCGCCGCCTCGCACCTCAAAGGTTACGCCGCGCACCCGACCGCCGGGCAGGTCCAGGTGGTGGTCGACCTGGACGAATCGCGCGCCGCCGCCCGTGCCGCCGAGTTTGGTGTGCCCGAGGCCGCCACCTCGGCCGAGGCCGTGCTGCAGCGCGACGACATCGACGCGGTCAGCCTGTGCCTGCCGCACAGCCTGCACGAGCAATACGTCGTGGCGGCGGCGGCGGCCGGCAAGCACATCCTCTGCGAGAAGCCCTGCGCGTTGTCGGTGGCCAGCCTGGACCGTATGATCGCCGCCTGCGCCGCGGCCGGCGTGGTCGGCATGAGCGCCCAGGTGCTGCGCTTCCGGAGCGTCTTCGGGGCCGCCCGCGAGTTCATCCGCAGCGGTCGCCTGGGCACCATCCACCAGACCTGGCGCCGCCGCGGCGGGATCTCGCGGACCTTGGACGTCAACCCCTGGATCTACAGCCGGCGCGAGGGCAGCCTGACGATCCACGGTCTCGGGGCGCACGAGTACGACATCCTGATGTGGTTGCAGTCGGCGCCCTGCCAGAAGCTCTACGCCGCCGGGCGCGCCAACAACCCGATCTGGGACACGGTCGACGAGGTCTCGGCGATCTTCCACCTGGCCGACGGCAGCATCGCCAACATGCGCCAGTCCCTGAACACCCTCGACGGCGGCTGGGACGAAGTGATCATGGCCCAGCAGGGCTGCCTCAAGATCAGCGCCGACCGCTTCGAGTGGCAGCCCTTCGACGGTGAGCGGGAAGTCCACGAGCATCCCTTGGACCCGACCGCCGGCTTCGCCGGCGAGTGCGGCGAGTTCCTGGCGGCGATCCGCGCAGGTCGCGAGCCCGAAGCTTCGATGCGGCAGGCCCGCTGGGTGCAGGCGACGATGGAAGCCGTCGAGATCAGCATCGCCGAGGAGCGCGTGGTCGACCTGCGCGAGCAGTTCGGCGAGTTCGGTCCGCTCAGTGTGAGCTGACGGCGGCACGACTCAACAACCCCGCGCTCAGCGCAGCAGGGGCGGAGGGCCGAACTGGACGACCGGCGGGTTGCGGCGGCGCAGCCGGCCGCAGGGCGGGCCGGCCAGGAGCGTCGGGAAGGTCAGGTAGGCGTGGGTCCGCCCGCGGCGCCGGCGGGCCCAGCGACCGCCAGCCACCACGGCCAGCAGCACCATCGCGGCCTGCAGCGCCAGGACCTCCATCGGTTCTCTCCCGCGCCGATAGACCACCGCGCGGCCGGCTGGTTGCGCCGCCGGGGCCGGACTCGTGCTTTGACGGCGCTGCGGAGCGTTGGGTATACTGCGCGCGGAGGACACCATGCGGCCGTGGTTGTGGTTGCTGACCGGGCTGGCGCTGGGACGCCTCCCCGCCGCGGAGACTGTCACCGGCGAGCGGACCAACGACGGCTCGCTGTGCTACCGCTGCGTCCTGGTGGTCGAGGCCCCGGCCGGTGAAGGCATGCGCCTGGCCGACGTGCGGGTGCAGACCTTCAACCGGCTGGGCCGGCTGTTCAGCAGTCGGCTGCTGACCGCTGGCGAGTTGCAGACCTGGGCCGGCGGCCGGGTCAACCTGGGGCCGGGGCAGCGGCTGGTGATCACCGGCCGGCAGGTCTGGCCAGCCGGCAGCGACGCCGCGCGGACGGTCTACGTACTGCGCGCGCAGACCTCCGGCGGCCACGAACTGCGCCTGGAGCAGGCCTTCTGGCTAGGCCCTGAGGGCGGCCTGTCCGAACCCGCGCCGGTTGGTCCGCGGCCGCGCTTTGAGGTGTTCAGTGTGCCCGACGCCCTGGAGGCGGTGCAGCTTGGGCGCAGCGCTCGGATGGCCTGGCCGGTGGGCCTCTGGCTGCAGGAAACCAACGGTGTCGGCGTCAGCGTGCAGGGCCTGTCTTGGGTGGCCCGCGCCGCCGGCGGCGAGGTGCTGGCCCAGGGCAGCTTGAGCGCCGCCGACCTCGACGCACTGGCCGGCTCGCACGACTGCGGGCCGGATGGCGTGCTGTCCATCCCGTCGCTGGACCTGCCGCCCAACGCGGCGGCCGCTGGCGAGCTGCTGGTGACCGTGCAGGGCACCGCGGCCGGCGGCGGGTCCTGCACGGCGTTGGGTCGCTTTAGTTTGCAGCCGCCCAGCGGGCGGACCGCCAAGACCAGCCTGCGCTTGCCGCTGCGCGGCGTCTGGCGGGTTGCGGTCGGGCCGGGGAGCGGCCCCCACAGCGGCGCCGCGGCCTACTCCTGGTTGTTCGACCGGGTCGACCGGGCCGGCCAGCCGTTCAGCGGCGAGGGCGGCCGGCTGCGCGACCATTACGCCTACGGGCAGCCGGTCTACGCCCCGGCCAGCGGCGTCCTGCTGGAGGCGGATGACTCGCACGCCGATCCGGTCAATCCACAGCAGGGCGGGCGCTTCGGCGGCGGCAGTGGTGAGAACTACGTGCTGATCGACCACGGCAACGGCGAAGCCAGCTACCTGGCCGGGCTGCAGCAGTTCTCGTTGGCGCCGCGGCAGGGCCAGCCGGTCGCGGTCGGTGACCCGCTCGGCGCGGTGGGGGTGACCGCCGGGCGACCGGCGCTGCTCTACCGTCTGCTGCGCCTGACGCCGGGTCGCCCCAGCCTGGCGGCGCGCTTCGGCGGCTGGCAACTGCTGGCCCCAGCGGCCAGCCTGACGTTGCCGGCCGGCCCCGAGACCGGCGACCAGGTGCGCATCCCGTGATCACCGTCTGCTGGCTGCTCGCCGGGCTGCTCGCGGCAGTGCCCAATCTGCTGCCGGGCGACAGCTCGGGCGACCTCGGGCCGGGACCGTGGCAACTCGCCGCGGCGCCGGGGGCGCTCTTGGCGCCGGCCTGGCGGGAGGGCGCGCTGTGGCTGCCCGCGCCGGGCAGCCGGCTCGAGCTGCCGGCCAGCCTGGCGCTGCCGCCCGGCGAGCCGGTGACCCTGGCCTGGCGGCTGCGCGGCAGCGGCGCGGTGGCGCTGCGCCTGACGCTGCGGGACTCCGCCGGGCAACAGTGGCAGACCACCCTGCGGCCCGGGCCGACCTGGCAGCCCGGGCACTGGACGGTGGCGGCCCTGCCGCCGCCGGTCAGCCCGGCCGCTGCCCGCGAGGCTGGGCTGGACTGGGCGCAGCGCCGCGTCGTGCCGGGCGAGACGACGCCCACCGCGCGGCTCAGCCTGAGCGGCGAGACCGTCGGCCGGGGCGAGGTCTGGATCGACGATCTGCGGCTGGTCCACGGCACCGTGGCCGCGCCAGTGGCACCGCGGAGTCCCTGCCTGGACTTGAGTTGGCGCGCCAACGGGCCGGCCGGCAGCGTGCTGCCGGGGACGTTGACGTTGCGCCTGGCAGGCCGCGGGCTGGAGGGCCAGACGGTCGCGCTGACCGTCCGCGCGGCCGACGGCTGGGTACAACAGCAGCAGCGCCTGGCGCCGCTGGCGCCGCAGCTCTGGGAGGTGCCGCTGCCGGACCTGCCGGCGGGGCTCTGGGAGGTTACCGCCGCGGCCGGCGAGACCGCCGTGCAACGCTGGCTGGCGGTGGCGCCGGACCGCACGCTGGACGAGGGCCCCGAGCCACCCTGGGTGCTCACCGACCCGGCCCTGGAGCTGGCCGCCGAGGCGCGGGCCTGGGGCTGTCGGCAAGCTCGGCTGGTGGTGCCGTGGCGGGACGCCGCCGACGCCGCCGGCCGTCCGCAGTTCGAGGCGCTCGACGCCCGGCTGGCGCCGCTGCGGGCGATGCGGCTGCGGCTCAACCTGGTGCTGGCGCTGAGTCCGCAGGAGCGGCTGCCGGCGCAGGTGCTGAGCAGTCGCCGCAGCAGCAGTCACGGTCTCGGCGGCAGCCTGGCGCTGCCCGATTTGGAGCGCTTCCTGGCCTGGACGCGGGCCCTGGTTGACCACCTTGCCGCCGAGCCGGTGGTCTGGGAACTCGACGAAGAGCCGGCGCGGTACTGGGCCGGCGCCGACTACGTCGAGTATCTGCGGCGTTTCCGGGAGACCGTGCTGGCCGCCGATCCGGCGGCCACGCTGGCCGGGGCGGGCACCGATCGCAGCCGGCCGCCGGCCGATCCGGCGCAGTACGCCGCGCTGCGGCGGGCGGTTCTGGAGGTCGACGCCGCCGAGCTGCTGGAGCGCCGGACCCTGTTCCTGGCGGCCGGCCGGCTGGGTGACGATCCCGACCGGCAGCCGTGGTGGGAAGACCTCGGGCTGCTCGAAGAGGGCAGTCCGCCCGGCGCCGAGCGACCCGCGCTGCAACTGGCCCCCCGCGCGCTACGGCCGGTGGCACCGCTGGAAGCGGGCCCGCGGCTGGTGACGCCGGAGCGGCTGGCCGACGAGGTCAGCCCGTTCCAACTGGCGGCGCGGCAACTGCTCGAGTTCTGGCAGAGCCAACCGCTGGTCGGCTTCCCCACCGGCTGGACCGGCGGCTACGGCCCGCGCGAAGCGGTCTGGGAAGCCTGGCGGGCCCGCTGGGGCGTCGTCGGTCGGCTGCGCAGCCCGCACCGCGCCGAGGCCGGCTGGCGCTGGTGCGCCGCCGAGTTGCCCGACGGGCGCGCCGTGGCACTGGTCTGGGACCCCACCGACGATCGCCTGCGGAGCACCGCGCCGCGGCTGGATGGCCGCGCGCCGCGCCTGCGGATTCGCACCATGAGCGGCGTGCTGCTTAGGGCCTTCAGCCTCTACGGCCGCGAACGCCGGGAGTGCTACCGCGGCGCCTGGCTGGACCTGCCGCTGAGCTTCGAGCCGACCCTGCTGGAAGCGCCGCGCCGCGATCTGCTGGAAGGCTGGCTGGAGGCGGCGACGCTGCACGGTGTCCGCGAGGTTGCCGCGCGCAGTCATCTGAGCATCCGCGACGGTCGGCCGGGCCTCCAAGTCAGCCTGCGCCACCTGGCCCGCGGCGCTGGCGAGGGCGCCGTGCGGCTGGCCGGCAGCCCGGGCTGCCAGCCGGCCTGGACCGCGGCCGCCAGCGGCGACGAGGTCGACTGGCCGGGCCAGGAGTGGTGGGTGCCGGTCAGCTCCTGGCAACCCGGCCGGCCAGGGCGCTGGCGGGTTACCGCCGAGACCGGCCGGACGGTCCAGGACCTCTCCCGCGGCCTGCTCTACCTGCCGCGCGACGGCGCGCCGCCGCCGGCGGTCGACGCGCTGTTGGAGGACTGGCCGGAGCGCCTGGCGCCGATCCCGCTGGGCGGCACGGCGCACCTGCTGCGGTCCGAGGTCGACTGGCTGGGTCCTGACGACGCCTCCGCCCAGTGGCGGCTCTGCCCAACCGCCGAGGGCTTTGTGCTGGGGGTCGAGGTGCGCGACAACCAGTTGCAGATGACCGCGCCAGACCCGGCCACCGGCGGCGATGCGGTCGAGTTGTGCCTCGACTTCGACCCGGCCGGGGAGCCGCAACTCGGGCCGACCGACGCGGTGCTGCGGCTGTTCCTGGCGCCGGGCACCGAGGGCCAGTTCACGGCGCGCTGCAAGACCGTCGTGCCGCCCCGCGCCCCGGCCCTGCTGACGGCGACCCGCGTCCGCGCGCGCCAGGTCCCCGGCGGCTGGCAGGCCGAGGCGCGGCTGGACCTCAGCCCCTGGGCGCTCGCCCGGCTTCGCGAGCAGGACGTCTGCGGCTTCGACCTGCTGCTGCACGACGACGACGGGGCCGGGCGGGAGGTGCAGTTGGCGGCCTGCGGCGACGGCGAGGCGGGCAGTCGCCAGCGGCTCGGCCAGCTTTGGTGCCCCGCGACGCGCCTGCCGGCAACGCCACCGGCTGGTCCGGCGCCCGAGACGCTGCCGCCGCCGCCGGTGAGTCTTGGTTTCGAGTCCTCCGCGGAGCCCTACCGGCTGTTGCCTGGGGAGTGGGGCGAGGCGGTCGTCGGACGCTGTGCGACGCCCGACTTCGTCCGCGGCGAGCACGGCCTGGCGGTCGACCTGACCCGCTGTGGCGCGGAGCCGCGCCCGATTCTGAGCAGCCGGCTGCCGGCCACCGCGCGCCGTTGGAGCGTCACCGTCTGGGCGCGGGCGCGCTCCGCTGCCCTGCCGCTGCGCCTCGGCCTGCGCGCGGGGGACGCGGTCCACTGGATCGAGCCACCGCCGGCCTGGTGGCGCTGGGACGTCGACCTGCCGGCGGGCGACTGGCAACTGCTGACGGCCGGGGCCGGGCGACTGGAGCTGGCGGAGCTGACCGCGCGACCGGCCCTGTTGGGGGTTGAGCCGCCGCCGCCGCGCAGTCAGGTCGCCCGGCGGCTGGCGCCGTGACCACTCGCCGGGCCTGGCTGGCGGCGCTGCAGGCCGCGGCGCAGCCGCTGGTCTGGCCGAGTTCGGCCGCGGCACCGCTGGCCGCCACGGCCGAGGCGCTGCGGCTCCGCCTGCTGGCCGCTCCGGCCGACCGCGAATCCTGGCAGCGGCTGGCCGAGCTGGACGCCGACCGGCCGCGCTGGTCGGCCGCCATCGCCCTGGCGGCGCTCGGCGGCACCCTCCCGGCGGCGTCGGCCCGGCCCCTTCCGGCGCCGCTCGAGGGCGCGTTGCGCGGGCCGTTGGACCAGCGCGGCGGCTGCCTGGACGACCTCCCGGCAGGGCTGCAGGAGGGCGACCGGCGGGCCTTGGCGCTGGCCGTCAGTGCGGCGACTGGCGACCTCGAGGCCTGGCATCGCGGCTGCGAAGAGCTGCCCCGGCTGGCACCCGCCGAGTGCCTGCCGAGCGTGCTGCGCGAGGCCCTGGGGGCGCGGTTGGAGCACTCCTGGCGAGCGTTGCTGAGCGCCCTCGAAGCCGATCTCGGCATGGCCCTGGGGCACCGCCAGCCGACCTGGGTGGCGGCGGCGCT
This sequence comes from Fimbriimonadaceae bacterium, assembly GCA_020850355.1. Taxonomy (GTDB): domain Bacteria; phylum Armatimonadota; class UBA10988; order UBA10988; family UBA10988; genus JADZEX01. The sequence continues at coordinate 163,032 of JADZEX010000021.1, read as the reverse complement.
GGAGGCCCAGCGACAGGTGGCCCTGCTGCTCGACAGCAACGCCCGGCTGGCAGCGGTGCGCCAGGCCGCGCTGCGGGCGGCCCGCCAGCAGTGGCGCGAGTCCGACGGCGACCGCTGGCGGCGCGGCGCGTTGCTGGCGCTGGTGGCCTGGTGGGCCGCCGGCGACCTGCAGGCGCACGGCGCGTCCGCGGCCCAGGCGCCGGTGAGCGCGGCGCTGGCGGAGCTGCCGCGGCACGAGGCCCAGTGCTGGACGCCGCGGGTAACCAGCGCTCCGGCGCCGGACGGGCCGCTCCCGACCTGGCCCTGGAGCCTGCTCCAGCCGCCGGTGGAGCCGTGGCCGCCGGCCCCCGAGGCGCAGCGCTGGGTGGTGGCCTGGGAACGCGCGCGAGCCGGGCGGGGTTGTCCCGAAGATGGCTGGCAGGCACTGCTCAGCGGGCTGCTGGGCTGGCTGCACGAACGCGCCGCCGCCGTGCGGCAAGAGCTGGGCTGGCGCTGGCGCGAGGCGCTGCTCGACCGGGAGGTACCCCGGCCGACGGCGCGAAGCTGAAGCGGAGGAGGGACATGCTGGATACTCTGCCCACCGGTCTGGAGATCGTCCTCGATCGCGTCGCTGTGCGCGCCGGCGAGACCGTCAGCGGGCAACTGATCGTGACTCTGCCCGCGAGCCGCGACGTCGCCGCGATCCGGGTCACGGTCGCCGGCCGCGAACTGCTCGCCGCGGCGACCCGCTATCCGCCGCCGATCTACAGCCAGCCGGTGCCGCGCTGGTTCGGACGCAGCCGCACCGGTCACCTGCGCGAGGACTTCCACCTGACCACCACGCTCTCCCCGGTCCGCCTCGCCGCCGGGCGCCACGCCCTGCCGTTTCGGCTGACCGTGCCGGCCGAGGCCCTGCCGACCTACGGCGGCGCCGAGGTGGTGGTCGAACACGAGGTGCTGGCAAGCCTGCGCCTGGGCGGCGAACCGCTGCAGGCCTGGCAGCCCTTGCACCTCTGGAGCGCCCCGCAGGACGCGCCCGTCAGCGACTCCGCCGTCGAGGCGGCCAACCGGCCAGGCTGGCTGGCTGGCGCGCCCTGGCTGGCGGCGGTCGACCTGCGTCTGGGGCTGCCCCAAGGGCACCTCGAGTTGCATGAGCCGCTGGAGGGCTGGTACGAGGTGGTCAACCGCGGCGCCCGCCCGGGGCGGCGCCTGCTGCTGGAGCTGGTGGCCGCCGAGACCAGCCGCTTCCGCGCGGCGACCGACGTCAACGAGTGGGTGGTGGCCGATCGCGTCCTGCCGCTGCCGGCCCAGGAGCGGATCCGCGAGCCCTTTGCCTGGCACTTGCCGCGCCGCCTGGCGCCCAGCCTGCGCAGCCCGCGCTGGTGGCTCGAATGGCGCCTCGACGCGACGGTGCTGGTGCCCTGGCAGCTCGGCCCCCGGCTGAGTCTGCCGCTGCGACTCTGGGATTCGGGTGGCAGGGAGGATCCAGCCAGCGAGGCCGAAGCAGCCAGCCAGAGCGAGGAGCGGTGAGATGCAGCAGGTCCGTCTAGGCCTGATCGGTTGTGGTGGGATGGGCAAGGCGTTGTGCGATCAGGCGGTGACCCTGCCGGGCGTCTGCGTGACGGCCGTCAGTGATGTCGATGCCGAGCGCTGCGCCGAGGCAGCCGGCAAGTACAGCGCCACGGCAGTGGCCGACTACGCCGACCTGGTGACCCGTGGCGACGTCGATGCGGTGGTCGTGGCCACCCCGGGCGGCTTGCATCGCCCGCCGGTGGAGGCCGCCGCGGCCGCCGGGAAGCACGTCTTCAGCGAGAAGCCCCTGGCGGCGACCGTGGCCGACTGCGACGCGATGATCGCGGCGGTCGAGGCGGCCGGGGTCAAGTCGATGGTCGGCCAGGTCTGTCGCTGGCACCCGACGCACCGCATGTTGCACAAGATGGTCCAGGGCTGGCCACTCGGCGCCGTGCGCTCCATCTATGTTGAGCGGCTCGGCAGCGGATGGGGCGCCAACTCCGCGCCGTGGCGCTATAGCCGCGAGCTGAGCGGCGGCACGCTGCTGGAAGTCAATGCCCACGAGCTCGACTTCATGCTCTGGGTGGCCGGCCCGGTGAAGCGCGTGATGGCGGTCGGCGGGCAGATGGTCGACCTGCGCAGCGACTACCCCGACTGCACCTGGGTCAGCCTGGCCTTTGAGAGCGGCGCCGTCGGCGTGCTGCAGTCGACCGGCGTGACCACCCTGCCGTCGTACGCCGCGCGCCTCGATTGCGAGCATGGTTCGGCCACCGCGGCCTCGTTCTTCGGCGGCGAGATCACCTACAAGCTGTGGGAGCCCGGTGCCGAGACGCAGACGCTCAAGCCCGACAAAGTGGAGACCCCGGTGCTGGGCGAGATGCGGGCCTTCGTGACGGCGATCCGCGACGACACCGCGACGGCCGTGCCGTTCCGCGAGGCGCGCCGCACCGTCGCGGTGGTCGAAGCCGCCTATCACTCGATCGCCACCGGACAGGCGGTTGAACTGTAGCCTGCTGCGCTGCCCGGCCCCCTCTCGGCGCACCTGTCGAGCGGGGGCCGCGACCGCGCTGGACCCAGGAGACAGCCATGTCGCTCGGCACCGTCACCCACCTGACGCCCGTCACCGCCGCCGACCCGCTGACCGGCCGACCGGTCACCAAGCTGACCGACGACGGCGTGCGGAGCTGGTACCCCTACTTCACGCAGCCGGTGCTGCACGGCCAGCGGCTGTTGGTCAGCCGAGAGGTCGCCGGGCGGGTGCAGGCCCATCTGTTGGACCTGACCAGCGGCCAACTGGTGCAGATCAGCGACCTGCCGAACGGCGTCGCCGGGCACAACTCGACCTGGCTCCCCGGCCGCGAGGTGGTCTGCGTCTGCAGCGGGCAGCAGGTCTACCGGATCGACCTGGCGACGTTCCAGGCCGAGGTGATCCACACCGTCAACGAGGGCTACCGCGCCTCGATCCTGAGCCCCAGCTTCGATGGTCAGACGGTCACCTTCGCGGTCGCCGAGGTGTTGCAGACCAACACCTTCACCGGCTTCCAATACAGCGACTTCTACGAGCGGCTGTTCCGCCGGCCGAGTTGCCTGATCTTTCGGGTGGAGGTGGACAGCGCCAAGTCGAGCTGCCTGTGGGGCGAGCGGGAGTGGATCAGCCACGTCAACGTCAGCCCGACCGAACCGAACTGGGTGGTCTTCTGCCACGAGGGCCCCTGGGAACAGGTGCAGCGCCTCTGGACCCTCAACGCGGCGACGCATCAGGCCACGCCGATCCTCGACCGCGGCCGCTACGTCAGCCGGTCCGGCCACGAGACCTTCCTCGATGACGGCCGGCTGCTGGTGCAGTTCAGCCAGCGGATGACCCCCACCGCCAAGGATTGGGTCCACTACAACGTGGTCACCGATGTGCTGGAGCACGAGGCGCGGTTCTACCGCTTCCCGGGCGGGATGCCCTCGCACATTCAGGCCAATCACGTCGGCACGCGCTTTGTCGGCGACTGCTGTCGCCTGCCCGACGTGCCGCAGGGCCAGGGCGTGCTGGCGGTGATCGACCACGGCGACGACGAAATGTGCCACCTCACGCCACTCTGTCGGCACGACACCTCGTGGCAGGACCAGCCCTCGCACCCGCACCCGGTGTTCACGCTCGACGACCGGCAGATCCTGTTCAACAGCGACCGTGGCGGCAGCGTCGGGGTCTACCGCGTCGACGTCCCGGAGTAACCGGCGATGCCGCAGCACCACCACCTCGAACCACGGCGCTACGTCTACACCTTTGGCGGCGTGCCGCCGGCGTTCCACGTCGGCGACGGCGATACGATCACGGTGGCGACCCGCGACGCCCGCGGCTGGGACGACCGCCGGCAGCCGCTGCCGACGACGATGCAGCCCGAGGACCGGGGCTTCCATTACCTCACCAGCAACCCCTGTGTCGGCCCGATCCATGTCGACGGCGCCGCGGTCCACGATGTGCTGGCGGTCCACATCGAGGCGATCACCCTGACCCGTGACACCGCCTGGAGCTCGCAGGGCGCTGGCATGGGCAGCCTGACTGGCGAGGTGCCCGGGCGCAAGCTGCTGCTGAACGACCCGCTGCCGAACCGGATGTTCGAATGGCAGCTCGACCTGACGCGGGAGGTCGGCCGGCTGGAACTCCCGGACAGCCAAATCGGCGCGGTAGAGATCCCACTCGAGCCGTTCGTCGGCAGCATCGGCGTCGCCCCGCGCTATGGTCGCGTCGAGACGACGCTGGCACCGGGCGAGTATGGCGGCAACCTGGACTGCTGCGAGACCCGCGTCGGCGCGACGCTGTACCTGCCGGTCTGGGTCCCCGGGGCGCTGCTCTGCTTCGGCGACATCCACGCCGCCCAGGGCGATGGCGAGCTGTGCCGCAGCGCCCTGGAGACCAGCGCCGAAGTGACCTTGCGACTGGAGGTCCTGCGCGGCCCGACCCCGCAGTGGCCGCGACTGCGCGACGCCGACTGGATCATGACCGCCGGCAGCGGGCGACCGCTGCTGGAGGCGCTGCAAATCGCCCAGGTCGAGCTGCTGCACTGGCTGTGTGAAGAGCACGGTTACGACCGCCAGGAGGCCTGGCAGGTCAACAGCCAGGCCGGCCGGATGCGGATCGGCAACATCGTCGACCCGCAGTACACGGTCGTCGCGAAGTTCCCTCGGCGGCTGCTGCCCAAGGCCGGCCAGGCGTCAGCCGGCGAGGCGCTGTAGCGCCGCTCGCAACTCCTTGATGAAGTGGTCCAGCTCGGCGACTTCACGCCCGGCGCGCTCGAGGTCCTGCGCCTGCACCAGTCGCCCGGCGGCGCTGGGATACAGTCGCGGCAACGGATCGCCGGCCGCTCGCAAGGCCTCGAGGATCAGCCGCTTGCAGTCCGTGCCAGGGCGTCCTGGCGACGGCGTCGCGGGCTCGGCGCCGTAGGTCTGCCGAAACGCACTGCGGTCGGCCAGGTACCAGCGCTCAACATGCGGGTCGGGGCACCCGACGGCGACCAGCGGGAAGGTCGCGGGGTCGATGGCTTGGAGCAGGCGCTTCCGGCTGTCCGCCCAACCCTTGCGGTCGGCGTCGAGGATCACCACGCCGAGGTCGACCGGGCCGCGGGCCACCCCGCGGCGCTGGCACCGGCGCTGGTAGGCAACCAGCTCGTTGACCGCCCGTGCGGCGCCGCCCTCCCGGACAGCCGAGACCACCTCCAAGCTGACTCCGCCCTCGCCGCCGAGGCGCTCCAGGAGAGCCTGGCCGTACTGGTCGGTGGCGGTGTCTTCGGCGAAGACCACGACGCGACGCGGGTCAGGCATCGAACCACCCACGCGCCAGGGCCGTCTCCAGGCGGGGCGCTGCCAGCGGCTCGCTGAGACTGTCGTCGATGTCTGCATCCAGGAACAGGTCGCGATCGTCGAAGGGCTCGAAGGAGGTGCCCTGCCGGTCGCGGTGCACCGCCAGCAGGCGAATCTGGTCCGGATCCTGGCGCCGGGCCTCGGCGAAGTGCCGCACCAGCAGCGGCGAATGGGTCGTCAGGATCACCTGGGTGCCGCTCTCGGCGACGTCCAGCAGCAGGTTGGCGATCTGCTCCAGGCGCCGCGGATGGACGCCGTTCTCGGGCTCCTCGTACCCCACCAGCTGAGCGCGCCACGGGTTGACGGCGAGGGCGCAGAGCGCCAGCACGCGCAAGGTGCCCTCGGAAACCACCCGGCTGGAGTACTCCACCCCGCCCTCCACCACCGTCAGGTCGAGCACCCCGCGGCGCTGGTCGAGTTCGACCTGCACCGCGCTGACGGCCGGGATCAGGTACCGCACCAGTTCTTGCAGCCGCTGGTAGCAGCGGCCGTGCTCCGGCGCTGCCTGCAGACGATTCAGGAACGGGGCAAGGTCTGCGCCGAGCGGACCGATGTCGTCGGCTTCCCGCGGCGGTGCTGGTTGGCGCATCGCGGTCCGCGGGTCGAGGTAGTAGACCCGCCAGGCGGCCAGCTCGGCCCGGGTCTCGACAATCTCAGGGTACTGGTCCCCAGCGAACCGGCCATCGGAGAGCAGCGTGTGTCCGAGCCCGAGTTGCTCCTGGTAGGGATGCCCGCCGCTGCCCCGCTGGCGGACCCGGAGATGGTCGCCGTCGCGGCCGATCCGAGGCGCCAACCGCTTGGACTCGCCGCGGGCTGTCAGGCTGGTGAGCCGCTCATCGGTGACGCGGAGCTGCCCCGCCGCTGGCTCCACGCCCACTTCGACGCGATAGCGGTAGTCGCCGCTGGCCAGGGCGAGGTCAGCCGCCAGCTCCAGCCGCGCTTCGGCGAGCTGGTGCCAGGCCGCCAGGCCGCCGGCGGGCAGCGCGAAAGCCTCGGCCGGGCGACCGCGCACGGCCGGATCCTCCAGCGCCGCGGCCACGGTACGCGCGGTGCCCAGCAACGAGAGCACCTGCACCGCGTCCAGCAGGTTGCTCTTGCCGGCGGCGTTGGGGCCGAACACGACGGTTAGCGGCGCGAACTCGACCGTCGCGTCGCGCAGCGACTTGAAGCCCGTGACGTGCAGCCGATTGAGCATCGGTCGTTACCCCAGCCCGCATTATAGCGCCTCCACGGCCGGCCCCTCGTCGACGGTCGCGAACAGGATTCCGACCCACGCCGTCGAACCACCAGCCGCCTGGCCTGGGAGAGCGATCCGATGTTGCCGCCACGCTATCGCCTGCTGCTGCTATGCAGTCTGCTGACCGTCGCCTGCGCCACCGCGCAGGAGGGCTTGTTGCTGCACTACACCTTCGACGAAGGCACCGGCGCCGCAGCCGCCGACCGGTCGGGTAACAACCTGCCGGGCAAGGTCACGACCGCCTGGGCGACCTCGCCGGCGGGGCACGCGGCGGCCTTCGACGGGCAGCCGGCCGGCGTCGTCACGGTCAACCTGCCGGCCGCACAGCGCTTCGGGAAGGGCTCCTGGACCTTCAGTGCCTGGCTGCGACCGCAGCAGTTCACCATCAACGACCCCCAGAACCAGCGGCGGATCTTCGCCAGCGGGACCTACCCCGACGCCTACCTGGTGATCGACCTGTCCGGCAACGGGCAGTTGATGTGGTACTTCTGCTACAAAGCCGCCGACGGCAAGACCGTCTCGACCGGCGGCAGCGCGGCCCTCAAGCTGGCTTTGCAGCAATGGGCCCACGTCGCGCTGGTGGTCGACCGCACGGCCGGGTCGGTGACGTCCTACGTCAACGGTTTCCAGCAGGGCAGCACAGCGCTGCCGAACCCCTGGGACGGGGACTTCTCGCTGGGCAGCGAGTTCTCGCTGGGCAATGGCTGGCACAACTACTGGGGCTTGCTGGACGAGGTCAAGGTCGCCCGCGCCGCCTGGCCGAAGGCGGTGGTGAAGGCCGAGTTCAACCGCCTGAAGGCGACCTTCGGCGTCACGGAGTCGCCGGAGGCCGCGGCCGCCGAGCGGCGGGAGGTGCTGATGGAGGGCTTTCGCGCGACCCACGGCCAGTGGGCCAACAAGCAGTACGCCGCGGTCCGCACGGCCTGCCAGGCGTTGGTAACCTCGCCGGACACGCCACTCGGGCTGCGCAGCTACGCCCACTTGCGGATCGCCCAGAGCTACGAGGCCGAGGGCCAGACCGCGGCGGCGCGGACGGAGTACACCAAGATCGCTGCGGTCGGCGACTACCCCGAGCCGCACCGCTTCGAGGCGGCCGAGAAAGTCGCCGAGTTGGATCGGGTCGCCAAGGGCCTGCCCGCGCGCGAGGTGGCGGCCAGCCGGGCGCTGGTGCCGGCGGTGCCGACCTACGCCGCGCAGGTCTGGCTCAGCCCGCAAGGCGTCGACGCCAACGCCGGCACCCAGGCCGCGCCGGTGGCCAGCCTGACCCGCGCCCGCGACCTGGTCAGGGCTCTGCGAGCGCGCGGTGAGAAGGGCGCCATCGCCGTGCAGGTGCTGCCCGGCGAGTACCCCGTGGCCGGACCGCTGGAGCTGACGGCCGCCGACTCCGGCAGCGCCGCCGGCCCGACCGTTTGGCGTGCCACCGAGCCGGGCAAGGCCACCTTCTACGGCGGCCAGCGCCTGCGCGAGAGCCGCCTGGTGGCCGACCCGGCGATCCTGGCGCGGTTGCCGCAGGAGGCGCGTGGCAAGGTCGTCGAGTTTGACCTCAAGGCGCAGGGCATTAGCGACTACGGCCAACTGGCGGTGCGCGGGTTCGCCCAGCCGCCCGCGCCGCCGACTCTGGAGCTGTACGTCAACGGCCGCGCGCAGACCCTGGCGCGCTGGCCAAATCAGGGCTTCGTCGGCATCAAGCGGCTGGTCGAACCTGGCGATCGCGGCACCAACAAGCCGTCGGTGGTGGAGTATCTCGACGACCGGCACGCGCGCTGGACGCAGGCCGAAGAGCCCTGGCTGTTCGGCTACTTCCGGTACCTCTGGGCCGACGCCACCATCAAGGTCAGCAAGATCGATCCGGCCACCAAGACGCTGAGCTGTGGGCAGGCCTACCTCTACGGCCCGCCCGGGATGCACCCGGGGCAGGGCATTCAGTACTACGCCTTCAACCTGCTCGAAGAGTTGGACCTGCCGGGCGAGTACTACCTCGACCGGCGCAGCGGCCGGCTCTACCTCTATCCGCCCAGTGACCTGGCCCAGGCGACCGTCGAACTCGGCCTGACACCCACACCGATGGTCACCATGGCACAGGTCAACCACGTCCGGCTGGAGGGTCTGAACTTCGATCTGGCGCGTCACCACGGGCTGCTGCTGACCGACTGCCGCAACTGCCTGGTGGCTGGCTGCAGCATCAGTCGCTTCGCCGGCAACGGCATCAGCATCCTGGGCGGCGAGGCCAACACGCTGCTGGGCTGCGACATCCACACCATCGGCCGCCGCGCCAGCGAGGTGATCGGCGGCGACCGCGCCACGCTGACGCCGGGGCGGCACGTCGTCGAGAACTGCCGGATCTGGGACTTCGGGCGAATCGACCGGACCTACACCCCGGCGGTGCAGCTCGAAGGCGTCGGCAACCGGGTGGCTCACAACCTGATGTACAACTGCCCCAGCAGCGTGATGCGAATCGAGGGCAACGACCACCTGATTGAGTTCAACGAGGTCCATAGCGCCGTGCTGGAGTCCGACGACCAGGGCGCCATGGAGCTGTTCATGAACCCGACCTACCGCGGGGTGATCTTCCGGTACAACCGCTTCACCAACTGCGGCAAGCCGGGCGAGGGCGCCGCGGTCCACGGGCAGGCGGCGATTCGCTTCGACGACGCCATCAGTGACATGGTGGTCTACGGCAACATCTTCATCCGCAGCGCCAACGGCAACTTTGGCGCCGTGCAGATGAACAGCGGACGCGACAATGTGATGGACAACAACCTGTTCATCGACTGCAAACAGGGCGTCTCCGGCGGCTGGAACAGCGGCAACAGCGTCTGGCGGATGATCGCCGACCGGAAGAGCCCGGCCGAGTTCTTCACCAGCGCGCTCTACCTGCAGCGCTACCCGCGGATCGCCACGATGATGCAGGAGCCGGGGATCAACCACCTCTGGCGCAACGTGTTCTACCGCTGTGGCCGCCTGACCACCGGCAACCAGGCTGTGCTGAACCTGGTCGAGAACGGCGAGTTCGCCGAGACCGACCCCGGCTTTGTCGACGCGGCCGCCGGCGACTACCGGCTGCGGCCCGATGCGCCGCTGCTCAGCCAGGTCGGCTTCCGGCCGATCCCGGCCGAGCAGATTGGGCTCTACCAGGACCGTTACCGCGCCAGTTGGCCGGTCAGCACGACGCCCGTGACGAAGCGCGACTGGCGGGCCCCCGCCGCCGGGCACTGAGGCCGCGCCAGCCGGCGGCGAGGAGACTGCGATGTGGCGCTGGCTGGGCGCCGGGCTGCTGGCCGCGACGTGCGGCGGGGCGCAGGAGGCAGGTATGATCCGCGAGCTGCGCGTGCTGCCGGCGGGGCCGGCGCTGTACCAGGGTCACCGCCCGCCGTTGCGGCCAAGCCCGCTGGTGAAGCTGCCGCTGGGCGCCGTCACCGCCGAGGGTTGGGTGGCCGAGCAGTTGCGGCTGATGGCTCACGGCTTGACCGGTCACTTGCCGGAGATCGCCAGCTTCTGCCGCTTCGAGGGCAACGCCTGGGCGGCGGCCGACGGGCAGGGGCACTCGCCCTGGGAGGAGCTGCCCTACTGGCTGCGCGGCTACCTGCAACTGGCCCACCTGACCGGCGATCCGCGCCTGCTGGCCGAGGCAGAGCGCTGGATCGAGGCTGTGCTCCGCAGCCAGGAGCCCGACGGCTGGTTCGGCCCGCGCGAGAACAAGCGGCTGCTCGACCTGTGGCCGAACATGGTGATGCTGTTCGCGCTGCGCAGCCACTGGGAGGCCACCGCGGACGCCCGCGTGCTGCCGCTGATGCTGCGCTACGCGCAGTTCCTGGCAGCGATTCCCGACGAGCAGTTCCTGGCTCACCCCGACTCCCGCCGCTGGTGGGGCTGGATCCGCGGCGCCGACCAGCTCGATTGGCTGCACTGGCTGTACAACCAGACTGGCGAGGCGTGGCTGCTGGCGCTGGCGCAGCGCAATCACGAGCACACCGCGCCGTGGAGCAGCAGCGTGCCGAGCCACCACGGCGTGAACGCGGCCGAGGCCTTCCGCGGGCCAGCGCAGTGGTGGGCGCAGAGCGGTGATCCGGCGCACCTGGCGGCCACGCGGCAGGTCTACGCGCAGGTCTGGGGCGAGTACGGCGAGGTCCCTGGCGGGCTGTTTGGCGCCGACGAAAACGCCCGGCCGGGTTACCGTGGTCCGCGGCAGGGCGCCGAGACCTGCACGATGACCGAGTTCATCTACAGCGCTGGCCTGCTGCTGCGGCTGACCGGCGACCCGCTCTGGGCGGCGCGCACCGAGGATGTTGCCTTCAACAGCTTGCCCGCCGCGCAGACCGCCGACCTGCGGGCGTTGCACTACCTGACCTGCCCGAACCAGGTGCAGCTCGACCGCGGCAGCAAGGCGCCGGACATCGAGAACGGCGGGGACATGTTCAGCTACAACCCCCGCGCCTTCCGCTGTTGCCAGCACAACGTCGCCTTTGGCTGGCCGACCTACACCGAGCAGCTCTGGTTGGCGACGCCCGGCGGCGGGCTGGCCGCCGCGCTCTACGCGCCGTCGCAAGTGACCGCACGGGTCGGCGACGGCAGCACCACGGTGCGGCTCAGCGAAGACACCGCGTACCCCTTCGACGATGTCGTCCACCTGCACCTGCAGACCCCGCGCGACGTCGCCTTCCCGCTGACGCTGCGGATTCCGGCCTGGTGTCCGAACGCCACCGTGTCGGTGGCTGGCCAGGACGCCAGCCCCGCGGCAGGATCCTGGGTGCAGATCGAGCGCACCTGGAGCGACGGCGACGAGGTCCACCTGAAGCTGCCGATGCCGCTGCGGCTACGGCGTTGGGAAGGCAACCGCGGGACGGTCAGCATCGACCGCGGGCCGCTGACCTGGGCGCTGGCGATCCCCAGCGAGACCCGCCGCTACGGCGCCGCCGAGGATCCGTGGCACGGCGAGGAGTTGTGGCCGACGGGGCCCTGGAACTACGGCCTGGAGCTGACCGGCGCGGATCCCGTGGCCGACCTAGAGTTCCGCCGGACCGGCGAACTGCCGGCGCAGCCGTGGGTGCCCGAGGTACCGCTGGAGCTGCGCGCCACCGGGCGCCGGATCGCCAACTGGCAGCTCCAGGAGAACGGCCTGGTCGGCGAGGTCGAGCCCGGACCGTTCGCGGCCGAGGGCCCCCGCGAGCCGCTGCGGCTGATCCCGATGGGCTGCGCGCGGCTGCGGATCAGCGCCTTCCCGCTGGTCGACCCGGCCGCCACGCGAGTCTGGCCGCGGCCACAGCCGAGCCCGGTCCGGGCCTCGCACTGCTGGTCCGGCGACACGGTCAGCGCAGTCTTGGATCCCGGCGATCCCGCCAGCAGCAATGACCAGACGCGCCGGCGCTTCACCTGGTGGGACCACCGCGGCGGCCGGGAGTGGATCGAGCTGGCGCTCGAACCGGCGCGCCCGGTGACCGGGGTGCGCGTCTACTGGTTCGACGACACCGGTCAGGGGCAGTGCCGCGTGCCGGCCGCCTGGCGACTGCTCTGGCGCGATGGCGAGACCTGGCAGGCGGTGCGGCCGGCCGGCGTCTACGGCGTGGCGCCCGACCAGTACAACCGCGTCACTTGCGAGGCGGTCACCACCAGCGCCCTGCGGATCGAGGTCGACCTGCGCGAGGGCTGCTCCGGTGGTATGCTGTCCTGGCGGTTGGAACCGTAGGGACGACGATGCCACTGTACGACTACAAGGCCGACGACGACTTCGGCTGTGAGCACTGCCAGCAGGGCTTCACGGCGCGGCAGCACGTCAACGAGCCACCGATCCCGTTCTGCCCGCGCTGCGGCGCGTCGGTCAGCCGGCGGATCGGGTCGTTCTACACGGCCACCCCGCGGATCGGCAAACAACTCAACGAACAGCGCGCCAAGCGGGCGGGGTTCAAGATCCTGCGCAAGAACGGCGACGGCGGCTACGAAGTGACTTAGCCCCCGGCTACTCGCCGCCCGCCGCTGGCGAGCCGGTGACGGTCATCTGCGCGCCGGTGCCCATCGTCAGGTTCAGCGCCACCAGTTGCGGCACCTTGACCTGCGACTTCATGAACATGCCGACCTGCACCTTGGGCCCGTAGATCGCCCCGCTGAGCGTCAGGTTGGCCTCTTGCAGGGTGATCGCCAGCCCGCTGGCGTAGGAGATGAACGACAAGCCCTTGAAGTCGCCCTCGGTCGGCGCGGTGAGGTTGATGTCGCACTTGTTGCCGAGCACGAACTTCCCGGCGGCGTTGCCGTAGAGGCAGATCGTCACCCCAGCGCCGCGGTAGGTGCCGTCCGCGAAGTAGATATCGCCGTTGCCGACATAGTAGACGCCCGGCTCGAAGGTGATCTGGCAGCCGCTGCCGAAGGAGAGCCCGCCGAAGTAGACGCCCGGCGAGAGGGTCATCTCTTTGCCGGCGTGCACGAACAGCTTCTGGCGCGACTTGATTGGCACCTCGGTCGGCAGCTTCAGCGCAGCGTAGGGGTCGGCGACCTTGGCGTTGCTGACTGGTTTGGGAGTCAGGCTGACCTTGCCGAGGGTCTGCACGCCGCCGACCACACCGATCTTGCCCTGCTTCACCTCCAGGCTGGAGTTGAAGGCACTCAGCGCAGCGGTGTGGCTGCTGTTGACCTGCACATCGCCCTGCTCGACGACCAAGGTGTTGTCGCCGCCGAGGCTGAGCGAGCCGAGCTTCTGGGAGTCGTCGAGGATCAGGACGCTGGGGGTCTGCGCGGCGGCGAGGGTCGCGCAGAGGGTGATCAGGCCGAGCCAACGGCTCGGGGCGCAGAGACGCATGGTGTTGCTCCGATGGGCTGATCTTGCCGCAGCTTGGGGCGGCCTGTCAGGTGATCGGGCAGGAACTCGGCAACCTCCGCGCAATGGCCCGCCGCGGAGCAACCGATGCGCCTGACCTGGCGGCGCCTGGCGCTGCACTACCATCACACCTTCCGGATCAGTCGCGGCGGGTCCGACACGACCTCGTCGCTGCTGGTGGAGCTGCGCCACCACGGCCTGATCGGCCGCGGTGAAGGGGTGCCGGTCCGCTTCTACGGCTGGACCCTGGACAGCATGGAGGCCACCCTGGCGGCGCTGCAGCCAGCCGTCGAGGCGGCCGACCCGCGCTGCGCCGACGCGCTGATGATCGCCTGGGCGGCTGCGCAGCCCGCCCAGCGCAGTGCCCTCTGCGCGCTCGACGGGGCGCTCTGGGACCTCGCCGGCCAGCTCGCCGGGCAGCCGGTCTACCGGATGCTGGGCCTCGACCCGGCACAGACCGGACTGACCGCCTTCACCATCGGCCTCGCCGACTTGGATGAGATGCTGGCGAAGGCGGCCGAGGCGGCGCAGTATCCGATCCTCAAAGTGAAGTGCGGCGGCAGCGACGACCTGGCGAAAGTGCGGGCGCTGCGCGAGGCGACCGGCAAGCGCTTGTGGGTCGACGCCAACGGCGGCTGGGACGTCGCCGCGGCGGCCGACCTGGCGGGGCAACTGGCCGCCCTTGGCGTCGAGCTGATCGAGCAGCCGGTCGGCCGCGACGACTACGACGGCCTGGCCGCGGTGCAGGCGGTCTCGCCGTTGCCGATTGTGGCCGATGAGAGCTGCCACGGACCGGACGATGTGCTGCGCCTGCGTGGCAGCATCGCCGGAGTCAACGTGAAGCTCGACAAGGTCGGCGGCCTCAGCGCCGCGCTCCGGACGATCCACGTTGCCCGAGCCTGCGGGATGCGGGTGATGCTGGGCTGCTTCGGGGCCTCGTCGGTCTCGCTGGCCGCGGCAGCGCAGCTCGCGCCGCTGGTCGACTGGTGTGACCTCGATGGCGCCCTGTTGGTGAGCGACGACCCCTTCGCGGCGATGACCGCGCCGGACGGTCGGATCACCCTGCCGGACCGCCCCGGACTCGGGATCACGGTGCGTTAGGCCGCGCGGGAGAAGGCGATGGCATGCTGGTTGCTGGCCCTGGCGCTGCTGGCGGTCGAGCCGCCAACGGTGCTCAATGGCGGCTACGAGACGCTCCGCGGCTGGGCGCTCGGGACGGGGCAGATCGTCGATCTGCCCGGCCACGGCCGCTGCCTGCGCTTCGACCGCGAGGGCACCGCGCTGCAGGAGATCCCGGTCGAGCCGCCCGGCCGTTTCACCGCGGCGGTCGACCTGAAGGTCGCCCAGGTGACCCCGCGCGGTCCGCTGGGGTACGCCTACGTGGCGGTCTACCAGACCGACACCGCGGGCGAGCTGGTCGCCTTCAAGGATTTCGCGCAGGCCACCGGCAGCCGTGACTGGCAACGCGCCAGCTACACCTTCGAACTGCACCCCGCAGCGCGCTTCATCAGCCTGCGCTGCGGGCTCTATCAAGCCGCCGGCGAAGCTTGGTTCGACGGCTGGACGCTGGTCCCCGGCAGCCAGGCCGCCGACTACCAGGAGCTCGCTCCGGCCGCCGCCGGGGCGCTGCGGATCGGCATCCTCAACGAGCCGGGCCTGCCGGTCAGCGGGGCCGGCAGCGATCCCGCGGCGCTGGCGACGCTGCTGGCGGCGCCCGGTCGCGAGCTGGTGGCGGTCAGCGCGGCGCAGTTGGCCGACGCGACCTGGCTACGTCCGGAGCGCCTGGCCCTGGTGGTGCTGCCCTACGGCGCCAGCTTCCCGGCCACCGCGCGGACCGCCTGGGTCAGCTACCTCCGCCGCGGCGGGATGTTCGTCAACCTCGGCGGTTACCCGTTCCAGAACCTGCTGCTGCCAGCCGCCGGCGGCTGGCAACCCGAAGCGACGGTGTTGGCCGAGCGGATCACCGCCGCCCTGGCGCCGCAGCGATCGCTGCTGCCCGACGGCTCGTTCGAGCGTGGCCAGGTCGCCGAGGGTGGCCAGACGCTCGACGGGGCCTGGCACCGCAACAGCGCCGCGGCCGAGCTGGTCGCCAGCGGCGCTCGCGATGGGCAGCGCTGTCTGCGGGTCACGGCGACGCCCGGCCCGACCGACGACGAGCGCAAGTTCTGGTGCGACCTGCCAGCCGAGCGGCGCAACTACCGCCTGCAGGGCTGGCTGCGCACGGTCGACGTCGGCGGCGCGGGCTTCGCCTACCTGGCGGTCTACCAGTACGACGCCGCCGGCAAGCTGCTGGCCTGGCGCGACCTGGTGCAGCTCAGCGGCACGCACGCCTGGCGGGCGATCAGCTTCGACTTCACGCCGGAGCCGGGCGTCAGCCGGCTGCACCTCAAACTCGGCCTCTACCGCGCCCACGGCACCGCCTGGTTCGATGACTTGCGGCTGGGCGACGTCAGCGGCCTGACACCGCCTCCCCTGAACAGCAGCAACGGCCAGCCCGGCGACGGCCTGAAGTTGCTGCCGACCCAGATTGGTGTCTGCGACCCGGCCAACCCGCTGCGCCGAGTCACCCGCCTGCGCACCGCCGCCGACCAGCACCTGGTGCAGGCCAAGGTCGACGCGGCGCTGCCGCTACGAGGTTGGGTCGCCAGCGGGGTCGATGGGCACGACCAGGCGCGCTGGCTGCCGTGGCTCGAAACCGCCGACCTCTACGGCCGTCCGCGCGGCGCCGCGGGCGGGCTGCTGTGGCATTACGGCGGCTTCTACGCCGGTTCGGCCTGGGCCTGGAGCGGCGTCACCAGCCACGATCTGTTCACCGCCCGCAACGCTCCCGCCCGCGCCGCGTTGCAGGAAGTCGTCACCGCGCTGCTCCGCGGCGCGTTCCTGCGGCACCTGCGCTGCGACCGCGACCTGCTGCGACCCGCTGAGCCGCTGACCGTCAGCGTCACCCTGGACCGGCTGCGTCCGCTGCCGGCCACGGTGCTGCGCTGCAGCGCCCGCGGCGAGAGTGGCCCACCGCTCTGGAGCACGGAGCAGCCGGTGGCCGCCGGCGAGGGCCCGGTGACCCTCAGCGCGACCTGGCCGGCGGCGCAGCCTGCCGCGGCGCTGACGCACCTGACCGCCGAGCTGCTGCTGGAGGGCCGGCCGATCGACCGCCTGACCCGCGGCGTGGTGACGGCCCAGGAGCCGCGGCTGCCGGCCCTCAGCTTCGCCGACAACGGCTTCCGCCTGGGGTCGCGCCGGCTCTTCGTGTTTGGCACCGACGACTACGCGGAGACCTTTCGCGCCGCCGCGCAAAACCCGCTGAGCTGGTCGCAGGACCTCACCGCGGCGCGCGACATCGGGCTGGACCTCTACGAGAACCTGCAATACGTCAACCCCGACCACACCTTCAGCGCGACCGAATGGGCCTCGTTCCGGGCGCTGGCGACGCTCTGCGAGCAACAGCACCTGATCTACATGCCGGGCCTGCTGATCGGCCATGACGTGGTCTGCGACGACGCCGAGCTGGGCCGGCAGAGCGCGCTGTGCGCCGAGTTCGGCCGCCGACTCGGCGACTTCCCGGCGCTGCTGTGGTACCTCAACGGCGACTACCAACTGCGGGCCGACGAGCGTCCGGAGGCAACTGCCGCGCTGTGGACCGCCTGGCTGCACCGCCGTTATTCGACAGCCGCCGACCTGGAGGCCGCCTGGGGCGCCGGCCGGGCCCAACGCGTGGGCGACCGCTACCCCTGGCCGCCGCCGCGGAGCGGCCGCTTCGACGATCCGGTGCAGCTCGACCAACTGGCCTTCCAGCACGACCTGCTGCGCCGCTGGAACACCGCCCACGTCGCAGCGTTGCGGCAGCAGGGACTGCGGCAGCCGATCACCAGCGAGTACTACCAGCGCCCGTTCGGCGGGATGGACCTGCGGGCGACAATCGCCGACCAGGATGTCAGCAACTTCGGCTACTTCGATGTCCCGGGCGATGACCTCGACAAGCTGCCGCTGCGGCTGGCGCTGAACGACCTGCGACTCCGCGGCAAGGGCGTCGCGTTGGGCGAGTACGGCGTCAAGACGCATCCCGCCTGGGCGGTCGAGAACGGCGGCCAGGGCTACCACATCGTCCGCAGCGAGGCGCAGCAGGAGCAGCTCTTCGCCACCGTGGCGGCCTACACGCTGGCGATGGGTGGCTGCAAGATCCAGAACTGGTGCCTCCGCGACAGCGCGGGCTGGGTCTTTCCGTGGGGGTTGTTCTACCCGCAGCAACGCGTGCCGAAGGACGTCGCCGCGATCCACCGCAATCTGGCGCTGCTGTGGCACCGCCTGGCCCCGCGCGACGAGACCCCGCCGGTCGGCCTGCTGCTGAACGGCCGGCTGCGCGCTGGCGAGGACGACCAGCTTGGGCTGCGCGTCGCCGACCGCGCGGCCGACACGCTGCTGGGCCTGCAGGTGCCCTTCGCCAGCTTCGACGAGGGCGGCTGCGCGGCGCTGCCGCCGGCCGTGCGGGCGGTCGTGGCGCCGTGCCTCTACACGCTGTCGGACCCCGAGGCCGCGGACTTGCAGGCCTGGGTCAGCCGTGGCGGGCAACTGCTGCTGACGGGCGACCTGACGCTCGACGAACGCCGCCAGCCGACGGTCGCAGCGCGCCTGACACAGCTCGCCGGCCTGCGGCTGCGCGACCGGCTGGCCCCGGCGCCGGTGCGCAGCGGGCCGGACTGTCCGGTCGACCTGGGCGCCTGGGGCGGCCGGGTGACCTTGCGGCCGAGCCTCCGGCTGGAACCGGCTGGCGCCACGGTGCTGGCCGCCGCGGCGGGCAATCCGCTGCTGACGCGGTTCCGGCTCGGGCAGGGCACGGTCTGGTTCGTCAACGACCCGCTGGAGCTGGCCGCCGGCTCGCCGCTGCGCGGAATCTACGCCGCCTTCCTGGACGCCGCCGGGGTGCGCTGGACGCGGCCGGCACCGGCCCCGGCGGAGCTGCACCTGCTGTCGCAGCCGACCGCCGCCGGGCGCCTCTGGATGGCCTTCGACCGGCGGGCCAGCGGAGCGGCCGCGAGCGTGCGGGTCGACCTGCCGGCCGGGGCGCTGCACCTGGGCCTGCGGCCGCGCTGGCCGGCCGTGGCGCATGTCGCGCCGGTCGGGGTGCAGGTGCTGCTGGCGGCCGGCCGCAGCACCTGGCGGGGCGAGCCGCAGTTGACCGCCACCGGACTGCAGGGCGCAGTGACGCTCGACGGTCGCGGCCTGAGCAGCTCGCGACAACTGCTGCTGGCGCCGTTCAGCCTGGGCAGCGTGGCCCTGCCGCCGCGGCCGGGCACCTTCCGCGTGTTGGCGGGCGAAGCCCGCGAGGGGCGCTGGCAGACCTACGAACGGCTGACGCTGCCGGGCAGTGCCCTGCGGCTGACCCTCGACGCGGACCGCCGCACAGCGCTGCTGCTGATCTGCGAGCCCGCCGCCGAAGCGGCCGCGGTGGCCACCGCCGAACGCCTGCTGCGCCGCCCGGCGACGACGCCGGGGATCTGACCGCCGACCCGGCCCGAGCCTACCCCGCCTTGACCCAGATCGGGCTGAGCCAGATCAGCTCGCCGTTGGCCAGCTCGCCGCGAACGTAGTAGTAGGCGGTCTGCCCGCGCTTCGGCTGCTGGTCCTCGTACTGCAGGTCCACCGTTGCCTCGTTCGGCGTGGCGGTGTAGAGGACCTCGTTGTCGCGGATCAGCACCACCTTGGCCACCGGCGCGCCCGCGGCGATTCGCCACTGCAGGCGCGGGTTGCCGCGAATCGTGATCTCCTGGCCCAGCAGGTACTCCCGGCCGTCTGCGCTGCACCGGAAGTGGCCGACGATGTTGTCGGTCGAGCCGTAGCAGCGACGCTGCTGGAAGGCCTCCAGTAGGGCGGCGCGGGTCGGCTCCCGGACCAGCAGGTTGCAGTAGCTGATGTGCGTTGAGAGATGGTCGCTGGAAGCCTGGAACCCTAGCCGGTAGCCCTTCAACAGCGCCAGGCTGACGAAGCCGTTGGGACGCCAGCCGCCGTAGGAGTTGTCAGGCCCGCTGGCCGACCGCGGCGCGCCCGGCGCTTCGTAGTTGTTGCGGTCGCCCTGGTAAATCTCGACCACCGGCTCGACCGCCGGGTCGTTGTCGCGCCAGTCGGTGCCCATGTCGGTGCCGGAGGTGTGGCTGGCGCAGATGCCGTTCCACTCCTTCAGGTAGCGGTAGAGCATCTGCGTGTCGGGGGTGTGCGGCCGCGGGGCGTCCGGCTGGTCGTCGAGATCCTTGCCCAGGCCACCGTTCAGCCGGGCCAGGGTGCGCACCCCGCGCTGCGCAAACACCACATTGCGGTGGCCGTCGGGGTAGTTGGCGCTGCGTTCGTAGGTGAACAGCGGCACAAAGCGCGGGGCGTGGAGGAACATCTGGGTGGACTTCTGGGAGATCCACCAACTGTACTCCCGCCCGTTGCCGTTGTCGTGGTCGCCGAAGCCGACCCAGTCGAGGTCGGCGGCGTCGAGCGCGTAGCGCCACATGTCGAGCCAGGTGCCGTCACCGCCGCCGTCGGGCGACAGTTCGGTGTGGCGGTGGAACTCGCCGCGCAGGACCCGCCAGGTCTGCCCGCCAACGGTCCAGCGCGCCGCACGCATCCGGGCGATGTCGGCCGGCTCCGGGTCCGGGGGTGCGGTCACCTGCGGCGGCGGCGCCACAGCCTGCAGTTGCGGCTCGGTCACCGGTGCGGCGCTGCGCAGGTAGGCCTGCCAGAGGTCGTTCTGCACCGGCGGCGCGTTCGGGTAGACGCGGTTGTTGAACAGCCGGTAGTCGGTGCTGCAGAGCATCAGGAGCTGCCCGGCGCGGGTCGGCACGAACTGCGGCCGGTACTCCTGATTGGCGTCGCTGCCGGTGACCCACAGCGGTCGCGTCCAGGCGCCGCCGCTGTAGCAGGTGGCGTAGGTGTGCCAGACCGGGCCGACGTTGGCCCGCTGGTCAGGGAACTTCAGCCGATAAGCGCACCAGACGCGGCCTTGGCCATCGAGCGCCAGCCTGGGCAGTGACAGCGCCTGGACGCTGTTCTTGGCCTGCGGCGCGGCGTTCTCGGGAACCAGCTTGAGGGTCGCCGCGGTCAGCGGCTCGACCGGCTCCTTGACGGTGTCGCCCTCGACCACCCGCACGGCACCGCGTCGGCCGGCGAAGATCGGCACGGTGCGGCCGGTGCGGTCGAGCGGGCCGTCATCCTTGGCCCAGTTGGCCGGGCTCAGTTCGTAGCTCACCCACAGCCGACCGGCCCGGTCGAAGACCGCGCTGGCGTTCATCTCGCCGGTCGTCTCACGACTCACCGGCAGCGCTTCGGCCCACCGCCCGTCACGCCAGATCCGGGCCCAGACATCGTAGTCGCCCTTGGCGTAGCTGTCCCAGACCACCGCCACGGCGCCGTCGCTGGCGGTCGCCAGGGCCGGCAGCCACTCGTCGCGGGGGCTGTTGCCAACGGTCTCCTCAGGACCGAACCCCGCGCCCTCCTGCCGGCGGACCAGGATCCGCGCGTCGTTCTCGCGGAAGCCCATCCAGGCCAGCCAGACCCGCCCGGCGGCGTCGGTGGCCGCGGTCACGAAGGTGTCGGCGCCGGGCGCGGTGGTCAGGCGCTGCGGCTCGCCGGCCCGGCCATCCCGCACCGCACAGGCCCACAGCTCGAAGTCGCCGTTCTCGAAGTTGGCGTCGCAGCCGGTGTTCTGCGACCAGACCACCCACACCACGCCCTGCCCGTCGACCGCCACGGCGGGCCGGAAGGCGTCCAGGCCGGCCGGCGAGACTGGCAGCGGCTCGCCCCAGGTGCCGCCCTGGCGCCGGAGCAGCAGCACCTGGTCGCCCTGGGCTGGCACACGGTAATCGCCGAAGCGCTCCGGCGCAGACTCCAGCTTGCCCCGCTCGCGCCAGCGCTCGGCGGGGGTGAAGGCCGTGTAGGCCACCCAGAGGCTGCCATCGGCGCCGACCGCGCTGGCGGGGAAGTCTTCGTAGGCGCTCCGGCCGCCGGTCAGGTGGGCCGCCGCGGCGCCGGACTCGACCTGCACCTGCCCTTGCTGCGCCTGGAAGCGTCCCGTGGCGAGCGTCGCCAGCGGCACTTCGACGGTGAACTGGCCCACGGCGACGGTTAGCTTGCTGTCGGCCGTGACGCCGGCAGCCGTGACGATCAGGCCGTTGGCGACCGGCGCCGCGGCCGCGGCGCCCGGCCGTTGGCCCGGCCGGAGCTTGGCAGGATGGGTGCTGAACCGAAACGTCCCGTCGGCCGCGGCCCTGTCCTGGCCGCTGAAGTCCCAGCCGTCGATCCGGACCAGGCGGCCAGGGTTGACGCTGACCTTGCCCTCCCAGACCGTCGGCTCTTTGTCCTTCAGGCCCAGCAGCACACGGCAGGCGACCTGATCGGCCAACTCGCCGTCGTCCACCGCCGGCGCGGCCAGAGCCACCGGCTGGCCGCACAGCGACAGGTACGTCCCAACGATCCACCAACCGTGACGCATTGCCGGACTCCGCAGCGCCGGTGTACCACGAGGCGGCGGCGACGGCAAGCGTGTTTCACGTGAAACACCGGCCACCCGGAGGGTTGCAGCCAGGCGCCAGTTTGACGTGAATCAGCTCGCGGCGGCCCGGCGCTCGCCGGCGCCAACTTGCCCTGGCCCGGCGTCGCGGGTACGCTGACGGCGGAGCGACCGATGCTTGGATGTCTGCTGCTGCTGCTCGGTGCGCCGGCCGAGCCCGTCGAACGGATCGACTGCTACCTCGCTGGACTGGCGCCGCAACACGTCCTGGCACCGTGGCGGCAGCGCTGTGTCGAGCGGACCGGGACCGACCCCCAGCGCTATCTGTGGCTCAACGACGACTGGCGCGCGGAGCCCTGGGCCGGGGTCGCGGTGCGACGCCAGGCCGGCGAAGGTTGGCGGCTCACCGCCGACTGGCTGCGCGCCGGGTTCGTGCGGTTCCTGGTCAACGCGAGCGTCGATCGGTACGGCAGCCCGAACGGCAGCGTTGCGCTGCAACTGCGGCCGGAGGTGGCCGGCGCGGAGTACCAGCACCTCACCAGCGGCTTCGTGGCTGGCGGGCGTGGCCTCGACGAGGACGACGGCAGTTGGCAGGAAGTGCTCGTGCCGCTGCGCTTCTGGACCAACCTGCAAGCCGGGCAGGAGGTCCGGGGGCTCAGCATCCAGTGCATCGAGCGGCCGATCCTGGCCTACGGCCTGGCCGAGCTCGGCTTCGTGCGGTATGCCGAACCGCCGCCGAGCGCCGCCGACCGCGGCAGCCGCGAGACCCGCGAGCCGCAGGTCACCTGGCCGACCGTCGCCGAGCTGCCCGCGGCCCTGCGCGCCGACCAGCGTCCGCCGACCGTCGTCAACAGGCAGTTCGTCGACTCCACGGGCCGGCGAGTCTTCGTCCTGAACCCCTACTGCCGCGAAGACCATCGGCTCGACCTGCTCGGCACCACTGAGGCCGGTCGCGGGCCGGTGCCCGGGCTGAACCTCTATGCCCCGCAACACGCCTGGATCTATGAGCAACTGCCCGACCAGGCGGCGCTGCTACGGTTGGGCTTCAACAGCTACTCGGTGACGATGCCGGGACAGCCGTTCTGGGACGCCGTCGGCTACCGCGGTCGGGACCGTGGAGAAGACGCCGGCCTGCTGGCCGCGACGGCCCGCCGCGTCGGGCTGCCGTTCTTCGTCGACACCGTCGCCTGGCCCTGGACGCTCGGCGCGCCGGGCAACGAACCGGGCAAGTCGTCCCTGCCCGCCAGCGCGCTGACCACCGGACGGCACCACTGGACCTGGTACCGGCCCGACGGCACCGGCCGCGAGACCTGGCTGCGGCTGTGGCGGGTCTACGCCGAGCGCTACCGCGCCGCCAATGTGCCCGTGTTGATGTACGAGCTGCTCAACGAGCCGGCCTACCGCGGCGTCAGCGCCGACCATCGCGCGGGCTTCGCGGCCTGGCTGGCGCAACGCTACGGGACCGTGGCGACGCTGAACCAAACCTGGGGCAGTCAGTACCCCGACCTGGCCACGGCCGCCGCGGTCCAGGACGAGGCCCGCGATGCCTTCGCTGGGCGGCAGCTTGATTACGACGAGTACCTCGCCGGGCTGTTCGAAGAGCTGATCCGCGCCGGGGTCGACGAAGTCCAGCACGCGCTGCCGACGGCGCTGGTGGGCGTCCAACCGATGGGCGGCTACGCACTGCTGCCGCGCGAGGCGATCTGGAAGCACCACTTGGTGGCCCACGAGACGGTCGTCCTGACGCCGACCGGCGGGGGCCGTTGGACCACCGGCCGCGGCGCAGCCCGACCAGCGGCGCAACCCTGGGAACAGCCGATCTCCAGCTCACCGCTGGAACCCGATCTGCTGCGGGTGCTGGCCGGCCCGAAGATGATCTTCGACAACGAGACCTACCTCACCGGCAGCACCGCCGCCGCCGTCTGCGAGCGGCTCTGGTTGCAGGTCTTCGCCGGCCTCGACGGGCTGACCGTGTTCAGTTGGAGCAAGCGTGGCTGGGCTTGGTGGCAGGGCCAGGCCGCCGTGCTCACCGAGGCCGACAAGTACCCCTACTCGGAGCTCAACCCCTACGCCCGTCCGACCTCGGCGCTGCGCGGGATCCACGACTTCGCGGCCCAAGTGCAGCCGCTGGCCGACCGCCTGCTACCCAAACCATGGGGCCCGACCCCGCGGCTGGGTCTGCTCTACAGTTGGGCCCAGGCCCGCCGGCAGAGCTGGGACGCCGGCCTGCAGGACCGCAGCGCGCCGTACCACCAGGCCCTTACCTACGGCCACTGGAACTTCGCGCTGGCCCCCAGCGACCGCCCGCTCGACGGCTTCGACGTGCTGCTCAGCCCCGGCCTGCGCCACCTCGAGCCCGCCAGGCGGGAGCACCTGCGCGCCCGCGTGGCGGCCGGCGCGACGCTGCTGTTGGCGATCGAGCCTGCCGACCGGGATCTCTACGACCGGCCGTTGCCAGGCGACGACCTCGCTGGCGCGACCTTCGGTGCCGCCGAGCCCGCTGCCGGCCGGGCGCTGGCGACCAGCCCGGCGCTGCCCTTGGCCGGCCTGCTGCGCCCCCTGCAGCCGAGTGCCGGGAGCCAGGTCGTGCTGGCCGACGACCAGGGCCGGCCGCTGGTCACCCGCCGCGCGCTGGGCCGCGGGCAGGTCTACGCCATCGGCGCCGACCTCGCCGGCTACCGCCTCGAACGGTTGCTGCGCGCGGTGCTGACCCACGCCGCCGGCGGTGCGCTCCCCGCGACCTGGCAGACCGTCGAACTGCGTGACGCCGCCGGCGCCACATTGCCCAACATCCTGGTCAGCCGCCGCGCCCGACCGCAACGCGAGGCGCTGCTGCTGCTGAACCGTGACGACTACTCCAAGGAAGCCGTGCTGCGGCTGCCCGATCGGCCGGCCACCTGGCTGGTTCAGAGCCTGCTCCCGGCCGGCGGCGTGCAACCGCTGGGGGCCGGCTACCGCCTCGCGTTGCCGCCCCGGCAAACGGTCGTGTTGGAGCTGCGGGCCCCGTAGCACCCGCCTGGAGGGCCTTGAAAGGACGCCGCCGATGCTACTCTGCACTTTGCTGCTGGCCACGCTGCCGGAGCTGCCGGAGCTGGCCTGGACCCCGCGCAGCGACTGGCTCAATGTGCGCCGCGTCACCCCGGGCGCCGTTGGCGACGGCCGCGCCGACGACACCGCCGCGCTGCAAGCGGTGCTCGACAAGCTGGTCGACGGGCAGGTCGTCTACCTGCCGCCCGGCACGTACCGCCTGACCGCCACGCTGCACCTCGACGGTCCGCGCCACGGCACGGCGCTGATCGGCCACGGCCGCAGCACGCGGCTGGTCTGGGACGGACCGGCCAACGGCACGCTCTTCCAGAGCAACGGCGCGGCCTACGCGCGCTATGTTGGGCTCACCTGGGATGGTCGCGGCAGCGCCGCGGTGGGCTTCCACCACGGTTCTCAGCAGCGCTTCGAGACCGAGGTGCGGCACGAGTACGAGGCCTTCGTCGACTGCCGCGAGTTTGGCCTCAAACTGGGCGGCGGCCAGCAGCAGGCCAGCGCGGAGATCCTCTACTGGAACTGCCTCTTCGCGCGCTGCGGCATCGGGGCGGGGATGCTGGCCTTCAACTACTACGACAACACCTTCGACCGCTGCGCGTTTGTCGACTGCGGGCAGGCGATTCACGACACCCACGGCAACTTCTACGCCCGCAACTGCCACTTCGAGGCCAGCCGCGAGGTCGATTGCCACGTCGCCAGCGAGCACGGCTCCAGCGTCCGGCGGTGCAGCTCGCGCGGCTCGCGGCAGTTCCTGCGGCAGGTCGGCTCGGTGGTGCCCGTGACCATCCAAGACTGTCAGGTCGCCGGCTGGACCGACCCGGCCGGTGCGGTCGTCCTGAGCGGCCCGACCGCCACCCTGATCGATGTCACCTTCAGCAGCCCGCCGAGCGCCGAGCCGCCGATCGCCAATCGCGGCGACCGCCCGTTGACCGTCAGCAACGTCACTGCCGCCGGCTGTCGTGACACCGTCCGACAGCGCCCCGCGGGCTTGGCCGAGCTCCCGCCCGGCCGCCTGCCAGCGGTCGTCCGGTCGCCCGACGAGCGCTTCTTCCGGAGCAGCGCCAGCGTTCCGAGCAAGGTCTTCGACGCCCGCACCGACTGCGGCGCCCGTGGCGATGGCACCAGCGACGACACCGCCGCGGTGCAGGCCGCCATCGACGCCGCCCGGCAGCACGGTCAGGGCGCCCTCGCCTACCTGCCCCAGGGCCGCTACGTGATCCGCCAGACCCTCCGCGTCAGCGGCAGCGACTACGTCGTCGGCGGGACCGGCTTCCGCTGCACCCTGCTCTGGCGCGGTCCGGCGGATCAGCCGATCCTGGCGGTTCACGACCCTCAGCGGGTGCGCCTGGAGCACCTCAGCATTGGGCACCACGACTTCGGTCCCGTGACCGCCAGCGCCGATGTCGTGCAGACCTCCTCGGGGCGACCCTCGCTGATGGCCTACGACGGGGTCTACGTCTTCGGGATGTACCAGCGCCAGCCCGATGTCCGCGGTCTGCGCCTGGAGCGTCTCGGCCCGCACTGCCGCGTCGACCTTGGCCACCTGCAGGGCAACCTCACCCTGACCGACTGCGCGCGCGCCACGGTGCTGCTGCGGACCAGCTACGAGGGCACCATCACGGTGCAGGGCACCGCGCGCGAGCGCGACGGCTTCCTGGGTGTCCTGACCCGCCTGTCGACCCTGGTAACCACCCCGCTGCGGCTGCGCGACAGCCACAGCCTGGTGGCCAGCGACTGGTACGTCGAACAAGCCGCCGCCCACGCCCACCTCAGCGGCGCCCCGACCGACCCGCCCGGCCGCCTCACCTTCAGCGGCGCCAAGGCCCACGTCGGTCAGGCCAATCCGCTGTTTCAGCTGACCGACTACCACGGCGCGTTCGTGTTCGCTGGCAACCAGTTCTACTGCGAGCCGCTGGAGCCGGAGCTGCGTCAGACGGGCACCGCGCCGGTGGAGCTGCTGTTGTGGGGCAACTGCTTCTACAACACCAGGTTCAAGCTCTCGGCGACCGCCGCCTTGCGGGCCTACGCCCTGGCCAACCAACCCGCCGGCAGCGGCCAGGCCCCGGCCCTGCCGCCCCCGCCAACAGCCCTGCTGCAGGCCGCCTGCGACGACTGGCGCCGGCTGGGACAGGTCGAGCGCGAGCTGGATGGGGCGTGGTGAGGGGCAGGGCCGGTTAGTGCGGTCATCCGATGCTGGCCAGCGCTGCCCGGAACTCCTGCTCGAACCGGACCGCCTCGGTGCATACGGCGCAGACTTCCGCCCAGGCCTGGCGCAACTCGGGAGCACGTTGCCGGTAGACCTCCGTTCGCTTCCGGCCGCTTGCGACCAGTTTGCCAGCCAAAGGCTTGCCTCCCAGCGTTGCGGAGGGGTCGGCGCGGCACTCCAGACCGCCGCGCCGCACGACCGGATCCTGGGGGTAGAGGCCCGCCAGAACCCACGCTTCGATCTGCTTCGACGGCGTGCAGAGCACGATCCGGCGCGGCGGCTGGGGCTCGGCCAGCCACCGCAGCAGCACCGCCCGCAGCGCGTCGGTGGTTGCGCTGGCGGGTGGGCACGGCGCAGCGCAGGGCAGGTCGCCCGCGTCGGCAAGGTGACCGCTGGCGTAGCTCTGCTCGGCCACATCGGCGTCGAGCTGCACCACCAGGAGGTCGTGCCATAGCAGCAGGGGGTTACCGCTGACCGGTCCCGCAGTCTGCTCGACCGTTTGCGAGCACCAGCGGCGGACCGCGGGCCATCCCTCACCACGCTCCGGTCGTACCAAGTCGCGCTCCGGCTGAACCGCCGTCGGGACGAACTCGCGCTCGCCCAGCAGCCCGCGCACGATCTCGACCAGGAGATCGTAGTCGGTGACCCCCTCGGTCACGAAGGCCACTTTGAGCGGCTCAGACATCCACGCCCCCGAGGTGTCCCATGACCCACAGCCGGGAGAGGGTCCAGCCCTTGTCCGCCATCGCCGAAAGGCGCTCATCCACCACGATGCGCTGCACGGCCGTTTGCCCGCTGCCGGTGCGCGAGACGGCAAAGAGGCGGACGCGGTCGTCGGTCAACGGGAGCCCGTCCAGGACCAGCGGGTTGTGGGTCGTGATGAGGGCCTGGCGAGCCGGCTCGCCGGCCAGCACCCACTGGCAGAAATGGGAGAACAGCCGCCGGGCCAGCCGTGGGTTCAGGCCGTGGTCGGCGTTGTCAATCGCGTACAGGGGCGGCGCAGCGGGATGACAGGCCAGGATCGCCAGGAACAGCACATAGAGCGCTCCCTCACTGGCGTCGTAGCCCGACAAGACGTTGCGTCCGCCCTTCATGTAGCGGTCGCGGAAGCAGACCACCTCCGCGCTGGCGGCGGCCGCCGGTGACAACGGCAGCCAGGCCGCTGGCGCAGCCGTGATCGCCGTCGCCCAGGGGACCAGCCCCAGCGCTTCCTTCAGCACGTGGTCCACGGCCGCCGACTGGATGCCCGGCCGCATCAGCCGGCGGAGCCCCTGCGGCAGCCCGCCGCCCGACAGCCCCAGGGGGCTGCTCGGCTGCGACTCCGGCGCCGTGCCCCGCAGCACGGCCGTGGCGGGCGTGTAGATCACATAGCGCTGCAGGCTGCGCAGGAATAGCAGGCTCGGCGAGTCGGCTGGAATCTCAGCGGCACGCAGCGCTGCCAGGCCCTGGTCGTGGGGACCTGTCCCCGGCGCTCGCGGACCGCGCGGGACCTCCTCCGGCTGCCCTTGCCAGCGCTCGGAGTGGTACCGCCAGGCGGGCTCTGGATCGTCGATCGGGTTCTGCAACGAGACCTGATAGCTCTGGCTCCCGGTCTTGGCGGCGAAGTGGATGTGGGGCCGCGTCCGCCGATCCCCGAAGGCCGACTTGTAGAGCCTCGGCACCCCCGGTCGCACGCCGCGGGCGAGCAGGGCCTGGTCGTCGACCCGTCCATTGGCGGCAGCTCCGAGCACGCCGAGTGCCTCCAGCAGGTTGGACTTGCCGCTGCCATTGGCACCGATCAGGACGTTGACCTGCCCGAGCTCCACGGTCAGGTCGACGATGGACTTGAAGCCCCGCACGGTCAGCGCCTCGATCATTGCGCCACCTCGTCTGCGCCGTTCGGCGGTCCGGCCCCTGTTCCTGCCGGCGCTCGGCGCCCAGCCCAGCCGGCGGACCCGACTCAAGATCGGCGCCCGCCGGATCTTGCCGCTGCCGCGGGGGTATGGTATAGTTCCTAAGCTTGTTGCCGGTGGCAACACCGGAGAGGTGGCCGAGTGGCTGAAGGCAGCCGCCTGCTAAGCGGTTATACCCGCTAAAACGGGTATCGCGGGTTCGAATCCCGCCCTCTCCGTCGGCTGCGCGCGGCGTGGCGACCCAGCGCGCCAGCGCGCGGTGTGGTCAACAGGTGTGCCCCTGTAGCTCAACGGACAGAGCGACCGCCTCCTAAGCGGTAGATTCAGGTTCAATTCCCGACAGGGGCAGGCCTGGTACCTTGGTAGCTGGTTGGAGAGGTGTCCGAGTGGTTCATGGTGCCGCTCTCGAAAAGCGGTGTGCGCTCTGCGCACCGTGGGTTCGAATCCCACCCTCTCCGTGCTGCCGACCGTCGGCAGCTTGAGCCCCCGTAGCTCAGTGGATAGAGCGCAGGTCTCCGGAACCTGAGGCGCAAGTTCGATTCTTGCCGGGGGTAAGCCCGTCCGGGCGCTTGGAGGAGTGACCGAGTTGGCTTAAGGAGCGCGATTGGAAATCGCGTGTGGGCGAAAGCCCACCGTGGGTTCGAATCCCACCTCCTCCGCCAGGATCGTGCTAGACGGGGAACTAGCGGTGCCCTGTACCCGCAATCCGCTATAGCGGGGTTGAATTCCCGTCCGAGGGAAGTCGAACCGTGGGTCTGACCGGCCAGCGCAGTGCTGATCGCCGGGCCCGGCGCAACGGCAACCGCCCGAACCTGGTCAGGGCCGGAAGGCAGCAGCCATAAGGGTGGAAACCGCGTGCCGCCGAATGTCCGGCAGGAGCCAGCGGAGCCGGTAACGCCACGGCGAGTCTTTTCGACGACGGGTGCACGATCTACTTTCAGTTTCGCCGCCGGCTCTGCCGGCGGCGAACTGCTTTCGGCCCGCAGCAGGAACTCCCGCCGCGGCGGCGATTGGGCCGGCGGGAGGGCCGCATGGCTGAGACGATGATCGGGGCCTACGGGCCGTGGTTCGCCGACCAGGTGCTGGGCGACGGACCCGCCAGCCTGTCGTTGCGGGCTGGCTACCAGGGCCGCCTCGGCGCCTGGCGGCGCCGCACGCGGCAGCGCGTGCTCGAGCGTCTCGGCCCGGTCGACCTGGGTGGCTGTCCCGAGGTGCAGGTCGAGGCCAGTTGGACCTGGGACGGCCTGCACATCGAGCAGCTCAGTTGGCAGTTGCCGATGGGTCCGCGCACTGCGGCGGTCTTCCTGCGGCCGGTCAAGTCGCGGGGCAAGCTGCCGGCGATTCTGGCGCTGCACGACCACGGGGGGCAGAAGTACCTCGGCTGGCGCAAGATCATCCGCTGCGACGACGCCCCATGGCCCGTGGTGCAGCGCCACCAGGACGACTACTACGGCGGGGTCGGCTGGGCCACCGAACTGGCCCGCCGGGGGTACGCCGTGCTCTGTCACGACACCTTCCCCTTCGCCAGCCGGCGGGTCCGGCCGGCCGACCTGCCGGCGGCGCTGCGCGGCGGCGCGGGCGACCCGGAGCCGACCGATGAAGAGGGTATTGTCGCCTACAACGGCTTCGCGGCGGCGCACGAGCATCTGATGGCGAAGAGCCTCTACTCGGCCGGCACCACCTGGCCGGGGGTCTACCTGGTCGAAGACCAGCGCGCGCTCGACGTGCTCTGCGCGCGGCCCGAGGTTGATCCGCGCCGCGTCGGCTGCGGCGGCCTGTCCGGCGGCGGGATGCGGACCACCTTCCTGGCCGGGCTCGACGACCGCATCCGCTGCGCCGTCTGCGTCGGCTTCATGACCACCTGGCGGGACTTCCTGCTGGACAAGTGCTTCACCCACACCTGGATGACTTACGTCCCGCGGCTGCCCGCCGAGTTGGACTTCCCCGAGATTCTGGGACTCCGCGCCCCGGCCGCGACGATGGTCCAGAACTGCTGGCAGGACGGGTTGTTCACCGTGCCCGAGATGGAACGGGCGGTCGAGCAACTGCACGAGGTCTTCGCCGCCGCCGGCCGGCCCGAGCGCTTCCGGGCGGAGTTCTACGACGGCGGCCACAAGTTCGACCGTGCGATGCAAGCCGACGCCTTTGGCTGGTTCGACGCGCACCTGCGGCGGCGGTAGCAGGCTACCCTTCGCTGCCCATCGCGACCGAGAGCTGCTGCTCCAACGCCGCGGTCTCGGCCTGGACTTCCGGGATGATGTCCTGGACTTCGTCCAGGTCAAACCGCAGCAGGCCACTGGCGTAGATGTTCGGCTCGACGTCGTAGAGCACGTCCTCGACGCCCGCCAGGCCACCGAGATGGGCCAGGATGTCGCCCAGGTGGACCGCGGCGGCGACGACCCGGTCGGTCTCGTTGGCGCGTTCTGGGGTGTGGTGGTAGGCCATCGCCTGGCACAACACGCCGGGCAGGTTCCACTTGGCGGCCATCCAGCCGCTCAGCCAGGCGTGCTCGATGTTGAGCGTCTCGACTTCGGCCTGCAGCAGAGTAACCTGCTCCGAGCGCGCTTTCTCGATGGCCTTGGAGTAGGCGTCGCTGAGGTGGCGCTCCAGGGCCAGGCGACCGAAGTCGTGCAACAGCCCGGCGGTGAAGGCCTCCTCGGCCCCAGCGACGCCGGCTCGCTCGGCGATCTTGCGCGCCGCCGTGGCGACCGCCAGCGAGTGCCGCCAGAGGCGCATCCGGTCGAGCAGCCGGCTCTTGCCGCCGAAGAAGCTGGAGACCGCGGCACCAAGGCAGAGGTTGCGGATGGCCTGCGTGCCGAGGATCACCATCGCCTCAGGAATCGTGGCGATCCGGCGGGCGAATCCAAAATAGGCGGAGTTGACGATCCGCAGCAACTGGCCCGACATGCGGGGGTCGTTGCTGACCACATCGCTGAGCTGCTTGACGGTCGACTCGTCGCTGCCGGAGAGCTGCAAGATGCGCGCCACGACGTGCGGCAGGAGCGGCATCGCGCCGAACATCTTCTGGATCCGGTCCTCGTCGATCCGGGACTCGGAAATCGCTTCCTCCACGGTCTGGGTCGCGCCGTAGGTGTCCTTGGCGTCGCTGGTGGTCGGCCGGTAGCGCGACAGCTCGATGCCTTTGCGCAGGAACTGGTCAGGCGGACCGAACGCCGCTGGCAGCAGGGCCTTGACGTTGTCGAGGTTGAGCGGCTTGGTCAGCACGCCCACCGGCGCCACGTTGGCGACGCGCCGGAGCAGGTCGCGGTCGAGCAACGTGCAGAGTAGCAGCACCGGCAGCCGATGGCCCGCGATGCGGGCCTTCATCAGCAGGTCCTCCGAGGCGTTGTCGAAGCTGTTGAGGTCGATGATCACGAGGTCCGGCGCGCTGGTCTGGAGCTTGACCAGCGCCTCGTGCGCATCCTTGGCGGTGGTGGCAGCCCACTCTTGCTGCTCCAAGGCCTGCTTGAGCAGCATCCGGGTGTAAGGCACGTCGGCCGCGACCAACACCGATTTGCTTCGATTGGCGCGTCCCGCCATGCTCCATCCTTCGCCCAGCCCCGGCCCGACCGGCGCCACCGCGCACCGCGCCCCTCACTGTACCGTCTCAGGAGGCGCGAAGCAAGCCGCCGGTTACACCAAAGCGACCGCCACGACCACCGTGAACAGGCTGGCGTGCGCCATTTCGAGCCACCCCAGGGTCTGGATCGGCAGATCCACCTGACCGGCGCGGGGCAGCCCGCTGGCGATGCGCCACCAGCCGGGGACGAACGCCATCGCCAGCAAGCGCGGCCAGACGCCGCCCGCCCAAAGCCCCACCACCAGGACCACCGCGCCGACCAGCGCCGCCGCCGCCGCCCAACGGACGCGCCGCAGCACTGGCAACCAGGCCTCGTTCTTGAACGCCCGCCGCGCCATCACCCAGGTCCGGATGTACGGCACCGTCACGGCGTTGTACAGCGCGCAGGCCGCCCCGAGGTGGATCGCCGCCGCCTCGAGCCGCCCCGCCGCGGCGGCGTAGGTCACCAGGCCAGCGGCCGGTAGCGCGATGGCGCCGACCAGCTCGTTGAGCACCTCACGCCCGGCCCGCCGGCTGGCGAACCAGAGCGTCAGCGCCAGGACCGGGCCCAGCACCAGCGGCACCGGCCACCAGGCGACCCGGCCCAGCGCAGCCAGGCCGGCCGTGCTCAGCACGGCGACCGCCAGGTAGATGGTCAGCCAGGTCCAGACCACCGCGTCGTGCCGGCCGCGAGCGATCGCTTCCAGCGGCGCGCGCAGCAGGTAGGCGGCCAGCACCAGCAGCAGCCCCAGCCAGCCGGCGGCGCCGCCGCCACCCAGCAGCAGGCCAGCCAGCGCCGGCAACAACAACATGCCCCAGGCCCCGTGTTCACGAGGCAGCAGCGGACGCAAGCCGTTCTCCGTGCAGCGAGCCTAGATGGTCATCGCCGCAAAACCGCCGTCGACCGGCAAGACGATGCCGGTGATGAAGCTCCCCGCCCGCCGCGAAGCCAGCAGGAGCGTCGCCCCAACCAACTCATCGGCCTCACCGAAGCGACCCATCGGGGTGTGTCCCAGGATCGACCGCACGCGGTCCTCGGTCAGGATCTTGCGGTTCTGTTCGGCCGGGAAGAAGCCCGGCGCCAGGGCGTTGACGCGGATCCCACGGGGCGCCCACTCGCGAGCCAGGTTCTGCGTGAGGTTGTGCATCGCCGCCTTCGAGACCGAGTAGGTGAAGACCCGCGAGAGTGGCGTGAGGCCCGACATCGACCCGAGATTGACGATGGAGCCGGCGATCGCGTGGTCCAGGAAGTACTGCCCGAAGACCTGGCAGGCGATCTTGACGCTCTTCAGGTTGACAGCCAGGATCTGGTCCCACTCCTCGTCGGTGATGTCCAAGAAGGGCGTCGCGCGGTTCATCCCGGCGCCGTTGACGAGGATGTCGACCTGTCCATACGTCGCCACCGCGGTCGCCAGCACGGCTTCCAGGTCGGCCCGCTCGGTGGCGCTGGCCGCGACAAAGACCGCCCGTCCGCCGGCCGCCTCAATCGCCGCCACCCGCTCCGCGCCGCGCTCGGCGTCGCGGCCTACCACCACCACCGCGGCGCCGGCCGCCGCCAGGCCCATCGCGATCTGGCCGCACAACACGCCGGTGCCGCCGGTCACCACCGCCACCTGGCCATCCAGCCCGAACAGATCGCGCAACGTCTCGCTCATGTGCCACCTCGCCGGGCAGCATTGTAGCAGAACCGGCCGCGGCCGCCGTCAGCCACCAACCTGCGTCATCGCCTCGGGTCGGCTGCCTGCCCGCAGGCCTTGAGCGGGTTTGAGGCGCATCAGCTCCTCGAACGCCGCCACCACCGCCGCCCGATCGCCAGACCGCACCGCGTCGCGCACGGCGATGCGCTCATCGCCCAGCAGGCACGGCTTCAGCCAGCCGTCGGCGGTCATCCGGATCCGGTTGCAGCGCTCGCAGATGTGCTGGTGCATCGAGGCGATGAACCCGATCTCGCCGCGGTAGCCGGGCAGGCGCACGTACTCCGCCGGCCCGGCGGTGCTGAGTTGGGGCAACTGCCCAAGTGGCGTCGCGGCCAGCGCGGACTCGGGGATCCCCAGCCGCGCGCGCACCTCTTCCAGTGACAGCGCCTCGACGCTGCGCGTGTCGCAGTCGGCCGCCACCGGCGCCTCCTGGCGGAGCCGCTGGTCGACCAGGCCGGTGAACGGCATCACCTCGATGAAGCGCACCGTCAGCGGCCGCTCGCGGGCCAGGTCGGCCAGGGCCGGGAGCTCATCGTCGTTGAAGCCTCGCATCGCCACCACGTTCAGCCGCGGCGCGAGGTCGAACGCCAGCGCCGCGTCGATCGCCGCGTGGACCCGCGCCAGGTCGCCGCCGCGGGTGATCTGCCGGAAGCGCTCGGGATCCAGCGTGTCCAAGCTGATGTTGACCCTGGTCAGGCCGGCCGCCTGCAAGGCCTCTGCCTGCTCGGCGAACCGGATGCCGTTGGTGGTCAGCCCGATCTCGGCGATGCCCAGCTCGCGCAGCCCGGCAATCAGGTCGACACAGCCCCGACGGACCAGCGGCTCGCCGCCCGTCACCCGCACCTTGCGCACGCCAAGGTCGCGCGCCACGGCGACCACCGCCAGGATCTCCTCGATGGTGAGGATGTCCGGCCGCGGCTTCCACTCCACGCCCGCGGCCGGCATGCAGTAGACGCAACGCAGGTTGCAGCGATCCGTGATGCTCACCCGCAGGTAGCTGATCCGGCGCTCGAAGCTGTCGACCAAGGGCCTCGGCGAGACCGCCGCGGGGGACGTCATTGGGACCTTCCTATCCAGCATTGTGGGGCAGACCAGCCGATCTGTCGAGAGCGCCGGCCCGTTACGGCGACGCAACGGGGAGCCGCGATTCGGCGGCGTGGCCCTCGTTAGGAAGCGGTGAACGCCCCGAAACTTCATCGGGCAGACCCTTGTCAGAAACAACGGCGGGCTACCCTCCCGCCCAAGTGGTCCAGGGTTCTGCGAGTAGACCTGGGCCTCACAGCAACTCCGCCGCAGCGACGGTGGAGACAGGAGAGGCAAATGCGACGGTATGCGATGGCTTGCGCGGCCCTGGCCCTGGCCAGCCGCCTGGCAACTGCGACGCCGACCACGGCGATCTGGAACCCGAGCGTCGATGTCCAGGCCAAAGGCGTGCTGCACCTGGGGATCGACAACTACTTCTCGGTTGCCAAGAACAACACCAAGCCGGTCGGCTTCGCGACGGACGTTGGTCTGACCTACGGCCTGCCCTACGGCTTCGAAGTCGGGATCGACTACTTCGGGCCGCAGCAGAACCCGTTCACGCTGAACGCCAAATGGGCCCTCCCCGAGAAGGGCGACATGCCCGCGTTCGCGCTGGGCGTGCAGGGCCTGGGCACCAACCAGACCAACCAGCTTGACATGCTCTACGGCCTGGTCGGCAAGTCGTTCGGCGAGTACGGCCGGCTGTCGGTGGGCGCCTACTACAGCGGCGGCAAGGCCGGCGTGCTGGTCGGTCCCGACAAGGTCGGCGTGATCGCCACCTGGGACAAGGCCGTCACCGACAAGTGGTGGGTCGCCCTCGACTACGCCAGCGGCCAGAACACCTACGGCTGCCTGGCCCTCGGCGCGGCCTACAAGTTCACCCCGAAGGTCAGCGTGATCGGCGGCTACTGCTTCTTCCTCGACGACCAGTCGATCCCGAACGACACCGCCACGGTGCAGGTCGACATCGACTTCTGAGTCGTTGCCCGGCTCCGGCTCCGGCCGGAGAGGCCCCGGACCAACCCCCCGCCGCTTGCGGCGGGGGGTTCTGGTTTGGGCTCCTCAGGCGCTACCTGGCTGCGGTACGGCCGCGCCAGGGCGCAGCAACAGAGGAACTGCGCTGGCCAGGCCCAAACAGCCGTGCGAGCGCCACCGGCACGTCCGAGCAGCGCGCCACGTCCCAGGCAAGGCACCAGGTGACGGCGGACCGGCCTGGTGTGATTGGAGAGGCGCATGAGCCAACCCGCAGGCTATGTCATCAACTCCACCCGCAGCCCGGCGGCCCGGCTGCGGAGTGTGCCGTTGGAGGCGGTCCGCTGGACCGGCGGTTACTGGCAGGAGCGCCTGGCCCAGGCCGCTGGGCCAACGCTACGCTCGCTGTGGGAGCGGCTGGCCGACCCGGCGGCGGGGCATGTGCTGGCCAACTTCGAGATCGCCGCACACCGCCGCCAGGGGGAGCCCCGGGGCACCTGGTGGCAGGACGAGTGGCTCTACAAGTGGATCGAAGCCGCCTCCGGCGTGCTGCGGCTGACAGGTGACGCCTGGTTAGGCGAGCGGATCGACCGCGGCATCGAGTTGATCGGCGCCGCCCAGGCTGACGACGGCTATCTGTGGACCTATCTCGCCAAGCCGGGGATGACCCGGTTCCAGTACATCCGCCACCATGAAGTCTACGTGATGGGCCACCTGCTGACGGCAGCCGTGGCCCACCGGCGCATGACCGGCAGTGACGCCTTGCTGCGGTTGGCGCAGCGCACGGCCGATTTCCTCTGCCGGACCCTCGGTCACAGCGTACCGCCCTGCTTCGCGCACAATCCGTCGGCGATCATGGGACTGGTCGAGCTGTACCGCGAGGTCGGTGAGCAGCGCTACCTGGAGTGCGCCCGGCTGATCGTCGATTCCCGCGGCCAAACGCCGGCGCAGCGCGGGCCCGACCTGTGGCAGCGGCCGCCAGGCATCGAGGGCACGGATCAGATCCAAGACCGCGTCCCGCTGCGCGACGAGCAGGAGGTGGTTGGGCACAACGTCTTCTTCACCTACCTCTTCGCGGGCGCTGCCGATTTGTTGCTGGAGACGGGCGACGCGACGCTCAAGGCGGCCCTCGACCGGCTGTGGTTGGATCTGAGCAGTCGCAAGATGAGCGTCAACGGTGGGGTCAGCCCAGTCGGACGCGGGCTCTCGCTGCGCCACGACAAGGTGGTCGAGGCGGTTGGCGCAGCGTACCATCTGCCGCACGATGAGGCCTACAACGAGACCTGCGGGCAAGTCGGCATGTTGCTCTGGAACCAGCGGCTGCTGCTCCACGAGCCGCGGGCCGAGTATGCGGAGCAGGCCGAGTGGCTGCTCTACAACGGCATCCTGCCGGGTATCGGTCTGGACGGGTGCACCTTCTGGTACCGCAACCCGCTGCGCCGCCACGCGCCCGGCAGCAAGGACCGCGGGCTGAACGACCTGCCGGCGCGCGAGCTGCCCGGCGAGGCGCGGATCTGTTGTCCGACCAACGTGCTGCGCGCCACGGTGCAGTGGCAGTCGTATGCTTGGACGGTCGATCCCGAGGGCTGCTGGTTGCACCAGTACGGCGAGTCCCTGGCCCGGCTGGTGCTGCCCGGCGGCGCCGTCGTGGAAGTGGAGCAGCAGACGAGTTACCCCTGGTCCGGCGACCTGCGGCTGGTGGTCCGCCAAACGCCCGACCGGCCGTGGCGCTGGCGCCTGCGCACTCCGAGCTGGGCCAGCGGTGCGACCTGGCAGCTCAACGGCCAGCCCCTCACGCCGGACCCGCGGCCCGGCACCTACGCCAGCCTGGAGCGCACCTGGCTGCCGGGCGACGAGATCACGCTGCACCTGCCGATGGCCGTTCGTCTGCTCGAAGCGCACCCGCGGGTGGAGCAGTGCCGCAACCAGTTGGCGGTGGCGCGGGGTCCGATCCTGTACTGCCTGGAGTCGGCCGACCTGCCCGCCGGGGTGGCGGTCGCTGACGTTCATCTGCCGCAGCCGCTGGACCTGCAACCGGTGCCGCTGGAGGGGTTGCCGTTCGGCCTGCTGGCGCTGGCCGGCCACCTGCTCTGGCGACCCGCCGCGGATTGGAGCGGCCAGCTCTACCGCGACGCCACCGGCGGGCCTTTCACGACCCTGCCGACGCGGTTGATCCCGTACCAGGCCTGGGCCAACCGGGGCCCGGCGGCGATGAGCATCTGGCTGCCGGTGGCCTGGGGCGTGGGGCCCGACGGGCGTCCAACCTGAGCTGGAGCCACCGACCAGGCGGTACCGCCACGGACCGCGGGCGGCAGGGAACCGCTGCCGGCCAGCCAATCGGCTCCCCGGAGACCACCATGCGCCCCGCCCTGCTGGTCGTGTTCTGCCTAACCCCGCTCAGCGCTGCCGAATGGAGCGATGGCAGCAGTATTGCGCCGTTTGCGAAGCAGGCCGGCGCGGAGCTACGGCCGGTGGCCGACTTCACGGGGCTCAGCGACCGGCACTGGGCGGTCCCAACCTTGTGGGCCAATCGGCTGCAGGACTGGCACGTCGTGAACGATAGCAACGGCGGCTGGTACGAGGCCGCGCCCAGCGAGCCGGCGCCCTGTCGGACCGTCCATCTGACCACCTGGGAGCTGAGCGACGCGCCGCTGCCGTTCCGGCTGGAGGCGGTGTTCCGCACGGCCGGCACCCCGTCGGGCTTCCTCGGCTTCTTGGTCGGCGCAGGCGAAGGCAGACTGGACCATCGGGGCGCGGCGCTGGTGCAGCACATGCCGGGCCAGGGCGGCGGCCTGCTGGCGGTGATCGAAGCGACCGGCGAAGGGGGCCTGCAGTTCCGCGACATGAGCCGCCCCGAGACGACGCTCGCCTTTCCGCCGCTGGCGGGGCAGCAGACCCTGGCCAAGGCGCCGCTGCGCTTCGAGTTTCACCAGTTGCTGCTGCAGCTTGAGGGCGTGCCGCGAGATGGCGGCGCGACCTATGATCTGCGCCTGGCGGTCTGGTCACGGCATCAGCAAGAGCTGTTGGGCGCCCAGGAGCTGCGGGCGGTGCCGGCCGCCCGGCTGCGCGGCAACGTTGCCCTGGTGGCCCATGCCGAAGGCCCGGCGGCGCTGGCCACGAAACACCGCGTCGGCTTCGTGCGGGTCGGCGCGGGCCGGCTGACGGAGCATCCCGAGCGGGGCTTCGGCCCGTGTGCCGGGACGCTCTTCACGCAGGTCGGCGGCACGCTGCGGCTGTCGGCGCAGTTCATGCATCTGGGGCAGGCGACGCTGCCGAAAAAGTCGGCCGAGTTGCTGCAGCGGATGAGTGCGAGCCTGGAGGCGCGGCCGCTGGGCACCGCCGACGCCTGGCGCACCATCGCCGGGCCGCTGGCGATCAGCCCGCCCGACTACTACGTGCCGTTCGTGGTGCCGGGCTGGGATGCGCGACGCGACTGGGAGACACAGGTCCGCTTCACCGACGAGCGGGGCGAAGTCTCCACCTACCGCACGGTGGTGCCGCGCGAGCCGCTGGACCAGCCGCGGCTGAGCGTCGCCGGCTTCACCGGCATGGGGGCAATGGGCCGCACGGTCAACGCGGGCGGTCCCCCGACGGTGGCGCCCGGCGAGGTGATTCTGGGGCGCTGGACCCCGGCCAACGTCTGGCACCCCTTCGACGCGGCGGTGCGCCAGGCGCAGCGGCAGCAGCTCGACCTGTTGTTCTTCACCGGCGACCAGATCTACGAGGGCAAGCCGACACCGCGCGAGAACAGCCGCGAGCCGTCCAAAGACTACCTGTACAAGTGGTTGCTCTGGCACTGGGCCTTCCGCGACCTGACCAACCATGTGCCGGCGCTCTGTCAGCCTGACGACCATGACGTCTGGCAGGGCAACCTGTGGGGCTGGGGCGGGCGCCTCAACCTCAGCGGGGCCAACGGCGACGGCGGCTACTTCTGCTCGCCATACTGGGTCAACATGGTCCATCGCACGCAGACCGGGCACCACCCGCCAGCCTGGGACCGCACGCCCGGACCGCAAGGAATCACGCACTACTACGGCGGCTTTGCCTACGGCGGCGTCGGCTTCGCGGTGCTGGAGGACCGGGCCTTCAAGACCCCTGGCAGGGTCACCGACCCGGCCGAGCAGGAACTGCTGGGTGACGAGCAACTGCGCTTCTTGCGGACCTGGGGCGGCGACTGGACGAACCAGGTGCTGAAGTGTGCGGTCAGCCAGACGATCTACGCCTGCGCCCACACCAACTTCGACGGGCAGCTCGGCCGGGACTTCGACACCGGGGGCTGGCCGAAGGCCGAGCGCGACCAGGCGGTCGACGCCTTCCGGCGGGCTGGGATGTTCGTGCTGGGCGGCGACCAGCACCTGGCGACTTTCACGCACCTGGGCATCGACCGCGTGGGCGACGCGGTCTACAACTTCGCGGTGCCGGCCCTGGGCAACATCTTCTGGCGCTGGTTCTATCCGGCCCAGCCCGGCGCCAATCGCGCGGCTGGCGCCGCCGACTGGCTCGGCGAGTTCGTCGACGCCTTCGGCAGCCCCTTCCAGATGGTGGCGGTGGCCAACCCGGAGCGCCAGGACCTGTTGCGCCAGAAGTTGCGCGCGCGGGCGGTTCTGCCGAAGGCCGAGGCCGAGGCCCTGGGCGGGACCATCGTGGATAGCAGCGGCGTCGAGGTGGCCGTCGGCACGCCGCGCGTGTGTCTCGGCGACGGCTACGGCGTGCTGCGCTTCGACAAACGCGCGCGGACCGTCACCGTCGAGTGCTGGCCGCACGACGCCGACCCGACGGCCGGCGGCAAGTGCTACCCGGGCTGGCCGGTGACGCTGCCGCAGAGCGCGTTGGACGGTCGGCGGCCGCTGGCCTGGCTGCCCGACATCACCGTCAGCGGCCTGCGCGATCCGGTCGTGAAGGTGCTTGCCGAGCCGTCTGGCGAGCTGCTCTCGGCGACCCGGCTCAATGGGACGACCTGGCGCCCGGGGGTCTACAGCACCAGCGGCAGTTACACCGTTGTGATCGGTTGGCCGGAAGCACCGGCGGTCTGGAAGGCCCTCAAGGGGCTCCGGCCGAGCGCCAGGCCGGGCGCCAGCCGCGCCACGGTGAAGTTCTGATGCTAGCAAGAGCAGTCCTGATCGCCGCGCTGTACGCGACGGGCGTGCCGGCGGCGATGGTCCAGGCCGGCGACTATCCGTCGGTCCAGGCGGCGGTCAACGCCAATCCGGGCCGCCTGGTGTGGCTCGCCGACGGCACCTGGTCGTTGCGCGAGCGGGTCCGCTTGGACGAGGACTCGGCGAGCGGCCTGGTCGGGCCCGGCCGCCTGGAGCAGACCAACCCGGCGGAGCCGGTGGTCGAGGTTGAGCACTGCCGCGGTGCCCTGCTGCGAGACCTGACGCTCACCCGACCGGCCGGCAGCAGCGCCACGGCGCCGGCGGTGCTGGTCGA
The DNA here is from genome assembly GCA_020850355.1 of Fimbriimonadaceae bacterium. GTDB lineage: Bacteria > Armatimonadota > UBA10988 > UBA10988 > UBA10988 > JADZEX01. The sequence continues at coordinate 121,344 of JADZEX010000021.1, read as the reverse complement.
CGATGCGCCCGACCTGCGGCTGGAGGACCTGCAGATCACCGGCAACGCCGCGCCGCGCGGCGCTATCGAGATCCGGCGCGCCGACGGCGTCACGGTGCGGGGTTGTCGGATCACCGACTACACAGCGCTGGCGGTCGACGACCGGACCGGTCCACCCGACAGCGCCAACGCCCGGCTCTACGGCTACGCCTTCCGCTGCCTCGATGGCTCCGGCATCGTGGTGCGCGAGAGCCGCGGGATCGCCCTCTTGGACAACCAAATCCGCGAGACCCGCTGGCGTCCAACCGCCGCCGTGCAGCGGGAGCAGCGGCTCGGCGAGCTGGTCGACGGCCGCTACCCGCCCACCGCTGGTCTGCTCGGCGGCGAGGTGCGGCGGACCGGCGCCGTGCAGAACTGGCACCAGGGCTCCGCCATCCTGGTGACCAGCCCGACGACCACGCGGGGTGTGCTGCTGCGCGGCAACCGCATCGAGCAGGCGGCGCAGGGGATCGACCTGCACGCCGACCAGGTGACCTGCACCGCCAACCAGATCGACAACGCCCTGATCGGCATCAAGCTGACCCACGGCTGTCGCGGGGCGCTGGTCGCCCAGAACCTGCTGTCGCGGATCGATCTGTGGGGCATCCTGCTCAACCCCGGCAGCGCCAGCACGCCCGACAACCGCGACGAGGGGGTCGTGATTGCGGACAACCTGATCCTCGATCCCGGCTACGGCGACGCCTGGTGGAACTGGGGCGCCCGGCGCGAACAGGCTGCCGGGACCTGGGCGATCTACCTCGACGGCCCGCAGGTCCCGACCGCCCCGGCGCTGCGCGCGGTGCTGATCCGCGGCAATGTCGTCCGCGCCGGCGCCGTTCCGCGTTACCACTGTGCGCTGGGCCTGGCCCCCCAAGGCCGCGATGCCGCTGGCGCGGCGGTCTACCCAGAGGGACTGACGGTCGTCGACAACCTCTTCGAGCCGGGCGTGGCCGGTGTCTGCAACGTGCCCGGCGTGATGCCGCGCTAAGCCGCGGCCAGCCTCCCGCCGCACGGCACCCGCACCGGCCAGGACGTGCGGCCGGCCCCTGTTTCACGTGAAACAGCCAGCGCGCCGACCGCTGCCCACGGCCTGCCTCCGGCCCCTGTTTCACGTGAAACAGCGCGGAGCGACCACCCAAAGCACGACCGGCGGGCTGTTGCCCGCCGGTCGCCGATTCGCTCAGGCACCCGCCGCCTAGTCGACCGTCACGGTGCGGACGACACGGGCGACTTCACCGTCGGCGCTGGTGGCGGTCAGTTCGACCTGGTAGACCCCCGCCGGCACCCGGCGGCCCTGGTTGTCCAGGCGGTCCCAGGCCACCGTGTTGGCACCGACGTTGCCACTGGCGGTCAGGGTGCGCACCACGCTGCCGCGGAGGCCCTTGATCAGGACCTTGACCTCGGCCACGGTGGTCAGCGAGTACTCGATCGGCACGCTGCGGCTGCGGCCGGCGCCGGGCCGGGCTGCCAGCGAGGTCACCGCCAGCGCCCGCTCGCCGCGCGGGTCGACCTCAACCTGCATCGTCCGCGTGGCGGCCGCCTGCTGGAAGCTGTACGACGACCGCGAGTTCATCGAGACGCGCTTGCCGCTGGTCGGGTCGAGCAACCAGAGCTTGTGCCCCGCCGGCAGACCGCGGTTGACCCCCGGCCAGCTCAGCGTGACCTCGCTGCCCTGGGGCGCGGTGACCTGGGCGGTCCAGCGCGTGGCCCGGGTCAGCGGGCCGCCGCGCACGTCGGCGGCCACGGCTCGCCCAGCCGGATCGACGAAGCTCAGCGCGACCTTCGGCAGGGTCGGCCCGACCGGCGGCAGCTCGGCCGCCAGGCGGCTCGACGAGACGCCGAACAGGTTGGCCTGGGCCGTCGACCCGGCCGCCGCCGCGGTCAGCGACATCAGCCACTCGCTGGGCGACGCCGCCCGCGACCGCGAGGCCGCCGCCGCGCGGGTCGGGCCGGTCAGGCGCAGGGTGATGTCGTTGCCGTGCGAGAGCATCCAGAACCCGCGGTTCTGCGGGATGGTGCCCGGCACGTTGGCGGCGCCGGCGGTGGCCGGGTCGACCACCAGCAGGTAGCCCAGCACACTGTCCCAGATCCAGCAGTACGCCTCGACCTTCGCCCGGCCGGCAGTGCTGCTCAGCGGTCCGATCAGGTTGCCGCTCTGGTAGACCTGGATCTGGTCAAGCCGGAAGGCAACCGGTCCGGTGTACGGGTTGCCGAGCTGGTTCCAACCCTGTGAGAGGTTGAGGTCGAACGGCCCGTCGGGGGTGGCCTGGCCGACGACGCGCACATTGAGCGCCTGCGCCGTCTGCAGCCAGAGCCCGCGCCCAGGCACCACGCTCGGCTGCGAGCTGCCTGCGACGTATTGCAGGTAGTCCTCCGTGGCGGGCTGCCAGGTCGCCAGGCGCAGATTCGGCAGCAACGCCGCGAAGACCGCCGCCGGGCTCGGGTTGATCGGCTGCGCCGGCACGGCGATCAGGTGCGTGCCGATGGTGAAGGTCTGATCGACGTAGCCCCGCAGTGTCAGCGTCGGCTGCGCCGCCGGGTTGATCACGATGCCGCGCGCTGTCACCACCACCGTCACCGTCGACGGCGTGGTGCCGCGGATCTGCGCGGTCGTCTGGCCCTGGGCATTGGTGTCGGCCGTCGGCTGGGTGATCGTCACGCCCGCCGTCGGCGTCGTGGCGACGGTGATCTCGGCCGGCCTGACCCCCGCGATCGGCCGCTGGTAGGCGTCGATCAAGGTGATCGTGACGGTCGCGTTCTCGACCCCGTCGGCGACAATCGCGGTCGGTGCCACCGCCACCGAGCTGCGCGCCGGGTCGGGCGGGTTGGCGGTCATGGCGACGGTCGTTGGCCCGAGCGTGAACTGCCCAGGCGCCGCCCCGACGGTCGCCGTGACCTGCACATCGCCGGCCTGCGTGCTGCGGAACGAGGCGCTGGTCTGCCCGCTGACGTCGGTGTTGGCGGGCTGCGTGATGGTCACCCCGGTGCTCGGGGTGACGCTCAGCACGACGGGCTGGTCGGCGACCGGGTTGTTGAGCCCGTCACGGATGTTGAAGGTGACGCCGACGGCGGCGACATCATCGGCCGGCGCGGTGGTCGGCGCGACGTTCATCGTGCTGTTGCCCGAGGCCGGCGCCCCAGCCGTGAAGATCACCGATCCGGTGGCGGTCAGCGGCACCCCGCGCACCGTCGCCGAGAGAGTCACCTGCTGGATCGTGTCGCTGCGCACAGTCGCCTGGAAGCGGCCGGCGTTGTCGCTGGGGGTCGTCTGGTTGGTGACGACGACGTTGGTGCCGCCGCCCGTACCCCAGACCACCTCGCTGGGCAGCACGCCGACCACCGGCGCACCGTCCTCGTTGATCAGCGTCAGCGTCAGGGTCGCCGCCGCGCTCGGGGTCGGGTTCGGCGGGTTGACGATGGTCTCGGCCGCCACCGGGCTGCCACTCACCGACAGCGTGCTGTTGCTGCCGCTGAGCGGCACGGCGACGAAGCTGACGGTCCGCGGACTCGGGATCTCGGCCCCGCCGACCCCGCCGCTGAGGCCGCGGAAGACGACGTTCTGTTCGACCGTCCCGGTGGCTGTCGCCGTGGTCTGGCCATTCGCGTCGGTCGCCGCCGCCGGCTGCACCACGTTGACGCCCGTGCTCGGGGTGGCTTCGACGTACAGCACGCTCGGCTGGACACCCGAGATCGGATTGCCGTTGGTGTCGCGGATGGTGAAGGTGAAGGTCACCAGCGCGGCGCCATTCGAGCGGACCTGCGTCGCGCTGGCCACGAAGGTCGACCTGGTGATGTCGAGCGCCGCGGGTGTGAAGACGACCGTCGTGATCCCAGCTGGCCCGCTGACGGTCTGCCCGCCGCTGGTCGCCGTGACCGTCGTGCTGCCCGACGCCGTAGCGCGCAAGGTGCCAGTGGTCTGCCCGGCGGTATCCGTCGCCGGCAGCGGGCTGGTCGCCTGCACCAGGCCGGTGAACACCGGGGTGTAGCCCAGGGTCACGTCAGTCAGGCCGACCAACGGCGTGCCGATGGTGTCGGCCGTCGTCACCGTGACCGTGCTGCTCTGCGTGCCGTCGGCGACGACGCTGGTCGGCGCGGCGACAATCGTCGAGCTGGCGGCGTCGATCAGGCCCATGTTGCGGCTGAACTCGGAGGTGTTGCCGTTGGCGTCGCGGCAGATCGCCGTCACCAGGTCGCCAGTCGCGAAGGGCACCGCCCGCGAGAAGGTCGTGCTGCCGCCGGTCGTGACGGTGGCCAGCAGCGTGTCAGCCCCACCGTGGTGGATGATGCTGGTCAGGTCGCTGTCGGCCTCGGTCGCCAGGGGATCCACGGCGTGGTAGATCTCGACGGTGGTGGCGGTCGCCGAGACCGTGCCGCTGACTGTCGCCGTGCCGCCGGAGCCGGCCACCACCCGTTGCAGCACCGGCGCCGGCAGACCGTTGTTGGCCGTTGCCGTCCCGTTCAGCGCGTGGTCGTCGCTGAGGTCGATCGGCGGCTTGTCGACGGTACCGGGCGAGCCGGGGGTGAAGCCGTTGTTGACCAGGTAGTTCTCGCTGAAGAACTCGCGCGCGCCGGTCAGCACCGTGATGCCGCCGCCGTTGTCGCGGATCACGTTGTCGGTGATCGTGTTCCCGGCGCCGCTGCCCGCGCGGCTGATGAAGATGCCATCACCCTCGTTGCCCTCGGTGGTCACCAGCGAGCCGCCGTTGCCGTCGCCGCCGAGGTAGTTGTGGGTGATGCTGTTCTGGCCGTCACCGGTGATCCGGATGCCGTCACCGTCCAGCGCCCCATCTTCGTTGGCCGAAATCACGTTGCCGAGACCGGCGCCGCCGATGGTGTTGTTCTGGCTGTTGTTGATCCAGATCCCCGGCCCGGCGTTGCCGACCGGCTGGGTTCGCGAGAACGAGGTGCCGATGGTGTTGTTGCTCACGCTGGTCGGATGCGCCGCGGTCGCGGCCAGCGTCAGGCCCGGGCCGCTGTTCCCCGAAATCAGGTTGCCCGCGCTGCTGGTCGCCCCGCCGATGGTCACCGCGGCGGTCTGGGTGCTGCCGAGGTAGATCCCGCCGGCGCCGTTGCCGATCGCCGAGGTGCCGTTGGCGTTGGTGCCGATCCGGTTGGCGACGATCGTCGGCACCTGTCCGCCGAGGTGCTGCAGGCCGTACTGCCCGTTGCCACCGATGGTGTTCTGCTCGTTGGCGTTGAGCCCGCCGATGCTGACCACCCCGGTGGAGGTGGCATTCACCAGCACACCGTTCTGGCCGTTGCCGGCCGTGGCGCTGCCGGTCAGGTTCTCGCCGATCACGTTCGAGATCAGGTAGGCGTCGCCAGCCCCCGCCACCAACACGCCGTTGGCGGTGTTGCCCGAGATGACGTTGCCGGTGGTCGCCTGCCCGATGTAGGTCACCGCGTTCGGGGTCAGGCCGGTCGGCTCGACCAGATAGATGCCCTGGGTCTGGGTCTGCCCCGGCAGCGCCGCCGAGCCGTCGGCGGTGGTCCCGATGCGGTTCAGCTCGAGCTCGTTCTGGCCGTCGGCGATCTGCACGCCCGGCCCACCGTTGCCGGAGATCTTGTTATCGGACAGGTTGTTGTCGCCGGCCCCGTTGATCAGCACGCCGCCGTTGCTGTTGGCGATGCCGGCGTTGCCCGACCCGGCCAAACCGATCCAGTTGTGGTCGATGTCGTGGGTCGAGTCGCCGAGAATCTGCAGGCCCCAGTCGCTGTTGCCCGAGATCACGTTCGGCTCGCCGGTCAGCGGCCCGCCGACTGTGATGGTGGCGCCGTTGTTGAGGGAAACGATCCCCCCGCCGCCGTTGCCGACGGCCGCCGTGGCCGCCAGGTTGGTGCCGATCCGGTTGCCCTTGACGAGGTGGTTCTGGCCCGACCCGAGCACCACCCCCGGACCGCCGTTGCCGCTGATCAAGTTGCCTTTGTCGAGGGTGGTCGAGGTGTCGGCGGTGTTCGCCAGACCGACCACCTGCAGCACCGTGGTGTTGCTGTCAACGTTGATCCCCGCCGCGGTGTTGGCGACGGCCACGAGGCCGCCGGAGTCGGTGCCGATGCGGTTGCCGCTGAGGGTGTTCTGCCCGGCCGCCTCAAGGTAGACCCCCGGCCCGGTGTTGCCGCCGATGGCGTTGCCGAGCAACTGGTTCTGGCCCTGCGGCGCGACGCCGGTCAGCCCGGTACCGCCCGCATCGTCAATCGCCACGCCGCCCGCACCGTTGCCCAGGCCGCCGGTGCCAGCCAGGTTGAGGCCGATGAAGTTGCCCTGCACCGTGTTGTCGCCACCGACGCTGCTGAGCGACGAGCTGGCCGTCAGCCGGACGCCGAACTGCGGGTTGCCGCCGATCACGTTGCCGTCGGAAGCGGTCCCCCAGCCGTTGGCGATCAGCGTGTTGGAGCCGCCGACCACGTTCGCGCCGCGGCCCAGGATCTGAATGCCGTCGCCAGACAGCGCGTCGGCCGCGGTGCCGTTTGGCAGGGCGGCCGTCCCGGCGGCGTTGAGCCCAATCACGTTCGCCTTCAGGACGTTGTTGCCGTGCCCCGAGATGGTCACCCCGTTGCCAGCGTTGCCGGAGATCACATTGCTCCGCGTGACGCCGACCGTCGGGTCAATCTCGGGCCGCCCGATCACGTTGTTGCCCAGCGCCGTGTTGTAGATCCCGATGCCGTGGTTGTCGTTGCCGATCGCGGCATCGCCGGCGTCGTTGGTGCCGACGTTGCTGCCGTAAATGATGTTGTCGCCGGAGCCGGTGATGCTGATGCCGTCGAGGCCGTTGCCCGAGACCACGCCGTTCAGCACCGTGTTGACGCCACTGCCCCACAGCAGGATCCCGCTGAGGCTGTTCCCGACGTCGACCGCCCGGGTGACATCGACCCCCACCCAACCGTTGATCACGTCCATCACGCCGTCACGGTACTGCGCGATGCCGTAGCCGGTGTTGCCGCTGACGACGTTGGCCGTGCCGACGTCGCCGATCACGACGTGGCCACGGGCCAACTGGTTGAGGGCGCCGATCTCGATGCCGCCGGTCCGCAGGAAGCTCTGCGGGGCGACAATCGCCGACAACTCCATCGGCAGCCCCGGCCCGCTCTCGCCGTTGCCGATGGCTGCGTTGAAGGTGCCGTTGGTGCCGATCGCGTTGGCCACGATGACGTGGTTGGCGTCGTCTTCGATCGCCACCCCCCAGAGGGTGTTGTCGGAGATCACGTTGGTGTAGTAGCCCGCGTTGCCGGTGCCAGCGTTGCCGTTCTCGTTGGTCAGCGTGGCGAAGGGCAGCTTGCCGATGAACTGCGGCGGCATCGCCACCGGGCTGCTGTTGACCCCGGTCAGCGGCCGGTGCTCGCTGAACTCACCCCCCGTTGCGAACTGCTCCAGCAGCACGCCGTAGGCCTGCGCATTGGCCATCGTGCTTTGGCCGACGGAGGCCGTCACGTCGAGGCCGATGATGTTGCCGACGATGCTGAAGGTCGCCCCGCTGTCGATCCAGACGCCAGCCAGGCCGTTCGCCGAGATGATGCACAGCTCGTCGGCGTCGTCGCCACCGATCATGTGGCTGCCGGTGCTCGACGGCTCGGCCCGCACGCCCGCGCCAAAGGTGTTCGGATAGGTCGGCGACATCAACCCGGTGACCAGGTCGAAGCCGTTCCCGTAGCCGAGCGCCATGCCGCCGGTGGTGCCGCTGTTGACACCCGTCGAGTCGACCCCGATGTAGCAGTTCGAGATGGCGATCGAGGCGTCGGCCGGGTTGCCCACGACCAGGCCGCGACCAACACCCGAGTCGACTTGGATCCCGTAGTTGATATTGCTCGAGATCACGCAACGATTCTGCGCCACTACCCGCGCCGCGATGCCGGTGGCTGGGATCACGGACTCGATGCTGGGCGGCAACGTGTGCTCGGCCTCGTCACCAGAGATCTTGAAGCTGCCGTCACCGATCAGGTGGTCCGCGTCGTCGTTGATCCGGATGCCGGCGCCGTCGTTGAAGGTGCGGTCATTCCAGGTTGGCGACCGGCCGACGGTGCCGTTGCCGATGGTCTGGTCACCAGGCCCGGTGCCGGCGTCGTTGACGCCGATCATCGCCCCGAGCAACCAGACGTTGGCATCGGTGTCGTTCTGGGCCGAGTTGATGTCCAAGCCGTAGACGGCGCTGTCGCCGATGGTCACATCACAGATCAGTAGCGGACCGCCGCCGTTGTAGACGATGCCACTGCCAACGGCGCTGGTCGGGGTGGTCCCGCCATAGAGCGTCGTGCCGTTGCCGCGGAAGGCCGGCGTGAAGTCGGCCAGGCTCGCACCCGAAGCGTCCTCCGAAGAAGGCAGCTTGGTCCCACCACCAATGCTGGTGAGGCCGAACCAGTTGCGGTGGAAGCTGTTGCCCGCGTCCTGCACCCCGATCACACCGGAGCCGAGGGCCGTGATCAGCATCCCGTGGCGCGCATTGCCGGCGACGACGTTGCGCACGAAGCTGCGGATCTGCCCGTCGGTCATGGCAATCTGAATGCCGTCGCCCGAGGCGGTACCGGGGTGGTCGCCGTCCGCGCCGCCCTGGCGCAGACCGTTGCCCAGGGGCGTGCCGTAGCCGAGGTACCGCTGCACGGGAGCGTCCGAGGCATCGGCGATCACCCCGACCAGGTTGTCCATGAAGTGCAGGTACATCCCGCCGTTGAAGCTGCACCCTGCGACGGTGTTGCCCGTAAACTGGCTATGCTCGACGGTCACCGGGCGCCCGGGCGACGGCGACGAGACGTTGGTGACGAGCCCGTAATCCTGCACCCGCGCCCGATTGTTGTTGCCGTCGCCGGTTTCGTACACCCCGTTGGCCTCAAGCCCACTCCGCACGTCGGTGATCGTGACGCCGCCGTTGAAGGGGTCGTCGGAGATGCCCACCCGGATGCCGGCGCTGTTGCAGGAGTTGGTCGTGATGCCGAGATCCCCGAGGTCGTCGCCCCCGGTGTCGTCCCCGGTATCGCCGATGAAGACATCGCCCGAGCCGCCCTGGATCCGGATCCCGTCGCCGCCGACATCGAAGAAGCCCTGATCCACCGGGGCCGCGGCGGTGGTGCCCGGGTAGCCCACCTTCACTCGTTGAATCGTGATCGTCGAGTTGTTGCCGTCTGGGTCGATCCACAGGCCGTGGCCGCCGCAGTTGGCAATCGTGGTGTCCTGCACCGTGACGCTGCCAAAGCTGGTCTCGGCAACGTGGATGCCGTTGCTCCCGACCGTGCTTGTCGCCCCCGTCGCCAGCAAGGCTGTCAGCCCGATGTACACCGGCCCGCCGGTCCCAATCTGAACGTTGCCGCGGGCACCGCTCACGGCAATGCCCTCGCCGTCCACCGCCAGGATTTGCGAGTTCGAAATGGTGACGTTGTTGACCGTGGTCACGCTGAGGCCGTATCCGCCCCGATCGCCGCCGATGTTCAACAGGTCGCCCGTGAAGTTGTCGGTGGTTCGCAGGGTGTACCCAATGCCGTTGGAACCAGTGGCCCCGTTGACGGTGACGTTGTTGACGGTCACGCTGCCCTGATAGCCGGTCGAGTTGATGGCCCCAGCAGCATTGCTGATTGTCAGCGTCCCGCCCGCATTGCGTCGAACACTACCGACCTGGCCGTTCAGTGCAGCGTAGCCTGCCGCGCTGATGGTGAAGTTCACGTCGAACAGTACATCGCACTGCTTAGTCAAGGCCGGCAGCCCGGACGCGAGGGTCGTGCCACCACCAGCCTGAATCAGGATCGGCGCGGTCTGGTTGCCCGCATTGATCTCGGTGATCGCCCACCGCAGCCCACCGACCACCGTCGCTGTGTCGGAACCGGAGTTGACGACCGTCAACGCCGGAGCCGGCCCGGCCGCCAGCAGTCCCACCAAGAGGGCCAGCCAGCCCAGCCGCCGCGTCGTCGCCATGATGTTCGCCATGATGCCCACCATCTTCCGGCCCCTTGTCCCGCGGCGCTGCTAACGCACCGTGACGGTCCGCACCGCCCGCGCCAACTCGCCGTCGGCGCCGCGCGCGGTGACCTCGATGACGTAGTTCCCAGCCGGCACCGGCCGGCCTTGATTGTCTTGGGCGTCCCAGACCAGCGTGTTGAGACCCGCCACGCCAGCCTTGCTCTGTTGCGCCACCAGCCGCCCGGCCGCGCCGCGGACCGTCAAGGTGAGGTCCGCCGCAGTGCTCAGCGTGAGACTGATCGGCACCCCGCGCGAGCGTCCGCGGCCCGCCTGGGCCTGCAGGTCGACAATGTTCAGAGCCCGCGTCGCCCGTGGGTCGACCTCCAGGCTGAGGGCCCGGGTGCCGCCCGTCGAACGGAAGGTGTAGGCGCTGCTGTTGTTCAGCAGGACCCGCTTGCCGCTGGTCGGATCGCTCAGCCAGGCGCGGTGCCCAGCCGGCAAGGCCCGGGCCAGGCCGGCCCAGGCGACGGTCACCTCACCCGGCGCCGACTCAACCTCGACCTGCCAGACCTGCCGCGAGGTCAGCGGCCCGCGCCGCACATCGCCCGCCGCGCGGCCGAGGGTGTCCACGAAGCTGAGCGTCACCGGCGAAGCCACCGGCGCCGGCGGCGGGGCCGCCGCGCGCAGCCGCTCGCCGGCCCCGAACAGCGCCTGCGCGGCGCCACCGGGGGCGGTCACCTCGAGCGTGGCCTGCCACGCCGCCGGGGTCGGCGCCGCGCGGGAGACGCGAGCGCGGCTGGCCGTCGGCGCGGCCAGGGTCACCTCGACGTTGTCGCCGCGGCAGAGCCACCACCAGCCGCGCCCGACGGCCACGTCGCCGTTCAGGGTCGCCGCGGCGCTGGTCGCCGGGTCCACCAGCAGCAGGTACTGCATCACCGGATCCCAGCGCCAGCCGTACGGCTCAACCAGCGCCCGGCCCGCCGGCGAGGCCAGCGTCCCGACGGTGGTGCCGTTCTGCAGGACCGTGATCTCGTTCAGCCGGAACGGGTAGATCACCGGGAACGGGTTGGCGACCTGGTTCCAGCCGCGCGCCAGGGGCATCCGGAAGGGCGTCAGCGGGGTCGGGTCCCCGACCGCCGTGAAGCTCGTCAGGCTGGAGAGCTGCAGCCAGAAGCCTCGGCCGGCGAGCATCGCCAAGGGGTTCTTGGCGAGGTTGTAGGGATCCGCCGGATCCGCCGGGCTGAACTCGTTCCAGGAGCGGTACTGCTGCCCGCCGCCATCCCACCGTGCCAACTGCAGGCCCGGCAGCAGCGCCCGCAGGACGTTCCGCGGGTCCGGCTGCACCGGCCGTCCGAAGACGCCCATCAGGTGCAACCCCGGCCCGTAGGATTGCGTGATCGACGGCAGGAAGGTCGCCGAGGCGGTCGCGTTGAGCAACACGTTGCGGGCGGTCACCCCGACCGTCGCCAGGCCGGCGGTGGTGCTGGTCAGCCGGAAGGTGGTCTCGCCGTTGGTGTCGGTCGAGTTGGTCGGCGGGTCGATCGCCAGGCCCGCCAGGCTGGTGCCGCGCTGGGCGATGGCGAACTCGTCCGGCCGCACCCCCGGCAACGGGTCGCCCGCGGTGTCGAGCAGCCGCACGGTGACCGTCGCCCGGCGCTGCCCATTGGCCAGCAGCGGATCCTCGGTCGCCACGCTGAGCGTCGACTGCGCCGGATCGGGATCCAGCAGCCGGAACTGCACGTCGGCCGAGCCAAGCGTGACCCGCGTCGGGGTCCCGCCGACGTCCACGGTCGCGGTCGCCGTGAAGCGCGCCGCCGGGTTGTTGTTGATCTGCGAGGCGGTGGCGATGGCCGTCGCCACGCCGTTGGCGTCGGTCGCGGCGCTCGGGCCGACGACGGTGATCCCGACCCCGACGGTGGCCGTGATGGTGACGTCGATCCCTTGCACCGGGTTGTCGTTGTCGTCCCGCAGGGTGGCCGTCAGCAGCACCTGGTCGACCGCGTTCGGACGCGCCGCGACCGGGTTGGTGACCGGGTTGGTGGAGGCCACCAGGCTGGAGTTGCCGGACGGCGCCCCGACGCTGAAGGTGACCACCGGGTTCATGTCCACCTCGACGCCGTTGACGTCAGCGGTGAAGGCGACGGTGGCCGGCTCGGTCCCCGCGACGGTCACCGTGGTCTGCCCATTGGCGTCGGTGTCGGCGGTCGGGTGGGCCGCCAGCAGCACGCCGGTGGTCGGGTTGGCGGTGATCGTGATCAGGTCGTTGTCGAGCCCGATCACCGGGTTGCCGTTGGCATCGACGACGGTCAGGGTGAGCGTCGAGGTGGCCGAACCGTTGGCCATCACGGTGGTCGGGTTGGCGAAGAACTGCGATCCGGCGGCATCGGGCGGTCCGGCGACGAAGGTCACGTCGGCCGTCACCAGGTTGCCCCCACTGGTGACGTTGGTGCCATCGATGCTGAACCCGAAGGTGTAGACCCCGGCCTTGGTCGACGTGACGCTGGCGGTGGTCTGCCCATTGGCGTCGGTCACCGCGCTGGGATTGGTGATCGTCAGCTCGCTGGCCGGCGTGCCCTGCGGCGCCCCGCCGACGACCTGGAAGACCGCCAGGCGGGCCGGGTCAACCGCCGGCACCGCGCAGCCGACGGTGCCGCCGGTGTCCCGCAGGGTGATGGTCAGCGTCGCGACGGCGGTGCCGTTGGCGGTGACCGGGCTGGCCGGGCCGTCCAGGTCGCTACGCGTCGCGGCGGCGTCGCCGAGGGTCAGGGCCAGCGTCTGCGGCGTCAGGGCACTGCCCTCGACGGTCGCGCCGACCGTGATCAGGTTGGCGGCCGGGTTGCTGCCGCCGCAGTCCGGGCGGGCGGTCGCCAGAATCGTGGCGGTCGCCTGGCCATTGAGATCGGTGGTGGTGGACGGCTGCGTCAGCGTCCAGTCCCCGCCGGCCGCCGGGGCAGTGGTGATCACCACGTTCGGCACCCCCGGCAGGGGCGTGTCGATGGCGTCCCGCACGGTGACGGTAGCGGTCGCGGGCGTGCTGCCGTCGGCCGGGACGCTGGTCGGATCGACCACCAGCGTCGAGCGGGTCAGGCTGACCAACCCGCTGTTGCGGGCGTATTCGGTGGTCTCGCCATTGGTGTCGATGGCCAGCGCCGTCAGCAGCACGCCGGCGTCGGCGGTCAGGATCACCCCGGCCGGGACGGTGTAGACGAAGGTCCCACCCGCCGCGTTGAGGTCGTTGGTCGCCGAATCCAGGTCGTTGGCCTCGGTCAGCCGCACGAGGTACTGCCCGACCTGCCCGCGGTGCTTGCTGAGGTTTGCGTTCGGCACGCTGTCGGGGTCGTCGGCCTCGTACAGCTCGAGAGCGGCCGTGGTCGTCGGCACGACGCCGGTCACGGTCCAGGAGTTGTCGCCGTTTTTGATCAGCCGGTTCAGCTTGAAGGCCGGGTTGTCGGTGGTGCCGTCGTCGCCGACGTCGATCCCCAGGCTGCTGCCGTTGTAGGTCCCACTGCTGACGCCGTTGTCGGCGATGGCGTTGGCGCTGTAGCGGTTGTTGCCCGCGACGGTGCTGGCAATCCCGTCACCCTGGTTGCCGGTGATCGTGTTGCCCATCCCGTCGTCGGCGCCGGTCACCGCGGAGCTGCCGATCACCGCGCCGGTGGCGTTGTTGAGGTAGCAGCCGTGGCCGGTGTTGTTGAGCAGGTCGTTGCGCGTCGCGACGTAGGCCCCGTTGCCACTCAGCACGAGCCCGTGGCCGCTGCCGAGTTGGACGGTGTTGTCGTCGAGATCGACATCGCTGTTGCTGCTGACGACCAGCCCGCCGGTGGCGCCCGAGCGGGCGAGGTCGTTGGAGGCGACCACCGCGTGGCCGCCGGCGAGGCCCCCGACCAGCAGCAGGCCGCCGCCGTCGTTGCCACCGTTGGCGTCGAAGACCACCGGCAGCAGCGGCGTGCCGACGGTCTCGCGCATCCCGATCAGGTTGTTGGCGACGCCACAGAAGCCGCTCGTGCCGAGGTTCAGCCCGGCCCCGCTGTTGCCGGCAATGATGTTGCGGCGGGTCAGCTCGCGGGTCACCGGCAGCGTCAGGCTCGGGGCGGCGACGGTGCCGTCGTTGGCGCGCCCGACGAACACGCCGCCGGTCGCGGTGTTCGGCACGTACAGTCCGTCACCGCTGTTGGGCAGCTCTTCCCGCGCAAAGGCGTCGGTGCCGATGAAGTTGCCAAAGACCTCGTACCAGGCGCCGCCCTGCAGTTGCAGACCAGGCCCGCTGTTGCCGGCGATCTGGTTGGCGAAGGGGAAGCCCGCGCCGCCCGGTCGGGTGTCGCCGATCCGGACCGGCCGCGGCTGCGTCGCCAGGGCGCCGACGGCGACGTCGAAGAGCAGGCCGCCGGTGGCGTTGGCGACGGCCACCTCGCCCTGCACGTTGGTCCCGACGAGGTTGCCGTAGACCACCGGCGCATTGTTCTGCGCCAGCCCCGGATTGTAGGTGAAGGCCCCCTCGAACCAGACGCCCCAGCCGGTGTTGCCGCCGATCAGGTTGCCGTCACCCTCGGTCGGCCCACCGATTTGGATCCGGCCGTTGCACGAACTGAGCACCCGCACGCCGCTGCCGTTGTTGGCGATCGCGTTCTGCCCCGAGACGTCCAGCCCGATGCGGTTGTTGCGGATCAGGATGTCGTCGGCCTCGGAGCCGCTGTTGTCGCCGCCGGCCTGGACGATGTGGATGCCGTCCCCGATGTTGCCCGAAATCACGTTGCCGTTGTCGACGTTGGCGATCGAGCGCTCGCCGATGGTCAGGCCCTGCCGCACGGTCGGCAGGTTCGGGTCGTCGATGTAGATCCCGTGGCTGCCGTTGCCGACGCCGCTGAGGCCGTTGGAGCTGGTCCCAATCTTGTTGCGGCGGAGGGCGTTGGTGCCCGAGATGATGTTCACGCCGTAGGTGGCGTTGCCCGAAATGGTGTTGCCGTTGACGGCCGTGACGGTTGTCTGGGCGCCCTCCAGGTAGACCCCGGACTCGCCGTTGGCGAGCGCCAGCGTGCCGCTGGTGTCGGTGCCGATCAGGTTGTTCTGCAGGTCGTTGGTGACGCCGCCCTCGATCCGCACGCCGTCCAAGGTGTTGCCGGCAATGGTATTGGCATCGCCGGCGTTGTTGCCGCCCAGGACCATCCGACCCGGCGACTGGAAGGGCACGTAGACGCCGTAGGTGGTGTTGCCGAGTCCGGCCGGCTCGCTGCTGGCGGTGCGGCCGACGCGGTTGCCCAGCAAGGTGGTGGTGCCGACCGAGAAGAGATGCACCCCGGCCAGGGTGTTGGCGGCGACGATGTTGTTCTCGAGGCGGTTGTCGCCGGTGCCGGTGACGATCACCCCGTTGGCGCCGTTGCCGGCGGCCGTCGTGGCGGCGGCGTCGCAGCCGATCCGGTTGTTGGTCAGGACGTTGTCGCCCGGACCCACGATGTTCACGCCGTTGCCGACGTTGCCGGCGATGTAGTTCGGGAAGGTCGTGTTCGGGTCGTCGGTCGGCGCTTCCTCGTCGGCCCCCAGGATGTTGCTCCCGGAGCCGCTGATCAGGATGCCGTCGCCATCGTTGCCCATTGCCGCGAAGCTGTTGGTCGAGTCCAGCGCGGCGCCCAGGTAGTTGTGGTAGAAGGTGACCGTGCCGGAGCCGGAGGCTTCCACGCCGTGGGAGCCGTTGTTGACGATCACGTTGCCTTCGTAGGCCCCGCTGTTGCCGATCTGGATGGTCCCGGTGGCGTCCGAACCGATCAGGATCCCGGCCCCGCCGTTCTCGTTGGAGCCCTCGATGTGGATCCGGCCGTCGATCGGGAAGCCGCTGGGATTGACCGGCGTCCCGCCGATCAGGTTGCCGAGCACGGTGTTGTCGCCGCCGCCACCCAGCTCGATGCCGTCGGAGTTGCCGTTGCCGGCGCCGTTGCCGCTGATGATGTTGCCGTCACCGAGGGCGCTGCCGCCGATGGTCTGCCCCGAGGCGGCCCCCGAGACCAGGATCCCGCCGCCGCTGTTGCCGACCGCGTTGACCCCGGCGGCGTCGATCCCGACGTAGTTGCCCTGGATCAGGTTGGTCCCCGCGCTGGGGGTGTTCTGGATCGCGATCCCGACCCCGCTGTTGCCGCTGATCACGTTGCGCTGCCCGGGCGCCCGGCCGCCGATGGTGTTGGAGCCGGTGGAGTTGGTGGAGACCGTGATGCCGTTGCGGCCGTTGGCCTGGCGCGCCGTCCCGGCGGCGTTGATGCCGAGGTAGTTGCCGTAGATCACATTGAGGTTGCCGCCGTTGACGGCGATCCCGTCGCTGCCGTTGCCGCTGATGATATTGCGTTCGGCGGTGGCGGTGCCGCCGATGTAGTTGACGCTGTCGGCGTTGTCGGAGATCTCGATGCCGTGCACGCCGTTGGCGCCGCTGGAGCCGATCAGGTTGCCCCGGATGTAGCTGGTGCCGTTATGCGCCAGCCGGATGCCGTTGTAGGTGTTCGAGGCGATGGTGTTGCTGCTGGCGGCCTGCGAGCCACCGATGGTGGTGATCCCGCTGCCCTGCACGGCGACCCCGTGGAGGTTGCCGCTGATCGTGTTGTTCTCGATCGTGTTGTTGCCGTCGTTCAGGTTGTCGCCGTGGATGTCGATCCCGGAGCGGCTCTCGGCGCTGCTCAGGGCGCCGTTGTTGGTGAAGTGGTTGCGAGCGCCCGAGGCGGTGCCACCGATGTTGTTGGCGCCGTCGCCGTCGACCTGCATCCCGGCGCCGCCATTGGCGTTGAAGGTGTTGCCCTCGATGACGTTGTCGCCGTTGCCGTTGCCGTCGATGTACAGCCCGGCATGATTGAAGCCGCTGCCGGCGGTGGCATTGCCGTTGATGCTGTTGCCGGCGGTGCTGGACGACCCACCGACGCGGTTGTCACCGCTGCCACTGATCAACACGCCGTTGCGGGTGTTGTTGTTGATGTCGTTCTGCTGCAGCGTGTTGGCGCCGCTGCCGCGGATCACCACGCCCGACATCGTGTTGCCGCTGATCGAGTTGCCGGCATCCGAGACGGTGCCCCCGATCAGGTTGGCGCCGCTGTTGCTGGTCTCGACCACGATGCCGCCCGAGAACGGCTCGGCGGCGGTCCCGTTGGCCGCGAAGGAGTTGTTCTGGACGATCACCGTGCCGCCGCCGTGGCGGATGTAGAGACCGGCGAAGCTGTTGCCGGTGAAGGAGTTGCGGTAGCCGCTCGAGAGCACCGAGCCGATCAGCGCGGTGCTGCCGGCGGCGACGGTGGTCTCGACGGCGATCGCGTTGGTGGTCAGGGAGCAGCCACGGACCGAGTGACTGTTGCCGCTGAGGATGTTGACAGCCGGCACCGACTGGCGGATGTCGAACGGGTTGGGCGCCGACATGCGCAGCGTGAGGCCTTCCAGGATCACGGCACTGCTGGCCGCGACCCGCAGGCCCCAGGTGCGGTAGGGCCCGAAGAAGGACGGCGCCGTGGGCGGCAGGTTCTGGAAGTCGACGATCACGTCCTGCACGCCGTCGTTGTTGGTGTCGCCATCGATCTTGATGTTGCTGCGCGCGATCGTCGGCAGCGGGGTGACGCCGATCTGGCTCGAGGCGTCGCCCCAGGGGAAGTTGGCGACGTAGATCTCTTGGGTCGGGTCGCCGATGATGATCGTGTTGGCGGCGCCGACGCCGTTCGGCACGAAGACGTTCGGGTCGAAATCGATCACCACCGCAGCGCTGCCGCCGACGGAGTTGGCCTCATTCAGGGCGTCCCGCAGCGACTTGCCGAAGCCGAGGTCCTGGGCGTTGTTGAGGTCGCGGTTGGTGGTCACCGTGATGGTCTGAGCATGACCGGCCGAAACCAGCAGCAGGGCCGCCAGCAGCCCGATCCAGCGGTGACCGACGCGCAGATCCCGGCGCGATGGGTACGCCATGGCTCACTTCCTCTCGCTGCGTCCGGCCGGCGGCTGGGCCGCGACCGGCTGATCCGGCCGACTCAGAGGTTCGGCGCTCCCGGCGGCTGCTCGATCCCGCCCACACCGGTCGGGACGAGGCGCACATTGATGGTGTCGGTGCTCGGTCCCAGGGTGAACGTCTGCGGGGTGTAACCGGTGGCGGTGATCGTGACGGTCTGGTCGGCCCGCGGCACATCGCGCAGGGTGAACAGGCCGTTGGTGCCGGTCTGGGTGGTGGCGTTGCCGATCTGCACGGTCACGGCGCTGAGGCCGAAGCCGGTCGTGGCGTTGCCGACGAAGCCGGTCACGGTCCGCACGGCGGTGGCGGGCGTGTCCTCGTCGGGGGGCACCGTGCCTCCCCCGTTGCTGCCGCCGCCGCAGCCGAAGGCCAAGGCAGCCAGCACCACGGCCGCCAACCACTGCGTCCCCCGCCGGGCCAAGCGCACACCCATGAGTAGTCGCCTCCGATTTCTGAGACCGCGCCTCAACTTGATCGTCATAGAGTACGCGGACGCCGGAAGGTTTGTCAAGCGAGGCAGAAACCCTTCCAGCTTGGTTCAGAAGCCGCTCGAACGAGGATCGCAGCCCTGCGGGGGCAGCGAGCTCGAGGCGTCTGGTCGAGGTGTGGGCACACCTCGCACGACCACGGGGCGCGTCGGCCGGCCGGACCGGTCGCCGCTGACGGTGGGGGCCGCAGCCCAGG
Source organism: Fimbriimonadaceae bacterium (assembly GCA_020850355.1). Classification (GTDB taxonomy): domain Bacteria; phylum Armatimonadota; class UBA10988; order UBA10988; family UBA10988; genus JADZEX01. Next base: position 102,805 of record JADZEX010000021.1, on the reverse strand, counting down.
GGAGCACCACCGTTCTTGGGGGTATACCATACCCAGTTGCGAGAGTCAATAAACATCCGGGGCGATCGCGGCGTCAACTCCTGCCAGAGCACGGCCCGCGGGTCTGGTTGACCCTCGTCCCGGCGGTGTGGTAGTGTGCCGTCGTGAGCCCTTGCGGCCGTGGGAGTCCGACATGCGACGTTCGATCCGGCGGCGCCGCGCCGCTTTGACGCTGATTGAGCTGCTGGTGGTGATGATGATCCTATCGATCCTCGCCACGGCGGTGGCGCTCTCGGTGGTCAACAAGGTTCATCTCGCGAAGGTCAACGCCGGCCGCGCCGACCTGGCGACGTTCGACAGCGCCTTGGAGCAGTACAACCTGGTGATGGGGGCCTACCCGACCACCGAGCAGGGTCTCCAGGCGCTGGTCGAGCCGCCCAGCGGGGCCGACGAGAAGGTCTGGCGGACGGGCGGCCCGTTCATCAAGAAGCAGAACTTCCTGGACCCGTGGGGTAACTCCTACGTCTACAACGCCGACGGGGACCCCGGCAGCGACCGCCCCTACGAGGTGGTCTGCTACGGCGGCGATGGGAAGGCGGGCGGTGAAGGCAAGGATGCCGACCTCAGCAACCTCGACAACACGCGGGGGGGCGCCAAGGAATAGCGGCCTGACGCTGGTCGAACTGCTGGTCGTGCTGGCGGTGATCGTCGTCGTCAGCGCGCTGGTGGTGCCCTCGCTGCAGGCCTCGCTGGCGACCAGTCGACTGCGCGCGGCGGCGCGGGGAGTGCTCGGTCAGGCCCGTTGGAGCCGCGAGCTGGCGGTCCAGCGGGGCACCTGGGTGCGCTTGCGGCTAGACCTCCAGCGCGACGCTGCGAGCAGCCTGATCGAGTGGTGGGAGCGGCAGCCGGAGGAGGGCGACCCGGGCTGGCGCGAGGTCACCGACCCCTGGGGCGCGGCCCGGCCACTGCCGCCGGAGCTGCGGTTCGACCGCCTGATCAGCGAGGATCCGAGCGGCGAGCCGGCGGTCATTTTCGGGCCCGATGGCCGGGCGCAGGAGTTCTTCGTGGCCCTCGCCGACCGCGCCGACCGGCGCCTGGCGCTGCATGTCAGCGCGACCACCGGACTCAGCGAGATTCTCTCCCCGGCCGACGGCGAGGCCTTCGAGCAACTCGACGCGGCGGCCACGGCGGTCGGCCCATGAGGCGCGGCTTCACGCTGTTGGAGTTGATTGTGGCGGTCGCCATCCTGGCGGTGGCGCTGGTGGGGGTGCTGCAGGCGGTCAGCCAGAGCACCAACCACATCAAAGAGGCGCGCGACCGCGCGGCGGCGATGGAGCTGGCGGAACAGAAGCTGGCCGAGCTGTTGTTGAACCCGGAACTGGCCCCGGGCGAAGAAGCGGGGGACTTCGGCGAGCTGGCGCCGCGCTTCTCCTGGCAGTCGAGCTGCAGCGAGACCGAGCTCGCTGGCCTGCTGCGGTTGCGGGTCACCGTGGCCTGGAACAACGGCCGCCTGGAGCGGTCGGTGGATGTGGAAACATGCTACGCCGTGGATGCGCTGGTGGACCCGGTCGCCGAGCAGACGGCCGCCGCGACCGCGGCGGCCGACGCCACCGCCGCGGCTTCACCCTGATCGAACTGCTGGTCGCGCTGACGATGCTGGGCATCTTGTTGACCAGCGTCTACGCGGTCTTCGCGACGGTCGGCCGCAACGTGCGGCAGGTCGAGGAGGAGGCCGAGTTGACGCAGACGGCGCGGGTGCTGCTGGGCGACCTGCGGCGCGAGCTGGCGTCGGTCTACCCGATCCACCTGCCGTTGACCGCCGAGCAGCAAGAGGCCTTGGGCGAGGACAGCGGGGTCAGCGAAGAGGGGGTGATCAGCTTCAGTGGCCAGGACCTCGCCGACGAGTCCGGCAACGCGGTCGACCAGTTGCAGTTCACGGCGATCGTCACCCCCCTCACCGGCGCCGCGCCGCGGGCGGATGTGGCGCAGTTGACCTACACCATCGAGAGCGATCCGGAGACCCCCGAGGAGGGCCTGGTGCGGCGGCAGGTGGACCAGCCGGCGTTGCTCCCGGAGGGGCTCGAACCGCCCCCGGCGAAGGTCCTGACGCCCTTGGCGAGCAGCTTCGAGGTGCGCTACCTGCCGGGCTCCGAGGCGGCCGACGCCGGGCTGGACCCGAACGATCCGTGGCAGACCGAGTGGCAGGACCCAAACCTGCTGCCGGCGGCGGTGGAAGTGTTGCTGGGCCTGACGCCGCGGCGACCGGGGTCCAGTGAGCGGGTCTACCGGATGGTCTGCAGCCTGCCGCTGCGGACGGTGCGGGTGAATCTGCGCGACCGGCTGCAGAGCGACCAGCGCCAGAACGCCGACCCGGCCGGCGAGTCGACCGATCCGGCGGCCGCGGGGGCGGATGCGGCGAGCGACCCGACGGCGGCCGCTGCGGCGGCCGAGGCGCTGGCCGGGGCGTTGGCCGGCGGCGGCGCACCGGGGGCTGGCGCGGCGGGCGGAGGGGGACGCTGATGCGCCACCGACGGCACGGGATGGCGTTGCTGACGGTGATCGGAATCGTCGCCGTGCTGCTGGTGCTGGCGCTCAGTTTCAGCGCGGCGGTGCGCACCGAGACGCGGCTGACGGCGGGCGCGTTGGGCCGCACGCAGGCCGCCTGGCTGGCCGAGGCCGGGATCCAGCGCGCCTATGTCGAGCTGCGTGACAACCCGCACGGCTTCACGGCGCTGCACGAGAACGCCACGGAGGACGAGGCGTTGGTCTTGGACATCGACTCGACCGACGAGGAGACCCTCGGCCTGGAGCGGGGCCGCTTCGAAGTCCAGGCCTTCGACGAGGCGGCCCGGGTCAACCTCAACACGGCCGACGAGGAGCTGCTGAACGTCTTGCTGGCCAGCGAACCGCAGCTCGTCAATACGCTGCTGGACTGGCGCGACGAGGACGCCGAGTCCCGCGAGGAGGGCGCCGAGGGGGACTACTACCAGGGCCTGGAGTCGCCCTACAGCGCGCGCGACGACTGGTTCGACACGCTCGACGAGCTGCTGCTGCTGAAGGATGTGGCGCCCGAGCGGGTGCTCCGGCTGGATGACCTCTCGCCGGTCAGCGGGCCGCCGGATCCGACGGTCGAGCAGACCGCCACCCCGCTGGGGGACCTCTTCACGGTTTATAGCAACGACGAGAACCTGGACCTGGCGGGGCAGCAGCGGGTGAACGTGCAGACCGCCAGCGCCGAGGACCTCAACGAGGCCCTGCAAGATGTCCTGACGCCGGAGGAGATCCAGTCGATCGTGCAGTACCGCGACGGCGGCGGCGCGGCCGAGAGCAACGGCGCGGCGGGGCCGACGGGCGCGCCGGCGGCCAGCGATCCGGTCGCCGCTGCGGCGGCCGCGCTGACTCCGCCGGGGGCCAGCACGGTGCCGGCGGCACCTGCCGCAGCGTCCGGCGACGAGGCGGCCCCGGACAGCGCTCCAGCGGAGGACGACGAAGAAGACCGGCGGCCCCGCACGGTGGCCGAGCTGGTGACGGTGATTGGCCGCGAGAAGCTGCAGCAGGTCTACGACCGCCTGACGGTCAGCGACGACCCGCTGCAGATCGGGCTGATCAACCTCAACACGGCCCCGCTGGAGATTCTGGCGGCGCTGCCGGGGATGGATCTGACGCTGGCCCAGGCGATTGTCGACGCGCGCCGCCAGGAGCCGTTTGAAACGGTCGGCGACTTGTTGCGTCTTAGCGAAGTGACCGACGAGTTGTTCGGCCAACTGGCGCCGCTGTTGACGACGCGGTCGGCCGCGTTTCGGCTGCAGGCGAGCGGCACGGTCGGGGAGGGCGCGCAGGCGATCACCCGGCGGATCGTGGCGGTGGTGCTGGTGGAGACCACCAGCGCCGCGGCCCCGGCGGACGAGGCCGCGGCGGCCGCACCGGCGGCGGTCGACGAGAGCGCGACCGCCACGGCCGAGGAAGGTCCGCAGCGGCGACTGCGGCTGGTCTACCGGAAGATGGAATAGGGACGGGCCCATGCGGACGGCGGGGATTGAAATCGGCGCCACGGCGGTGCGGCTGGTGGTTGGCGACGTCCGCCGCGGGCGGCTGCAGTTGCTGGAGGCCGCCAGCCTGCCCCTGACCGGCAGCGGCCCGGCGGCGGTCAGCGCCGCGCTGGCCCCGTTTCTGACCAGCCGCGGCAAAGGCCTCGGGCAGGTGGTGGTCGGCCTGCCGCTGCCAGCCGGGATTGTCAAGCTGGTCAACTTCCCGGCCACCAGCGAGGAGAACCTGCTGCGCCTGGCGCGCGCCGACGCGGAGTCGCGGCTGCCGTTGCCACTCGAGCAGGTCTGGTTCGACCACTCCGTGGTGTCCGTTGGCGGTGCCGGCCAAGAGGCCGTCGTGGCGCTGGTCGCCAGCCGCCGCGAAGCCGTGCTGGCCGCCTTGGAGCCGTTCGACGAGCTGGGTCTGACCCCCGCCGTGGTGGATGTCTCGGCGACCGCGCTGGCCAACCTGTGCGGACCGATCGCGCGGCGCGACGAGCTGGTCACGGCGGTGATCGAGCTGGGCGACGAGGATGTCCAACTGCTGATTCTGGACGCCGCCGGGCAACTGCGCCAGGTGCGCAGCATCACCGCGCAGCCGGCCGAGATCGCCGACGAGGTGCGCCGTTCCCTGCAGGCGTACGCGGGCGCCAGCGGCCAGGCCGTGGGGCAGGCCCTGGTGGTCGGCCCCGGCGCCGCCGACGGGGTGGCCGTGCTGGCCGATGCCCTGACCCTGCCGGTACGGCTGGCAAAGCCCTGGGACGGCCACGAACTGGAGGCCGGCTTCGCCGATCGCGGCGCCTCGTTCGCGGTCGCGACGGGCCTGGCGTTGCGCTCCGGCGAGGTGCCGCTGCGGATCAACCTGCGGCCACCGGATCCGGTCAAACGGGCCCAGGCGGGGACCAATCTGGCCGGCGTGGCGGTGGGTCTGCTGGCGCTGCTGCTGGTCGGCGGCTGCGGCTGGTTCTGGAACTCCTGGCAGAACCGCAAACAGGCCGCCGCCGCAGCCACCCAGGCGGTCGCCGACGCCGAACGCGTGTTGCGCGACGCTGGCGGCGAGGATCCCGCCTTCCTGGCCCTGTTGCAGCGCACGGCCAGCGAGGTCCGCCGGGACCACGACTGGCTGGCGTTCCTGAAGGAGCTGGCGCTGCTGCTGCCCAACGGGGTGGCGATCGAGGAGCTCAACTGCGATCGCGGCCGGCCGGTGACGCTGCGCGGACAGAGTTACAACAACGCGGCGATCGCCGCAGCGATGGATGTGCTGAACGACCTGGGCCGCTTCGAGGCGGTCCGGCTGGACTTCGCCAATGCCCAGAAGGTAGGCGACGAAGTGGTCTACGGCTTCCAGATCACCTGCCCCTGGCGCAGCGAGTCGACGCCCTCGGCGCGGAGGGCACGATGACCGAACGCACCTGGGTCTACTTCGCGCTGCTGGCAGTCTCGCTGGTGATCGGCGGCGTCTTGCTGCGCGAGCCGCTGCTGGAGCCGTACCGGGCGATGCAGGCGGAGGCGCTGGCGAACCAGCGCAAAGCGGGCGAGCTGAAAACTGAACTCCTGGCCCGGCGCGCAGCGTCAAGCAAGCAGGGCAACGTGCTGGCCCGCTTTGGCGAAGAGCTCGACGCCGCCGGCCGGCGACGGCGCGCGACGCAGGTCTACCGGCAGGTCGAAGCGATGGTCACGGCGAGTGGGCTGCTGCTGGACAGCATCCAGCCGAAGCCGGACCAGCTCGACGGCGACGGCCTGCTGCGGTTCCCGGTGGTGCTCAGCGCCCGCGGGACCGACGCCCAGGTGGTGGCCTTGCTGGGTCAGATTCAGAGCACCACCACGTTGCTGGTGGCGGAGCGTCTAACGATGCAGCGGCGCGACGACGCGCAGGCGCCGGTGGCGGTGCAGGTCACGGTGGTGGCCTACGGCGTGGCCGACCGCGAGACGCGGGACCGCCTGGCGGCGGAGCGGGCGAAAAAGACGCAGCGGAGCCGTGGCGATGGAAATAACGAAACGTGACCTGGCGATCCTCGGCGGCTTCAGCGCGCTGTTGACGCTGGGGGTCTACACGGTGTTTGTGAAGGCCAACGCGCCGGCGGCCGGCAGCGGCGAGTCGACGCGGCCGCGGGCCGTGGTGCGGTCGCGCGAGGCGGAGCGGACGGCCAGCGCCACGGCCGGCGCGGAGCCGGAGCGGGCGCAGCGGAGCAACCTCAGCCCGGCAGTCAGCGGGGCCACGGTGCCGACCGAGTACCGCGTGATCAGCCAGCGCCGCCTGTTCGAGCCGCTGATTCGAGTGCAGTCGAAGGCGCCGGCCCAGCAGGTCGGGCAGTTGCCGCCGGTGCCGCGGGTGACGGCGCCCGCGCAGACGCCTGCCAAGCCGGCCAGCAGCAAGCCGCCGGCGACCGCCAGGCCACCCGAAAGCAACCGCGGCGGCAGCTCGACGCCGGCCACGCTACCCGCGCCCCCGCTGGCGGTAACCGGCCTGATGGCCTGGGGCGACGGCTACCGCGTGGTGGTCGAGAACACCGAACTGAAGTACACGCGGGTCGCCAAGGTCGGGGACGAGGTCTGGGGTTATCGGATCACCGAAGTCTCGGAGGACACGCGGGAGGTCAAGGTGGATCGCCCGAGCCTGCCGGGCGGCCAGACGGCGACGCTGAAACTCGGCGAAGGCAAGAAGGTCGAAACACCTCAGGCGGGCGGCGACCAAAGCGGCCAGAAACCGCCCGAGGCCAGCGCCACCCCCAGCGCGCCGCAGCCGCAGCCGGGCTCTGGCGGGTATAGCGGCGGGATGTCGCGGTTCGGCGGCTTCGATCCGCGTCGACTGACGCCCGAGCAGCGGGCCCGCTGGGACGACTGGCAGCGGCGGCGCGGCGAAGGTGGCGGCGGGTTCGGCCGCGGACGCTAGCACCGCGCGGCCCGAACAGTTACCATGTCGTGAAACGGGCGCCGGCCGTCGGCAGGCGTCCCGTTTGTGATTCTTGACGGTGAGCGGCGCAAGCTGCTGGGAGCAGGGCTGGTGGCAGCACTACGAATGCGTTTGGCGTTGGTGGCGGCCGGAAGCTGCAGCGCCGCGGTGCTGTGGGCGGCCGAGCCGGTCCAGCGGGGCCTCGCGCCGCACGGGCCGGCGGCGGTGCAGGCGCCGGGACAGCCCACCCCAACCCCCGGCCAGCCGCCGGGGCAGGGGCCGCAGCCCGGCCAGCCCGGCCAGCCGGCGCCGGGCACGCCCGGGGCACCGGGCACGCCGGGCACGCCCACCACACCGACCAAGCCGCCGGGCTCGACCGACCCCAACAACCTCCCGCAGCGGCGCGACAACCTGATTCAGATGGCCTTCGAGAACGCCGACGTGGCCGCCGTGCTGCGTGCGCTGAGCGAGCTGTGGGGCAAGCCGATCGCGATCCACCCCGACCTGACCGGCAACATCACGGTCCTCGCGGCGAAGAATGTGACCGTCCCCGAGAGCTACGAGATCATGAAGTCGGCGCTCAACGTGCGCGGCTACATCATGGTCGGCACCCTCGACGACGACGCCACGGTGATTCAGATCGTGCCGCGCAAGGAGCTGGTGGCCAGCGGCGGCAAGGTGCAGATCGGCCGCGACCCGAAGGAAGTCGATGCCTCGACGACGGTGATCACGCAGGTGATCCCCTTGAAGTTCATCCGCGCCAAGGTGATCGTCGACACGCTGGCGACGTTGGTCAGCAAAGAGAACGCGGCGATGGCGGCGATCGAGGACACCAACACCGTGGTGATCACCGACCGCGCCGAGAACATCAAGCGCCTCTTGGAGATCATCGAAGCGGTCGACTCGACGCCGGCCGACCGACGGCAACTCGAGGTGATCGCGCTCGAAAACGCCAATGCCTCGGAAGTGCAGCAGTTGCTTTTCAATGTGTACAGCGACCCGGTCAGCGCGCTGCAGCGGCAGCTCCGCGGGTCACAGAACAATCCGCAGGCCGCGCAGCAGGTGATGATGATGCTGCAGGCCGGGGCCTTCGACCCAACGGCTGGCGTCAAGATCACGGCCGACACGCGGACCAACTCGATCGTCCTGTACGGTCCCCCGGAAGTCCTCGAGGCGCTGCAACCGGTGGTCCGGGCGCTTGACCGCAGCATCACGCAGCAGGTGATCTTCCGCCGCTTCAACCTGCAGTTCGCGGACGCCGCCAACCTGGCGCAGGACCTTGGGCAGCTCTTCCAGCAGCCCGAGGGCGCGACCTCCAGCACGCCCTTCTTCTTCCGCCGTTTGAGCCAGTCCCAGACCGACGCCCGGCCGGGGTTCACCAAACTGAAGGAGAACCTGATCGTCGCCGACGGCCGTACCAACTCCGTGCTGGTGACCGCGACGCCCGACAACATGAAGGTCTTCGAGGACCTGATCAAGTCGATGGATCAGCCCAGCAAGCTGAGCCATGTGGTGGAAGTGGTGCCGCTGGAGTTCGCCACGGCGCGGACGGTGCAGACCTCGCTGCAGCAGGTGCTACGCGGATCGCAGAACAGCGGTGGGTTCTTCTTCTTCCTGCTGGGTGGCCAGCGCTCCACCGATAGCCCGCTGGAGACGTTGAAGGACGTCACGGTGGTGGCCAACTCGGATTCGAACACGCTGGTGCTGACCGGTCCGGCCGAAGCCCTGCCGACAGTCCGCAAGATCATCGATTCGCTGGACCAGCCGCAGGCCCAGGTCTACGTCAACGTGATCATCGCCGACGTCACCCTCAACGACACGCAGCAACTCGGCGTCGAGCTGACCTGGGCGTCGGCCCCGGGCTCCAGCGGCAACGCCTCGACCGGGTTCGACGTCAACAATCAGATCCCCCAAGGCATGCGCTACGCGCTGGTCTCCGACGAGTTCCAGGCGCTGCTGCGGGCGCTCAGTGACCGCAACAAGGTGAAGGTGCTGAGCACGCCGCACATCACCACGCTGGACAACACCGAAGCGGTGATCAGCATCGGGTCGCAGTTCCCGTTCCCGACGACCAACGAGTCGTCGGGCGGGACGGTGCAGACCAGTTACGAGTTCAAGGACATTCAGATCGAGCTGACGGTCACCCCGCGGGTCAGCCTGGGCAGCCAGACGGTGGTGATGGACGTGGAGCAGACGATCGACGAGCTGACCGGCACGCTGCGCCAGGGCAACACCGAAGTGCCGGTGATCGCGACGCGGCGCGCCGACACCAAGGTGATGGTGCAGTCGGGGCAGACCATCGTGATTGGTGGGATCATCCGCGACCGCACCGAGAAGACCCAGACCGGCGTACCCCTGCTGCAGGACCTGCCGATCATCGGGCCGCTGTTCCGCCGGACTAAGGACAAGACCGAGCGGACCGAGCTGATGGTCTTCCTGACGCCGTTCGTGGTGACCACCGATGAGCAGATGACGCGGATCCGGCAGATGCGGCAGCAGGACCTGTCGACGACGCTGCCGCAGGTCGATCAGTACATTGAGCGGCAGCCGCAGTTCGGCGAGGACCTGCCGGCGCCGCCCGGCCCGCCGCAGGCCGAACCGCAGCCGAAGCCGCCGGTCGAGCCGGTGCCGCAGGCCAGCGCCCCGGAACGGCCGCGGACGTCGGTCGGCCCGCGGCCGCCGGCCCAGACCGTCGGCCGGCCGCGACCGCTCGGACCGCCGGTGCCGCTGGGCCCCGAGCCGCCGACGCCGTAGCGCTCAGCCGCCGACCAGCCGTTCCAGCAGCGCGGCATAGCGCGCCGCCACCACGCCCGCGCGGCAGCCGCAGTCGAGCAGACCCAACACGGCGTCGGGGGGGGGTCTGCCGGAAGAGCTGGTAGAGCGTGCGCAGTTGGCGCCAGTGGGCGCGGGCAGGCAGGTCCAGGACTCGCACCGGGAGACCGGGCGGCACGGTCTGCGGCGGACGCCCGAGGCGGATCGTGGCGACCACCGCGAGGTCGTGGCCGCGGTCGGCGAGGGCGCCCGCGAGGGTCTGACAGAACTGCTCCGCGCCGCCGCAGCGCAGGCTATTGACGACCATCCAGACCCGCACCGGCGGGCTCCTGCAGTGGGGCGATGGCGCCTGTTTCGTGCCGCATCCAGAGCGATGCAAGGAAGTAGCCGAGGGCCGGCAGGACCGCTGCGATGAGGCAGCACTGCGACACCCGCACAGCGATGGCGGTGGCCGACTGCCCGCCCAGGCCAGCCGTCCCGATGGCCAACACGGTCAGTTGAGTCAGACCCACCCAGCCCATGCAGACCGTCGCCAGCCAGGGCCGGCGGCTGTTCGTGAGGAGCGTCTGGAAGGGCATCGTGAAGCCGATCCAGGGCATCGCTGCGAGCATCCAGCAGGCGGGTACGACCGCCGGCAGATAGAGTGGTCGGAGCGCGGACAGCAGCGGTTGCAGCAGGGCCGCGACGAGCAGGCCGGCCAGGGCCATCACGGCGGCCAGCAGCAGGCCGGAGCGACCGGCGAGGTGCTGCGCCCGCCGGGAATCGCCGCGGCTGATCAGCTTGGCGAGCTCCGGCTGCAGGGCGCTGTAGCCGGCCCCGCCGATGGTGCAGAGCAGATCGCCCAGCTTGCGCGAAGCCTGGAACAGGCCAGCCACCTCGGGGCCGAACCAGCGGACCACCAGGAGCGCGTCGACGCCGCGCCCGAGCGGCTTCAGCCAGGCGGTGGCGTTGCTGCTGCAAAGCGTCGCCAGCAGGCCGCGGCGTTCGCTGGCCAGCGGCTGCCAGTCGGCCCGGCGCCAGCCGAGGCGCGGTAACGGCCCGCGGGCGCGGCGGGCGACCAGCCAGTAGACCGCGCCCTGCAGGCTGGCGCAGAGCAACTGCACGCCAATCAGCCCGCCGAGGCGCTGCGGCTCGGGCAGCCAGTGCAGACTGCCAACCAGCAGCAGCCGGACGGCGGCGACCGCGCAGTCGATCAGCGAGGCGCTGCGGAACTGGTTGGCCGCGCGGAGGGTCGCCTGCGCGGTGGCGACCGGGATCTGGGCCAGGCTGATCGTCGCATAGAGCGCGATCCAGCCGCTGGCGATCTGGTCGTGCAGGAAGGTGCGCGCCGCCCACGGGCTGAGCAAGACCAGCACCAGGCAGGTCAAGCCCCCGGCGAGGCCGTCCAGGAGGTAGGCCACCCGCAGCAGCAGCGCCGTGCGGACCGCATCGCCGGCCGCCAGGAAGCGGCTGAGGTACTTGATGCAGGCCTCCCAGGTCCGGAAGCCGATCCACTGCGAGACGACCCCCTGCGCGGCAGCGATCGACGAGAGCAGGCCGAAGGTGGCGGGGTCGACCAACTTCAGGACGAGCAGCCCGCTGAGGATGGTCATCGCGCTGCCGAAGAAGCTCCAGCCGCTGTTGCCGAACAAACGCTGCCGCAGCCCTCGGCCCGGGGGTGCACTGCTCATGCCGCCTCCGGGGCCGGCCCGACGGCGACTGGGTGCGAATCCTGCGCGGCGCTCGCCAGGAGCGCCTCGACGACGGCCAGGGCATGGCGCGCGGCGGCCGCCTCGCCGAGCGGGCGACCGCCCTCGCGGACGACCCGGCAGAGGTCGGCGACGGCCGCCGCCAGGCCGACGGTGTCGTAGGGCGGCGGCACCAGCGGCTGGGTGTGCTGGGCCGTGACCAGCTCGGCGTGGCGGTTGCGCACGCGGATGCTGCCCTCGCTGCCGATCAGCTCGCAGGCGAACTCCTGGTGCCGCGTCCGCAACCCGTCGTAGGCGCCCTCGAGACCGTTGGCGAAGCGCAACCGGGCGCTGGCGGTCGGTTCGGAGCGCGGGTCGTGCCCGCCGTCACCGTGCTCGGGTCGCCAACCTTCGAAGCCGCGTTCGAGCCTGCCACTGACCTCGTTGACGGGGCTGCCGGCCAGGAAGCAGAGCAGGTCCAGCGCCGCAACGCCCTGACGCAAGAGCATCGCGCGCGGGCCGGCCTGGGTGCAGCGGAGGTGCCGCAACTCGCCGATCTCGCCGAGGCGGAGCACCTCGCGGACGAGGTGAAAGAGCGGGTCGTAGCGCCGGTTGTGGTGCACCAGCAGGCGACATCCGGCGGTCTCGGCGGCGGCCATCATGCGGTCGGCCGCGGCGGTCGAGGTGGCCAGCGGCTGCTCACAGAGGATGCCCCGGACGCCAGCGGTGGCGGCGGCGACGACCACCTCGGCGTGGCGGTCGTCGGGGGTGCAGACGCTCAGCAGGTCGGGACAGGCTTCGGTCAGGAGCTGTTCCAGCCGGGTGTACCCGGCCAGCGCCGGCCAGGTGTCCTCCCAGGCTTCGCGACAGGCCTGCACCAGGTCGTAGCGCCGGTCGCAGACCGCGGTCACGAGGCACCCGCGGTGGGTCGCGTAGCCGGCAGCGTGGCTGACCGGCACCCGGCCGAAGGGCGTCGAGGCGGGCCGCCGCGCACCGATCGGCGTGAGTCCGACAATCGCGACGGTCAGCCGCCTCACGGCGCCCATCCAGCCGGCGCCGGCTGGTGGGGCCGCGGGCTGTTGAGCAGGTCGACCGCATCGTTGCCGGTGACGGTGGCGACCCGGAAGGGCTGGCCTGCGGCTTCCGGGCGCAGCACGCTGCGCAGCGTGTAGGGCGGCGCCAGCCAGAACGGCGCGATCCGGTCGCGCTCGCGCAGCGCCCGATAGGCGGCGGCCCGAATCTGATCGCGCGCCGCCGCCGGGCTGAGATGCACCGCCGCCCCGTTGTGCAGCTTGTTGGCGCTGCCGGTCAGACCGCTGGCCGACCCGTTGGGCCAGCCTTCCTTGACGGCCACGGTGACGCAGTTGGGGACCAGCTCGCGGGCTTCGTCGGCGGCGGCCTGGTCGCCACTGACCAGAATGGTCGGGACGCCGAAGTAGCCGCAGAAGAGCATGTTGCAGCCCATCTCACCGAGGCTGCGGCCGTTGATCTGAAGGTCCTCGACACTGAACGCCCCGGTGTGCGAGAGATGCCCGCCCGGCGCGTTGGACTTGGCGTGCTGCCCGATCTGACAGGCAGCGGCGAAGCTGTCGTCGCAACCGAAGGGGTAACGCAGCGGGCGCCCCGTCAGCAGCCGGGCCCGCCGGTGGAGCAGCAGCGGATCGATCGCCCCGTGGCCATGCCCGTCGACCACCAGGAAGTCGGTCGCGCCAGCCGCCAGGAAGCCTTCGACGGCGGCGTTGACTTCCAGCGTGGTCAGCTCACAGGCCCGCTCGTAGCAGCGGGCGCCGGGCGCGCCGTAGTCGTCCCAGTTGACGACGCCAGCGACGCCTTCGAGGTCGGTCATGAGGTAGATGCGCATCGGGGCGATCCTCCCATCATCGCGGCGACACCTGCGGTGTCCGGACGGCCGGCCCGCGGGGCGACGCGGCTAACCGTTGGCATACAGTCTGACCACCGCCTGCTGCATGTCAGCAGCCAACCCGCGCAGCACGCGGGCCGACGGCCGGCGGCGGTACCACCGTCGGAAGTCTAGCGGGGCGCCGAAGCGAATGGTGACGGGTGCCGGCCGCGGCAAAGCGCTGCCGGGCGGCATCGCGCGCAGCGAGCCACAGACCGCCGCGGGCACCACGGGGCAGGCGGCGGTGTGGGCGACCATGGCGCAGCCGGGATGGAAGCGGCGCACCGCGCCGGGGGCCCCGAGGCCCCCTTCGGGGAACACGACCAGCAGCCGGTCCTGCCGGATCGTCGCGACGCAGCGGTCCAAGGCGGCGGCGGTGTTGGTGCCGGGTTGGAGCGGAATCACCTCGAACAGATCGAGCCACCAGGCGACACTGCCGATCTTCCATGGGTCGTGGTGCGCCAGAAAGCCGGCCCGCCGTGGCAGGCTGAGCGCCATCAGCAGGGGGTCGACGTAGCTGGGGTGATTTGCCACCACCAAACAGCCGCCCGCCGGGAGGTGTTCCAGGCCCTGCGTGCGCAGGCGGAAGAACGACCCGAACAGCCAGCGGCCGGTCTCGAGGGCCAGTTGCTGGGACCGCAGCCAGGGGGGACCAGCCGACACAACCTGCTCCAGCAGCAGGATAGCAGATTGGTGTGTCCAACGGCACCCCGCGCAGAGGGCGGCGACGGCAAATGGAGCGCGCTTTTGGCCGCACCGCAGACCGAGGTATGGACGTTTCTGTTCTCCGATATCGAGGGCAGTACGCCGCTTTGGGAACGCTATCCACAGGTGATGACGGAGATCCTCGCCTGGCACGACGCCACAGTGGCGGCGGCAATCGCGGCGGAGGGTGGGCTGCTGGTCAAGAGCACCGGCGACGGCGTGCTGGCGGCCTTCGTCGACTCGACCGCGGCGGTGCTGGCGGCGGTGACGATGCAGCAGGTGCTGGGCGAGGCGGTCCACCCGCCGGTCGGGCGGCTGAAGGTCCGGATCGGCATCCATCGGGGGCCCGCCGTGCGCCGCGAGGGCGACTTCTTCGGACCCACGCTGAACCGTTGCGCCCGGCTGATGGCGGCGGGTCACGGCGATCAGATTCTGGTATCGGGCAGCGCCGCCAGCGATCTGGTGCTGCCGGCCGGGTGGGGGCTGTTGGACCTGGGGACCCACGCCCTGCGCAGCCTGGTCGAGCCCGAGGTGATCGCCCAGGTCACCGCGCCGCATCTGGTGCGGGTCTTCCCGGCCCTCCGCACGGCCCCGACACAGCGGCACAACCTGCCGGCCGAGACGACGCGCTTCATCGGGCGCGAGGTTGAGCTGGCCGAGGCCCTGGAGCTGCTGGCCGGCCGGCGAGTGCTGACGATCTGCGGGCCCGGCGGCTGCGGCAAGACCCGGTTGGCTGACCGGCTGGCGGCCGAGGTGCTGGACGACTACCCGGACGGGGTCTGGCGGGTGTCGCTGGCCGATCTGCCCGCCGGAGTCGACATCGAGCCGAGCCTGGCGCGGGCGCTGGGGGTCGAGGAGGAACTCGGCCGGACGCTGCGGGAGGTGCTGCAGGACCACTTGCAGGCGAAGCAGTCGCTGCTGTTGCTCGACAATGCGGAGCAGGTGATCGACGCCGTCGCCGCGGTCGTCGAGGCGCTGCTGGTGGCCGCGCCCGGGCTGCGGGTGCTGGTGACCAGCCAAGAGCCGTTGCAGGTCGGGGCCGAGGCGCTCTACCGCCTGCCGCCGCTGCCGTGCCCGGGCCATGGGCTGGCGCTGGAGCAGATCGCCGAGCTGGCGGCAGTGGCGCTGTTCGTCGACCGCGCGGCGGCGGTCCGACCTGGTTTTGCGCTGGACGCCCAGAACGCGCCGACCGTGGCGGCGATTGTGCGCCGGCTGGATGGCCTGCCCCTGGCGATTGAGCTGGCCGCGGCGCGCGTGCGGGTGTTGACGCCGGCGCAGATCGCCGAACGGCTGGACGACCGCTTCCGGCTGCTGACCGGCGGCAGCCGCACCGCGCTGGCGCGGCACCAGACGCTGGCGACGGCGCTGTCTTGGAGCTACGACCTGCTGGCCCCGGCCGAGCGCGAGGTGTTCGCCAAGCTGAGTGTCTTCCGCGGCGGGGCCGACCTCGATGCCGTGGCGGCGGTCTGTGGCGACGGTGACCCGCTCGAGGTGCTGGACACCCTCGCCGCGCTGGTCGACCGCTCGCTGTTGCTCAGCGAGACGGCCGGCGAGGTGGAGCGCTACCGCCTGCTGGAGAGTCTGCGCCTGTTTGGGCAGGAGCAGTTACGGCAGGCCGGCACCTGGGACGCGGTGGCGGCCGAGCACGCGCGGTGGTTCAGGGAGCTGGCCGCCACGGCAGCAGCGCAGTTGCGCGGACCGCAGCAGGCCCGCTGGCTCGACAGCCTGGACCGCGACCACCCGAACCTGCAGGTGGCCCTGCAGTATGCGCTTCGCGAGTCCGACCAGCCGATTCTGTCGCAGGAGCTGGCGGCGGCCCTGTGGCAGTACTGGTACATCCGCGGTCACTTCACGACCGGGCGGCGGTACCTCGAGGCGGCGGTCGCCCTGGTTGGCGGCAGCCCCGAGTCGCGCTCCGAGGCCCTCAACGCCGCGGGCATCCTGGCGGTGGCGCAGGGCGACCTGGCGGCGGGACGGGTCCACCACCAGGCCGCGCTGACGCTGCGGCGCGAGCTTGGTGACCCGCTGGCGGTGGCCGGGTCGCTCAACAACCTCGGCCTGTTGTGCAGCACCGCCGGCGAGTGGGCGGAGGCGACAGCGTTGTTCGAGGAGGCGCTGCCCCTTTACCGCGCCGCGGGCCACGAGCTGGGGCTGGCGACGGTGCTCAACAACCTTGGCAACACGCGGATGGAGATGGCGGAGCTGCAGGCCGCGGTCGGGCTGCTGCGGGAGAGCGCGGCGGCTTTCCGGAGCCTCGGCGCGCGGGTGCAGGCCGGGGCGGTGGAGTACAACCTGGCCGAACAGGCCTGGCGCGCAGGCGATCTGGAGACCGCGGAGGAGTCGGCCCGGGCGAGCCTAAGAGAGCGGCTGGACCTGGGGGACCAGCGGGGGATGGTGTTCTGTCTGAGCCTCCTGGCCCACATCGCCTGGCAGCGCGGCGATTCGCGGCGCGCGGCGCTCCTGGCCGGTCAGGCGATGGCCCTGCGGGAGGCATTGGCCATGCAGCCGCAAGCCGATGAGCACGCCCGCTGGGACGAGCTGGAGACAGCCTTGCAGGCCGATCCGGTGTCACAGGCCGACTGGGAGACCGGACGCGAAGCCTCACTCGATGTGGTGGTGGCGGTCGCACTGGGGAGCTAGGGACCGTCGCCAAAGGGGAGGGCAAGATGCCAGAGTACATTCCGATCATCACCCCGCCGACCCCGGTCGGCGAACCGGCGATGGGTTCGACCTCGATTTCGTGGCAGGTGACCCTGCCGCAGCCGGCGGGCGAAGACGGCGACAGCGTGGCGTTGACACCGGCGATGCTGACAACGGCCGATGGCGCGCTGTACCCGACGGCGCAACCGCCGGGACCGACCGACCCGCAGACGCAGTCGCCCGCGCCGGCGTGGATCTCGATGAACACCCGCGTCAGCAACGCGCCGGCCAGCACCACGACGTACACGCAGGATCTGGTGCTGCTGATGGCGTCGGTCAGCAGCACCCGGCCGGCCCTGTCGACGGTGATGCTGGAGCCCAGCGCCGGCTCGGCGACGGTGCAGCAGCGCCTCACTCTGCCGTTCTTCGCGGAGGCCGACAACGGCGTCTGGACGATTCCGGCGGTGATTCACTTCAACGCCCCGCTCAGCGCCGCGACTGATCTGCTGATCGAAGTGCGGGTGGTGGCGCTGAGCAGCCTCCTGACGCTGGTGAACGAGACCGGCCAGGGCGTCTACCTGGAAACCGACACGCTCAACCTGGCCGCCGGGGCCGGCAGCGCGACCACGGAGATCGTGATCGACTCCAGCGACCTGGCCGTGCCGTCGGGTACCAGCGGGATCGCCGCGCTGGTGGTGGCCACGCTCCTGGGCGCCAACAACACGCGGCTGCGCGCGGCCTCGGCCGCCACGACGCTGATCACGAGCTGGTAGGCGGCCCGCCGCAACGCGATCGGAGCGACCGGCCGCCGGGCCCTGCTGGGGTCCGGGCGGCCGGTCCTGTATGAGGTGAAACAGGTCACGCCGCTGGCCGCACGCCGTGGCAGGTGGTGGCCTGTTTCACGTGAAACAGCCGCCCGACGGGTCGGGCCGCGCCGTTGGTGCTGGGAGCGGCCGCACTGGGGAGCCAGGGCCCGTCGCCCAAGGGGAGGTCACGATGCCTGAGTACATTCCGATCATCGACCCAGGTGGCCCAGGTGCCACGCCGATCACACCGGGCGGCCCTGGCATTCTGAGTCGGCCCACCTTCGAGTGCTTCGTGCAGGTCCACAGTGATGTGGTCGCCAGCGCGGCCAAGCCGCTGGTGGTGCCGATCCTCCCGCTGCTGGTGACGCCCGGCCGACTCGAGCTGGCGGCGGGCGGCGCGCTGGTCTGCGGTGAGGACGCCCGGGCGGCGGTGCTCGCCAGCCGCGTGGAGGTCACCGTGCCGACCGGCCACCTGGCGAGCGGCGTCCCGGTGGCGGTCCGCGGCGAGGGCAACGCTGGCGAGGTGCTGGTGCTGCTGGCGCAGCCCGGCGCGGTGTCCTGGCCGCTGCCCACAGCCACCGCGCTGGTCGACCCGAACCAGGCGACGGCTGGATCGGTGCAACTGACCGTCCGGCCGTTGGACCCGGTGGTGGCCCTCGAGAGCGGGACCTGGGAGCTCGACTGGCTGGTCCGCCTGAGCCGCAGGCCGACGGCTGCCGCTGCCAAGGTGCATCTGCAGACATGGCTACTCGGCTGGACCGGCAACAGCCAGCCCGGCTTGCTGAAGGACGCCCAGGGCGCCGTCTGGACCGACCTCAAGACGGCCAACGCGCAGGGCGAGAAGCGGGTCGCCGTGAAGCTGCGGGTGGTGCCGACCAAACTCCAGCAGCCTTGCCCGGAGTACCTGGTCGCCGTGACCCTCGCCACCTTCCAGCGCGGCGGGCAGGAGTTCCGGAAGGCCGCGGCGGCGGCACTGCTGGTGCCTCAACTGCCGAACGACTGACCACGCCACAGCCGTGGCAACGGCTGCCGGGCCGCCCGCACTCCGCTGGGGTGCGGGCGGCCGGTTCTGTTTCACGTGAAACACGTCACACCCACCGGTCGGTCGACCTGGCAGGTGTCCGGCTGTTTCACGTGAAACACCCCGCCGACGGGAGAGGCCGATGGCAGAGCAGGCGGCGCCGCTGCGGGTGGCGTTCTGGGGCAGCGGGTTCATGGGGCAGGCAGTGCACCTGCCGCTGTTGGTGGCGCAGCCCGGTTGTGCGGTGGTTGCCCTGGCCAGCAGCCGCCCGAGCATCGCGCGGCGTCTGGCGGCGCGGCACGGCGGGCCGGCGGTCTATGGCAGCATCGCGGAGCTGCTGGCCGCCGAGCCGGTCGACGCGGTGGCGGTCAGCCTGCCGGGCGAGCGCAGCCTGGAGCTGCTGCCGGCGGCCTGTGCGACGGGCAAGCCGGTCTTCGCCGAGAAGCCGCTGGCGCTGAACGCCGCCGAGTCCCTGGCCTGTGTGCATGCCGCCGAGCGCACGGGCAGCCGGCTGATGGTCGGCTACATGAAGCGCTACGACCCGGCCAGCGAACTGGCCAAGGGGCTACTGGACGAGTGGCGGGCCAGCGGCGAGCTGGGCGCGGTGGTCAGCGCACGGGTCTGGAACCACCACGGCGACTGGATCGCCGGCTACCCGCGCGACCTGCTCAGCGACCCCAGCGAGCCGAAGCCGGCGGGCGTGACCTTCGGCGCGTACGGCGTCCCGGCGTGGCTGCGGGCCGACCTCGGCAAGACTTATGCCGGCTGCATCGCCAACCTCTGCCATGATGTCAACCTGCTGCGCTACCTGCTGGGCGAGCCGACCGCCGTCGAGAGCGCGGTCGCCACGTTGGGGGATTTCCCCTACAACCCGCCCCTCACCGCGGTGCTGGCCTACGACGGGTTCCATGCCGTCTTCAGCGCTGGCAAGGTGGACAGTGAGCCGTGGTGTGAAGGGGTGCAGGTGCTCTTCGAGCGTGGTTACCTCGAACTCCACCTCGCCGCGCCGCTGCTCCGGGCGCCGGGCCGGGTGGTCGTCAAGCGGCCGGGCCGCGGCGTCGAGGAGGCGCTGGTCCCGCCAGGCTGGTCGTTCGCCAACCAGATCGAGCACTTCGTGACCCAGGCCGCCAGCGGCGGGCCGTTCCGCAGCAGTGGGGCCGACGCCGCCCGCGACCTGGTGGTCTTCGAGGCGATCTTCCAGAGCCTGCAGGACCGCAGCCGGGTCGCGGTCAGCGCCTGAACCGCAGCACGTTCCACGACGCCGGCGGCAGCTCGACCTGCAGCAGGCCGTCCTGCGAGACGGGCAGCGCCGCCGGCTGCGGGGCAACGCGGTCTGGCTGGGCGGCGGTGTTGACGGCCAGCAGGTCGTCGTCGCGCAGCACCCACGCCGCGATCGGCTGCAGGTCACCGCAGCCGCGCGCGTCGATCCGCAGGGTCAACGGCTCCGTCAACCCGCGGTGCAGCGCCAGCACGGTGACCTCGCCGCTGGCCGGGTCGAGCACCGCGGCGGCGGTCAGCAGGGGCGTGCCGGCCTGTTCGGCGCAGTCGTAGGTCGGGCAACGCAGCAGCCCCCGCAGGACCTCGCCGCGAGCCCAGCGCGAGGCTTGCGCCAGCGGGTGGAAGATGGTCTGCCGCCAGGCCGCCCCGCCGCGGGCGGTCAGGATCGGTGCAATCACGTTGACAACCTGCGCCAGACAGGCGATCTTCACGCGGTCGCAGTGGTTCAACAACTCGATCAACATGCCCCCGACGACCAGGGCGTCCTCGACGTTGTAGTGGTCTTCCAGGATCGGCGGGGCGATTGCCCAATCCTCGATCCGCCGCTGGCGCCGGTCGTCGTGGCTGTGGTACCAGACGTTCCACTCGTCGAACGAGAGCTGGATCCGCTTGCGCGAGCGCCGGCAGGCCGCGACGTGGTCGACCGTCGCCACGACTTCGTCGATGAACCGCCCCATCGCGTCGGGCTTCGCCAGGAAGCTGGCGGTGTCGCCAGCCTGGTTGCCGAGGTAGGTGTGGATCGAGACGTACTCCACCTGGTCGAAGGTGTGGTCCAGTACTTCCCGCTCCCAGTGCCCGAAGGTCGGCATCCCACGGTGCGACGAACCGCAGACCACCAGCTCCAAGCTGGGATCGGTCCACTTCATCAACTTGGCGGCCTCGCAGGCGGCGCGGCCGTACTCCTGCGCGGTCTTGTGACCCATCTGCCAGGGCCCGTCCATCTCGTTGCCGAGGCACCACAACTTGACACCGTGGGGCTGCTCCCAGCCGTGGCTGCGCCGCAGGTCGCTGAGCTGCGTGCCGCTGGGGTGGTTGCAGTATTCCACCAGCCGGCGGGCGTCCTCGGGGCCGCGGGTGCCCAGGTTGACCGCCAGCATCGGCGCGGTGCCCGCCAGGCGGCACCAGTCGACGAACTCGTTGGTGCCAACCCAGTTCGGCTCGCGCGACTTCCAGGCCAGCTCCTGCCGCACCGGCCGCTGCTCGCGGGGGCCGACGCCGTCCTCCCAGGAGTAGCCCGACACGAAGTTGCCGCCGGGGTAGCGCATCACCGGCAGGTCCAGCTCGCGCACCAGCGCCAGCACATCGCCGCGGAAGCCGTGGGCGTCGGCGGTTGGGTGGTCGGGCTCCCAGATCCCCTCGTAGATGCACCGCCCGAGGTGTTCGGCGAAGCCGCCGTAGAGCCGGGGATCGACGGTCCCGATGGTGTAGTCGCGTTCGATTCTCAGACTGGCTGCTGGCACCGCACTGCTCCCTGCCGAGTGTTTCACGTGAAACTCAGACCTCCCGCGGCGCTGGCCGTTGCGACCGATCGGGTTCGCGCCCAGCGGCCTGTTTCACGTGAAACAGCGGCCCGGGCCGGGTGGTCTGTTTCACGTGAAACAGTGGCGGCTGGTCAGAGCTGCTCGAACAGATCCTCGCTCGGCCACTCGCGAACCTGACCGAAGGCTCGCCACATCGCCCGGTCCAGCTCGCCGCCGAGGTTGCCCTCCAGCGGACGGCTGTTGAGCAAGGCGGCCCAGCAGAAACCGTTGGCGGCGCGGACCAGGATGGTGGTGGTGCCGGGCAGGCTGCCACCGTGCCAGTAGTTGGTGTCCTGGCCGACCGGCCGGACCATCCAGCCCAGGGCATACCAGGCCTCAGCGGTCGCCACGTCCGGGCGGGTCGGCCGCTGCAGCATCAGGGCGCGAGTCGCCGGTTGCAGCAGCTCCGGGCGGTCGTCACGCCCATCGACCGCCAGCGCGAAGCGCACCAGGTCGGGCGCCGTCGACAGCCAGCCGCCGTGGGCGTCCATCGCTTCCAGGCACCAGCTCCCGTAAGGCGCCGGCAGCGGCCCGGGCTCGCCGGGAAAGACGCTGGCCTGCCACGGCAACGCGGCGGGCGCGGCGTAGGTCACCTCGCCAGCCGCGCGGTGCTGGCGCAAGGTCCGGCCGAGGCGGGTCTGGGCCATCCCGAGGGGATCTAGCAGCAGCTCGCGCACGGCCGCCTCGTAGCCGCGGCCGGTGACCGCCTCGATCACCCGGCCGAGCAGGCAGTAGCCGAAGTTGGAGTAGACCGACCGCGTGCCAGGATCGAACTGTAGCGGCTGCCCAGCCATCCAGCGACAGGTCGCCAGCGCGTCGGCCGGGCCAGGGAGCCCCAACTCGCGGCTGATCTGCAGCGACTTGAACATCGGATCGCCCGCCGTGTCGCGGTCCCAGCCGCCCTCGTGGCGCAGGAGCTGCCGCAACGTGATCTGTTCCCAGCGCCGGTCGGCCGGAGCGCCGGCAGGCAGGATGCCGGCCAGGTGGTGCAGCACCGGGTCGTCCAGATCGAGGCGGCCGAGCTCCGCCAGCCGCAGGATCGCGACCGCCGTCAGGGGCTTGCTGACGCTGGCCAGCCGAAACCGGCTGTCGGGCTGCACCGGCTCCTCGCCCGGGCCGCTCAGGCCGTAGCCGCGCGCCACCACCAGCCGGCCGCGGTAGCCGACCGCCACGGCCGCGGCTGGCACCTGCCAGGTCGCCAGCAGGTCGCGCAGGACGGTGTCGTAGGCCGCGGCGGCCGCGGAGCTGGGACCCGTGGCGCACAGCCGGGCGGCCGGGCCAAGCGACAGGCAGCAGACCATCGCGGCCCAGCTCATGGCTGCGGCTCCTCCGCGACGGCGCCGCTGACCTGCTCCAGATGCCAGGCGTAGTAGCAGGTCACTTCCGGGTCGTCGAGATCCACCGCGACCTGGCACGGCCGGCCGTCGTCGTCGGTCAGGGCCAGGGTCCGGAGCCGGCTGGTGTCGTTGCGGTACCACTTCCGCGGCACCCGCGAGCGCGAGGTCCATGGCCGCAAGTTCCGCAGGCGGTACAGCCGCTGCGGCGTCAGCGCCGCCGTCCCAGGCACGCCTTGCAGAAACTGCACCGCCACCACATCGTCCCAGTTGACGATCCGGTGCCGCACATGGTCCTCCACCGCGTCGGCCAACTGCAGCACGTTCTCGTCGCCCTGCTGGTCAAAGTAGGCGTCGGATTCCAGGGCCAGCAACAAGCCGAAACTGTCGGGGTGCAGCGGTTCTTGGCCTTCGTCGAGGCTCGCGAAGTCGCCCAGCAGGGCGGTCTTGGAGAGCTCGCCCAACAGCTTCGAGACGTAGCGCAGGCCCACCCGGTTGCCGACCAGCACAATCCCCTCCTGGTCGTCCTCGTAGACCATCAACTTGGCAGCCCGCGGTTCGGGCACGCGGTTGTGGATGATGTCGACGCGCCAGGGCTGCTGCTGCAGCAGTTCGGCCGCACGCATCAAGAAGGCGTTGCAGTCGTGGTCGCGGTAGAGCTTCTTCTCGGCCAGTTGGACGCACGCCCGGTAGGCGCGGGCGCGGCCCAGTTCGGAGACCGTCTCCTGGCCTTGCAGCACCTCGGCGAGCAGTTCGTCGACACGATCCATCGGCGCCTGTCTGCCGCCAAGGCGGGTGGCAGGATTAGGGGTCGGCGGGGCGAACGGCTCCCGCTCGAACTCGACCGCGGCGGCGTCATCATCTTACCACAGCCGCGCGACAGGACGGGCTGAAGGAACCGCGAGACGAATGGCAACCAGCTTGGAGGAGGTCTGCAACCTGCTGCGGCGCGACGGCCGGACGTACCGCATCGACCTCGACGGCGACCAGGTCACGGTGCAGGCCGCCGGGACCGGTGCCCGCTACAGCCTGCTGATCCGGCTCAGTGAAGAGGGTGAGTGCCTGCACCTGCGGATCCCGCGGGTGGTCACCGTCGGCCAGTCGCCGCACGCCGCCGCCTTGTTTGCGCGGATTCTGGAGCTGCACTACGCCATCAAGCTCGGCCGCTTCGGGCTGGATCCCAACGACGGCGAAATCGACTGTGAAATCGTCATGCCGCTTGACGATCTGCCGCTGACCGCCCGCCTGCTGCGGCGGTTGCTGGGGACCCTGGTGCTGTTGGTCGACCAGCAGAAGCCCCGCTTCGAGCATTTGCTGGCGACCGGTCAGGACCCGGCCGGCGATGACGACGAACACCTGGAGACCTTCCTGGACCAGGTCGCCGCCACCCTTGGGATGACCCGCGCCGAGTTGGACCGGCAACTTGCCCAGCCGGCGGAGGAGGCCTCGTGAACGACTTGCGGCAGCGCATCGAGGAGTTGCCCGACGGCCTCCGCAACGGCGCCTGGACCCACTGCGGCGTGGTGCTGCGCGGCTCGCGGGTCCACTTCACCGAACTCCCCGGCGACACCGCGCAACGGCGTCGCCTGGCGCTCCGGCGCCGCGCGCGGTTCGCGCTGCTGGGCGTCGTGCTGCTGGTCTGGGCCGCCCTGGCGGCGGGTCCCGGCCGGCAGACAGCACTAGGGATCGCGGGCTCGTTGGCGCTGCTGGCCGCGATCGAGGGCCTGCGGCGCGACCTCCCGGCCCGGCAGCGGCCGCACCTCTATGCGGTGATCGACCATCGCCGCCAGGAAGTCTCGCTGCGCCGGCCCGACGCCAGCGGGCTGACCATCCCACTCGCCGACATCGCCATGTTCCTGGTCGTCAACGACCCGCGGCGCCGGCTGTTCCATCTGGGCGTGGTGGTGCAGGAGGTGGTCTTCCTGCCCTGGTTGCACACCCGCTCGGGCTTCCCGGCGACCGCCCTGACCTGGCTGCTGGCCCACCTCAGCGACAAGCCGGCGAAGGCCCTGGTGACCACGCTGCCGGTCCTGCCGTTCGAGATCGCCGGGGCGCAGGACCTGCCCACCGAACCACCGACACCGCTCTAGGGGTCCGCCAATGCACCGCCTGCTGCAGCGCCTCGCCGCCAGCTTGCCGCTGCGCGAACTGGCCGTCGCCGTCGATGACCGGCAGCACGACCGCCGGGCCGCGTGGCACGGCGACCGGCTGTGGCATCCGGCCAGCACGGTCAAGGTGGCCGTGCTGCTGGAAGCCCTGGCCCAGGTGGAAGCCGGCACGCTGCGGCCCGAGCCGGGCCTGCTGGTGACCAACGCCTTCCCGAGCCTGGCCGACGGGCAACCCTACGCCACCGCGCCCGGCGACGACAGCGATCCGACGCTGTACGAGCAGATCGGCCAGGTCGTCCCGGTCGCCGACCTGTGCCACCGGATGATCGCGCGCTCGGGCAACCTGGCGACGAACGTGCTCCTGCAGCGCCTGACGCCAGCGGCCGTCAACGCGCGCCTGGCCGCCCTCGGGATCGGCGACGTGGTGGTGCGGCGGGGCATGGAGGACAAGGCCGCCTACGCCGCCGGCCTCAACAACAGCGCCAGCGCCGCTGGCCTCACCGCGTTGCTGGCAGCGATCGCCGACGACCGGGCCGTCTCGCCGGCCGCCTGCCGCACGATGCGCGCGCTGCTGCTGGCGCAGGAGTTCAACGAGGGGATCCCGGCTGGCCTGTCGGCCGACCTGCCGGTGGCCCACAAGACCGGCTGGATCGACGGGCTCTACCACGACACGGCGATCTTGCTGCCAGCCGACCGCCGCCCGCTGGTCCTGACGGTGATGACCGCCTACGACGGCCCGGTCGCCGCGGCCCACAGCGCCGTCGCAACCGTCGCGCGCGAAGTGGCCGCGGCGTGGCTCTGAGCGCCTAACCGACCACGCCGCCGCCCGCCACGGCCAGCGCGTAGCCCTGAGCCGTGGCCAGCCGCACGGCCCAGGTCTGGCCGTCCGGCGAGACCACCATGGTGGTCTCGCCGAGCGGGCCGACCTGCCAGGCCCGGGGGTCGGTCAGGCCGCTGCCAACCGCCTTGGCGGCCGCTTCCTTGGCGCACCAGGCCAGCGTCACCTGGGTCGGATCGCCCAGCCGGGCGCGCTCCGCGGCGCTGAAGCTGAGGTCCAGGAAGCTCTCGTCGCGAGCCACAATCCGCTCGACATCGAGCCCGACCGGCACGGTGGAGGCGACGGCGGCAATGCAGCCGCCGGAGTGGGCGATCGAGACTCGCGGGCGCTCCGGCAGCAACGCCACGCCAGGACCCTCGACCAGCGGTGGGCCGGACTCCTGGTCGGCAATGGTGAGCGCAGCCGGCGGCAAGTCCAGATCACCGGCCCAGCGCCGGATCGCCTCCTTGGCGCAGACGCGACCCAGGAAGTAATGCTCGCGGCGACGGTTGGCCTCCGGCAACGCCAGGTAGCGGTCGTGCTCGCGGGCGCTGAAGGTGGCGCGGATCAGGAAGGCCAGCAGCTCCAGGGGCTTCGGTTGCCAGAGTACTGCGCCAGGCAGGTCGATGCCGCACGCCTCGCGCAGAGTGACGCTGGACCAGGCCCGCTCCGGGTGACGGGTGGCCCGCACCGTCGCCAGCGGCCAGTTGAAGCGCCAGAAACGCCAGCCGCTGGCCCGCAGCCAGACCTGGCCGTCGCGGACCAGGCTGATGTCGCCGGTCAGCCGCTTCAGCGAGAGGTCGGTGACCTGCACCTGCGCCTCGACCTCGTCGCCGGGCTGCGGCACGCGGTAGACCTCCAGCCGGCCGAGGTGGGTCGGAAAGACCACCAGGTTCTCGGCCAACTGCTCGTAGGGCCAGTATCCGAAGAGCTGCCCCATCGCGTCGAGCAGCGCGGGGTCGAGCACCGTCTCCAGCGGCCGGCCCAGCAGCATCTCGCGGGGCAGCGAACGGAGTCGGCCGACGATCCCGGCGGCGCTGACCGCTTCGAGGCCGCAAACGCCCTGGAAACAGGGGCCGTGGAACATGATGCGCTGCTGGTAGAGCTCCGGCGCGGTCAGTTGCGGCGGCCGCGCGTCGCTCGGGCGCCAGCCGGGATCGGCCGGCGGCGTGGCCCGCTGCCCGAACTCGAAACTGCCCTCGGCAAGCACCACCGGCACGTCGAGCAGCCCGCACAGCCGCACCTGGGCAGTCGTCGCGGTGGTCCGCTCGGCGACCATCTCGACTTCGTCGAACTCCTCGGCCGCCACCGGTCGGCGCGCCACCACCTCGGTCACCGCGACGAGCTGCTGCCCGGCGAACAGCAGCGCCGCCGCTTCGGCCATCAGCTCGATGCTGACGGTCAGGGGGACCACCGGCAACGGCCCCAAGGCCCCGTCGACCGGCGGTGCGAAGCCACCCAGACAGTGATCGCGCAAGTACGGCTGGCGCGCGGCGTCGAGGCGGCAGCGGACCCGAACCAGGTCCGGCCCGCGCTCGCAGACTTCGTCCACAAAACCGCTCAAGCGAGATTCTCCAGAGGCGCCAGCCGCCGCCTCGCGCTGCCCCAGCCAGGCGGTGGCCAGGGCGTGTTGGGCCGTCAGAAACTGCGACGTCGCCCGCTGTCCGGCGGCCACGGCCTGCTGCACGGTGGCCTGGTGCTGCGCGAAGAGCGCCGCGGAGTCGTCCAGGAAGCGCTGCACCGCCGCCGTCGCCGCGTCGCTGCGGGCCGGGGTGTGGATTGCAGCCGAGGCGGTCAAGCGCTCCTGGAAGCGGGTCAGGTCAACCGCCAGCCCCTCGGTCGCCAGCGCCGCCAGGGCGTTTTGCAGCAGCGTCACGCCGTGCTGCTGGCGCTGGTCGAGCGGCACCGCCACGTGCGGCTGGGTGCCGAGCAGGTCGCTGATGCAGTCACAGAGCTGGCCGCCGGCGCCGCACTCGATGAACAGCCGCAGGCCGCTGGCGTAGGCCCGCTCGATGGTCGCCGCGAACTCCACCGGCTGCACGATGTTCGCCACCGCCAGCCGCCGGATCTCGGCGAGGTCGCGTGGGTACCGCTGCGCGGTCGTGCAGCTCCAGATCTCGACGTCCGGCAGCGCCCCGCCCCAGGTCGCGAAGGCCTCGCGCAGCGGGGCGCAGATCGCCTCGGAGAGCGGCGTGTGGGCGGCGCGGACGAACGGCAGCCGGTAGGTCGGCACGCCGCGCTGCGCCAGCAGCGTCATCGTCCGCCGCACCGGCTCCTTGGCGCCGGCCAGCACCACTCGCCGGGGGCTGTTGTGCATCGCGATGTAAACCTCGCCGCCCACCTCGGCGATGGCCTCCGCCACCTCCTCACGGGTGGCGATGGCGAAGCCCATGCGGGCTCCGGCGTTGGTCACATGGCCAGGCAGCAGCAGCGCCTGCTCGGCCGATCGCAAGAAGGTCTCGACCTTCGTGATGCCGCTGGCGCCGAGCGCCGACCAATCGCCGAGGCTGTGCCCAATCAACGCGTGCGGCCGCACACCGAAGGTCAGCAAGAGCTCGTAGAGGCCCTGGTTGCAGGCCAGCACGGCGGCCCCGGAGTTCTCCAACCGGCGCAACCGGTGCTCGGCGCGCTGCCGCTCGCGGGCGCCGCGCAGTTCGCCGGGGAAGACCACGCTGGTGGTGGTCGGCCGCCCGAACTCGATGGCCACCTCGTCGGCCCGGGAGTACCACTGCCGCACCTCGGGGAAAGCGGCGGCGAGGTCTTTGGTCATCCCCAGGTAGGGCGAGCCATCGCCGGGAAAGACCACCGCCAGCCGCGCGGGCGGCGCCAGCGGGGGGTCGGCCAGGTGCATGCCCGGCAGATGCACCCGCAGCGGCCGGGCGCTGGCCAGCAGTTGCAGCGCCTGCTCCAGCCGCTGCCCCAGCGCGGCCTGGTCGGCCACCACCAGCGCGGCGCGGCAACTGCCTGGCGTCGGCCGCAACGGCAGTTGCGCCGCCAGCGCAGCGGGGTCGGGCAAACGCCGGTGCAGCTCGGCCAGCCGTTGCTGCAAGGCCGCGCGGGTGGGCGCTTCGAGCAGCAGCAGCCGCGTCGGCCAACCGCTCGTCACAATGCGGTCCCCGCGCCCAGCGCGGCCAGCACCACCTCGGGCTCGCCCGCGCCGTGGGTCAACTCGTCGAGCAGCAGCGCCAGGCCGCGGTCCGGCGGGACCAGCACCACTCCGCGGTCACGCATCCGCCGGCGCAGCTCGGGATGCACCATGCCGACGTCGTCCCACGGGCCCCAGGCCGTCGCCACCACGCGCCCGGGCCACTGCCCCTGCAGCCGGCGGGCCAGTTTGCTGAGGTACTCGTTGGCCGCGGCGTAGTCGGTCTGACCGAGATTGCCAAATCGGCCGGCGACGGAGGTGAAGAAGCAGAGGAACGGCAGCCCCTCGGGCGGGAGCGCGGCCAGCAGGTGCGCAGCCGCGACCACCTTGGCTTCCCAGACCGCCGCGAACTGCTCGAGAGTCTTGTCGGCCAGCCGCTTGTCGTGGATCACGCCAGCCCCGGCGATCACGCCGTCGAGCCGGCCGTGGGTCGCGCGGACCCGCTCCAGCAAGGCCGCGAACTCCGCGCCGCTGGTCACGTCGCAGGCTTCGTAGGCCACCGTCGCGCCGCTCGCGCGGAGCCGGTCCAAGGTCGCCCGCACTTCGCGCTCGCGTTGCAGATTGCGGTAGGCGGCCTCAATCTTGGCGGGCACGGCGGCCTCGCCCTGTGCGCGGAGCTGGTCGCCCAACGCCCGCTTCAGCACCGCCTGGTCGTTGATCTCCCGCGTCGCCGGGCTCTCCAGCGGCGTCGGCCGCGGGGTGCGGCCGACCAGCACCACCGTCACGCCGCGCGCCGCCAGGCCGTCCGCCACCTCGGCGGTGATCCCGCGCGCGCCGCCGGTCAACAGAACCACCTGCGGCGCCGCCAGGGTCAGCCCCGCGCCGTCGGCCGGCAGCGGCACGCAGTGTACCGCCGTCCGGACCGGCCCCAGGCCGACCTCGACCAGCGGATCGCCGGCCAGTTGCTCCTGCCACAGCGCCGCGGCCAGCTCGCGCGGCTCGCCTGGCGGCAGGTCGACCACTTTCACCACCACCGCCGGCAGCTCTTTGGCCAACGCCTTGACCAACCCGCCGACGGCCCCATCGCCGGGCCGCGCCGCCGCCGTCAGGCCGTTGTCACCGCCCATCGCCGTCGCCGCCAGCAGACCAAAGCCGTCGTGCGCCGCGCTGCTGAGGTCCGCGGCAGCCGCCTGGGCCAACAAGAAGAGCCCCCGCACCGTCGCGGCCGTGGGTTCGTCCTGCGGGTCGCTGAGCCACGCCAGACCACCCACCGGGCCCGCCGTACGGGCGCTGGCGAGGGCCGCCTGGGCCTCCTCGCGGTCGGCCGGCAAGGTCACCAGGCGCGGCACCTGCCGGGCCGCCAGCAGCCGCTCGGCCAACGCCTCGCGGCATTGCGGCTCGCCGGCCAACAGGACCACCTGACCCTCGGTCAACTCACGCGGCGTCCCCCTCAAGGGGGTCGGCACCGCCCGCAGCACGTGGCGGCAGACCGCCGCGGCGGCGGCGCGGGCCGCCTCGTCCGGCACGGCGGCCGGCGCGGGCGGCGGCACTGGCGGGTCGGCCGGCGTCGCCATCTGGGCTTCCATCCAGGCGATCACCTGGGCCAGCGTCTTCTGCTGCGCGAGGTCTTCCAGACCACTCTCGATGCGCACCGCCACCTCGCCCGGCAGGCTGTCCTGCAAGCCGCCGAGAATCTCGATGCGCTTGATCGAGTCGATCCCCAGGTCGGCTTCCAGGTCGACGTTCAGGTCCAGCATCTCGGGCGGGTAGCCGGTGCGGTCGGCCACCAGTCGCAGCAGGGTCGCCGTCAGGTCCAACGGCCCACTCGCCGCCGGGGCCTCGGCGGCGACCGCCGGTGGCTCCTCCGCCGCGGCCGCGGCCGGCGCCGGGACCGCAGCCGGCATCGCCGCCGCGCCATCGACGGTGGGCGGGGGGGCCACCGGCTGGCCGCCGAGGTAGGCCGTCAGGACCGCCTGCTGCGCCTGCAGGTACTCCTCCAGCAGCCGCTGCTGCTGCGCCAAGGTCTCCTGGACAAAGCGTTGCTGCTGCTCCAAGGCCTGCCGCATCGCGGCCTGCACCTGGTCCAGCACCGGGTCGCCGCTGGCCGCCATACTGAGCGGCAGCAGGGCCGATCGCGCCGCCGCCGGCGCAGCCAGCGGCGCCGGGGGCACGGGGGCGGCGGGCGGCGCGGCCGGGCGGGGGGCGGCAGCCACCGGGCTCGGCTTCGGCGGGGCCACCAGCGGCACGCTGCGCCCACCGCTGACCATCCAGGTGCTCGGCGGCAAGGCCGCAGGGGCGCTCGCCGCAGCGAGGTCGGACAGGTCCAGCAGGGCCGCGTCGCGACCCTCGTAGAGCAGCTCCAGCCGAGGCTCGGCGCCGTGCGCCCAGAGGGCGGCCAACAACTGGTGCCAGGCATCGACGCCCTGCGACCCGTCGGAGGGCAGGGCGAGGTGCGGCCGGCCGTCCAGGATCCGGCCGACCAGGCCGGTCAGCACCCGGCCCGGGCCGACCTCGACGAAGGCTCGCGCGCCGGCTTGCCAGATTGCTTCGATTTGCTCGACGAATCGCACCGGCGAGGTCAAGTGCTGCCGCAGCGCCGGCCGCGGATCACCCTCGTAGGGCGCCGCCGTGGTGTTGCTGTAGACTGGCAGCCGCGGTGCCGCGAAAGGTGTGGCCGTCAGCGCCGCCGCCAGGCGATCCGCCGCCGGTTGCATCAGCGCGGTGTGGAAGGCGGCCGCCACAGGCAAGCGCTTCGCCTTCAGCCCGGCCGCGGCGCAGGCGGCCAGCCCGGCGGTCAGGGCCTCCTCCGAACCAGCGATCACGGTCTGCAACGGGCTGTTCAGGTTGGCCAGCGTGAGGCCCGCGACCGCGGCCACCGCGGTCGCCGTGGTGGCCGCGTCGGCCAGCACCGCCGCCATCGCGCCGGCCGCCGGCCCGGCGGTGTCGACCACCGCCTGGCCCCGTGCCTGGCTGAGCCGCAACAGGTCGTCGAACGACAGGCAGCCGGCGGCGTAGAGCGCGACGTACTCGCCGTAGCTGTGGCCCGCCACCATGTCGGGCTGCAGGCCGAACTCCCGCAGCAGCGCCAGCAGCGCGGTGTCGCAGGCCCCGAGCGCGGGTTGCGCCACGTTGGTCGCCTGCAGCGCCGCCTCGGCCGCGGCCTGCTCGGCCGGCGTGTAACTCGACGGCGGGTAGATCCGCCGCGACAGGCCCTGCGGGAACTGCTCCAGCAGCGCCACGTCGGCATCTTCCAGGACTCGCGCCACGGTCGGGAAGTGGATCGCCAGCTCGGCCAGCATCAGCACCCGCTGGGAGCCCTGGCCGGGGACCAGGAACGCCAGGCCACCGGCGGTCAGCAGCGGCTGCGGCGTGTAGTAGACCCCAGCCGCTGGCGGCTGGCCGTCAAGCGCGGCCAGCGCGGCGTCGAGCTGTCGCGGCAGGTCGGCCACCCGCGCCACGACCAACGCCAGGCGGACCGGCCCGGTGCCCCGCGCGGCCGTCAGGCTGCGAGCCAGGTCGCGCAGCCGCAGATGCGGCAAGGGCTGCTCGCAGTGGCCGCGCAGCGCCGCGATCTGCTCGCGCAAGGCCGCCACGCTGGCCGCCTGCCAGACCAGCAGCTCGCTGCTCCGAGCGTGCAGCGAGCGCGGCGCTGGGGCCAGGTTGGCGGGGTACTCTTCCAGCACACAGTGGAAGTTGGTCCCACCGAATCCGAACGCGCTGACCCCGGCCCGCCGCGGGTGTTCGTGGATCCGGTTCAGCCACGGCCGCGCCTCGCGGATTGGGTAGAACGGGTTGCGACCGAATCCGGCCTTGCCGTTCACTTTCTCGACGTGAATCGTCGGCGGCAGCACCTGGTCGTGCAGCGCGCGCGCCGTCTTAATCAGACTGGCCAGCCCCGCGGTACACTTGGTGTGCCCGATGTTGGACTTCACCGAACCAATCGCCACCTGCCCGACGGCCGCCCCGGCCGCCTCGTAGACCCGGCTCAAGGCCTCGACCTCGGTGCGGTCTCCGACGGCCGTCCCGGTGCCGTGGGCCTCGACCAGCTCGACCGTCGCCGGGCTGACCTCGGCGCGCTGATAGGCCGCTGCGACGGCGCGCATCTGCCCGTCCAGGTTCGGCGCCGTCAGCCCCAACGCCCGCCCGTCGCTGCTGGCGGCGATCCCGCGGATCACCGCGTAGATCCGGTCGCCATCGCGCTCGGCGTCCTCGACCCGCTTCAGCACGACCGCCGCCACACCCTCGGCGATGGCGATCCCGTCGGCGCTCTCATCGAACGTCCGGCAGCGCCCGCGGGGGCTCAGGACCATGCTGTTGCTGAACAGCAGATAGCTGAAAATGTCCTGCGTCGTGTCGGCGCCGCCGGCTATCGCGACGTCGCAGCGCCCGAGCTGCAGCTCTTTGGCGGCCGCGTCGACCGCCGCCAGCGACGAGGCGCAGGCCGCGTCGACCGTGAAGTTGGCTCCGCCGAAGTTGAAGCGGTTGGCGACCCGGCCGGCGATCACGTTGATCAGCACGCCGGGGAAGGTGTCCTCGCACCATTGCGGCAGGTCCTCGTTGAGCGCCTGCAGCAGCTCGTCGGCGTCGGGCAGGCCGGGGCGGCGGTTCAACCAGTAGCGCAACATGCCACGGAAACCGAAGGCATTGGAGAGGTCGGAGGACCCCCCGCCAGCCCCGAACACGACCGCCGTGCGCTCGCGGGCGAACGGTCGCTCGGCGTAGCCGGCGTCGCTGAGCGCCGCCCGGACCACCTCCAGCGCCAGCAGGTGGACGGGTTCGATGGTCGGCAGGCTGCGCGGCGGGATGCCGTAGCGCAGCGGATCGAAGGGGTGCGGGTCGAGGAAACCACCCCACTTGGAGTAGGTGTGGTCCCCACCACGGCGCGCCTCGGGATCGAAGAAGACCGCCGGGTCCCAGCGTTCGGTCGGCACCTCGGTGACGGCGTCGTGCCGCGCCAGGACGTTCTCCCAGTAGCGCTGCACCCCGTCGGCGCCCGGCAGCAGTGCGGCCATGCCGACAATCGCGACGGCGGTGCGCCGCGGGTCGACCACCACCGGCACCGCCGGCGGCTCAGCCGGCAGCACGCTGCCCGCCGCGGCGATGGCCTGGTGGACCGCCCGCAGGGGGACCACCGCGCCACGCAATGCCGCGAGCTGGCCGACCATGTAGAGCCCCTGCTGGCGCTGCGCGGCGGCGTCCAACTCCAGATAGCGCGGCGCCGCCGGGTCGGATGCCTGGGCCGGATTGCGCACCAGCCCTTTCGAGGCGATCCGCAGCCGGCCGAGATTCAGCCGTTCCAGCGCGGCCGCGACCTCGCGCGGCGACTGGCCGGCCGCCTCGAGTTCGCGGCGGCGGGCCCGGAACTCGCCGACCGCCGGCGTCGGCGCGCCGCGGATCGCGTGGCCCGGCGAGGTCTCCAGCACGGCCGTCTGGTCGCAGCTCGCGGCCTCTTGCTGGAACCCGACGGTGACCGCACCCGTGGCGACCGCCTCGGCGGTGAACAGGTACGCAGTGCCCAGTTGCACGCCGATCTTGGCCCCGCGCGCGGCCAGCGGGGCCGCCAGCGCGGCCACTGCCGCTGCCGAGCGGGCGTCGTGCAGGCCGCCGGCGAAGAGCAGGTGCAGCCGCTCGGCGGGCTGGTCGCCCAACGCCGCGAGCAGTGTCGTGACCGCCTGGTCCCACAGCACGAACGACGTCCGCGGCCCGATGTGGCCGCCGCACTCGCGCCCTTCGAAGATGAAGCGGCTGGCGCCGTCGGCCAGGAACCGCTCCAACAACCGCGGCGAGGGGACGTGCAGGTAGGTCGGAATGCCGGCGGCCTCGAGCTCCTTGGCCTGGGTCGGGCGCCCACCGGCGATCAGGGCGACCTGCGGCGCGGCCGCGCGGACCGCGGCCAACTGCACCTCGCGCAGCTCGGGCGGCACAAACCCCAGGATGCCAACGCCCCAGGGGCGCTCGCCGACGGCGGCCTTGGTGGCCGCCAGCAACTCACGCGCTGGCTGCTCTGGCAGCAGGGCCAACGCCAGGAACGGCAGCGCCCCGCCGGCCGCCACGGCCGCCGCGAACTCGGCGTTGTCGCTGACCCGGGTCATCGGCCCCTGGACAATCGGAAACTCGGTGCCGTGGGACTGCGCCAGCGGCGCGCCGGCCGCCAGCGGCTGCAGCTCGCGGGCCAGTCGCAGCGACTCGCGGACCTGGGCGCGGCAGGCCGTCACCACCCCGCCGACGGTCTGTTGCACGGCCGCCAACGGCGCCGCCAGGCCGGCCTCCTGGCCGAGCAGCCAGAGATCCTCGCTGGGTCGCCAGCCGACCCGTGCGGCGACCGCTCGCAGCCAGTCGGCCCGACTGCCGCCAGCCGCTCCCAACTCGGCGGCCTGCCGGCGCAGCTCGTCCACCGCCTGCCAGCCCGGCCGGTCGTAACAGCGCACCGGCCAGCCCAGCTCGGCGCCTAGCACCGTGGTCTCACCACCGTCCGCCCGGAGCAGCACATCGCGCACGGCGGCGGGCAGCGCGCTCTCGCGGCAGAGCCCCACCTGGCGGTCCAACAAAACCCCGCGCGCGCCGGCCGCGACGGCGCCGGCCGCGCTGTGCAACCCCACCCCGGCGGCCCAGATCGGCTGCTCGGTGAGGGTCAACAGGCGCTGCAAGAGGATGAACCCGGCCTCGTCCCCGCCGAGTCCGCCGCACTCGTGGCCGCGGGCCACGAAGCCCGCCGCGCCGGGAGCGGCCACCACGGCGGCGGCGCTGGTGGCTTCGACCAGCACCAGCGCGGCGATGCGGCGCGCGGCGTCCAGCTCGGCCGGCAGCGCGGCGGGGTCGTCACCGGCCAGCAGCACGAGACTCGCCCCGCTCAGGTCCAGCGCCGCCAGCCCCGGCCCGCTCCAGGCACACCGCCGGACGCCCCAGCGGGTCGCCTGCGCCCGGAGACGCGCCAGGCAGGCCGTGGCGCTGACCACCGTGTGGCCGGCCAGGTCCAGCACGCCGACCGCCTGGGCACGCCCTGCGGCGATCACCACGGCGGTGTCGTCAATCCCAGGCGCGCCACCGACGAGCACGTCCAAAGCCCAGGTTTCGAGCATGCTCCCGGCGATGCCTCCCAACTGGCGGTTTATCATGGCACTGCAAACAGCCTATGATACCACAGGACGACCGCCCCCGGCGGTGGCTTCCCGCGCCACGCTCCTGGCAAGCGGCCGGCGCGCCAGCCCCGGCGGGAGTGCGATCGGCGGAGCCGCCGCGGGCGGTACACTGTTTCACGTGAAACACGCCGGTGGCGACGGCTGCTGGCGGGTCAGGCAGGCCCGGCCACGCCCCGCGGCGCGGGGTTCGCAGGGGGCGGCAGGTGGATGGCTGTTTCACGTGAAACAGCACCGCCCGGGGTGGGGGCCGGGCCCCCCAAAGACCCCGGCCCCCAAGGCAGGATGCCAAGGGGGCCAGGGCTTGGAGGGGGGAACGCTCGGAAGCGCTCGCACCGTCCGCGTTCGTTTTGTTGTCGCGGCTTGTCGTTGCAAGGATTCTGCCGGATCATCGGCTGCGCAGCGGGTGGATTCGCGGTCCGCCGGCGCGGTCGCGGTGCCTAAATCAGCGACAGCCGGTTGTCGAAGAATCGTACGGAGGAGCGCGCGCGTGAGAGACCTCGCGGCGGCGGCCCTGGTGGTCGGAGGGATGGCGCTGCTGGCCTATGTGCTGGCGGGCTACGCGCTGCTGGTGCGCTGGCTGGCGGCCTGGCGCGGGCGGCCGGTGGAACGCCGCGAGCCGACCGCCTGGCCGCGGCTGGCGGTGCTGATCAGCGCCTACAACGAGGCGCGGGACCTGCCGGCCAAGCTGCGCAGCGTGCTGGCCTGTGACTACCCGCCCGAGCGGCTCCAGATTCTGGTGGCCGACGATGGCTCGCGCGACGAGACCAGCGCCGTGGTCGCGGCGGTCGCCGCCGAGCCCGCCGCCGCCGGACGCCTGCGGCTGCTCGAACGCACCGCCAACCTCGGTAAGCCGAGCCAGTTGAACCGGTTGGCCGCCGCCGCCGAGGCCGACCTGCTGGTCTTCACGGACGCCCGTCAGCCGCTTGACCCCGCGGCGCTACGGCACCTCGTGGCCTGGTTCGCCGACGAGTCCGTCGGCGGCGTCTCCGGCGCCGTGCAGTACCGTACCGCCGGCGGCGAGCCGGTGCCGATCGGGGCCTACTGGCGCTACGAGTCCGCGCTGCGCGAGTCCGAGGGTCGGCTGCACTCCTGCTGTGGCGCGGCCGGTCCGTTGCTGGCGATGCGGCGCGAGCTGTTCCAGCCCTACCCCGCCGACCTGGTCTTGGACGACGTGCTGGGCCCGCTGCGCATCGTGCTCGGCGGCCGGCGCTTCGTCTACGCCGCCGACGCGGTGGCTTACGAGACCTACGCGATGCACCGCCGGCACGAGTACGACCGGCGCGTGCGGACTCTCGCCGGCAACTACCAGGTACTGCGCTACGAACCGCGCCTGCTGCTGCCCTGGCGCAACCCAATCGCCTGGCAGTACCTCTCGCACAAGGTGGGCCGCCTGTTGGTGCCGTGGGGCCTGCTGGCGGTCTTGGCGGGCACGCTGCTCGGTCTGCCGCAGCCCTGGGCGGTAGGGCTGCTGCTGGCCCAGGGACTGTGCTACCTGTACGCTTGGATCGGCTGGCTGGGCGCCGGCCAGCCGTGGGCGCCGAAGGGCTCGTCGCTGGCCTGCAATCTGGTGATGCTGGCGGTCGCCGCGATCGCCGGCCTGCTGCGGGACCTGCGCGGCGGGTCACAGGCCCGCTGGGCGGCGACCGAACAGCACCGCCGCGGCTGAGTCGGGCTGCCTGGCGCGAACCGCTCAGCCCAGATCGACGAAGTAGGTGTCCACGGCGGCGTCGAGCAGCTCGGCCGAGAGCTCGCCCGGCAGTTCGTTGAAGCGGGCGATGTCCAGCGCCTGGTTGACCAGGTCGCGGGGATGCGTCGCCCGGAAGCCGCGCCCGGTGCGCCGGTAGTGCCGCTCGATCAGGTGCTCCAGCACCTCCGGCTGCCAGACCACCCGGCCCTTGGCGCAGTAGTTCGTGAAGATCTCGCGGAACTGCTCCTCGGTCGGGTCGCCGATCTCGATCTTGTACTTGATGCGGCGCAGGAAGGCCTCTTCGACGAGGTCCTTCGGCGCCAGGTTGGTCGAGAAGATGATCAGCAGGTTGAAGGGCACCTGCATCTGCACGCCGCCGGCCAACAGGTGGTAGTCGTAGTTCTTCTCGAGGGGCACAATCCAGCGGTTCAGCAGGTCGCGGACCGGGACCTGCTGGCGCCCGAAGTCGTCGATCATGAAGACCCCACCGTTGGCCTTCATCTGCATCGGCGCGATGTAGTGGCGGTTGTTGTTGTCCCAGGCCATGTCGAGGTCTTCCATCATCAGCTCGCCGCCGACGATGATGAAGGGCCGGTTGACGATCACCCAGCGCCGGTCGATCGACTGCTTCGCCCGCGCCGCCGGGTCGCCCAGCAGCTCGTGGTGTGTCGGGTCGTAGAGCTGAATCACATGGCCGCCGGCCTCGATGGCCTGGGGCAACAGGATGCCGCCGCGCATCGACGAGGCCATCTTCTCGGAGATCAGGGTCTTGCCGTTGCCGGCGTTGCCGTACAAGAACATCGACTTGCCGGAGTTGAAGGCCGGCCCGAGTTTGGTCAGGAGCTGGTCGCTGATGGTCAACCCGGCCAGCGCCTGCCGGATATGCACGCGGTTGAGCTGCTGCCACTCCGGGAGCTGCTTCCCGGCGATCTTGACGTACTCGGCCAGCGGCACTGGCGCGGGGCCGGCGTAGCCGTTGCGCTGCATCACGTCGCGGGCGAAGTTGCCGCCCTTTTCGGTGACGTAGAACTCCCAGTCCAGCTCCAACATCGAGTCGCCGCGGCGCACGGCGATGTAGAGGTCGTCCTTGACGATTCGGAAGATGCCCTCCATCACGCCCTGGTAGGGCAGCCCGATCTCGTCGCAGACCTGCCGCGCGGTCATGTTGCCGCGCAGGAACAGCATCTTGACCACCAGCTCCGCCAGGAACGCCTCGCGGAGCCCGCTGGCGGCAACGGTGGCCGGGGCCTGCGGCAGCTCGGGTAGCGTCTCCTCGCGCGAGCGGCGGCGCTCTTCGAGCAGGCGGCGGGCGTCTTCGAAGCTTGTGGTATTGCGCATGTCACACCAGCACGTTGGCGATGGCGACCAGTTTGGGGTCGAACTGCTTCTTGGCCTGCTTCTGAATCTCGCCGAGGGCCTCCTGCCGCGTCATCGCCGGCCGGTGCGGACGCTCCGAGCACATCGCCTCGAAGGCGTCGGCCATCGCGATGATCCGGGCGCCGATCGGGATCTGCTCGCCCTCCAGGCCGGGCGGGAAGCCGGACCCGTCCCAGTGTGCGTGGTGGCAGCGCACCATCGGGACGATCTGCGCCAGGAACTCGATCGGCCGCATGATGTCGGCGCCGACCTGGCTGTGGTTGCGGGCCATCGAGAGCTCTTCGGCCGATAGCTTGCGGGGCATCCGCAGCAGGCGCTGGCTGGTGTTGACCAGCCCGATGTTGTGGATCCGCGCCGCGAACTCGATGTCGGCGATCTCCTCGTCGGTCAGGCCCAGCATCGACGCCAGGCGGCCGGAGTACTCGGCGACGCGCCCGCTGCGGCCGCGGGTGTACGGGACCTGGTCGTCGATCGCGTCGACCATCACGCAGGCCGCGCGGTGGAACAGCGCCTTGAAGTCCTCTCGCCCGCCGTCGAGCGTCACCTCGGCGCCCATCTCGCGGGCGACGTGCTCGACGACTCGCCGGACCAGCATGAAGGCGCAGATCCGCAGGCTGTCCTCGGGCACCGCCTGCAGCTCCGCGACGCCGAGCGACCCGAGATCCTCCAGCCACTCTTCCATGATGGGCAGGCAGGCCGTCTCCAGCCGCGCCGTCAGGTCCCGGTAACCAGCCGCCTCTGGCATGTCACACCTCGTGGAGTCCGGAGTTTCCATCGGCAGCGCCGGACTCTGCTTTAGCATGGCGCGCCCGTGCCGCCAATGCCCACTGCGCAGCGGCCGCAACCACCTCGTCGGGATCCGTCGCGGCGGCCGCCAGCGCCGCGTCCGCCGCCGGGCCGGGCTGCTGCGCCAGCAGCAGGCAGGCGGTCCGCCGCAACCCCCGGCGCCGCGCCCGCCACAGCGGGGTGCCCGCCAGGCGCTGCCGCAGCACCTCGTCCGCGCTGCCCAGCAACTCCAGCGGGTCGATCACCGCCAGATCAGCGCGGGGGGCCAGGGCCGGATGCCCCAGCGCGCTGGCGCGACGGGTCCAGGGACAGGCCTCCTGGCAGAGGTCGCAGCCGAACAGCCAGTGGTCGAACCACTCCCGACTCGGCGCCGGCAAGTGGCCGCGCTGCTCGATGGTCAGGTACGACAGACAGCGCGCCGCTTCGACGCGGTAGGGCTGCGACAGCGCGCCGGTCGGACAGGCCTCCAGGCAGGCGGTGCAGCGGCCGCAGTGGTCGGCCACCGGCTGGTCGGCGGGCAGCTCGAGGGTCGTCAGGATCTCCGCCAGCAGCAGGTAGCTGCCGTGGTCGCGGTGGAGCAGCAGCGAGTGCTTGCCGATCCAGCCCAGCCCGGCCCGCGCGGCGTGCGCCACTTCCAGCAGCGGCGCCGAGTCGACCAGCACACGGGCCGCGCCGCCGGACGCCTCGACGGCCAGCCGCAGTGGCTCGAGCAGTTGCGGCAGCACCTCATGGTAATCGGCCCCGCGGGCGTACCGCGCGACCTGCCCGCGGCTGACATGCGGCGGCGGGGCGTGGTAGCGGAAGGCGCAACAGATCAGGCTGCGCGCGCCCGGCAGCAGCAGACTCGGGTCGGCCCGCGCAGCCCGCGCCTCCGGCCGCGCCAGCCAGGCCATGCCGGCCTGGTCGCCGCGCTGCAGCGCCGCCTCGAAGGCCTCGTAGCGCAGCGGCCGGCTGGCCGGCGCGATGCCCACCGCCGCCGCGCCCAGCCCGCTGCGGGCCAGCTCCTTCAGCCGCGCCGCCAGCTCCGCCGGCGTGTTCGTCGCCACCGTCTCGCCTCCGTCGGCCGACCGGCTGTTGACGCCGCCCAGACCCGGCACCATTCTGAACAGGACTCCGTGGCGGCTGAAACGTCGCGGCCCACAGCGGGAACTTTCTCGCCCGGCCGGGAGTTGCAGACGATTGTGGATAGCCTGGTCGGTTGTGGAGGATCCTGTGAACCAGAAACTGATGGTTGGTCTGCTCGGCGTCGCTCTCCTCGTCTCCCTGGCGGTGGCCGTGATCAGCGGGCCGGGTGCAGCCAGCAAGGTGCAGACGTCGAACGCCGTCGGCACGCCGATTGACCTGCCGGCCGAAGGCGGCAGCGACTGCAGTGGTTGCCCGAGCGAGAAGCCCGGCTGTGCCGAGGGTGGCGCGGGCTGCCCGACCGACAAGCCGGCCTGCTCCGAAGGCGCCGGGCAGTGCCCGATGGGCGGTGGTGAGCAGGCCCCGGCCGCCGACAGCAAGCCTGTCGAAAAGCCGGCCGAGAAGCCCGCGACGGAGCCGGCTCCGACCAACTGAGGTCGGCCCCGCACGCAGTTCGTGGCAACCAGCGCCGGGGCATCCGCCCGGCGCTGGTTGTGTTTTGGGGGGTGCTGCCGTCCGCCGCGGCGGACTGTTCGCCGCCGCCATTTGGGAGTATCCTGCGGCGCGGCAAGGAGTCGGTACGATGGCGAAGGTTCCGATTGGGTTGGAGCTCTACTCGGTGCGCCAGGACCTGGCGCAGGACACCCGTGGCACGCTCGAGGCAGTGGCCAAGATGGGGTACGCCGGCGTCGAGTTCGCTGGCCTGCCGCAGCACCCGGCCGCCGAGTTGAAGGGCTACCTGGACGAGTTCGGCCTGATCTGCTGTGGCTGGCACACGCCCATTCCGCTGGTCCTCGACGACAAGCTCGCCGCGACGATCGAGTTCAACAAGACCCTCGGCAACACCCGGATCATCATTCCGGGGCTGCCGGGCGAGTACACCGGCTCGACGGCCAAATGGCTGAGCACCGCCGCCTTCTTCAACACGCTGGCGGACCGCCTCGGCGCCGTGGGGATGGTCACCGGGTACCACAACCACCACACCGAGTTCAAGCCGTTCGACGACGGGCTGGTCGCCTGGGACACCTTCTTCGGCAACACCGCACCCGCGGTGATCATGCAACTCGACATGGGCAACGCCCTGGCCGGCGGCGCGGATCTGGTGGCGATCCTGAAGCAGTACCCCGGTCGCGCGGGTACCGTCCACCTGAAGCCGTACAGCCCGAGCCTGGGCAAGGACGACATGCACGCCGGCTTCCGGCCGCTGATTGGCGACGACGAGGTGCCGTGGGCCGCGGTTTTCGACCTGTGTGAGACCTCGGGCGCGACCGACTGGTACATCGTCGAGTACGAGAGCGACCTGTTCCCGCCCCTGGAGGCGGTCGACCGCTGCCTGCAGAACCTGCGGGCGATGGGCAAGTAGCGCGCCGCCCGCCGTCGTCCTTAGTTTCACGTGAAACAGCCCCGGCCAGGCCCGGACGTTGTTTCACTTGAAACGGTGGGCGGCGGCGCGGCCCAGCCGCTCGGGAGGGTGCGATGAGTTCGTGGCAGCTCGGGGCACACACCTGGTTCTTCACGCAGTATGGCTGGGACCCGGCTGAGGACCTCGCCGCGATGGCCGACGCGGTGGCCGCGGCGGGCTACGAGGAGATCGAGCTGTGGGCGCCGCAGGTGGCGGCCGACGGCGCCAGGAGTCAGATTCGGGGCGCCCTCAGCGCCGCGGGCCTGCGCCTGGTGGGGGTGTCGCACGGGCAGCCCTACTGGGATCCGGCGCAGTTCGAGCGGATCCTGACCGAGCTGACGGAGTTCTGCGACCGCCTCACCGCGCTCGACCTGGGACCGCTGCAGTGCGGCTGTTCCTGTGCTGGCAAGCGCCTGGCGCAGCGCAGCGACGCTGAGAACGAGCAGTGCATCCGCGCTTGGACCGCCGCTGCCGAGCTGTTCCGGGCGCGCGGCCACCGGCTGGTCTACCACACCCACGGCGAGCCGCGCGAGGACATCGACCTGATCGTCGAGGGCGTCCCGGCCGACCTCCTGGACCTGGGGCCCGACCTCGACTGGCTGCGCGTCGGGGGGGTCGATCCGTTGCCGTTCGTGCGGCAGCACGCCGCCCGACTGACCATGCTGCACCTGCGCGACTACCACCTTGGCGGCGACCGCACCGAAGCGCTGGGCGAGGGCGAGGCCGACTATGCGGCCCTCGCGGCGCTGCTCGACGAGGTCGGCTTCACGGGCGAGGCGGTCGTCGAGCTGGCCGTCCCGACGGGCGCGCAGCCGACTCGTCCGGCCGCCGAGCTGCTGGCTTTGTCGCGGCAGCATCTGCGGGCGACGATGGGGCGGTAGCCGCGACGGCCGGGGATATGGTAGAAGTAGCACAGGCGAGAGGCTGGAGAGCGGCCTCGGGAGGTGGAGCAGGGTGCTGGATCAACAGCTCGAGATCATTTTGCGACTGGCCTTCGTCGCCGAGTTTCGCGATGACGACACCTCCCGGCACCTGCGGCGCTTGAGCCTGCTGGCCGAGCTGCTGGGCAGTCGCCTCGGCCTGGCCCCAGCGGAGCTGGCGGCCCTGGTGCAGGCGACGCCGCTGCACGACATCGGCAAGGTCGGCATCCCTGACGAGATTCTGCTCAAACCAGGCGCGCTGACGGCCGAAGAGCGCGAGACGATGCAGCAGCACACCATCCTCGGGGCCCGGATGCTCAGCGGCAGCGGCAGCCCGGTCTTGCAGACGGGCGAGCAGATCTGCCTGACGCACCACGAACGGTGGGACGGGCTGGGCTACCCGGCCGGCCTGAGCGGCGAGGCGATCCCGCTCTGCGGGCGGATCGTTGCGCTGATCGACGTCTGGGACGCGCTGGTCACGCGGCGCGTCTA
The DNA here is from genome assembly GCA_020850355.1 of Fimbriimonadaceae bacterium. Classification (GTDB taxonomy): domain Bacteria; phylum Armatimonadota; class UBA10988; order UBA10988; family UBA10988; genus JADZEX01. The sequence goes on along the minus strand of JADZEX010000021.1, from coordinate 59,330 downwards.
CAAACCGGCCGTGCCCGCGGCCGCGGCGCGGACCACGCTGGCCAACGAGGCCGGGCGGCACTTCGACCCGGCCGTCGTGGCAGCCTTCTTGGACCTCGAAGCCGCCATCGCCGCGGTCTACGCCGAGTGGGGCGAGGACGACGAAGGCTGGCTGGCCTAGGCGGCTCAACCAGACTGTTACATTCCGGCCGCACGCGAGGCACTAATCCAACGTCGGAGTGTTGTACCTGACGGTGGGAGTGCGAACGTGGATCAGTACCGCCGAACCTTGCTGCGCATCAGCCTCTTCGTGGTCCTGGCCAGCGGGAGCTGGCTGCTCGGACGTCAGGAGCTGTCGGCCCAGACGCCGGGCCTGCCGCAGGTCACGCTCGATGCGTTGCGGCTGCAGGAGGCCTTCAACCAGGCCGCGGCGCGGGTCCTGCCGGCCACCGTTGGGGTGGCCACCGACAAGGGCCAGGGCAGCGGCGTGGTCTACGACGCGAAGGGCCTGATCCTCACCAACGACCACGTGATCCGCGGCGCGCAGCAGATCCGCGTCAAGTTGGCAGACCGCCGGATCCTGCCCGCGAAGCTCCTCGGCACCGACCGCGGCAGCGATATCGCGGTGCTGCAGGTGGCCAGCGCAACCCCGCTGCCGGCTGCCGAGCTGGGCGTCAGTGACGATGTCAAGGTCGGCCAATGGGCCATCGCCATCGGCAATCCGCTGGGCCTGGAGCAGTCGGTGACGATCGGTGTGATCAGCGCCGTCGGGCGGCACACCGGGATCACTGGCAACACCAACCAGGACTACCTGCAGACCGACGCCGCCATCAACCCCGGCAACAGCGGCGGCCCACTGGTCAACATCCTGGGCCAGGTGATCGGCGTCAACAACCACATCATCAGCGACACCGGCAACTACGCGGGGATCGGCCTGGCTGTGCCGGTGGACGTGGCGCGGGCGGTCAGCGCGCAGATCGTCAGCAAAGGCCGGGTCAGCCGCTCGGCGCTCGGCCTGACCATCCGCGACGCCAGCCCCGACGAGGTCAATCGCGTCGGCGCGCGCAGTGGGATTCCCGCGGTGGTCGACGAGCTGGTCGCCAACGGCCCGGCCGCCCAGGCCGGCTTGCAGGTCGGTGACCTGGTGCTGGCAGTCAGCGGCCACACCATCAACGGCTCGGCCGACTTCGCCAATCGCATCCAGCTCCTGCCGGCCGACCAGCCCGTTGCGCTGGCGGTCTGGCGCCAGGGGCAGCGGCTGACGCTGCAGGCAAAGCCGACGGTGGCCACGCTGAACGTCAACCCGGGAGCGCAGTTCCGCGAGATCACGCCGGAGCTGGCGGCGCAAATGGGCGTCCCGAACCTGCGGGGCGTGCTGGTGGTCGGGCTGGAGCGCAACGGCCTGCTGGCCAGCGCCGGTGTGCGGCGGATGCAGGTGATCACGGCCGTCAACGGTGAGCCGACGATGAACCTGACCACCTTCCAGGCCGCCTGGCAGAAGGCCGTGCAGGGCCCGCGGGTAACCCTCCGGGTCAATGGCCGCGACGTGGTGATCGAGCCTTAGGCGCTCGCCGGTCTAGCCGCGGAACACCTCAACCCGCTCGCGCAGGGCCTGCATCAGCGCGACCGACTGCCGGCTCTCGGCCAGGCTGGGTGTCGGCGGCCGGCCACCGCGCAGGGCCTCCAGGAAGCTGCGTGTCTGGGCCCCGAAGCCAGCCTCCTCGAACCGCTCCTGCCCATCACGGCAGCGGTCACCGGGCAGGTCGAGGGTCACCCGTCCGGCCTCGATCCGCTGCAGGCGGCCGACCCCGTCGTGCGAGGCCCACAGCGGCAGGTCGGCGAACAGCGTCACGCCGTCACCGTGGGCGGTGGCGCGCTCGACCAGGACCCCGGCGGTGGGGCAGAACGCCAGATGGGCCGTGGCGCCCGAGGTCATTTCCGCGTCGATCCAGACATTGGCGACCTGCGGGCCCTCGTGCGGCAGCTCCTGGTAGTGTAGCCGCGCCACCGCGAAGTCGCCGGCCAGGTGGCGGACCGTGTCGAGGCCGTGGATGGCGGTCGTCGAGAAGTCCGGGTCGCGGCGACCGCAGCGGATCAGGTCGTACCGCAGGTGCCGCAGGGGCTGCGGCAGAAGACGATGCAGCTCTCGCACCAGCGGGGCATGGCGCCGGTTGAAGGCGACCTGGTGCGGCGTCGGACCGGCGGCCGCGATCAACGCGTCGCACTCCGCCAACGTCAGGCCCGGCGGCTTTTCCAGCAGCAGCGGAATGCCCCGCGCCAGGACCCGCGCGGCCAACGCCGCGGTGGCTTCGACCGCCACCACCAACACCGCGGCGTCCGGCCGCTCACGGTCGAGCAGCGCGTCCAGATCGGTGTAGACCCGCTCAAAGCCGAACGCCGCGGCGTACCGCTCGGCGGCCTCCAGACGCAGGTCGCAGCAGGCCGCCAGCTCCAGGTCACGCCAGCAGCGCGCCGCCTTCGCCTGCGCCGGACCGTGCGCCCCACGGGCCTGCGGGCCGCAACCGATCTGGACCAGTTTCATCAAGCCACCGCCACTTTGACAATCACTTTGTGCAGCGGCCCGCTGCCTCCCAGCGGGGCGTGGGTGTCTTCCGGCCACAAGATCAGGTAGCTGCCGGGCGGCACCAGGATCCAGTTCTGCGGCTCATCGGCAAACGTCGCAACATCCTTGGCGGCATCGTACTCCGTGAGCACGTGCTTCGCCTCGGCGGTGGGCTGGTGGCCGATCTGGTCGGTGCCGACGATGGCGAACTGGATGTCGAGGTAGTTGCGGTGCGCCTCGCGGGTGGCGCCGCCGTGGCCGCGACCGGGCTCGTGCGAGACGATCGCGAAGACCGCTGGGCCGGCGATCTCGTGGCGGCCGGCCGGCAGGTCGGCCAGGTCGGGCCGCCGCAGAAACTCGAAGGCCTGCGCGAAGTGCGGGTTGAGGGGCAGGTAGCGGTCGGCGTTGGCGAGCGTATCCAGGACCATCAGCGACTCCGTCGCGCGACAGTTCGGCCAGCGCGGCCGGCGTCCTGCTCAGATCCGCGCGCCGGCCCGGAAGGCGCTCGGGGTGACCCCCGCGACCTGCCGGAACTGCGTCGTAAAGGCGGCCGCATCGGGGTAGCCCAGGCGGGCCGCGATCTGCTTCAGCGGGGTCTCGTCGGCCAGCAGCAGTTGCATCGCCCGCTCGACCCGGCAGCGACGCCGGTACTCTGCCGGCGGGATGCCGACACGGGCAGTGAAGGCACGGCGGAACGACGTGTAGCTCATCCGCAGCCGACGCGCCACCGCCGGCAGGCGCAGCGGCCGGGCCAACTCGGCGGCCAGCACCGCCCGCGCCTCGGCCAGCCAGTCGTCGTCGGCCTGCCAGCGCGTCCGGGCCGCGGCGGCGTGGAGGTCCAAGATGAGCTGCTGCAGGTGCAGCAGACTCCGGAACAGCTCCCCCGGAGGCCGGTCGCGCAGGTCGCGGGCGGCCCGCCGAAAGCTGTCGACCACCGTGGCGCTGAGCCCGACCTCCAACACCGGCTCCGCGAGCTGTCCTTGCCCGGTCAGCCGCAGCAGCTCCAGGACCTGCACCGGCACGCCGACGAAGGCCTTGCGGGTGGCACTGCTCATGCGCACCGTGTGCGGCTCGTTCGGGAAGCGCTGAAAGAGCACTCCCGGCCGCAGGTCCCAGACCACGCCGCTCGCATCGCGGTAGCTCCCCTCGCCCGCGACGAGATAGACCAGCGCGTACTGGGCCGTCACGAAGTCCAGCTCGCGATGCCCGGCCGGGTGACTCACCAGCCCGCAACGCAGCGCCGCCCGCGGCCCGCTGCCGCCGATCCGGTGGGCCACCAGATCGCTCTCCCAGGCAATCTCCACGCCGACCTCCAGGCTGGTCAGTTTTCACAATCAGACGGCCAAGCCCTGCAAGCAGGCCGGGCCTGATCCGGGTTATACCTGTTCGCAGCCGGCGGCCGGTCGTTGGACAGTTCCGGCAAGGAGGCTGTGATGAGCGCCCCCAACATCGTCTTCTTCCTGCTCGACGACCTGGGCTGGCGGGACCTCTCCTGCTACGGCAGCACGTTCTACGAGACGCCCCACCTCGACCGCCTGGCGGCCCAGGGGATGCGCTTCACCGACGCCTACGCGGCCTGCCCGGTTTGCTCGCCGACGCGGGCCAGTCTGCTGACCGGCCGCTATCCGGCGCGGGTGGGGATCACCGACTACATCGACGTCTCGGGTCGCTGGCACCCGACCAAAGGTCGGCTGGTCGACGCGCCCTACCTGCGGCAACTGCCGAGCAGCGAGACGACCGTCGCCGCGGCGCTCCGCGACGGTGGCTACCGCACCTGGCATGTCGGCAAGTGGCACCTCGGCGGCGAGGGCTCGCTGCCGACCGACCACGGCTTCGACATCAATGTCGGTGGCTGGAACTGGGGCCATCCGCAGCAGGGCTACTTCGCGCCGTGGGGCCTGCCGACGCTGCCGGAGGGCGAGCCGGGCGAGTATCTCACCGACCGCCTGACGAGCGCGGCGATCGACTTGATCCGGCAACCCGACCAGCGACCGTTCTTCCTCAACTTCTGCCAGTACGCGGTCCACACTCCGATTCAGGCCCCGGCCGAGCTGGTTGCGAAGTACCGCGCCAAGGCCCACGCGCTGCGGCTCGATGCGATCGACCCGCTGGTGCTGGGCGAGCCCTGCCCGACCGTGCGCTTCCGCGACCGGCGGGTGACGCGCCGGATCATCCAGTCCGATCCCACTTACGCCGCGATGATGGAGAACCTGGACACCAACATCGGCCGGCTGCTGGCGGCACTGGACGAGACGGGCCAGGCCGACCACACCATCGTGGTCTTCACCAGCGACAACGGCGGGCTGGCGACCAGCGAGGGCAGCCCGACCTGCAACGCGCCGCTGCAAGAGGGCAAGGGCTGGATGTACGAAGGGGGCACCCGCGAGCCGCTGATCGTGCGCTGGCCCGGCCAGGTGCGCGCCGGAAGTGTCTGCGAGACGCCGGTGACCAGTCCGGATTTCTACCCGACGTTCTTGGAGGCGGCCGGCCGGCCGCTGCGGCCGGCGCAGCACTGCGACGGCGAGAGCCTGCTGCCGTTGTGGCGAGAGACCGGCGGACTCGCCCGCGAGGCCATCTTCTGGCACTACCCGCACTATGGCAACCAGGGCGGCACGCCCGGCTGCGCCGTGCGCTGCGGCGACTGGAAACTGCTCGAGTTCTTCGAGGACGGGCGGCGCGAGCTGTACAACCTGCGCCAGGACATTGCCGAGTCCGCCGACCGCGCCGCGGCCGAACCGGCCCGCACCGCCGAGCTGGCGGCGCGCCTGGCGACCTGGCGCGAGGGGATCGAGGCCCTGCTGCCGACGCCGAATCCGGAGTGGGTGGACTGATCGTCAGCGCGACTGGCGGAACTGCGCCGCGAGCGCCGCGACGAACTGCTGGTTGGCGTGGGCGGTCCGTCCGGCGTTGTGGGGCGTCAGCACGGCGTGCTCGCAGCGTAGCAGCGGGTCGTCCAGGGGCAGCGGTTCGAGGTCGAAGACATCGGCCGCCAGCGCCAGCTCGGCGGCCAGCACGCGCTGCCGCAGCGACGGCATGTCGACGATCCCGGCGCGGGTCACCAGCACCACCAGCGTTCCCCGCGGCAGGGCCTGGAGATGGGCTGCGGTGACCACCCCGGCGGTGGCCTCGCGCAGCGGCAGCATCGGGGCGAAGATGTCGGCGTCGGCGACCAGCTCGTCGAGCCGCTCCACCTGACGGGTGCCGGAACGGTGGAAGGCCGCCTCGGGCGCGATCGGATCCCAGCCGGCGACGTCGGCGCCGAGGTGGGCACAGACCGCGGCGTAGCGGCTGCCGATGTTGCCGAGTCCGACCACCCGCACCCGCTTGCCGGCGATGGTGCCGTGACAGAAGCGCGGGTCGTCACCGAACTGCAGGCCGCGGCGACCCGGGGCCTCGGCGCCGGCCGGCTGGCGGTAGTCCCAGACGGCCTGACTCTGCCGCAGGGCGGCGCCAGTCTGCGGGATCCGCCGCAACGCAGCGAGGGTCAGCGCCAACGCAAACTCGGCCACGCTCTGGCCCCAGAAGCCCTCACTGCGGTGTTGGTAGAGCGTCACCCCCGCCGTCTCCCAGGCGGTTCGGACCGCGGGCGCGGGGGCCGGCAGCAGGGCCGCCTCGCGGAGCCGCGGGAAGGCGTTCACGCAGGCGGCGGTGACCGGCACGCCACAACTGACCAGCCGGGTGACCTGCGAGTCAGCAGCCACGCTGCCGAGCGGCCGACTCTCCTCGTGCGCCAGCCGTTGCAGACGAGTCGGACCGCTGGCAGCCCAGAGCTGCTGCAGGTGGTCGGCGGCGAAGGGCCACTCACCGTCGAAGCGCGGATGGACCACGATCAGGCTGGACAACGGACCTCTCCCACCCGCGGCGCGTTCGCCGGTTGCCAGGGTCGCCCTGCCACGCGGCAGGTGTGCGGTCGCGAGTCGCGAAGGTGAACGCTGGCGGGTGCGCACGGCTTCAGGGGAGCCCTGCGATGAGGTAGATCCTCGCCAGGCCAGACATGGCTGGCCAGTGGTCTGCGTGGGGGCCGATCATGGCTACTTCCGACGACGAGCTGCAGACTGCCACGACGTCAGGCGAGATCGCCTGGGGCGGCTGGTCGTTGGCGCTGCTCGGCGAGTTGGCGCGGCGCAGTGCCGACAGCGACCAGTTTCGCCAAATCCTCGACGACCTGGACTGTGGGGTGCTGCTGTTTGACGCCGAGCTGCGCGCTGAGTACCTCAATGCCTGGGCCCGCCGGCTCTGTGGCTACGCCGCCAGCGAGCTGCTCGGGTCGTTGGCGCTGGGACGCCTGATTCCGGCGGTGCCAGCGCCGGGAGCGGTGCTGACTGACCATTTGGAGGCGGCCCTGCTGGCCCCGGCGGCGGGTCTGACCCTGGCGGTCGAGGCCGTCGGGGACGCCGGCCAAGGCCGTTGGCTGCGCTGGACCAGCCGACCGCGGTCGAGTCCCGACGGCACCGTCGCTGGCCTGCTGACCATCGTCACCGACGAGACGGCGCGCCACCAGGCCGAGCAGCAGCGCGACCGGCTGGCCAGTCGCCTGGCGGCAGCCCGCCAGCAGGCCGACCGGCTGGGTGCCGAGTTGGCCCACGCCGAGGAGCGCTACCGCGGTCTGGTGGATCACAATCCCAACCCGATTGCGGTGGCGCAGGACGGCCGCTTGGTGTATGCCAATCCCGCGGCGGCCAGACTGCTCGGTGCGGCCAGCCCGCAGGAGCTGGTGGGCCACCCGCTGCGGGCCACCATCTCGGTCGAGCACCGCGGACTCGTGCAGGCGCGCCTCGACCGGGCAGCCTCCGGCGAGTTGAATCCGCCCCAGGTGATTCCACTGGTGGGCCTCGATGGGCAGACCCGTCTCGCCGAGTCGCAGTCGTTGCAGGTGCATCACGACGGCCGCCCGGCGGTGCTGATCGTCGGTCGCGACCTGAGCTCCGCCGAGCACGCCGCGCAGGCCCTGAGCGACAGCGAGACCCGCTTCCGGGCCCTCGCCGAGGCGACCAGCGAGGGCATCGTGGTGCTGGCCGCGGGCCGGGTGGTCGACCTCAATGACCAGTTTGCCGCCCTGGTCGGCCGCGCCCGAGACGAGCTGCTCGACCTCCCGGCGGACGCCTTGCTGCCCGCCGATGAGGTGGGCCAGCTCGGCCTGCCGCCCGGCGTGCGCGAACGCGGCCTGCGCGAGATGCGGCTCCGCGGCCCGGGCGAGCGCGAAGTGCGGGTGGAGGTCCGCTCGCGGGCGATGCCCTGGCGCGGGCAGGACGCGACCATCTGCACCTTCCACGACTTGACCGCCCGGCACCGCGCCGAGTGGCAGTTGCGCGAGGCCGCCAAGCTCAGTGCAATCGGCCAGCTCTCGGCCTGGGCGGCGCACCACTACAACAACCTGCTGACGGTGATCGAGGGCTACACCGAGTTCCTGCTGCAGGATCTGCCCGCCGACGACCCGCGCTACCACGATCTGGCGGAGGTGCAGGGCGCCGCCTCGCGGGCGACCGCGCTGACGCGCCAACTGCTGGCGATCGGCCGCGGCCAGCCGCCGCGCCCGACGGCCGTGGCGGTGAACGACGCGGTGCGCGAGCAGACCGCGCTCGAGCTGGCCCTGACGCGGGTCCCGCCGCAGGTCAGCTACGAACTGAGCCCCTGCATCGGCGAGCTGCAGGTCGACCGCCACCACCTGGCCCAGGTGCTGCAGCAACTGGTCCGCAACGCCTGCCAGGCGATGCCCGACGGCGGCCTGCTCCGCGTCGCCACGGCCATCGTCGAGTTCGACGAGGCCAACTCGCCGTTCCCCAGCGCGCCGTTCGGGCGCTACTTCCGGCTGCTCGTCGCCGACACCGGCTGCGGCATGGACGATGCCGTCCGCGAGCGGATCTTCGAGCCCTTCTTCAGCACCCGCGAGGTCGGCAGCGGGCTGGGTCTCGGGCTGGCGCTGGTCTTCAGTTTGGTCGACCAGTCGGGCGGCTGGATCGACTGCCGCAGCGCCCCCGGTCGCGGCGCCAGCTTCGAGGTCTACCTGCCGATCGGGCGCTCCGCCGAACCGGTCGTGCCAGGCACCGTCGCGGCCGGAGCGGTGGCCCTGGTCGTCGAGGACGAGCCCGGTGTGCGGCGCCTGGTGGCCCGCGCGCTGCGCGAGCTGGGCTTCGAGGTCCGCCAGGCGGCCAATCCGGGCGCCGGGCGCGAACTGGCCGCCGAGGCCGGCCCGCTGGCCGTCCTGGTGACCGACCTGATGCTGCCCGGCGAGCGCGGCGACCAGTTGGCCGCCGACCTGGCGGCCGCGCAGCACGGGCTGCCGGTGGTCTTCATCAGCGGCTACAGCGACGTCGACCCGCAACCGCCGGCCGGTTCGCCTTGCACCTTCCTCCGCAAGCCCTTCAACCCGCTCGAGCTGGCCACGGCAGTGCGCGAGGTGGCCACCGTCTGAGCCTGCGGCGACCCCTGCGACCGGGCCGGTCGACGACCGCGGTCGAGCCCTGTTTCACGTGAAACACGGCCGGCGGCAGCTTCCGTCGGGCGGTGGGCGGTGCTATCATGCCGGTTCGGAGGCGAGCATGGCAAGCACCCCGGAGTGGCTCGGAGCGATTGCGTCGGCGGTCAAACCGCAGGTGCATCGCCTCGTGCCGTACGTCCCTGGCACACCGATCATCGACGTGATGGCCAAGTATGGGCTGACCGATGTGGTGAAGCTCGCCAGCAACGAGAACCCGTTCGGGCCGGCCCCCGCGGTGATCGAGGCGATTCGCGCCGCCGTGCCGGAGATCGGGCTCTACCCGGACGCCGGCGCCGTCGAGCTGCGGCAGGCGCTGGCGACGAAGCACGGTGTCCAGTCCGACCAGATCAGCGTCGCCAACGGCAGCGACGAGCTGCTGCAGACCATCGGCTACGCCGTGTTGGGCGAGGGCGACGAGCTGCTGATCGGCGATCCGACCTTCCTGCGGTACGAGCCGCAAGCGATCCTCAACCGGGCCCGGACGGTCAAGGTGCCGCTGCGCGACGACGCCCACGACCTCGACGCGATGCTCGGGCGGATCACCGACCGCACCAAGTGCATCATGCTCTGCAATCCGCACAACCCGGCCGGCACCTACCTGCCCGATGGCGCGATCGAGCACTTCCTGGAGGCCGTCCCGAAGCACGTGCTGGTGGTCCTCGACGAGGCCTACTACGAGTTTGTGGATCACCCTGACCACGGGCGGTCGATGGCACTGGCGCTCGGCCAACCCAATGTGCTGGTGTTGCGCACCTTCTCGAAGATCCACGCCCTGGCCGCGCTGCGGGTGGGCTACGCCGTCGGTCGGCCCTACCTGGTGCGCTGGATCGAGCAGATCCGCGAGCCGTTCAATGTCAACAGCCTGGCGCAGGTCGCCGCGCTGGCGGCGCTGCGCGACGAGACCCATGTGCAGCAGACCTTGCTGGCGAACCGCGCGGGGCGCGAGCTGTACACCCAGACGGCCGCCCGCCTCGGCCTGCGTGCGGTGCTGTCGCAGGCCAACTTCGTGCTGTTCGACCTGGGGCGCCACGAGCAGCCGGTCTACGAGGCACTCCTGCGGCGCGGCGTGATCGTGCGGGCCTGCAGCGGCATGGGGTTGCCCGGCCACCTGCGCGTGACCATCGGCACACCCGAACAGTGCGACCGCTTCGTGCGGGAGTTCGAGGTCGCCCTGAGCGCGCCGGCAGGCAGCGGCTAGGTGGACGCTCCGCGTTTTGAACGCCTGGCGGTACTGGGAGTCGGCCTGATCGGCGGCTCGCTCGGTATGGCGATGCGCGCCCGACGGCTGGTCGGCGAGGTCGTGGCCTACAGCCGCACGGCCGCGACTCGCGATCTGGCGGTGCGGCTCGGCGCCGCCGACCGGGCTGCCGCCAGCCCGGCCGAGTGTGTCGCGGGCGCCGACCTGGTCTACCTCGCGGCGCCGGTCGCCAGCCTCGTGCCACTGCTGCGCAGCATCGCCCCAGTGCTCCGCCCCGGCGCGCTGGTGACCGACGCGGGCTCGTCGAAGGCCGAGGTGGTGACCGCCGCCGCCGCCGTCGAGTTGGGCACGGCGGTCTTCATCGGGGGGCATCCGATGGCGGGCAGCGAACGCATGGGCGTGGCCGCGGCGCGCGCCGATTTGTTCGCCGGGGCGACCTACGTGCTGACCCCAACCGCGGCCACCCCAGCCGCCGCCACCGAGCGCCTGGCGGCGCTGGTTCACGCCCTCGGCGCCCGCCCGCTGATCTTGCCGCCCGACCTGCACGACGAGGCGGTCGCGGCGGTCTCCCACGTGCCGCACCTGGCAGCCGTGGCAGCGATGCTGCTGACCGCGGCGCGCCAGGACCAGGGTCAGCCGGTCTACGCCCTGGCGGCTGGCGGCTGGCGTTCGGCGACCCGCGTCGCGGCCGGCGGCGCCCGACTCTGGCGCGAGATCCTGGCCAGCAACCGGGCGGCCGTGGTGCAGGCCATCGACGAGTACCAGGACCAGCTTTACTCCCTCCGCGAGGCTCTCGCCAACGGCGCCGACGACCGTCTGGAGGCGCTCCTGGAGAGCGCCCGCGAGCACAAGCTGCAGGCCACCGGGAGCAGCACCGATGGTTGACATCCGCCCCGCCGACGGGCCGATCCGGGCCGCCACGCCGCTGCCGGGATCGAAGAGCTACACCAACCGCGCGCTGCTGATCGCGGCGCTGGCCCCCGGCGTCAGCACCCTCCGCGGCGCCCTGTTCGCCGACGACACCGCCCACATGGCCAACGCCCTGGGCGATCTCGGGGTGCGGGTCGAGCCCGACCCGCCCGCCGAGACGATGGTCGTCCACGGCTGTGGCGGCCGGGTGCCCAGCGAACGGGCCACCCTGTTTTGCGGCAACGCCGGCACCGCGATGCGGTTCTTGACGGCCCTCTGCGCGGTCTCCCGCGGTCGCTTCGTGCTCGACGGCACAGCGCGGATGCGCGAACGGCCGCAGCAGCCGCTGCTGGACGCGCTGCGCCAGCTCGGCGTGCGCGCCACCAGCCAGCACGACAACGGCTGCCCGCCACTGCGGATCGACGCCCTCGGCTGTCGCGGCGGCCAGGTGCGGATCGACGGCAGCCAGTCGAGCCAGTACTTCACCGCCCTGGCCCTGGTGGCGCCGGCGATGCCCGAGGGGCTCGAGATCGAGGTCGACGGCGAGCTGGTCAGCCAGCCCTACCTCGACATCACGGCCGACATCATGGCCGACTTCGGGGTCACCCTGAGCCACCAGCAGTACCGCCGCTTCCAGGTCGCGCCGGGCCAGCAGTACGTCGCCCGCGACTACAGCGTCGAGCCGGACGCCTCGGCCGCCAGCTACTTCTTCGCCGCCGCCGCGGTGACCGGGGGGCGGATCACCGTCTACGGCCTGACGCGGCGCTCGCGGCAGGGCGATCTGCGGTTCCTGGAGGTGCTCGAACAGATGGGCTGCGAGGTCACCGACACGCCGCGCGGGCTGAGTCTGCAGGGCCCCCCGCAACTGCGCCACGTGACGGTCGACATGAACGCGATCAGCGACACCGCCTTGACGCTCGCCGCCATCGCGCCGTTCGCCGATGGCCCGGTGGAGGTCCGCAACATCGCGCATGTCCGGCGTCAGGAGTCCGACCGCATCGCCGCCGCCGCGACCGAGCTCGGCCGGCTGGGCGTGCGGGTCGACGAGTTCCCCGATGGTTGGCGCATCTACCCGGGCACGCCGCACGGCGGGGAGGTCGAGACCTACGACGACCACCGCCTGGCGATGAGCTTCAGCGTGCTCGGGCTGCGCACGCCGGGGGTCCGGATCCGCGATCCCGGCTGCGTCGCCAAGACCTTCCCGAACTTCTTCGCCCGACTCAGCGCCCTGACCGCCTCGGGGCTGGTCTAGCCAGGCGGGAGGCAGCGCCGGTGCGGACTCTCGGCTGGCTGGCCTGGCTGTTGGTCTGTCTGCCCGTGGCAGCAGAACCCCTGCCGCGTCTCGGCGTCGGCGGCGTGCTGCGGATGGGTCTGGGCGGCGTGCTGCTCCGTGCCGGCCTGCCGTTCGACTACCTGAGCGCCGCCGAACAGGGCGACCCGACGGTCTTGCGACGCTACGACGCGGTCTTGCAGGCACCGATTTGGAGCGACGAGGAGGGCTACCAGACCGCCGCCAACCGGGCGCTCGACCAGTACCTGCGGCAGGGCGGGCAGGTCTACGCCGCGCTGCAGAGCTTCCCACCCGCAGCCCTGGCCGGGTTGAGCTTCAGCAGCCACAGCACCGGTCACCCGCCCAGTTGCAGCGGCTGGCCGTTTGAACTGGTGGCGGGCGACCACCCGCTTCTGAAGCTGCTGCCGCCGCAGCGCCGCTGGGACTACGGCTACACCCTGTTTGCGCTCCAGCCGACGCCCCAGGACACCGTGCTGGCGCGCTTCCCGACCTTCGGGGCGGCCGCGCTGGTCGAACGTCGGGTCGGCGCCGGCCGCCTGCTCTACTCGGGCTTCGACGTGGCCTACCTGCAGGGCAACTGGGCGCCCTGGTACGAGGACCTGCTGCTGGCACTGGCCAACTGCCTGACGGCCGGCCGCGCCGTGCCGCAGTGGCACCCGGTGGAGCCGGTCGCCGCACCAGCCGCGCCGGCCCCGCCGGCCCCGACCTTCCCGGCCGCCGCCGGCCAACAGCTCCTGGCCGCCGCGGCCGAGCCTTACACCGTGGCCCGCCTGCCGCGCGTTGGCGGCGGCCGCGGCCTGCTTCGGATCGGGGCCCGCCCCGGCTCGCTCGCGGGCCTGCTGCTGACCCTTGCCGGTGCCCAGGTCACCGTCGCCGCCTCGCCGGCTGGCCGCCCGCTGACGCCGGCGGCGGTGGCCCTGCCGGGCGACGAACCGCCGCTGCTGCTGCTCTGGCCCGACCGCTGCGAGCTCGTCCTGGCCGGCCGGGTGCTGGCCCGCTGGCCGGGCCAGTGGCGTGGGCCGGTGACCTGGCAAGGGCCGGGTGAACCGGAGTGGCAGACCAACGCCGACGGGCTGTTCGCGGCCGACTTCGCGGCGGAGGGTCAGCTCTCGGCCGACTGGCGCGTCCTCGGCGGCACCTGGCGCCTGACCGGCCGGGGCGAGGGCAAGGGCCAGCCGGGTTTCGCGCTGCGCGGCAGCGATGGCGCGCTGGCCGCCGGGGACTGGTTCTGGGCCGGCCCGCGCCTGCAACTGGCGGTCCGCCCGCGCGAAGCCACCGCGGTGCGGGTGCAGCTCTGCCGCGACGCGCTCGGCAACGCGCTGGAGGCCGAAGTCGCCGTCGACCGCGGCAGCACGCGGCTGCTGCGCCGGCACGGGCCGCAGGTGACGGTCTTGGCGACCACCGCGCGGGTCATTCCGGCCCGCCAGTGGACCCGGCTCGAAGTCCGTGCCGACTATCAGCTCTCCAAGCTGCTGGTCGACGGCGACCTCTGGCTGCAGGCCGCTGATCCAGGTCCGCAGTGCGGCGGCCTGACGCTCGGCGTGGCCGGCGAGGCGTCCTTCGACGACCTCCGCCTGACCTGCGGCGACAACACCTGGCCAACGCCCGCGGTCCACGACCCCAGCTTCGACAAGGGGCCGGAGGGGCTGCTCGACCGCGACACCTGGGCCCACCCGGCGGCGGCCTGGGAGCCGGACGCCGGCAGCCGGCAGCAGTGGCTGGTTGGCCGCCTGGCCGCCGACCTGACCTTGCGCCTGACCCCGACCGCCTGGCGGGCCGGCGGGCAGCTTACGGTACTGGCCGGCGCCCAGCGCGGGCAGTCGCCGCCGCTGGCCGTCTGGGACCGGCCGACCGCCAGCGCGGTGGTGCGCCGTCGCGCCGGCCGCTGGAGCGTCGACCCGCCGGGCCGGCTGCTGGCGCAGCCCGTCGGCAGCGTCTGTCTGGGCCTCGCCTGGCAGCAGCTTGACCTGGCCGCGGCGGCTGTCCGGCTGACGGCTGCCGAGGTCTGCGAGACGACCTTCGACAAGGCTCCGGTCGACTGGCGCGAAGCCGGCGGCCGCTGGGTGGTCGCCAGCCGCTGGACCTGCGAGCCGGAGTGGGCCTGGCTGACCGGCGACGGCCGCCAGGGGCGGGCCGTGCTGTGGCACAAGTGGCCGCTGCTGGGCCCGCAGGTGGTGCAGGCCTATCTGGGGGTGCAAATGACCGGCAGCTACGGCTCAGCCGCGGTGGAGCCGGTCGAACGCCTGCGCCTGACGCTGGCCGGCGACGGCCAGGATCCGTGGCAGGGCTATGTGCTGGAGGTCGGCGCCGACGGTCCCGACGCCCGGCTGCTGCGGCACGGCGTCGAGGTGACGCGGGTCGAGCGGATCGTGCCGCACTGGCGTGAGATGCACAATGCCTGGGCCGAGGTCCGGGTCGAGCGAGTTGGGGCGCGGCTGACAGCCTGGTTGCACCACCGGCCGTTGCTCACCTGGACCGACCCGCAGCCCCTGCCGGATGGGCAGGTCGCGGTGTGGACCGAGCGCAACAACCTGGTGGTGCCGTACCTGGCCCTCTACGGCCGGCGCGGGCCGCGGCCGGGCGGCTGAGGGCCCGCTCTGCCGCCTCCGGGCGCGCCGCCGCCGCCGGTGGGTGGTGACCCGGCCGGCGGCTGGTGGGCGGCGCTACTCGGCGGCTTTGGCCTTCTTGGCTTCGCGGGCCTTGGCGGCCAGCGCTTCCAGAATGGCCTGCTTCTTGCGGGCCTGCGCGGCGCGCTCCTGGCGGCGGCGCCGACGGCTGATCTCACGCTTCCGTTCGCATTGTCCCATGCTCAGTCTCCTTCGTACGGTGGGGGTCCTCCCAGCCGCGCGGCGAGGCGGCGGCGGAGGTGGATGAACTGGACGGTCAGGTCGGCCGCCAGACGCTCCAAAGTCGGTTTGTGGCTGTGCGCTCCCGGCCGGCGATGCGCCAGCTGGATCGGCGCCGCGATTTCGAGTCCGATGGCCGCCGGCCGCGGTCGGCCGCGGGCCGGCAACAGGCGGCGGCTGCCGTAGATCGCCATCGGGATGATCGGCACTTGCGCGCGCAAGGCGATGCTCAGCGCGCCCAGTTGCAGTGGCTGCAGGGTGCCGTCGAGGGTGCGGGTGCCCTCCGGGAAGATCGCCAGGAGGTGCCCCTCACCGAGCACCCGCGCGGCGTTGCGGAAGGCGCTCAGGTCGGCTGAGCCGCGCTTCACCGGCAGGGTGTTCAGCCGCGGGAAGAGCCAGCCGCCGAAGCCGCGGAACAGCTCGGACTTGGCCATGAAGGTGATCGGCCGGAGCGACAGGTGGGTCATCAAGATCGGGTCGAGGTAGCTCTCATGGTTGCACAGCAGCACCGCCGGCCCGTCCAGCGGCAGGTGCTGCCGACCGATAAAGGTCACTCCGCAGAACGCCGCCAGCGCCGGGGTGATGACGTTGCTGCAAATCCGGTAGGGCCAGTCCGGCCACGCCAGGGGCCACTCCTTGGCCATCAGAACAGCGTGTAGATGAAGGCCCCCGCCGGAGACGACGAGGCCAGCAGCATCAGGATCCCGAAGACCAGCAGCACGCCTACCATTGGAATCATCCACCACAGCTTGTTGGCCCACAAGAAGCCGAACAGCTCGCGCACCACACCGGCCCGCTCGCCGAGCTGGTCCACCATCGTGACCTTGCCGCTGATCGGGTCGTCGCCCGCCGGCGCGGGGCCAAACTCCAGTTGCGACACCTGCTCTGGCTTGCCGTCCGCCATCACCTGCTCCCGCCTGCCCGCACCGCGGCGCGGGCGAGGTCCAAGATCCGCTCGATCACCTGCTCGACCGACAGCCCGTCGGTGAGCAGATGCACCGCCTCCGGGGCCGCCCGCAGCGGCGCGTTGGCGCGGCCGCTGTCACGCGCGTCCCGTTCGCGGATGGCCGCTTCCACATCGCCCACACTGCCGCTCCCCGGCGGCAACTCCGCGTGGCGACGCCGCGCCCGCTCGGCCGGGCTGGCATCCAGGTAGACCTTCGTCTGGGCCGCCGGCAGCACCACGGTCTGAATGTCGCGGCCTTCCATCACCACCGGGCCCTGCTCGCCGTAGGCCTGTTGCTGCCGCAGCAGGGCGGCGCGGACGGCCGGGATGGCGCTGACCGGGGAGACCACCGCGTGGACCTCCGGCGTGCGGATGGCGGCGGTGACCTCCTGGCCGTCCAGACTCACCGGCTGCTGCCCGGCCTGCAGCGGCCCGAACTCGATCTGCAGCCGCTCGGCCAGCTCGCCGACCGCCGCGGCGTCGTCCAGCGTCAGCCCGGACCGCAGCATCGCCAGGGCGACACAGCGGTACATCGCGCCGGTGTCGACGAAGGTGTAGCCCAGCCGCTCGGCCACCGCCCGGGCGACGGTCGACTTGCCGGCACCGGCGGGCCCGTCGATGGCGATTTGATGGTGACGCGGCATCGCCTCAGGCTCCACCCTTGCGGACCACCAGGTTGCCCAGCACCAGGGCATCCATGTCCGAGTTCATGAACGTGTTGTAGGCGTTGGCCGGGGTGTTGACGATGGGCTCGCCGCGGAGGTTGAACGAGGTGTTGAGAATCACCGGCACGCCGGTCCGCTCGCCGAACGCCGCCAACAGGTCGTGGTAGCGCTGGTTCCACTCGCGGCGGACCGTCTGCAGGCGCCCCGAGCCGTCCTGGTGGGTGGTCGCCGCGATCACCTCGCGCTGCGCCGGCTGCACCGGCCGCACCATCAGCATGAACCGCAAGGGATAGACGCCACGCGGGTCGGGGCAGTCAAAGAAGGTCGTCGTGGCTTCCTCCAAGACCGCCGGCGCGAACGGCCGGAAGGGCTCGCGGAACTTGATCTTCTCGTTGACGATCCGCTTCATCGCCGCCGGGCGCGCATCGGCCAGGATGCTGCGGTTGCCCAGCGCTCGCGGGCCCCACTCGAAGCGACCCTGGAACCAGCCGACCACCTTCTGCTGGTCGAGCAGCCCGGCGACCTGCTGCGACAAGGCGTCGTCGTCGTAGGCCCGGTAGGCGATCGATTCGCGCTGCAGGAAGGCCTCGGTGTCGGCGGTCGAGTACTCCGCGCCCCAGTAGGCGTGCTCCATCACGAACTCACGCCGGCCGCCCAGCAGCACGTGGTAGGCGTAGAGCGCCGCGCCCAGAGCCCCCCCGCTGTCGCCGGCGGCGGGCTGGATGTAGACCTGCTCGAAACCACTCTCGGTCAAGACCCGCCCGTTGGCGACGCTGTTCAGGGCCACCCCGCCGGCCAGCACCAGGTTTCGCTCGCCGGTGCGCTGCCGGAGGTGCCGGGCGATGCTGAGGATGGTCTCCTCGGTGACGGCCTGAATGCTGGCCGCGACATCGGCGTAGTACTGACACTGCGCCGCGTACTCGGGGCTCCAGTCGTCCGGCCGTTCGGGCGTGTCGGCGGTGTAGAAGTCGGCCTCCCGCGGGCGCGGCTCGCCGAGCAGCGCGACCAGCTTCGGACTGAAGGTCTGGGTGGCGCTGTGGTGGTAGGTGAAGTAGCTCAGGTCGAGGGCAAAACTGCCGTCGCTCTCGACGCGGATCACCTGCCGCACCTTGTCCACATAGCGCGGCTGCCCGTAGGGCGCCATGCCCATCACCTTGTACTCGCCCTCGTTGACCTCGAAGCCGAGCCAGGCGGTGAAGGCGCTATAGAGCAGGCCGAGCGAATGCGGGAAGCGAATCTCGTGGGTCAGTTCGAGCCGGTTGACCTGGTCGGCGGTGAAGGCGCCGGTGCCCTGCCCGGTGGCGGTGGTGGTCCACTCGCCGACGCCGTCGACGGTCAGCAGCGCGGCGGACTCGAAGGGCGCGCTGTAGAGCGCCGAGGCGGCGTGCGACAGATGGTGCTCGACGAACAGCACCTTGGCGGCTGGGACCGGCAGGTGGCGGCGGATGTCGGACCGCATCCAGAGCTTGTCGCCGAGCCAGACCAGCATCGCCTCACGGAACGGGTTGAGACTGCGCGGCCAGGTCGCCAGGGCGGTGCGCAAGATCCGGTCGAACTTCAGCAGGGGCTTCTCATAGAAGACGACGTAGTCGACATCCTCCAAGCGGACCCCGGCGGTCCGCAGGCAGAAGCGCACGGCGTGCAGCGGGAAGCCGGAATCGTGCTTGCGGCGCGAGAACCGCTCCTCCTCGGCGGCCGCCACCAGCCGGCCGTCTTGCAGCAGCACCGCGGCGGCGTCGTGGTAGTAGCAGGAGATGCCGAGGATCAGCATCAGTGCAGACTCCGCGCTCGCTCGAGCGTGTCGTCGGCACGGCGGCGCGGCTGCCACAGCGTGCCAGCCGGCGGCCGCACGCGGAGCGGGTCACCACGGCGGGCGAAGCCGGTGAACAGCCCGCCGATCACGGTGTACAGCAGCGGGGTCACGACGAACTTGGACATGCAGTGTCCAAAGGCCATCAGGCCTCGGCTGAGAGCGTCCCAGACTCGCCGCAGCAGGCTCAAACCGGTCTCCACACGGTGGGCTGAAGAGGGCATGATACGGTTGCGGCAGGCACCTGTCAACGCGGGCCACGGCTGGGCGTTGGCCGGACTAGACGCGCA
This sequence comes from Fimbriimonadaceae bacterium, assembly GCA_020850355.1. Taxonomy (GTDB): domain Bacteria; phylum Armatimonadota; class UBA10988; order UBA10988; family UBA10988; genus JADZEX01. The sequence goes on along the minus strand of JADZEX010000021.1, from coordinate 40,355 downwards.
CTGCCCGAAATGTTACGCTCTGACCGCCGATATTAGGGGTCAAGAGGACGCGCCATGGACGGAATGCTGAGCCAAGAAGAGATCGATGCTCTGTTGGCCCAGACCGCGACGGCCGGTCCGACGGCGCCGCTGCTCGACGGCGGCGACGCTGCCCAGGAAGTCAAGCTCTACGACTTCAAGCGCCCCGAGAAGTTTAGCCGCGAGCAACTGCGCAACCTGGAGCGGATCCACGAACGCTTCGCCAGGCTGCTGAGCACCACGCTCTCGGCCTATATTCGGACCAACATCGTCGTCAAGATCGAGTCGGTGACGCCGCTCTCCTATCACGAGTTTGTCTACTCGCTGCCGCAGCCGACGTTGATCCATGTCATCGAAATGGAACCCCTGCCCGGCCAGGCGGCGCTCGAGATCACCCCGACTGTGGTATTCCCGATGTACGAGCAGATGCTCGGGGGGAAGGTCCGCCGGCAAGGTCGCACGCGGCAGTTGACCGATGTCGAGCTGGTCCTGTTCCAACGTCCGCTGGAGCGCATGTTGTCGTGCCTCGCCGAGACCTGGCAGGACTTCGTGAAGATCAAGCCGCGGATGGTCCGGGCGGAGCAGGACCCGCAGTTCGCGCAGGTGGCGGCGACCAACACGCCGGTCGTGGTGGTCTCGCTGGAGGTGACGATCGGCGAGGACTTCGGGATGATGTCGCTCTGCATGCCCGACGTGCTGGCCGACGCGCTGCTCTACAAGCTCGGTCAGGAGCGGATCACCAGCGACCGCAGCACCGCCGACCGCGACCGCCTGATGATGCGCGACGTGGTCAGCGACGTCACGCTGCTGGTGCGCGGCGAGTTGGGCCGGTCGGCGTTGACCGTGCGGCAGATCCGCGGCCTGCAGAAGAACGATGTGATCCGGTTGGACTCGGCACCGGGCCAGCCGATTGGGGTCTATATTGGCGACCGGCTGTTGTACGAGGCCGAGGCCGGGCAGTTGCAGCGCAAGGTGGCGGTGCGACTCAGCCGCAAGCACGAGGTGCCGGAGCCGTTCCAAGCCGTGGTCGACGATCTGCAGGCGCAGCAGCCCGTGGCTCCGCCGCCCGTCGAGCCACCTGCCGACGATGAGGTGCGTTGATGGCCAATATCCTGGTGGTGGACGACGACAAGGGCATCTGCGACGTGCTGCGCGAGGCTTTGGAGCATTCCGGGCACTTCGTGACGGTCGCCAACCACGGCCGCGAGGGGCTCCAGCGGTTGATGGAGCGGCCGTTCGACCTGGTGATGTTGGACCTGCGGATGCCGATCATGTCGGGCTTCGAGATGCTGCGGTCGGTGCGCGGCACCCTCAAGTCGCAGGTGCCCGTGATCATCCTGACCGGCTACGCCAGCATCGAGTCGCTGTTTCAGTGTACCGAACTCGGCGTCAGCGGGTACTTGCCGAAGCCGTTCCGGCTGGACGAGCTTGAGACCAAGGTCCGGCAGGTGCTCGAAGGTGGGCTGCCGCAGGTCTCGACGCTCAACCGCAGTGCCCGCCAGAAGCTCTCGGCGCGGGAGCAGGAGGTGCTGCTGCTGATGCGCCAGGGCCTGACCGACCAGGAAATCGCCACGCGGCTGTTTATCTCACCCTTCACGGCCCACAACCATGTCAAGCGGATCATGCAGAAACTGGACACCCGCAACCGCGCCGAGGCCGTCGCGCTGAGTTTCGTCGAGGACGTCTTCGACCACTGACGCGACGTCCTCGGGGAGGAAGTCGTCATGCTGTACGCCGGCTGGGCGCGGGTGGACCTCACCCCACCGCTCGGCAGCCCGCTGCGCGGCTACTTTAGCACCCGTCTGGCGCGCGCCGTGCATGACCCGCTGCAGGCCAAGGCGCTCTACCTGCAGGACGGCCCCGAGGCCTTGGCGGTCGTCGCCCTGGACCTCTGCGCCGGTGACCCGCAGTTGACCGCCGCGGCTCGCGCGGCGGTCGCCGCGGCGGGGGATGTGCCGCCCGAGCGGCTGGTGCTGCATGCCACGCACACCCACCTCGGTCCCTACGCGGCGCATCATCTGGAGCCACTGACCGCAGCCGTGGCGCGGGCCGTGGCGCTGGCCCGCCGCCGTGCCGAACCCGTTCGCGCCCGCGGCGGCCACGGGCGTGAGGAGGGACTCTCGTTCTGCCGCCGCTACGAGATGGCCGACGGCAGCATTCGCACCAATCCGGGCGTGCGCAACCCGCAGATTGTCCGGCCAACGGCGCCCATCGACCCGACCGTGACGGCGCTCGAGCTGCAGCACGCCAGCGGCGAGCGGCTCGTGATTCTGAACTTCGCGCTCCACTGCGATACCATCGGCGGCTCGCGGATCAGCGCCGACTACCCGCACTTCGTGGCCCAGCGGCTGCTGGCCAGCCACGGCCCGGGCACCGAGCTGCTGTTCCTGCAGGGCTGCTGCGGCGACATCAACCACATCGACGTGACCCGCGCCGACCAGCCGCGGGGATTCGCGATGGCGCGGCAGATTGGTGCCGTGCTGGCCGGCGAGGTGGATCGGATCCTGGCGCGGAGCCGCCGCTGCGAGCTGGCCCCGCTGCGGGTGGCCCGCCGGCTGGTGCCTTTCGCGGTGACGCCACCGGATGCCGCCGAGGTGGCCGCCGCCCGGGAGTGGCTGGCCAACGCGCCGGCCGGGACCCTGCCGCAGACGGTGGCGGCGCACCGCACCCTCTTGCTGGCGGCCCGCGCGCCCGAAATAGCTGCAGAGGTGTTCGTCGCGGGTTGCGGCGAGGTCGCCCTGGTGGCCCTGCCCGGGGAGCTTTTCAGCGCCTTCGGCCGGCAGCTCCGCGAGGCCTCGCCGGCGCCAGTGACGCTGGTCGCCGAGCTCTGCCACGACGACCTGAAGTACCTGCCGACGACCGCTGCCGCCGCGGGCGGGGCGTACGAGAACTGGAACAGTCTGCTGCCCAGCGGCGCCGGCGAGCGCCTCACCGCGGAGGCCACGGAACTCCTGCGCGCGCTGCAAGTCTGAGTCGCCGGTGACTGTTTCACGTGAAACACGCCCGGCCCAGCGGCCCCAGGGCTGGGGTCTGGCGGGCCACACGGGCGCTCGCCGGGTTGGAGAGCGGATGCCGAGTCCACAGACCGTCGCTGCGATTCTGGGGGCCACCGCCGGCCTGGCGGTGGCGCTGGCGGTCTACGCGCTGTGGCGTCGCGAGACGCCCGGCAACTGGCCGTTCGGCGCCCTGATGCTGGCGGTCGGCTGGTGGTCGGCGACGACCGGTGCGGAGTGGCTGGCGGCCACGGCCGGCGCCAAGATCGCCTGGTCGCAGGCGGCCTACCTGGGCATCACCACGACCCCGGTCTGGTACCTGCTGTTCGCTCTGGAGTACTGCGGTCTGCGCCGGCCGGCCAGTCGCACCGCGCTGGCCGGGCTGTGGGCGGTGCCCGCGCTGGTGCTGCTCGGCGCCCTGACCAACCGCTTCCACGGGCTGGTCTGGACGGCCTTCGAGCCGCTCGGTCCGCTGCCGGGGGACCCCCTGCGGTACTGCCACGGCCCGCTGGTCTGGCTGCACATGGCCTACTCCTACGTCCTGGTGCTGCTGGCCAGCTACCTGCTGCTGCGGACGGCCTACCGTGCGCCGCGGATCTACCGGGGGCAGGTGGCCCTGCTGCTGCCGGCAGCGATCGCGCCGCTGGTCGGGTCGGTCACCTACCTGTGCGGCGAGAGTCCGCTGCCGGGGCTCGACCTGACCCCGCTCGGGTTCACCGTGACCGGTGTCCTGCTGACCATCGCGGTGGTCCGCTACAACATGCTGAACCTCGCCCCGATCGCCCACGACGCGCTCTTCGAACAGATGCGCGACGCGGTGCTGGTGGTCGACCCGGCCGGCCGGCTGGTGGAGCTGAATCCCGCCGCGGCGGCCCTGCTGAGCCTGACCACGGCCTGCTGCGGTCGCCCGGTGTCGCATCTCTTGGACCAGCACGCGGAGCTGCTTGACCTGGTCACCGCCAGCGGCCCGCGGCGTGCCGTCTTGGCGACTGAACTCGAGCGGGCGGGCAGCTACGAGGTCAGCGTGGAGGACCTTCAGAACCGCCAAGGCCGGCCCGCTGGCCGGCTCGTGGTCCTGCGCGACGTGACCGGGGCGCAGCGCGCGCAAGAGGCGCGGCTGGAGCTGGAACGGCAGGTCCAGGAGACGCGGCGCCTGGAGGGGCTGGTGGTGCTCAGCGCCGGGCTGGCCCACGACTACAACAACCTGTTGACGGCGATCTGGGGCAATGCCGAGATGGGTCTGCTCGAGACCGCACAGCAACCGCAGGTCCAGCAGCTGCTCCGCGACATCGTCAGCGCGACCGAACGCGCCAGCCACCTGACACAGCAACTGCGGGCCTTTGTCGGGCATGGCCGCGGTCAGACCGTGCCCGTGGATGTGTCCGAGCTGATCCACCAGATCAGCGACGAGCTGGGCGGCGGCAGCCGTCCCGATGGCCTGCGACTGAACCTCGGCCCAGACCTGCCGCTGGTCGTCGGCGACCCCGGCCAACTGCGCCTGGTGCTCGTCGCCATCTTGACCAACGCGCTGGAGGCGCTACCGCCCACCGAGGGGCTGGTCACGGTGACCGCCCGGCCGCGGCTCTTGGACGCTGCGACGCCCGCCGGTGCGCCAGGCCTGCCCGACCTCATGCCGGGCAGCTACGTCGAGCTCGAAATCGCCGACAACGGCTGCGGGATCGCGCCGGTCAACCTGCCGAAGGTCTACGACCCGTTCTTCACGACCCACTTCCTGGGCCGCGGGCTGGGCCTGCCGGCCGCGCTGGGCGTGGTCCGGACGCACCACGGTGGGCTGCAGATCCGCAGTGCGGTCGGCGTGGGAACGGTCGTCACCTTGCGGCTGCCCGCCACTGACTGAGGCTCACTCGGCCGGCCGCGTGGTGTACTGGTAGCTCATCCGCACGGCGAGTTCGCCACCAGGCAGGAACAGTTCCGACACGATGCTCCACTGCCCGGCGCGGGGCCGCGTCATCGTGGTGATCAGGTCGACGTCCTCGCCCTTGAAGCCCTTGATCCGTTTGGCTTCGGTGACCAGCGCCTGCCGCTCCTCGTCCCACCGCGCGTAGGTCACCGTCGGCACCTGGTGGATTGTCGAGATCATCGTCAGGAAGTACTTCTTGGCCAGCGGGTCCCAACCAATCCAGGACTCCGCCTCGGTCTGCATCTTGAACTCGACGCCTCGCGAGTGTTGCCGCAGCGCCTGGCCGGCGCAGGCCGGCGAGATGGTGTCGCTGCCGCTGCCGATCACCTGCTCCTTGCCATACAGCAGGCAGTCACCCTGCCAGTTCCAGGCGCCGTGCCAGGCCGCCAGGCGGGCCCGCGCCGCGACGGCCGGGTCCTCGTCGGCCGGGGCCAGCAGCAGGGCTAGACAGACCATCTTGAGCATCGCCGGATCTCTCCCGGCCTTCACTATGCGATCGCGCCGCGCCGGGCGTTCAGTAGCCGGCTTGCCGGTCAGCCACCGCGCGCAACGGTTGGCCCGCCAGGTAGCGCCGCAACTGCGCCGCGAACAGCTCGATCCGCCGCTCGGCGACGCGGTTGGAGCTGCCGGCCTGGTGCGGCGTGATGATCACCTGGGGCAGGTCCCACAACGGACTCGTCGCGGGGAGGGGCTCGGTCTCGAAGACGTCGAGCCCGGCACCCGCCAGGCGGCCTGTCTGCAACCTCTGCAGCAGCGCGCCTTCGTCGATCAGGCGGCCGCGGCCGATGTTCAGGACGACCGCGTGGGCCGGCAGGCAGTCGAGGGTGGCGGCATCGAGGAGGTGGGTCGAGGCGGGCGAGAGCGCGGCCGTGACGGCGACGTGGTCGCAGCGGGGGAGCATCGCCAACAGCCCGGCGCGCTCGTAGAACAGCTCGCTGACCCCGGGCGGCGGGTCGGCCGGGCGGCGCTTGTGGGCCAACACGGTCAGGCCGAGCGCCGCGGCGCGGACCGCCAGGGCCTGGCCGATCTGGCCGAGTCCGACGATGCCGAGGGTGCTGCCGGCGAGCTCGAGCGCCCCGCCGGAGCGCTGCCAGGAGTGCTGCACCTGGGCCCGCAGCGCCTCGGGCAGACGGCGGCGGAGGGCCAGCAAGAGCGCCAGCAGGTGCTCGGCGATCGGGATGTCGAAAGTGCCCGCGCCGGTCGTGAGGGTGATCTCGGGGCGATCGGCCAGCAGGGGCAGGTAGCGGTCGACACCGGCCGAGGCCGAGGCGATCCAGCGCAGGTGACGGGCCACCTCCAACAAGACCGGCAGGCGGGCGCCACCCCAACAGATCTCGGCGTCGACGCCCTCGCGGCGCAGCGTCGCCTCGTCAGGGGTCGCCACGAAGCTCGCCGCCGGGGCTGCCGCTCGGAGCGTCGGATGATCGGCGGCGAGGCCGCCGACGTTCACCAGGATCTTCACACGCAGTTCCCTCCGCCGCGGCATGATTGCCGCCGCTGGCGGCGAATCCTGCGCCTGGAGCGGGCATGCGGTACGGTGACGGAGCCAAAGCGGTCGGGCTGCTGGGCGCGGCCGCGGTGCTGCGCGGCGGGCTGGTGAACCTCGGGTTCTACGCCCCCGCGGCGCTGGCCTGGGTGCTCGTCGGCACGCTGCTGGCCGCCCTGGCCGGCCTCGCCCCGGCCGCCTGCGAGCGGGCCCTCAGCGGGCGTTGGGCCCGGCCGCTGCTGCGGGCGGTCGGGCCGGTGGCGCTACTCTGGACCGCGGTCGCCGCGGCCGCGGCGGCGCGGCCGTCACCGCTGGTGGCGCCGTCGGGCCTGCTGGCATTGCTCGGCCTGGCGCTGGCGCTGTTGCGGCGACCGGCCGACGAGACCGCCCGGTCGGCTGTCGCCAGCGGCCTCCTGCTGTGGGCGCCTGGGCTGGCGCTGTTGCGCGGCACGCTGCTCCATGTTGAGCGCGAGGCGGCAGTCGCCAGCGTGGTCTGGGGCAGCCTGCTGGGCGTGGCGCTGGGTTTGTGGGCGCTGGCGCAGCCGCGCTGCCGGGCGCTGCTGCCGCTGGGACTGGCGGCGGCGCTGCTGATCCGGGGCGGCGTGATCGTGGCCTCGCCCGATCCGCTCATCGATGTGCAGGCCTGGCTGCGACAGGCGCCAGAAGCGTTGCTGCGCGGCGAGAACCCCTACGCGATGCGCCTCGACTCGCCGTACGGCACACCGCGCGCCCGGCGTGCTGGCATCCACGACGCAGCCGACCCCGATCCGCCGACCTACCCGCCGGGGATGATCCTGCTGGGACTCCCCGCCGCCGCCGGCCTCGACCCGCGCTGGGTGGTGGCGGCCGGCTGGCTGCTGCTGGCGGCGTTGCTCGGCCGGCGGGAGCCCAGCCTGGTGCTGGTGGGGCTCTTCCCGACCGCGGCCTTCTGCACCGAGCAGGCCTGGTTCGACGGTCTGCTGGCGCTCTGTCTGGCCCTGGCGCTGCGCCGACCCGGGGCGGCGGCGGGCGTCGCCGGGGGCGCGGCGCTGCTGATCAAGCAGCCGGCGGTGCTGCTGCTGCCAGCGCTGACCCGCTGGTTCGGGCGGGACCGGCGGCCCTGGCTGGCGCTGCTGCTGACCGTCGGCGGGGTGACCTTGCCGTTTCTGCTCTGGTCGCCCGGCGACTACTGGCACGATGTCGTCAGCGGGCACTGGCAGATCGGCCTGAAGGCCAACGCGTTGGGGCTGCCGGCCTGGTGGGCGGCGCGCGGTGGGCACTGGCCGCAGCCGCTGGGCCTGCTGCTGGCGCTGGCGCTGGCGGTCGGGGCGGCCTGGCGCGCGGGCAGCCCCGCGGCGGCGGTAGCCTGGGCCGCGGCGGTGGGCCTGTTGGGGTTCAACCTGCTGACCGGCCGAGCCTACGTCAACTTCTACGAAGCCGCGGCGGCGATGCTGCTGCTGGCGGCGGCCCTGCCGGAGGAAGCACGTGCGCCCGAGGGTGACTGAGTGGCGTTGGCCGCGCGACGGCTGGTTGGCGGCGGGGCTCGCCCTGCTGCTGGCCGCGCCGCTGCTGGCCGGCCGCACCTACTACCTCGACGACGCCCACGCCCTGGCGCTGCCGCTCTTCGCCGCGCTCCGCGAGGCGATTCTGGAGGGCCACCCGCTGACCTGGAACCCGGCGATGTTCGCTGGCTACCATGGCCTTGGCGCTGGCCAGAGCGGCACCTGGTACCCCCTCAACTGGCTGCTGTTGCGCTGCCTGCCGCTGCTGCCGGCGTTCGCGCTGAGCTATCTGCTGCACTACTGGCTGCTGGCCCGCGGCCTGTTGGGCCTGGCGCGGGCGCTCGGGCAAGACCGCGGCGGCGCCGTGGTGACCGCCGCCGCCGCGCTGGGTTCGGGCGTCGTGGCGGGCCACACGATGCACCACAACGTGATCGTCGGCCTGGCCTGGAGTCCCTGGCTGGTCTGGGCCGCCGTGGCGACCGGTCGGCAGGCGGGCTGGCGAGCGCCGCTGGCGCTGGCGGCGGTGTTGGCCCTGAGCCTGTTGGCGGGTCACCCGCAGTACGTCTTCCTGGGCCTGCTGGCGGCGGCCTGCGTGGTGCCCTGGACGCGCGATCCGCAGCAGGCCTGGGCCGGGCTGCTCGGCCGGCTGGCGGTGGCCCTGGCGTTGGGCGCGGTGCTGGCGGCCTGCCAGGTGCTGCCGTTGCTGAGCTACGTGGGTGTGTCTGACCGGCCGCAGCCCGGCGGGGCCTGGCAGTACCTCACCGCCGTCAGCTTCGAGCCGCGTGACTTGGCGCGCCTGCTCTGTCCCGACCTGTTCGGCAGTCCGCTCCGCGGGACCTGGCCGGCGGAGGGCTTCACGCACTGGGAGACCCGTGCCGGCTGCGGCCTGGCGCTGCTCAGCCTGGCGCTGGCGCGGTTGACCGTCGGGCGGCGCGACCGGGCCTGGTGGGCGGCGGTGACGCTGCTGCTGGTCGGCGGCCTGCTCATGCTGGGGCGGCACAACCCGCTCTACCGGCTGCTGATCCAGCTCCCGCCGTTCAGCGTCTTCCGGGCGCCCGCACGGTATGTCTGGCTGTTGCAGCTCGGCCTGGCCGTGCTGGCCGGCAGCGGCTACCAGTTGCTGGGCCAACGGCGCCTGCCGCGGCGGGCCGCCGTGGCCGGCTCGGGCACCGTGGTGATCGCCACCGCCCTGGCAACCTGGGCGGCCCGCCCGGCGCTGTTGCTGAAGGCGGGCGGCGCGGTGCTGCTGGCGCTCTTGCTGGGCGTGCTGCTGAGCGTCACCGTGATCGCCGCCGTGCGGCTGACGGCGCGCCGGCGGCGGGTCTGGCGACGGGTCTTCATGCTCGGAGCCGCCGTCGAGCTGCTGGTCGGCTGGCACACCTTCGCGCTGACTCGGCCGCAGGCCGACCTGCGCTCACCGCCCCGCCTGGCCGACCCGCTGCTGGCCGACCCGCGCCCTCGGCTGCTGCTCGACTGGCGGCAGACCGCTCCCAGTCGCGAGCTGGCTCCGGGGCTGGCGCGGCTGGAGAGCAACACAGGCCTGATCTGGGGCCTGCGCTACTTCCGTGGCGGCCGCGAGGCCCTGCCACCGTTGCCGCTGCTCGGCGCGCTGCAGGAGCTTGACGCCGCCGGCGACGACTCGACCCGGCTGCAGTTCCTGCTGGACCGCTGGAGCATCGGCTGGGTGGTCACCTCGCCGGAGCTGCACAGCCCCGGGTTGCGGCGGGTACTGGTCGACTCGGGCTGCCTGCTCTACGAGAACCTGACCGCTCGGCCCGATCTCTACGCGGTCGAGGCCCAGCCGGTCGACGGCGCCTGGAGCAGCAAGCTGACCGACTTCGTACGCTGGGCGCCGCTGACTCCCGCGGTGGCCACGGCGACCCGCTGGACGGTGCGCACCTCCTGCGAGGCGCCGCGGCTGGTGGTCCTGGCGCAGTCGGCCTGGCCCGGCTGGCTGACCCTGGTCGATGGCCAGCCCGCGCCGCTGGTGGTGGCCGAGGGCCTCTACCTGGCTGTCGCCGTCCCGGCCGGCGTACACCAGGTGGAGTTCCGCTTCGATCACCCGGCCGATTGGCTGGGCTGGCAGCTCACCAAGATCGCGCTGCTCGGCTGGATCGCCGCGTGGTGGGCCGCCGGACGCGCGGCGCGGCGGCGTTAAGGCAGCGCGGTCTGCACCCAGGGCACGGCCGCGGCCTGCCGGAATGGCCCCTTCGCCAGCGCGTTGAGCAGGCTGTCGTTGAGGTCCTCGAAAGCGAACAGGCAGACGCCCTTGAAGCCGGCGCGCCGCGCGATGGCAATCTGCTCGCACCAGCGCTGCGCCGAGCTGGGGCTCTTGTAGACGCCGATGCCGGCGAACAGGAAGCTGCGCTCTGCGCCGTCGGCGACGGGTTCCAGCTCCTGCGCCAGGCGGCGGGCGAAGAGGCTGTTGTCGGTGGTGTAGGCCATTGGGCAGAGAAACTGCACGTCGTTGCGGCGCAGCCAGGTCAGCCCATCGCGCTTGACCCGGCTGAGGTCCTCGCGCTGCGTGCCGCCGGCGGCCGAGGTGATGATGTCCGGCCGCACCTGTCGCGCCGCGCTGGTGCAGTAGCGCACCAACGCCGAGACCTGATCGATGCGCCACTGCTCCCAGCGCGCCGGGCCCTGGCGGAGGTCACCGGTCTCGAAGCGCGTCGTGTTGACGATGCCGTGGAGGCCGGTCAGCCAGTCGACCAGGTTCGCGAAGAGCTGCAGCACCTGGCCATCGGTGGCCGCCGCGCCCTGGTAGCAGTGGAAGTTGACGACGGCGAAGTGGCCGCGGCCGTAGGCCTTCAGGGTGATCGCCGGCAGACCGTCGTCGAAGGCCGCGAGGATCTGGGCGTCGCCGGCTTGCGGACAGGGATTGCCCCGCCCGCGGGTGCGGATCACCGGGTCAACCCCCGCGGCGATCGGCTCGCTACCCGGCAGCAGCCGCAGTTGCAGCGGGCGGTCGCCGAAGTAGGCCTTGCCCCCCAGTCCGAGCGCCGCCGTGAAGGGCTGGCTGACGGTGGTGATCTCGGGCCCGTCCAAAATCAGGGCTACGCCGCCGCGGTCCACGAACCGCAGCAAGGCGTCGACGGTGCTGCCCTTGACGCGACCGCTGTAGAGGTTGGCGGCGACCACCAGGTTGCCCGGCGCCAGCGCCGGTAGCCACTGCTCTGGCAGCAGCGGGGGGCGGTAGCCGGCCTGCCGCACAAACTGCTGAACCTCGCGGAAGTAGCCGCTGCCGCTGCCGGTGTGGAAGCTGGTTTGGAGCAGCCGCATCCCGCTGCCGCCGGTCTGGCCGCCGGTCTTCAGCAGCAACGGGTCGAAGCCGTGCTCCTCTTGGAAGCGCCGCCGCGACAGCTCGCTGTAGTCGTAGTCGGTGTCGTACTCGTGGCGGATGTAGTCGTAATGGACGCCATCGACGCCGGTCGCGGCGACTTCGCTGACCAGCGCCGCGAGGAACTCGCGCACCCCCGGATGGGCTGGGTTGAGCCACCCGCCGACGCGCCGGCCCTGGGCGTCCAGCGCGAACCAGTCGGGCTGCAGGCCCGGGTGGCGAGTCAGCCCGCCGTGCAGCATCACCAGGTAGGGATGGACCTGAATCCTGGCTGCGTGGGCCTGCCGGGCGAGCTCTCGGAGTGGGTCAAAGCCTGGGGCGACGGCCGGGTTAACCGGGATCGTCTGGCTCTGCCACATCGCCTGATGGGGGTAGTTCGCCAACGCCAGCAGCGCGTTCAGCCGCGCCCGGCGGGCCCGCTGGATGGTCCGGGCGATGGCCCCGGCGCTGACGTAGTCCTGCCAGTGCAGCCAGGCCCCGCGGAACTCGCCCGGGGCCGCGACGAGGCGATAGCCGGTCGGCCGCGGGAGCGTCACGGCCGGCAGCAGCGCGGCGACTGGTGGCGCCGGGCGGACGGCGCTGGAGCTCTGCACCACCACGTCGGCCGGCAGGTCCAGCGAGCTGTGGCCGGTGGCGGCGACGTCCTCCGGCGGGGTGGTCGCCGGACCGAGTTCCTGGCCCCGCAGGGCGAGGCAGCAGCAGAGGGTCAGCAGCAGGCAGCGGCAGGTCGTCGGGGGCAACAAGCAGTGCTCTCCAATGGCGAACCCGCGGGTGGGGCAGGACTCCAGTCTAGCGCTCCCGACGAAAGGTCGTCAACCTTCGGACACGCGGCGGCCCGGCCCGGTTGCGCCACCGCCGCGCAGGAAGGCCGGCCTGGGGCGCCAACATCCCGCCGCGGAAGGGCTCTGCGATGCGCTGTCGACGGTGGTGGCTGCTGTTCGGGCTGCTGGCTGGCTGGCCTGGACTGGGACAGGCGCCCGATGTGCCGGTGCTGGCGAAACAGGCCTACGGCCGGGCGGCCAAGGCCAAGGCCGCTGGCAAGCTGCCGGCTGCCGAGGCGCATTTGGTGCAGGCCCTGAAGCTGCATCCCCGCTACGCCGACGCCTGGTGGATGATCGGCTGGGTGCGCCAGAAGTCCGGCCACGCCACCGGCGCCGCGACGGCTTTTCGGCAGGCGGCGGCCTGGCTGCCAAAGCAGGATCCGCGGCTGGCGGAGTCGCTACGCCAGGCGGCCCGCCTGGAGGCGCAAGCGCAGCGGGCCGTGAAGCCGATCACGGCGCTGGCCGTGGAGCCGGTCGTCGGTCCCTTCAGCACGGAGTTTCTGCACGGCTGGCCGCTGGCCCTGTTGGGCAGCCTGGCCCTGGTCTGCGCCGTCGCGGCAGCCCTCGCGGCGCGGCAGGATCACCAGGCGGGGCTGGGCAGTTGGCCGGCGCGCTTCGCCCTGGCTTGCGGCGCGGCGGCGCGGGGCGACCTCGGCGCGGTGACCCGACTGCTGCGCTGGCTGGAGCAGCCCGAGCTGGCTGGGATCGCGGCGAGCGACTTTGCCCTGCCCCTGCGGGCCGCGGCGGAGGCCGTCCCAGCGGTCCGGCAACGGCTGGCGGAGACCGTGGCGCAGGCCGCCGGTCGCCGCCGCGAGGCCGCCGCCGGGGCGCTGGCCGAGTTGACCGACCAGCCCGCGCCGGAGGCCTGGACGCCGCTGCTGTCCGACGAACAACCGGCGCTCCGGGCGCTGGCGCTGCGCGGACTGGCGCACCAACCCGATCCGGCCGCCGCGGTCACGATCGAGGCGCTGGCCAGCGGGGACGAGCTGGACGAGGCGATCGCCGCGACGCGGGTGTTGCCCGCACTGGACGACGCGCTGGCGGTGCCGGCGCTGCTGCGACTGCTGACCGGCGCCGCCCGCCCGGAGGTCCGCGGGCTGGCCGCCGAGCTGCTGGCGGCGCGCCGGCAGGTGCCGCCGGAGCAGGCCGCGCCGCTGACGGCGCTGGTCGCCGACTGCGCGCAGCCCCACCGCCTGGCCCTGCTGCGCGCGCTGGCGAAGGCCGGCCCGGTTGGTCGGCAGGCGCTCCTGCCGCTGCTCTTGGACGACGACAAGGCCGTCCGCCAACTGGCCCAGGAGCTCCTCCTGAGCGGCCCGGCCGAAGACCCCGCCGGTCTGCTGGCAGCGCTGCCGGCACCGGGCCAGACGGTGCGCCGGGAGGCGTTGGAGGTGGTCGCCCGCTGGGCGCCGGAAGCGGCCCTGCCCTACCTGGCGGCGGCCCTGGGCAGTCCGGCAGCCAGCCGGCGGCTGCGGCTGATGGCGCTGCAGCACCTCGTCGCACACCGCGGCGAGGCCGTCGACCAGGCGCTGGCGGCCGGGTTGGCCGCCTGTGGCGCGGCGGCCGACGAGGCCACCGATGACCTGCTGGCCGGCCTGGCGGCAGCGCTCGCCGAACGCGACGTGACGGCTGCGCTGCCCGACCTGCTGGCCCGTCCGGAGGCGGTCTGCCGGGTGGCCGCGCAACGCCTCGCGGCGCTGCCGGCGGCAGCCGAGGGGATCGTCACCGCCGCGCAGGACAGCCGGCCCGCGGTGCGACAGGCGGCGTTCGAGCTGCTGGCGGAGCACCCGGCGCCGGAGGCGGCCGAGGTGCTGCTGGCGGAGCTCTCGCGCCAAGACCTGGCCACACTGCCGCTGGCGGTCCGGGCGCTCGGCCGGCTGCCGGAGGGTCGCGCCCTGGAGGCCCTGCAGGCGTTGCGCCGGCTGGAGCAGCCCGCGGAGTTGGGCGACCGGCTGGACGTGGCGCTGGCCCGCCTGGGCGACGCCGCGGCCCTGGCCCGGGTGGAGGCGATGTTGATCCGCGAGGCCTGGCCGGATCGCCGACCTGCCGCCGACTACTTCGCCGATCAGGCCGCGATCCCGCCGCGGGCCCGGCAAGTGGTCGAAGAGGCGGCCGCCCACACCGCCGCCACGCGCTGGCGCGGCGAGTCGAGCGGGCGGGTCGCGGCGCTGGTGGCGCTGGGTCCGGCGGTGCTGCCGACGCTGGCCCAATGGCAGCAGGCCGACGACCCGGCCCTGGTCGCCGACGCCGCGGCGGCGCGGCAGGCGCTGCGGCGCCGCAAAGCCTGACGACGCCAGCAGGAGAACCCCTGGCACCGGCCAAGGTCGGCGCTGGAGCAGGACCATGGCTCGACTTTGGCTGATCGGTTGCGTGCTGCTAAGTCTCCCACCAGTCGCCGGGAAGACGGTCATCGAGTGGGTTTTCGACCAGCCGAACGACCTGCGGGGCTGGCAGCCCAATGGCGCGCTGGCCGACGTCGTCGTGAAGGACGGGGCGCTGGTCGCGCGGACGACCGATTGGGACCCGTACTTCACCAGCCCGACCTTCGAGATCGCCGCGCGCCCCTGGCAGGTGGTCGAGCTCACCGTCCGCAGCGACCGCGGCGGCGAGGGCGAGCTGTACTACACCAACACCCTCGACACGCCCTACCAGGGCTTCACGCCGGGCAAGTCCGCCAAGCTGCGCTTCGCGCCGGGTGGCGACTGGCAGGTGCTGCGGGTGCGGCCGTTCTGGCAGGCCGAGCCGAAGATCATCAAGCTGCGATTGGACCTGTTCCAGAACCAGACCGTGGCGATCCGCTCGATCCGGGTGGTCGAACCCGATGTCGAGACCGTCTCGCGGGCCACCGCCTGGGACTTCACCGGCGGTCTCGGGGACTGGTCGGTCGACGGCCTGGGGGCCACCCCGGGTGCGGCGGGATTGGCCCTGCGCGTCACCGAGCAGGGCGGCCTGTTGCGCTCGCCGAGCCTGCAGGTCGACCTCGGCGACCGCCCGTGGGTGGCGCTGCGGGCGCGCAGCAGCCAGCTCGGCAGCCTTGAGCTGGTCTACGCCACGGCCCGCAGCAGCGGCCTGCAGAGCGTGCCGCTGCGGCTCCGGGCCGACGGTCGCTGGCATACCTACAACATCGATGCGGGGTCCCAGACGGCCTGGGACGGCGAGCTGCTGGCGGTCGGCCTGCGGCCGGTCGGCGCTGCCGGTGGGCAGCTCGAGGTGGCCAGCGTGCAGTTGCTGGAAGACGCCATCGGCGACCCCGACCTGGAGGTCCGCTACGTCGGCCTCGGCACGGCGCTGGCGCGGGTCGGCAAGCCGGTGCCGGTGGTGGTGCAGGTGGTCAACCATGGCGCCACCACGGCCCCGGGCGTCACCGCCAGCCTGAGCCTGCCGGCGGGGGTGCGCGTGACCCAGCCCGGGCAGCCCCTCGATCTGGGCTTCCAGGTGCCCGGCACCTATCGCTTCGTGGTGCAGGCCGAGCGGCCGGTCAGCGGCGAGCTGGGCGTTACGCTGCAGGGTCCCGGCGCCCCGCCGCAGCCGGCCCGCGGCAACCTGCAGGTCACCGCCGGCCCGCGGGTGCCCCCGGCCGACTACGTCCCGCCGCCACAGCCCGTCAAGACGAAGTACCGGGTCGGCAGCTACTACTTCCCCGGCTGGGCGACCGCCGCACGCTGGGAACCGATCGACCGGGTGGCCCCTCAACGGCGGCCGGTGCTGGGGTACTACGACGAAGCCAACCCGGAGTGCATCGACTGGCAGATCAAGTGGGCCGTGGAGCACGGCATCTCGTTCTTCCTGGTCGACTGGTACTGGTCCCAGGGCGGCATGAGCCTGCGCCACTGGGTCGACAATCTGGCCAAGGCGCGCTACCGCGACCAGATCCAGTGGGCCGTGATGTGGGCCAACCACAACGCGCCGAACACCCATAGCGAGGCCGACTGGCGGGCCGTCACGCAGTACTGGATCGACCACTACCTGAAGCTGCCGAACTACCTGCGAGTCGGCGGTCAGCCGGTGGTCTACATCTGGGCGCCGAGCAACATCCGCCGCGATCTCGGTGGCGTCGCCAACTCGGCGAAGCTCTACGCGATGTCGCAGGAGATGGCCAAGGCGGCCGGTCTGCCGGGCATCCGCTTCATCGCCACCGGGGGCGGCGCGGCGGTGCAGTCGGTCGACGAGTCGCAGGCCCTGGCCAGCGAGGGCTACTACGGCCGGACCAGCTACCACTGGTGGGGCGACGCCCCGCAGCGGGCCACCGACTGGCGCCGCTTCCCGTTCAGCCTGGTGGTCGACCGCAGTCGCCCAGCCTGGGACGACGCCGTGAAGGTGTCGGAGGCCGGCGGCCTGAAGTTCCAGCCGGTGGTCGACACGGGCTGGGACGACGAGCCCTGGAACAACCACCTGGCGATCACCGGGCGGACGCCCGAGTTGTTTGAGAAGCTGCTGCGCGACGCCAAGGACTGGCTCGACAGCCGCCGCGAGGACTTCCTGGTGCTCGGGCCCTGGAACGAATGGGGCGAGGGCAGCTACATCGAGCCGAATCAGGAGTACGGCTTCGGCATGTTGGAGGCCGTCCGCAACGTCTTCGCGGAGAAGGGCAACTGGCCAGCCGCCGTGGCGCCGGTCGATGTCGGGCTGGGACCGTACGACCTGTCGCTCGAACCGGCCCGGGCGGTGACGGCCTGGGAGTTCGACAACGGTACCCAGGGCTGGGGCCCAATGATGGGTCTGGCGACCTGCGAGGCGCGCGACGGGGCGCTCTACCTGAAGACCAGCCACCGCGATCCCGCCGTCCATAGCCCGACGCTGAACGTCCCGGCTCGGAACTACCGCTACGTGCACCTGCGGCTGAAGGCGACGCGGGCGCAGCCCGGCACCGATGGCCTGCAGCTCTTCTTCGCCACGGCCACCCGGTCGCAGTCGGAGCCAAACAGCGTGAAGGCCGAGTTCCGGGTCGATGGGCAGTATCAGGTGATCACCCTCGACCTGGGCGCCAACAAGCGCTGGAACGGCACAGCGCGGCAGTTCCGGCTCGATCCCGGGTCGAGTCCCGACACCGAAGTCTGGATCGACTGGTTCCGGCTTAGCAACTCGCCAACACCCGCCGGCTAGCCTGGGAGCAGGAGCCACCGATGACCCGACGAGAAGCGCTGGGCCTGGCCCTGGCGTTGGCCGCGGCCCGGCGCGGGCGGAGTGCCGCAGCCGCGGAGTTCAGCTTCGCCCAGGCCAGCGATCTGCACGTCAACGACACCAAGAGCCTGGAGATTGTCAACGACGCCGTGGACCGCATCAACGCCGATCCGCGAGTGCGGTGCAGCCTCTGGTTGGGTGATCTGACCACCAACAACGCTGGCGAGGAGCTGTTGCTGGCGCGCGCGGCGTTGCGGCGGTTGAGGCAACCCTGGTATGCCGTGCGCGGCAACCACGACCTCGGCCGGGGCACCTTCGAGGAGGTGATCGGCCCGCTGATGCAGCGGATCGATCTGGAGGACTGGACCTTCCTGCTGTGCGACAGCAACCCCGGCGACGCCGTCCCGATGGCCGCGGCGCAGGTCGCCTGGCTGCGCGACCAGGTGGCCGCGATCGAGCCGCAGACGCCGCTGGTGTTGGCCTGTCATCACCCGCTGCTGCAGAGCGGCCCCTATCGGTTGGCCGGCGCCGACGAGGTGCTCGGGCTGTTCGCTCGACACAACCTGCGGGCCGTGCTCAACGCCCACTTCCACGGCAACGTCGAAAACCGCCGCGGCGAGCTGCTGCAGACCACCACGGCCTGCCTCTCGACGACCCGCGGCAACCACGACGGCACCAAGGTCAAGGGTTATCGGCTGTGGCACGTCAGCGGCGAGACCATCCGCACGGAGTTCGTGCCGGTCCGCGAGGCTTGAGCAGGCCCCCAAAGTGAAACGGGCTCCTGACGGAGCCCGTGATCGGGGCGACTGGACTTGAACCAGCGACCTCTTGACCCCCAGTCAAGCGCGCTACCAAACTGCGCCACGCCCCGGAAGCAGCGTCGATTATAGCACGCCCCGCACTGCCGGGCAACGGCCGCCAGCCGGTCGATCCGCGGCGCCAGGCGCGACCGTGGTGGCCTGTTTCACGTGAAACAGACCGCCGCAAGGGGTCCCCGGCGCGGGCCGATCGGTGCTGTTTCACGTGAAACAGCACCGGCTCCGGCCGAGCGCGTCGACTTCCAGCCGACCTTCCGATATGCTGGTGGCTGGGAGTCGCCGATGGCCCCGATGTCCTCGCGGGAGCGCGTGCTGGCAGCGATCCGGCGCCAGCCGGTCGACCATCTGCCGTGCGTCGGGTTCTTCAACCCGTTGCTGCCGGCGCAGCGGCAGGGCTACACCTGGAACTTCCCGTGGCGGCCCGACGCCACCGTGGCGCAACAGGTGGCCTACCAGGCCGAGGTGCTGGGGATCGATCCGCTGGTGACGATCGGGGTGACAGCCACGGCTCCGCAGGGGGAGTGCCCCGCCCGAGTCTGGCACGACGGCGACGTGCTGCACAAGTCCTACGCCACCCCGGCCGGCGAACTGCACGCCGCGGTGCGCTCCAACGAACTCTGGCCGCACGGCGAGGACATCCCGTTCTTCAGCGACTTCAACGTCGGCCACTTCGTCGAGCCGTGGCTGCAGAGCGGAGCCGACCTGGCCTGCTGGCGCTGCCTGCAGCAGCCGCGGGCGCTGGACGAGATCGTCGCGACGGCGCGCGCGCAGACCGCGGACCTGTTCGACCTGGCCAGCGAGCTGGGTCTGGCGACGATGGCGCTGGCCGGGATGGGCCTGACCGGTGCGATGCACCTGTTCGGGGCCAGCGAGTTGTGCCTGCTGACCATCGAGCAGCCCGAGCTGGTCGACGCCTACCTGCAGGCCGAGCACGAACTCAACCTGCTGCAGATCGCCGCGCTGGGCGAGCTGGGTGTCGACATCGTGCGCCGCAACGGCTTCTACGAGACCGCCGACTTCTACAGCCCGGCGACGCTGCAGCAGTTCCTGAAAGCTCGGCTCGACGCCGAGGCGCGGGCCGTCCGGCAGGCGGGGATGGTCTCGGCCTACACCGTCCACACCGGAGTGATGCCAGTCCTGGACCACCTCGCCGGCTTGGAGCTCGACTCCCTGATGGGCATCGACCCGGCGGTCGACGGGGTGGACTTTGACCAGGTCTGGGAGCGCCTCGCGCCGACCAAAGCGCTCTGGACCGGCCCGAGCAGCACCTACCACATCTGGCAGGGCCCCGCAGCGACCCGCCAGGCGACGCGGCAGATGCTCGACCGCTACGGCCCGACGGGGCTGATCCTCTCGCAGTGCGTCTCGTCGCACAGCATCATGCCCTGGGAGAGCACCCTGGCGATGGTCGACGAGTGGCGCCGCAGTTGGTGAGCCATCAGAGCGGTGTCGCGTAGAGCGCCACGCGGCTGAGCAGGGGGCAGGCCCGGCTCTCCAAGATGCGCACCCGCACCGCCTCGACCGGCTGCGCTGCGAAGCGCAGGATCCGCTTGTAGCCGATGGTCTGCCCCTCGCCAGCGGTCTGCCAGGCCCCGCCGACGCGCACCTCCACCACGAACCGCTTGACGCGTTGACCGAGCGCGATGGGCTCCTGGAGCAGGATCTGGTCGACCCGCCGCGTCGCGGGGAGCGTCAGTTGGAGCCAGCCGGAGCGCGCCTCGTCGGGCGTCGCCCAGCAGGTCTCGGGATTGTCGTCCAGCACCTGCGCCGCACCGTAGGTTGGGTCCTGGCCCCGGACCGGGTCGGCGCTGGCGCTGGCGCCGGCGGCCAGGTCGGTCGCGAAGATCGCCTCGCGGGCGGCCCGGAACTCGGCCAGCCGGGCGACGTCGATCTCATGAACCAGACCGCGCTGGTCGGGCGGCAGGTTCAGCAGCAAGACGCTGTTGAGGCCGACCGAGTGGTAGTAGATCTCGAGCAGTTGCGCGACCGATTTGACCTGGTCGTCCTCCTCGGCATGGTAGAACCAGCCCGGCCGAATCGAGACGTCGGCCTCGGCGGGCACCCAGTGGGTCCCGTCGAGATGGCCAGTGGTCTGCCCCTCGTTGGTGGCACCGACGCCAAAGGTGTCGCGGTTGAGGGTCGACCAGTTCGGATCGCTGGCGTAGCCGCGCTCGTTGCCAACCCAGCGGACATCCGGCCCGGCATCGCTGAACAGGCAGGCGCCGGGCTGCAGCTCGCGCACCAGGGCGTGGTAGGCCGGGAAGTCGTAGACCTGCCGCCGGCCGTTTGGTCCCTCGCCGCAGGCGCCGTCGAACCAGACCTCGCCCAGCGGGCCGTAGTGGGTCAGCAACTCGCGGAGCTGGGCCAGGTACCAGGCGTTGTAGGCCGGCGAGTCGCCGTAGGTCGCCTGGTTGCGGTCCCACGGCGAGAGGTAGACGCCGAAGTCCAGCCCCTCGGCCCGGCAGGCCTCGCTGAAGTCGCGCACGAGGTCGCCGCGGCCGCCCTGCCAGGGACTGCTGGCGACCGAGTGCCGGGTCTGTGCGCTGGGCCAGAGGCAGAACCCGTCGTGGTGCTTGCAGGTCAGGATCACCATCTGGAAGCCGCCTGCGGCGAAGGCGCGCGCCCACTGCCGGGCGTCGAGCTGCAACGGGTTGAAGATGGCCGGGTCCTCGCTGCCGTCACCCCACTCCCGGCCAGTGAAGGCGTTCACCGTGTAGTGGACGAAGCCGATCAGCTCGCGCCGCTGCCAGGCGAGCTGGCGCGCTGAGGGGATCGGCAGACAGGGCTCCGGCGGAGCGACGCGAGCGGCCATCTGGGTTCCTTTCGCCACGGAGTCTCAGGCCTCGACCGCCGCGGGGTCGCGCCAGACGCCGTCGGCCTGCAGCAGGGCGATCAGCTCCTGCACGCCCTCTTCTTGCGCGATGCCGGTCTTCACCTCGTCACGCCCGCGGTAGAGGGAGATCTTGCCGCCGGCCTTGCCGACGTAGCCGTAGTCGGCGTCGGCCATCTCGCCTGGCCCGTTGACGATGCAGCCCATCACGGCGATGTCGACCCCGACGAGGTGCTGCGTCGCGGCGCGGACCTTGCCGAGGACCTCCTCGATATCGAACTTGGTGCGCCCGCAGGAGGGGCAGGCGATGTACTCGACCATCGTCTTGCGCAGCCCGGCCGCCTGCAGGATGTTGTAGCAGACCGGGATCTCCTTGATCGGGTCCTCGGTCAGCGAAACGCGGATCGTGTCACCGATGCCCTCCATCAGCAAGGTGCCGATGCCGAGGGTGCTCTTGATGCGGGCGTACTCGCCGTCGCCGGCCTCGGTGACGCCCAGGTGGAGCGGGTAGTCCATGCCCAGCTCGTCCATCCGCTGCACCATCAGGCGGTTCGCCGCCAACATGATCGGCACCCGGCTGGCTTTCAGGGAGATCACCAGGTTCCGAAAGTCGTGCCGCTCGCAGATCCGCAGGTATTCCAGGGCCGACTGCACCATCCCCTCGGGCGTGTCGCCGTACGTCACCAGCATCCGCTCGGCCAGCGAGCCGTGGTTGACGCCGATGCGCATCGCCACGCCGCGCGCCTGGCAGGCCTTCAGGACCGGCAGCAGCTCGCGCTCGATCTCCGCGCGCTCGGCCTCGTGCTCCTCGGCGGAATACTCCAGCGCGCTGCCGCGGGGTTTGCGGAAGACGAACAGCCCGGGGTTCAGACGCACCTTGTCGACGTGCTTGGCGACCTCAACCGCGATGTCGCTGCCCTGGTGGTGCACGTCGGCGACCAGCGCCACATCGCAACCCAGCTCGGCCAGCCGGGCCTTGATCTGCCCGATGGCCTTGGCCTGCTGCATCGTCTCGGCGGTCACCCGGACGATCTCGCAGCCGGCCCGCCAGAGGTTGACGGTCTGGTTGACACAGGCCTCGACATCGTAGGTGAAGGCGGTGGTCATCGACTGCACGACGACGGGGTGGTCCCCGCCGATCACGATCTGGCCCACGCGCACTTCGCGGGTGCGGCGGCGGGTCGGGAAGATCTCCATCGGCGCTCTCCGGCAGCAGGTTCGGTCCTCGGCATTGTAGGGCAGCCCTCCGGGAGCGACAAGCCGCCGCCGCCGCGGACGCCGATTTGACGCCGCTGGCGGGCTCGCTACAATGCCCGCGATGGCCGACGAATCCGCGACGCACCAACCCTACCTGGCCCTGCGCTATGCCGACTTCCGCTACTACCTGCTGGGCGGTCTGGCCAGCAGCATCGGCGGGCAAATGCTGTCGGTGGCGATCGGCTGGCAGCTCTACCAGTTGACCCGCTCGGCGTTGGCGCTGGGGCTGGTCGGCCTGGTGCAGGTGGTGCCCGTGGTCGGTTTGGCGTTGCTTGGCGGCCAGGTCGCCGACCGCTACAGCCGGCGCCGGATCGTGCTGCTGACCGGCAGCCTCAGCCTGCTCGGCGCAGCCTTGCTCGGCCTCGCCTCGGCCGGCCTGGTACCGCTGCCCAACGCTGGCGTCACGACCGCCGCGAATCGCTTCCTGGAGTGGCTGGCCCGCGGCCTGGGCGAGGGCGAAGTCCATTTCGAGGCGCCGCTGATTCCGGTGGTCTACGGGGTGCTCTTCCTGATGGGCATCGCCCGTGCCTTCGCCGGCCCGGCGCGCTCGGCGCTGTTGCCGTCGCTGGTGCCGATGGAGGTCTTCAGCAATGCGGTGACCTGGAACAGCAGCGCCTTCCAGCTCTCGGCGGTCGCTGGTCCGGCCCTCGGCGGCCTGCTGCTGGCGCAGCTCGCCGACACGCGGTGGCAGTACGCCAGCGTCTACCTGCTGGCCGCCGCCGGCAGCTTGTCGCTGTTGCTGGTGGTCTGGCGCCTCCGCGAGCGCGCCGTGCCGAGCCACAAGGCCCCGCCCAGTCTGGCCGACCTGCTGGCCGGTGTGCGCTTCGTGACCCACCACCGGATCATCCTGGCGACGATCACCCTGGACCTGTTTGCCGTGCTGCTGGGTGGGGCAACCGCGCTGTTGCCGCTCTACGCCGACCGCATCCTGCACGTCGGCCCGACCGGACTGGGCTGGCTGCGAGCCGGACCCTCGATCGGCGCGCTGACGATGGCGATGATCCTGGCGCATCGGCCACCGCTGCAAAACGCCGGACCGACACTGCTGCAGGCCGTCGCCGGGTTCGGCGTCTGTACCATCATCTTCGGCTTCAGCACCTCGTTCGCGCTGTCGCTGGCGACGCTGATCGCCCTCGGCGCGTTCGACAACATCAGCGTCGTGGTGCGGCACACCCTGGTGCAGGTCCTCACCCCCGACGCCATGCGCGGCCGCGTGAGCGCCGTCAACCAGGTCTTCATCAGCCTCAGCAACGAGGTCGGCGAGCTGGAGTCGGGCCTCGTCGCAGCGGCCTTCGGTCCCCTGGTCGCCGTGGTCTCGGGCGGCGTCGGCACCTTGCTGGTGGTCCTGGCGGTGGCCCTCGGCCTGCCCGAGGTCCGCCGCTTCGGATCGTTGGCCGAGGCCCGGCCGATCGGGTCCGAGGGCTGAGATGGTCCTTGTTTCACGTGAAACAGGCGGCCGGTGTTTCACGTGAAACAGACCGCCCCGAGCAACGCGCCGGCCGCCTCTGTTTCACGTGAAACACGGGGCGGCCGGCGCGGCGAAGGCTGCCAGGGCTACGGCGTGAAGTCGTCGCCCGGCTGCAGCGCCGCGGTGAAGGCGGCCAGCAGTTTGGCGGTGTTGTCGATGTCACCCAGCTCGCAGACCTCGACCGGGGAGTGCATGTAACGGTTCGGGATGCTGACCAGTCCGGTGGCGACCCCGCCGCGGCTGAGCTGCATCGCGTTGGCGTCGGTGCCGGTGCCCCGCGGGGCGGCGCAGATCTGGTAGGGAATCTCCGCGGCCTCGGCCGCGGCCACCAGCTTCTCGAAGACCACCGGGTTGATGTTCGGCCCCCGGCTGATCACGGGACCGGCCCCGATCTTGACCTCGCCGCTGCGCGCCGCCTCGACATCCGGCTGGTCGGTGGCGAAGGTCACGTCGACCGCGATGCCGACGTCGGGATTCACATGGTAGGTGCTGGTGGTGGCGCCGCGCAGGCCGATCTCCTCCTGCACTGTCGAGACCGCGTAGACCCCGGCCGCCAGGTTGGCCTCAGCGCTCAGCAGGCGCAGCGCCTCGATCACCGCGTAGGTGCCGACCTTGTCGTCCAGGCCGGGCGAGGCAATCAGGTCGTTGGCCAGCTCCCGCACGCCGAGCGTGTAGGTCAGCGGGTCGCCGATCCGGATCCGCGCCTTGACCTCCTCGCCCTTCAGCCCGGTGTCGCACCACAGCTTGTGCAACTCGGGAACCTTGTTGCGGTCCTCGTTGGTCATCAGGTGGATCGGCTTGCGGGCGACGACGCCAGGGATGGGACCTTCCTTGGTCCAAACCACGACGCTCTGCCCCAGCACGATCTGCACATCGTGCCCACCGACGGCCGACAGGCGCAGGAAGCCCGACTCCTCGATGTGCTGCACCAGGAACCCAATCTGGTCGCAGTGGCCGGCGAACATCACCCGCGGGGCGCCCTCGCGGTTCAGGATGGCGGTCGTGTTGCCGTGGGAGTCGGTCTCGACCGCTTCGGCGATGCCGCCGATGTACTCTCGCACGACCTGCTGCGCCGGCTGCTCGTAGCCCGAGATGGACGGCACGGTGAGCAGGTCGTTCAGAAACTGGCGTGACTCGGGCCGCATGTCAAACACCTCTGGCGGCCTACTTTGACGCGCCGCGCCGAGGTCCTGCCGCCGGTGGCCAGCAACCCGTCGCCACCTCGACACCCATCCCCCCTTCGGCTATCATGGCCGGCGGGGGAGCGGCAGTCGGAGACGGGCGCGATGTTTGATGTGGTGACCCTCGGCGAGGCGATGTTGCGGCTGACGCCGCCGAACTTCCAGCGGGTGGAGCAGACCAACAGCTTCGACGTGCGACCCGGCGGCGCCGAGTTGAACGTCGCCGTGGCCTGCGCGCGGCTGGGTCTGCGGTCGTGCTGGGTGTCGCGGCTGCCGGACCAGCCACTCGGCTGGCAGATTCGTAACAAGGCGCGCGAGCAGGGCGTCAGCGATGCGGGGATCGTCTGGGCGCCGGCCGGCGAGCGGGTCGGTATCTACTACGTCGAGTGCGGTGCCTCGCCACGCGCCAGCAAGGTGATCTACGACCGCGCCGACGCCGCCGTGACGCGGTTGCAGCCGGGCGAAGTTGACTGGGACACGCTGCTGGCCGGCGCGAAGCACTTCCATACCACCGGCATCACCCCCGCGCTCAGCGCCAGTTGCGCCGAGGTCACCCGCGAAGCGTTGACCGCCGCCAGGCGACAGGGGCTGTCCACCAGCTACGACCTCAACTACCGCGGCAAGCTCTGGTCGCCGGAGCGCGCCCGGGAGGTGCAGGAACCACTGATGCCGCTGGTCGACATCCTGATCACTACCGAAGAGGACACCCAGGTGGTCTTCGGCATCAGCGCCGCCGGGGCCGCTGACGAGAACTTCGACCGGGTCGACGCCGCCAGCTACGGCCAGGTCGCCCGGCAGCTCGCCGAACGCTTCGGGCACCGCGCCGTGTGCATCACGCTGCGCGAGAACCCCTCGGTCTGGTTCAACTCCTGGAGCGCCATCGCCTACAGCGAAGGCCGCTTCATCACCGACGTCAAGCGCAACGTCGAGATTGTCGACCGGGTCGGCGGCGGCGACAGCTTCGCCGGGGGCTTCATCTACGGCTACCTCACCGCTGGCGTGGAGTACGGCCTGCAGTTTGGCAACGCCTTCAGCGCGTTGAAGCACTCGGTACCGGGCGATTTCGCCTGGATCACCCGCGACGAGGTCGAGGCCGTGCTCCGCGGCGGCGGCTTGCGGGTCCAGCGATAGGACGGTCAACATGGTCAGCAAAGCCGACACTCGGGCCCTCTTGGTGAGCGGTGGCGTGGTGCCGATCATCCGCGTCGACTCCGCGGACACGGCGCTGCGCATCGCCGACGCGATCCTGGCGGGCGGCATCGCCTGTCTCGAGGTCACGCTGACCACGCCCGGCGCGCTGCAGGTGATCGAGGAAGTCGCGCGCCGCCACGGCCGCGGCTTCGCGATTGGCGCCGGCACGGTGCTCGATCCCGAGTCGGCCCGCCTCGCGATCAATGCCGGCGCCAGCTTCATCGTCTCGCCGAACACGCGCCGCAAGACGCTGGAGCTGTGCCTGCGCTACGGCATCATCAGTTGCCCCGGGGCGCTGACGCCGACCGAAGTGGTCACGGCCTGGGAGCAGGGCGGCGACCTGATCAAGGTCTTCCCCTGCGGCAACCTGGGCGGGGCGTCTTACATCAAGGCTCTCAAGGCGCCGCTCCCGCAGATCGACCTGGTGCCGACCGGCGGTGTCGAACTCGACAACGTGGGCTCGTTCATCAAGGCGGGCGCGACGGCCGTGGCGGTCGGCGCGTCGCTGATGCGGCAGGAGGCCATCGCGGCGGGAGACTGGGCAGCCATCGCCGCCCTGGCCGGGCAGTTCGTGGCCGCCGTGGCCGCCGCCCGCGAGGGTTAGGCGTGCCGGAAGGGCGAGGCGTGGGCGCATCCGAACGCAAGCCGCGGATCCTGATCGTGGACGACCAGCCGGAGATCCGGCAGGCCGTACACATCGCGCTGCGCAACGGCAACTACGAGTTCCGCTTTGCCGAAAATGGACGCGTCGGGCTGGCGACGGCCTTCAGCGAGACTCCCGACCTGTTGCTGCTCGACCTGCACATGCCCGAGATGCTCGGCACCGAGGTCTGCCGGCACCTCAAGGCCAGCCTCGTGACGCGCCACATTCCGATCCTGATCCTGACCAGCGAAGAGGGCACCGACAGCGTGGTCGCGGCGCTGGAGGCCGGCGCCGACGACTTCGTCCGGAAGCCCTTCGACCCGCGCGAGCTGCAGGCCCGGGTGGCCACGCTGCTGCGGCGGATGAGCAACTACTTCAACACCGACCCGCTCACCAAGCTCCCCGGCAATGCGCTGCTGCGCGAAGAGCTGCAGCGGCGGCTGGACAGCGGCGAATCGATGGCGGTCTGCTACATCGACCTCGACAACTTCAAGGCCTACGTGGACACCTACGGCTTCGAGCCGGCCTCGCGGGTGATCCAGGAGACGGCGCGGATCTGCTACGACGAGATGGTCGAGCGCGGGGCGCCGGGTGACTTCATCGGCCACATCGGCGGCGACGACTTCGTGATCGTCTCGACCCACGAACATGCCGCGCCGATTTGCGACGGGCTGATCGCCCGGTTCGAGGCGCGGCGCGGCGCGTTCTACAACGAGCAGGATCTGGCCCAGGGCTACTTCCACGGCCACGACCGCGATGGCAACGAGCGCGACTTCCCGCTGATGACGATCACCATCGCCGTGCTGCTGCCTTCGCTGCACGGCATCACCACCCTCAACGGCCTGGCGGCTGAGGCGGCTCGCTGCAAGCACATCCTGAAAGCCCTGCCGGGCAGCAACTACCGGCTCTTCGGGAGCTAACCACAACTTCCGGACTCGCGGTCTGTCTGAGACGGTGACGGCCTCCTGGCCGCGAGGTGTCACCGTGCGGTTCGGTCCCAGCCTGGTGCTTTCGGTGCTCCTGAATCTGGCGGTCTTCGCCGGCCTGCGGCCGATCCAGGGCGATCCCTCGCTGGCCGCTGGCCAGACCGGGCGGTACCGCGTCCAGGCGCTGCGGCACATCACCCTGCACGCCCCCGCCGGCACCTCATTGCCGGTGGTCCGGCCCCCGGCGCCAGAGCCAGCCGGGCCGACGGCGACGGCGCGGCGCGAGTCGACTCGTCGTGCGCTGGCGCCCGATCCGGTGCTGGCGGCGCGCTCGGCGGATCGCCGAGGCGGTGGCGACAGCCGGCCCGCCGGCCGCCGGGGCGGGGCTCCGCTCGGTCCGCCCCCGCCGGCCCTGCGGGGCGGTGATGGCTCGCAGCTCGGCGCTCGCGAACCCGGCGGCGGTGACCTGCCGCTGGCCCGACCCAGTGACCTGGGCACAGCCGGGCTGCCCAACAGCGGTCCGGCGCTGGGCCATCCGATCCCGTTGGCGCCACCCCCAGCCGCGCGAACCCGGCGGCCAAGCGGCCCGCCGACGCTGCTCCCCGGGCTCGGTGAGCAGGGCGGGACGCCCACCGCGCCGCAACTCGGTTTCGACCCGCTGCCTGGCACGGCCGGTGGCGGTGACCAGCGCGACCAGCCGGCTCCGCGCACCTTGGCGGGGTACCAGGCGCCCGCCGTTCCGACGACGCCCGGCCCACGGCTGCGCAGCATGCCCGGTCCGGGGCTGCCGCCGGCGTTGCAGGCGCCCGTCGAGATCCCCTTCACCCGAGCGGTACCCGGCGCGCACTCCGGCGGCGGGGGCGGGACCGCCGGCGAACCCGGTCCGGGTGGCGGTGGACCGCCCCTGGGCCTGGCACCGCGCGACCGCGAAGCGGCCCGTGGCGGCGGCGGCAGCGGTCTCAGCCAGGCCGGGCCGCGGCCCGGTGGCAGCACCCTCGGCAGCGGACCCGGCGGCAGTGGCGGTGGCGGCGACGGCCTGGCGCCGCTCGGCTCGGGGCTCAGCAGCCCGACTGCCGGCAGCGGCCTGCGCTCCACTCCCACCCTTGGCGCACCCAGCATCATCCAGCGCCCGGCCGGCGGCGACCCGGCGGGTGGTGCGGCCCGACCGGGCAAGCGCACCCCCGGCCCAGGCGGTGGCAGCGGCCCGCTGGCCGCGCCCGACCAGCCGGCCGACCCGACGCCCGACCAGCCGGCCGGGCCGGGCCGCGGCGGGACCGGCGGCGGCACCGCCGACCGGGGCGACGGCCCAGGCCGCGGCGATGGTGGTGGCGGACCGGGGCGCGGTCCCGGCAGCGGCCCGGCGACCGGTCGCGGCGGCCGCGGCCAGGGCGGCACAGGCGATGGCGACGGCCAGGGCACCGCCATCTCGCGCGGCAAGTCGGGCAGCTCGGGCTACACCGGCGCGGTGGTCGACACGCTCGGCCTGCAGTGGCACCATTACCCGACCAGCTTCGACCTGCGGATCGGCTCGCCCGATGGCCCGCTGGTGGCCAGCCTGGGGATCTACCGCGCGCCCAGCCTGGGCGCCGCCCGCGCCAGCAACCGCGTCGCTCGCGACGGCCGGCGCGAGGTGCTGGTGATCCGGCCGGAGCAGATCGTCTTCCAGCCTCAGAAGGCCCGCCAGGTGGTGGTGATCAGCGCCAGCGCCGCGGCCGAACTCCGCAGATCGGGGCTGCTGGCCGAGCCCGGCCGCATCCTGACGGTCTACAAGAGCAACTACTGAGCCAGCCCGTCGGCCCGCTGTTTCACGTGAAACAGCAACCACGCCCGGCGCAGCGACGAGCTCGACGACCTGTTTCACGTGAAACAGCGCCCGGGCCGGGGCGGTCCAGGCCGCGCTGCCGAGCCTGTTTCACGTGAAACACGGCCACCCGGATGCTACGGCTGAGCCAGCCGTGAGTGAAACTCGGCGAAGCTGGGCGGTGTGAGCAGCGTGCAGGGCCACCACGGCAGGTTGCGCGCCAGCCAGATAGTCAGGATCAGCCCGACCGTCAGCGCCGGCCAGTGGCGCCAGCGGAAGGGCCGGTCGGGCTGTCCGGTCCAGAGTTCCCGGCCCAGGCGCCACGCCAGCAAGGCCAGCCAGGGCAGGGCGACGAGCAGCAGCGGGTGACAGGCCCAGGCCAGATCGAGCCGGCCGTGCAGCAGGGCGTAGGTGGCGCGGCCCGCGCCGCAGCCGGGGCAGTAGTAGCCGCTGAGCGCATGGAAGCTGCACGACAACAGGCCATAGTCCTGCGGCGGGTGGCCGGCCAGCCAGAGCAGGCCGCCGGTTGCCAGCAGCGCCAGGGCCAGCAGCGCCAGGCGCTCCAACCGCCGCGGGGGCCGCGGGCCGGGCGACTGGCGGACCAGCCGGGCGATCAAGGCCGGAACGACGGGTCGTTGATCGCCACGACGACCACGAAGGCGATGTAGGCCGCCGTCGCGAGGGCACTCAGGATCCAGCAACCGGCAGCCACCCAGCACCAGGTCTTGGCCTGCGAGTAGTCCCGCCAGGCCGCCTCGGCCAGCCCCACCTGGCCCTTGCTGTTGGCCTGCGAGGCGTAAACGATGGCGACGATGCTGAAGACCAGCGGCAGGCAGCCGAGGATGCCGCCACACAGCACGCTGCCGACCGCCAGACCAACGGACCAGCCGATCAGGCTGGGTGGCCCGCCGAGCACCACCCCCGCGGCCGCACCGACGACCGCCGGCTCGGGCCGCGACACCGTCCGCGGCCGCGCCAGCTCCTGGCCGCAGAGGATGCAGGTGGTGCCCGCCGTCGGATTCTCTGCTCCGCAGTGGACGCAGTTCATCGGAAGCCCTCGCCTTCGCCGCCGGGCCGGCCCTTCTGTCAGCCGAACGAACCGCCGCGCCCGGGAGTTCCCGTCCGCCTACCCGAGGCTGCCGCCGTCCAGCACCACCGTCTCGCGCCGTCCGCTGTTGAACGAGACCACCATCCGCGCCTCGGTGGCGCCGCTGTTGCGGGCGCAGTGGGGCACACCACAGGGGATGTGAATCGCGTCGCCAGCGGTCATCGCGATCCACTCGTCGCCCAACCGATGGTCGACCTGGCCGGCCACCAGGAGCAGCACCTCGTCGCAGTTCGGGTGCAGGTGGAGCGGATTGGCCTCACCCGGCTTGATGCTGACGGCCCCCACCGTGAGCGTCTCGCAGCCGTTCACCGCCGCACCGGCCATCCATTGCAGCCGTCCCCAGGGCGGCGTGTCGCCCGGGACCTCGGCCGCTCGCACCACGGCCCGCGGCGTTGCGTCGTCTGCCATCAGCGTCTCCCGCCGCGGCCGTTCGGCGCGGGCCCTCAGTTCCCTGCCAGCGCCAGCTCCGCCTGCTCGAAGCGCTCGTCGCCGACCACCGCCCGCAGCAGCGTCGGGGTCACTTCCAGCCGGTCGCGGCGCTGACCCCACTCCACCGTCACACGCAGCTCCGGCCCTGGCTCGCGCTGCAACCGCACCGGGCACTGCTCGCCGCGGAAGGGCAGCAGCAGCCAGGCCCGCAGGGTCGGCCCATCCACCGCGGCGGTGTCCAGCACGGCCGGCGCCGGGCGCAGCTTCTCGAAGCCCTCGGGCACGAAACCCAGCACCTCAGGCTCGCGCTGGCCCTGCACCACGGTGACCTGCGCCGCGCGGTGCAGCGGCAGCACCGCCACGCGAGCCCCGTTGTCGAGCGCCGCGCTAAGCGTCTCACCGCCCGCGCCAACCACGGCGCTCGGGGCGCTCAGCAGGAACTGCGCCGTCGCCCGGTGCGGCCGCCCGTCGGTCGGCTGGTAGTCGTCCACCACCAGCAGGTAGTCCGGCTTCACCAAGAGGACCCGCCGCCGGTGGACCAGGCTCTTCACCGCCGGCGTGCCGTACCCCGCGGTGTGACTGTCACGGGCGTAGTCGAAGCGGGCGTCGCTGCGGAAGCCGTGCCGGTCGGGCTGGGTCGCCAGGTACTCGGCCGGCGTTGCGCGGCAGTTCTGGTCCTGCCCGTCGACGCGCACGGTGCTGTGGCCGCGGGTGCTCAGCACGTACTTCCGCCAGGCGCTTTCGTCGTAAGCGTAGACCCCGGCCTCGGTCACCAGGTCGCGCTCCAGGGCGTGCAACAGCACCGCCAGCTTGTCCTCGTGCTGGTGCCCCGTGCCGAACGGCCCGGCGCCGAACAGCGCCCATAGATCCTGCGGGCGCCAGCCGCTGCGCATCACCACCCAACCGGCGTAGTCAAAGGCCACCGACGTGTAGTCGGGCGGCCGCCCCTCGGCCCCCCGGCTGAGGCCCCAACGGAACTCCTCGCGCTGCGGGAAGAGCGCCACGGCATCGCGGAAGTTGCGCGTCGGGTCCTGGTTGCCGCTGTCATTGAGCGGCGGCAGTTGGCCGTTCGGCTTGCGGAGTCGCAGGTAATAGTCATACATCCGCTCGAGGCCGGCGACGTACCGCTCCGGCACCGCCTCACCGTTGGCCCGGGCGAGGTACAGCACTCCCAGGAAGTTGGTCAGCGAGACGCCGTGGTAGCCTGGCGCCAGCTCCGTCTGGGCGCCGTCGGGGTAGACCTGCAGGTCCAACTCGGCGGTGATCCGCTCCAAGGCTGTCTGCTTCCAGGTGGCCGCCTCGCGGAACTCCGGCAGCAGCACCCCCAGGTGATAGAGGCCGTTGGACTCCATGCAGCCCCAGTTGCTGCCGCGCTTGTAGTTGGACGGCCGCAGCAGGTACCGCCCATGCTGCCAGAGACTGCGCAGCATCGTGACGATCGTGGCATCGGCCACCTCTGGCGCCTGCCGCAGCACTTCCAGCGACTGGAACCAGGTCTGTCCCATGCGGATCCCCGCATCGAGCGAGAGCGGCGACTTGACACCAGCGTTGTAGGGGCCCTGGATCCAGTTCCGACCGATGTGGACCGGCATCTTCGCCACCCAGTCGACCACCTGCCGCTGCCACTCCTGGGCGTACTTCGGGTCCTTCGTGGCGAGCCAGGCGGACGCCAACTGGTTCCACTGGTAATGCCGGTTGAGCGCAATCGCCCATTGCTCGTAGTTGAACGGGTCGGCGTTCCAGACGATCTGCTCGGGGAACGTGTAAGCCGGACAGCCCGCCAGACGGTAGGTCCGGGCCAGCACCTCGTCGGCCGCGGCAAGGCCGCGGGCATCGGCGGCCGCCGGCGGGTTGGCGACGTGCGGCTCGCGACGCTCCCGCAGGTGCCTCGCCAGGGCCGCCTCGGCCTCCGGCAGATCGCGCGCCGCCACCGCGGCCCGCACCGGGGCCAGCGCCGGCCGCTCCAGGTCCAACGCCTCGAACAGGCTCCAGGCCTGGTCGGCCGCGGCGATCGGCCGGACGGTCAGGTCGCGCAGAGCGCCCTCTTCGGCCTGGCCCATGTGGTTGCAGCCCCAGGCCCAGCCGAGCATCACCGTCTGGCCCGCCCACTCGGCCCACGGGCCGACCAGCTCTTGCGGTCCCGACGAGCGCCACTCCAAGACGTCCGGGCCCTGGCCCAGGACGTCGGCCCAGGCCAGCACGCCGGGCGGGCGGCCGGAGTCCAGCACCGGGGCGCGCGCCGGATCCGTCGTCAAGGCCTGCCACGCCGCCGGTGACAAGGTGAGGAAGGCGGCCCGCCCGCTGCGCACCAGCGGCCCATCCAGGGCGCACCGGCTGCGGTACTCGGCCTGCAGTTCCAGCGCCGCCGGGGCCGGCGTCGGCACGGTGTAGGGCCGAGCGAACACCAGCCAGCCGCGGCAGTCACCCTGGGCGTCATCGGCCCAGGTGACCTCCGGCCTGGCCCGGTCGATCCAGTCGACTTCCCAGTGCGGCGTGTAGCCAGCGGCGGTGTACTCGGCAGTCTGGTCGATCTGCTGCCCCAACCGCACGTCCCAGTTCGCCTCTGGTGCCGCCAGGAGCAGTGCCAACCAGGTCACCATCGCGCCCTCCACTTGGTTCTGCCGGCGGTCTTTCGGAAGCTGCCCGGACCTCCCTCTCGGCGCGCCAGGATCGGTCGCCGGCTGCCCGGGTTGGGGCACTACGGGTCAGGCGGCGCGGCTGGCTGGGTGGTTCTGGGTCGGGATCGGCCGCGGCGACCCTGGCCGATTGGTTGCGGTCAGGAGTCGTGCTGCTTTGGAGTCGACGCATGTACCGCACCACCGGTCGCCGGGAGCTCTGGCAGGCGTTGCTGTGGCTGTGGCCCGCCGCGCCGCTGGCCGGGCTGACCAGCACGCTGGTTGCGCCGCCCGCGGCTGGGGGCAGCGCGCTGCTGGTGCTGGCCGGCTGGCTGTTCGTGATGCCCTTGCTGGCCGGCGCCTGGCAAGCGCGACCGGCCCGCCGACCGGGCCTCGCCGCCGGGTTGCTGACGGCCGTCAGCAAGCTGGGCGGTTAGCTCAGAGCGTCTTGCGGAAGGCCAACACGGCCAGTAGCATCCCGACCACGCTCATCAGGCTCATCTTCAGCGCCAGCCCGAGGCTGAGCTTCAGGAAGATCAGGTCCACCGTGAAGGGCGGATCGATCCCCAGGGGCAAGGTCTCGGTCAGCCAGAGCGGAGCGTTGGCCCGCGCCAGCAGATCGTTCAGGACGCTGCCAAGCACCGCGCCGCTGAGCAGGATCACCAGAAACCGCAGGTTGTTCTTCACGCACCCCTCCGACCGCTCGGCGGCACACTGCTTTCGACAGCCGGGCCGGCGCGGTGTTGTCGCGAAGGCGCCGCCGACCGTTTGGCGAATCGGCCGCCCGGAGGTGGCCGTTGGGCTTCGCGCTGGCGCTGGTACTGCTGTTGCCCGATCCGCTCTGGCAGCCGCTGCCGCTCGACGGCGGCGGGCCGCTGCAGGCCGTCGTGGCCTCGCCGCTCGATCCGCTGCTGCTGCTCTGCGGCGGCCCGGGCGGGCGTTGGCGCAGCGTCGATGGCGGCCGGCGCTGGAGCCCGGCGGCGCGCGGCTCCTGGACCGACGCCGGGCGCGCCACCGCTGATCTGGCCTTCCACCCGACCCAGCGTGAGGTCGCCTACGCCGCCGTCGGCTGCTGCGACGACCGCGTCGCCGGCGACTGGGGCGCCCTGCTGCGCAGCGACGACGCCGGA
The DNA here is from genome assembly GCA_020850355.1 of Fimbriimonadaceae bacterium. Classification (GTDB taxonomy): domain Bacteria; phylum Armatimonadota; class UBA10988; order UBA10988; family UBA10988; genus JADZEX01. The sequence continues at coordinate 5,783 of JADZEX010000021.1, read as the reverse complement.
CTCTCGTGGCAGGTCGCCAGCCGGGTGGTGCGCTTCGCCGGCCGCGGGGCGCTCAGTCAGGGGCGCGTGCTGTGCGTCGACCCCTTCCACCCCGACAGCCTCTGGGCGGCGACCGCCTGGGACGGTGTGCAGGTCTCCACCGACCGCGGCCAAACCTGGTCGGCGCTCGGTCTGGCCGACCATTTCCTGGTCGGCCTCGGGCGCACCGCCGATGGCACGCTCTACGCCGCCGCGCAGCCCCAACTCGGGCGGCCCGGCGGGCTCTACGTGCGGCGGGCTGGCCAGACCGCCTGGGAGCGCCGCTGGCCCGACTCGGTGACGGCGCTGGCCGTCGCGCCCAGCAAGTTGGGACGGGTGCTCCTAGCCAGCCCCGACGCCGGGCTGCTGTTGACCACCGACGGCGGCCGGACGTTCGTCAACGTCACCCCCGCCGGCTTTGGCGACCGCCTGCGGGCGACCCTGGTCGCGTACTCGCCGACCCACCCCGAGGTTGCCGTGGCGGCCGGACTCCCGAAACCGTTCCAGACGGCCCTGCCGAGCTGCTACCTGAGCCTCGACGGCGGCCGCACCTGGCAGCCGCTGGCGGATCCCCGGCAGGGCCAGGTCGACGCCGCGGGCTGGTGGCTGGGCGCCGACTTCTGCGGCTGGGAGCCCCGCGCGCTGGCCTTCGACCCGCGCACACCGCGGCGGCTCTGGCTGGCCGACCGGGCCAATCTCTGGGGCACCACCGACGGCGCCGCCACCTGGTGGTCCGGCCACCGCGGTCTGAGCACCGCCACGATCACTGCCCTGGCACCCGATCCGGCCAATCCCGCGCGCGTTGCCGTGGCCACCGACCTGGGCGCCTTCTGGGCCGACTCGGCCGGGGTCACGCCACTCGGCGGCAATGGCACCAGCCTGACCCAGGTCGACGCCCTGACGGTCCGCCGCGAGCCGCTCGGGAGCGTCGTCTACCTCGCCCGCGGCGAGACCATCTGGCGGCAGGACCGGCCTAGCGTCTGGAGCATCGCCGGGCAGACTCCGGGACCGGTCACCGCGCTCACCGCAACCCCCGCCGGCCTGCTCGCCGCCCTCGCCGATGGACCGCTGCAGCTCTCGGTCGACCGCGGCGCCACCTGGCGGCCGTGGGGCGAGCCCCCGCGGCGCGGCGAACGGCCGGTCAACCTCGGCCTGCCCTGGCCGCTCGGCGGCGGCTTCCAGGTCGCCGCGACGCCGGCCGCCGTCTGGCTCGGCCAGGCCGACGGCCGCGGCTGGGAGGCCATCAGCGCCGACCTGCCGGCGGTCGACCAGGCCGGGCAGCGCCTCCCCTGGGTGCAGCAACTGGCCGTCGGCGGTTACCCCGCCACCGTGTGGGCGGTCACCCCGCTGGGCGTCTGGCGCACGCTCGACCGCGGCGGGCGCTGGGAGCGGATGCTGCCCCGCCCGGCGGTGCTGGCCGTGGACCGCGAGTCCGGCCGCCTGCTGGCCGCGCCGCGCTCCACCTGGCAGCAGCCCGCGCGCCATGTCCTGCTGCTCAGCGAGGACCAGGGCGACAGCTTCCGCGAACTCGGCGGCGCGCTCGCCATGACCTTGCCGATCCGCTGCCTGGCCAGCAGTGCCACCACGCCATCGCGAGTCTGGGTCGGCACCCAAGGCGCCGGGTTGTGGCAGGCCGCGCCACTGCCCTAAGACCGCGCAACCACGACGCCGCGGCGGACTCAACCATCAGACGGACCTCCTACCAGGCCGGAGCGAAGCGATGCGCGCCTGCGTCGAAGCGATGGTTGAGCCGCTGCCGTCGGCCGTGGCCGCCCCGGCGGCAGCGCCGGTCGCCCCGCTGCATGGCCTGCCCACCTGGCAGCCGGTGGTGCTTGACCCGTGGTCGGCCGGGCTCGAGGTGCTGCTGCGGCAGGCTGGCCGCTGCGTCACCGAAGCCGACCTCGCGGTGTGGAGTGGCCTGGCCTGGCAGTTGGCCTGGCACCGCGGCGTGCCGTGCTGCCACAGCAACCTCTACGTGCTGCCCCAGGAGCCGCTGACCCTGCTGGCCAACCAGGCCGGCGTGACCCTGCGGCGGCGGCTGCGTCAGCCCTGGGCCGCCCTGCTGCGGTCACTGCGGCAGCAACTGCGCAGCGGCCGGCCAGTGCTCACCGCGGGCGTGCCCGCCGCCGGCGACTGGTCGCTGGTGGGCGGCCTCGGCGAGGCCGGCTGGCGCCACTCGGCGTGGCCCGGCGAGCCACCCACCCCGCTGGCCGAGCTCTGGCTGCGCACCCCCGACGACCGTGGCCCGGCGCTGCGGCCGCACTCGCAGACGGCCTGGGCAGGCTGGTGGCCGGGACCCGCCGCGACCGTCTGGGCTCGCCTGCCCCTGCTGTGGGTCGAGTCCGTGCAGGCCCGCCCGGCGGAGCAGCCGGCGGCAGTCCTACGGCAGGCCGTGGCGGTGCTGCAGGCCCGCGACGACGGCCCCTACGCTCTTGGCCAGGCCGCTTACCAGGCCGCCGTGGCGCATCTCGAGGCCGCCGCTGACTGGGCCGCCGCACCCGTCAGCGAACTGAGTCGCCAGGCCTGGGCCCTGTTCTACACCGCCCGCCGGACCGCGGCGGCCCGCGGCCTGGCTGCCTCCTGGTGCGACCGGGCCGCCGGACAGGCGGCCGGCGCGGCCGGCCGCCTGTTGGCCCTGACCGCCCGCGAGCTGGACGAGGTGGCCGCCGCCTGGCGCACCGCGGCGCACCGCTGGCCGGCCCAAGACGCCGGTCGCTGCGCCGCCTGGCTCGACCCGGCCCACCGCGCCGCCCTGGCCAGCGACCTGCGCCGCGCGCGCCGCCGCGAGGCCGCTGCCACCGAACACCTCCGCCGCGCCGCCGACCGCCTGGCCTGAGCACCCACCGCGCCGAGATATCCGACAAAGAGGTCGAGATCAACGGCGTCGCCCCAGCAGAGGGCGCGGCAGGATGATTGTACGGTGCATCGATTACGACGCATCAGGGGGCGTCCCGCCGGGCGACGACGAGTTGGCCGCGCAAGCGTACCTGCCCTGAGGAACCAAGCTCGCGAGGTGGACGATGCTGAACCAATCCGCAATGCACGCGGTCCGGGCGATGGCCCGCCTGGCCGCGCAGGAGCGCTCGTGGGTCCGCGCCAAGGACCTGGCGGTCGAGGCCGACGTGCCGTTTCACTACCTGGCCAAGCTGCTCGGGCAGTTGGTCCGGGCCGGCCTGCTGGAAGCGACCCGCGGCAAGCACGGCGGCTACCGGCTGGCCCGCCCGGCCGCCGCGATCACGCTCCATGAAGTGGTCGACACGATCGAGCCGCTGGTGCATCGGCGCTCCTGCCTGCTAACGCGGCGCGAGTGTTGCAGCGAGTCGCCGTGCAATGTCCACGAGACCTGGTCGCAGTTGATGGATGCCGTTCACGAGTTCCTGCACGGCACCAGCCTGGCCGACGTCGTGGCCGAGCCGCAGCGGCTGGAAATGGTGCTGCAGTAGTCCAAAGGGGGCGGTCATGGCAACGGCAATGACCTCACAGGAACGGTTCCGCGCGGTCTTCGAGCGGCGTGAGCCAGACCGCATCCCGCGGCATGATAGCTTCTGGGCGGCCACCCTGGAGCGCTGGCGCGCCGAGGGCCTGCCCGCCGACGTCTCGCCAGCGCAGCACTTCGGGTTCGACCGGATCGGGCACATCGCCTGCGACAACAGCCCGCGGTTGCCCGTGCAGGTGCTCGCCGAGACCCCCGAGTACCGCATCCAGACGACCGTCTGGGGCGTCACCCAGAAGGTCTGGACGCACCGCGCCTCGGTGCCCGAGTTCCTCGACTTCACGGTCGTCGACCGCGCCAGTTGGGCCCGCGTCAAAGAGCGCATGACCCCCGCCGAGGACCGCGTCAACTGGGCGCACCTCGAACGCGCCTGGCGCTCGTGGCGCGAGTCCGGCGCCTGGATTGTCGGTGGCGGCTGGTTCGGCTTCGACGTGCTGCATAGCTGGTTCGTCGGCACCGAGCGGGTCCTGCTGGCGATGGCCGAGGACCCCGACTGGGTCCGCGAGATGATCGACACGATGCTCGATTTGAACCTCGCCATGTTGGAGGCGGCCTGGGACCGCGGCTACACCTTCGACTGCCTGCGCTGGCCCGATGACCTCGCCTTCGTCAAGGGGCCGTTCTTCTCGAACCAGATGTACCGCGACATCGTCCAGCCGGCGCACCGCCGGGCCTGCGAATGGGCCCACGCCCACGGCGCCTACGTGCTGCTGCACACCGACGGCAACATCTGGCCGCTGCTCCCCGACATCGTCGCCGCCGGCGTCGATGCGACGCAGCCGCTCGAACAGAAGGCCGGCATGAGTGTCCCGCGCCTGAAGCGCGAATGGGGCGACCGACTCGTCCTCGAAGGCGGCGTCGACGTCCGCCTGATGACCGATCCAGTCGCCCTGGAGGCCCACCTCCGCGAGAATCTCGCCGCCGCGATGCCTGGCGGCGGCTACATCTACCACTCCGACCATTCCATCCCCAGCGATGTCAGCCTGGCCGACTACACCCACCTGATGCGGCTTGTAGAGCAGTACGGACGCTACTGAGCCTGGACCCGGGGCCCGTTGCCAGCGGGTCCCGGGCGGTGTCCGCGTGGCGCTGGGTTCATGGTGCGTTTATGCGAACGTGAGTGCAGGCCTTCAGTTCGGCCCATTCCTTTCCGAAACCACCTCTGGAAGCACCCGCTGGCCCCGACGGCTCGGTGGCCCGGCGTGCTGACCGGCTCGGTGCCCGTCTCCGCGTAGGGCGGCGCCGGCGGAGTCAGATTCGGAGGTAAGGTAGATGTTGAAACACGCAACCCTCGGTCGGCGCATCGGAGTGGGCTTCGGCTCGTTGCTCGCGATCCTCGCCGTCCTCGGGCTGGTGGCAGTCACCAACATGGTCCGGGTCAAGACCAAGGCCACCATGCTGGCCACCGAGTATGTCCCGGAAGTCGCCGTCGCCAACGATGTTGAGCGGACCTCACTGCACACGATGTACGAGATGCGCGGCTTCGTCTACAGCCGCGACGCGAAGTTTCACGACGAGATGACCAAGGCCCTCGGCGAGGTCAAAGGGCACCTCGACGAAGCCGGCAAGCTGGCGACCGCTTCGCCGCACCTGGTGAAGTTGAAGGACCAGGTGCCCCAGGCCCAGGCCGCCGTCGCCGACTACGAGAAGCTGGCCGGCGAGTCCAAGGCGCTCTTGGACCAATGGCAGGCCGCCGAAGACAGCATGAACAAGGCCGCCCCGGAGTTCGTGAACGCGGCCACCGAGTACCGCACCTCCGGCGAGGAGAGCCTGGCCAAGGACGCCGCCACCAGTGGTGCGGCCGCCTATGCGCGGTACCAGAAGATCAAGGACATCAACAGCGCACTCAGCACTGGCAACTTGATTCGCATCGCGGCCTGGAAGACAAGCGCCTTGCGCGATGTGACGGTGATGCAGAAGGAGCTGCCGAAGTTCGACGAGATCGCGAAAACGGTCAACGGCATCAAGGCCGACACCAGGCAGGCCAGCAACATCAAACGGCTCGACACCGTGCTGAGCACCGCCGCGGCGTACAAGAAGGCCTGTCAGGAGATGGTTGACGTCCTGGCCAAGCTGGACGACGTCAACAAGCTGCGTGGCGAGGCGGCCGACAAGGTGCTCGCGGCGGCTGAGGAGGTCTCGAAGGCCGGCATCGACATCACCAAGAAGTCGACCACCGAAGCGGCCGGGGCGCTGGCGACGTCGTCGGCGATCCTGATCATCGGTCTGCTGGTCGCCCTCGGGCTGGGCATCTTCCTGGCGATCACCATCA
>JADZEX010000020.1 GCA_020850355.1 Fimbriimonadaceae bacterium | reverse complement strand
GCCCGACGGGCTTGCCGTCGACGCCGAGAGCGGCCAGATCACCGGGAGCTGCGCCACTGCCGGCACCTATGCGCTGCGGCTGCACGCGGCGAACCGCCAGGGCGCCGCGGAGGCCGAGCTGCGGCTGGTGGTGGGTGATGCGATCGCCCTGACGCCGCCGCTGGGCTGCAACACCTGGGGTGGCTGGGGGCCGTTGGTCAGCGAGGCCCACGTCCGCGCGGCGGCTGCGGCGCTCCACGCCAGTGGTTTGGCGCAGCACGGCTTCCAGTACGTCAACATCGACGACGGCTGGCAGGGCCAGCGCGGCGGGCCGCTGCAGGCCATCCAACCGAACCAGAAGTTCGGCGATCCGGCGGCCCTCTGCGCCGACCTGCACGCGCTGGGACTGAAGGTGGGCACCTATTCCACGCCGTGGGTGACCAGTTACGCCGGCTTCATCGGCGGCTACGCCGACGACGCCAGCGGCGCTTGGGAGCATCCGCAGCCGGTCAGCCGGGGCTGGCGCCACGGCCGGCACAGCTTCGCTGCAGCCGACGTCGCGCAGCTTGCCGCCTGGGGCTTCGACTACCTCAAGTACGACTGGGGCATCGACAGCGTCGAGCGGGCCACCGAGATCAGCGCCCTGCTGCGGGCCTGCGGCCGTGATGTGGTCTTGGAGCTGTCCAACTCGGCGCCGTTGGCCGAGGCCGGCGAGTACACCGGTCTGGCCCAGATGTGCCGCACCGCGGGCGATCTGGTGGATGTCTGGGACAAGGCGCAGCTCGATCCCGCCAAGCAACGCTGGGCGCTGGGCATTCGCGACCTTTGGCTGGCCCACCGCGCCTGGCGCGAGCACAACCGGCCCGGCCACTGGAACATGCCGTGCCCCCTGCGGGTCGGCCTGCTCGGCGGCTGGGACGAGAAGCCGCTGGCCCCGACGCGGCTGACCGTGGCCGAGCAGTACAGCCACCTCAGCCTGTGGTGTCTGTGGTCGGCGCCGCTGATCATCGGATGTCCACCGGAGCGGCTCGACGAGTTCACTCTGGGGCTGTTGACCAACGACGAAGTGCTGGCCGTCGACCAAGACCTGCTCGGCCAGCAGGCCCACGAGCTGGTCGTCGGCGGGGGTGAGGCGCTGGTCAAGGAACTGGCCGACGGGCAGGTGGCAGTCGGCCTGTTCAACGTCGCCGACCAGCCCGGCCGCGTCGCCGCCAGCCTGGCTGGCCTGGGCCTGCGCCACGGCTGGGAGGCGCGCGACCTGTGGCGGCGGCAGGACCTTGGCCCGGTGAACGGTGACCTGGTCGCCGACCTGCCGGCGCACGGCTGTCAACTGCTGCGCCTGGCGCCGCGTTGAGGGAGGACCCGATGCGGAGCACTCTGGACTGTACCGCCGGGGCGCCGCGGCTGCGGGTTGACGGGCGCCTGGTCACGCCGCTCACGTTTCGCTCGTTCCGGCCACAGCAGCGGTACGTCGAGGAGTTCAGCCAGCTCGGGGTGCGCATTGTGAACTGCCAGGTGTCGGGCAACCTGTGCAGCCTGGGTGTGCCCTACAACCTCTACGGCCCCGTCTGGACCGGACCCCGGCAGTACGACGACGGACCGTTGCACCGCCAGATGGCAGATCTGCAGGCCTGGTCCGGCGGGCGCTACGTGCTGCAGATGATCGACCTCAACCCGCCGGCCTGGTGGTTGGCGGCCCACCCCGACCAGGCGGATCCGTTTGTCGAGTTGGCCGAGATGGCCAGTTCGACGGCCTGGCGCACCGACGCGGCCGACTACCTGCGCCACTTGCTGACGGTCTGTGAGCGCGACTGGGGCGAGCAGATCATCGGCTACGCGCTGCTCGGCGGGCGGACCCACGAGTGGTTCTGCAGTCAGGACGAGCGGGATACGCCGCTCAAGGTGGCGGCGGCCGCAGCCGCGCTGGGGGCGCCCTGGCCCAGCCGCGACGAGCGCCTGGCGACCGCCGACGGCCAGTTTCGCGATCCGCTGCAGCAGGCCGCCGCGATCGCGGCCTGGCGCTGGCACTCGCAGCAGATCGCCGACCTGCTGCTGCACTTCGCGGCCACCGCGCAGGAGGTTGTGCAGCACCGCAAGCTGCTGGGCAGCTTCTTCGGCTACCTGCTGCAGTTCGGCAGCGGGCAGCTCCTGTGGGGTGGCCACGCCGCGGCGCAGCGGGTCTTCGGCAGCCCGGACCTGGACTTCTACCTGTGCCCGGCCAACTACAACCACCGTCGCAGCGATCAGGTCAGCAGCTTCATGATGCCGGTCGATAGTCTCCGCGCGCACGGCAAGCTGGCGTTGCTGGAGTTCGACCACATCACGCCGACCGCCCTCGAGCAGGTCGACGGGCACCTGATTCCCGGCCAGGGCAGCAAGTTGGCAACCGTGGACGAAGCCGCCGGAGTGATGGCGCGGGATGCCTGCCTGGCGCTGGCCAAGGGGCACGGGCTGTGGTGGTTCGATATGTTTGGTGGCTGGTTCGACCACGACCGCTTCCGAGCGGTGGTGGACCAGACCCAACGCGCGGCGGAGGAGTTGCTGGCAGCGCCGTACTGCTCGGTCGCCGAACTCGCCGTGGCGGTCGATCCCGACAGCATCGCCCTGGTCGACGGCCGCGGCAGCCTGCTGCGCGACCTGCTCTGCGGCCAGGTCGACGGACTCGGACGTGGCGGCGCGCCGTACGACATCTACCTGCTCGACGACCTGCTCGACCCGGCTCGGGACACCTCGCGCTACCGCCTGCTGTTGTTCCTGAACTGCTTTCGCGACACGCCGGCTCTCCGTCGGGCGGTTGCCCGGCTGCAGCCCGGCCGCACCTTGGTGTGGCTCCACGCCGCGGGCTATGCCGGCCCGGATGGCCTCGCTGTGGCGGGATGTCGAGCGCTGACCGGGCTGCCGCTGGAGCGCGTCGCCAGCGTCCAGTCCGTGACGGTCGGCGACCGCCGCTACGGCTTCGGTCAACCGCAGTCGCCGGGTCTGCTGGTCAGTGGGGCGGCCGCGCTGGAGGTGCTGGGCCGGACGCCCGACGGTCGACCCGGCCTGGTGCGGCAGGCCGTCGAGGGTGGCGCGGTGGTCCACTCGGCGGTCGGCCCGCTGCCCGGCTGGCTGCTCCGCGAGCTGGCCGGCGCCGCGGGCGTACACGGCTGGGTCGACGACGATCAGCCGTTGTATGTCTCCAACCAGGTGCTCGGCCTGCACTCGCCCACGGGCGGCGTGCGGCGGGTGCGGCTGCCGGGCCCGGAGCGCCTGCGGCCGCTGCTGGCCAGCCGTCCGGGCGGCCTGGCCGACCTGCCTACCTTGCTGGCGCAGCCGGTCAGCGGCGGCTGGGAGGTGGCAGTCGAGCTGCTGCCGTGGGAGGCGCGGCTGTTTGCGCGGGAGCCGGCATGAGCGCGCTGGGGCTGCTGCTGGCCGCCCTGCCAGGAGTGGTGATGATGGGCGAGGTGTCGCTGCTGCAAGTCTGGGACGACCCGCTCCCGCCGACGGCGCGGGCCGTCGACGCCGAGCTGACCGCCGCCGACGGCTGGCTGCGCGTGCAGGTGTTGCCGGGCCCAGGACGCAGCGGGCTGCGCTGGGAGCCGGTGGCGCCGCGGGATCTCACGGCGCACCGCGAGCTGCGGGTGGTCGTCCGCAATCCGGGCGGCACGCCGGTGCGGGTCGTGCTACGCGTGGATGATCACGGCTCGGTCAAGGTCCCCAGTACCCAGCATGGCCACGGCCTGGCAGCCGCGACGGTGCCGGGAGGGGGACAGCATGAGTTGGTGGTCCCGCTCGGCAGCGACCTCTCCGCGGCCCGCCGCGCGGCGCTGCGATCGCTGACCGGGACGCCCTGGGGGCCGGGGCTGCGTCCGCTGGTGAATGGCAGCGCGGTGGTGGCGGTGGCGGTCTTCGTGCCAACCCCGGCCGCCGCGACGACCATCGAGGTCGGGCCGCTGTGTCTGGCTGGTCCGCCCTGGACCGATGACGTGCCCTGGCAACGCTTCTTCCCGTTCGTCGACGAGCTGGGGCAGTACGCCCACCGCGACTGGCCTGGCAAGGTCCGGGCCGCCGCCGAGTTGGGGTCCAGGCGCGAGGCCGAGGCGGCGGAGCTGGGCGCGCAGCCCCGGCCGGCCGACTGGGACTCCTGGGGCGGCTGGGCGGCCGGGCCGCAACTGCCGGCGACCGGCTACTTTGGAGTCGTCAAGCGGGGCAGCCACTGGTGGTGGGTCGATCCGGCGGGTCGGCTGTTCTGGTCGCACGGCGCCGTCCGCGTCGGCACGCGGGTGCGCGTCGGCACCGAGTACCGTGGCACGCCGCTGGACGACCGTGGGGCGTACTTCACGCTGCCCCCGCGCGACGGCGAGTATGCGCCGTTCTTTGGCACCGAGCCCCGCGCCAGTCGCGGCTACTATGTCGACCGCGAAGGACACCAGGTCTACGACTACCTGGAGGCCAACCTGTACCGCAAGTACGGGCCCGCCTGGCGCACCGCCTACGCCGAGCGCAACCAGCAGCGGTTGGCGAGCTGGGGGCTCAACACCATCGCCAACTCCTCCGACCCGGCCATCTACGGGCTGCGCCGCACGCCCTACACGGCGGTGGTCTACTCGGTGCCGCTCGGCCGCGAGGAGTTTCGGATCGCCGCCTCCAGCGGCGATTGGGGCAAACTGCCCGACCCCTACGATCCGGGGCTGCGCGCGCTGGTCGAGCGGACCCTGCACCACGAGCTGGCCGCGGCGCTGGGCGATCCCTGGTGCCTCGGGTTCTTCGTCGACAACGAGCTGCATTGGGGTGACGCCACCCACGTCGCCGCCTGCATCTTCGCGTCGCCAGCGACCCAGCCGGCGAAGGCGGTGCTGGTCGGGCTGCTGCAGCAGCAGTACGTCGCCATCACGGCGCTCAACGCGGCCTGGGGTGCGGACTATCCGGATTGGGCCGCGCTGCGGACGGCCACCGCCCGGCCGGACTCCGGGCGAGCCGCCGTGCGGGCTGACCTGGCGCGGCTCTCGGCAGGCGTGATCGACGAGTACTTCCGAATCTGCCGCGACGCGGTGAAGGCCGCGGCACCGCAGCAGCTCTACCTCGGTTGCCGCTTCGCCGGTGGCGGCAACGAGACGGTGCTGCGGGCTGCCGGGCGCTACTGCGACGTGATCAGCATCAACCGCTACAGCGTCACGCTGGACGACCTGACGCTGCCGCCGGGACTCGACCGGCCGGTGGTGATTGGCGAGTTCCACTTCTGTGCGCCCGACCGGGGGCTCTTCCCGGTCGGCCTGCAGCGGGTGCCGACGCAGCAGGCGCGCGCCGCGGCTTACCAGCGGTATGTCGAGAGCGGCTTGCGGCACCCGCTGGTGATCGGCACGCATTGGTTCCAGTACTACGATCAGCCGACCGGCGGCCGCTTCGACGGCGAGAACTACCAGACCGGGCTGCTGGACACCTGCGACACACCGTACCCCGAGACGATCGCCGCGGTGCGCGCAGTGGCGCGGGCGATGTACCCCCTGCGGGCGGCAGCGGCCGCCGGAGCACGCTGATGCCGAACTCCTGGGCCGATCTGCCGGGCCTGTCGCTGACCCCGCTCGGGCCGCTGCGCCCGCGCAGCGCCCAGGATCTCGCCGCCGGGCGCTTCTCGATCGGGGTCGAGACGCTGGACCGTGGCATGTGGCAGTTCGACCGTGCCTTGCCGCAGCTCGGACCGTTGGGGGTCAAGTGGGCGCGGGTGCAGACCGGCTGGGCGAAGTGCGAGACGCAGCCCGGCCAGTACGACTTCGCCTGGCTCGACGCCATCGTCGCCCCGCTGCTGGCGGCGGGCATCCAGCCTTGGTTCAATGTCGGCTACGGCAACCGGCTCTACCTGCCGGACGCCCCGCACGCCACGGCGGTCGGCTGGACGCCCGTGCGCGAGCCGGCGGCCCGGACCGCCTGGGCCGCCTTCGGCGAGGCCCTGGCCCGCCACTTCGACGGCCGCGTGACCTGGTTCGAGGTCTGGAACGAGCCCGACATCAAGGCCTTCTGGACGCCCTACGAGCCGTCCGCCGAAGACTATGCCGACCTGGTGGTGCTGACCGCGGCGGCTCTCCGGAGCGGCCAGCCGGGGGCCAAGGTGGTCGGCGGGGCCACGGCGATGGCGCTCTCGCCGGCCGGGCTGGAGTTCGCCGAGCGCAGCCTGGCGGCCGGGATGGCCGAGGTGATCGACGCCTATTCCTACCACCTCTATGCCGCCACGCCCGAGCCGCGCTACGCCCGCGCGCTGCCGGCGCTGCGCGCCCTGGTGGATCGCTACCGGCCCGGTCTACCGCTCTGGCAAGGCGAGTCGGGCGCCCCGTCGAAGGGCGTTGCCGGCCAGGCGCTGGCGCAGTACGAGTGGAACGAAACCCGGCAGGCCAAATGGAACGCCCGCCGCACGCTGCTCGACCTGGCCGCCGGCAGCGCGCTGATCGCCTTCTTCCACGCCGCCGACTTCGAGTTCTACATCGTGAAGGACCAGCTCGTCCCACAGCAGTACTACTTCGGCCTGTTGCGCGGGCCGGACTACACGCCGAAGCCGGCCTGGTTCGCCGCGCAGAGTCTCTGCGCGCTGCTGACCGACCCGCTGCGGCCGGCTCCCGAGGTGCTCCTGAGCGTCGCCGCACCCGCGGTGGCCGCCGCGGAGACCTGCAGCCACGCCTTTGCGACGGCGACTGGCACCGTGGTGGCCTGGTGGCAAGGTCATGACACGCAACAGGAGTTCACCCCGACCGGTGCCACGCTGACCGCCTGGACCCCGAGCGACCTGAACTTCCGGGATCCGGTGCTGGTCGATCCCCTCAGCCAGCAGGTCTACGCGCTACCGGCGACGCCCGCGGCGCACGGTCAGACGAGCTGGCAGGTGCCACTGGTGGACTGGCCGCTGCTGCTGGTCGAGCGGGCGGCGGCGTTGGCGTAGGGTCGCTGGCAGCGGAGTGTGGCGGCCGGCAGGCCTGCGGCTGATCTTGGCGAAGCACCGCTGGAGGAGCGCCGTGATGCAGTCGGAGTATGACGTGCTGGTGCTAGGTGGCGGCACCACCGGCATCGTGGCGGCGGTGCAGGCGGCGCGCGCCGGGGCGCGCACGCTGCTGGTCGAGAAGTGCGGCCTGCTGGGCGGCACGATCACGGTCGCCGGGGTGACCGCGCCAGCGCTGTTCCACGCCTGGGGGCGGCAGGTGATCGCCGGCATCGGCTGGGAACTGGTGACCGCCACGGTCGCCGAGGCCGGTGGCTCGCTGCGCGACTTCACCACGCCGGGGGCCCGGCAGAACAGCCACAGCATCGGGGTCAATGGCCCCCTGTTCGCCGCGCTGGCGGACCGCCTGGTGCTCGACAGCGGCGCCGATCTGCGGCTGCACACGCTGCTCGCCGAACTGCATCGCCAGGAGCAGGGCTGGGCGGTGACGTTGTGCGGCAAGGAGGGCCTCTCGCGGCTGGCCGTGCGGCAGGTGATCGATGCCACCGGCGACGGCAACGCGGCCCGGTTGGCCGGGTTGCCGGTGGTGGTGCCCGACGAAGTGCAGCCGGGCACGCTGCTCTTCAGACTGGCCGGCTACGACCGCGACCAGATCGACTACGAGCGCCTCGAAGCCGCCTGGGAGGCGGCGCTGGCGGCCGGTCGGCTGCGCCGCTCCGACAGCGGCTGGGCGGGCGGCAAGATCAGCGGTCTGGTGCGCGGCGGCGGCTTCAACTTCATCCATGTCTGCGACATCCAGAGCGACACCAGCGCCGCCAAGACGGCGGCCGAGGTGGCGGCGCGCGGCGTGCTGCTCGACCTCTTCCGCTTCCTGCGCGAGCAGCCCGGCTGCGAGCACCTGAGCATCGCATCGATGGCGCCGGAATGTGGCATCCGCGAGACGGTGGTGATTCAGGGCGAGGCGACGGTCACCCTGGACGACTACTTCGGCGGCCGGCGCTGGCCCGACGCGCTCTGCTACAGCTTCTACCCGATCGACCTGCACCTGCCCGCCGGCCTCGACTTCCGGCCGCTGCCGACGGGTGTGGTGCCGACGATCCCCCGCGCCGCGATGATCCCGCTGGGCAGCCAGGGCTTCCTGGCGCCCGGGCGGCATCTCTCCAGTGACCGCCTGGCCAACTCGGCGCTGCGGGTGCAGGCGAGCTGCATGGCGATGGGGCAGGCCGCCGGAGCGCTGGCGGCGCTGGCGGTGCGGCAGGGCGGCGAGCCGGGCGACCAGGACCTGGCGGCGGTTCGTCAACTGCTGTCTGACCACGGGGCGATCGTCCCGTAGGCCGGCGGGCTGGTCAGAGGTCGAGCGCCAAGGACCGGATCAGCTCTTCGTCGACTCGGACGCCCAGGCCGGGGGCGCTGGGCACGCGCAGGTCGCCCGCCGACCACTCCAGACCATCGACACACAGCCGGTGCAAGAACTGCGGGCCGTTGAGCTGCGGCGGCAGCCGCAGGTTGAGGGTGCTGTAGACATGCAGCGCGGCGGTCAGGCCAACCCCGGACTCGGTCAGGCCGCTCCCCAGGACATCCAGCCCGCAGAGCCGCGCCGTCTCGGCGGCGCGGACCAGCTCCAGCAGGCCGCCGGCTTTGCAGAGCTTCAGAACCACCAGGTCGCACGCCCCAAGTTGCGCCAGGCGCAGGACGTCGGTGGCGTTGAGGCAGCCCTCGTCGACGGCAATCGGGATCGGCGAGCGTTCGCGGAGGCGGGCCAGGCCGAACCAGTCGTCGCCGGCCACCGGCTGTTGCAGGCAGGCCACGCGCCGGACCGAGCGGATCCGGTCGAGCAGACCGAGCGCCCGGGTGGGCGTGTAGCTCTGATTCGCGTCCAGCCAAATCTCGACGTGGGGCGCGCCCTCGGTGACCGCCACGAGGCGCTCGGCATCGAGGCCCGGGTCGCCGGTCAGCTTAACCTTGAGGCAGTGCGCGTCGTGCATCCGGCGGGCGGCTTCGCGCATCGCGCCGGGGGAATCCGCGCGGAGGCTCTGGCTGAGCTGCAGCTTGTCCCGTCGTTTGCCGCCCAGCAGCTCGTGGACCGGCAGTCCGGCGAGCTGGCCCTGCAGGTCGTAGAGCGCCATGTCGACGGCGGCGCGGGCGCTCGGGACGCCCCCGGTGATGATCTCGTCCAACGCCGCCAGGGCCGAGTTGCGGGCGAACGGGTTGATGCCCAGCAGGACCGGCAGGTAATGGTTGCGCAGCGCGGCGTCGATGGCTTCGACCGACTCGCCGGTCCAGGAGGGCAGGGCGCGCGCTTCGCCCCAGCCGACCACGCCGCCGGTGGTTTCCAAGCGCAGGAAGACATGCTGTTGCGCCAGGCCGCGGCTGGCGTCCTCCTGCGGCTTGACCGGCAGGCTGGTCGGCAGCACGTCGACCCGCGCAATCCTCTCGGTCGCCATCTTCGCGGCTCCCTGGTCGGCCGAACTCGCGGCCCAGGTGGGGACGCGCCGGCCACGGCATGGCATACTACCCGACGGACGCCAACGGTTCAAGCAGATCGCCATGCGACTCGTCACCGCCTGCCTGGCCCATGAGACCAATACCTTCGCCACCGGACTGACCGAGCTGGCCGATTTCGGTCGTCAGCCGCCGGGGCCCGCCTTCCCGGCCGGCGCGGTGATTCGGAAGAACTTCCAGGGCACGCGGACGATTCTCGGCGGCCTGCTGGACGTCGCGGCCGAGCAGGCGGTGACCGTCGACCCGCTGCTGTGGGTCTTCGCGACGCCGTCCGGGGTGGTCCGGCAGGAGGCCTATGAGCACCTCCTCGGGCTGCTGCTGCAACGGCTGGCGGCGGCCGGGCCGGTCGATGGCGTGCTGCTCGAACTCCATGGCGCGATGGTCACGACCGCGCTGAGCGACGCCGAGGGGCACCTCGCGGCGGCCGTGCGGCAGGTGGTCGGGCCGGCCGTGCCGATCGCGCTGACCATCGACCTGCACGCCAACGTCACCCCGGCGATGGTCGCGGCGGTCGATCTGCTGGTCGGGTTCGACCTCTACCCGCATACCGACATGTATGAGCGCGGCCGCGAAGCCGCCGAGCTGTTGCTGCGGACGGTCCGCGGCGAGATCCGCCCGACGATGGCCCTGCGGCAGGTGCCGCTGCTGACGATGCCGCCGAAGCAATGCACCCTGTTGGACCCGATGCGCCAGGTGCTCGCGGCGGTCCATGCTGCCGAGGCGCTGCCTGGCGTGCTGTGCGCCAGCCTGGCGCCCGGCTTCCCGTTCGCCGACATCCCCGCCGCCGGGGCGACCGTGGTGGTCGTCACCGATGGCGACGCCGCGCTGGCCGAGGCCCAGGCCGCGGCCCTGGCCGGCGAGCTATGGCGGCGTCGGGCCGAGTTTGAGGTCGAGTTGCAGCCGATCGACGCGGTGATCCGCTACGCCCGCCGGGCCGAGGGGCTGGTGATTCTGGCCGACGGCTCGGACAACCCAGGGGGCGGCGCGCCGTGCGACGGGACGGTGATCTTGGAGGCGCTGATCGAGGCCGACCTGCCCGACGCGGTGGTGGCGGTGATCGCCGATCCGGAGACCGCCCAACAAGCCCACGACGCCGGCGTCGGGACGGTGATCCACGCCCGCCTGGGCGGCAAGACGGACGACCTCCACGGGCCGCCGCTGGAGGTCGAGGCCTACGTCAAGCACCTCGGCGACGGGCTGTTTACCTACCGCGCGGCGATGTCGGCCGGTGTGGCCGGCGACCTCGGGCTGGTCGCGGTGCTGCAGATCGGCCGCGTCAGCGTGATCGTGACCGAGCGCCGGGTGCAGGTCTGGGACCCCGAGGTGCTGCGCTCCGTGGGCATCGAGCCGGCCACCTGCCGGCTGCTGGCGCTGAAGTCGGCGGTCCACTTCCGGGCCGCCTTCGCGCCGCTGGCCGAGCAGATTTTCGACGCCGACACGCCCGGTGTCCACCGGCCCGACTTCGGGGCCTACGACTACCAGCACGTGCGCCGGCCGATCTGGCCGTTGGACCGCGACTTCGACTACGACCCGCTGACCGGGAGGACGACATGACGTTGGACCTGGTGCTGCGTGGCGGCACCCTGGTCTCGCCGCAGGCCACGCGGCCGGTGACCATCGGCCTCGCCGCGGGCCGGGTCGTGCTGATCTTGGACGCCGCCGAGTCCCTGGCCGGCCGCGAGGTCCGCGACCTGGACGGCCTGCTGCTGTTGCCGGGGCTGATCGATTGCCACGTGCACTGTCGCGAGCCCGGTGGGCACGCCCACAAGGGGACCTACGCCAGCGAGAGCCGTGCGGCCGCCGCGGGCGGGGTCACGACGATGCTGACGATGCCCAACACGGTGCCGTTCTGTGGCAGCGCGGCGGTGCTGGCGGCGGCGCGGGAGTGCGCGCAGCGTAGCCTGATCGACTACGGCTTCCACTTCGGCGTGACCGCCGACAATCTGGCGGAAGTCGCCGCGGCGGCTGATCTGCCGGTGGCCAAACTGTACCTCAACGAAACCACTGGCATCACCAGCCCGTTGGCCGACGACGCCGTGTTGCGGCGGGTCCTGGCGCTCGGCCTGCCGCTCAGTGCCCATGCCGAGGGCGACACGCTGGACTGGCTGCTGGGGCTGCACGCTCGGTGGGGGACCGGGCCGCTGTACGTGGTCCACGTCGCGCTGGCCCGCGAGGTGGCCGCACTGCGGGCGGCCAAGGCGCGGGGGCAATGGGTCTATGCCGAAGCGACGACGCACCATCTGTTGTTGACCGACCAGGACGCCGCCCGGCTGGGACCGTACGGCGACATGCGCCCGACGCTCAAGACCGCGGCCGACCAGGCGGCGCTCTGGGCGGGCCTGGCCGACGGCACCATCGACACCATCGCGACCGACCATGCACCGCACCTGCGGGAGGAGAAAGAGTCGGGCAGCCCGCCGCCGGGCGTCCCGGGCCTGCAGACCTTGCTGCCGCTGCTGCTGGAGCAGGTCGCCGCCGGGCGCCTGACGCTGGCCCAGGTGGTGCGCCTGACGGCGGCGCAGCCCGCGGCGATCTTCGGGCTGTGCGGCAAGGGCGCCGTGGCGGTCGGCAGCGACGCCGATCTGGTGGCGGTCGATCCGACCGCGGCCACGGTGATCGAGCACGCCACGCAGTACACCTGGCCAGGCTGGACGCCGTTCGACGGTTGGACCTGCCGCGGCCGCGTGGAGGCGGTCTGGCGGCGCGGCGAGCTGGTTTACGAAGCGGGCCAGGAGCCCGGCACGGGCGGCGGGCGCGAGGTGACGGTGGCGCGCGCCCACCGGAGCTGAGCGCGGAACTCGCCGCGGTCGGCGGCGGTTCGAGTCCGGCAGCGCGCCGGCGGAATCCGGCGGGAGGGCAGCATGAGCGACGAGATCCAGGATCCCGGTACGAGCGCGGCCGACGAGCCGCCGGAGGGCTGCTGCGGCAGTTGCTGTGGCGCCGAGCTGAATGTTGAGATCGATGCCGATGACCGCGCCATTCTGAGCCTCGGCGCGGGCGCGGCGGCCGCCGTGTTCGCGCTGCTGGGGTTCTCCACCTGGCTGCACTGGCTGACGCTGCCTTGCGGCATCGGCGCCGTGGTGGCGGGCTACAAGGCACTCAAGCAGGGCACCCGGTATCCGCAGGCGGCCACCTCCGGGGTCACCAGCGGCGCCGTGGCGGTGGCCCTGTTCCTGGCCATTCGGGCCCTGGCCGCGGTCGTGGCCCTGTTCACCTGACGCGGCGGTCCCGCCACCGAGTCGGCGCGGCGTGGCCGGAAACGGGCTTTACCGGCCGCGCGGCTCGTGGTATGCTGAGCCCATACCGAAGATCAGAGGAGCGTCGAGCATGCTCGATCCGGCCGACAAGACGGCCATCATGGGACGGTTTCAGCGCGCTGAGAGCGACACGGGTTCGCCCGAAGTCCAGATCGCGTTGCTGACGACGCGCATTGCGCAGTTGACCGAGCACCTCAAGGCCCTGCCGAAGGACTTCCACGCCCGGCGCGGCTTGTACGGTCTGGTGGCCCGGCGGCGCAAGCTGCTGAGCTACCTGCGCCGCACCAAGCCCGCGGTGGCGCGCAACCTGGTGGCGGAGCTGGGCCTCCGCGGCTGATCGACGGCGCGTCGAGCGCTGGGCGATCGCTACAGGTTGGCCGCCGACGGCGGCCCATGCCCGGCTACCCGCAAGGTGGCCGGGCTGCGCGGGGATCGTCAGCCGTAACAAGACCATCCTCCGGCAGCCGTTAGCAGGTGCCGCTTATGGAGATCGCCCCTGCGCTCTTTGCATGAAGAGAGACGAGGGCGATGAAAGCAACCACAGTCAGCACCACCCTGGGTGGGCGCGAACTCAGCATCGAGACGGGCCGGCTCGCCAAGCAGGCGGGCGGCAGCGTGCTCGTGACCTATGGCGAGACCACCGTACTGGCCTGCGCCACGATGGGGGGAATGCGGGAGGGGACCGACTTCTTCCCGCTGTCCGTCGAGTTTGAGGCGAAGTCCTACGCCGCCGGGAAGATCCCGGTGACCTTCTTCCGCCGCGAGGGCCGGCCCGGCGAGAAGTCCATCCTGGCCGCCCGCATGACCGACCGCCCGTTGCGGCCGCTGTTCCCCGAGGGCATGCGCAACGAGGTTCAGATCGTCGTCAACCCGTTGTCGGTCGACCCCGATTTCCACCCCGACGCGCTGGCCGGCCTGTGCGCCTCGGCGGCGCTGCATCTCAGCGAGATCCCGTTCGCCGGCCCGGTCGGTTCGGTGCGCGTCGGCTGGCTCGATGGCGCGCCGGTGATCAATCCTACCGTCACCCAGATGGAGGAGTCGTCGCTTGACCTGATGGTGGCCGGCACCGCCGACGCTCTGATGATGGTCGAGGCCGGCGCCCAGGAGCTGCCGGCGGGCGACCTCTTGACGGCGCTCGAGGCGGCCCACGAGGCGATCCGCGACCTCTGCCGGATCCAGGAAGAGCTGCGCGCGCTGGTCGGCAAGGACAAGGTCAGCGTGCCGCTGCCGACGGTGGACGAAGAGCTCAAGGAGCGCGTCCGCGGGCGGCTGGCGCCGGCCTGGCGCGAGGTGCTCGGCAAGCCGGGCAAGGCCGAGCATTACGGCACCCTCGAACGGCTGACCGCCGAGATCGTCAGCGAGCTGGTCGACGCCGGCTACGAGGGGCGTGAGAAAGAGATCAAGGGCTACATCCACGATGTCGAGGCCGAGGTCGTGCGTGGGATGATCCTCCAGGAGGGCATCCGCGCCGATGGTCGCGACACCCGCACGGTGCGGCCGATCTGCTGCGAAGTCGGCTGTGTGCCGCGGGTCCATGGCACGGGACTGTTCACGCGCGGTGAGACCCAGGTGCTGACGGTCACCACCCTCGGCACTTTCGGCGACCGCCAGACGGTCGACTGGCTGCACGAGCAGGGGCAGAAGCGGTACTACCACCAGTACAACTTCCCGCCCTACAGCGTCGGCGAAGTGAAGCGCATGGGCAGCCCGGGCCGCCGCGAGATCGGCCATGGCAACCTCGCCGAGCGGGCCCTGCTGGCGGTGCTGCCGAGCGAAGAGGACTTCCCCTACACGATGCGGATCGTCAGCGAAGTGCTCGAAAGCAACGGCAGCTCGTCGATGGCCAGCGTCTGCGGCAGCACCCTCAGCCTGATGGACGCCGGCGTGCCGATCACCGCGCCGGTCTCCGGTGTGGCGATGGGGCTCTTGCAGGATGGCGACCGCAACATCGTGTTGACCGACATCCTCGGCCTCGAAGACCACTGCGGCGACATGGACTTCAAGGTCTGCGGTACCGAGAAGGGTATCACCGCGCTGCAGATGGACATCAAGGTCACCGGGATCACCCGCGAGATCCTGGAGTCCGCGCTGGCGCAGGCCGAGGAAGCGCTCGCGCACATCCGCGGCAAGCTGGTCGAGTCCATCGCCGCGCCGCGTGAGGAGATCTCGCCGTTCGCGCCGCGGATCGAAGTGGTTTTGATCGATCCCGAGAAGATCGGCGTGGTGGTCGGGCCGGGTGGCAAGACCATCAAGAAGATCCAGGAAGAGACCGGCGCGCGGATCGACATCGAGCAGGACGGCCGGGTCTTCGTGGCGGCGCCCGATGGCGCGGCGGCGAAGCAGGCCTGCGACACGATCCGCGGGCTGACCCGTGAGATCAAGCGCGGCGAGGAGTTCGAAGGGCCGGTCACCCGGATCTTCGGCTTCGGCGCGATGGTCGAGGTGCTGCCCGGCAAGGAAGGCCTGGTCCACATCAGCAAGCTGGCGGCCGAGCGGATCGGCCGCGTCGAGGACGTCGTCAGCCTGGGCGACCGGCTGCCGGTGCGGGTCACCGAGATCGACGACCAGGGCCGCATCAACCTCGAGCGGACCGACATCCCGATCATCGTCAATCTGGGCGGTGACCGCGACGGCGAGCGCGGCGGCGACCGTGGGGGCGACCGTGGGGGCGACCGTGGCGGACGCAACCCGCGTCCGCGCGACGGTGGCCGCGGCGGCGATCGCGGCGGGCGTGGTGGCGGCGGCGGTGGTGGCGGCCGCGGCTCCGGCGGCGGTGGTGGCGGTGGCGCTGGGGGCGGCGGCGGTGACCGTGGCCCGCGGCGCGACGACCGCGACAACAGCCCGCGCGAGGCCCGGCCGGCGCCGCGCGAGGCCGGCGGGCAAGGCTACGGTTACGGCGACGCCGACCGCGATCGCCCGGCCCCGCGGGGTCGGCGCGAGGATGGCGGCACCGAGCCGAGCCCCGAGGGCGGCGACGAGTAAGGCCCGCAAGGGCTCCTGACGTTGGCGACGGCCCGGCCCCAGTGGCCGGGCCGTCGTGGATCTCGCGATGGACTATCCGCTGACCACAACCACGCTGCCGCCGGGCTTCACGGTGGTCAGCGAACCGGTGCCCGGCGCGGCGTCGGTGCATCTGGGTGTCTGGCTGCGCTGCGGCGCGCGGCAGGAAGAGCCGGCCGAAAGCGGCCTGGCGCACTTCCTGGAGCACATGGCCTTCAAGTCCGGGCGCACCCGCGACGCCAAGCGGCTGGCGCGCGACCTGGAGACCATCGGCGGGCAGTTCGACGCCTACACCACCCACGACCTGACCTGCTACACGCTGCAGGTCCTGCCCGAACACTTGCCGCTGGCACTCGAACTGCTGGCGGAGCTGGTGATTGGGGGGGCCGCCCACGAGGAGCACGTCCGGACCGAGCGGCAGGTCGTCCTCGAGGAAATCCTGGAGGCCGAGGACTCGCCGTCGGAGGTGGCCTCCGAGCGTGCCGCGCGGCAGGCCTGGGGTGAACACGCCCTCGGCCGGCCGGTGCTCGGGAGCAGCGCCACGGTGGGCGCCTTCACGGCGGCGGCGGTCGACCAGCGGCGGCGCCACTGGTACACCGCCGACCGGCTGGTGCTGGCCGCGGTCGGAGCGGTCGAGCCGGCGCGGCTGCACGACCTGGCAGCCGCCGCGCTGGCCGACCTGCCGGTCAGCTCACCGCCCGACCCGCCCAGCCCGCCGCGCTTCGAGAGCGGCTTGACGACGCAACGGTTGGAGGTGGACCAGGTCCACCTCTGTCTGGCGGCGCCCGCCCTCGCGGCGACCGATCCCGACCGCTGGGCATTGTGGCTGCTCGACAGCCTGTTCGGCGTCACGATGGGCAGCCGGCTGTTTCAAGAAGTGCGCGAGCAGCGCGGGCTGTGCTACCACATCGCCAGCTCCTGGCAGGGACAGTGGGATGTCGGGATGCTCTGCATCGAAGCGGCGGCCCACCCGAAGCAGGTGCCCGAGCTGTTGGCGGTGGTGCGCCAGCAAGCGGCGCAGGTCGTCGCCGGGGCGGTGCAGCAGGAGGAGCTCGACTGGGCGCGGGCGTACTCCCTGACCACCGTCCGGCTGGCCGCCGAGTCGCTCGGGGCCCGGCTGGGACGGTTGGCGCGCGGGTGGCTGTTCGAGCAACGGCAAGTCAGCATCGCCGAGACTTTGGCGGCGTTGGAGGCAGTCACCTTGGACGACCTGCAGCGCGTGGCGCAGCGGGTGCTGGGTCGCGGCGAATGGGTCTTGAGTGCGGTCGGCCCGGTCACCGACCGGCGCGCGGCGGCGTGGTGGAAAGAGGTGCAGTCGTGAGCAGGCCTCTCAACGTGCTGGTGTTAGGCGCCGCGGGGCGCATGGGCCGGATGGTCACCGCGGCGGTGCGCGCCAGCGAAGGGCTCCGGGCGGTTGGTGGGGTGGACCTCGAAGGGGCCGTTGGCGAGGCCGGGCTGCCGATCTTCAGCAACCTCGCCGCTGCCGTGCGGGAGACCGCGGCGCAGGTCGCCATCGACTTCACGGTGGCCGCCGCGGCGCGGGTCAATCTGCCGCAACTGGTCGACCTCGGGGTAGCTCCGGTGATCGGTACCACCGGCCTCAGCGAGAGTGAGTTGCGGCAGCTCGACGGGCAGGGCAAGCAGCACGGCGTGCCGCTCTTCATGGCCCCCAACTTCGCGATCGGGGCGGTCTTGCTGATGCGCTTCGCGGCCGAGGCGGCGAAGTACTTCGAGTATGCCGAGGTGATTGAGTACCACCACGAGAACAAGCAGGACGCTCCCAGCGGCACGGCGTTGCGGACCGTCGAGGGGATGCTGACTGCCCGCGGCAAGGCCTTCCGCGACACGCCGGTCGACGAGACCGAGCTGCTGCCCGGCGCCCGCGGTGGGACCCGCGGCTTCGTCCATGTGCACAGCGTCCGGATGCCCGGCGTGGTGGCCGACCAGGATGTCCTGCTGGGCGGGCCCGGGGAGACGCTGCGGCTGGCGCACCGCAGCATCGACCGGGGCTGCTTCATGCCTGGTGTGGTGCTGGCGGCGCGGCGGGTGCTCGGACTTCCGCCGGGGCTGACCGTCGGGTTGGACACGCTCCTGACCTGACGGCCGCGGGAGGGCCACGATGCGCTACGCGGGGCTGCTGTTGCTGTGGGCCGGCACCGTCGCTGGCGCCGTGCCGCTGACCGAGGACCCCTGGCCGCGGGCCGTCTTCTTCCGCGGTAGCGAGGGTGCCGCGCGCGGCGGGCGCACCCCCTTCGACGACTGGCTGGCGGCCTTCGGGCGACTCTCTGGGATCATCGGGAAGTGTCTCGACGAGGAAATCCCCAACACCGCCGCCAGCAACATCGGCTACTTCAGCCGCTACAAGGCGGCCTATCCCAGCCACCTGGTCCTGCTGCACTACAACGGCAACGCCCGCGACCCGCGCAACGCCGCCGGCTTCTATCCCGGCCACTTCCTGTACCGTCCCGGCGAGCCGCTGACCGCGGCGGTGAGCGCCGCCGCGACCGTGCTGCCGGTGGCCGACGCGAGGTCGTACCAGCTCAAGGTCGGCCGGGAGGATGGCCGGCCCGAGGAGTTGCTGCTGGCGGAGCTGCGCGACGGCCGGCTCGACTTCGTGACCGCGGAGCATGTGGTGCTGGAGGCCGTCGATCTTGCCGCGAAGACGATCACGGTGCGCCGCGGCCAGTTCGGGACCGCCACGCGCGACTTCCCGGCCGGCGCCGTGGTCGAACACCACGTCACCGAGGGACCGTGGGGCAAGCCCAACAACCTGCTGTGGCACTACAACTGGGCGACCACCTGCCCGCGCGACCCCGCCGGCCGGACCGCGGCCGACGTCTTCGTGTCCGAGTTCGCGGCGCTGCTCGGCCCGGGCGGCAGGCTGGCTGCCTGCGACGGGGTCGAGTTCGACGTGCTCGGCTGGTCCAAGACCGGCTGCGACACCGATGGTGACCACCGCGTTGACGACGGGCTGCGCGAAGGCCGCAACGTCTACGGCCTGGGTGTCTACGACCTCTGCCGCCGCCTGCGGGCCGCGCGGCCAGAGAAGCTCTGGCTGGCCGACGGCCATAGCGCACACCACCAGCGGGCGGTCGCGGCCCTCAACGGGATCGAGTCCGAGGGCTGGCCCGACCTGCACGACAAAGACGCGGTCGACTGGTCGGCCGGACTGAACAGGCACCGCTACTGGACCCAGTTCGCGGCACCGCCCCGGCTGAGCTACTTCAACCACAAGCAGATCGAACCGGGCGTGCCGGGAGTCGAGCGCAACCTGCAGGTGCCGCTGTCGCAGACCCGCCTGGTGCTGGCCGCGGCGCTGCTCACCGACAGCACCTTCACGGCCGCGATGGCGGCGCCGCGGCAGTCCGACGGGCAGGCCGGGGTGTTCGACGAGCTGGTCGCCGGGATGGCCCAGGAGCGGGGCTGGCTAGGTCAGGCCAGCGGCCCGGCCGTCTCGCTGGCGGCGCGGACGCCGAATCTGCTGGCCGGTCACCCCTGGCCGACGCAACTGGCCGGCGGCCGGCTGCAGCAGCAGGAGGGCCGGCTGACGATCACGCCGGAGCCCGGGGCCGACCTGCAAGTGACCCTGGCCAACCTGGACCTGCCAGCGGGCGATGCGACGCTGCAGGTCGCGCTGCGCAGTGGCCCGCCGGCGGGATTCCCGGCCGACGTGCCGCGGTTGGTCGAGCTGGCGCTGCGGCCGGCCGGTGACCTGCTGGCGGCCCGGCGCACGGTCGGCTGGACCGATCCAGCCGGTCAGGACAGGCCGCTGGACGCCCGCACCGGGGCCTTCCTGCGACCGGTCGGCCTCGTCGCGTTGCAGGACGAACGGCATCGCGCGCTGTTCGTGCATCCGCCCTACCAGGGCACCAGCGGGCAGACCTGGTGGGAGACCACCATCGACCTGCCGCCCCGCGCCACGCTCCGCGGCTGGACCGGCCTGCGGCAGGCGCCCAGCCGATCCGATGGAGTCGGCTGCCGAGTCCACGTGCGCCTGGCCGACGGTCCTGCCAAGCTGGTCTGGGAGCGGCACCACCAGGGCTACGCCTGGCAGCCGTGGGAGGTCGATCTGAGCGCCTGGAGCGGTCAGCGGGTGACCCTCCGGGGCAGTGTCGACGCAGGACCGGCCGGCCAGCCCACCGCGGATCAGGCTTACTGGGGTGACCTCCAGGTGGTCGCGGCTGACCGCCCGCCGCGACCGCGGGGGCCCTTCACGCCGGGCGAAGTGATGAGCTGGGCGGGCGACCAGTGGTTCGCGGCTGGCGCCTACTTCCGCGACCTTGGGCCGAACCGCGTGGAGCTGACCGTGACCGCCGAGGGGGACGGCCCGTTGGAGTTGCGCGACCTGGCGCTGTACGCCGCACCGGATGCCTGGTTCCGGCGTTACGAGCGGGGCGCCGTGCTGGCCAACCCGTCATTGCAGCCGGTCGTCTTTGACCTGGCACAGCTCGCCCCGGGGGCCCGCTTCCGACGCTTCCAGGGCCGGCCGGAGCAGGACCCGGGCCACAACAACGGCCAGTTGGTGGAGGCTGCGGTGAGCGTCGCGGCGCGCGATGCGCTGTTCCTGCGCTGGGAGAAGTGAACCATGGCCGGCCCGCGAATCGTGGTCTTGGACGGTCAGACGCTCAACCCGGGGGACTGCCCCTGGGACGATCTGGCGCAGCTCGGCGACCTGGCCGTCTACCCGCGCACCGCGCCAGCGGACACCGTGCCGCGCCTGGCCGGCGCGCGGGTGGCTGTCACCAACAAGGTCGCCTTCGACGCGGCGACTTTGGCGGCGCTGCCGGAGCTGCGCTGCATCGCGGTCACGGCGACCGGCTACAACATCATCGACACCGCCGCCGCCGCGGCGCGCGGGGTGGTCGTCTGCAACGTGCCGACCTACTCGACCGACTCCGTGGCACAGTTTGTGATGGCGCTGCTGCTGGACCTGGCGCTGCGCGTGGGGCACCATGACCGGCTGGTGCAGGGCGGCGATTGGCAGCGCTGCCCTGACTTCAGCTTCAGCGCCGGGCCGCTGGTCGAGCTCGCCGGGCTGACGCTCGGCGTCGTCGGCTGGGGGCGGATCGGCAAGCGGGTCGGCGAGCTGGCGCACGCCTTTGGCATGGCGGTGATCGCGGTGGACCCCTCGCCCGACGACCCGCCGTCCTGGGAGCCGTTCGCGTTCGTCGAGCTCGATGAGGTCTTCGCGCTGGCCGATGTGGTCAGCCTGCACTGCCCGCAGCGCGCCGACAACGCCGGGTTCGTGAATGCGGCGCTGCTGGCTCGCATGAAGCCGAGCGCCTGGCTGATCAACACCGCCCGCGGCGGGCTGGTCAACGAGGCCGACCTGGCAGCGGCGCTGCACCACGGTACGCTGGCCGCAGCCGCGGTCGACGTGGTCAGCAGCGAGCCGATCCGGCCGGACAATCCGCTGCTGAGCGCCCCGCGCTGTCGGATCACGCCGCACCACGCCTGGGCCAGCGCGGCCGCTCGCCAGCGCCTGATGGCCGCCACGGTGGCCAACGTGCGGGCCTTCCTGGCCGGCACGCCGTGCAATCTGGTGGGCTAGCCGACCTGCGCCGGGGTCGGCGTGACCGCCAGCAGATCGTCGATCACCTGGTCGCTGCTGACCCCGGCGGCGTCACCCTCGAAGTTCAGGATCAGCCGGTGGCGCAGCGCGTCGGGGGCGACGGCGCGGAGGTCGTCGACCGCCACGTTGAAGCGACCGGCCAGCAGGGCGCGGACCTTCGCCGCCAGCAGCAGCGCCTGCCCACCGCGGGGGCTGGCGCCGAAGCGGACGAACTCCTTGACCTGCGCCGAGGGCGTGTCGAGCTCGGGGTGGCTGTTGACGATCAGGCGGATGGCGTAGTCACGCACCGCCGGCTGCACATAGACCGCCTCGCGAACAGTCTGCCGCAGACTCAGAATGGTCGGGCCGTCGAGCACCGCCTGCGGCGGCTCCGGCACGGCGCCGGTGGTGCGGTCCAGAATCTGGGCCAGATCCGCCGCCGGCGGGAAGGGCACTTGCAGCTTCAGCAAGAAGCGGTCGAGCTGCGCCTCCGGCAACGGATAGGTCCCTTCCAGGTCAATCGGGTTCTGGGTCGCCAGCACGACATACGGCTCGGGCAAGGGATAGGCGGTGCCCCCGACGGTGACCTGCTGCTCCTGCATCGCCTCCAACAGCGCCGACTGCGTCTTCGGGGTGGCGCGGTTGATCTCGTCGGCCAGCAGAATCTGCGCGAAGACCGGCCCGCGGCTGAAGGCGAAGCGGCGCCCGCCATGCTCATCTTGCTGCAGCAAGTTGGTGCCGACGATGTCGGCGGGCATCAGGTCCGGCGTGAACTGCACCCGCGAGAAGCTGAGTTGGGTGACCTGCCCCAGGGTGCGGACCAGCAAGGTCTTGCCCAGGCCGGGGACGCCTTCCAACAGGATGTGGCCACCGGTCAGCAGCCCGCAGAGCGCGCCGTCGACCACCGCTTGCTGACCAACCAGGACCTTGCCGATCTCGGCGCAGACCTGCTGGTGGAGCTCTCGAAAGCGCGCAGCCTGTTGCTCGGCGTCCATCCGCACCTCCCGCCGCGACAGTGTAACCCGCGGTGACGACCGGCTGCAAGGTGGCGCGGAGCGTCAGTCGTCCTGCGTGTCGTCGTCGTCGTCGGAGTCGGAGTAGCTGAGGATCTCCTCGCCGCTGAAGACGTTGACGAAGAAGTCCTCGCGATCGAAGTCGGGCAGGTAGCTGCTGACGACATCGTCGTCAAGCTGGGCGATCAGCGCCTCGATCGGCTGCCGCTCGAGGGTCTGCTCCAGCAAGATGGTGCAGTGTACGAGGCCCTCGGCGTAATGGATGTCGGCCTGTCCGACCCGCTCGTCGGCCTCCCAAATCATGTAGACTTCGCTGCTGGGCGTGCGAATCAGCCGCACCAGTTTGTAGTTGCTGGACATCGGCTACTTCCGCTTGAAGGCGTCGACCAGGCGCTCGAAGAAGGACTTCTCTTCGGGCTCCAGTTCGTGCTCACCGCCCGCGTGGGCGAACTTGAAGAGCAGCTCTTTCTGTTCCTCGGTCAGGCTGGTCGGCGTCACCAGCAGCACCTGCACGTAAAGGTTGCCGCGGTGCTGGGGGCTGCGGGCCGCTGGCAGGCCGCCACCGGGAATCCGGAACTGCGCGCCGGTCTGGGTCCCGGCCGGCAGTTGCAGGGTGTGCGGATGGTCGATCCCCGGGACCAGCAGCGTATCGCCCAGTGCGGCCTGCGCGAAGCTGATGGGCAGTTCGCAGAACAGGTCGCTGCCGTCGCGTTGGAAGGTCGGGTGGCGCTTGACGCGGACTTGCAGGTACAGGTCACCCGGCGGACCGCCCTGCTGCCCGGTGTCGCCGCCGCCGCTGACCTTCACCCGGACGCCCTCTTCGAGGCCGGGCGGGACCTTCACGGTGCGGTTGACGGTCTCCTGCACGCGACCCTCGCCGCGGCAGCGCCGGCAGGGGTTCTGGATCACCTGCCCGTTGCCGTGGCAGGTCGGGCAGACGGCCAGCACCGTGGTCAGTCCAAACATCGTGCGCCGCTGCTGACGGACCTGGCCATGCCCGTCGCAGGTGTGGCAGCGCTCCGGGCTGCTGCCCTCGGCGGCCCCCGTGCCGAAGCACTCCGGGCAGGTCGTCTGGCGGCGGTAGTTGACGTCCCGTTCGACCCCGTGGGCGACTTCCTCGAGGGTCAGATCCAGCGGCATCACGAGCGAATCGCCGGAACGTGGACCGCCCGGTCGTTGCTGCTCGAAGCCGCCCATGCCGAAGAAAGACTGGAAGATGCCGCCGAGGTCGCCAAACAGGTCGCTGTCGAACTGCGGCCCGCCGCCGTTGTTGACCTGGCCGTAGCGGTCATACTGGGCGCGCTTCTCGGGATCGCCCAGCACGGCGTAGGCCTCACCGATGCGCTTGAAGCGCTCGGTGGCGTGGGGATCGTCGGGGTTGGCGTCGGGATGGTGCTCCCGCGCCAACTTGCGGAAGGCCTTCTTGATGGCCGCCTGATCCGCGTCGCGAGGGACCCCCAGCGCTTCGTAGTAGTCGACCGCGTCGGGCATGTCAGTCGCGCTTCAGCTCCGGAATCGGCCGCAGCGGTGAAGCCTTCTTCGGGGCGGCCGGCGCCAGGATCCGGATGCGGTCCTGGGCCACCTCTTCGAGCGCGGTGGCGACGGAGTTCAGGGACGGCGCCTCCACCAGCGCGCGACCGCCGTTGTTCAGCTCACGGGCGCGCCGGGTGACACCCATCACCAGGGCGTACTTCCCGCCGTTCTCGGCGATCAGTTCGTAGTCGGACTTCTTACGCAAGAAAGTCTCCCCAAACCACGGCCTGGCCACGGCCGCAAGCTCATAGTGTAAGGCGGGGCCGGCGGACTGTCAAACCGGATCCGGGCCGGCCAGCGCCAGGGGCGGTCGCCGCAGCGGCAGTGTGCTATACTTCCTGCGCTGCGGGGAAGCGATGGTGACGAGCATGAAGCGCATCCGGTGGAGCGTCGTCGCCCTGGGAGCCGGCGGGCTGCTGTTGCTGCCGTTGGCCCTGGCGCAGACCCCGTCCGCGGGCGACCTGCGGGACGAGCCGCAGGCGGCCGCCGACGCCGCGCCGGAACCGCTCTATGTGCCGCCCGCGGCCAGCCCCGCGGCGCTGCCGCCGGTCCGCCGTGGGGGCGAGACGCCGCCCGACCTGGGACCACGGCAGGTGACCCTATTCAACGACGGCCGGGCGCTGCTGCGCGCGGTGCAGACCTGGCCGCTGGAGACCGGGCGAACCACCCTCACCTTTGGGCCACTGGCCCGCCGGGCCGACGGCAGCACCCTCCGCCTGCGGCCGCTGCGTCCGCTCGAGGGGTTCCGGCTGCTGGAGCAGCAGGGCCCCGCCGGAGCGACCTCGTCGGCCGATCTGGTGGCGGCGGCGGTCGGCCAGCAGGTGCGGGTGCGCGACGGCCGGTACAGCGTCGAGGGCACGCTGCTGGCGGTCGAAGAGAGCGGTGTGGTGGTTGCCTCGGAGGGCGAGATTCACGTTCACCCGGCCGGCGAGCTGGTCTTGCCGCGGGGCCGCGACCTGCCCGACTTTGCCCCCGAGGTGAGCTGGCTGGTCGAAACGCCGGGCAGCGGCCAGGGCGAGTTTGAGGTGAGCTACCTCAGCGACGGCTTCACCTGGGCCGTCGACCATGCCCTGACGGTCAGCGACGACCGCCGGCAACTGGCGTTCGAGAGCTGGGTCCAGGTCACCAACCAGGCCGGGGTCGACCTGCCCGAGGTGGGCCTGATCCTGGCCGACGCGGCCAGCGGCACGGTGGCCGGCGCCAAGGCCGGGTCGGGGCAGCGCTTCTACCTGCCGCGCCGCGCCGATCTGCCGCAAGGCCAGGCCAGGCGGCTCTGTCTGGCGCAGGTCAGCGCCCTGCGTTCGGGCCTGCGCCGCGCGGTCGAGCTGCGGCCCGGCCGGCAGCCGGCGCCGCAGGTGGTCGCCGAGCTGGCCAATAGCGCCGCCAACGGCCTCGGCCTGCCGCTGCCGCCCGGGCCGGTGCGGCTGTACGCTCCCGACACGGCCGGCCGGCTCGACCTGGCCGGTCAACAAACCCTCGCGGCGACGCCGCTGGATGCTACGATGCGCTTCCTGCTCGGCCCGGCCGACGACCTGACGGTGACGGTCACCGACACGCCGCTGGGCGATGGCACGCTGCGTCGGCAGGTTTTGCTGCGCAACCTGCGGCCGGAGGATGTCGTCGTCGAACTGCTCGACCCGCGGGCCGGCGGCAATCTCGCCCGCACCACGGTCGGCGGCGGCGTCGAGGCCGCCGAGATTGCGGTGCCCGCCAACCAAAGCCGCACGGTGGTCTACACCGCGCGCGCCTCGTAGGAGAAACGCCTGATGTTGCTGCGCGTCGCGCACAGTCCGGACGCGGACGACGCGTTCATGTTCTACGGCCTGGCCGCTGGCCGGGTCGACACCGCCGACCGACGCTACGAGCACGATCTGCGCGACATCGAGACGCTCAACCGCTGGGCGCTCGAAGGTCGCTACGAAGTCAGCGCCGTTAGCATTCACGCCTACGCTTACCTGGCCGACAAGTATGCCCTGCTGCCGAGTGGCGCCAGCATGGGCGAAGCGACCTACGGCCCGCGGCTGGTGGCGCGCCGCCGGCTCAGCGAGGCCGAGCTGGCGCAGGTGCGCATTGCGGTGCCGGGCAACCTCACCAGCAGCTACCTGGTGCTGAAGCTGCACCTGCCGCAGGCCGAGACCGTGGTGCTGCCGTTCGACCGGATCCCCGAGGCGGTCGCCAGTGGGGAGGTCGACGCCGGGCTGCTGATCCATGAGGCGCAGTTGACCTTCCAGGACCTCAAGCTGGAGCTGCTGGTGGACTATGGCGCCTGGTGGCACGCCCGCTGCGGGCTGCCGCTGCCGCTGGGCGGCAACGTCGTCCGGCGCGACCTCGGGCCGGAGCTGTGTGCCGCCATCGCCAGTGACCTGCGGGCGTCGATCGTCTATGCCCTGGAGCATCGCGCCGAGGCGCTCGATCACGCGCTGCAGTACGCGGGCGACCTGGGCCGGCATGACGCCGACACGTTTGTGGGTATGTATGTCAATCAGCGCACCGTCGACTGGGGCAGTGAGGGCCGTGAAGCGGTCCGGCTGCTGCTGCGCGAAGGCTACGAACAGGGCCTGATCCCGCACTCCGTGGAGCCCGAGTTCATCGCCTGAGCGGCGACCCCGGTAACCGTTGGCGCTGCTCGGGGTACCGCACAGCATGCTCGCCGCGCTACGGCCAGTTCGAGAGGTTGCCCTCGCCGCCGCCCGCAGTGCGTGGCGCGCGCCGGTCCACGGGGTGCTGTTGCTGCTCGCGCTGGGCCTGGCGGGGCTGCTGCCGCTGGCCGACTACCTCAGCTTCCTCGAAAAGCGGCGTCTGGTGGCCGACAGTCTGCAAGCCCTCTGGCTGCTGAGCGGTCTCGCCGCGGTCGGCCTGGGCGCCTGCCGCACCGTTGGTGACGAGCTCCGGAGTGGGGTCTGCGGGTTGCTCGTGGCGACCCGCCTGAGCCGCACGAGCTGGCTCAGCGGCAAGCTGGCGGGCCTCGCGCTGCTGCTTCTGCCCTGGTGGCTGGCCGCGGCGGTGACCCAGCTTTGGGGCAGCCGGCTGGCCTTCGACGACTACCGCGTCGACTGGCCGGCGGCCCGGCTGTACTGGGCGTTGCTGCTGCTGGCGGTGCTGCTGGCGACCTGGCGCGCCTGGCGCGGGCACAGCTTCGCGGCCAGCCTGACGGCGGCGGTCAGCCTGCTGCTGCCGCTCGGGTTGCTGGCCCTCGGCCTGCTGCCGCGCGGCGCCTGGAGCGGCGGGCAGTTGCTCGACTGGCGGCAACTGCCGGCCGTGGCGCTGTACTACCCACAGTGGCTGCTCGGCGCGGCGGTGGCGTTGCCGTTGGCCCTGGTCGGCGACGCCGTGCCGACGCTGCTGGCTGGCGCGGTGGTGCTGGCGCTGGGCCTGACCGCCGATGCGCTGCTCAGCGGACCGGTTGGCCGCAGCATAGGGTGGTTGTTGCCGAACTGGCAGCCGTTCCAGGTGGGTGACCAGTGGGTCCGCGGCGGCGCCAGTTGGGGGCTGGTGCAGCGGGCCTGGTTGGCGGGCCTGGCGCAGACCGCGGCGCTCTGGCAACTGACCGTGGCGGCCTGGGCCGAGCACGAGTTGGGGTAGGGGATGGCCGTGGAGCGCTGTCTCGAAGCAACCGGCGTCAGCAAGCAGTACACCGACTTCTGGGGCCGGCCGACGGTGCTGGCCGTCGAGGCCCTCGACCTGGTCGTGGCCCCCGGCGAGGTGGTCGGACTGCTCGGTCCGAACGGCTCCGGCAAGTCCACCACCGTCAAGATGCTGGTCGACCTGCTACGTCCCAGCCGCGGCAGCATCCGCCTGTTCGGCCGCTCGCCGCGCGATCCGCTGGTCAAAGCCCGGTTGGGGTACCTGCCCGAAGAGTCCTGCGGCTACCCCTACCTGACCGGCCTCGAGACGCTGCACTTCTACGGCCGGCTGCAGGGGCTCGACGGCAGCCGGCTGACGGCGCGGGTCGCCACGGTGCTCGATGAGGTGGGCTTGCGCGCCGGCCGCGAGCGGCGGGTGGGGCAGTACAGCAAGGGCATGCAGCGACGCCTCGGGCTGGCCCAGGCGCTGCTCGGGCAGCCGGCGCTGCTGCTCTTGGACGAGCCAACCTCGGGCCTGGACCCGCTCGGCCGGCGCGACGTCAAGGCGCTGATCCGCCGGCTGGCAGCGGCTGGCAGCGCCGTGCTCTTGAGCAGCCATCTGCTGGCGGAGGTCGAGGACGTCTGCGACCGGTTGCTGATCTTGCACCGCGGGCGAACCCTGGCCAGTGGCGCGGTGGGCGATTTGTTGCGCCAGCCGCAGGGTCTGCGGGCGACCTTGCCGCAGTTGGCGCCAGAGCGGGCCGCGGAACTGCTGGCAGCGATCCGTCCGCTCGACGAAGCCGCCACCACCGAGCCGTTGATCAGCCGCCTGGAGGCCTACTTCCTGGCGGTCGTCGCGGCGGCCGGCGCGGAGGGTCGCGATGCGTAGCGCCGCCGCGCTGGCGCAGTTGACTCTGCGCGCCGCCTGGCGGGGCGGCAGCGCCCGGCTGGTGGCCGCCCTGCTGCTGGCCCTGGCGCTGACCCTGCCGCTGGTACTGCGCGACGATGGCACCGTCGCCGGCCGTGCGACGCTGCTGGTACGGCTCAGCCTAACGCTGTCGCAGAGCCTGCTGCTGGTCTACCTCGGCTGGCTGGCCGCCGACCTGCCGGCCCGCGAGCGCAGCGACCGGCAGATCCACTTGTTGCAGACCCGGCCAGCCAGTCTGGCGAGTCGGCTGGTCGGTCGCTGGGTCGGACTGCAGGTCCTCGACGCCACGCTGCTGCTGCTGGTTGGGTTGGGGCTGGCCGGCAACCTCACCTGGCGCGCCGGCGCTGCGCCGACCGACCGCGCGCCGGGCCCAACGGCGCTCCAGACTCTGGCGGCGTGGCGGCGCTACCCCGGTCAGCCCGACCCGCCCCGGCTGCCGCCGGGGGGGCAGCAGACCTGGCGTTTCGACAACCTCGCCGCCGCCCCGCGGCGGGTCGACGGCAGCTCCAGGCAACCGTCCGAGCTGCGCCTGCGCTACCGCCCGCGAGCGGCCGGGGCCGGCCCGCAGCTCGACTGGCAGGCAGCCGGCAGCCGATTGAGCGGTGCCGTGACGGCCTCCAACGGCGTCGTCACCTGCCCGCTGCCGGCAGACACCGACGGTGTCCTCACAGTG
Source organism: Fimbriimonadaceae bacterium (assembly GCA_020850355.1). Lineage (GTDB taxonomy): Bacteria > Armatimonadota > UBA10988 > UBA10988 > UBA10988 > JADZEX01. The sequence goes on along the minus strand of JADZEX010000020.1, from coordinate 231,708 downwards.
ACCAACCGCTCGCCGCGGGAAGTGGTGTGGAGCGGGCGCGACCGACCAACGCTGCTGCAACCGGCGGGTGGGTTCGCCGCCAACCTGCTGCGGGCGTTGCTGCTCTGCTGGCTGCAGGGCGGGCTACTCGCGGCGCTGGGTCTGCTGGCCGGCCACCTTTGGGAGTTTGCCACGGCGGCCTGTGTGGTGGGCGGGTACCTGCTGCTGGCGGTGCACGTGCCCTGGCTGCCGGCGAGCCCCCGCGCCGGGCTGGCGGCGCTGGCGGTGAGTGCCGTCGCGCCGCTTGTGCAGACCTGGCCGGTGCCCGACCTGGCGGCCGGCTGGAGGCTCGCCGCGTCACCCGCGGCCGCGCTGCTGGCTGGCCAAACGCTGCTCTGCCTGCTGCTGGCAAGCCTGCTGGCGGGCCGGCGCGAGGCGGCCGGGGGGGAGCCCGTATGAGGACCTCCCGGCTGGTCGTGGCGTTGGTGCTGCTGGCCGTGGCGGCGGTGGTCCGCCCGGCACCACGGCCGGTGCCGGCTGGCGCGGCGCTGTCGCCGGTCGCCTTCGGCGGGCTCAACGGCTTGCTGGTCGATCTGCTTTGGCTGCGCGCCAGCCGGCAACAGGACGAAGCCGACTACTTCGAGCTGCAGCAGACCGCCGCGGCGATGGCCGCACTGCAACCGCAGCTCGACGGGTTGGCTGAGTTCCAGGCCTGGAACCTCTCCTACAACATTGCCAACCAGTTCGCGGATCCCGCCGAGCAGTACCACTGGATCCTGGCCGGGCTGCGCCTGCTCAGCGACGGCCTGGCCGCGGCGCCGCACAGCGCCGGCCTGGCCACCGCGCTGGCGGCGACGATCAGCCAGCGCATCGGCGACCCCGAGAACCTGGCTGCGACGCCCTGGCAACTGGCCTGGGCGCAGGAGTGGACCTGGATCCTGGGCGGGCCCCGGCCGCAGTTTGAACTGCTCGCGGCGGCCGGCGCGAGCACCCGCTTCGAGCCTGACGAGCAGCGCGCCGGGCAGGCGGCGGCCCGGCTGGGTCTGCGGTTGGAGCGCGACTGCTGGCAGCTCGACGGGCCGCTGGCGCAGCCGTCGGCGGCGACTCGCCGGTTGCTGGCGCAACGCGATTGCGAGACCGGTCTGGCCAAGCTGCGGGCGCGGGCGCGCCTGGCCCGGCTGCAGCAGGTCTGGCGCTACGACCTCCGCCGGCTGCAGCGGGTCGACCACCAGTACGGCCCCCTCGACTGGCGCTCGACCGAGGCCCACGCGGTCTACTGGGCCCTGACCGCTCGCGAGCTGGCCGGCGGCGCTGGGCGTCAGCCGCAGGCCGAGCGGCTGCTCTACCAGGCCCTCTGGAGCGCCTTCCAGCGCGGCCGGATCGTCACCCGGCCGGGCTGCACAGCCTTCGAGCGAACGCCGTTGGGACCGCTGCTGCCGGTCGTCGAGCGCGAGTTGGCGACGCTTCGCGCAGCCCTTCCGGCCGACGACGGGCTGCGTGCGGCGGCTGCCAACCTGGCCGCCGACGGTGTCTTCGTGCTCTGGCTGGATGGCGACCAGGCCGCCGCCGCGGCGCGTTTCGAGGCGCTGCCGCCAGAACAGCGGCAGGGCGGCTGGGAGGACCTGCTGGTGTCGACTGCCGGGCTGGCCCCGGACTCTGGGGCGCCGGAGGTGAACGATTTCCTGCGGCTGGTCTACCAAAGGCTCTGGCGCCTCCAGGCGCTCGATGATCTGCCGGGGGCGCAGGGCTGGGAGCAGGTCGCCCGGCTGACCCGGCGCTGGGCCAGCCGGCGGCGGCTCGCGCTGGAGCCGGTCTCCGACCTCGCCGCGGCGGCGCTGGAGCCGGCGCTGCAAGGGATTGATCCCGACCGCGCAGAGTTGCTGCGCCAGGCGGCTGCGGCGCGGCTGGAGCTGTTGCGGCTGGAGGAGCGCCGACCATGAGAATCGGGGTTCTGTCGGACACCCATCTGCCGCGCTATGGCGGCGGTCTGCCAGACGAGTTGTTCGTCGCCTTCGCCGGGGTCGACCAGATCCTGCACGCTGGCGACCTCAACGACCTGGCGGTGCTGGACCCGCTGCGGGTGCTGGCGCCAGTCACCGCGGTGGCCGGCAACACCGACCCCTGGGAGGTCTGCCAGGCGCTGCCCGAACGGATCGAGCTGCGCTGGGAGGGCGTCCTGATCGGCCTGACGCATGGCCACAGCGGGCTCGGCCGGTCGACCGCCCAACGCGCGGCGAGCTGGTTCCCGGCGGCCCAGGTGGTCGTCTTCGGGCACAGTCACCGTCCGCTGGTCGAGTGGAACGGCGCCCAACTGCTGCTGAATCCCGGCTCGCCGACCGACAAACGTGGCCTGCCGCGGTACAGTTGCGCCATACTTACCGTGCAGCACGGCGAAGCAGCGGCGGAGTTGATTCAGTGGTAGGGGAACTGCGCCGCCCGTTGCCGCGGTCTGTTCCGAAGGACGCGACCTTGCCACGCATCACGCTGGAAGACCTGCGACTCTACTTCAGCGACCGCCACGGCGATACCGTGTCGGCGCTGGGGGTCGCCGGCCTGGCCGGCGCGCTGATGTTGCTGGCGCAGTTGACCCAGAACGAGATTCTGGCCCTGGTGTCGTTCGTCAACTTCGCCTTTCTGTGGGTGCCGGTCGGCAGTTTGTGGCAGCGCCGCCGGCTCCGCGAACGCTGGCAGGAGGTCGGCCTGGATGCCGAGCTGCTGCGCTATAGCGAGGCCCTGACGAGGGTCGACTGGTCGCTCGACGAACAGGTCGACAGCGTGCTGGGGGTCTACACCACGATGGTCGACCTCAGCAGGCACAGCGCCTGGTACCAGTACCCGCGGCAGATCGACGAGCAGTTGCAGGTGGTCCGCGAGGCGCTGCTGGCGTTCTTCCAGCGCGTGCTGAAGGTCGATGAACTGCGCAAGCTGTACGACCGCTGCGCCGAGTCGATGCGCCAGCCGGGCCGCCTGGCGGCGATGCAGGCGCGAGTCGATCGGGAGTACAAGCAACTCGAAGGGTTTGCCGACGCCTTCGAGCGGGCGCTGCTCGACTACAGCGAAGCGCTCGCCGCGGCGCTGGGCACGGCCGACGATCCGCGGCTGACCAGCCAACTCGACGAGTTTGCCGCAGGGATGCGACGGCTGGCGCAGAATATCGACGAGTCTTCCGATGCCACCGAGTTGTTCGAGGAGTTGACCGAGGAGGCCACCTTCGACCGGCTGCTGGCGGCCCACGACGCGCTGGCCGCCGAGCAAGACCGGCCGCAGAGCGTCGCAACGTCGAGCGAGCGGCGCGAGGGCGACCTGCTGCTGTGAGGTAACCTTGGACGTCACCTGCGCCAACGTGCGCCGCGAGTATGCCACCCCGCGGACTCTGTGGGTCGAGGTGATCGGCCTGGGGGTGACCTTCCTGGTGATCTGCGAGACCGTCCGCCGGCTGCTCGCCAGCGGCGCCGGGTGGCCCGGGCTGGCCGGCAGCACGCTCGTCCTGGCCGGCGCTGGCTGGCTGGCGTCGCGCTTCGTCTCGCAAGCCGTCCGTCGTGCCTCGTTCGAGGCCGAGCTGTGGCGCAAGTTCGGCTTGGACCAGGCGCTGCTCGACGCCGTCGCGGCCGTGCCGCCCGCATCGCCGGCGGGACCGCTGCTGGACCGGGCGCTGCGGGCCTTGCGCAGCCTGGCGGCGGTTGGCAACCACGCGGCTTGGGAGCGGCTCTCCGCCGAGCCCCACGAGGAGCTCGCTGCACGGGCCGAGGCGCTCCTGACGGCAACGCTGACCGCCCCTACACTGGACGAGGCCGCCCTGGCGCGCCTGGCCGCCCACTTCGAGCAGCTCGCCGAGGCGCAGCGCGCCTGGCTGGCCGAGGGTCTGCGCGGCGACGAGCCGGCCGCCGCGGCGGCCGCCGCCGGCTACCACACGGCCTGGGCCGCGCTGCAGCCAGGCGCCGACCGGGCAGCCACGGAAGGTGACGTCGGAAGATGATCAAGCGCATCGAGCTGGCCTTCGAGGCGGTCCTCTGGCATAGCCGCCTGCTCGCCCTGGTGGCGGTCGTGGCGAGCCTGCTGGTGGCGATCGGCATCTTCTTCCTGGCGACGGTCGATGTGCTGCATCTGCTGGCCGAGATCGGCGCGTACGCGACCACCAGCGCCAGCCACGAGGTTCGCGAGACGCTCCGGCAGGGGATTATCGGCGAGACCATCAAAGTGCTCGACGTCTACCTCCTGGCGGTGATCATGCTGATCTTCTCGCTGGGGCTCTACGAGCTGTTCATCAACAAGATCGACCTCGCCGAGGGCAGCGACGTGGCCGAACGGCTGCTGCTGATCCGCAGCCTCGACGACCTCAAGAACCGGCTCGCCAATGTGGTCCTGCTGATGCTGGTGGTGAAGTTCTTCCAGCAGGCTCTGCGGCTGAAGTACAGCACCACGCTGGACCTGCTGGCCTTCGCCGGGGGGATGGCCCTGGTGGGGCTAGCTCTGTTCTTGAGCCACCACAAGGCGGGGCACACCGCCGACCACGGCAGGCTGCCCGCCGGAGAAGACGTCCACCATGGCTGACTGGTTTCGCCTCCCTGTGCCGACCGTTCTGTCGACCGTCGAGGTTGCGCCGGCCAGCGGGCTGAGCAGCCCCGAGGCGGCCCGCCGACTGGCGGCCAACGGGCCGAACGAGCTGGTCGAGAAGGCTGGCAAGAGCCCCTGGCGGATGCTCTGGGAGCAGTTCACCGCGACGATGGTGCTGATCCTGGTGGCCGCCGCGGTGATCTCGCTGTTCCTCACGAAGTGGCTGGAAGCCGGCGCGATTCTGGCGATCGTCGTGCTGTTCGGCCTGCTCGGCTTCTTCCAGGAGTACCGCGCCGAACAGGCGATGGCGGCCTTGCGCCAGATGGCGGTGCCGCTGGTGCGGGTGCTGCGGGACGGCCAGATCGACGACATCGCCGCCCGCGAGCTGGTCGTCGGGGACATCGTGCTGCTGGAGGCTGGCAACGTTGTGCCAGCCGATCTGCGGCTGCTCGAAGAGGCCAATCTGCGGATCCAGGAGGCCGCCCTGACCGGCGAATCCGAGGCCGTCGAGAAGTGTACGGAGCCCTTCGACGAGCCCGACCTGCCGCTCGGCGACCGCCGCAACCTGGCCTACATGGGGACCCAGGTGACCTACGGCCGCGGCCGCGGGGTGGTCGTGGCGAGCGGCATGGACACCGAGTTGGGCCAGATCGCCAACCTGCTGCAGGGCGCCGAGCAGACGATGACGCCGCTGCAGATCAAGCTCGACCGCGTCGGCAAGTCGCTGGCAGTGGCGGGGATCGCGGCGGCCGCGCTGATCCTGACGATCGGGCTCTTGGAGCAGGAGAGCCTCCAGGAGATGTTCCTGACCGCGGTCAGCGTCGCGGTGGCGGTGGTGCCCGAAGGGCTGCCGGCGGTGGTCACCGTGACCCTCGCCCTGGGGGCGCAACGGATGCTCGCCCGGCAGGCGCTGATCCGCAAGCTGCCAGCCGTCGAGACGCTGGGATCGGTGACGGTAATCTGCTCCGACAAGACCGGCACGCTGACCGAGAACCGCATGACGGTGACGGTGCTCGACGTTGCCGGACACCGCGTCGATTTGCTGGAGCATGTGCGGCACCACCGCCCCGATCTCGAACCGGAAGACTCGCAGGTCGCCATCTTCGCCGCCGGGCCGCCCAGCCTGACGGCCCTGGTGGCCGGCGGGGCGCTCTGCAACGACGCGGTCCTGAAGCCCGATCCGGTGGCCGGTCGTTACCATGCCTTGGGCGATCCCACCGAAGGCGCCCTGCTGGTGGCCGCAGCGCAAGCCGGGTTGACCAAAGAGCAACTCGCCGCGGCGCTGCCGCGCTGTGCCGAAGTGCCCTTCGATAGCGACCGCAAGCGGATGACCACGGTTCACGAGCGCGGCAGCGTCGCCCCGCCGGCGGCCCTGGCCGCCCTGCTGCCGGCCGGAGTGCCCTACCTGGCGCTCACCAAGGGCGCGGTCGACCAGATGGTCGACGAGGCCGTCGCCGTCTGGAACGACGGCCACCTGGAGCCCTTCACGCCGGACTGGCGGAGCCGCCTGCTGGCCGCCGCCGAACGCCTCGCCGGCGACGGGATGAGGGTCTTGGCGGTGGCCTGCCGGCCGCTCGCCGCCCTGCCCGCCAAGGTCGACGAGAGCATCGAGCGGGAGCTGGTGCTGATCGGGCTGCTCGGCCTGATCGACCCGCCGCGCCCGGAGGTCAAGGCCGCCGTGCGACGCTGCCGCGAGGCCGGGATCCGGCCGGTGATGATCACCGGCGACCATCCCCTGACCGCGGTCTACATCGCCCGCGACCTGGGCATCAGCCGCAACGACAAGGTGATCACCGGCACGCAGTTGGCCGCGCTCAGCGAGGCCGATCTGGCGGTGGCGGTCGCCGATGTGAACGTCTTTGCGCGGGTCTCGCCAGAGCACAAGCTGCGCATCGTGCGGGCGCTGCAAAGCCGCGGCGAGATCGCTGCGATGACCGGCGACGGCGTCAACGACGCGCCGTCGCTGCGGCAGTCCGACATCGGCGTGGCGATGGGCATCACCGGCACGGATGTCTCCAAAGAGGCCTCCGATATGGTGCTGCTCGACGACAACTTCGCGACGATCGTCGCAGCGGTCGAAGAGGGGCGGGTGATCTACGACAACGTCCGCCGCTTCGTGAAGTTCTCGATCGCCGGCAACATCGGCAAAGTGCTGGTGATGCTGCTGGCGCCGCTGTGGGGCCTCAACGTGGCGCTGCTGCCGCTGCAGTTGCTGTGGCTGAACCTGATCACCGACGGTCTGCTGGGTCTCGGCATGGGAGTCGAGCCGGCCGAAGAGGGCGTCATGCGCCGGCCGCCGGTCAGCCCGCAGGCCGGCATCTTCAGCGGCGGCGGGCTGCGCCATGTGCTCTGGGTCGGGCTCTTCACCGGGGCCATCGCACTCGGCGTCGGGGTCTGGTTCGAACACCACGACCACCACGCCTGGCAGACCATGACCTTCACGCTGTTGGCCTTCTTGCAGACCGGTCAGGCCCTGGCGGTGCGCTCGCTGCACCAGCCGATCTGGAAGATGCCGCTACGCAGCAATCGCACCCTGGTCGGACTGGCGGCGGCGACCTTCGCGCTGCAGCTCACGGCGATCTACTTCCCGCCGCTGCAGGCCTTCCTGAAGACCGAAGCGCTGACCGCGGCCGAACTGGGGATGTGCCTCAACTTCGGCATCCTGGTCCTGTTGGCCGTCGAGGTCGAGAAGAGCTTCGTCAAGCGTCCGGCGCGGCGGGAGGTTGTTCCAGCAGCATCCTGACTCCCAGCGGCTCGAGCTGCAGCCTCAGCGGGCCGGTCACCGGCAGCGCCCCGGCCGGGCTGCCGTCGGCCTGGCAGAGGGCCACCGCGCCGCGCCCGCGGCGGGTCACGGTGACCGCCTGCGGCTGGTCGCTGGCGTTGACGAGCACGGTGCCGACGCGGCCGTCGGGCGTGGCGAAACTGCCAGCCGTGACCGCCGCCAGGCGCACCGTGCGGCGCTGCTCGCCGTCGAGGTACCAGGTCTCCAGCGACTCGCCCGCCAGCTCGGGCGGCGGGACGCAGCGGCCGCGCAAGAGGTACTCCGCGAACGGCGCGTAGGGCCGGCAGAAGGCCACGAAGGCCCGGCTTACCAGCCGCCGCCAGGGATCGCTGGCCTCCAGGGCGACGTCGTTCAGGAACGGACCGGGGATCAGGCCGCGGGTCAGGTTGTTGGCCAAGATGCGCACCCGCAGCAGGGCGTCCGGCCGTCGCCCGAGGGTGCCCTGGCCCTGCACGCAGGCGGCGCCGATGGCGGTCACGCGGTCGTGGTAAAGGTAGCTGAACAACCCGAGCCCCCGCCCGCCGGTTGCCCCGACGTTGACCTCCCCGAACTGCCGCGACCAGTAGGTCGCCAGCTCCGGCATCGCCGCCTCGCTGACGTTTTCGATGAGCAGCCCCCACTCCCGTCCCGCGCCGCGGCGGGCCTCCCGGATCTGGTGACAGAGCGCCCGGAAGTCGGCGGTCATCCAGGCGCCGTAGCCCGGGGGATGGCCGTGCGCCGGGTCGTAGCAGGGCTGCCGCTGGCCACCGCCGATCTCTTGATCGAAGCTGGCCAACGCCACACCCAGCTCAGCGACCCCGGCAAACTGCTCGGCGAGGTACGCCGCGGCCGGGCGGCTGCCGTGGCAGAGCTGCACCGAGTAGCCACGCCAGGATTGCCGGCCGGTTGGCTCGGCGAAGGCATCGACGGCGGCGGGCTGGCCGTCCGGACCGCGCACCAGCCATCCGCCCCGCTGCGCCAACTGCGCGCTGTCGTCAAACGCCGGGCCGTTGCTGTTGGCCTGCCGCCGCAGCACCCACCAGTAGCCCGACAGCAGGAATGCCAGCCGGTCGCCCTGCGCCCGCAGCCGGTCGGCGGCCTGGCGCCAGGCGTCGTTGCGAGGGACCGCCGGCAGGTAGTTGATCCCGGCCCAGGTGCCGCGCTGCTCCCAGCCGTAGGGCACGAAGATCAGGTGGCGCAGCCCGGTCGCCTGGCGGTACGTCGCCAGCAGCGCGGGCAGCTTCTCCAGGTCGGCACCCAGCAGCGCCGGTTGGTAGCCCTGAGCGTTCTGGATCCCGGCGATCAGCACCGCACTGCCGGCGGTCAGAAACGCCGGCAGGTCCGCGCGCTGGGCCAGCGGCGGGGCGCAGAACGGCTGGTTGACGGCCCACTGACGGTACAGCGCGGCAGCGCTCCGCCAGCCGCCGGGCACCGCGCGGAAGACGCAGTCGTAGGGCAGGTCGCCCGCCTCGCCGGCGGTCTCCGGGCGCAGGTGGTCCAGCGTCAGCCGCACCCGACGCCCGGCGGCGATGTCGAGTTGCCACTCTTTGATCTCCCCGGCGCCGTCCTCTGCCGCCCAGTAGAGCCCCGCCAGGTCGTCGCAACGGGCACTGAACTGCAGGCTGGCGTGTTCCGGGTAGAGCGCCTGCCGCCGCTGGCTGGTGGAGCCTGGCTGCGGCAGCAGGCAGCCATCCTCCCACGGCAGAATCAGCTCGTCGCGCTGAGGGTCGCCACCGGGCAGCGCGGCCGGCAGCGTGAAACACGGGAAGCGCACCCGGGCGACCGCCAGGTTGCTGGCGTTGCCCAGCAGCAGCCGCAGCCGCGGCTCGCCGTCCGGCCCGCGATGCAGCCGCACCACGGGCCGCAGGGCCGGCGCCGCCAACCCGCCATAGCGCAGCTCCAGGTCGGCCGGCCCGACCCGGATCTGCAGGTCTGGAAAGTCGGCGGCCGTCAGTTGCCGGGCAACGCGACCCGGCGGACCGGTCAGCGTGACCTCGAAGAGCGGCTCGCCCGCCTGGCCCGCCAGCCAGTCGCGGCCGGTGCGGCGGTCGAGCAGTTGGGCCAGCGCGCCATCGTGCCGGTCCAGGGCGAGGATCAGCTCCGGACCGGCCAGCCCGACCAGCGCCGGCAACTCGAAGCTGCCCTGCGCGTCAGCGGCGAGCTGCAGCGGGGGATACTGCCGCGGCCCCGCCGGCAGCGCCGGATCGCCGGCCGCCAGAGCGCTCCAGGAGAGCTCGTCGAACTGCACGGTCGCCGTCGAGGGCGTGCGCGGTGAGGTCCAGACCCCCGCGGCCCAGTCCCCGGCGGCCGCGCCACTGGCTTCGCCGTCGATGCCCCAACGCGGTTCCGGCTCGCCCGCCGGCCAGCCCTTGGCCAGCAGCCGGTCACCCAGACAGGCCAGGGCCAGCTCGACCCAAGTGCCGTCCGGCACGTTCAAGGCGACGCTGCCCAGGGCCTGACTGGGCTGCTCGGCGCCGCGGTAGTGCGCCGCGCCGAGGCGCTGACCGTCCCAGTTGACGAACCGAAAACCGTTCGGCCCGCTGCGGCTGTAGAGATAGAGCGCCGTGGCGCCCTGCCGCGCCGTGAAGCGCACCCGGACTCGCAGCAGGCCGTCGCCGCCGAGCGGCGGCAGCAGCACCCGGGTGTGGTGCGGTGCGGTCGCCCGCACCTCCAGCACGGCCGGCTGGCCGCCGGCGACCAGCCCGCCCAGGGCGGCTTCCGGCGGCAGCCGCAGCCCCTCCGGCGGGCTGCCGAAGTCCCACCGCAGCGGTGCGCCGAGCGCCAGCGCCAGCAGCCAGGCAGTCGCCATGACGAGCTCCCGGCGACAGGTACACCGCCCCGCGGGGCGCTCCTGCGCGGCTGGCGGTGCTGCGCCATGCTGACGGCGGCCGGCGCCGCTTGCCGTTACGTCGCCGCAAACGCCTGCCGCTCGCCGCCGGGAACCGCGCTCCGCCGGGCGACGTTCCAATGGCAGCGGAACTACGACGGGAGAGCACGATGCGCAAGTATGGCTGGTTGCTGGGACTGCTGCTGGTTGGCCTGCTGGTGGCCCCGATGTCGGCCGACGAAGACGGCCTGGCGGTCGGCACCACGGCGCCGCAGATCCAGCTCAAGGACCTCGATGGCCAGGAAGTGAAGCTCAGCGACCTGAAGGGCAAGGTGGTCTACCTTGACTTCTGGGCCACCTGGTGCCCGCCCTGTCGCGCTGCGCTGCCGCACACCCAGAAGCTCAGCGAGACGCCGGCCGCCAAGGAAGGCAAGCTGGTCGTGCTGGCGGTCAACTGCGGCGAAGAGGCGGCGCGGGTGAAGAGCTTCCTGAAGACCAACAAGTACGACTTCCGCGTGCCGATGGACCCCGACGGCAAGGCCGGCGACGCTTACAAGGTGCAGGGCATCCCGGCCTTCTACCTGATCGGTAAGGACGGCAAGGTCGCCTGGAAGACTGTCGGCTTCGACGACAACACCGGCGAGGAGATCCACCAGGCGGTCGAGGCCGCCCTGAAGGCGCCGGCCCCGGCGAACTGAACGCCACCACCTGGATCGACCTTTCGCGGGCCGGGCGCTGCCGCCCGGCCCGCGGCGTTGAGCAGGCTCAGGAGACGCCGCAGTTGACCTGCCGGAAGCGCGCCGGCGACGAGCCGTGGCTCATCTCGGCGGTCTGCGGGGGTTGTCCCTTGCCGCAGTTGAAGATGCCCCAGTGGGACCACTCGCGGGCGTCGCAAATGGCGTCGCAACGGTTCCAGAAGCCCGTCGTGTAACCCTGGTAGGTCGGGTTGCGCAGCAGCCGGCCGAGCTTGCCGTGGCGAATCTCGTAGGCCAGCTCACAGCCGAACTGGAAGTTCACCCGGCGCTGGTCGATGCTCCAGGAGCGGTTGGTGGACATCAGCAGCCCGTGCTTCGTGTCGGCGATCAGCTCCTCCAGACTGAGTGGCTCGCGACCGGGTTCGAGGCTGATGTTGACCATCCGGACGATCGGCACGTGGCGCCAGCCGTCGGCCCGCATCGTGCCCCGGCTGCGCTGCTCCCCGACGACGCCGGCGTACTCGCGACTGGTCAGGTAGCTACGCAGCACGCCGTCTTCGACCAGCGACCACTTCTGCGCGGCGACGCCCTCGTCGTCGAAGCCGAAGGTCGCGACACCCTCCGGCAACGTCGCATCGGCGGTCAGCGTGACCAGCGGGCTGCCGTACTGCAACGAGCCGCACAGGTCGGGCGTCGCGAAGGAGGTGCCCGCGTAGTTGGCCTCGCCGCCCAGCACGCGGTCGAGCTCCAGCGGATGACCCACGCTCTCGTGAATCTGCAGCGTCAACTGCTGAGGGTCCAGAATCAGGTCAAACTCGCCGGCCGGGCACGGATCGGCCTGCTGCAGCGCCGCCGCCTCGGCCGCGCATTGCGCCGCATGGGACAGCAGGTCGTAACGGTCGAGCAGTTCGTAGCCGCCGCTGATCCACTGTAGCCAGCTCGACGGGTAGCTGCGCCGCTGGATCCCGCCCGGCCCGGTGGTCGTCGCGGCGATCCCGCAGCCGGCCCAGTGCAGCGTTTGGTCGATCACGCTGCCCTCACTGGTCAGGAAGACCTGTTCCTCGGTCCGGAAGCCCATCCGGGCCTCCCCGACGCGCACCGCCGGCTCCTGCTCCAACAGCTCGCTGACCCGCACCAGCAAATCCAGCTTGCTGCTCAGCGAGACCGTCCAAGGGTCCTGCTGCCGCGGCGTCTCGTAGCGGGCCGTCACCACCGGCTCGGGGGCCAACTGCACCGGCTGGCGCCGGAAGCGGGCCGCCTCGCGGGCGTTGGCAACGGCGCGCTGCGCGGTCGCGAGCACCGCCTCGCGGGTCGGGCGCGCCGTCGCGGCGAAGCCCCAGGCGCCGTCCACCAGCACCCGCAGGCTGATCCCCAGATCCTCGGTCTGCGTCACGTCGCTGGGCCGACCGTGTTTCGCGCCGAGGTACTCCCAGCGCGTCAGCAGCCCCCGAGCGTCGGCATAACCGGCCCCGGCGGCGAGAGCAGCAGCGAGTCCTTCACGGCACAGCAGATGCATGCGACTTACCTCAGTGCGACGGCCTCAGTCGGCCGCCAGCTCGAACTGCCAGCCGCCCCAGCGACGGGCGAGACCATTATACAGAGCCACCGCCAGCGGCGGCAGCAGGTACCACAGCAAGAGTGCCAGCAGCAGCAGCGCCAGCGCCGGCGGCCACCAGATGGTCGCCTGGAGCACGACCAGCGGGAGCAGCAGAGCCAGCAGCGGCAGCGCCAGCATGGACCGGCCCAGGCGGCTGGCGTCGGCCCGATCGAACCACAGCACTTCGCTGACCGGGCCGTCGTAGCGGTGTCCGAAGCGCAGCCCGCCACGGCGCGCCGCGGCGGTGTTGAACTGCCCCACCAGCGTCGCCGCCGCGACGTAACCGCCGCCCAGGAGCAGCAGTTCGCCGATCGCCACGCCCATCCAGAGCAGCCCGACCGCGTCGGCGCCGCCCCAGCCGAGGAACTCTTCCAGCAAGATCGCCAGCATCGCCGCGGCGCTCGGGCCGATCAGCAGGTGGCCCAGCAACAACAGCAAGGCCAGCCAGGTCAGGGTCTCGGCCGGCACCAACGGGTCGACCGCACTGAGCCGCAACGCCGGCGTGGCGGCGTCGACGCAAACCAGCCAGCCCCCCCGCTGCCGCAGCACCAGGTTGGCGACCACACCGCCGCCGAAGCCGGCCGCGCAGACCAACCCGCCGGCCGCGAAGCTCAGCGCCAACCCGGTCTGCCAGACCCGCTCCGGCGCCCCCGCCAGCGCCGCCGTGCCGGCCAGTAACAGCAGCCCCAGCGTCAGCAGCCCGCCGAGCAGCAGGCTGTGCCGGAGCAGCGGCGCCAGCTCGCAGGAGCGCAGCGCCCGGTCGCCGAGCGGTGGGCCGGCGGGCGTCGGCCGCGGCACGCGGATCCGCAACCGGCGCAACAGCAGCCGACTCGGCTCGTGCCACGGATCGAGCTGCAGCGCCTGCCGCAGACACGGCTCCGCCTCGCGGCGGCGGCGCAGATCGAGCAGGCAGCGACCGAGGTTGTACTGCCCGGCCGGGTCGTCGGGCCGCAGCTCGACGGCCCGCTGGAGGAGTGGCCAGGCCGTCGCCGGGCGCCGCCGACGGAGCCACGCCAGGCCGCACCAGAGGTGCAGGTCGGCAGAGTCGGGCCAGTGCGCGCAGAGCGGCTGCAACAGCTCGGCCGCCCGCCGCCAGTCGCGGCGGCGCAGGGCCTCGCGCCCCAGTTCCAGTTGCTCCGCAGGCTGCATCGCAGGCGCTCGGGCGGCGCCCGGTCAGGCCTCGGTCGGGCCTTCGCGGACATGCACCGCATCGGCCTTGTGTTCGGCGGCCAGGGCGGCCTCCTCCTCGGCCGTCCGGACATCCGGCGAAGTGACCGCGTGCAGCGCCTGCAGGCGGGCCCGGGCCGGCGCATAGTCGCGCTGCGCCCGGAGGGCATTCTCGTAACTGCGAATGGCCTCTTCCAGGCGGTGGCGCTGCTCGAAGCAGCGGCCCAGGTTGAAGTGCGCCTGCGGCATCTGGGGCGCCACTTCGCAGGCCCGCGAGAGGTAGAACTCCGCCGCCACGAAGTCGTGGATCTGTCCGAAACAGGCCCCCAGGAAGCAGGCCGCTTCGGCGTCGTCCTCGTCGTCGTCGCAGATCGCCTGCAACGCCGCCACCGCATCCAGCCAGCGCTTTTCCTTGAGCGCCGCGCGCGCCTCGTCCCAGCGTGGATCGTCACCCATCGTCCCACTCCCGATCGCGGTTCAGCCGACGTTAGCGAGTCTGCAAGATGCCGCCCGCGTTGTCAATTCATCGCGTCAGAAGGAGGAGCCCGCCGGCCGCCGAAGAAGCCACCGTGCGGCGCTCGCGACAGCCCTCGCGAAGGCGCCCGGGAAGCGGCTTCCATGGCTGGTTGGCAGCGGCTGGGCAAAGTTGACGATGGATCGGCTTTGTGCTATAGTCCGGCGGTCGACGCTGGCCGCCGAGGCACTTCGTGCGCGGCTGCCGCGCGGCCCGGCGAAGCGGCTTCCCCCGTGACAGGAAAGGGTCCCCGGATGACGGCGACGCGTCCCACCAACGGTTCGTGCCTGCGTCTGTGGCTCGCGCTGGCGCTGCTGCCGGCGCTCCTTGGCCGCCTGCCGGCGCAGGTCGTGGTGAGCGCCGGCGACCGGGCGCGCTTCGCCGAGATCGCCAGCAGCGTCGACGAGCAGCAACTGCGCACCTACGTCGAAGAGCTGGTCGCGCTTGGCTCGCGGGTCACCGGCTACCCCGGCTGTGACCAGGCCGCCACCTACCTCCGCGAGCAACTTGAACGGCTCGGCGTGCGCGATGTGCAGGTGCAGCAGTTCACGGTGCCGATTCCGGTCGACAACGGGGCGCAGTTGCAGGTGCTCCGCGCCGACGGCACGCCGCTCGGGCAGAAGGTGCCGCTCTGGCCGCTCTGGCCGAACCTCGTGCGCACCAGCCAGTTGCCGCCCAACGGCATCCAAGGGCAGTTGATCTACGGCGGGCTGAGCGACCTCAAAGATTACGATGGGCAGCAGGTCGAACGCAGCGTCGCCCTGGTTGAGTTCAACTCCGGCTCGCAATGGTTCAACGCCCCGCGGCTGGGGGCCCAGGCGGTGGTCTTCATCGAGCCCAACGAGACCGTCCGCGGCGAGGTCGAAGCCAAGTTCAGCTCGATTCCATGTGACATGCCGCGCTTCTATTTGAAGCGTGGCGACGCCGACTTCCTGCGCACGCTGCTCGACACGCAGCCGGGGCTGCAGGTGCGGCTGACCTGCCGGATGCCTTGGATGCTGCGCCCCGCGCGCAACCTGATTGCCACGATTCCGGGCACCAACCCGCAGTTGGCCGGCCAGACCGTCTTGCTGGAGGCCTTCTACGATTCCATTTCGGTGGTACCGAGCCTGGCGCCGGGGGCCGAGTCGGCGCTGGGCGTGGCGACGCTGCTGGAGCTGGCCCGCCTGCTGGTCGCCAACCCGCCCGGCCGGACGGTCCGGCTGTTGCTGACAGCGGGCCACTTCCAGGGCCTCGCCGGTACCCGCGAGTACCTCGACAAGAACTTCCAGGCGCTCAGCGATGGGTCGGACTCGATCTCGATGTACAGCAGCCTCGACGTGGGGTCGAAGACCTCGGGCGTCGGGATGTTCTACAAGGGCTCCTTCATCAACCAGAAGGAGCAGGTCCGGCAGCAGTTCGCCGACCTCGGCCGGGTCTGCCGCGAGCGGGCCGAGGTGATCGCCGAGAGCCTCGGCGAGAACCCCGAAAAGGCCTTCGCCGACGGCATCAACCCGGTGCAGGGCAAGGTCTGGTCCAACTTCATTCCGGGCAAGGCCGCCTTCGGCAGTGAGTTTTACACCTCGGCCGGCGGCCTCGGGGTGGCCTTCTGCACGGTCGACGATTCCCGGCCGCTGGTCGACACGCCGTTCGACACCGTCGAGAACGTCGACTTCGACAAGGTCTTCAAGCAGGCGCGGTTCTTGGCCTGTCTGTACGATGTCGTGCTCAACGAAGAGGCCGTGCCGCTGCCCGAGCGGGCCAGTCTCAATCGGATCCACGGCCAGGGCGGCTTCGCCACGGTCGGCGGTCGGGTCGCCCAGTTCGACCCGCGCGAGAGCTTCATTCCGGACAAGCCGGTGCCGCAGGCGCTGGCCGTCTTGCGGACGCCGTCCAAGTCGTACATGGGGGTCCGCGGCAACCTGATTGAGATGGTCCAGGGCACCGAGGCGAAGTTCGAGTTCCGCGGTGTGCCGCCGACCAGTTCGGGCTGGAACTCCGGCGGCGGGAAGTGCTCGCTGGAGGCCTACGCGCTGGACCCGCAGAACGGGCAGATCCGCTACGCCCCGGATCGCGGGCAGAACGGCGCGGCGATCTATCCGATTGACATCACCGTCGACATCGCCCGGCGGGAGCTGACCATCGTCGTCTTCGAGTGTGTCTCGGTGGCGATGTACGAGCTGGTCGATCCGCAGACGATGGAAGTGCTGAAGACCATCAGCCTCTACGACGGCCGCACCGATGGTGAGCCGCAGATGTACGGCTACACCCTGGTGAAGCCCGAGCCGTGGCAGTCGCACGTCGAGACCAGCGCCGTAGTCTTTGCCCGGCCCGGGTCGCGCTTCAAGGTGGTGATGGGCGCCGGGCTGGCCGCCAAGCGGTTCGTGCTGCTGAACTCGTACCCCTCCAAGGCCGCCGTGCCGAACGACGCCCAGCACTTCCCGAAGGTCGCCGACGACCGCGATGCGGCCGAGGGCTTCGGGTATGAGGTGCAGGCCCTGGGGGTCTACCTGCCGGCCGCCAAGATCGGGCTGGAGCAGGTCAAGGACAGCAAGGTCACCCCGGCGATCTACTACACGCCCTACATCGTGGCCTCCGACATGTGGAATCTCAACGAGTTCCGGATCCAACGGCTGGCCCGCTACCGCATCATCAACGAGAAGATCAACGCCCTGCACCAGGAGGCCGGCAAGCTGCTGGGCCTCACCGCGGGCGGCAAGGACTCGGCGTTGAAGGCGCTGCGGGAGCGGCGTTACCAGGACTTCTCGGCGCTCGCGCGGGCGGCCCACGGGCTGGAGTCGCGGGCCTACCCGGATGTTCAGAAGACCGCCGACGACGTCGTCAAGGGTGTCGTGTTCTACCTCGCGCTGCTGCTGCCGTTCGCCTTCTTCAGCGAGCGCCTGCTCTTCGCGCGGCCGCAGATCGCCCGCCAGGTGCGCGACTTCCTGGGGATCTTCCTGGGCGTCTTCCTGATCTTCAGTCAGGTCCACCCGGCCTTCAAGATCACCATCAACCCGGTGATCATCTTGCTGGCCTTCATCATGCTGGCGCTCAGCTCGCTGGTGATGTTCATCATCTACAGCAAGTTCGAGGAGCAGCTCAAGGAGCTGCAGCGTCAGATGGGCGGCACCCACAGCGCCGACATCGGCCGCATGGGGGTGGCCCAGGCGGCCTTCAACCTTGGCATCTCCAACATGCGGCGGCGCCCGCTGCGCACCGCGCTGACCTGTGTCACGCTGGTCCTGCTGACCTTCACGGTGCTCTCGTTCACCTCGGTCGTGAACCGGCTGAAGTTCAACACCGTGAAGGCCCCGGGCAAGCCCAAGTACCAGGGCATCATGGTCCGCAGCGCGGTCTGGAAGCCGCTCGAGGAGCAGGCCTATCGGCTGCTTGACGACGAGTTTGGCAAGGACCACGCGGTCGCCGGCCGGGCTTGGTACTACACCAGCGAGCTCGGCGAGCAGAGCTTCGTCAACGTCACCTCGAACAAGTCGAATGCCGACTACGACGCCAAGGCCATCGCGGGGCTGACACCCGACGAGGATCCGGTCTCGGGAATCGGGCGGAGCCTGTTGCCGGGCAGTCGGTGGTTCAACGACACCGACCGCTACGCGGTGATCCTGCCTGAGGGCATCGCCGACGCCTTCAACCTGGACGCCAAGGACATCGGGTCGACCAAGATCCGCATCAACGGCATCGAGTTTGAGCTGATCGGGATCTTCGAGAACGCCCGGTTGAAGAAACTGGAGGACCTCGACAGCGAGATGCTGACCCCGGTCGACTTCATCATGATGCAGCAGATGCAGGGGCAGCAGGGCGGCGGCGGGAGCAAGAGCGGCGAAGGCGAGCAGGGCTTCCAGGAGTACCTCCACCTGACGCCCGACGCGACGGTCTTCATTCCGTTCGAGACGCTGATCAACATGGGCGGCTCGTTGCGGTCGATCGCCACCAACTTCACCAACGCCAAGATGGTGCAGGAGAAGCTGGACGCGCTGATGCCGCGGCTGGGGTTCAACCTCTACGCCGGTAAGGGCGAGGAGATCGTGCGCTACAGCTCGGTCAACTCGACCTCCGTCTCGGGCATGGCCGACCTGCTGATCCCGGTGCTGATCGCCGCGCTGATCGTCCTCAATACGATGCTCGGCGCAGTCTACGAGCGGTTCACCGAAATCGGGATCTTCTCGAGCATCGGCCTGGCGCCCTCGCACGTCGCGATCCTGTTCCTGGCGGAGGCGCTGGTCTACTCGATCCTGGGCGCCATCCTGGGGTACCTGATCGGGCAGGTGCTGTCGTTCTTCCTGGCGGCGACCGGGCTGTTGGCCGGACTGTCGCTGAACTACTCGTCGTTGGCGGCGATCTGGTCGACCTTCATCGTGATCAGCGTGGTCTTCTTGAGTACGCTGTATCCGGCCAAGAAGGCTGGCGAGGTGGCCACGCCGGGTGTCGAGCGGCGCTGGCAGGTGCCCGACCCGGAGGGCGACATTTGGACCATTCCGCTGCCGTTCAGCGTCACCGGCAAGCAGGCCGTGGCGATGAACAAGTTCATGGCGGAGTGGTTCAACGCCTACGAGGAGTACAGCATCGGCGACTTCGTGACCGAGAGCACGAAGCTGGCCGAGGTGCCGGGGCAGCACGGGCTGGGGTACGAGATCAGCCTGATGGCGTGGCTGGCGCCGTTCGACCTGGGCGTCTCGCAGCATGTCAACCTGCGCACGCGGGCGATTGACATGAAGGACGTCTACGAGATCGACATCGTGCTGCGGCGCGAGAGCGGCGACGTCAGCAGTTGGATGCGCGTCAACCGCCGCTTCCTGAACACGCTCCGCAAGCAGTTCCTGATCTGGCGCACCATCGGCGCCGAGGAGAAGGAGCTGTACCTGCTGGAGGAGGAAGAGCGCATCGCGCAGCGCAAGCTGATGATGTCGGGTCAGACCCCGGCCGAGGCCGAGGTGCTGCCGGAGGCCGCTGACGACGAAGGCGAGCCGAAGTAGGGATTCCGCGGGCCGCAGCGCGTGAAGTGCTCGGCGGGAGGCAGTACGGTTGAGACTCGACCCTGAACTCCAAATCTACCGCGACTTGATGGAGCGGCCGACCGAATTCGAGGACGGCTTCGACTTCAAGACGATCATCGGGATGCTGTTCCTCGGGTTCTGCGTCCTCCCCGGGTCGATCTACCTCGGCCTGGTGATGGGCTCGGACCTGGGGTCGGCAGCCGAGTGGACGACCATCATCCTGTTCGCCGAGCTGGCTCGCCGCTCGTTCCAGAAGCTCACGCGACAGGAGATCTACGTCCTCTTCTATGTCGCCAGCCACCTGGTCCGAGCGCAGGGCAACCTGCACATCGCCGGCGGGTACTTCGGTTGGATGATCTACAACCAGTACTTCGCCTACTCGCAGGCGGCCAAGGGCTTCGGCATTTCGGACCAGATTCCCCGCTGGGTGGTGCCTCCCGAAAACTCGATGGCCCTGGTCGAGCGGACCTTCCTGCACGCCGACTGGAAGATTCCGATCATCCTGGCGATCACGACCAGCCTGGTCGAGCGGATCTCTTGGTACGGCTTCGGGTACAGCCTGTTCCGGATCACCTCCGACATCGAAAACCTGCCGTTCCCAATGGCGCCGATCGCGGCGCAGGGGATCACCGCCCTGGCCGAGGTCACCTCCAAGAGCGAGACCTGGCGCTGGCGGCTGTTCTCGGTCGGCGCGATGGTCGGCATCTGCTTCGGCATCGTCTACGTCGGGATCCCGTCGATCACCGGCGCCATCCTGAGCAAGCCGCTGAAGCTGATTCCCATCCCGTTCTTGGACTTGACGCAGAAAACGGAGAGCTTCTTACCCGCCACCGCGACCGGTATCACGATGAACCTGGGCAGCGTGCTGTACGGCACGGTGGTCCCGTTCTACGCCGTGATCGGCTCGTTCTGTGCGGCCGCGGGTACGCTCTTCCTGAACCCCTACCTGTACTACAGCGGCCGGCTGCCGACCTGGCGGTACGGCATGGACGCCATCCAGACCTCGTTCGCGACGAGCGTCGACTTCTACCTCTCGTGGGGGCTCGGCATCGCGCTGGCGATTGCGCTGGTGTCCATCATCGACGTCGGCTGGGACTGGCTGCGGGAGTCCCGCCGGCGCAAGGCGGAAGGGCGCAAGGAAGTCAGTTGGCGGGTGCCTGAGGGGCGCGGCGACATGCCGGTCGCCCTGGGCATCGGCATGTTCGTGGTCGCCACGAGCTTCTACATTGCGCTCTGTCGGATCCTGATCCCCGGCTTCCCGGTCTGGTACTTCGTCTTCTTCGGCTTCATCTGGACGCCGCTGGAGAGCTACGTCAGCGCCCGCGTGCGCGGCATCGCTGGCCAGTACATCGGCATTCCGTACGAGCGGGAGGCGATGTTCATCCTGTCGGGGTACAAGGGCGTCGACATCTGGTTCGCGCCGATTCCGGTGAAGAACTACGCCGGTCTGGCAGAGCAGTTCCGGATCGTCGAGCTGACCGGGACGCGCTTCACGTCGATCATCTGGGCCGAGGTCTGGATGTTCCCAATCGTGTTGATCGCCAGCTTCATCTACTGGCAGTTCCTCTGGAAGCTGGCCGAAATCCCCAGTGTGCAGTACCCCTACGCGCAGAAGTTCTGGCAGTTGCAGGCGCTCAACCAGTCGCTCTGGTTCACCGCCACGGCCGAAGGCAACGCCTTCCTGCTGAAAGCGCTGCGCCAGGACATCATCTTGACGTCGTTCGGGACAGCCGCGGTGCTGTACTGGGTGTTCACCTTCTTCAAGCTGCCGATCACGGCTATCTACGGGTTCATCCGAGGGCTGGGCAGCTTGCCGATGAACATCTTCCCGGAGATCATCGGTGCCTTGGTGGCGCAGTTCTACCTGATCCCGCGCTACGGCGCGAAGCAGTGGAAGCTATACGCCACGGTGATCACCGCCGGCTTCTCCTGTGGCATGGGTCTGGTCGGCATGTTCTGCGTGGCCATCGCGATGATCCAACGGAGTGTGTCGCAGTTGCCCTTCTGAGGGGCGGCTGCGCAGTGGAGTAGTCAGCGGCGAGCCACGGCTCGCCGCTGGTTTTTGGGAGGGTCCGATGGGCGAGCGCTTGCGGGTGGCACAGATCGGGGTCGGCGGGATGGGCCTGGCGCACGTGCGGGCTGTGCAGGCCTCGCCGCGGGCCGAGCTGGTCGCGGTCTGCGACGTTTCGGCCAGTGCGCTGGAGGCTGCGTCGCAGGGTCAGGTGCCGACCTTTCACGACCTCCGGGCGATGCTCGACGCGGTGGCCTGCGAGGCGGTGATCCTGGTGTTGCCGCACGACCTCTATCCGGAGGCGGTGGCGCTCTGCGCCGACCGCGGGCTGGCCATCCTGAAGGAGAAGCCGTTCGCGCGCTGCCTGGCGGACGCGCAGCAGATGCACCATGCCGTGACCGTGGCCGGGGTGCCCTTCCTGTGCGCCGCGCAGCGGCAGTACGCCCGGCCGTTCCGCGAAGCGGCGGCGCGGCTGGCGGCGGGCGAGGCCGGCGAGGTGTTTCTGGTGCAGGGCCAGATCACCTACCCCTGGCGCGTCGATGGCGACTGGGGGTGGCGGGGACACCAGGCCCGCAGCGGCGGGATTGCCGTGGTCGACAGTGGCTGGCACATCCTCGATGCGGTGGCCTGGCTGAAGGGGTTGCCCAGCTCGGTCTACTGCCGCGTCGGCGGGCTGCGCGCCGCGGCGGGCGATTACGACGTCGACGACAAGGCCGTCCTGGCGGTCGACTTCGCCGACGGCGCCGTGGGGACTATCACGGCCTGCTTCCTGACGGTGCCCAGCCGCTTCGGTCTGAGCCTGCACGGCACTCGCGCGACCTTCGAGATTGGCGCCGACCGGCTGACCATCAGTCCCCGCGCGGGCGGTGAGCCGACGGTGGTGGAGGACGATGGCAGTAACGTGATGGCCGCGCAGTTCGAGCACTTCGTCGATGTGGTGCGCCACGGGGCGACGCCTCGCGTCAGCATCGACGCGGCGCTGCGGCTGCAACGAGTGGTTGAGGCGGCCTACGAGTCGGCCGCCAGCGGCGAGCGGGTGGACCTGGTCTGGTAGCGCTCAGCGCCCCGGCGAGAGTCGCCGGGCGGTCTCCAGCGCGCGCTGCTGCAGCGCGACATCCAGGCCTGGATCGGCGGCGCGAGCCTGATGCAGGTGGGCCTCGGCCCGGCGCAGGGCGACGGTACGGTTGGCGCCATAGGCGGCGGACAGCTCGATGTCGCAGAGCACCTGGAAGACTAGCGCGCGCAACTGCTGGGCGGAGTAGCCGAGCGGACGCCGACGCTGGGCGGGCAGTTGCTGCAGCAGGCCGAGAGCGGTCTGCAAGTCGTTCTTGGCGCCCAGCCCGTCCTGGTCGCGCTCCCAGGTCAGCCTGGCCTGGAGCAGGTAGACCTCGGGCAGCTCAGGTCCGCGCCGGCGAGCCGCCTTGATCACCGCGCCGGCGCGGTCCTGCAACTGCTCAACCTGCGACCGGCCGGCGAAGTCCTCGGTGCTGGCGCGTTGCAGGCGCAGCCGCTCGCGGCTGGCCTGGTCCATCAGGCTGGCGCCCTGTCGCAGCAGGCGCCACTTCTCGCCCGGCTTGCGGGCCACCACCACCGCGCTGATCACCAGCAGCAGCGCCAACAGGATGAGCAAGAACTGCAACCGCCGTTCGACCCGCCGCGGCGTCGCCGCCGCGCTTCGTGGTGCGGCTGTACCGGGCGGGCTGGGCAACGGCTTGTGCTCGGCCGGTCGCAAGGCTTCGATGCGCCGGCGCAGCTCGAGGGCCACGGGGTGTTGAGGTTCCAGCAGGAGCGCCGTGGTGACGCTGTCGTCGGCCTGCTCCAGGCGACCGACCTCGATCAGCGCGCTGGCCAGATCGCAGTGCGCCGAAGCTTCTTCAGGCAGGAGGCCCGTGGCCTGGCGGTAGGCGTCGACCGCCGGACCCCAACGTCCAAGTTGGCCGAGGCAGGCGCCGTAGTAGACCCAGGCCTGCGGGTTGGTGCGGTCGAACTCGACGAGAATCCGCAGCAGGCGGGAGGCTTCCTCCCACTTGCCATCTTGGTACAATCGCAGCGCGTCGGCCAGCGTGCTCATGCCGCTCCTGTCAGCCTTAGCCTACCCGCGACGCCAGCGCGCCGAACGCGTGGCGTGTGAAACTCCGCTGACTCTAGGGCTGCCAGCGCCAGAAGTCCAACAGCGCTGCTGCCAGAAGCATGACGCCTACCACGCCGTTGAGGGTGAAGAACGCCGTGTTGACCCGCCGCAGGTCGTCGGGACGGACGATGGCGTGCTCGTAGACCAGCAGGCCGGCGGCCGCGGCGACCCCGACGGTAAACCAGGGGCCCAGGCCGAGACCGCTGCGGGCGGTCAGCCAGAGACAGAGCACCATGCCGGCGTGAGCCCAACGCGCGGTCCGCAAGGCCGGTTCGAGCCCCCAGCGGGAGGGTAGGGAGTAGAGCCCCGCGGACCGGTCGAAGTCGACGTCCAGGGTGGCGTAGAGGATGTCAAAGCCGCCCACCCAGAGCAGCACCGCCAGCGCCAGCGCGTAGGGTGCCAGGCCGGCCGGCCTGGCCCCGGCGACGCCGACCCAGGCGGCCAGCGGCGCGATGCCGAGGGCCAGGCCGACGAAGAAGTGACAGCACACCGTGCAGCGCTTGGTGTGGCTGTAGCCGAAGAGCACCACCAGCGCCAGCGGCGCCAGCCGCAACGCCAACGGATTCAGCCGGCTGGCGGCCCACAGCAGCAGCGCCGAGCCGGCCGCGATCAGGCCGAGGTAGGCCGTGGCGCTGGCCCGCTGCGCGGCCAGCGGACGCTGCGCAGTGCGTGGGTTGCGGGCGTCGAGTTCGCGGTCCAACCACCGGTTGAAGCCCATCGCCGCGCTGCGTGCGGCGACCATCGCCACCAGGATCCAGAGCAGCTCGTGGCCGCTCGGCCAGAGCTGGGCCCGCCGCCCGGCGGCCACTTCGTGGGCCCCGGCCAGCAACATGCCAAGCAGGGCGAAGGGCAGGGCAAAGACGCTGTGCTCCAGGCGGATGTCCTTCACGAACAGCGCCAGGTCGAGCAGGCGCGGGCGGCTCATGTCAGGTCTCCCCTTCGCCGGTCCATTGGTAGGCTTCCGGCCGCGGCAGGTCGAGGTGGGCCAGCACCCGGTCAACCACCGACAGCAGCACGGCGTCGACGGTCTGCGGGCGGTGGTAGAAGCTCGGGCACGCTGGCAGGATGATGGCGCCGGCCTCGGTCAGGCTCAGCCAGTTGCGCAGGTGGATCTGACTCAGCGGCGTCTCGCGCGGCACCAGCAGCAGCGGGCGGCGCTCCTTAAGGCAGACATCGGCGGCGCGCTCGATCAGGGTCTCCGCCAGGCCGGCGGCGATCCGGCCGATCAGGCCCTGGCTGCACGGGATGATCACCATCGCGTCGTAGGCGTTGGAGCCGCTGGCGAACGGTGCGCTGTAGTCGTTCAGGCCATAGCGCTGCACCCGATGCCCAGCCGGCACGACGATGTCATCGAGCAGGGCCAGCGGGTCGGTGCCGCGACCGGCCGGGAGGTCCAGCTCGTGGGTGATCACCCGCGGCGCGACCCGACTGTAAACGACGGCCACCTGCGGCACACGCGGCACGACCTGCTGCAACAGCAGCGCCGCGTAACGGCTGCCGGAGGCGCCGGAGATGGCGACGATCAGGCGTTGCGGAGGGAGCATGGGCACCTCAGTCGAAGCGCGCCGCGAATCGTCGGAGCGCCGTCATTGCGCCGCCGCCCGCAGCCGCTGCACCAGCTCGCCAGCGGTGACGATCTCGACCGTCGGTTGCGCCTTCAGAAAGGCCAGGATCCGGCGGAACTGCTCGAAGCGCGTCTCATCCCAGTTGCCGGGGTGGAACTGCAGCACCAGGTAGGGCTTCTCAGCGCGGGTCGGAAAGGCCTTGCTGAAGGCGTCGAAGTTCGGCACCAGGGTCGGTTGCTCGGCGTTGATCCAGCGTTCCAGGGTCAGCTTGCCGGGGACGTTGGCCGGCCCGAAGAAGGTCGCGTCGAGCTCCGGCCGGGCCGCCAGCACCTCGGCGGTGGCGGCGTCGACGGCGTTGCCGGGCGCGCCGAAGATGCTGAAGCGAATCCCCAGCTTGCGCTCGGCCAGCTCGAAGGCCCGCTGGTACGACGCCGCCTGCGCCTCACGCGAGCGGCCGCGGAACTCGCAGACCGTCTGGCCGTCCTCCTGGTAGTTCAGCTTGTGGTCGTAACCGTGATGCCAGAAGTCGAACCGCCCGGTCGCCTGCAGGGCCTTGACGTAGGCCTCGATCCGGCTGGTGTCTCCCTCCAGCACATTGCCGATGATCCCCAGGCTGGCCCGCACGTCCTGGGCAACCACGTAGCCGGTGAAGGCCTGCCAGCGCCCGTCGGCGCGGAAGTCGTCGGCTTTCAGCACGACCAGTTGCCGCGCCGGCTCGGCAGCCGCCAGGGGCAGCGCGAGGGTCAGCGCCAAGAGTGGCCATCGCATCAGTGTAGCTCCCACGGTGCCGGGGCGAGGTCCAGGCCGAGCTGCGGCCAGAGTGCCTGGACCCGCGCCTCGACCTCCGGGCTCATCGCGATCTCGGCGGGCCACTCCCGCGCAAAGCCCTCCGAGGCCCACTTGGTGGTGGCGTCGATCCCCATCTTGGAGCCCCACGCCGGTTGCGGGCAGGTGTGGTCCAGCACATCCAGCGGCCCGTCGACCACGAACGTGTCGCGGCGCGGGTCGACCGAGTTCCAGACGTGCCACATCACTTCCTGCTCGTCGTGGACATTGACATGCTGGTCGACCACCACGATGAACTTCGTGAACATCATCTGGCCGGTGCCCCAGATGGCATAGCAGATCTTGCGGGCGTGCTGCGGGTAGCGCTTGTCGATGCTGACCACCACGCAGTTGTGGAAGACGCCGGCCAGGGGCATCGCGTAGTCGACCACCTCCGGCATCGTGAGCTTCAGCAACGGCAGGAAGATCCGCTCCGTGGCGCGGCCCAGCCAGGTGTCCTCCATCGGCGGCTTGCCCACCACGATGGTCGGATAGAGCGGCTGCGCGGTGTGGGTCAGGGCCGTGAGATGGAACACCGGGTAGTCGTCGGCCAGGCTGTAGAAGCCGGTGTGATCGCCGAACGGGCCCTCCCGGCGGCGCTCGCCGGGGGCGACGTAGCCCTCCAGGATGATCTCCGCCGAGGCCGGGACCTGCAGGTCGACGGTCTTGCACGGCACCATCTCGACGGCCTGCTTGCGCAGGAAGCCGGCCAGCATCATCTCGTCGAAGCCGTCGGGCAGCGGGGCCGTGGCGCAGTAGGTGAGCACCGGGTCGCCGCCCAGGGCGACCGCCACTTCCATCTTCTCGCCGCTCGCCTCGTAGTCTTGGTAGCTCCGCGACGAGCCCTTGTGGAGGTGCCAATGCATGCCGGTGGTCTGGTCGTCGTAGACCTGCATGCGGTACATTCCGCAGTTCCGTGCGCCGCTGCGGCGGTCGCGGGTGAAGACCAGCGGCAGGGTGATGAACCGCCCGCCGTCCTGTGGCCAGCACTGCAGCACCGGCAACTCGCTGAGCCGCGC
Source organism: Fimbriimonadaceae bacterium (assembly GCA_020850355.1). GTDB lineage: Bacteria > Armatimonadota > UBA10988 > UBA10988 > UBA10988 > JADZEX01. Next base: position 205,072 of record JADZEX010000020.1, on the reverse strand, counting down.
GTCGCTGCCGAGCCGGACCACCTCCTGGCAGCGTCCCTTGCCGACGATCCGCGGCTTCAGCTTCGGCAGCAGCCCCAACGCCTCGAAGCCCAGCCGGAGCTTGTCGCCCAGGCCGAGTTTGCCGACGGTCTGCGGCAGCGTCACCAGCCGCTCGATCTCGGCGCCGATGCTGTCGAGGGACTCGACCCCCAGCGCCAGGCAGATCCGCCGCAGCGAGGCGAAGGTGTTGATAGCGACTGGCAGCCGGCTGCCCTTGACGTTCTCGAAGAGCAGCGCCGGTCCGTGCCGCTTGACGCAGCGATCGGCGATGGCGGTGATCTCCAGGACCGGATCGACCTCGGCCCGGATCCGGCGGAGTTCGCCGAGGCGTTCAAGTTCGTGCAGGAAGTCCGGAAACGTCGCAAAGCTCATGGCGCACCTTCGCCCTTCTAGGATGCCACGACGGGCGCCAAATGGTGCCGCTTCAGTAGGCCCCCTCGCCGCGAATCACGGCCGGCAGGGTGCGCGCCAGGATCACCAGATCAAGGCCCAGCGAGCAGTGCTCGACGTACCAGCAGTCCTGGGCCAGCCACTTGTCGTAGTTGACGTGCATCACTCGCCCGGTGATTTGCCACTGCCCGGTCAGGCCGGGCGGCACGCTGACCCGTTGCGCGAAGCGCGGATCGGCGGGGTCGGTCTGGTCCGGCGGCAGTGGCCGCGGGCCGACCAGGCTCATGTCGCCGCGCAGGACGTTCAGCAGTTGCGGCGCCTCGTCGAGGCTGCTGCGTCGCAGCCAGCGCCCGACGCGGGTCACCCGCGGGTCGTCGCGCAGCTTGAAGACCGGCCCACTGGCGCCGACCGTGGCGCGTAGCGCGGCCAGCCGGGACTCGGCATCGTGGCTCATCGTGCGCAGCTTGAGGACCCGGATCCGCCGTCCGTGCAGGCCGACCCGCGGCTGCACGAAGAGCGGTGCGCCCGGCGAATCGAGCACGATCAGGAGGCCGAAGACGAGCATCCAGGGCAGCAGCAGCGCCAACGCCAAGGTGCCCAGCAGCACGTCGAGCAGCCGTTTGGTGAGCCGGTAGGCGCGGCGGTCGGCGGCCTCAGGTGCTGGCAGCAAGCGGCACCTCCGCGCCGTCGAGCAGGTCGGCGATCACGTCGTCGGCGGTGCGGCCCTCGATCTCGGCCTCCGGCCGCAGCAGCAGGCGATGCCGCCAGGTGGCCGGCGCGAGCGCTTTGAGGTCGTCGGGCAGCGCGTAGTCGCGGCCGTCCAGTGCGGCGCGCGCCCGGGCGGCTCGCAGCAGCGCAATCCCCGCACGGGGGCTGGCGCCCAGTTGTAGGTCGCGCGACTCGCGGCTGGCCGCCAGCAGCGCCTGCAGGTAGTCGAGCACGGCCTCACTGACCTGCACGGCCGCGACCACCACCGCCGCCGCTTTGAGTCGCTCCGGCGGCGCCACCGGCCGCAGGCCGGCGGTGTGCAGGTGGCGGGCGTCGAAGCCGGCCAGCACCCGCCGCAACAGCTCGCGTTCGTCGGCCGGGGTGGGGTAGTCAAGGTTGAGCTGGAACAGGAAGCGGTCGAGCTGCGCCTCGGGCAGCGGGTAGGTCCCCTCGAACTCGACCGGGTTGACCGTCGCACAGACCAGGAACGGCTGCGGCAGGGCGTGCGCGGTGCCGTCGATGCTGGCCTGCCGCTCTTCCATCACCTCCAGCAGCGCGGCCTGCGTCTTCGGTGGCGTGCGATTGATCTCGTCGGCCAGCAGCAGGTGGCAGAAGACCGGGCCGCGGCGCAGGTGGAAGCTGCTGCTGCCGACATCGAAGACCTGCGTCCCGACGATGTCGGAGGGCATCATGTCGGGCGTGAACTGCAGCCGCTTGAACGACACGCCGAGCACTTCGGCGAGGGTCCGCACGAGCAGCGTCTTGGCGACGCCGGGGACGCCCTGCAGCAGCACATGACCTTCCAGCAGCAGCGCGATCAGGAGGTGGTCGACCACCTCTTGCTGCCCGACCACGACCTTCGCAAACTCGGCGCGGACCTCGGCGGCGAGGCTCTGGACGGCAGCGCTGCTCATGCGGTTTCCCCTTGCCCGGCAGCCAGGGCGCTGTCGAGCTCCTGCGCCCAACGCGTCAACGTCCCGTCGTCGCCGGGGTCCGGCGCGGTCAGCAAAGCCGCGAGCTGTGCCCCGCGCTCCGCCGCACCGTTGGCGGCGGAGCGGCGCAGGAGCACTTCGAGCGGGGCACTCGGCGGCGCCGCGAGCTGCCGTGCCCAGGCCGCGCGGGCCTGCTGGCGCCACAGCGCAGCGACCTCGGCCCGGGCGCCGCTGCGCCGGTAGAGCGCGGCCAGGGCGCGGACATACTCCGAGGCAGAACGCCCGGCCGGCTCCCGTGGTTCCGGCAGCGGCGGCCCGCAGCGGACGGCGGTCCGCCACAGCAGCAGCGCCGCGGCGACCGCCAGTTGCGCCAGCAGCCAGCCCTGTGGCGGGCGGCCGAGCAGCGCCCAGAGGCTCTCGGCGCCGAAGCTGCCGAGGTGGAACTCGTCGAAGTAGATCCGCCCGTCGCCGCGGTGGGCGGTCAGCAGGTTGACCACGAAGCGGGCGTTGTCGTCCCGCGCCAACTGCCCATTGGCGAACCAGCCGGCCGACGGTAGCCAGAGGATTCGCCCCCGGCCCAGCCCGCTGACGGTCAGCAACGGCAGCGTCGGCGGACCGGCCAGCACCTGCGCACGGCGTCGGTCAAGCAATGTGGCGGCGGCCCGTTGCAGGGCGGCCGGCGGGGGCAGGCTGGAGGCCGCCGGATCCAGGCTGATCCGCCGCACTCCGGTGAAGTAGCGCGCCGCCGCCGCGGCCCCTGGCTGCCAGGCCAGGCCGGCGCCGGCGAAGGGCCAGGCGGTCCGGTCGGCCGCCGCCAGATCGGCCGCGCCCTGCAGCGGGTCGCGGAGGAAGAGCTGCGCGGCGAGGGCGCGCCCTGGGGCGTTCGGGCCGTCGGGCGGGCCACAGGCGACCACCACAGTACCGCCCCGGTCGGCGAAGCGGCGCAGTTCGAGAGCCTCGATCGGCCGCACGTAGAGGCGCGGCTCCAGCAGCACATAGACGGTGCAGTCCGCCGGCAGCGGCAGGGTGAGGGAGCTGCTCCACCGCGCCACCGGCAGGCCGAGGCGCTGCAGCAGCTCGTAGGCGGCGCGGCTGCCGGCGGGCGTCGTGCGCCAGGTCGAGGCGACGGGATCGATTTCGGTCCGCCGCGCCAGGCGGGCCGCGCGGCTGAACAGGAGCAGGTTGACCACCACAAAGGCGACCAGCACCGCCCCCAGCACCAGCGCGTCGAGTGAGCGTCTCATCGGCCCTTCAGGCTTCGGCGCGGCCGCGCGGCAACCTCCCAACAGCCCGCGCCGCCGGGGGTGGGCCGGCGGCGCGGGGTCGGGGGAGGTCCCGTCGGGCGAGCTACTCGCGAAGCGCCGTGCGCTGCGAGTCGCTCAGTTTCTCGTCGCCGCTCTCCTCGTCGACTACCAGCAGCGTGGTGCCGACGACGGCCTGTACCCGCGAGCCGACGCTCAGGATCTCGCGCATCTCACGGCGCAGGGTGAGCAGCTCGGACCACGCTGCGCTGCCGTACTTGACCTTCACGAGCAGTTGCTTCCCGGGCTCCTTCGGGTAGGTCGACTCGATCCAGGTCTGGTCGACCTGGTAGAAGGTCCGCGCGCCGGCCTGGCGGGTCTGGTAGGCGTCGGAGCGGGCCGCCTGCGAGGCGTCGCGCAGCTTCGTCTCGCCGTCGCTGCGGCGGACCGCTTCGGCGCCGGCGGCCAGGTCGGTCGGTCGGCTGGCCGGGGCCGGGCTCCCGGGCGCGCCCATCGCTCCGCCCGCGCCGCCCATCTGCACCTGGGCGCGACCGCGTTGCAGGGCATCCAGGGCGGCGGTGTCAGCGGTCTGGCCAGGCTCCAACACCAGGTACGAGGTGTACGGGGTCAGGATGCCGTGGCGCGTCGCCAGGCGCACCACTTCCTCGACCAGCTCCTTGTCCTGCCCGTGCAGGCGGATCTGGTCAAGCAGGTAGCCGATCCGGCGGGTCGCCCAGAGCCGCGGGATGAAGCTGTTCTCGCGGTTCCGGCGGGGGAAGTCGGCGGAGTAGTCGAACCGCTGCTCCTGGCCGTTGGCAGTGCCCGACAGGCTGACCTTGACCGGCCCGTCGCCGCTGTAGCGACCGAGCAACGTGATCTGCGAGCCGCGGAACAGGTCGGGCAGCGCCAGCGGGTAGAGCTCGCTGACCTTGACCCCGTCGAACTGCAGCTTCAGATCGCTCAGCACCGGGCTGGTGATCTTGGCGTAGAGGTTGCTGACGGCGACCTCGATGTCCTCCTGCGGCTTGACGTAGGTGCGGGTCCCGCGGTTGTCGTTGCTGAGCCGGTCCAGCAGCATCGCGTTGAGGTCGTCGCCGACGCCGAAGACGAACATCCGCGCGTCGGCGACGTTGGCCTTGCTGCAGTTCTCCAGGATCCGCAGCGCGTCGGTCACCCCTACGGTCGGCTGGCCGTCGGTCAAGAAGAGGATCATCTGCGGCCGTTGCGGGTCTTTGCGCAGCAGGCCGGCGGCGGCCTTCAGGGCCTCGTCGATGTTGGTGCCGCCGCGAGCGGGCAGCGCGGCGACGAACTTCGCGGCCGCTCCGCGCTGCGCGGCATCGGCCGGGACAAGCTGCTCGGCGAAGGCCTCGACCGCGGTGCTGAAGGCGATCACGTTGAAGCGGTCGCTGGGGTTGAGGTTCTGCAGGCAGTAGGTCAGCGCGTTGCGGGCCTGCTGGATCTTCGGGCCGCTCATCGAGCCCGAGGTGTCGCAGACGAAGACAATGTCCTTCGGCTGCACTTCGCTCTCGCGAAGCTCCGACTTCGGGGCCAGCAGGGCCATGAAGTAGCCGTCCTCGGCGGTGCCGCGCCAGGTCAGCAGGTTCAGCCCGAACGAGGCATCGCTGAGCTGGTAGTAAAGCTGGAAGTCCTCGTCCGGGACGACGTTGCTGGCCTCGTAGCCGACCTTCACCCGCTTCTCACCGTCACGCTTGACGTCGATGTCGAAGGTCGGTGAGTAGACCGACTTGATGGCCGTGCTGCTCTCGATGTTGACCTCGACGCCAAGCTGGCCGACGCGGCCTGGAACAGGGGCATCGGGGCGCAGCTCAAGTTGCAGCCGCGGGTCGCGCACGGGGTGGGGCAGCGGCATCGGACGGACCGGCTGCTGGTCGAAGGCCCGGCTGCGCAGCGGGAAGACGAACTGCGCCAGGCCGTTGTCGAGGCCGATGGCCTGGGTGTACTCCAGCTTGATCTTCTTGGCCTCGCCCGGCTCGATCGGGAAGATCCGCGCCCGGAAGCAGTTGCGGCCGAGGTATTCCAGCAACCCGGGGTCCTTCTGCCGGCGGACGATCTCCTCGTAGACCGCCTTGGCCTTGGCGGCGTCGAGCAGCTCGGCGCTGATCAACTGGCCGTTGATCGACATCGCGAAGTCACTGACGGCGGCGCCCTCGGGCAGTGGGAAGAGGAACGTCCCTTCGAGCCGGTGGTTGAACTGGTTGTGGAAGGTCTGCTCGACCACCACGGTGGCCGCGCCGTCGCGCAGGCTGGCGGTGACCTGCTGTCGCGAGCAGGCCAGCGGCAGGGTGCCCGGCGGGACGACCCACGGCGTGCCGGCGATCTCACGCTCGGGGAGCAGCACACCCTGGGCCAAGACGCCGGCCGTCAGCAGCAGCAAGCACGGCCCGGCGAGCAGCAAATGGCTTCGCATCGATCCCTCCAGGCCGGCCGGGGGCGGCTTTACAGCGCCCCTCGCCTGTGCTACCATCCGGCCTTGTCGTTACCCGTTACCCCCCTGGGCCACCGGGCGTTGACACGCCACACGATCGAGAGGGCAACGGCCGCTCGCGGAGGGCGTAGGTGTCGTCCCATCGTCGCATCGTGCTCCTGGTGGCCGGGCTGGCACTGCTGCTAGTCACCACCTTCTGGGTCTGTGAACTCTACACCGATTGGCTGTGGTACCACCACGACGCCTGGACCGTCGTCTTCTGGCGCCGTCTGCTGACCAAGGCGGCACTGTTCGTGGTGACCACCAGCGCGGTCTACGCGTTCCTGGCGGTCAACCTGCGCTACCCGCTCCGCTATCGCCAGCCGCTGATGGTGGTCGACGACGCCACCGGCGACGCCGAACTGCGCGCCTGGCTGCGCGGCATGTTGCCGTTGCTGGTGACCTGGCTGCCACCGCTCGGCGGGCTGGTCGCCGGCCTGGCCTTGGCGGAGTCGTGGCAGCAATGGCTGCCAGCGATCTACGGGGTCCCGTTCGGCACCACCGACCCGCAGTTCGGCCTCGATGTCGGGTTCTGGGTCTACCGCCTCGGCGTGCTGCGCCAACTGATTGGCAACGCCTCGACGCTCCTGGTGCTGACCCTGCTGGCGACCGTGGCGGCCTACGGCATGGCCGAGCAGATCCGGCTGCGCGATCAGGAGCTGACCTTCCGGCGGCCGGCCCGCAGCCACCTGCTGGTGCTGGGCGCGCTGCTGCTCTTGCTACGCGCGGTCTCGCAGTGGGTTGGGCGGTACAGCCTGCTGATTGCACCGAACCGGCTGTTCACCGGGGCCGGCTGGACCGCCGTCCACGTCACGTTGCCGGCGCTGGCGCTCAGCGCGCTGCTGGCGGTGGTTGCGGCGGGGTGCTGCCTCTGGGCGATCCGCCCCGGCCGGCGGGCGCGGCCGGCCTACTGGGCGGTCGGGCTGCATGTCGCGGCGACGGTGGTGGGGGCTGGGCTGGTGCCGATCCTGCTCCAGAAGGTGCGCGTCACGCCGAACGAGTTCGAGCTGGAGACGCCCTACCTGGAGCGGGCCATCGCCGCCACGCGGGAGGCCTTCGCCATCGACGAAGCGACCATCGCCGAGCGCGCACTGCCGGCGGCCGGCAAGCTTAGCACGTCCGACCTGGCGGCGCAGCGGGCGACCCTGGAAGACATCCGGATCTGGGACCACCGGCCGCTGCTGCGGACCTTCGGGCAGTTGCAGGAGATTCGCCAGTATTACGACATCATCGATGTCGACAGCGACCGCTACGTCGTCAACGGGCGGCAGCAGCAGGTGCTGATCGCCGCGCGTGAGCTGAACCACCAGCAACTTGACAGCAAGGCGCGGAGTTGGATCAACCTGCACCTGGACTACACCCACGGCTACGGCGTGGTGGTCAGCAGCGCCAGCCGCGCCGGTCGCGAAGGCCAGCCGCAGTTTCTGGTGCAAGACATCCCCCCGCGGGCGGTGCCCGGGCTCGGCGTGACGCAGCCGCGGATCTACTTCGGTGAGCTGATCCAGTTGCCCACCGAAGAAGTGCCGCAACAACGCGGGCTGTTGCCGCAGACGCAGCAGCAGCGGGCGACGCTGCGGCCGGAGCAGATCGCGGCGCGGCAGCGCGAGCGGCTGAACAGCCGGCGGGAGCCGGACGAGCTGGACTACCTGCTGGTGGGCACCCGCGACGAGTTCGACTACGCCGAGAACCGGGCCGGCCAGGAAATCAAGCACCGCACGCGCTACGACGGACCGGCGGGCATCCCGGTTGGCGGCCTGCTGCGCCGCCTGGCGCTGAGCCTGCGGCTGCACAGCCTGGAGCTGCTGTTCAGCGACCTGGTCGAGCCGCGGACCAAGCTGCTGCTGCACCGGCAGGTCACCCGTCGCTGCAACAAGGCAGCGCCGTTCCTGGTCTGGGATACCAACCCCTATCCGGTGGTGATCGACGGTCGCGTCCAGTGGATCTGCGAGGGCTACACCTTCGCCACCACCTACCCCTACAGCGAGACGCACTACGAGCGGCAGGCGACGATGCGCGGGATCAGCTTCGTGCCGACCTGGAACTATCTGCGCAACCCGGTCAAGGCCGTGGTCGACGCCTACGACGGGCGGGTGCAGCTCTACCTGGTCGACCCCAGCGACCCGCTGGCGGCGACCTGGAACCGCGTCTATCCCGGCCTGCTACGTCCCGCCAGCGACGCGCCGGCCGCGCTGCGGGAGCACTTCCGGTACCCGGTGCTGCTGTTCAAGACGCAGGCCGACATGTACCGCAAGTACCACATGACCGACCCGCGGGTGTTCTACAACGGTGAGGACCTCTGGGCCGTGGCGCGCGAGGTCGACCGCGAGCTGGAACGCCTGGCACGGTTGCAGCGGCTCGATCCGAAGAAGGACGAGCTGTACCGCGAGATGGAGCCTTACTACATCACGCTGCAACTGCCCGGCACCGAGCGCAGCCGGTTCCAGTTGATGACCAGCTTCACCCCGGCCGGCAACGGGTCGAAGGACGGTCCCCAGCGCGACAACCTGATCGCCTGGATGAGCGCCGGGTGTGACCCCGACGACTACGGCCGGCTGCAGGTGTACCGCTTCCCGAAAGACACCAACGTCTACGGTCCGCTGCAGGTCGAGGCGCGGATCGACCAGGACGACGCCATTTCGCAGCAGATCACGCTCTGGGACCGCGGCGGCAGCCAGGTGCAGCGGGGCAATCTGCTGGTGATCCCCGTCGGCTCGGCCCTGCTCTATGTGCAGCCGCTCTACCTCGAAAGCGAGAAGCGGGGCCTGCCCGAACTGAAGCGGGTGATCCTTGCGCACGGCGACCGGGTGGTGATGGAGCCGACCCTCGCCGGGGCGCTGCAACGGCTCTTCGGTGACCTCCCGGCCCAGCCAGCGGCGACACCCGACGCCCTGGCCCCGCTGCCGCGCCAAGCGGCCCGACCCAGCGCAGGGCAGGCCGACCCGGCTTTGCTGGCCCGCGCCACCGCCGCACTCGAAGCCAGCGAGGCCGCCCTGCGGCGCGGCGACTGGGCGGGATACGAGGCGGCGCGGGAGCAGTTGCGGGCAGCCCTGGGCGCGCTCAGCGCTCCGGCAGCGCCGGCAACCAAACGCTGAAGGTCGTCCCTTCGCCAACCTTGGACTCGACCGTGATCCGACCGCGCAGCGCGGTGACGATGGCGTCGGTACTGGCCAGTCCGACCCCGTGGTTGCCGCCGCCGGTCTTGCTGCTGTAGAAGAGCTCGAAGATCCGCGACAGTTCCTCGTCGCTCATCCCCCGGCCGGTGTCGGCGACCTGCAAGCGGAGGTACCCGCCTGCCGGCAGCAGCAGCGCCGCCGCCTCGGCGCCGGTCAAACTCGCGCGGGCCGTGGTCACCTCCACCGTGCCGCCCTCCGGCATCGCCTCCCCGGCGTTCAGTACCAGGTTGAGCACGACCTGCTCGATCTGCCCGGCATCGGCGGCCACCAGCGGCAGGTCGCTGGCCAGCTCCAGCCGCAGGCGGGCCTGGGGCCCGGCCGCGCGCTGCAGCAGGCGCTCCGCCGTTTGGAGTAGCTCGTTGACCGAGAGCGGCGGCGGCTCGACGCTCGGCGGACGCCCTAACTGCATCAGCCTCGCCGCCAGTTGGGAGCCTCGTTGCAGCGTTTCCTGCAGCTCGGTCAAGTCGGCCGCGCCGCTCCCGCTCGCGGCCACCTCGTCACGTAGCAGCCGCGTCAGGCCCAGGGCAGCGGTCAGGATGTTGTTGAAGTCGTGCGCCACGCCGGCCGCCAGCCGCCCGACCAGGTCGACGCTCTGCGCCTGAAAAGCCTGCCGGCCCAACTCGTCACGATGCTGGTGGATCAGCCAGCCCAAGAGCACCCCGGTGACCCCGACGTAGAACAGCCCCTTGGCAGTCTGCGCCAGTGCCGAGGAGGGCGTGTAGCCGAGGGCCAACAGGACGATTTGGTCGGAGAACAGAATCCAGGCCGTGCCCGCCGCCAGGTAGACGACGACGATCCGCAGTGCTACGGGACTCCGTCGCGGTGTCACTACCCGCATCGCTCACCGCCCTCTCGCTCGGTCCCCCAGTCGGCGACCGTCCTGCCTGCCAGTGTGCCAGCTCGGTGGGCGCTCCTCCAGTGGCCACGTTGCATTTGCGTGAACACGCCGGCGGACGCGCGGGCCGCTGACCTGCTGCCGTCACCGTCTCGCCGGGCTGCGCGGGTGCCGGTGGGCGGTGGTCAGTCAGCCGTGCCCGGCGCGCCGGGCACGGCCACCGGCCGCACCGTCAGCGGCTGGCTGAGCCGCACCGTCACCCCCGCGGTGCGGAGGTCGGCGCGGACCGTCACCGTGGCCGGGCCCGGTTGTGTGGTCGGCACCGCCCAGCGCCAGGCCAGGCGGCGCAGCCGGCCCGGCGGCAGCGTTGCGCTGGTTGCCGCGGGCAGGTCGCCCAGGCCGCCGGTCGGCCCGGCCTGCAGCGCCACGGTGGCGTTGGCCCGCGCGGCCCGCCGGGAGCGCAGCCGCGCGACCACCGCCAGCTCGGTGGCGGTGCTGCCACGGTCGAGCTCGGCTTCCAGGCTGAGCCCCAGCAGCGCCGCCAGCAGGATGTCGCGTTGCTGGCCAGCGGCCGCGGAGACCGCGGCGATCACCGTCGGGAGCTGGGCCTCGTAGCGCGCCAACTCGGCCTGCTGCTCCCGCGCGTCAAGTTCGACGGTCGCCAGCAGCCGGCTCTGCCATTGGCGGACCACCGGCGGGGTGCGGTCGCCCAGCCGGAACGCCGCGCGATAGAGGCCAGCCAGCTCGGCCTCGCCTGGGTAGCGCCACCGATTCGCCGGCGCCGGTATGCGAAGGTCAGGCTCCGGGCGCCGCGCGTCGTCCAAGTAGGGTGTGATCTGCGGTCGGCCACCCTTGGAGACCAGCGCCAGGGGCCGGCTGACGAGCAGCTCGCGGGTCGCTGCGTCGAGCGGCAGACGGGCCAGCAGCGCCGCATACGGCGGCCGCGAGCCGGCGCGTACCGTCACGTCCAGCGCCGCGGCCCGCAGCGCGATGGTCACGCCGTAGCGCTGCCCGTCGGCTTGCGCCGCGGCGGTTAGCTCCGGAGGCAGGGCGAACTCCTGGCGGGCCACCGGCAACTCCTGGCCGACCACCACCAGCTTGCCGTCGGACTGCAGCAGCACCTGCACCATCGCCCGCCCGCGGACGCCGAGCCCCATCCCCACCCAGCCCCCGCCGCTGAGGTCGGCCTGGTAGCCGACTACCGGTTCCGGCCCACCACGCTGCACCGGCCCGACCGTCGCCGCGGGCGGCTGGCGCGGGTAGTCCATCCGCAACGGGTCGTAGACCGCGGCCGCCTGGGGGATCGCCTGCAAGTCCATCTGCGACCAGAACGCCGGCTCCCACGGCCAGCCGTAGGCCAGCAGCGTGTCGGCCGACTGCTCCCACCCCCAATCAACGTGCCGGAACGTCGGCTGCCGTTGGCGCCACCACTGCTCCCAGACCGGCTCCAGGCGCTCCAACGGGCCGTAGACCGATTCCATCACCGCGGCGTTGGTCTCATTGTTGACACGTCCGGCGTAGTACTCGTCGCGCCACAGGTTGAGCTTCTGCCAGCGGTCGGGGTCACTCCAGAAGAAGTGCGCGTAGAGCGCGCCGAGCCCCCCGCCGTCGGTCCAATGCCCGGTGACCATCTCCCGCAACGTACGCGGTTGCCGCTGCAACTCGGCCAGCCCCCGCGCGGTGTGGTTGTTGAGCGGCGCGCGGTCGAAGCACTGCACCGTCAACTGCTTGCGCTGCGAATCGTAGACGTGCTGCGCTGCCCCGTACGTGAAGGCCTCGATGCCCATCGTGTTGCGTAGCGCGACGCCCTGCAGCAGGTGCAGGTTCTCGTGGATCACCAGGTCGCGGAGGTGATACTGTAGCGACCCGCTGGGGTAGTTGTAGGCGGTCCAGGCTCCCCACCAGGAGACCCCGCCGCCGTTGACCTGCCAGGTGAACCCGAGATCGCTACGGATCACCTTGACCACCTCCTCGGCCGATTTGGCGTAGACGATCCCCATCCGGGTGGCCTCCGGGTCTGGCGGCGTCAGTCCGGTGATCGCCTCCCACAGCGGCAACGCCAGCTCAGAGACCTCCAGCACCAGCCGCGAGAAGGGCTCGTCCATCTGCGACTTCAGCGCGTAGTGCTCGCTGACGTACCACTCGTAGCCCGGTGTGTTGCCGATCGGTCGCTCGGCATACGTCCGGGGCAGCTCCTGGCCGACCTTGACGATCGGGATGTCAACTGCCGTGGCAGTGCGGCCCGAGACCACCACCCGGGCCGGGGTCTCGGCCGGTGCCGGGACCGCCGCCGGCAGGGCCCGCAGCCCCAGCAGGGCCAGCCCACGCCACCATCCGCCGACGCCCGACGGGCCTGTTCGTCGCAACTCGTGACCTCCGTCCCCGCTGTCGTCGGCTCATTCGCGGCTGGCGGCGCGGGGCCTGCCGCGCCACGTCCGGCGGTAAGCATCCTGTAAACTCCGCCAGCCGCGGCGGATCTCGGCCGTATACTGGAGCGCGACGCCACAGGCGCGAGGTGTTCGACGATGCCGCTCTACGAGTTCAAGTGCCGGGAATGCGAGCACACCTTCGAAGTGCGCCAGGAGTGGAAGGCGCCGCTGCCGGCGTGCGCCGCTTGCGGCAGCGCCGAGGTGCGCAAGGTCTACCACGCCGCGGCGCTGGTCTTCAAGGGCAGCGGCTGGCACGTCAACGACTACAGCAAGTCGGGACCCAACGGCGGCTCGGCCAAAGCCAAGGACGGCGAGTCCACCAGCAGCCCGACCCCGGCCGCCAGCAGCGAGAGCAGTGCGAGCAGCAGCACGGCCAGCAGCAGCAGTGCGTCGGACAGCAGCAGCAGCGGCAGCGGCAGCAGCAGCAGCGCGTCGACCGCCACCACCGCAGCGCCCGCCAAGAGCTGAGCCGGCAGGAGCCGTCGCGGCGGCGCGGAACGTCGCGGCGGAGGTCCGCCCGGTGACGGTCGAGCAGTTTGTCGCGGCGCGACAGCAGCGCTGGCAACAGTTGAGCGCCTGCTGCGACCAGTTGCAGACCGCCGGATCCCTGGCTGGCCCGGGCCTGCGGCAGTTCGGGCCGCTCTATCGCCAGACCACCGGCGACCTGGCCTACGCCGCGGTGCACCTCCCCGATCCCGAGCTGCTGGCCTGGCTCAACCGGCTTTGTGCCCGGGCCCATAGCCTGCTCTACGCTGCCCCGCGCCGGGCACCCCGCCGCCGCGCGGACTGGCTGACGGCCTACCCCGCGCGCTGGCGGGCCGCGGCGCCGTTCCTGCTGGTCAGCACGGCCCTCTTCGCCGCGGCCACGCTGCTGGCCTTTGTCACGGTCTACCGCGAGCCGACCGCCGCCCGGCTGTTTGTGCCCGGCGCGCTGACGGCCGACCTGGCCGTCGACCCGAGCGGCCAGATCCCGCCGGGCGTCTTCGTGGCGCTGACCGGGTTCCTGTTGACCAACAACCTGACCGCCGCGTTGGTCGCCTTCGCCGGCGGCATCTTCCTTGGCCTCGGCAGCCTGGCGGCCCTGCTGCGCAACGGGTTCCTACTCGGCGGCCTGGCCGGTCTGGCGACGGCCCAGGGCGGCGGGCTGGACTTCCTGGCAGCGGTCGCGCCGCATGGCGTGCTGGAGCTACCGGCGCTGCTGACGGTGGCGGCGGCCGGCCTGCAACTCGGCTGGGCGGTCCTCCACGGGGGGCGCCGCTCGCGGCTGCGGGCGCTTGCCCAGACCGGGCCGCAGGCCTTCACGCTGCTGGGCGGCGGGCTGGGCGGCTTCGTCCTGGCGGCGCTGGTCGAGGGACTGCTGACGCCCTGGCCGGCGCCAGCGCCGTTGAAGCTGCTGTTGGCGCTCGTGCTGGCGGCGCTGCTGGCGTACTATCTGACCAGCGGACGCGGGAGACCCGATGATGCTCTGGATGCTCTGCCTGCTGACCCTCGGCGCGCCTGATAACCTGGTGCCGAACCCAGGCTTCGACGCTGGCGCCGCCGGCTGGAGTCTGCCGACCCAGGTGCGCTGGGTCGCCACGGGTGGCCGCACCTCACCCGGCTGCCTGCGCCTCGAGAACCGGGACGCCGCGGCCTATCCGCTGGCGACCCTCAACCTGCCGTTGCAGCCGGGCCGGCGCTACGGTTTCAGCGTCTGGGTCAAGACCGCCGACGTCGCCGGCAGCGACACCGGGGCGACCATCTGCCTGGAGCTGTACGAGGGCACCCGCTACCTCGGCGGCCACTACCCGGCGGGGGTCAAGGGCACTCACGACTGGCAGCAGATCCGCGGCAGCGTCGGCATCCGACCCGACGCCCAGCGCACCAGCATCGCGCTCTACCTGCGGCGCGAGATGACCGGCGTGGCCTGGTTCGACGACCTGGAGGTGGCCGAACTGCTGGACCCACCGCTGCGCACGGCGCTGCACGGTCCCCGTTACCGCGGCCGCCTGACCGCCGGGCAGCCTGCTACCGCCGAGGCGGTAGTGGCCGACCGCCTGGCCGGCGACCCGCCGTTGGCCGAGCTGGCCGTCACCGTCGCACTGCGGCAGGGCGAGCGGGAAGTCTGGCAGCGTCCGCTGAGCCTCAACCAGCGCCGGGGGCGGCTGGCGGTGCCGACGACCGGCCTGGCCGCCGGCCCCTACCAGGTCCGCACCAGCCTGCGCCAGGGCGAGCGGGAGCTGGCCAGCAGCAGCGCCGACCTGACCATCGTCGATCCCGCCGCGCCGCGGCCGTCGGTCTACCTCGACGAGCATGGCCGGACGATCGTCAACGGCGAACCGGTGCTGCCGCTGGGGATCTACGACGGCTTCGCCTCGCCCGCCGACCTCAAGCTGATCGCCGCCGCCGGCTTCAACTGCTTGATGCCTTACGGCCTGCTCGGTCCCGACCTGCAGCGCACTCGGGGCTACCTCGACGCCGCCCAGGCGGCCGGGCTGCGGGTGATCGCTTCGGTCAAGGACCTCTACGACGGCACCACCTGGCGCCCGAAGCAGGTCGGCCCGTGGACCGACGTCGCTGACATCACCGCCGGCGTGGTGCGCGAGTTCCGCGAGCATCCGGCGCTGCTGGCCTGGTACGTCAACGATGAGCTGTCGCTGGAGTACCACGCCGAGCTGGTCAAGCGGTACCGCCAGGTGGTCGACGGCGACCCCAACCACCCAGCCTGGGTCGTGCTCTACCAGGTCGGCGAGCTGGCCGGCTACGTCGACACAACCGACATCCTGGGCACCGACCCGTACCCGGTGCCGACCAGGCCGCTGTCGATGGCCCAGGACTGGACCAGCCAGACGGTCGCGGCGATGGCTGGGCAGGGCAGTGTCTGGCAGGTGCCGCAGGTCTTCGACTGGGCGGTCTACAAGACGACCGCAGCCGAGAAGGCCCAAGGCCGCGCGCCGACCCGCGGCGAGATGCGTACGATGCTCTACGCCTGCCTGGCCGCCGGGGCCCAGGGGCTGATCTGCTACAGCTTCGGCGACCTCCGCCGCGACCCGCTCGGCTTCGACCGCCGCTGGCCCGACGTCACCGCCGTGATCGGCGAGGTCAAGGCACTCACCCCGCTGCTGCTGTCGGTCGAGCCGGCGCCGCCCACCGGTCTCGGCCAACTCCCGCCCGGCGTCGCCGCCCGCGCCTGGCGCCGCGGCGACGAGGCGTTGATGCTGCTCGCCAACGGCACCACCCAGCCGGTTGAGCTGCCCTGGCAACTCGCCGCGCCGAAGCTGCTCTTCGGCCCGGCGACCCGCTGCGATCCGACCGGCCTGAACCTGCCGGCAGGCGAAGCGGTGGCCGTGCAGTGGCGGCCGTAGCGGGCCGGCGCGAGGTCAGCCGTGCAGGAGCCTCTTCAGTTCGACCTCCTTCGCGGCGGAAACCCGCAGCGGACGGTCGGGCCGGTCATGCCTCCCCTTCGGCCGGTCGATGACTGGTCGGCGCTGGTTAAGGCTCGTTTGGGCGATGCATACAAACCGCATTCGGATGCCCTTGAGGAAGTCCGGCTGTGACCAGAAGTGTCGTCCAACGGCTTGGGTGTACTCCACCAGGCAAGCTGCGCCGCGAAGCTGCTGCTGGATGTGCTCAGCCTTGTCAGAGGTGCTCTTGATCTCGATGCAGACCACATAGAGCTGGTCTTTGTGGGCAACAAACAGAATGAAGTCGCTGCGGCAGCAGCAGCCGTTCGCGCCTGAGAAGATGGCACCAGGATCGGGGAAGGCATCCGCGCGAAAACAGACTGCGCCGTCGTCCACGCCAAGCACCTCGATGGTGCAGCCTGGCTGCGACGGCTCTGACAGAGTGAGTCGCCGCGTGGCCGAAGACACTGTGACCACCGCAGTGGATCGGATCAGCTCGTCGAGAACCTCGAGGTCATCCACCGAACCCCTCCCAGATCAGTTCGTCCTGGATGTTGTTCAGGCCCTCAATCGTGTCGTCAAAGGTGTCGGCTGCGATGCCGCGGTCGGCGGTAATCGGCGCCCGGACCAAAGTGGGTACCGACCTTCGGTTCTTGTAGCCGGGCCGCTTCACTTGCGACTGCCTGGCCGAATAGAGCGCGACCTCCTCCGGCCGTAGACGCTCCTCCGGCTGGTAGCCGTGCTGCGTCGCAATGGCCTCGCCGCGATCCCCGCCCGACTGGATTAGGATCATCGTGTTCAGCTCGCGGATCAGGTAGTCGCTGTGCGTCGTGATCATGATCCGCAGGCCGACATGCAGCAATCGTACCAGCAGGCGGGCCATCAGGACCTGGTTGCGCGGGTGCAGACTCAGCTCCGGCTCGTCGAGGATCAGCAGGTCGCCGACCCGCGCCACGTGATGCAAGTAGAACCGTAGCGCCAGGCAAGAGCGGACCGCACTGGAGCTTTCGTCCATCGTCAGCAGCAGCTTGGGCTGGGCTGCCGGACGGAAGACGACCTGGTCGTCCGGCGTCACCTGGTACCTGCCACCGATGATGGTCGAGAAGGCATCGAGAATCCCGCTGTGCTGCGTGGCGATGAAGCTGGAGTCCTTTGAGACAGCAGCCAGGTTTCGGGTGAACTCAACATTGTGCTTGACCGGCATGGCGTAGTCTGTGTAGACCTTAGTGAGGAGGTCGAACATATCGACCTCCTTATTAGTGTCGGCGAGTTCTTCTATCAGTCGGTTGCGCGGGAAGTTGAGCTCCTTACGGAAGACGGCGATCCCGGTGCGCTCGGCAGTCACCACAAAGGGCCGCGGGAAGAGTGCCCCGAAGAGGACTTGGCAAAGTCCCTCGCCGATCAGGTGTTGCAGCACCTCGCGAGGCAGTGGCGGGCGGTCTCCCTCGCCGAGCAGCGTCAGCACAAGATGGTCATCGGCTGGCTCCTTGGAGATTGTGAAGACCTCCGCCGAGGCCGAGGAGAGGCCGCGGCGGTAGGAAGGTGGGATCTGGAGGTCGCCATCTTCGAGCAGAACCTCGACAGCCGCACCCCGAAAGTGCTCCTCACGAGCAGCAAACACCGCGGCCAGGCGCCGACTGAAGGAAGCGCAGGCGGCGGTCATGTGAGCCTGGGCCTTTTCCAGATAGGGACCCAGCGGTACGTGCGCGGTCCCGGCCCGTAGCAGTGTGTCGATCACGAGGTCGTCGACAGGGAGCTCATGGGTCTCATGCAGGTAGCTGAAGAGGCCGTGGATTGCGTACGTGGCGTAGGTCTTTCCGCTGTTGTTGTCGCCGCAGATGATGGTCAATGGAGCCAAGCGGAGCTCGGCGTGGGGCAGCAACCCGAGATTGGAGAGCAGGATACGCATCGTCGTTTCCTGCGGTCCATTGTAACAGCATCAGGCTTCGCCGTGCAGTGGCGGCCGGAGGGCCTCGCCGTTGACGCCGCCACGGTGGGCGGGTACGCTCGCGGGCGGAGCGTCCGATGCGTCTTGCGCAGTTCTCCGACCTGCACCTGCGGTGGCACCAGCCAGGGACCAGCCGCAGTGTCAAGCGGCGGTGCCGGCTGATGCCGGCGCTCTTCGAGCAGGCCGTCAGCCAGGCCGTCGCCGCCGGGGCGCAGGTGCTGCTGGTGACCGGCGACCTGCTCGATGTGCCAGGCTATCTGCTGGATGGTGACGACTACTACGACTATCAGCGACCGCTCTGGGACGCCGCGGTGCTGGCCGACTACGAGCTGCTGCGACAGATCCTGCAGCGCAGCGGGGTGCCTTACCTGGTGCTGCCGGGCAACCACGACGACCATCGGGCCCTGGCGCGGATCTTCCCACCGCAGCCGGTGGTTGATCTGGGCGGCTACCGCTTCGTCAGCTTCTGGGACCGCGACGCGCAGGCCAACGTGCCACGGCGGCTGGACCGCGAGCGGGTGCTGCTGGAGCAGGTCCTGGCCGCGGCTGACAGCCCGCCGCAGGTTCATCTGCAGCACTTCGTGGTGACGCCAGCGCTGAACGAGGGCTGGCCGCACACTTACTTCGAGGGCGAGCACCTGGTGCAGCAGATCGTCGGCTCCAACAAGGTGGTGCTGAGTCTCTCGGGGCACTACCATCCCGGCACCGAGCGAATCGACCTCGGCGACACCTGCTTCACGACGGCGCCGGCCTTTGGCGAGTTTCCGCACCGCTACCGGCTCTACGACCTGCGGCGGCAGGAGGTTGCGCCGCAGACCGTGGCGCTGCTGCCGGAACCGACTGAAGCGGGGCGACGGCTGCTCGGTCTGGACCGCGACGGCGTGCTCAACGTGGCGCCGTCGTGGCGCAGCGGGCCGGAGCTGCTGCAGCCGATCCCCGGCGCCGGACGCGCCCTGCGGCGGCTGCACGAGGCCGGTTGGGCCAGCGTCGTGCTGAGTTCGCAGAGCGCTGTCGGCGCAGGCTACGTGACCTCCAGCGTGGTCGACAGCGTTTTCGATCGGCTGGCCTGGTTCCTGCAGCAAGAGGGCGCCTGCTTCGACGCCTTCTGCTACAGCACCGGAGCGGGCGAGCGGGCGGTGCATCCTAGCCTGGAGCCGACTGAGAACGCCAAGCCGAACCCGCAACTGCTGCTCGACGCGGCGTCCGAGCTGCACCTGGAGAGCGCCGGCGGCTGCTACATCGGCGACACGCTGGGCGATCTGGAGACCGCCGTGCTGGCCGGTCTGCAGCCGATCCTGGTGCGCAGCGGACACGGCGCCGCCAGTGAGGCGCGCCTGGCGCAGCGGCCCGATCTGGCGGGCACGGCCGTGGTGGATGACCTGCCGGCCGCGGCTGACTGGCTCCTGGCGCAGCGCTGACGCGGAGCCCGGTCAGTCCTTCAGGCCGGGATCGGGCTTGCCGACCCACTCGACCTGCAACCGGCCGTCAACCTGGCCGGTCAAGGTGCGTTGGGCCGCGGCCCACTGGCTGAAGGCGGCCCGCTGCTCCAAGCCGGTGTAGCCCGGACCGTAGGGGTCTTCCTTGAGCGGGAAGCCGTCGCCGCCGATCGCCAGGAAGTCGGTCATCACGACCCGGTAGGACTTCGCGGGATCGAGCGGCACGGCGGTCGCCTCGGTGGTGCCGACTTTGACCTCGGCCAGGGCGCCATCGCGGTACTTCACGCGCAGGCCGCTGACCTGCAGGAAGCCGCCATCGCCGTACTGCTGCGCGCTGTACTCCAGCATCTCCCTGACGCGGGCGCCGCTGAGGGTGACCCGCACCAGGAAGTTGTCGAACGGCAGCACGCTGTAGAGGTCGCCGGCGGTGACCTCGCCCGCGGCCAGCGGGGCCCGGAAGTTGCCGCCGTTGAAGAGCCCGATATCGCTGTCGGTCTGGCCCCGCAGGGCGTCGGCAACCAGGTTGGCCAGGGCGTTCTCGCGCAGTCTGACCTGCTCGACGTGGAAGTCCATCGTGGCGGTCGCGACGACCTTGCTCATCTCCTGCCGCAACCGCTGGTCGTACTCGTTGATGAAGGCCTTCAGTCCGTCGTCCTCGGGCAGTTCCGGCGACATTGGCTGGTACTTGTTGGCGTAGCTGGCCAGCTTGAAGCGCTGCCCCGGCGCCGGGCGCTCGAAGACCATCTTGAGCACGCCGAGGTAGCGGCCCCAGCCGTTGGTTTGGGTCACCAGCACATCCCCAACGCGGGTCGGCTGGTCCAGTTTGGTGTGCGTGTGACCACCGACAATCACGTCAAGTTCGGGAATCTCACGGGCCATCGCCAGGTCGCGCTGGTAGCCCTGGTGGGTCAGCGCGACGACCAGATCACAGCCGGCGCCGCGCAGGTACTGGGCCAGACCCTTGACGATGGGGCCGGGGTAGGCCAGCACATGATCCTGCACCTTGGGGTGCGTCTCGCCGGGCAAGGTCTCGGTGGTGACCCCAATCACGCCGATCCGATAGGCGCCGCGGCGGAAGATGGCGTAGGGCTGGGCCACCGCCAGGCCGCGCTCCTTGTCGATGATGTTGGCGCAGAGCAGTTTGAAGTGGACGTCGGCCATCCGGCTGCGGAGCACCTCGTAGCCAAAGTCGAACTCGTGGTTGCCGAGGGCCATCGCGTCGTAGCCCATCTGGTTCATGCACTCCAGGTCCAGAAAGCCGGACAGGAGGTTGCTGATGGGCGTGCCCTGGAAGACGTCGCCGGCGTCGAGCAGCAGCCACTGGTAGCTGGTGTCGGCACGTTCCCGCTGAATCGCCACCCGCCGCCGCGCCACGCCGCCCCAGTTGTTCTGGCCGCTCTCCCGGAACGGCAGCACATGACCGTGGTGGTCGTTGGTGTGCATAATGCCCAGTTGCAGCGTCTCGGCGGCCAGCGGCTGGCCCAGCCCGACGGCCAACAGCGCGGCCAGCAGAGCACGGTGGAGGTGTCGTCGCGGCGGCATGGCAGACTCCCGAGCCGCTGTTGGCCGCGCCGGCCGACGGTTCCTGCCGGGTGCGCTTACTCGCCGGCAAAGACGCCCGTCGCGGCCGCCGCCGGATCGGGGTCGGGGCTGGTCTTGGCGAACTCGACGGCCTGTTCGATGCGGTCGTAGACCGCGGCCACCAGAGCGGCGTCGCTGGCGTCATCGAGCAGGCCGTCGGCGCGCAGCCGGGCAGCGGCCAGCACCAGCGGGTCGTGCGCCGCCCAGGTCGCTTCCTCGGCACGCGTGCGGTAGACTCGCTCGCTGTCGCCCTTGCTGTGGCCGTAGATGCGGTAGGTCTTGCACTCCAGCAAGCTGGGCCCGGCGCCGGCCCGGGCGCGGGTGACGGCCTCCACGGTGGCGGCGTAGACCGCGTCGAGGTCGTTGCCGTCGACCACTACGCCGGGGATCCCGTAGCCCTGCGCGCGGTCGGCGACGTGAGGCACCGGGGAGGTCTGGCTGATCACCGTGCCCATCGCGTAGAGGTTGTTCTCGCAGACATAGACGATGGGCAGCTTCCAGGCGGCGCCGAGGTTGACCGCTTCGTGGAAGGCCCCTTGCCCGGTGGCGCCCTCCCCGAAGAAGGCGACCACGACATGCGGCTCCTGGCGGTGCGCGATGGCCAGCGCCGCGCCGGTGGCGATGGGCAGCCCGCCGGCGGTGATGCCATTGGAGCCCAGGAAACCGACCTCGTAGGCCGCGACGTGCTGCGAGCCGCCGCGGCCGCGGGAGTAGCCGGTCTCCTTGCCGAACAGCTCGGCCATCAGCCGGTCGACGCAGCCGCCCTTGGCGATCAGGTGGCCGTGCCCGCGGTGGGTGCTGCTGACCTGGTCGTGCGGCCCGAGCGCCGCGCAGACGCCGACCGCGGAGGCTTCCTGACCGCAGCAGGCGTGCGCCGTGCCCTTGATCAGGCCTTGCCCAAAGAGCTCCATGACCCGCTCGTCGAAGCGCCGCACGAGGTGCATCTGGCGGTAGAGTCGGAGGCGGTCCGGCGAGGTCAGGGCAGGCGACGGCGCGGCGCTCAAGGTATCCCTCCAGTTCCTACCGTCGCCAGCGGCCGGGTGGTTGCCAGGGCGGCGGTTCCATGATAGTATCGTGTTTCGCGACCAAGGAGAGGCCCGATGTCGCAAGTCTGTGTCGTCTGCGGCAAGCGGCCGCGAATCGGCCATAGTGTCAGCCACTCCGACCGCAAGACGAAGCGTCGGTTCAGCCCGAACCTGCAGCGCATTCGCATCAAGGTCGGCGTGGCCACGCGGCGGGAGCTCGTTTGCACGTCTTGCATTCGGGCCAACAAAGTCGTCCGCGCAGTCTGACGACCGCTTTGCCGTTTGGTTCCAGAGCCGGGCAGCCCGCGGGCGCCCGGCTTTGTGCTGTCAGGCCCCGGCGCCCCGGAGCGGCCGCTTGGCCGGCATCCCCGGCCGTCGCGGATACCGCTCCGGACAGGGCGCAAGCTGCGGCAGCACCACGAAGCTGCGCTCGGTGGCCGGCCAGTCGGGTGGGGCGGGCACCGCGGTGAGGCTCGGCTCGCCGGCCCCCAGCATCGCCGGGACGCCCGCCGCGGCCGCCAGTTCGTTCTCCAGCCCGGCGCCCTTCGGGTAGACGCTGTAGCCGCCCGGCGCCAGCAGCGGGCAGCCGTACTCCAGCAGGACCCGCAACTCGGCCACCCGGCGCGCTGTGACGCGGTCGTACTGGCCGCGATGCTCCTCGTTCCGCCCGGCCTCTTCGGCCCGCGCTGGCTCGATGGTGACGTTGCTCAGCTTCAGCCGCCGGGCGGTCTCCAGCAGAAACGCGGCACGGCGCTGCAGGGCTTCGATCAGCGTCACCTGCCAGGTGGGCATCACGATCGCCAGCACCAGGCCGGGCAGGCCGGCGCCGGACCCGAGGTCGGCCACCCGCGATGGCTCGCCCGGCTGGCGCAGCGCCACCGCGATCAGCAGGGCATCGGCGAGGTGCTGCCGGACCGCCTCGAGGCAGGTGTCGCCGACCAGGTTCTGGTGTGTGTTGGCGACCGTCAACAGCTCGACGTAGCGCTCGACTCGCTCGGCGGCCCGCTCCGGCAGCAGCAGCGCCAGGGCCTCGGCGGTCTGTGCCAGATAGCCGGCGAGGTCATCCACGGGCCGGCCCGCTAACCACCACCCCGAGGGCGCGCTGGAAGACCACCGGGAGCTGGTCGACGGTCACCAGCTCGACGCTGCTGCGCACCTCGGCCGGCAACTGCGCCGCTTCCGGGGCGTTACGGGCCGGGAGCAGCACCGTCTTGATGCCCGCCCGGCGCGCGGCCAGGACCTTCTCCTTGACCCCGCCGATGGGGAGCACCTGGCCGGTCAGGGTGACCTCGCCGGTCATCGCCACGGTCGGATCGACCGGCCGCTCGAGCAGCGCCGAGAGCAGCGCTGTGGCCATCGTGATGCCGGCTGAGGGGCCGTCCTTGGGGATCCCGCCGGCGGGCACGTGGAGGTGGAAGTCCGAGGTCGCCATCACCTCGGGCGCCACGCCGAGCGCGGTGGCGTTGGCCCGCACGAAGCTGAAAGCGGCTTCCGCCGACTCGCGCATCACGTCGCCGAGCTGGCCGGTCAGCTTGAGCTGCCCCGTGCCGGGCATCCGCAGGGCTTCGATGAACAACACATCGCCGCCGGTCGCGGTGACGCTGAGGCCGGTCACCACCCCCGGCCGGGCGGTGCGCGCGGCGACCTCGTTGTAGACGGTCTCCGGGCCGAGCAGCCCGGCCAGGTCACCCTGTCGCACGACGACCCGCTCCTTGCCGCCCGCCACCTGACGCGCGGCCTTGCGACAGAGGCTGCCGATCTGCCGTTCCAGGTTGCGGACGCCGCTCTCGCGGGTGTAGGCGCCAATCACCCGCCGCAGCGCGGGCACCGTCAACTCGAACTGACCGCCCTGCAGGCCATGGTCGCGGACTTGGCGGGGCAGCAGGTAGCGGCGGGCAATCTGCTGCTTCTCGAGGTCGGTGTAGCCCTCGATCTCCAGCAGCTCGAGCCGGTCACGCAGCGCCGGCTGGACGGTCTGCAAGACGTTGGCGGTGGTGATGAAGAGCACCTGCGAGAGGTCGAACGGCAAGTCCAGGTAGTTGTCGCGGAAGGTGTTGTTCTGGGCGGGATCGAGCACCTCCAGCAGCGCCGAGGAGGGATCGCCGTGGAGCGACGCGGTGACCTTGTCGATCTCGTCGAGCATGAACACCGGGTTGCGCACCCCACAGCGGCGCAAGCTCTCGATCACCCGTCCGGGCATCGCGCCGATGTAGGTCCGGCGATGGCCCCGGATCTCGGCCTCGTCGTGCACGCCGCCCAGGCTCAACCGCACGAACTGCCGGCCCAGGCTGCGGGCGATCGACTGTCCCAGGCTGGTCTTGCCGACCCCCGGGGGGCCGACGAAGCAGAGCACCGGCCCGCGCAAGTCCTGCTTCAGCTTGCGGACCGCGAGGTACTCCAGGATCCGGTCCTTGACCTTCGCCAGACCCCAGTGGTCTTCGTCGAGCACCCGCTGCGCCCGCCGCAGGTCCAGGTCGTCGGCTGTCTGGCTGTTCCAGGGCAGCTCCAGAATCAGGTCGAGGTAGGTTCGAATGACATGGTATTCGGCCGCCTGCTGCGGGATCTGTTCCAGCCGGCGCAACTCGCGGCGGGCCGTGGTCAGCGCCTCCTCGGGCAGCGCGGCCGCCTCCAGCCGGTCCCGCAGCTCGTCCAGCTCGGCGCCGTCGTCGCCGCTCTCGCCCAGTTCCTGGCGAATCGCCTTGAGCTGCTGCCGCAGGAAGTACTCCCGTTGCGAGCGGCTGATCTCGCCGGCCGCCTCGGACTGCAGCTTGCTGCCCAGCTCCAGCAGATCCAGCTCGCGGCGCAGCACCTTGAGCATCGTGCGGAGCTTCTGCTCCAAGTCGTCAGCCGCCAGCACGGCGTACCGCTCGGCCGCCTCCATGCGCACGGTGACGGCCAGCAGGTAGACCATCTCGAGCGGCGAGTCGGTGTTCTGGACCGTCTGCACCAGTTCCTCATTGGTCTGCGGGATCAACTCCGCCATACGGGCGAAGGTCTGCTGCAGCGAGCGGCTGAGCGCTTCGACGGTGTCGTTGCTGTGCGGCTGGTCGGGCGCCGGCAGGATTGTGGCGCGGACGGGCACGGCGCCCTCGGCCGCATCGAGCAGCCGCAGGCGATGCTGGCCATGCAGCAGCAGTTGCATCGACCCATCGCTGGCCCGCCGCATGCGCGGAATCGTGGCCAGGGTGCCGACCTCGCGGAGCGGGCCGGGCGCCAGCTTGGAGACGTCACCGCCGACGGCTTCGAGCGCGGCCGGGTCGACCGCCCGCGGGACCACCGCGACCAGCCGCTCGGTCTCGGCGAAGGCCGCGTCGACCGTGCGGATCAGATCGGGCTGGTCCACCACCACCGGCAGGAACTGACCCGGGAAGAGGAGCAGTTCGGGCAGGGCCAGCAGATAGACGTCCCGCGGCTGGGCCTCGGCGGGCGTGACGGGTGGCTCAGACATCGGGCGACCTGCCTACCCCTGGGTGTCTGCGGACGGCTGCACCGCAATCCGCCGCACGGGCGAAGTTGGCGGCCCGACCCGCACCAGCAACATGCCATCGCGGCAGCTCGCCTCGACGGTCGCGTCATCCAGCGGGAATGGGAACTCGAAGGCGCGCTCGAAGCAGCCGTAGGCGATTTCGACCTGCCGGAACTCGCAGTCGGGGCCCAGACAGGCGTTCGGCCGCTGGCCCCGAATCCGCAGAATCCGCCCTTCGCTGGTGATGTCCAGGTCCTCGGCGGAGACGCCGGCCACCTCCAGCTTCAGCACGAAGCCGCCGCCAACCTGGTAGAGGTCGGTGGCCGGCTCCCAACGCGCCTCGCGGAGCTGTGGTGCGCCGGCCGGCGTGTCATGCAAGATGCCCCAGGCACCGCCCACGGCGCGCTGGGAGCCTCGGGATCGCGTCATCGCCAACGTTCCTTTGAGGCGAGTATAGGCACGCCGCACGGCGACCGTCAACCGCTCCGCGGCAGTCGTTACGGGGAAATCACACCACTCGGCGGCGCGCCGGCCGGCCAGGTCCAGCGGTCGGTGCGTCCAGCCCAGTGCAGCGTCACGGCGCCGTCGGCGGCCCGCTCCAGGCGGGGCTCGGCCAGACCAGGTGGCACGGGGATCAGGAAGGCCAGGGTCCGCGGCTCGACCGCCCGCAGCGTTGCCTGGTAGCGGGGGTGGCCGTCGTACCCGTCGACGGTGCCCCGCACGGCGGCGGCGGCTGTCAGGTAGACCCGGCAGGTGGGCACCGGCGGGCTGTCGACCCGCTGCCGCGCCATCGGCGCGGCGACCGTTGCGGCGACCGGCAGCAGTTCCGCGGTCGTCTCCGCGGCCGGTCCGGAGGGCTGCCAGGTGGCGGCCGGCGTGAGCACCAGCTTCGCCAGCATCGCGCCGGCCTCACGGGTGCGCAGCTCGATGCTGGTCGGGCCGCTCGGCAGGTCGAACCAGACCTCCTTCGCCGGCACCCCGTCGGCCACCCGCCCCCAGACCCAGGCGGCGCTGCTCGGACAGTGCCATTGCACGGTGCGCCCGCCGGCCACCACGACGAACGAGTCGGTCTTCGCCAGTTCCGGCGGCAGCGCTCGCACCAGGCCATGCAGGGCGTAGCGCCCGGCCGGCAGGTTGGGCAGGCGCCAGACCGCCGCGCCACCAGCAGCGCTGCCGAGCGGGGTCTGCAGGTAGTCGGTGCCCGGGTCCACCGGCCGCAGCCGGCAGCCGTCGGGGAGCAGCTCCACCTGATTGGCGCCTCCGCTGTGCAGCAGCCAGGTGAACTCGTGCGGTTGCGCGTCGAGGCGCAGGTCGTCGGCGATCACGGCGTAGGCCGGCACGCCGTGACTTGGCCGTGCCAGCAGCGTGTGGCGTAGCGCGCGCTCGACCGGTAGTCCGACCTGCCGGGCGCTGTTGCCCCGCCAGGCGGGCGCCGCGTCGGTGGTCGTGCGGCTGACCTGCGGTCCCGGCTGGAAGGCCACGACCGCCCCGTCGTTGCCGGCCCCGGCGCCGGCCAGCGTCTGGCCCTGGCCATCGATCAGCACCAGGTTGTGGGCCAGCGAAGCGCAGCGCCCCGCCGGCTCGCGGTTGTTGCCGTACCCCGAGTCGATCGCCCAGCGTTGGCCGTGGCTGTAGAACGTGAAGTGCCCCTTGTCCGACTGGTTGTGCGTCACCGGGAAGAAGCGCCCGGCCTCGACCGCCAGCAGTGTGTCGGCGGCGCCCCAACCGGTGCGGTGGACCGTCAGCCCACGGCCCTCGAAGTGGTCGTCGAGCGGCAGCCCGGCCGCCGCCGGGTCGGTCACCGCACCGGCGCGGGCCCAGACCAGGCGGCGCCAGTCGAGGTTGCTGTCGGCCTGCCCGTCCAACCAGCGCGCCAGCGGGTCGTTCCAGGCGTTCGCCAGGGCCAACATCAGCGGCGTCCGGAGCCCTTCGTAGTTGGCGTCGTTGCGGGCCTCGAAGACCATCTCGCCGGGCAGCAACTGCTGACAGAAGAAGCGCGGCACCAGGCGCAGGCGGGGCTGGTCGAGCAGATCCGGCCCGCCCAGCCGCTGCCGGGCGACCGCGTAGGTGACGCTGTTGTCGAGCCCGTAGAGCGCGTAGCCGGTGCCCTCAACCCCGGCCCCGTGGGCGTCGAAGCCGCCTTCGAACCAGCGCCGCAGGCCGCTGTCGACGCGCGCCAGCCAGCCCGCGGCCCGCGCGTCGCGGTCTTGCAGGCAGAGCGCCGCGAGGCCCGCACCGCCCAGCCCGACGCCGCAGAAGTTGTGGTGCGGCATCCACCAGGTGCCCGGCTTCTCCGCCTCGACCAGCATGTTCTCGATGTAGCTGGCCAGCAGCCCGTCGACCAATCCGCGCTCGGGCGGGGTGAGGCACTCGCCGACCAGATCGTAGCCCACGGCGTAGGCCCGCAGCAGGTCGCCGCGAGCGCCTGCGAAGCTCCCGGCGACATCGGCCCGGGTGATCGGCAGCTCCTGCGCCGCGGCCACCAGCAGGCGGGCGCCGTGCTGCCCGGCCACCGCCACGCCGTCGAGTTGGTAGACCAGACCAAGGGTCTCAAGCTGGTTGGTGAGTCGCCGCCCGTACTCGTGCGCGGTGACCTGCGGCCGGCGGTCGCCCCAGGTCGACAGGCCAACCTTGGCCGGATCGGCGTAGTTGGCGGCCCGCGGGTCGCTGAACTCGCTGGCCGACCTGCGCTGCTCAGTCAGCCAGCGCTGCCAGCCGGCTTCACGCGCCTTCGCCCGCAGCGCCGGCAGGTCGGCCGCGCTGAACAACAGCCGCGGCGTCGGGGCGGCCGAGAGCGAGAGCAACAGCAGCGAGCAGAGGGCCATGGCAGGTCTCCGGCCCGGGCGCGGTTCGCAGCGGCAGCCGGTGATCCTGCCAGCGCGGCGCCCGCGGCGCAGACTCTGGGTGGCGCCTGGCGACACCGGCAGGGCGCCGGAGCAGTTGCAATGCGCCGACCGCCGCTTCGAGTCCTGCTGCGCCAGCCGACCTTCCTGGTCGGTCTGCTGTGCGACAGCCTGGGGGTGATCCTGATCGTGAGCGGTGCCAGCCGCCAGGCCAGCGGGGGCTCGAACGCGCTGCTGCTGGGCGGCGTCGGGCTGCTGGTGGCGGCGTCGGGCATGCTCGGGCTGGCGCTCCGCGCGGCCCAGCCGAGGCCGCCGGACGATTCGTCCGACGTCACCCGCGGCGCCATCTACTGACCCTACGGCGCCGCCGCGGTGGTGAAGGTGTTGAGGGCGGAGTAGCTCTCGGCCGTCGCCGTGCTGGGATCAGCCTTGTCGAAGGCCACCACCAGCCAGTAGTAAGCCGCGCTGGCGGCCAGCGCCGGGCCACTGTAGGTGTACTCCGCGGTGCGGCCTGGAATCACCGCGCTGGTCAGTACCGGGTCCACGTCCGGCCCGGGCAGCGCGCTGTACAGCAGCACCTGATAGCCGGCCGCGACGGGCAGCAGGTTCCAGCGGAAAGTGGTATTGGTCAGCGCGACGCCGGTCTCGCCAGCCCGCGGCGCGGTGGTCGTCAGTTGCGGCAGGGGCTTCACACTGACCGCGGCGCTGAGGTCGGATTCATTGCCGCGCGAGCCTCGGCTGGTCAGCCGGTACCAGGCCGTGCTGCCCACCGAGAGCGCCCCTGAGGCATCCGACAACAGCGTCTGCTGCGGCTGCGCCGAGCGGGCCACGGCGACGTACTGGTCGAGGTTCTTCTCCTGGTGGCTGCGGTAGAGCACCTGACCGGTCAAATCGCCGCCGCTCGCCGGGCGGTAACCGACTGCCACCTCGATGGCGTAACCGCTCGGCGCCAACCGGCTGGGAGCCGCGGCGACGGCGGCCCCGCGCCCCAGGCTGCGGCGCCGCGCCGCCGCCACGAAGGCGGCACTGCGGGCGCTGCCGAGCGGCCAGGTGGTGGCCAGCGCCGTGAGCTGGGTCGGCGCCTGCGGGACCGCGAAGTCGGCCGCGGCGAGGCTGAAGTCGGCAGTGACCACCGCCCCGGCGGTCGGTCGGACGGTGCTGGCGGCGGTGGCGAAACCCGCGGCGGTGCAGCGCAGCGGCACCCCGCCCGTGATCACCGGCACGTTGGTGAGCACCCAGCCGCCGGTCGCGTCGCTGCTGGCGGTGTAACTGAAGGCGACCCCATCGTGACCGGCGACGCTGAACCCGACGGCCACCTGGGCCCCGGCAATCGGCAGCGCCGAGCGGTCGGTGACCGTGCCCTGCAGCGTGCCGAGCCGGTTCGCCGCAGCGGCGACCAGGCTGGCGTTCTGCAGCAGCCGTGTCGCCGCGGTGGTGCCAATGCTCAGGTCGTCGCGCTGCCCGGAAAGCGTGCTGCCCCCAACGGTGGCCGACGCCAGCAGGCTGAAGCTGCCAGCCGGCAGCTCGCGCAGCACGAACCCGCCGTCGTAAGCGGTGATGGCAGTCGCCACCAGCGCCCCGCCGCCGCGACGTAGCTCGACCGTGGCGCCCGGCAAGGCGACGCCTGCCAGATCGACCACCCGGCCGGTGACTTCGCCTACGCCGCTGGTGGCCGCATCGACACTGCGCAGGACGAGGTCGCCGAGGGCCACCTGGTGGCGGCCATCGTACTCGAACAGCCGGCTCTCGACCCGCCGCAGGCGCCCGCTGCTGAGCAGCTCGGCGGTCACCGTCCAGTTGCCCGCCGGGACGCCGCGCAGCGCAAACAGCCCCGCGGCGTCAGTGGTCGTGGTGAGGCTGGTGCCGGTCAGGGTGACGGTCACGCCAGGCACCGCGTCGCTACCCGAGAGGATCCGCCCGGTGATGTTCTCCAGGGTGTTGATGTTGCCGCCGCCACCGCACGCGGTCAGCAGCAGGGCGATTGGCAGGGCTGGCAGCAGACGGCGCATCGACGACTCCTGGTGGTTGGACACGTAGTTGGTCGAAAGGTCCTGCCGCTTGGTTCAGCGAGCGGCAGCGGGTCCCTGCCGTCAGATCGTCCGCCGCCGATTGCGCATGAAGTCCGCGAAGACATACGACCCGAGCTGGTCGCTGCTCGAGAGGTAGGCCCGGCCGTGGTTCAGTTCGGTGAGCTGCATCACAAACTGCTGCAGGTACGGGTCGCTGGCGACCATGAAGGTCGTGATCGGGATGCGGCGCTGGCGGCAGACCACCGCCTCGTCGAGCGTCTGGTTGACGATCCGCGGGTCCAGGCCGAAGCTGTTGCGGTAGACTGTGCCGTCGCTCTCGAAGATCAGCGAGGGCTTGCCGTCGGTGATCATGAAGATCTGCTTGTTGCCAGTCTTCTGGCGCATCAGGATCTCACGCGCCGCGCGCAGGCCGGCCTTGGTGTTGGTGTGGTAGGGCCCGTTGCTGAGGTAGGGCAGGTCGGCCACGTCGACCACGCGGGCGTCGTCGCCGAACAGGATGATGGTCAGCTTGTCCCGCGGAAACTCCGTCAGAATCAGCTCGCTCAGCGCCAGCGCCACCTGCTTCGCGGGGGTGATGCGGTCCTCGCCATAAAGCGTCATGCTGTGCGAGACATCGACCAGCAGGGCCGTGGCGCAAGACGTGCTGGTCTCGGTCGCCCGGACTTCCAGGTCCTCTTCGCTGAGCGTCAGCCCGCCGCGCCGCATGGCGTTCTGGAAGCTCCGGTTGAAGTCGATGCTGCGCAGGTCGTCGCCCCACTCGAACGGCCGCAGCTCCGGCAGGGGGTCTTGCCCCAGACCGTCCCAGACCACCGGATGGTCGCCAACGCCGCCCTTCTGGAGCCCGTCGAAGATCAGCTTCAACGCATCCCGCCGCAGCCCCCGCTCGCCACGGGCCGCCAGCGTCAGCTCGCCGCTGCCGCTGGGGTCCTCCCGGACATACTCCTGCCGCCGCAGCTCCGCGAAGAACGCCTCCAGCTCGGCCTCGGTCTCCGCCAACCCGAGCCGCTGCAGCAGCCCGCGCCGGAGCAGCGTGCGCATCCAGTCGATGGTCTGTGCGACGTTGCCGTCGGTCTTCAGCAGCAGGAAGTTGAAGAGCTGCAACAGGCCCTTGAAGCGCTGCAACTCCTCGAACAGGCTGGGATCCCAGCGACTATAGCGAAAGCGGTACATCCGGCACCTCAGCCACCGCCAGATGCCGGCAGCCAGGTTCAGGATGCGGCCAGCGCGGCGGCTTGTCCGCCGCTCTCAGTTGGTCAGGATCGCCCCGAGCGGCGCTGCGGTCAGTTCGACCAGCACGCCGAACTGCAGCAGCAGCAGGATCGTCGCCGCGGCGCAGAGGCCGACCACCGCCGGCGTGGCAAAGGTCGGTCGCAGCACGACGCCGGCCTTCGGCTTGAGGTAGAACATCACCCGCACCACGTTCATGTAGTAGAACGCGGAGATCACGCTGTTCAGGACGATCGCCAGGCCAAGCCACCAGAGCTCGCCCTGGGCGATGGTCGCACGCAGGATGAAGAGCTTGCCGACGAAGCCAGCGGTGGGCGGGATGCCGGTCAGCGAGAGCATGAAGATCAGCATCGCGACGGCCATGCCGGGCGACCGCTGGGCCAGGCCGGCGTAGTCCTCGACCAGTTCGCTGCCGGAGTTGCGCTGGTACCAGACCACCACCGCGAAGGCGCCAACCGTCATGAAGAGGTAGGCGGCGAGGTAGATCAACATCGCCTGCACGCCGTCGAGGCGCACCGCGGCGCCGGCGCCGCCGGTGGTCACCGCGAAGTTGCAGGCGACTGCCGCCAGCAGGTACCCGGCGTGGGCCACGCTGGAGTAGCCCAGCAGCCGCTTGATGTTGGCCTGCAGCAGCGCCAGCAAGTTGCCGACGAACATCGTCAGGACAGCCAGGATGGCGACCATCACCCGCCAGTCGAGGATCGGGCTGGCGAAGTCGCTGACGCCCAGGCCGATCACCAGGAAGCGGGTCAGCACGGCCAACGCGGCGCCCTTCGAACCAACTGCCAGGAACGCCGCGATCGGCGTCGGCGCGCCCTCGTAGACGTCGGGTGCCCACTGGTGGAACGGTGCCGCGCCGACCTTGAAGCCCATCCCGACCAGCACCAGCGCCAGCGCGACGACCTTGATCATCTCATTGCCGGCCTGGCCGTAGACCTCGGCAATCCGCGGCAGGCTGGTCGAGCCGGCCAGGCCGTAGAACAGTGAGAACCCGTAGAGCATCACGCCGGAGGCCACCGCACCGTAGATCAGGTACTTCAGCGAGGCTTCGGTGGAGCGCTTGACCTCGTTCTGGGCGCCCTTGTCCTTGCCCAGCAGGAAGCCCACCAGAATGTAGCTGGCGATGCTCAGGAACTCGAACGAGAGGTAGATCAGGACCAGGTCGTTGGCGCCGGCCAGCAGAATCATGGCCTGCGTGCCGAACACCAGGATGATGAAGAACACCCCGCGGTCGATCCGGATATGTTCCAGATAGTCCAGCGTCAGGAGCCCCACCAGCAGGCTCACCACGATGCTCAGCAACCGGAAGTAGCGCTGGAAGTCATCGGTGCGGTAGAGCCCGCCGAACAGCTCCTCGGGCGCGTCGGGGCCGACGCAGGACCCGGCGGCCGGCAGCAGGCAGAGCAGCAGCCCGCCCAGCGCCACATAGCCCAAGAGGTGCTTACGGTGCTTGTCGGTGACGACGATATCGAGGGTCACGAGCAGCAGCCCGAGCCCCAAGAGCGCCGTTTCGGTTGCCAGCGAAGCCCACGGAAAGCCGCTCACGGCACCACTCCTAGAACTTCAGCGTGGTCAGCGTGTACCAGACGTAGTCGTTGACCAGGTTGAGCACCACCGGGCCGGGGATGATGCCGATCAGCAGCGTCAGCACCACCAGCGGGGTCATCGTGACCAGCTCGCGGCGGTCCAGGTCGGTCAGGTGCCCGTGCGCCCGCTCGACGAGGCTCTCGTTGACCGGCCCCAGAATCAGCCGCTGCAGCATCCAGAGGAAGTAGGCGGCGGTGACCAGCACCCCGAGGATGCTGAAGCAGCTCGCCCAGAGCAGCAGGTTGCTGTCGGCCAGACCGAGCCGCCCGGCCTGCAGGGCTGTGCCAATGGCGCCGACGAAGACATGGAACTCGGCCACGAAGCCGGCCAGGCCGGGCAACCCGAGCGACGCGAAGCACATCACCATCAGCACCCCGGAGTACTGCGGCACGAGCTTCATGATCCCGCCATAGTCGCCGATCATGCGGGTGTGGGTGCGTTCGTAGACGATCCCGACCAGGAAGAACAGCCCGGCGGTGATCACGCCGTGGCAGATCATCTGAAGTACCGCGCCGTTGACGGCCATCGTGGCCTTCTGGCCCAGCTCGGTGTTGGCGCCGAGCTGGCTGGCGTACATCATCGCCGTCCCGATGCCCAGCATCACGTAGCCCATGTGGTTGACCGAGGAGTAGGCCACCAGCTTCTTGAGGTCCTTCTGCGCCATCGCCACCAGCGCGCCGTAGACGACGGCGATGGCCGCCAGGATCACGATGAAGCTGCCGTAGATCTCACATTGCGCCGGCAGACAGGGCAACAAGATCCGCAAGAAGCCGTAGGTCCCCAGCTTCAGCAAGACGCCGGCCAGGATCACCGACCCGGCGGTCGGGGCCTCGACATGGGCGTCGGGCAGCCAGGTGTGGAACGGCCACATCGGCACCTTGATGGCGAAGCCCAGGAAGATGCCCCAGAAGATCAGTGCCCCGACCGTCGGCGAGAGCTGCAGTTGCTGCAGCGGCTGCACCGCGGCCAGTTGCAGGATGCTGAAGGTGGCCGGCCCGACCTGCCCGCTGTAGATGTACAGCGCCAGCAACGCCAGCAGCATCGCCAGGCTGCCGACCAGGGTGTACAGGAAGAACTTGATCGCCGCGTACTCCCGCCGCGGGCCGCCCCAGATGCCGATCAGGAAGTACATCGGCACCAGGCCGATTTCGAAGAAGACGTAGAACAGGAACACGTCGAGCGAGACGAAGACGCCTAGCATCGCTGTCTCAAGCAGCAGGAAGAAGGCGTAGTACCACTTCGGGCGGTCCTTGATGACGTCCCAGGAGTAGATCACCACGAGCACCATCAACACCGTGGTGAGCAGGATCAGCGGCAAACTGAGCCCGTCGACGCCGACCTCGTAGTTGATGTTGAGCTGCGTGATCCAGGGCACCTTCTCGCCGAGCGGCGGCTGGAACCCGGTGATCGCGGCGCCTTCGACAGCGGCTGGCTGGTAGTCGATGCGCTGCTGTTCGGCGGGCAGGAGCGAGAACTGGTAGTAGGCGACGCCCGACACCAGCAGCGTCAAGACGCAAGTCACCAGGGCGACCTGCTTGATCAGCCGCTCCTGCGCGTTCGGGATGCAGCAAACCAGCAGCATCCCGACCAGCGGCAAGAACGTCATGATCGAAATCACGTGACTCATGGCACCGACCTCCCGGTCTCCGTCACACTCGCCGCGCCTCAGCGCACCAGCCAGACGCGCACCGCCACCAGCAGCAGCAGCCCGGTCACCGCCACCAGGGCGTAGCCCTGCACTTTGCCCGTCTGCGCAAACTTGCCGACCTCGGCCACACCCTGTGCGGTGCGGGCCGGGCCTTCCACGCCAACCTTGTCGATGATGGTCTGGTCGAACCACCGCCAGCCGTTGGACATCACCAGCGTCAGCCAGCCGACCAGGTTGACGGTCAGGTCGATCACGTAGCGGTCGACCGCATTGCACCAGCGCATCACCGCGAAGGTCGGGACCACGAAGACCGCGTAGAGCAGCTCATTCATCCAGTAGAGCCGCTTCGGCGCCGTCATCGCCGCCCGCAGCAGCGCGTTGCCCCAGGCCAATCGCCGCGCCGCGGCGCCCGCCGGGGTGCCGTACAGCGCCACCCCCAGCACGATCCCGCTCAGCGCCAGCAACGTGGCGATGGTGGCCACCCCGAAGTCGGGCCGCAGGGCGTGCGGGGCCTCCACGCCGAAGAGCGCCAGGCCGTCCATGTTGAGGAAGGCGTGGACGTAGTTCTCGCCGCCGAAGAAAGCCGGCGCCGCCGGCAGGCCCAGGATCACCGCGAAGATGGCCAGCACCATCAGCGGCCGGGTCATCACCGCCGGGCTGTCCTCGGTGTGGGCCCAGACCTGCGGGAAGCGCGGCCGGCCGAAGAAGGTCAGCATCAGCAGCCGGGTCATGTAGAACGCGGTGAGGAACGCCACCGCCAGGCCGAAGCCTCCGAGGATCGGGTTGGCGTGGTGCCCGCGGAGGGCCTCCAGCAGCACCTCGTCCTTCGAAAAGAACCCCGCGAAGGGCGGCACGCCGGCCAGCGCCAGGGTACCCAACAGGAAGGTCCAGGCCGTTGCCGGCATCCTCGTCCAGAGGGCGCCCATGTGGTACATGTTCTGCGGGTCCTCGTGGACGTGCTCGTGGTGCATCGCATGCTCGACCGCGTGGATCACCGAGCCCGAGCCGAGGAACAGCAGCGCCTTGAAGAAGGCGTGGGTCAACAGGTGGAAGACCGCCGCGGTGTAGCCGCCGACGCCCAACGCCAGGAACATGTAGCCGAGCTGCGAGATCGTCGAGTAGGCCAAGACCTTCTTGATGTCCGCCGCGAAGACCGCCATCGTCGCTGCGAAGAGCGCGGTGAACCCGCCGATCCAGGCCACCACGGTCAGCGGCTCAAGGGTGTAGACCTGCCCCAGCGCGGTGAGCTCGAGGTCGCCGGCCAGGTCGCCGTGGGCGCCGTAGAACAGCGGGTAGCTGCGCGCCACCAGGTAGACCCCGGCCGAGACCATCGTGGCGGCATGGATCAGCGCCGAGACGGGGGTCGGGCCCTCCATCGCGTCGGGCAGCCAGACATGCAGCGGGAACTGCGCCGACTTGCCGACGCTGCCCATGAAGAGCCCCAGGGCGGTCAGCGCGACCAGCACCGGCGCCGCGGTCTTGGCCCACAGGAAGACCTGCTCAAACTGAAACGAGCCGCAGTAGGCGTAGGCGATGAAGATCCCGATCAGCATCCCGCAGTCGCCCAGGCGGGTCACCATGAAGGCCTTCTTGGCGGCCTTGCGAGCGCTGTCCTTGTGGTACCAGAAGCCGATCAGCAGGTACGAGCAGACGCCCATGATCTCCCAGGAGACCAGCAGCGTGAGGTAGTTGTTGGAGACCACCAGCCCCAACATGCCGGCGGCGAACAGCGAGACGTAGCTGTGGAAGCGTCCGTAGTGTGGCTCGTGGGCCATGTAGCCGACGGCGTAGACCTCGATCATCAGCACCACGAGGGTCACCATCGCCAGCATCGCGGCGGTCAGATGGTCGACCATCACTCCGATGAAGAGCCCGTCGCCCGGCCCGCCAGCGCCTGCCCAGAACCAGTTGTGGCTCCACGAGAAGGGCTCCGGATGGCCATGCTGCAGACCGCCCAGGAAGTTCAGCAGGACCGGCAGGAAGACTGTGCCCCAAGCCAGCAGGCAGGAGAGCGCCATCGCGCCGATGGTGAGGTTCGAGACGCGCTTGTGCAGCCCCAGGCCGCCGCCGATGATGCCGACGAAAAACGCCAGCGCCGGGAGCACCGGAATCAGCGGGACGATCCACACCCACTGCCCGGAGATTGCTTCCACTGCCATGCCAGGCTTCTCCCCTCGGGCTCGCTACCAGCGCAAGAGATCCAGGTCGTCGACGTTGATGTGCCGGAAACTGCGGTAGATGCTGATCACAATCGCCAGCCCAACCGCGGCCTCGGCGGCGGCGATGGTGATGCTCAGCAGGGCCAGCACCTGCCCTTGCGCGCCGAGCGCCGTGCCGCCGAAGCGGGCGAGTTCGACGCCGCGGTCGCAGTAGCGGCTGAAGGCAATCAGGTTGATGTTGCAGGCGTTCAGGAGCAGCTCCAGGCTCATCAACACGCCGACCGCATTGAGGCGCGAGAAGACGCCGTAGAGGCCGATGCAGAAGAGCACGGCGGAGAGCAGCAGGTAGGGCTGCACCGCGGCGCTGGCGGCGGGATCGCTCATCGCCTACTCGCTCCTTTCGGTCTGCTGCGCGAAGACGATGGCGCCCAGGAGCGCCACCAGAAGAACCACCGCGGCGACCTCGAAGGGCAGAATGTACTTGTCCAGCAGCGCCAGGCAGAACTGCCGAAGCTGCTCCGAGTAGTCCACCGGCCGCAGCGTCACCGGCCAGCGGGTGTCGTTGATCGCCCACACCAGCAGCGCCCCACTGGCCACCGCGGCGACAGCGCCGAGCCCCCAGCGTTGGTTCGTCTGCACCACATACCGCGCCGCCAGGTTGTGGATCAGCATGATCGCAATCAGGACCAGCGTGACCACCGCGCCGACATACAGCAGCACCTGGAACCCGGCCAGCAGGTCGGCGTGCAGGTTGAGGTAGATGCCGCCGACGAGCAGCAGCACCAGCCCCAGGCAGAGCGCCGACTGCACCATGTTACGGAGCAGCACGACGCCCAGCGCGCCGCCGATGATGCCCACCGCCAGCAGCCAGAAGGCTGGTCCGACCCCGGTTGCCGCTGCACTCATCGCGCCACCGCCTTACTCGACCAGCCCCAGGGCCTTCTGCAACTTGCGCACCGCCGACTTCGCCTGCGCCCGGACCTTGCGGTCGGCCAGCGCGTCGAGCGCCTCCAGCGTCAGCTTCTCAGGTTCGGCGCAGCCCGCAAACTCGCTGCCCGCCAGCGCCGCGGCGATCTTGGCGCGCAACTCGGCGACCTCGTCGACCGGCTCGGCCGGCGCCGCGACGGCGGCCGCCGGGGCGGGCTCTGCGGCGCCAGCGGGCTCTGGCGCGGCGACCGCCGCGGGCGGGGCCGCGGGCGGGGCCGCGGGCGGGGCCGGTTTGGCGGGCCGGGCCGGCTTGTCGGCCTGCTCGCCGCTTTCGCCCTTGCGCCGCGCCGCCTCATACTCCGGGGCGAACTGGAAGTAGGGGTTGCCCTCTTCCTCGGGGTTGACCCCCACCAGCTCGCCATCCTGCCACTGCCGCCCGGCCCGCCGGCGGGCCACTTCGGCGTCGCCGTGTCGTTCCAGGTCATCGCGACCGAGCACCAGGTTGGCGCCGTCGCGGCGGTAGGCCGCCCATTCGAAGAAGTCGGTCATCACGATCGCGCGCATCGGGGTGGGGCAGACCTCGGCGCACAGCCCGCAGAAGCAGCACGGCCCGATGTTGACGTGGAAGGTCACCGGGAAGCGCCCGCTGTGACCCTCGCGCTTCTCCAGGTCCATGCTGATCAGGTCGTCGGGACAAACTTTGGCGCAGGCCATGCAGCCGATGCAGTTGAGGTCGCCCGTCTCGTCCTTGGTCAGCCCGTGCAGCCCCCGGAAGCGCGGCGCGATTTCGTACGGCCGCTCGAACGGGTCGCCCCCAGCCGGCCGCGGCGTCTGCCCGGTCGGCGTCGGCATCACCTCCGGATAGCGCACCGTCGCCTTCGTCCGGGCGAGGTTGGTGAGCGTCACCCGCAACCCCTTGAGGAGGCTGACAGGCGTGTTCACCAGCGCCTTGAGCTTGTTATTCATCCGCGACCTCGTTAGCCCAGCACGACCCGCAAGACCGCCACCAGGAGCACATTCAGCAGACCCACCGGGATCAGGATCTTCCAGCCGAGGCTCATCAACTGGTCGATCCGCAGCCGCGGCAGGGTGGCCCGCAGCCAGAACAGGAAGAACACGCAGCTCAGCGTCTTCAAGAAGAACCAGCCGACCGCGAAGATGCCGTGGTCCCAGCCCAGCAGCGGCACGCTCTCGGGGAACGGTGATTGCCAGCCGCCCAGGAACAGCGTCACGCCGAGTGCCGAGAGGATGAAGGCGTTCGAGAACTCGGCCAGGAAGAACATCGCGAACTTCATGCCGGAGTACTCGACGTTGTACCCCGAGACCAGCTCGGACTCCGCCTCGGGCAGGTCGAAGGGCACGTGGCCCAGCTCGCTGAGCGCCGAGATGGCGAACAGGATCAGCCCAGGGAAGCAGGGCCAGACCAGCCAGTTGCCGAGGTGGTCCTGATACTGCGCGATGGTGTTGAGGTTCAGCGACCCGACCCACAGAATCGACGGCACGACCGCCAGGGTGAGCGGGATCTCGTAGGTGATCAACTGCGCCGCCGAACGCATCCCGCCGAGCAGCGAGTACTTGTTGTTGGACGCCCAGCCGGCGGCAATGATGCCAATCACGGCGACCGAGCTGATCGCTGAGAGGTACAGCAGCCCGACGTTGAGGTCACCGCCGATCAGGCTGTAGACCACCTTCCCATCGACCACCTGCTGGTTGCCGAAGGGGATCACCAGGTAGGCCATCGAGGCCGGCACCAACACCAGGAACGGGGCGATGGTGAAGACGATGCGGTCGGCGTGACGCGGGATCACATCCTCTTTGGTGAGCAGCTTGAGCACGTCGGCCGGGGTCTGCAGCAGGCCCCAGGGCCCGACCTGGGTCGGCCCGACCCGCGCCTGCATGAAGCCGACGACCTTGCGCAGGGCGTAGATCTGATAGGTCACCATCGGCAGCATGAACAAGAAGATCAGCACGACCCAGGCTAGCACCGCGGTGACCGGCGCGACCCAGCCAGCGTGCGGCCGCAGCCAGGCCAGACTGGCCGGCCAGTTCCAGGCGCCAACCCAGTTGACCAGCAGGTGCTCGACCAGGCCGGTCAGGCTCGGTCCGGCCTGCCACCAGGCCTGCAGATGCGGCACCGCGCCCGAGAGCCGGCCCAACACCACGCCCACCACCAGCAGCACCACCGCGGCGATGCCGATCCAGACGACGACCAGCGTCCAATCGCGCTCGGCCCGTGCGGTCTGTGTGCCACCCTTAGCCATCGGCTCCGCCTCGCTGAGCGGGCTACCCCGCCCGATCCCGTCGTCAGCCGTCGACCTCGCCCATGACGATGTCGGTGGTGCCCAGAATGGCGATCAGGTCGGCCACCTTCTGGTCCGAGCCGACCTTCGGGAACAAACTCAAGTTGCAGAACGACGGCCGCCGGATCTTGCAGCGGTAGGGCTGCTCGCTGCCGTCGCTGACCATCCAGATGCCGAGTTCGCCGCGCGGCGTTTCGATGGCGGTGTAGGTCTCGCTGGCCGGCGGCTTGATGCTCTTCGGCAGCCGCCCCTGGAAGTCGCCGCGCGTGGCGGCGTCGTGTTCGCGGAACCAGGCGCAGATCTGCCGCAGCAGGCTGATGCTCTGGTGCATCTCGGCGACTCGCACCAGATAGCGGTCCATGCAGTCGCCGCGCTCGCCGACCGGCACCTCGAAGGTGAGCTGGTCGTAGCGCGCGTAGGGATAGGCCTTCCGCACGTCGCGCCGCACGCCGGAGGCCCGCAGCAGCGGTCCGGTGAGACCGTACCCGATGCAGTCCGCGGCGCTCCAGACGCCCACCCCGATGGTCCGCTGGCGGAAGACCTCGTTGCCGGTCAGGAGGTTGTCCACCTCGGTCAGCCGCGCCGGGAAGTAGTCCAGGAACGACTCCACGCGGTCGGCCAGGAAGTTCCGCGGCAGGTCGGCCGAGACGCCGCCGATCCGGATGTAGTTGTAGGTCAGCCGCGCGCCGCAGAGCAGCTCGAACATGTCGAGGATCATCTCGCGGTCGCGGAAGCAGTGCAGGAACGGCGTCGCCGCGCCGACGTCCAGGCCGTAGGTGCCGACGAACACCAGGTGGCTGGCCAGGCGGTTCAGCTCCAGCACCAGCATCCGAATCCAGTGCGCCCGCTCGGGCAGCTCCAGACCCATCAACTGCTCGGTCACGAGGCAGTGGATCAGGTTGTTGCCCATCGCGTCGAGGTAGTCCCAGCGGTCGGTCAACGGAATGCCGTTGACGTAGGTCTTCAGCTCGGCGAGCTTCTCGAAGGAGCGGTGCAGAAACCCCAGGTCGGGATCGACGTTGCGGACGTACTCGCCATCGAGGCTCAGCCGCAGTCGCAGCACACCGTGGGTCGAGGGGTGCTGCGGCCCCATGTTGATGGCGATGTCCTCGGTCACCAGCCCATCGTGGTCGCGACGGTGGCCCTCGGTGAAGATCGCCGGCAAGTCGCCCGCGCCAGCGCTGTGGTCCTCCTCGGGGGTCAGCTCCCGCTCGAGGATCTCGTCGACCATCGTGTTGCTGTCGTAGACGTAGTCCTTGCGCAGCGGGAAGCCCTGCCAGTACTCCGGCAGCAGGATCCGCCGCAGGTCGGGATGCCCCTCGAAGCGCACGCCGAGCAGGTCCCAGCACTCTCGCTCGTGCCAGTCGGCGGCCGGCCAGAGGTCGCTGACCGTCGGCACCACGGCGGCCTCGCGGGGGACCGCCACCCGCAGCGCCAGGCGGCCGGTCGGCGTCGGGGCGGGCAGCCGGTCCAGCAGGTAGACCACCTCGAGCTGCGCCAGCCGGTCGATTCCGCCGATCAGCGCCAGATAGTTGTATCCGGCCTCGTCGCGCAGCCACTGCGCGACGCGCCGCAGGTCGCTGGCCGCGACGCTGCACTCGCTGATCGCAGCCCGCTGCACGGGCTCCCCGAGCAGCTCGCCACAGGCCGCCCGGCAGCGCGCCAAGAGCTCATCGAGAGGGGTCGCCACGGCTTGCTCAGTCATGCTCATTCCCAATCGTAGGCCTTGCGCTTGAGCTCCCAGAGCCAGCCCAGGAGGAGGATGAAGAGGAACAGGGCCATCGCCCCGATGGCGTACCAGCCGCCGCCCGCCGCGTCCATTTCGCGCAGCCCTACGGCCCACGGGATCAGGTAGACCACCTCAACATCGAACACCACAAACGACAGCGCCAGGCAGTAGAAGACAATCCGGAACTGCACCCAGGCCCCGCCGCGGGGCTTCTCGCCACACTCGTAGGTGGCCAGCTTCTCACGATGCGGGTGGTGCGGCCGCAGCAGCCAGCTCGCCGCGAAGGTGCCAGCCACGAAGGCGATGCCGAGCAGGAAGAAGACCCCGACACTGACGTAACTGCCGTGCATGCACCGCTCCGACGCCGGCTCGGCCACCCGCCGGCCACCCGTCCGCCGTCGCAGCCCAGTATGACCGCCGGCGCACCAACCGACAACCAGCACCGCGAAGCTGGCCGGGAACACGGCGCCCTTGACGGCGTCCCTACACTGTTGGCACCCTGACCGTCAGAGAGGCCCCCGGCGATGCCGCAGATGTACTACTCGCACGCCCTCCGCGAGGCGCTGATTCACGAGATGGACCGCGACGAGCGGGTCCTGCTGATCGGTGAGGACATCGCGGCCTACGGCGGCGCCTTCAAGGTCACCAGCGGCCTCTTGGAGCGCTACGGACCGCGCCGAGTCCGCGACACGCCGATCAGCGAGAACACCCTCGTCGGCCTCGGCACCGGGGCCGCCCTGATGGGCTTGCGGCCGGTCGTCGAGATCATGTTCATGGACTTCATCGCCCTGGCGATGGACCAGCTCGTCAACCACGCCGCGAAGTTCTTCTACATGTACGGCCAGCAACGCCCCGTGCCGCTGGTGGTGCGCACCCCGGCCGGCGGCGGACGCGGCTACGGCCCGACTCACAGCCAGTCGCTGGAAGCCTGGTTGATGCACTCGCCCGGCCTCAAGATCGCCTGCCCCGCGACCCCCGCCGACGCCAAGGGGCTGCTGCTGACCGCCATGCGAGACGACAATCCGGTGCTCTTCGTCGAGGGAAAGCTGCTCTATCAGGAGCAGGGCGAGGTGCCCGCCGGCGACTGCGCCGTGCCCTTCGGCCAGGCCCGCGAAGCTCGCGCCGGGAGCGACCTGACCATCATCGCCTGGTCGCGAATGGTCGGCGAGGCCGTGATCGCCGCCGACGCGCTGGCGGCGCAGCACGGCATCGAGGCCCAGGTCCTCGACCTGCGCACCCTGGTGCCGCTCGACGTCGAGAGCATCGCCGCCGCGGTCGCCGCGACCGGGCGCGCGATGATCGTCGAGGAAGGCCCGACCACCTGTGGGGTCGCCGCCGAGATCGGGTTCCGGATCTTCGAGACCGCCTTCGAGTACCTCGACGCGCCATTGCAGCGGGTCTGCGGCCTGGACGCGCCGATCCCCTGCGCCGGCGCCCTGGAGCAGGTCGTGCTGCCCGAGCGCAGCCGCATCGCCAGCGCGGCCTACCGGCTCGCCAACGCCTAGCCGCCCGCCGGCAAGGTCGTTGTAACAAGACCTTCCTGGTTCGCTCAGCAATGTTGTAGGGAGGCCTTCGTGAACATCCGTCTGTCAACCGGTTCGCTGATCCCGATTGAGATGCACAAGGTGCGGATCGTCCAGGCGACCGCCCTGCCGCCCGTGGCGCAACGCCTCGCCGCGATCGAGGCGGCCGGCTACAATACGTTCTTGTTGCGCACACGTGACGTCTTCCTCGACATGCTGACCGACAGCGGCACCAACGCGATGAGCGACAACCAGCTCGCCGCGATGATGGTCTCGGACGATGCCTACGCCGGTGGTGAGAGCTTCTACAAGCTGGAAGCCGCGGTGCAGGAAGTGCTCGGCTACAAGTACGCCGTGCCGGTCCACCAGGGCCGCGCCGCCGAGCACCTGCTCGCCAAGATCTTCTGCAAGCCCGGCGACACCGTGGTCATGAACTACCACTTCACGACCACCAAGGCGCACTTCGAGATCGCTGGCGCGAAGGTCGTCGAGGCGCATTCACCGCAGGCGCTGCAGACCGAGAGCAGCGAGCAGTTCAAGGGCAACATCGACCTCGACTGGCTGCAGCGGGTGATCGACACCGAAGGCGCCGCGAAAGTGCCGTTCGTGCGGATGGAGGCGACCACCAACCTGATCGGCGGGCAGCCCTTCGCGATGGCCAACCTGAAGGCTGCCCGGGCGATCTGCGCCAAGCACGGCATCCCGTTGGTGATCGACTGCTCGCTGATCAGCGAAAACGCCTACTTCATCAAGAGCCGCGAGGCGGCCTACGCCGACGTCAGCATCGCCGCGATCATCCGCGAGATGATGGAC
Source organism: Fimbriimonadaceae bacterium (assembly GCA_020850355.1). Lineage (GTDB taxonomy): Bacteria > Armatimonadota > UBA10988 > UBA10988 > UBA10988 > JADZEX01. The sequence continues at coordinate 161,215 of JADZEX010000020.1, read as the reverse complement.
CAGGCCGACCTGATCTACCTCTCCGGCCGCAAGAGCACCTGCGTCCGCGGCGGGCTAATCGCCACCAGCAACGACGCTTACTACGAGCAACTGAAGGCTTGGCTGCCGGTCTACGAAGGCTTCCTGACCTACGGCGGGATGAGCTCGAAGGAAGTCGAAGCGATGGCCGTCGGCCTGCGCGAGATGTGCGACTACGAAGTCGCCAGCAGCTCGGCCGACCTGATTCAGTTCTTCGTGCAGCGGATGATCGACCGCGGCGTGCCGGCGGTGACCCCGGCCGGCGGTCTGGCCGGCCATGTCGACGCGATGCGCTTCTTGCCGCACATCCCGCAGACCGAGTACCCCGCCGGGGCGCTGGCGGCGGCCATCTACATCGCCTCGGGCGTGCGACCGATGGAGCGTGGCACCGTTTCGATGGACCGCGACGCCGCCGGCAACGACGTGCCGAGCGACCTGGAGTTGTGCCGCTTCGCGGTGCCGCGGCGGGTCTACTCGATGGCCCACATGGAGTACGTGGTCGACCGGCTGGCCTGGCTGCACGCGCACCAGGAGCTGGTCGGTGGGCTGAAGTTCTACCACGAGCCGCCGGTGCTGCGCTTCTTCACCGGCAAGATGGAAGCCCTCGGCGGCTGGGGCGCCAAGCTGGCGGCGGCCTTCGAGGCCGACTTCGGCCCGGCCTGCTGAGGCCCGGCCAGGCGTCCGCCGACCCGCCGGCCGGCTCCCGGCGAGCTGGCCGGCGGGCTGCTCCTTGCCGGCCACCCGCGCGGTGGCGCATACTGGCGGCGGGAGACGAGGATGCGACTGCACGCGCGCGGCTGGGCGGTGGTGGGGCTGCACTTGGGGCTTCTGGTAGCGTGCCGCGCAGCGCCGGCACCCCAGGCGGTGCAGGCCGCGCCAGCCCCGCGAACAGCGCCCGCGGCCGACGCCAAGGTGGGGATCAACCTCAGCGGGCTGCCCGACTGGAATAGCGAGCGACCCTTTGTCGACGCTTTCCGCACCTCGCGGGAGTGGATCAGCCAGCGGCAGGGCGCCGGCTGGGGGCAGGGACCGAAACTGGAGTTGACCCCCCAGGGCTACCCGGCCCGGTTGGAGGCCGGCTGCTTCGCCGAGACCCTGATGCTGACCGACTCCGCGGGGCACACCCCCGAGGGCGACTACACCTGCCTCTACGAGGGCAGCGGGCAGATCACCTTCAACAACATCGACCGCGTCGTCTCCAACGAGCCGGGCCGGATCGTCTTCCACACCTCCCGCGGCAAGGGCACCGTGTTTCTGGCGATCCGGCAGACCGACCCCGCCAATCCGGTGCGCCACATCAAGGTGATCCTGCCAGGCTACCTGGAGACCTGGCGCAACGAGCCGTTCCGGCCGGAGTTCCTGAAGATGTGGCGCGGGGTGGCCTGTCTGCGGTTCATGGACTGGATGGAGACTAACGGCTCACCGATCAAGTCGTGGGCCGAGCGGCCGCAGATGGACGACGCCACCTGGGCCCGCCATGGCGCGCCGCTGGAGGTGATGCTCGAGCTCGCCAACCGGCTCGACGCAGCGCCCTGGTTCTGTCTGCCACACCTCGCCGACGACGACTATGTCCGGCAGTTCGCGGCGCAGGTCAAGGCGCAGCTCAAGCCCACCCTGAAGGTCTATGTGGAGTGGTCGAACGAGACCTGGAACGGGATGTTTGAACAGAGCCGCTACGCCGGCCGGGAGGGTCAGGCGCGCCACTTCGCGCAGCAGCCCTGGGAGGCAGGGTGGAAGTACACCGGCTACCGCTCGGCGCAGATTCACCGGATCTGGGAGGAAGTCTTCGGCGGCGCCACGCGGCTGGTCCGGGTGCTGCCGACGCAGGCCGCCAACGCCTACGTCTCCGAGCGGATCGTCGAGTTCCAGAACGCCTGGCAGACCGCCGACGCGCTGGCTGTGGCGCCCTACATCTCGCTCAACCTGCCGGCCACCGGCCGCGAGCCGAACGCCGCGACGGTGGCTGGCTGGACGGTCGAGCAACTGCTGGACCATGTCGAGCGGGTCAGCCTGCCGGAATGCGTCAAGTGGATGGCCGCGCAGCAGCAGGTGGCGGCCAAGTTTGGGCTGAAGCTGGTCGCCTACGAGGGTGGCCAGCACTTCGTCGGGGTGCAGGGCGGTGAGAACAATGACGCGCTCACCAAGTTGCTGCAGCAGGCCAACCGGCACCCGCGGATGGCGACCATCTACCGGGCCTACTTCGACGCCTGGGAGCGTGCCGGCGGCGACCTGTTCTGCTACTTCGCGAGCACCTCGCGCTGGAGCAAGTGGGGTAGTTGGGGCATCCTGGAGCAGTGGGACGACAACCCGGCCGAAGCCCCGAAGTTCGGCGCGGTGATGGACTGGGCGAAGCGCCGCGGCCAGACCGTCGGCGCGCCGTGAGAAAACCATGAAGATCACCCGTGCGCGGCTGGTGGCCGCCGAGCGCATCGCGCTCGAAGAGGTCGCCCTGGAACCGCGCCCCGATCGCCTGCTGGTCCGCAACCTGGCCAGTGGCATCTGCCACAGTGAGAAGTTCAACTGGGTCCAGGACCCGGGCGACCGCAACATCGGCCTGGGCCATGAGCCGGTCGGCGAGATCGTCGAAGTCGGCCGCGAAGTAACCGGCGACTGGCAAGTCGGCCAGCGGATCAGCGGCTACTGGGGCCCCGGCTGTGCAACCTACGCGCTGGCCGACCCGGCGCAGGTGGTGCTGGTGCCGCCGGACCTGCCCACCGAGCACGCGCTGGGCGAGGTGCTGGCCTGCCTGGTGACCTGCGCCCGGGGCTGGCAGCACGAGGTGGGCGACCACCTGGCGCTGGTCGGCTGCGGCTTCATGGGCGTCCTCTCGGCGCAGTTGGTGCGCGCCACCGCCCGTTGCCTGATCGCGATCGACCTGCGTCCCGAGCGGCTGGCGTTCGCCCAGCGGCATGGCGCGACGCACACGGTCGACGCCCGCGGCGACGTCGTCGCGGCGGTCCGTGAGATCACCGCCGGGGCGCTCTGCCAGGTCGTCGGCGAAGCGACCGGGGTCGGGGCCGGGCTCGATCTGGCGTTGCAGTTGACAGGCGGCTTCCGCCCGGTGGTCAACGTGATCTCGTGGCTCAACCAGCCGCTGACGCTGCAGAACCTGGGGCTGCTGGCGAACGGTGTGGTGCTACGCAATCCACACCCGAAGTATGCGCCCGACAGCCGGCGCGAGCTGCAACTGGGGCTCGAGTTCGCGGCGCGGGGAGTCTGGGGGTTGGACGACGCGATCACCCACCGCTGGCCCCTGGAACAGGTCGACTCGGCCTATCGCGTGGCGATGCGCGCGGAGGATGGGTACCTCAAGGGCGTGATCACCCTGAGCTGAGCGCCCTACTCGCGGCCGCGGTCGCGGTGGCGCAGCACGGCGCGGTAGCCGGCGGACTCGCACCAGGCGGCGACGTCGCAGGCCAACATCACGCTGCGGTGCTTGCCGCCGGTGCAGCCGATGCCGACGCCAACGTACCAGCGGCCCTCGTCCCAATGGCCGGGCAGCACGAAGGTCAGCCAGTCGGCCAGCCGGGCGCGCAGTTCCGCCGTGCGAGGATCGGCTTCGATGTAGGCACGGACGTCGGGGTTTTCGCCGGTATGCGGGCGCAGCGCTTCGTCGTGGTAGGGGTTCCGCAGGTAGCGCACGTCGAAGAGGTAGTCGACATCGGGGGGCAGCCCGTACTTGAAGCCGAAGCTGGTGACCAGAATGGTCCGCCGCCGGGGCCCCTCCTCGGGCGAGAACAGCCGCAGGATCTCGCCCCGCAGTTGGCGGACGGTCTGCCGCGAGGTGTCCTGCACCACGCTGGCGCGGCCCTTCAGTTCCTCCAGCAGCCGCCGCTCGGTCTCCAGGCAGTCCAGCAAGCTCTCCGAGAGGTGCGCCAGCGGGTGCGGGAAGCGATGTTCTTTGAACCGCTGCAGCAGCGACTCGGTGCTGGCGTCGAGGAACAGAATGCGGTACGGCACGCTGGCTTCGTCCAACTCGTCGAGCGCCGCGCGGACATCGTCGAAGAAACTGCCGCCGCGCACGTCGACCACCGCGGCGACGTGCCGGACTGGTTGGGCGCGCTCGTTGCAGAGCTTCACGAACAGCGGCAGCAGCGCCGGCGGCATGTTGTCGACGGTGAAGAAGCCCATCTCCTCGAAGCAGCGGATGGCGGTCGACTTCCCGGCGCCCGAGAGCCCGGTGATGATCACCAGCTCGGTGCTGCTCATGGTCTACCGCCGTTCCTCGGGTCGCCGTCGCGGCTCGTCCCGGTCGTCCGGCTCGCGGGTCAGGGGCGTCAGCAGCGCGTTGGCGATGGACAGCCAGCAGGCGCCGATGGCCGCCTCACGGAGCCCGGCGACATTGAACCCGCCGAAGGGGTCGAAGGTGCCGATCACCCAGAACGCCGCGGTGTAGGCGGCGAACGACAGCGCCAGGCCGAACAGGCCGAGGGTGAGCACGTTGAAGACACAGCCGAGCGCCCTGATGATGCTGGCCAACGGCTGCAGCAGCGCATTGACGACGGCGATGCAGAGCACCGCACCGACCGCCGCGCCGAAGCCGCTGACCTCGAAGATGTCGCGCCCGCCGGGGCCGCGACCGTCGATCTGGTTGGCCACCACCAGCAGCACCCCGGCGTTCACCAGGCAGCGCAGCACAAAGCCCTTCATGGTCTACCCTCCGCCCGCAGCATCTGCTCCTTGAGTCGCAACTCGCGCCCGCCCGTCTGGCCGCCGAAGCCGCCCAGGCCGGCCGCGGCGAGCACCCGGTGGCAGGGCACCACCGGCGCGAACGGGTTGAGCCGCATGACCTGCCCCACCGCTCGCGCGGCGCCGGGGCGACCAGCCGCGCGGGCCACCTCGCCATAGGTCATCGTAGCACCCCACGGGATGCCGCGCACCACTTGCCGCACGGCCGACGCGAACGGCGAGCTGCCCCGCTGGTCGAGGACGATCCAGCCGAGGTCGGTCGGCTGGCCGGCCCAGAACGCGGCGAAGGCCGCGGCGACGGGCTGACCGACCGGCGGCGCTTGCGGCTCGCCGCCCAGGTCGGCGACGAGTTGGCCCCACTCCGGCAGCGGCAGGACCAGGCGTTGCAGCCCGTGCGGGCCCTCGCGCCAGCCGATCCAACCAAGCGGGGTCTCCAACCGATAGCAGCTCATGGCGTCTCTACGGGCCAGCTCAGAAACTCGCGGATCACCGCGGCGACCGCGCCCGGCCGTTCGAGGTGCGGCACCCGGCGCGTCGCCGCGATGCTCTTGTAGGTGACACTCCGCTTCCACACCCCGACCGGCCGCCGGTCGATCATCATGAACGGGGCATTCGGCCGCAGCGGCATGATGAAGTCCGCAGCGTCGTCCCACGGCGGGTTCTCGCAGGCCTCGCCCCACAGCAGCAACACCGGCTGCGGGGCGTCGATCCAGGCCTGCCGAATGTCCACCTCCAGCCGACCGGCCGCCAGCAGCGCCAGCAGCTCCGGCCGGCTGCGGGCAGCCACCGCCGCCACCAGCTCCGGCGTCACCGCGGCCGGCTGCCACCAGACCTCGCAGCGCAACCAGTCGGTCAGGGCCGCGGGCGTCAGCAGCTCGGCGACCGCGGCTTGCAGTTCCCACAGCGCAGCCGTGGCCGCGGGACGGGGGCGCAGGCCCTCGGGGGCGATTGCCAGCAGCGTGGGGTGCTGGTCCGGCTGCCCGGCCGCGAGGTGCGTCAGGTAGGCCGCGCCCCAGCCGCGGCCCAGCAGGTGGCACGGTCCGACCGCCGCGCTCGCCGCCCGCAGGGCGGTGAGCATCGTGGCCGCGTCCAGCGCGGGGGCTGCCGTGTCGCCGCAGCCGGGGAGGTCCAGCGCCAGCAGGCGGTAGCCGTCAAGCAGTGCGGCGAGCGGCCCCCACTCGGCCCGGCCGGCGCCCGGCTCGAGGTCGTGCACGGCCAGCAGCAGCGGCCCGCTGCCAACGCTTTCGGCCGCCAGGGGGCCGGCGGGCGTGTCGATCCAGCAGGTCTGGCCGCCCAGCCGGGGTGGGGGACTCATCGGCGCAGCCAGCGGTCGAACCAGGCCAGCAGCTCGACCCCATGGACCTCGTGTCCGCCCGCGAAGCGATCCACGGCGAAGCGCTCGGGCACGCCGGCGGCGGCGTAGATCGCAGCGACCTGGTCACACGCGGCCTGGGCGTCGTCGATGGTGAAGCAGAGGTCCTGCTCGCCGATCTCGGCCAGCAGCGGCCGGGGCGCGATCAGGCCGCCGAGGTCGCTGAGGTCGGCCAGCTCGCCCAGCCCGGGGACGTACTGCGAGCCGCAGAAGTTGGCGCGTTCGAGGGCGTCGTGGAGGGTGCTCAGGTAGCAGCAGATCCCGGCGCAGGCGAGGCGTTCGTCGAGCGCCGCCAGCCAGGTGGTCATGGTCCCGCCGAAGCTGAGGCCGGTGACTCCCAGCCGGTCGCCAGCGACCTCGGGGCGGGTCAGCAGGTAGTCGATGCAGCGTAGGCCGTCGTGGATGTTGAGGGTCAGCAGATGGAAGCCGAAGTAGCCGGCGGCCAGATAGAGCACATTGCAGCCGTCGCGGCCGGGCCGGCGGACCCACTCGTCGGTGTCCATCCGCTCGCCAAAGCCGCGCCAGTCGGGTGCGATCACCACGTAGCCTCGTTCGGCCAGGCGGCTGCCCAGCGAGAGGTAGATGTCGCGCTCCAGCGGCTGCTCGTCGAGGGTCAGGCCGACCAGGGCGTTCTTGCCGTGGGGGCCGTGACCGTGACAGCAGAGCACCGCCGGCGCGGGGTGCGCCGCGTCGACCCCGTGGGGCACCAGCACCCAGGCGGCGACGGTGCTGTAGGGCTCGCTGTTGAAGAGCACCCGCTCCCGCCGGTAGCGGCCGCAGTCCACGGTGGCGGTGACCTCGGCGTCCAGCGGGCAGCTCTCCGGGAACGGCCCCAGCCGCTGCTGCAGGGCGCTCCACAAGCCGCGCCGCCAGGCTGCCCAGGCGACGGGATCGGTACCGCTGAAGTGGAACGGCCGCGACGTGGCGCGGGCGCGGGCCAGCAGGCCGTCGGCGGGGCGTAGATAGCGGGTGGCCACCAGCAACTCCGGTCGGCGCATCGTACCATAATGCGCGGCTGGCCGAGGCTTGACGCGCGGATCGCGCTGCGGTAATGTCCGGGCGGGCTGCAACAGCGTGGAGGTGTGGCGCGTGGAACCGCCCGATCGACCGGCTCCCCTGGAGCGCGGACTGACGCTCCGCTCGCTCGTGCTGGCGTTGGCCCTGGCGTTTGGGGCCACGCTCTGGATTCGCCGGGTCGAGATGATCAGCCACACCACGCAGATCAGCGAGGCCGTCCCGGTCGTCCCGGCGGTCGCCGCGCTGGCGCTGTTCCTGCTGCTCAATCCGCTGCTGACCCGCTTGCACCCCCGCCTGGCGCTCCGCCGCGCCGAGCTGGTGGTGATCTTCGTGGTGATGTCGGTGGCGCCGACCTTCAGCTCGGTCGGCATGATGCGGATGATGCTGCCGGCCACCAACGTCGCGCAGTACTTCGCGACTCCCGAGAACGGCCTGGCGCAGATCTGGGAGCTGATTCCGAGCTGGTACGGCCCGCGCGACCCCGAGGTGATTCGAGAACTCTACGAAGGCGCCGCGGGCGAGGCCGTGCCCTGGGGCGTCTGGCTGCAGCCGATGCTGCTGTGGGGCCTTTTCGCCCTGGCCATCTTCGGCGCGATGCTGTGCCTCAACCTGCTGTTGCGCAAACAGTGGACCGAGCGCGAGCGGCTCAGCTTCCCGCTGGTGCAGTTCGTCCTGACGCTCACCCCGGACAACCAGCGCGGCCTCGCCACGGTGCTGCGGAACCCGCTGTTCTGGGTCGGTATCGGCGTCTCGTTCATCTACAATCTGCTCAACATGCTGCACGCTGTGAACCCGGCGGTCCCCGCGCCCGGGGTCGGGTTTCAGGTCGGCGGACTGTTCACCGAACGCCCCTGGAGCGCACTGTCCGACCTGAACATCGCCTGGCGACCGGAGATCTTCGGCCTCGGCTACCTCATGTCGACCGAGATCACGCTCTCCTGTTGGGTCTTCTATCTGTTGGTCCGGCTGAGCAAGGTGCTGGCCACGATGACCGGCGCGGCCGACCGCATTCCGGGCTTCCCGTTCGACCGCGAACTCTGCATGGGCGGCTACCTGGCACTGACGCTGTTCGTCGTCTGGGTCGGCCGACGGCATCTCTGGGCCGCGCTGCAGCGCGTGGTAGGGCGCGGTGACCCGGGTCTCGATGCGGGTGAAGCCGTGAGCTACCGGGCGGCCTTCGCCGGGCTGGTGGTCTGCCTGGCGTTCATCCTCGGCTGGGCGGTCCTGGCGGGCATGGCGCTCTGGCTGGCGCTGCTCTACTTCGGCCTGATCCTCGGGGTGGCGCTGACCTACACCCGGATCCGCGCCGAGACCGGGGCGCCGATGGTCTGGCTGTTCCCGTACTGGGAGCAGCAGAAGTGCCTCACCAACCTGTTCGGCTCCGCGCGGCTGGCGCCGGGCGAGAACTTCCAGTCGCTGGCCATCTTGCATGGCTTCGCCTGGCTGGCGCGCGGCTTCTACCCGACCACCGCGGGCAGCCAGATCGAGGCCTTGCGGCTGGGTGACGAGGTCCACGCCCGGCGGCGCGACCTGGTCTGGGCGCTGCTGCTGGCGGCGGTGATCGGCTTCGGGCTGGCCGCCTGGTCGCATCTCGACACCTTTTACCAGTACGGCGGCAACGTCCTGGAGCGCGGCACCACCGACGGCGGCTACCGCATCAAGCTGATGCGCGACGCGCAGACCGATATCGCGACGTGGATCAAGAGCCCCCTGGCGCCGGACCTGCGGCGCAACCTGGCGCTCTTCACCGGGTTCCTGATCACCGGCGGGCTGGTGGTCCTGCGAGCGGCCTTCCTGCGGTTCCCGCTCCACCCGCTGGGCTTCGCGATGACCTTGGCGCATCCCCACATGTGGGGACCCTCGCTGCTGGTCTGGATCGTCAAGAGCGGCATCCTGCGGGTCGGTGGGGTGCGGCTCTACAAGCAGTTGATCCCGCTGTTCGTGGGGATTGTGCTGGGGCACTTCTTCACGGCCGGGGTGCTCTGGGGCACGGTGGCGGTCTTCAATGAAGAGCTGGCGGAGAAGTATGGCATCTGGTTCGGCTAGCCGCCTGGCGCTGACGGCGCTGCTGCTGGCTCTGGCGCCGCTGGCGGCGGGGCCGGCGGAAGTCGCCGCGGGCGTCTCGCCGACGCTGCTGCGCGAGTACCAGCAGCGCTTCTGCAACATTGCGCCCCGCGCGCCGGGCGCCTCCGGCGGTCAGGGCGCCGCCGCGATGATCGAAGCGCGGTTCCGCGAACTCGGCCTGCAGAGCGTCGTGCGACAGCGCTTCCTGCTGCCGGTGCCGCAGAGCCAGGGCGCCTGGCTGACCCTCGCCGGGCAGCGGCTGCCGCTGGGGACCCTCGCCCCGAATCTGGTACGGCTCAGCGCGCTGCCGGTCGGCGGGCTGGCGGGACCGGTGGTCGACGCGGTCGACGGCGACCTGGGGCGGTACCGCGGGCGCAACCTCGACGGCGCGATTGTGCTGGTCGCGGCCGACTGCGGGCAGCGCTGGCTGGATGCCGCCTTGCTCGGCGCGGGCGCGGTGGTCTTCGTCGAGACGGCCCATGCCGGGCGTGGCGAGTTGAGCACCAAGGTGCTCAACACCCCGGTCGACGTGCCGCGCTTCTGGTTGTCGCAAGCCGTCGCCGCCGCGCTGCTGGCGAACGGTCCGCGCGGCCGGGAGCTCGGCCGCGGGCAGATCCAGGCGGCGGCCGACTGGCGGATGGTCGAAGGCAACAACATCCTTGGGTTCCTGCCCGGCCGCGACGAGACGCTGCGGCGGGAGTGCCTGATCGTCACGGCCTACTACGACAGCAGCTCGGTGGTGCTCGAAGCGGCCCCCGGCGCCGAGCAGCTTGGCGGCCTGGCGGCGCTCTTGGAGGCGGCGCGGCTGCTGTTTGAGCACCAGCCGGCGCGGACGGTGCTGTTCGTGGCGCTCGACGCGCATCACCAGGCCCTGGCCGGGGCGCGGGCCTTCGCCAACGTGCTGCGCCGCGAGCATCCCCGCGACCGCTGGCCGCAGGCCTGGCCGCAGATCGACGCCGCCAACCGCGCGCTGGTAACCGAGTTGCAGCAGCTCCAGCAGGCCGCCGAGCCGCGCCTCGCCGCCGCCGAGTTGGCGATCTGGCGGCAGGAGCTGGCGGTCCAGCAGGCCATCGCGCAGCAGGATGCGGAGCTCGCCAGCGAGTTCTACGCCAACTTCGACTACACCCTCAGCATCGCCCTGGACCTTTCCAGCGGCAGCAACCGCCTGGGCATCTTCCACGCCGGTCACTTCTACGGCGACAACAGCCTGCTGCGCTTCCTGTCGCCGCTCGGCAAGCGTTTCGTCGGCTATGGAGGGAGCGCTGGGCTGCCTGGCGCGGTAGTCGACTGCGTCAACCCGGCGCAGGACCGGGCCTGGGACAGTTGGGTCCCCGACCAGTTCGCCAGCGATGCCGAGCCGCTGGTGCAGGCCGGCCGACCGGCGGTGACGCTGTTCACCATCGAGGACTCCCGGCCGCGGGTCGACACCCCCAGCGACCGGCCGGAGTTCCTCAACCAGGCCAACCTGCTGCGCCAGACGCAGGCCGTCTGCGCGGTCCTGGCCGCCGCGGCCGACGACCGCGGACTGGTCAGCGACGGGCTGCGGCGGGTCAAGCGGCTGCCCTACAAGTACCAGCCGCTGGCCGGGATGATCTACGAGTTCGAGCGCAAGAAGACGTTCTTGCCAAACACCCCGGTGCCGCACGCGCTGGTGGTGCTGAAGAACGACGCCGTCAGCATGATGGGCGTGCGGCCCGACATCCTGACGATGGCGGACGCCCGCGGCGACTGGCGGCTAGTCGGCCAGCCGGACAGCGCGACGCTGAAGATCGACGCCTATGGGATCGAGCCGGGGACCGGGCAGATCAGCTACGCGCCCGACCTCGGCCCCGAGGGCGAGCTGAAGTACCCGCGGTTGACCCAAGGCCGCAGCGGGCTGCGCCGGCCGCTGATCGTCTTCCCGTGCCAGCCGCTGTCGTTGTTCGACCTCACCGACGAGCGCTATTTCGAGACTCTGCAGCAGCTCTACATCTACGACGCCCGCACCGACAGCGAGCCGCGGACCTTCGGCTACGAGTTGCCGGTCCACAGCCCGCCGGCCAAGATCACCGGGACCGTGTCAGCCAGTTACGTCGAGCCGGTGGCGGTGGTCTATGCGCCGCGGGCGATGCGGGTTAAGGTCACGATGGGCATGGGCCTGCTGGGCCTGCGGCTGATTCTGGTCAACGCCACGCCGCAGACGCCGGAGGGCGAGGGCTTCGACCCGGCGGCGACGCCGCGGCTGGTGCGGACCTCCTACCAGGCGGCCCTCGACATGTGGCGGGTCGACGAGTTCCGAATGCAGCGGCAGCGTGGCTTCGGCATCAGCAGCCTGCGGCTGGACGATCTGCACGGCAAGGCCAAGCAGTACCTCGACACCGCCAGCGCGGCGCTGCAGGCGCGCGACTGGGCGGCGCACCTGGCCGCAGCGCGCACCGCCTGGGCGTTCGAGGCGCGGGCCTATCCCGATGTTCGTGGCACCGAGTCCGACACCATCAAGGGCGTCCTCTTCTACCTCGCGCTGCTGCTGCCGTTCGCCTTCTTCGCCGAGCGGCTGCTCTTCGCAGCGCCGCGGATTCAGGATCAGATCCTCAAGACCATCGCCATCTTCGTGGTCGTCTACTGCGCCCTGAACGCCGTGCATCCGGCCTTCCGGCTGCTCGACACGCCCTGGATCATTCTGCTCGGGTTCGTGATCATGTCGCTGGCGACGCTGGTGATCGCCATCGTCAGCCGGCGCTTCAACGAAGAGTTGCAGGTGCTGCAGCAGGCGGTCAGCGGGCAGCACACCGCCGATGTGAGTCGCGCCGGCACGCTCGGCGCGGCGTTTGCCCTGGGTATCAGCAACATGCGCCGCCGGCCGCTGCGCACCGCGCTGACCGCGGTGACGCTGATCCTGCTGACCTTCACGGTGCTCAGCTTCACCTCGGTCAAGACCGGCCTGCGCAGCAATGAGTTGCCGGTGCAGACGCAAGTGGTCTATCCCGGCCTGTTGGTCCGCGACCCCGTCTGGAGCGCCCTGGAGCAGCCGACGGCGCGCATTCTGGGCAACCAGTTCGGTCGTCAGGGGCTGGTTACGGCGCGCTGCTGGCTGGTCAGCTCGCAGCTCGACAAGCAGCTCAAGCTGAACATCGCCAACGCCGCCGGTGGGGGCGATCCGCTGGTGATCAACGCGATCCTGGGCGTCACCGCCGAGGAGCCCGCGGTCAGCGGCCTGGGCCGCCAGATGGGTGCCGGGCGCTGGTTCCGGCCGGGCGAGCAGAACGTCTGCATCGTGCCGAGCAGCGTCGCCGCGAAGCTCAAGCTGCAGCCTACCGGGGAGCCGGGGGTGTTCGGCCGGGTGGCCGCCTTCGGGAGCTCGCTGGCGGTGATCGGGGTGCTCGAAGACAGCGCTCTGGACCAGGTGGTCGACCTCGACGGCGAGCCGCTGACGCCGGTCGACTTCTCCAAGCTGGAGCCCGAGAAGCTGAAGATGCTGACCGACCAGCAGGCCCAGAAGCTGAAGCTCGGCAGCGTGGCACCGCCGCCGATTGACCGCTACACGCACTACGCGGCCGAGGCGCAGATCCTGCTGCCATTCGACCGCGTGATGGCCCTCGGGGGAACGCTCCGTTCGGTGGCCGTTCGGTTCGGCGACGAGCGGCAGGTGCATCCGGCGGCGAAGGCCCTGATGGACCGCTTCGAGCTGTCGGCCTACGGAGCTGGCGAGGGGCGGGTGGCGCTCTACAGCAGCATCGGCAGCACCGGAGTCAGCGGTCTGACGACGGTCGTGATCCCGTTGATCATCGCCGCGCTGATCGTGCTTAACACGATGCTCGGCGCGGTCATGGAGCGCTTCCGCGAGATCGGCATCTTCAGCAGCATCGGCCTGGCGCCGGCCCATGTCGCGACGCTGTTCTTGGCCGAGAGCTGCGTCTTCGCCAACCTGGGCGTGATTCTGGGCTACCTGCTGGGTCAGGCGGTCGCCAAGCTGGTGACCTGGGCGGTCAGCCAGCAGTACCTGGGCGGGCTGGCGGGCATCAGCCTGAACTACTCCTCGACGGCGACCGTCGGAGTCGCGGCGATCATCATCGCCACGGTGTTGCTGAGCTCGCTCTACCCGGCCCGCAAGGCGGCCCGGGCGGCGACCCCGGATGTCGAGCGGCGCTGGCGGTTGCCGGTGCCCGACGGCCACGTGATGCGGTTCCGGCTACCGTTCATGCTGACCGGCCGCGACGGCCTGGCCTGCAACACCTTCCTGCGCGAGTACTTCGACAGCTACGTCGACTTCGCCGGGGGCGACTTCTACTGCGACCGCACCGACTTTGCGCCACGCCCGGGCGGCGGCCTGCGGCTGGCCTTCACGGTCTGGCTGGCGCCGTACGATCTGGGAGTCAGTCAACGCGTCGAGCTGCTGACCATTCCTGAACCCGACGACCCGCAGGTCTACGCCGTCGACATCGGCATCGAACGTATCAGCGGCGATGACAACGGGTGGCGGCGGACCAACTGGCTGTTCATCAACATCCTGCGCCAGCAGTTCCTGATCTGGCGCACCGTCGCGCCGCCGCAGCGGGCAGCCTACGCCGAACGCGGCGCAGCCGCCCTGCGCGGGGAGGTTGCCGCATGAACACGCTGCTCTGGCTGAGCCTCTGGTTGGCAGGGCCGAACCTGCTACCCAACGGTGGTTGCGAGGAGCTGACCGACGGTTGGCCCAGCGGCTGGTCCCGCGGCTGGTGCCGCGCTGGTGCGGCCGAGCTGACGGTCAGCCTGGCGGAGCGCGCCCACAGCGGGCAGCGGGCGCTGCGGGTGCAGCATCGCGGTGCGCAGGATTGGTCGCTGAACCCGGGCCCGCGCCTGCCGGCGGTGGCCGGGGACTTCTTCGAGCTGACCGCCTGGGTGCTGCCAGCCGACAGCGGCGAGATCGTGCTGTGTGCGACCCTCTGGCCGCCGACCGGCGACAGCGGCGTGCAGTGGGCCGCCGGCGCCGTCTCCGCCCGCGGGCCACGCACCGCCTGGGTGCAGCTCCGCACGCGACTGCTGGTGCCGGCCGGCCTGACCTTCGTCGAGCCGCGGGTGATCGGCACGGGGCCGACCGACGTGCTGGTCGACGAGCTGACCTGCGTCAGGCTCGGCAACGTCGCCGACTACCAGACCGCCTTCCAGGGCGCCGCCCTGGCCCGCCTCCGGAGTCGCGGCGTGCAGCTCGAGCTGACCCCGCAGACGCAGACCTGGACCGTCACCGATCCGCGCAGTGGGCGGACCTGGACCGCCCCGGGCAGCCCGGGCCTGGTACCGCAGCAGCTCGCCCGGACCGCCGAAGGCGTCGAGCTGACGACCTTCGACCCCCTCAACGAGAGCCGCCTGGCGCTGCGGGTGTCGCTCCAGGACAGCCCGCCGGCGACGCGCTGAGGGCCCGGCGGCTCACAGTTCCGGGTCTTTGCGCAGCTCGACCTCCGGCGGCGGGGGATGCAGCGCGGCGAACTGGTCCAGAAACGTCGGGTCGTGGGCGATCTCGGCAATCACGCTCTTGCGGCCAGCTTGGAACAGGCTGTACAACCGCTGGTTGGCGCGGTGCGCGTGGTGTACCGCCTGGTCGGCCTCTGCGACCTCCAGGTCGCCGGCTTCCCAGGCGCGCAGTTGCTCCAACAGCGGCCCGAGCACCTTGCCGTACTGGTACTCGCGGTAGGCGCTGACCAGTTGGTTCTCCCAAGCCCGCACCGGGTCGTCGCGACGGCTCATCGGGCACCTCCTGCCAGGGCGGCCGCGATGGCCGCGCTGCGCCGGCTGAAGTCGGCCTCGGCCACCACCGGGTCGGCCGGACCGAGCGCCAGCGGCGGGTCCAGCGGGACCCACGAGCGGCAGCCGCTCTGGGCGGCGGTCTCCGTCACGGTCACCACGGCCGGCAGGCGGTAGGCGCGCAGTAGCAGCAGGTAGAGCGGCAGCTCTGGGCGGTAGCGCCAGCGCAGATCGAGGTACTCGGCCGACCAGAGGTGCTCGCCTGCGAGGCCGTCCAGTGCGGCTCGGCTGGGCACCTCGTAGATGGCGGCAACGTCGGCCCAGCCAGCCAGGCGGTAGGCGTTGCCCGCGCCGCGCGCGGCCAGCACCGGCGCCAGCCGGGCGGCGTGCTCCGGGGCCAGCCAGTCGGGCTCTTGGTGCAGGTAGGTCGGCCACAGCACGAAGCGCTCGGCCTCCAGGCGGAACTCGCCGCCGACGTCGGCAATACCGCCCTTGCGCAGCAGCAGGATCTGTTCGCCGCGCAGCAGCGCTTCGACGATCACGGCCCACTCTTTGAGGGCCACGGCAGAGGTGCTCATACCCTCAGGCTACGGTGCCGGCGGCCTTCCGTCAAGCGCGGCGCCGTGCTACGATGAGCGGCCGGCGAGGAGTGTCGTGATGCTGGATTACGGATGGCTGCGCCAGGAGTTCGGGAAGCGCTTCGCGGGTGAGGCCCGCGTCTTCCGGGCGCCCGGCCGGGTCAACCTGATCGGCGAGCACACCGACTACAACGACGGCTTCGTGTTCCCCGTGGCGATGGACCGCGAGGTCGCCTACGCCGTGCGGCCGACCGCGGACCGCTCCTGCCACCTCTACGCGCTGGACCTCGGCAAGGAAGAGCAGTTCTCGCTCGACGCCATGAGCTGGACGCCCAGCGGCCACTGGACCAACTACATCAAGGCGATGGCCAAAGCGCTTGAAGAGGCCGGCTACCCGTGCTACGGCTTCGAGGGCGTGATCGCCGGCGACGTGCCGATTGAGGGTGGCGTCAGCAGTTCCTCGGCCATCACGGTGGCCGCGGCGATGACCTACGAGGGGCTGGCCCCGTGGGAGTGCGAGCCGACGAAGTTGGTGAAGCTGACGCAGATCGCCGAGAACAGCGCGACAGGCCTCCGCGGCGGGATCATGGACCAGTTCACCAGCCGGCTGGCCCAGCGGGACCACGCCCTGCTGATCGACTGCCGCACCTTCGACTACACGCTGGTGCCGATGCCGCCGATGACCCTGGTGGTGGCCGACACCCGCAAGCCCCGCAGCCTGGCGACCACCGCCTACAACGAGCGGCGGGCGCAGTGTGAGGAAGGCGCCAAGACGATTGCCCGGCGCTACGGCGGGGTGACCCACCTGCGCGATGTCACCACGGCGATGCTGGAAGCCTGCCGCGGCGACCTCAGCGAGGTGGTCTACCGCCGCTGCCGCCACGTGGTGAGCGAGAATGCCCGCACCCTGGAGTGCGTCGACATCCTCAAGCAGGGCGACCTGCCCGCCCTCGGCCAGCGCATCAACGCCAGCCACGTCAGCCTGCGCGACGACTACGAGGTGAGCTGCGACGAGCTCAACAGCATCGTTGAGATTGCCTGGGACACGCCGGGCGTCTACGGTGCCCGAATGGTCGGTGGCGGCTTTGGCGGCTGCGCGATGGCAGTCTGCGAGCCGCCGGCCGTCGAGATCCTGCAGCGCCGGGTGGCCGCCGAGTACAACCCACGCTACAACCTGGTGGCCGATGTCTACGCCACCCGCTCGGGCGATGGGGCCGGCGAAGTGCTGGCCGGCTAGGGCAGCGCGGTGATCTCGGCCGGCGCCAGCGCCCGGTCCAGCAGCGCCAGCCGGTGCAACCCACCGATCACATAGCTCCCGCCCCAGCCGTCGTAGCCGATCGAGACGGCTGACCCGCCAGACAGCGCCAGCGCGCCGGTCTCGGCCACGCTGGCCTCGAGCTTGCCGTTGACGTAGAGCAGCAACTTGCGCTGCGCCGTGTCGCGCACAGCGGTCAGCCGGAACGGCTTGTTCAGCTCCAGCCCCGTCCTGGCCTCGACGCTGCTGATCTGCCGCTGAGCATCCTCCACGGTGAACCGCGCCCGCCGCGAGCGACCATCGTAGCCGAAGGCCCAGCCGGGGTTGCCGGGGTAGATCTCGCGATAGGTCCCGCGGTTGCCGGCAAAGGCCGTGTACTGGTCGCTGCCCAGCACGGTGGGCGTGAACCAGACGTCGATGCTGAAGGGCCGCTCCCCGAAGCTGAAGGCCGGGTCGCGCACCTGCCACTGGCTGGTGGAGACCAGCAGGGCTGGCCGACCGCCGACCAGGGCCTGCCCGACCGGCGGCCCCTGCAAGGTGGCTTCGCGCGCCGTCCCGCTGACCGTGGCCGCCGGCCCCACCACCAGCAGTTCGGTGGCCGAACGCCCGCAGAACCAGCCCGGCTGGGTCGGATCGCTGCCCGGCAACGGGGCGATCAGGTCGGCGAAGCCGCGCAAGTTGTGGACCACCTGCTGCATCGCCGGCAGGTTCTCGCGCAGCAGGTAGGGATCGCTGCGTGACCGTCGCAGGTCAGCCAGAGTGGCGTCGAGTCCGTCAATCTTGGCGCGGTCGGCAGCGTCAAAGGCTTGCAGCCGCAGGCACTTCACCCACAGCGGTGGCGCCAGCGCCTCCCACTGCCGCATCGCGATGTGGCCAGACGGTGAAAAAAGCTGGTCCGCCAGCCAATCGCGCAGCTCCTCTTCGTGTTCCACAAACGCCGCGTTGTGCCAGCCAAAGTGCCCGCCCAGACCGACTGCGATGGGATCGCTGGTGCCGCTGTAGACCAGATTGGTGTGCTGGCGGAGGTTGCCGAGGTCACGGTAGGCCGCGTCGTCGAACACCTCGGTCTGGTCCTTGATGATGCGGCGCCGATCGTAGAGGTCCCAGGAGTAGCGCATTCTGGGAAACGCGATGTAGGAACCCCACACTTCAGGGCCGCCAGCCGACCAGGGGCCGTTGTTCCACCAGATGTAGTTGCGCAGTCCCTGCTCCTTGAGCCAGGTGAGCTGCTCACCCACGAACTCGCAGTAGTAGAAGCTGACCGCCTCGGCGCCGGCGAAGCCGCAAAGCTCGCGCAGGTAGGCCTCGAGCGGCAGCCCGAGGATCTTCTGGTAGTGATCCGGCCGCGAGCCGCCAGCATGGAGGCTGTAGATGCTGGGGCAGGCCCAGTAGACCCGCAGCCCGTGGCGCTGTCCGAGCTGCAGCATCTGCCGCAGGCAATGGACCTGCCACGAGGCCAGTGTCGGAAAGCGTCCGCGGCACTGCGGACAGGTCAGGTGGTGCTTCATCTCGGCTTCGGTCAGGTCGTCGAAGTGCCAGGCCAGGCCGTCGACGCCGGCGGCGATGCAGTCGGCAAAGACGTCCAGCACCGCGGCGGTGTCCTGCGACGGACAGAAGTCGCGGCCCAGCTCCTGCCGCGCCCACTGGCGGTGCCAGCCGCTGGTGGGCACCACAGTCAGACCGTACTCGTGCAGCAGGGCGGTGTCGGCCGCAATCTGCTCGCGGCTCTGGCGAGCAACTCGCCGGGTGCCCCAGTTCATCGCCAGGGGCTCGGTGAAGCAGGCATTGATCCGGGCCGTGGCGGTGGCCCAGTCGAGGTACGGGCGGCTCAAGCGGGTCATCGGCAGCGAGCGCCATGGCAGGTCGGGCCAGTCGCTGATCTCACAGGCTGGCAGGACCACCCGACGACCGGCCGCCAGCAGGAGTTGGCGCAAGGTTCCGAGCCCGTAGACCAGCCCCGCCGGGTCGTGGCCGGTGATCTCGACCCGCGGCGGCGCGGCGGAGATCCGCAGCCGGTACCCCTGTGGCCGGTCTGGGGCAGCGGCTCCGCAGCTCAGCCGCAGTTCGACAGCCGCCTGGTTCGGCCAGGCGGCGGGCTGGCCGGAGAGCTCGCTGATCCGAGCGCGACACCGCTCGATCGCCCGCGCCGCCGTCGCGGCGATTGCGCCGGGCGGCACCGTCAGCCGAACGGCGGAGCCATCCCAGACGACCACCTCGCCGTCCAAAGGCTGGACGGCCTGGGGCCAGGGATAGACCGCGGGCACGGCCGCCGCGCCGGGTGCCGCCAGCGTTGCCAGGCCGACCAGTCCCAGGACGACGTACGGCATGGTGTGGTGCCTCCTCACGGTCGCGGCGCCAACCCCCAGTAGGCGCGGTCCAGCGCGTAGCTGTCGACCGCCTGGTCCGGCGGCGGCAGGGCGGCCAGCACCCCATAGCGCTGCATCTCCCGCAGATACGGCGCGGGCGGCCGGAAGCCAGGCATGTCGAAGCGCTTGATCTCGCCCAGCCGCCGGTGTCCCGCCTCGACCATCGCCAGCAGCTTGCGGTAGTCGGCGTCGGAGGGGTCGGTGAAGATCGTGCCGCAGCGCTCCCAGCCGCCAGCGGCCTTGGCCAAGGGGGCCAGCAGCAGCAGCGACTGCGCCGGCCGGCTGAGGTTGAAGACGCGGTGCCGCGCCAGGGCCAACCGGGGGTCCCGCCAGTCGGGCCGCCAGAAGCTGACGTCGCGCTCGTCGCTGAGGGCGGTTGGTAGGACCTTCGTCCCGCGGTGGCAACTGCTGCAACGGCGTTCGATGACCTCGGCACCGGCGACGGTGGTCGGCCACTTGAGGTCGGTCTCGACGAGGTTGTTGGCGTAGTAGCCGCCGATGCTACCGCCGCCCAGCGCCCCATAGGTGCCCGGGTAGGCGGCGCCGCTCTCCAGCCAGTACCGCAGCGTGCGCACTTCGTGATCGCTAAGCTGCACGCCATGGTGGTGCTGCAGCACCTTCTGAAAGACCGGACTGGCAGCCGCCCCGATGGCGTACGGCGCGCGGTTGCCGCGGGCTTCGTTGCGCCCGTCGGCGATCTGGTTCCGCCAGGTCAAGGTGTAGTAGCTGTGCGAGTAGACCGGCCCGCGGTCACCGGTCAGCACGGCGCCCCCGGCGGCCGGCCCGCCGGCCGCGGTGGGCTCGCAGCCGTGGCACGGCAGGCAGTGTCGATCGAGGATCGGCTGCACGTCGCGCGGGTAGTCGAAGACATCGGGCAGGTCGGCCAGCGGTTGTGGCTGACTCGGCGGTCGCCGCAACGCCAACAGGCTGCCGCGACGGGCCTGCGTCTGGGTGCGCGGCTCATGGCAGCCGACGCAGCTCATCGTCTCACCCGGCTGCACCGTCAGGAAGCTCTGCATCCGCTTGACGGCGTTGCCCTCGGCGTCTTGCGCAACCAGGAAGAGACTCCGCAGGGCCGGCACCTCGAAGTTGGCGCTGCCGTCGGGTTCGACGGGCACCGTGCCGATCAGCCGCTCCAGGGTGAAGGTGCCGCCGTAGCTGATGGGGTCCATGCCGCCGGTGTAGTTGATGGGCTTCGGCAGGCTTTCGATGACCAGCAGCGACTTGATCTGCCCCGGCTGCACCCCCGCCATGTTGCGGCCCAGATGCGCTGCTGAGACGATCAGACGGCCACTCGGCCGGGTCGGCTGGACCGCCGGCGGGATCACGGCTTCGCGGTGGCGTGGCGCCAGGGGCCGCGGCTCGTGCAACCAGCGCCCGGCGTCGACGTCGCCGGCCGGCAGCTCGTAGACCGTGGTCAGCGTGCCGTCGACCTCCAGCCACTTCAGCGCGCTGCCGTCGGCGACCAGGAAGTTGGCGGGGTCCAGCGGGTAGGGGTCGCGCAAGGTGTCGCCCGTCGGGATGACCTTCGCCATGCCCCGCTCATCCGGCCCGGCGCGCGGATCGAGCAGGGCGATCTGGCCCTCGTGCTCCCGCTTGCCATGGCCGGGTGAGAAAACCGTCACGACTTCCCCGGTGCCCGGCACGGGCTTGGCGTCGAGCATCGCGATGCCCGGGTGGAGGTTGCCGAAGTAGACCATCTGCCGGGTGCCATCAGGATTGAAGGTCCAGAGGTGGTGGTAATCGACCTGACTGCGATCGACGTACTCCCAGCGCTGGTAGAGGATGCGGCCATCGGGCAGCGGCCAGGGGGTGTTGTCGTGTTCGACGTTGGCCGAGAGCATCCGCACGTGGCCGCCGTCGCGGTCGCAGCGGTAGATCGTGGCGACGGGGGTCAGCCAGCAGTTCACCCAGCGGTTGCAGCGGCTGCTGCAGAAGACGATGTCGCCGTCAGGCAGGTAGCTCGGTTCGAGGTCGTCGCAGTCGCCGTCGGTCAACTGCCGCAAGCCGCTGCCGTCGGCCTGGATCTCGTACAGATGATAGTGCGAGCCACCGCTCGGCAGCATGCTGAAGAGGATGGTCCGCCCGTCGTAGTGCACCTGAGGGTCGCGCACGCTGCCGTCGGGGACGTCCAAAATGGTTCGCACAGCGCCGCTCTGGGGGTCATACGCGGCCAACCGCCCGCCGTTCGGCCGGTAGCACTTCTGCGCCGAGTCGGCAGCGTAGTAGCCGAAGTTGGCGTACCAATGGCCGTCGAGCCCGGGATGCCGCACCGCGAAGACGACCTCGCCCAGGCCGAGTTGGCTGGCGCGTTGTCGCAGCGCGGCCCGGCGCTCCGCCTCGGCGGCGGCGCGCAGACCGGCCAGCCCGGCGAACTGCGCCTGGACCGCGGCGGCAGCCTCGGCCGGCAGTTCCAGTTCCCAGATCGAGTAGAGGGCGTGCGGCCCGGTCTGCTCGCAGCGCACGCGCAGCCAGCGCGCCCGGGCCACCAGGTCGGTATGCTCGACGCGTCCGCCACGTCCGACGGTGATGCGCCGTAGCGTGCGCCAGGTCTGTCCGTCGTCACTCGCCTGCAGCTCGTAGACCACCGCGTAAGCGGCTTCCCAAACGAGAGTCACGCGGTCCAGCGACACGGTGCGGCCGAAGTCGATGGTCAGGTGCTCCGGTCGCCCGGTGTTGACCAGGCTGGCCCAGCGGGTGTCCGGCCGTCCGTCGACGGCGTACTCCGGCAAGTAGCGCGAGTCGTGCACCGAGCTCGCGGCGAACGGCTCGGCCGCCAGCGCGCCCACCGTGGTCGCCAGCAGCAGCCAGATCTCGAGCACCACCGTCCTCCGGTCAGCACTTCGGCACTGCAGCGGATTCTCCTGCAACCGGCGGCAGGGACCGCGGCTCCCGCTGCGAAGCCGCGAGTGACCCGGCCAGCCGGGTTGGGAGAGGCAGCATGGCGGTTCGACTCGGCTTCGTGGGCACCGGCGGCATTGCCAATCGGCACTTGACCTGCGCCCAGGCGCATCCGGACATGGAGATCGTCGGCACCTGCGACGTGGTGCGGGCCCTGGCGGAGGCCGCCGCGGCGCAGTACGGTGGCGTGCCCTACACTGACTTCCGCGCGATGTACGACGCGCAGCAGCCCGACGCCATCGTGATCTGCACGCCGCCCTTTGCGCACGGCGAGATCGAGGAAGAGGCCGCGCGGCGCGGGATCCACTTCTTCGTCGAGAAGCCGGTAGCGATCAGCATGGAGCTGGCGGGCCGGGTCTGGGACGCGGTTCGCGAGCACGGCGTGATCGCCCAGGTCGGCTACATGTTCCGGCTGGCCGAGCCGATTCGCCAGGCCCGCGCGATGCTCGCGAAGCGAGCCGTGGCGATGGTCCAGGCGCACTACTACATGCCGGGTATGCCCGGCAAAGGCTGGTGGGCCAAGCAGTCCCTGGGCGGCGGCCAACTGGTCGAGCAGGCGACCCACATGCTCGACCTGGGGCGCTTCCTGGCCGGCGACGTGAAGTCGGTGGTGGGGCGCTGCAAGCAGGTTCGCGACTGGACCCCGCCAGCAGGCTGGGAGCCGAGCGGCGGGCTGGTGGGCTACTGGCCGGAGATGGACATCCCGGACACGACGGCGCTGATCCTGGAGTATGCCAGCGGCGCGATGGGCACCCTGAGCTGCAGCCTGGTGCCGCAGGTGGCCTGGGACAACGGCTTCAAGGTGGTCGCCGAGAACGCGATGCTGACCATCGAGGGACCCAACGTGCGCTGGCAGAACGAAGACGGGGCCTACAACGCGCAGGCGGACCCGTCGTGGGTCAACGCCGTGCTGGTCGAGTTCGTGCAGGCGGTGCAGGGTCAGGGCACGGCCAGCGTGCCGTATGACGAAGGGATCAAGTCGCTGGCGGTCTCCTTGGCGGGCTACGAGTCGGTCCGCCGCGGCGGCGCCGCAGTCGAGCTGGCCGAGCTTCTGCCGGCCGGAATCTAGGCGGAGATCACGATGGACATCTCGATCCGGGCGCAACGGCCGGGCGATGAGCCAGCCTTGGAAGCGCTGCTGACCGCAGCCTTCGACAACTACAGCGACGGCGCGGGGATCCTGCCGCCGCTGCAGCGCTACTGGCCTGGCTGGGACCCGCGCCTGTCGCTGGTCGCCACCGACGGCGAGCGGCTGCTGGGCCATGTGCTCGGTCTGACCGCGGCGGTGCGGCTGCGCGGCGCGACCCGCCTGGCGATGTCCGTCGGTCCCGTCTGTGTCGAGCCGGCGGTCCAACGGCAGGGCCTCGGTGGTCGCCTGTTGACGGCCCTGCACGAGGCCGGCCGGCTGGCTGGTGCCGAGTTCGTGTTGTTGGCGGGCGTGCCGTCGTACTACCCGCAGCACGGCTATCGGCCATGCCACGGCTTCGCCAACCTGACCATCCAGCCCGACGCCCTGCCCGCTGGCGGCCCGCCGCTGCGGGCGACGCCGGTCTCGCCGGCGGATCTGCCGTGGCTGACGCAGCGCCAGGCGGCCGAGTTGGCGGAGGTCGACTTCGGCTGGCTCTGGCCGGGCACCCTCGACTGCTGGCGCCTGTCGGGCGTCAACGCAGTCTGTTGGCGCGATCCCGACGGCCGGCTGGCGGCTTACACCCTGGCGAAGCCGAACTCGCCGTTCGAGCCGCCGCGCGACGCCACCGTGCTGGCCGCGAACCGCGACGATGCCCTGGCCGCGCTGCGGGCGATGCGACCGGCCAGCCTGGCGCACCACCCGGCGGGTTGGCTGGCCCGCGAGGTGCTCCGGCCGGAGTTCGCCACCACCGGCCCCCGCGCGGTGCATCCCGCCTTGATGGCCCGCGAGTTGGTCCCGGGCGCGCTCGCCGACTACTTTGCCGCGGTCGACTCCGGCGGCGAGCCGGGGCTGGTCAACTGGCCGCTACCGTTCTGGTTGGGCTGACCGCGGGCGGGCTATAATGAGGGCAGGAGGGAGCGATGAGCGTCGAAGAGATCGTCGCCCAAATCCGGGCGTTGCCGGCGGCTGAGCAGGAGCGCATCCGCGCCGTGCTGGACGGCCCGCCTGAGCCGCCGATCGCGCGGGAGGTGCAGTACGTCGACGGGTTGGAGGTGCCCGCAGGGGTCACTCCGGAGGTGTTCCGCCGCGGCCTGGAGGCGTGGAAGCAGTTGGAGGCCGGCCTGACTGACCACCCGCGCACGGACCTCTCCCAGAACATCGACGAAGCTGTCTACGGCCGCCGGCCTTGACACGCCGAGTCGTGTTCGTCGATAGCTGGGCGTGGATTGCCTGGGTCCAACGCCAGGACCGCGCGCATCCGCGCGTGGCTGCCCTCAGCAAGGAGATCCGGGAGGGCGGCGGCCGGCTGCTCACCAGCAAAATGGTGCTCTGCGAGGCCTTGACCAGACTGCGGTACGACTCCGGTCTGCCTGCCGCGCTGGCACTGGTGTCCATGGCGGAGCTGATGTCTGAGGCGGGTGCGCTCGAGGTTCTCGGCGTCGATGACGCGGTCTGGGCGGCCGCTGTCGACATCTTGCGCCGCTACGCTGACCAGCGCTTCAGCTTCACCGACTGCACGTCGTTCGCGCTGATGCAGGCGCGCGGGGTGTCGGAGGCGCTGACCGCCGACACGCACTTCGCGATCGCCGGATTCGTGCCGCTCGGAGCCGCCTGAGACTGCGGGTTGACCTGCTCCGCCGCGCTGCTAGACTCCGCCCAGCGGGAGATGGCACCGATGGCGAGACTGGCGATCGACGGCGGCGACAAGGTGCGCAGCAGGCCCTGGCCGGCCTGGCCCGAGGTCAGCGAGGCGAAGTGGGAGACCGAGGTCGCGCCGCGGCTGAAGGAGGTCTACCTCAGCCGCACCGAGGGTCTGCCGAACCCGCAGGCGCGAGCCTTCGAGGCCCAGTGGTGTGAGTACGCTGGGGTCCAGCACGCCACCCTTACCAGCCACGGCACCGATGCGCTGATGGCCGCCGTCGCGGGTGCCCTCGACGCCGACGGTCTGGGTCGCGCGGGCGAGGTGATCGTGCCCAACTACACCTTCATCGCCAGCGCCTCGGCGCCGATGGCGCTGCAGTGCGGGGTCTGCTTCGTCGACGTCGATCCCGACAGCTTCAACCTCGATCCGGCCGCGGTCGAAGCCGCCATCGGGCCCGACACCGTCGGCCTCGTGGCGGTCCACCTGGGCGGGCACCCCGCCGATCTCGACGCCCTGCGGGCCATCGCCGCCCGGCGCGGTCTGAAGATCATCGAGGACTGCGCCCAGGCCCACGGCGCCAGGCACCACCAGACCCAAGTCGGCAGTCTCGGCGACGCTGGCGCGTTCAGCTACCAGTCGAGCAAGAACCTGACCTCCGGCGAGGGTGGGCTGGTGACGACCCAGGACACCGAGACGTGGTACCGCTGCTACGCCTACCTGAACATCGGCCGCTACTTGGGCGGCGAGCGGTGGGAGCATCCCCGGATTGGCTGGAACTACCGCTCCAACGAGTACGCCGCGGCGCTGCTGCGGGCCCGTTTCGCGACGCTGGACGAGGAGACCGACCGGCGTGATGCCAACGGCGCTTACCTCGGCGAACTGCTGGCCGGCCTGGGCGGCCTGACTCCGCCGCGGCGCCAGCCCTGGTGTGGGCGGCACGCCTACCATCTGTACATCATGCAGTACGACGGCGACGCCTTCGGCGGGCACTCCCGCGATGAGTTCCTGAAGGCCCTCAACGCCGAGGGCATCGCCTGCGGGGTGGGGTACAACAAGCTGCTCAGTGAGCAGGAGGGGGTGCAGGCGATGGCCGGGCGCTACCCCGACCGGGTCCGCGCGATGCCCTGTCCGCAGACCGTGCAGATCATGGAGCGCAGCGTCTGGTTCACCCAGAACATGCTGCTCGAAGGCCGCGCCGAGATGGACGAGATCGCCACGGCCGTGGCCAAGATCAAGGCCGCCTGGAGCGGCTAACGCGGCGCCGGCAGCTCGCCTTGCGGCAGCGCCCCGCGGATCCGGGGCCAAGCCGTGGCGACGAACGGCAACAACTGCGCCTCGGTCTTTTCGACCGACCCGCGCCAGGCGGCGGCGAAGTGGACCTGCGTCCAGATCACCTGCCCGCGGGCCAGGCTCTCGCGCTGGTGGCGCGCGTAGTCGGGCGTCGTGGTGCGGCCGTCGCTGAAGGTGTACAGCGCAATCAGCCCGGCCCGGCCGCCCTCGCCGACGATCAGGCGTTGGAAGTGCAGCTCGTCGGAGCCGCTGCGCAGCAGCCGCTCGTGCTCTTCCATCACCTGGTAGCCGGCCCCGACGTAGCAGGCCGCCGGCGGATGCAGGCTGCGCCGGCCGCTGCCGCAGATCACAATCAACTGGTGCGGCATCCCACCATCCGGCGCGGTGTAAGCGCGCTGGATGATGGCCACCTCCCCCAGCTCGCGGCGGACCCGCTCGTCGATCGGCAGGTCGCTGCCGCGGTAGGCGCCCAGCCGGAGCGGGATGCTGGCGAGGTCGACCCGTGGCGCGGGCGGCGGCGGCGGCACCAGGGCCCGGCCCAGGCCGCCCGCCAGCAAGACCAGCAGCGCGCTGACGGCCAGCGGCGGCCAGGCGAGCTGCCAACGCACGTTGCCGTCGCCCGCTGGCAACGGCGCCGCGGCCAGCTCGGCACCAGGCCCGACGATCAGCCGGGCCGCCGCCATCAGGATGCCCAGCGCGGCGAGCAGCATCACCAGGCCCGAGGCGTCGTGGAAGGTGGTCACCGCGAAGTCGTGCCCCCACAGCCGGCCGACCACCAGAATCGCCAGCAGCCGCACGATGTTGGCGGCCACCGCGATAGGTGCGGCCAGCGCGGCGATCGCCGCCTTACGGCCGGGGCTGGTGGCGGTCAGCCAGGCCACCAGCACGCCGACCATGGTCAGACCGAGCAGGGCCTTGAAGCCGCTGCACTCGGCGGCCACCAGGTAGTCCTGGCCGTCCATCTGCATCAGCGTCCCGCGCGCGGTGGCGGCCGCGCCGGTCAGCAGCGACATCAGCAGCGCCGCGCCGCGAGCGCTGACCAGTTGCAGCGGGAAGCTGTAGTGGTGGATCACCAGTTGCGAGACCGGCAGGGCGAAGATCAGGAAGCAAAGCGGGAACAGCAGCAGGCGATAGACCACTGGCCCACCCGCCGTCAGCACGACGCCGTGGAGCAGCAGCCAAAGGCCCAGGGCCAGGCCGAGGTTGATGTCCAGGATCCGCCCGACGACTGTCGCCACCCCGGCGGCGACCACCACGCCCAGGCCGGGCCACCAGGTCCGCCAGGCGGCCGCGGCCAGCGCCGGGCGGAGCCGCCAGACCACGTAGCCGACCAGCAACGGCACCAGCGGGCCGTGGCTGAAGTAGGGGTTCTCCCGCCATCCTTCCCAGATCCAGCCGAGGGTGTCGCGGTAGGCCAGACCGACCGCCAACCCCAGCGCCAGCCCGGCCGGCAGGGACCGCGAGCGGTTCACGGCTTGGCCTCGAGGTCGGCCAGCAAGTCCTCGCAGTCCCGCTTGCCCGGGAACGGCTTGCTGCTGGCCAGCGCCCGGCGCGCCAGCGGGAGGGCCTCGCCTCGCCGCTGCAGCGCGCTCAGGACCGCGGCCTGGTGGTACTGCCAGAGCGGGTCATCGCGCAACGCCTGAGCCGCCAGCGTCAGGTCACTCAGCGCCCCGCGGTAGTCCTTGGCGCGGAAGCGCAGCCAGGCGCGGGTCTCGATCAGGTTCGGATCCGCCGGCCGCAGCTTCAGGGCCCGGTCGATCAACTGCCGCCCGAGGTCGACCTTCTGGTTGCGGTGGGCGTAGTGGAAGGCCAGGTTGTTGAGGGCGGTGAGGTGCTGCGGCAGGCGGGCCAGGGTGGTCTGGTAGAGCTGCTCGATCGGGTCCGGCCCGCGCTCTGGCGGGGCGATGTCGGCTTCCTGGTACAACGCGGCCAGGCGCCAGGCGACCTCCGGGGCGAGCTGCGGATCGTCGGCCACCAGGCGCTGGTAGATCACACTGGCGTCGCTCGGCCGGTCGTGCGCGGCGTACAGGTCGGCGATGGCCAGGTGGGCGGTCGAGTCGGTCTCGGCCCGCGCCAGTGCGTCGCGCAGCAAGCCCTCAGCCTCGTCGTTACGGCCGGCGCTGAAGTGCAGGCGGGCCAGCTCCACGTAAGGCCGCGGGTCCGGCGTGCCCGCGTCGACCAGGCTCTGCAGCGCGTGACGGGCGGTCTTGGTGTCGCCGACCTGCTGCTGGGCCAAGGCCAGCGCCAGTTTCGCGTCCAAGTCGTCGGGGTGCTCGGTCAGCCACTGCTGGTTCAACCGCAACGCCTGCGGCGCCTGGGCGGTCTGCAGGTAATGGGCGGTCAGCAGCTTGCGGATCTCCGGGCTGGGATCGCTCGCCCAGGCCGCCAGCAGCAGGCGCTCGAAGCCGGCGGAGTCGCTTCCGGCCTGGGCCACCTGCAGCTCAAAGATGCGCGTCTCACGCCAGCTTGCGGCGCGTCGCTGCAGCTTGCCGAGGGCGGTCCGGGCCGCCGCCAGGTCGTGGGCTGCCAGCGCCGCCTGACCGAGCGCCAGCACCGCCACCGGTTGCTCCGGATCGAGGGCCACGGCGCGCTGGAAAGTCGCCCGCGCCTCGCGTGGGCGTTGCAGTTGGCCCTGCAGCACGCCGGCCACCGCCAACGCCTCGGCGTCGTTGGGGTGGGCCGCCAGCAACCGCTGGAGCAGGCCCTCGGCGGCGGCGCGTTCGCCGTGGTGCAGCCGCAGTCCGGCCAACTCGCCCAACGCCGCGCGCTGCCGCGGGTCGCGGCGCAGGGCCTCCTCATAGGCCTCGGCAGCGTTCAGCCACTGCCGCCGGGCGACCTCTGCCCGACCCACGGCGGCCCAGTCCGCAGCGTTCTTGGTCCGCTCCGCCGTCAGGCGCAGCGCCTGCACCGCGGGCGGCAGCAGCGCCTCGAAGGGCGGCCCCGGCCGCCCACAGCCGCCGAGGGTCAGCAGGCCCAGTACCAGCACCGCTCGCTGCATCCGCCGCACTCCAGTCTCTCTGACATTCTGCCATCGGCCAGGCTTCGGGTAACTTTCGGCTCCGACCGGCCGATAGTCAAAGGGACGCGCACAACCGCCCGCCGGGGAGGTTGTCCTTTAGCATCGGGAGCAGTGCATGGCAACGGGTGCAGCGCCAGCGAGCGGCGCCTATCAGCGTTGGCTGACCGCCAGCGGTCTGCTGGTTCTGCCGTTTGTGGTGGGCGTGCTGGTGAACGTCGCGCAGTTCGTCGAGCCGGGCACGCAGGCCGCCTATGAGCAGGGCGCCACGGCCCGCCGGCTGGTCGCCGGGCAGGGCTTCACCACGCCGGTGGTGACCCCCCGCGGGCTGGCCTACAACCCGAGCCTCACCGCGCACCCCGAACTGCGGCAGGGGCCGCTGGCGGTGCTCCCGGCGGCGCTACTCTTCAAGACCGTCGGCATCCGCAGCAAGTCGCTGGGCTTCAGCTCGCTGGGCGCCTTTGTGCTGACCGCCTGGCTGGCGTTCCTGGTGGGCCGCGCCCTGTTCGGGGCCACCGCCGGCACCACGGCCTGTCTGCTGCTCTGCGCCAGCCCGGCGGTGCTGGCGTCGTCGGTGACCGGCGACGGGCGCGCCTGGGCCGCGCCGCTGTTGCTGTTGCTGTGGCTGCTGTTGGCCTGGCCGCTCACCGGCGCGGCCCGCCCGGTGCTGGTGGGCGCGCTGCTCGGCGCCGTGGCGCTGGTCAGCCTGCACCTGCTCTGGCCGCTCCTGCCGGCGGTGCTGGCGGCTCTTTGGACCGGTGGTGGCGAGGCCCCGGGCGACCCGCCACGGCGCGACCCGCAGGCGCCGCTGCTGGCCTTGGCGCTGCTGCTGCTGGTGCTGTTCCCCTGGCTGGTGCGCAATCAGCGCGTCGCCGGCAGTCCGCTGCCCAGCCTGGGCGCCTATGCCGTGATGTCGTTCACCGAGGACTCGCCCGGGCGGGGCATCGAGCGGCGGTACAGCGATCCGGGCGCCACCCCGCTCGGGTTCGTCGCCACGCACAAGCGGCAACTGCTCCAGAAGACCTCCCTCGGCGGCACCTGGATCGGCGGCACGCTCAGCCGCCAGCTCGACTGGCCGCTGCTGGCGATCTTTGTGCTGGGCCTGCTGCAGCCGCTCAGCGGCAGCCGCGCCCGGGCCCGCAGTGCGTTAGTCTGGGCCATCCTGGGCCACCTCGGCTGGCTCGCCCTGGGTACGCAGGAGTGGTCGCTGCTGACGCTATGGTGTGCGCCGCTGGCGGTCTTCGGGGCGTGGGGGCTGACCAGTCGGCTGGCCACCCAGTGGACGGCGCCCGTGCGGCGGTGGGGGCTGACGTGGCAGCCGGCAGCGCTGGCCCGCTGGGCGGTCGCCGGGCTGCTGCTGCTGTTGGCGCTGCCGGGTGTTGGGCCGCAGATCTTCGGCGGCGGCCGGCCGCAGGCTGTCGAGGCGACCAGCGCCGAGGACAGCGACGCGGGCACCTCGTCGCCCAACCTCAAGTTGCTCGCCGCGCGGTTGCCAGCCGCCGCGGCCGTGGCCACCGACGACCCGTGGCGGGTCGCCTGGCACCTCGCCCGACCATGCCTCTGGCTGCCGCAGGCCGCCGAGGACCTCGAGGCGATCCACGCCAAAGAGCCGATCCAGGCCCTCTACTTCACCGCCGCCGGCCTCAGCGGCGGCGATCAGCCCGGCGACTGGTGGTCCTGGGCGAAGCAGATGCCACAGGGCTGGAGCCACTGGCAGCCGCTGGAGAGCCGGGTGCCGGGCGAGCGTCTGCTGCTGGCAGCGCCGGGCGCCGCGACCGCGCGTTGACGTTGCCCGCCTGCGCTGGTTACAATGCTCCTCGGAGCGGCGCATGCGGCTTGGCAAGGTGGTCGGCACGGTGGTCGCGACGCAGAAGAGCGCCTCGCTGGTGGGCGGCAAGCTGCTCGTGGTGCAAGATGTCGACGCGCTCACGATGCAGCTCAAAGACAGCTACACCGTGGCCTACGACACGGTCGGCGTCGGTGCGGCCGAGGGGGAGATCGTGCTGACGGTCGGCGGGTCGAGCGCCCGGTTGACCGACACCACGGCTGACAAGCCCATCGACACCGCCATCATCGCCATCATCGACCATGTTGAGGTCCACGGGAAGCAGGTCTTCCCGTGAGCGCGGCGCCGCCTGCCGCGGTCGCCCGCAGCTCAGGAGTTAGGATGTTCACACGGCTTGCGGTGGTGATCGCGGTCACTGGCTGCCTGACGGCGGCGACGGCGCAGGAGCGGCCGACCGTGGCGTTGCTCAACGGCACCGCCGTGGCCGACAAGGCTGAGTACTACAGCACCAAGAACCTGGCCCGCCTGGAGGGCAACGTCGTGGTGCATCTGGAGCGGTTCGGCCAGGACGGCATCGTCGCCGACATCACCGCCGCCGCCGTGAGCATCATCACCGGGGCCGACAAGTCGGGCAAGATGGTGGTCCAGAAGCTGTTCGCCAGCGGGCCGGTCCATATCGAGGCGACCACCCGCGACGAGCTGAACGGCGAGACTCGGCGGATGGTTGGCGACTGCGACCGCGTCCACTACGTCGCCGCCGAAGAAGTCGTTCACCTGCTCAGTGACAGCGACCAGCAGATCGTCGTGGTGGTGAAGGTGGAGCGGCTGCCGAACGAGCGCAACAAGCTCAAGCAGCCCGAGCGCTACGACCTGCAACTGACCGCCCGGCGGACCCTCGACTATCGCCTCGGCGAGCCGCCGGCCGAACTGCTCGGGCCGGAAGCCAAACCGTGAGCGACGCGGCGCCCGACCAGCCGCAGCGCGTACTGCAAACGGCCGGCCTGATCAAAGCCTACCGCGGCCGGAAGGTCGTCAACCACGTCAGCATCAACGTCCGCGCGGGTGAGATCGTCGGGCTGCTGGGCCAGAACGGCGCGGGCAAGACGACCACCTTCTACATGGTCGTCGGCCTGGTGCGGCCCGACCAGGGCCAGGTGTTGCTCGATGGGCGCGACATCACCCGGCAGCCGATGCACGTCCGAGCGCGCGAAGGGCTCGGCTATCTGGCGCAGGACGCCTCGATTTTCCGGCGGTTGACCGTCGAGGAGAACCTCACCGCGATTCTGGAGTTGCAGCCGATCAGCGCGGCCGAGCGGCGCGACCGCACCGAGCGGCTGCTCCGCGAGCTCCACATCACCGAGCGCCGGGACCAGGTCGCCAGCACGCTCTCGGGCGGTGAGCGGCGACGCGCCGAGATCGCCCGGGCGCTGGCCACCGAGCCGACCTTCCTGCTGCTCGACGAGCCCTTCACCGGGGTCGATCCGCTGCACGTCAGCGAGATCCGGGAGATCGTTCATAGCCTGCGCGAAAGACTCGGGCTGGGCGTGCTGTTGACCGACCACAACCCGCAGGCCACCTTGCGACTCTGCGACCGGGCCTACATCATCGCCGAGGGGGAGATTCTGCTGGAGGGCAGCAGCCGCGACATCGCCGAGCACCCGGTGGCGCGCGAGAAGTACCTCGGCGAGGACTTCCGGCTATGAAGCGCCTCGACCGGTACCTCTTCACCGAAGTGGCCGCGCCGTTTGTGCTGGCGCAGACCATTTTCATCATCCTGTTTATGGGCACGGAGGCGATGACCGAGGCGGTCAAGCTGATCAGCCGCTTCGGGCTGCCCTGGTTCGAAGTGATCAAGCTGCTCCTCTTGCGGATGCCCTGGGCCCTCGCCTGGACGTTGCCGATGTCGACGGGCATGGCGGTGATCGTCGCCCTCGGCCGGCTCTGCAAAGACCATGAGTACGTCGCGATGATCGTCGGCGGCGTCAGCTTCAACCGCGTGATGCGCCCGATGCTGCTGTTCGCGAGTCTGGTCACCGCGTTGGCGTTGTACGTCCAAGAGATCGCCGGCCCGGCGACGATGATGCGGTATCACGTCAACAAGCTGAGCCTGCAGAACAAGTCGCGCACCGACATCAACGAGGTCCACTACCGGCTCACCAAGCATGACGACGCGCGGCGCGTGACGCTCACCGCGGAACGGCTCGACACCCGCGACAAGGTCCTCGAGACGGTGCAGATCAGCCTCACCGAGGAGCACCGCGAGAAGGCCCGGATCTCGGCGCGGCGCGGCGAGTGGAACGAGAAGATCCGCGAGTGGGACCTGATCGACGGGCGCTACACCTTCTACCGTGGCCAGCAGACCGTGGACGGCGTCTTCGACCGGACGACGGTCACCGATCTGGCGCGGCAGGCCGGCTACACCGGGACCATCGTCTTCGAAAGCTCGCCGAATGAGGTGGCGGTCTACGGGACCGACAAACCCGACTATCTGGTCGGCGGCCTGATCCGCAAGCGGATCGCTTGGATGCGGCAGGAGAAGCACGAGCCGCGTGAGGTCAACCGGGTCGTGGTCTACCTGCACAAGCGCTACACCCTGGCGACCAGTTGCTTCCTGTTCGTGCTGATTGGCGCCCCGCTGGCCGTGCAGCCGCAGCGCGGGGCCAGCAAGTCGCGGCCGGTGATCATCTCGCTGGCGCTGATCGCCAGTTATTACATCGCCTGGCAGTCGATCAGCCTGCTTGGCGAAGGGTCGCGCTACCCGGTGCTGATGAGCTGGAGCACCAACCTGGTCGGCGTGGCGATCGGCGCGTTCCTCTGGCGGCGGGTCGCCGACTGACCCGCACGGGAGCGGGTGATGGGCAGTGAGCGGCGCAAACCGGTCTTCATGCTGCGCCTGCAGGGCGCCTCGGGCCTGCTGCTCAACTTCCTCGGCATCACCGAGCTACGCTGGTTCCTGCCCCGCCGGCTGATCCGCTGGCACGAGGTGCAGCGGGTTGTCTGGGACGAGGCCGGAGCGCGCGTCGAGACCACCCAGGGCGTGCTGCGACTGCCGCTCGCCTTCGCCGGCTGGCGGGAGTTGGGCGAGGCAATCTCCGAACGGATCGGTCAGGATCAGTTCGACGCCAATCGCGCCGTGGCGATTCCGGCCGCTGCCGCCGAAGCCTGGCTGGAGGTCGGGCCGGGCGGCGAGCGGCGCGGCCGGGAGGCAGGTGGACCGCTCGCCGCGCTCGCCTGGGCGCTGCTGTTGGGCCCGGCGGTGCTGCTCGTGACGCACGCCCACCGAGCCTTGGTCTGGCCATTCTCGCTCATCCTGATCGCGGCCCTGCTGGCTACCACGGCCCGCCTGGCCGTGCGCCTCGGCGAGCAGCAGGGCTGGGTCGGGCAACGGGCCGACGCGGCCGGGCTGGAGCGGTGGATTGGCCCGTGGCGGCAGCAGGTCGCCTGGACCGCGGTCCGCGATGTCCGGCAGCGGGGCGAGCAGGTCGTGGTGCAGACCACCGCTGGGCAAATCGTCCTGTCGCAGCCCAGCCGGCAGATCCTGAACGCGCTGAACCGGGCTGCCGCCAGCAACCGCAGTGGGCGGGTGCAGGATGATGTCGACCTGTCGCCCGGTGCCGTCTCTCTGGCGCGGGAGGCGCCGGCTGTGAGCGGTGCTGCGCTGTCGCGCGCAGAGGCCTCGCCGGAGCGGCTGACCGCGTCATTGGACGAGCCGGCGACGACCCAGGACATCGCCCCGCCGGCCGGCTGAGCCGCTGGCCTGAGCCGCGGCGTTGCGTCAGGATAGCCAGGGGAAGCGCCGATGTCTGAGCCACCAGCCGCAACACCCGGGCCGCTGCAACCGCCGGTCGAGGGCGCTCTGCCGCCGGCCGAAGGTCCGCTGCCGCCCGAGCTGAAGCCCTCGCACGGCTGCCTGATCTTCATCGTCGCCGTCGGCGCGATGCTCTTGCTGGCGGTGGTCGCGACGTTGGTGATGCTCGGCTCCGCCATGTCGGGCGACGAACGGTCGGCGCTGCGCGGCCCCGACGCGCTGCTGGCCCTCGCCAGCGAGCCCTCGCTGATCATCGTCAGCACTGTCGCCGGGCAGCTCGGTCTGCTGCTGGTGGTGCTGCTGGTCCCCGCGGCGACCCGCGTGCCGGCGACCGAGGCGCTCGGCTGGCGACCGATCCGGCCGGGCGTGCTGCTGCTGGCGGGAGTCGGCTGCCTGGCCTTCAGCCTGCTGGGCGACGCGGCGGTGGCCGGGCTGCAGGCGCTCGGGCTGCAGGCGCCCAGCTCGCTGGCGAGGATCCTCGCCGCCCTGAGCGCCCTCAGCCTGCCGGCGCGGGTGGCCATCGCGGTCGGTGCCGCGCTGCTGCCGGCGTGCTGCGAGGAGCTGCTCTTCCGCGGGGTGCTCCTGACCGCCTGGCTGCCACGCTGGGGGCCGCGGGCAGCCATCCTGGTCACCAGCCTGTTGTTTGGCCTGATCCACTTCGACGGCGTGCAGTCGGTCTCCGCGACGATCATGGGGCTCTACCTCGGCCTGCTGCGCTACCGCAGTGGCAGCGTCTGGCCGTGTGTCGCGGCCCACGCCGCCAACAACGCGGTGGCGGGGCTGGTGCTGTTCGGCGGCGGCGAGGTCGGGCTGGAGCAGTCGCTCGGCCTGCCGTCGCTGGTTGGCGGGCTGCTCGGTCTGTTGGCGCTGCGCGGCGTGCGGCGGCCGGCCGAGTGAACGCCGCGCCGCTGGCCCAGCGCTTCGGCATCGCGCCCGGCCGGCTGCGCGAGCGGCCGTACCTGCACTGCGACCCACAGAGCTGGCCGCGCTGGCGACAGCGCCTCGCCGACAGCCCATCGGTGATGCTGCAGATCTGCCGCCACGACTCGCGCCCCGGCCCGACTCGCCCACCGCGCTTCAACACCGCAGTCTTGGAGTCCGCCGCGCTGGTCGCCGCGGTGACCCGCGGGCGGAGCGACGTCCAGTTCCTGAAGCAGTGGCTGGACATCGTCCTGGCCTCCCGCGGGATGGACCTGATCGGGGTCCTGCGCGGGCACTTCCTGGCGGCGCTGGCCTTCTGTTACGACCTCTTGGGCGAAGTGCTCTCGGAGCCCGAGCGCGCGGCCTTGGGGCGCACCCTGACCGACCATGCCCGGCGCGCTTGCGAGGCGGTCGCCCTCGGCCTCGATGCCGATTGGCCGCTGGAGTCGCCCCGCACGGTGGCGACGCTGGTCGGGCTGAACCTGGCCGGGCTGGCGGTGCTCGGCGAGGATCCCGCGGCGGCGCACTGGATCGATGTCAGCGACCAGCGCCTGGACCGCGTCTTGCACGAGGTTGGCACCGATGGCTGGTGGCCGACCGGCTTCGAGGACTGGAACCTGCTGCTGCCGCTGCTGGTGCGGTTGGCCGATGCCTGGGAGCGGCTGGCCGACCGCGACCGTTTCGACTGTGGGCTGCTCCGCGAGGCCTGGCGCGTGGCGCTGCACGGGCTGGCGCCCAGCGGGCGGGAGGCGCTCGACCTGGATGCCGTCGGCCACGCCGAGACCTCGCGCCGCCACGCGCTCGCCGCGCATCATCCGGGGGCGCAGTACCGGTGGCTCCAAGAGCCCTGCACCTGGGCCCTTGACCGGCTGGCACTGCGCTTCAGTCACGCCGGCTTCCGGCTGGCTGCCGAGCGCTGGCGGCAGCAGCAGCTTGGCCGGGGCGCGGCCTTCGCGGTGCTCTGGGAGCGCTCCCGCGCGCCCGCCAACCTGCTGCCCGACACGCCCCACCACTGCTTCGAGGCGCACGGTCTGGCGGTCTGGCGCAGCGGCTGGGGGCCGCACGAGGCTTGCCTGGCCTTCGCCGTCGGCCCGGCCTACGGACAGGTCAACCGGAGCTGGCAGCCGGTCACCGAGCTCGATGGCGACGCCAACCATTTCCTGCTGTGGTGGGGTGGGGTGCCCCTGGCGGCCGACGGCGGTCGCCGCGTCGGCGGGGCGACCCGCTACCACAACACCCTGCTGGTCGACGGGGAGGGCCAGTTGCCGACCAGCCAGCACCGCCCCGGCGCGGCGACCCTGGCGGCGGCGTGGCTGACGGCCGCTGGCGGGGCCTTGCTGGGGCGAGCCGCCGGGGCCTATCCGGCCTCCTGTGGGCTGCGCACC
This sequence comes from Fimbriimonadaceae bacterium, assembly GCA_020850355.1. Classification (GTDB taxonomy): domain Bacteria; phylum Armatimonadota; class UBA10988; order UBA10988; family UBA10988; genus JADZEX01. The sequence continues at coordinate 124,281 of JADZEX010000020.1, read as the reverse complement.
TTCGACCGCCACCTCGCCTTCGCCGACGGCTACGTCCTGGTCTGGGACCAGATCACCGCGGAGCGGCCGGTCCGGCTGGAGTGGCTGCTGCACACCAGCGGCACCGCGGCCGTGCGGTCGGCCGGCCTGGCCGAACTCAGCGAGGGCGAGGCCTGCCTGCGAGTCCACGCCCTGCGACCGCACCAGTTCCGGCTGGCCACGCGCGAGGTGCCCGACGAGTCACCAGCGCTGGCGCAGCTCAGCTTGAGCGTGCCCGAACCGCTGGCGCGGACGCAGTTCCTGGTGCTGCTGGTGCCCCAGGCGCGCGGCCGGGCGAGCAGCGTCGAGCCGACTCTGGTGACCGGCGAGTCGGCCGTCGGCGCGGTGCTGGCGTGGCCCAACGGCGACCGTGAAGACGTCCTGTTCCCCACCCGCGGCCGCGGTATCGTGCTCGACCACCTGATCTCCGACGCCGCCTCCCTGGCGCTGCGGCGGGCCAGCCACGGCGACTGGACTCGCCTGATCGCCCGCCGCGTTGGGCAGGTGCTGCTGCCGGGCGGAGAGGTCCTGACCGCGACGCAGCCCGTTGATGTGGCCCTCGAACTGCTCGGCGGCGTGCTCCGCGGCGAGGTCCACAGCCCGACCGGCGCCACCGTCGCCATCCGCTGCCCGTTCGTCCCGCGCGGCGTGCTGCTCGACGGCGCCAGCGCCCGCGCCCGGCTCGACCGGGCCGCACAGACCGTTAGCCTCCGTCTAACCGCCGGGCGGCACCATCTGCGGGTGACCAGCCGCTAGCTTGTCACCGCCAGATAACGGCCGGCGGAACAGCGCTGCCGATGATGGTAGTTAAGATGGAAGCGGGCACGCAAGAGGCGCGAACTTCCCAGCCGGATCGGGGTGCGACCACGCGGCGGCCGGCCCGGCGAGCGAGGCGCATCATGGATTGGCAGTGGTTCCCGGCGAACTACAGTGGCTTCGGGGTGGTCGACAGTCGGGTCTACCTGACGCCGGTCGGCCAGGTCTTGGCGGTGCTGGCGGTCGACTGCGATGCCAAGAAGGCCGATCCGATCGTGATGGCCTGCGGCCTGCGCCCGTCGGGCAACGGCGGCCGCTGTTGGTGCGTCGCCCCGCTGCTGACACGCCAGCAACCCGAGGCGCCGTTCCCGAATGCCTGCTTCGACAACGTCGACGAAGTCGAGGAGTACCTCGACATCTGGGCCACCGACCTGCTGCTGCCGCTGCCCGAAGAGGCGCCCATCGACCATCATGAAGTGGCCACGTTCGCCCAGTTCCTGGAACACCACTTCGAACCGCCGCGGGTCTGAGCCGCCCGGCTAGACGTGCTGGTCAATCAGGATCGGGTTGCCGTCAGGGTCGGTCAGCGTGATGTGCGCCGGCCCATTGCCGTGCGGGTCGGTCGTCTGGTCCAGCACCACCCCCGCCGCCTGCAGGCGAGCCTGGATCTGCCGTACATCCAGGAACTCCGGCAGCTCCTGCGCATCGGCGTCCCAGCCCGGGTTGAAGGTCAGCAGGTTCTTCTCAAACATCCCCTGGAACAGCCCGATCACGGTGCTGCCGCTCTTCATGATCAGCCAGCCCTGGGCCTGCTCGCCGGCCATCACCGCGAAGCCCAACTGCTCGTAGAAGGCCCGCGAGACCGCGATGTCCCGCACGGCCAGGCTGACCGAAAACGCGCCGAGTTGCATCCGGTGGCCTCCCGGTGACGGAACCCAACGGCCCACCGCCACCCTTTGGCTAGCATGTGGCAAAACGCGCCATCCGGCCAGTGCTGCGGACCGGTCGGGCCTGCCACGGCCGGCCAGGCCGCTCGAGGCGCCGGCCACGGACCTCGGTGGGGCCACCTCACGGGGTGCCACCGCCCGGCTGCGGCGCGGTGCCGCGTCGCCAACTTTGAGATCGTGGACGGATCGAGTTGCGGCACGTTGTGATGTTGTGGTACAAAACCGTCAGCAGTGGGGAGTCCGATGCTACACTGGGCGACGTTGCGGTCGGCAAACAGGCTGCAGGCGATTGTCTGGCTGGCGGTGCTGGTGGCCTTGGGTGCGCAGTTGGCCGTCGCCCAGGCGTGGCTGGCCGGCCTCTCTGGCAGCCCTGGGGAGACCGGGATCGGGTCGCCAGCGGCGCGAGGCGGTGCCCTGGTGCCCTGGCTGTACCCCTTGCTGCTCGCGGCCTGCGGCTGCGGCTGGGCCGGGCTGACCTGCCTCGGCTGGGGGCTGGCCCGGGAGGCGGGGCTCAACTCGGGGAGCGAACAGCGGCGCTTGCGGCGGCTGGCGCGGGTGCTCAGACCAGCAGTGCAGGCGCGGCTGGAGCCGGACGAGCAGGTCCTGGAGTCCTTCACAGCGCGGCCACCTGGTTACGACTCCCCGGTCCCGCTGGTGCTGGGCCTGGCCGTCGCCTGCATCTGCGGCTGCCTGCTCGCACACGCCCTCCCGTTGGCGGCGCAGTTGGTTGGCGTGGGCTTCAGCCAGGCCGACGTCGACGGTCCCCACCGGCTGGCCTGGTTGCTGCTGCCGACTGCTGGGCTCCTGCTGGTGAGCCGGCTGACCCACCGCGCCGCCGCCGGCCACCTGGCCGTCTCGGCCTGGATGGTGCTCGTCCTGTGCTCGCCCTGGTCGCCCGTGCCGGGACCGTGGCTCTGGCTGGTGGCCGAGCCCTGCGGACACGATGACCTGCTCTGCCGGGCGTTCAGCCTCAACTCGCTGCTGGTCTGGCAGGAGTATGGCCTGTTCAGCCTGCCGGTCCGCGCGGCTGGTGCGAGCAGCCCGACGGCGATCACGCCGGCCCTGCTGTTCTGGCTGGGGTTGCTGCTGTGGGATCTGGCGGCCTGGCGGCGGGGCCGGGGGCATGTCTGGGCAGTGGTGACCCACCGCCGGCTGCTCTGGTTCGACGGCAGCCTGGCTGGTCTGCGCAGCGGTGCTTGGACTTGCGTCTTCGCGGGTCAGCCGGCGGCGCTGACGATGCGGCGCGGCTTCCTCGGTGCCGAGGTGCGGCTGGAGACCGGACAGGGGAGCCTCACCGGTCACTTCCTACGCGCCCGCGACGCAGCGCGCTTGATGGGGCTGGCGCCCGGCAACCGGCCTCCAGCCCGGGTGCGCCCGTCTGGTCCCGGATCTGCGCCCCGCGCGCCACGCCTGGTCGCCGCCGCGGCGCTGGGTGTGGCGGTGCTCAGCGCTGTCCTGGGCGGCAGCAGCGTCCGGACGCACCTGGCTACCAGCCGGCTGGTGGCCCAGTGCCACGAGTCGCTCGGGCGGCCGGACTCAGCGGCGGGCGCGGCGGCCGCGCCGACCGCCCGGTTGGGAGGCGGGTACCGGGCCAGCCAGGCCGACCTGGCACGCCAGTTGGCAGCCGCTGAGCAGGCCCTGGCGCTCCGTCCGCGCCTGGCCTATGCCCACGCCCTGCGGGGCGCAGCGCTGGCGGGCCAGGGCCGCGCCGACGCCGCCCGCCAGGCCTTCACCCAGGCCCTGACCGACCTGCAGGCGCACCAGCACGGTGGCCGCGGCCGGCGGCTGCGGGACTACCTGCTGACACGTCTCGCCGACGGCTAGCGCTGTGTGCAGCGCTTACTGCGGCCACCAGGCCGTCAGGTCCACCGCACCGGCGACCCGCAGTGGCGCGGGCTGTCCCTGTCGGCGGACGGTCAGGGTCAGGCCCGTCGCATCGCCCTGCGCTCCGGCGACGACGTAGCGTGGGTCGCCCTGGATCAGGTTCTGCTGGTAGTAGTCCCGCCAGGTCTGCTCAGCCTCGCCAAACGACCGCTCGATGGCCGCCAGCGAGCCGGGGGTCAGCGTGAAGCCGGCGGCGTCGGTCCAGGACAGCGACCACGGGTTGTCGCTGGCTTCAGCGGTGCGGCGGAACTGGATCCAGAACCCCACGGCGCTGCTGCCCGCCTGGATGGCTTCGCGCAGGTCCGCCGCCAGGCCGGCCGGCTGGCGGTTCATGCCCCACAGCAAAGTCGTCACTGGGAAGTCGCCGAGTTGCGGCCAGAGCGGCGCCACGCTGCGCGGGGGTTCGAGGTAGACCATGTCGCCCGCGAAGTCGAAGACGCCCCGCAAGGCCAGCGGGCCGCGCTGCTGGGTCCAGCCACCGACCGGCTTGCCGCGGGCCGCGCAGAGTTCGCGGACGGCCCGACAGAAGGCCAGCTTGCGCTCGACCCAGAAGCTCCGCCAGGCCGGGTCGCCGGCTGCCGGGAGCGCCTCGCGGCGGTTCGGATCGGCGGCACACCAGGCCGCGAACTTGGCCAGGCAAGCGGCGCAGTAGCACGGGTGCTGGTCAAACTCGAAGTTGTCGTCGAGAATCACGCCGTCGAGGTCGGGGTAGCTCGCCAGCAGGTGCCGCACGATGCCCAGGTTGTGCTCCCAGACGCCGTCGCCGAGCGGGCAGACGGGCGCCCCGACCTTGGCGACAGGTGCCGCCCGGTCCGCGGCAACTCGCAGCGGCGCGTCCTTGAGGTGCGTCTCGAAGCGCTTCCAGTCGAGGTACAGCCCGCCTACCACCTGAATGCCGCGGGCGTGGCAGGCGTTGACGTAGTCGGCAAAGAGGTCGCCTGGGTAGGTCGTGCAGCGGCCTCGCGGCCGGTCGCCGGGAATCCCCAGCCGGCAGTTCAGGCCGCCGCCCTCGTAGCGTAGCAACGGCTGGCTGACCGTGGCGTGGAGCGTGGCCAGGAAGTCGGCGGCCTGGGGCGGATCGAAGGCCGTGAAGGCGCAGGCGGAGGGGTCGTGGATCCAGCGCTCGATCTGCCGACCGGTGCGCGGCCAGGCGGCATCAAGCCGGATCGTCGCGGTCTGGTCGACGGCCAGGTCACCCAGCGGGACAGTCACCGTCGCCAACGAGCCGACGACCTGGACCCCCGGAGCGGTCAGCCGCCGGCCGTCCACCGCCAACCCGGTGACCACCGCGCCGCGCGGCAGGCAGACCCGCACCGTGCTGGGCAACGGCTGCGGACGGGGCCCGGCGGGCAGCAACCAGGACAGCAGGTTGTCGAGCACAGCGGCGGCCTGGGCGCTGTCGTCGGTCAGGAAGCGGTAGTTGGAGGGGCAGAACCCCAGCACGGCGGCCCGGCCCTGACCGACCTGCTGGACGGTGCCGAGGCAGTTGCCGGCGACGTCCCGCGCCACCAGCGTGCCGGCGACCTGGTCGAAGGCCACCATCTCGCTGCCCTTGGCGTCCAGCTTGAGGTGCCCGGCGAAGGCCGGGAACGCCCACCGCGGTGCGACCAGACCGGCCGTCAGCGGCGACTCGCTGAAGACGAGTTCGTGCAGGTAGACGCTCCGCGCACGGCGCAGGCCGCACAGCGCCAGCAACTCCGGGCAGGCCATCGGGCCGCCCCAGTTGCCGTACCAGCCGCCGCCCGCGGTGACGTAAGCGGTCAGCCCGGCCACCTGCGCCGGCGTGAAGGACCGCTTGAGGTTGGTCACCACCAGATCGTAGCGCGCCAGCCGCGCGGGATCGGTCAGCTCGTCGGGCGGGCCGTCGGTGACGGTCCAGCCTCGGCTCAAGAGCGCCGCGGCGATGGTGAAGTCGTAGCTGTTGTAGCTGTTCTCGGGCTTCACCACCAGCGCGGTGGCCCCCGGCCAACGCGGCCCGGCGCCCAGGCTAACGAGCAGCAACGACAGCAGCAGCGGGCTTGGCATCGAAGTGTCCCGGCGGCACTTTGGCCGTGGCACGGGTGAGTCCTGGCTTTGGGGCACTGCGCTGAGTGCCGCGGGCTGCGGCAGCGGACGGCCGCCGCGACCATCCCGCCACCGGTTGCCGCTACCGCCGAATCGCCAGCCGGTCCTCGCGTTCGCGGAGGATCCAGTCGCAGAAGCGGGAGACCCCATCGCCCTTGGTGGCCGACATCTCGATCACCGGCAGCAGCGCGTTGACCTGTTCCAGGTCGGCGTAGAACTTGGTGCGGTTGAAGAACACGAACGGCGCCAGGTCGATCTTGTTGAGCAGCACGATGCTCGCCTCACGCCAGATCCGCGGGTACTTGGCGACCTTGTCCTCGCCCTCGGTGACTGACAGGATACCGACCTTGACGTCCTGTCCGAGGTCGAAACCGACCGGGCAGACCAGATTGCCGACGTTCTCGATGAACAGCACGTCGAGCTCGTCGAGCTTCAGCGACTCCAGCGCCGTGCTGACCATCGCGGCGTCGAGGTGGCATCCGCCGTCGGTGTTGATCTGAATCGTCGGCGCATACTCCGCCATACGGTACGCGTCGATCGAGGTTGCCAGGTCGCCGACGATCACCGCGCAGCGCAACTCGTCGCGCAGGTGGTCGAGAGTCCGTTCGAGGATGGTGGTCTTGCCGGAGCCCGGCGAGGAGATCAGGTTGAGGCAGAAGATCCGCTTCTCGCGCAGTGTCTCACGGATCTGCTGCGCCATCGCGTCATTCAGCTTGGTGACGTTGTGGACGACGTCGACTCGCATGGTTCCAGCTCCAGGCTGGCCAGAAGCAGTTCGTTCCCGGTGAGCGTGGCGACGTCGGCAACGCCGCAGGTGGGACACAGGAAACAGAACGCCTCGACCTCGAACTCCGCGTCGCAGCGGCGACAACGGGCCGTCACCGGCACCGTCTCCACCGTCAGCGTGGCGCCCTCCGCCAAGGTGCCCAGCGCGACCGCCTCGAAGGCGAGCGCCAGGCTCCCCGGTACGATTTGCTGCAAGGCTCCTGCCCGGACCGTGACCGCCGTGACGCGCTCGCCGCCGTACTGCGCGGCCGCCGCCAGCACCGGACCGATCAACTGCTCCGCCAGGCTGACCTCATGCACCGGCGAGCTCCGCGGCGAGACGCGCCGCGAGGGCCTCGGCGGCGGCCTGCACCGGCGGGCTAAGCTGCGCCGCGAAGTCGAAGCGGTGCCCCAGCAAGCTGCACCGCACCGCTGGTGGACGCCGCCCGTAGAGCGCCCCGGCCAGGGCCACCAGGGTCTCCGGCGTGGCGACGTGCGAGGTCACGCCGATGTGGTGGCCGTCGCCGACTTCGACTTCGATCTCCGGCGGCCCCTCGACGTGGGCGTCGATGAACCAGACGCGGTCATACTCGGCGATCTCCTCGGCCAGCGCGACATCGAGCTGCTGCAACCAGAGCGTGCGGACGGCGTGCGGCCCGACCTGAGCGGTGTCGCCGCCGTCGCCGCGCGGTTCGCCGAGCAGGTCCACGCCAGGCAGCCCGAAGCGTTCGTTGAGCCGATTCACGACGTAATGGCCGACGCCATCATCCTCGCGGCTCGGATTGCCGTAGCCGATGATCAGGTAGCGCATGGGTTGAGCGTTCGCCAGGCGGGTCGAGACAACAGACCAGCCAGCGGTTGCCCGCTGGCTGGTGACAGTCTACCCGATCCCGCAGCGCCCGCCAAGGGGCACCACGGGGCGGGGCCTAGTGGCGTTCGATCCGCTGCAACAGCGTGCCGTGGCGATCCACCAGTTCGACCAGCAAGGGCATCTGGCCGATGGCGTGGGTCGAACAACTGAGGCACGGGTCGTGGGCGCGGATGGCCATCTCGAGGCGGTTCAGCATGCCCTCGGTGACGTTGGAGCCGTCGACGAACTCCTGAGCCACCAGCTCGACCGACTTGCACATCGCCGGGTTGTTCTGCCCGGTGCTGACGATCAGGTTGACGTTGGTCAACGCGCCGTTCTCGTCGATGGTGTAGTCATGCCAGAGCGTGCCGCGCGGGGCTTCGATCACGCCGACGCCGCGCGGGTTGAGCTGACCGGTGGTCGGGGCCATCAGATCGGGGCCGTAGACCTCGTCGTCGGCCAGGATCTGCTGCGCCCGCTCGATGGCGTAGATGGCCTCGATCAGGCGGGCGTAGTGGTAGAACAGAGTGCCTTCCACGACGCCGTGTTCGTTGCCGGCGGCCTTGTACTTCTCGAACTGCTCCTGCGCCCGCGGCGTCGGGATGTGCGAGATGTTGTTGAGGCGCCCGAGCGGTCCGACGCGGTAGGCCCCGTCGGGGTACCCGGCCGGCTTGTAGTACGGGAACTTCAGCGTCGTCCAGCTCTCGACCCGCTCGCCGATGATGTCGAGGTACTTCTGGGTGTCGAACTGGTCGACCACCGGCTGGCCCTGCGGGTCGCTGATCCGGAAGTTGCCGTCATACAGCTCCAGCCCGCCCGCGGGGTTGACCAACCCGCCGTAGTAGCTCGAGAAGACGGCGAAGCGGGCGACCACCTCCGGGTTCTTCTTGACCCAACCGAGCAGCAGGTCGAGCCCGATCATCGCGGTGGCGAGATGCGTCTCGGCCTCGGCCAGCAAGTCGCGCCCGACATCCTTCGAGATCCCCGCGGCCATGCCGCCCGGGACGGCGCAGTTCGGGTGGATCTTGCGTCCGCCGATGGCGGCGATCACCTCCTGACCCCACTTGCGCATCTTGACGGCGCGCAGACCGACCTCGGGGAAGGCCTGCACGATGCCCACCACGTTGCGCAGCGCCGGGTCGCTGTCGGGCCCCAGCAGCAGGTCGGGCGACGAGAGGTGGAAGAAGCTCAGCGCGTGCGACTGCGCCACCTGCCCCATGTGCATCAGCTCGCGCAGCAGCGCGGCGGTGCGGGTCGGCTGGACGCCGGCCAGGCGGTCGATGGCCTTGGCGCTGGCGAGGTGGTGGCTGACCGGGCAGATCCCGCAGATCCGCTCGGTCAGGGTGGGCATCTCGCTGAAGTGCCGGCCCTCGCAGAACTTCTCGAAGCCGCGGAACTCGACCACATGGAACCGCGCGTGGTCGACCTTGCCGGCGTCGTCGACCACGCACGTGATCTTGGCGTGGCCTTCGATGCGGGTCACCGGCTCAACGATGTATTTCGTAGCCATGAGCTCGCCCTCCAATCAGTCGAAGTGCAGCAACGGCTGCGGGATGCCGGCCGGCATGCGGCCCTCCAGCAGCTCGTTGACAACGTAGAAGATGGTGTCGGCCGAGGGCGGGCAGCCGGGGATGTGGAAGTCGACCTTGACGAACTTCCGGATCGGCTCGACGACGTCCAGGAACGTCGGCAGCTCCTCATCATCGGGAATGTGCCCGTCGACGGTGCTCGACGACCAGATATAGCCGTGTTCGAGGACCTCCTGCAGCGGGAAGAAGTTGCGCATGAAGGGCACGCAACCCCAGCCGGCGCAGTCGCCGAAGCTGACCAGGTAGGTCGACTTGGCGCGCAGTTCCTCGAGGAACTTGATGTTGTCGGTGTTGGTGACGGAGCCCTCGACCAGGCCGACGTCGCACTGCGGGAAAGACCCGAGTTTGAAGTCGGTGATCGGCGTGGCGGCGATGCTGCCCTTCTCAAGGACCGTCAACAGCCGCTCGTCGATGTCGAGCAACGACATGTGACACCCGGAGCAGCCGGCCAGCCAGACCGACGCGATCACCGGTTTGCGCGCCTCACTCATGAGCAGCCTCCTTGACGGCGCTCAAGCGCTCGCCGATTTCGGTGAGGACCCACTCGTCCGGCTTGATGCCGGCTGGGGCCTTGGTGCAGGCCTCGAAGGTCTGGCCGACGCCCATCACGTTGATCCAGGTGCCGCCGCGTTCGCTCCACTTCAGCGACGGCAGCACCACATCGGCGTATTGCACCAGCGGCCCGTCGTGGGCCGACTGCAGGATCACCGCGCCGGCGTCGCGCAGGTCCTGGCGCAGTTGCGGCGTCAGGTCGACGGGGTCGTCGCCGCTTAGCAGGTAGACCACCGCCGCGCCTTCCATATCGGCGCCGCGGAAGCCAATCTGCTCGGCCGCCGCGGAGTTGGCGCCGGTCGTGAAGCCGCGCACCATGACCTCTTTGCTGGCGCCCACGTGGCCGAGCAACTGGGCCATTTCCCAGAGCCGGCCGATCAGCGTTGGGTTGCCGGTTTCGGTGAGGTCGGGCCCGTACAGGATCACCGGGTTCTTGGCGGCCGCGTAGAGCGCCGCGGCGCGCACCACGGCCTGCTCCTCCACCCCGGCCTCGTAGGAGACGCGGCCCGGCGGGTGGGAGCGCCACTTCTCGGCGGTCAGGCGGTCGACCAGGTGGCCCAGGTTGCGCTGCTCGATGAGCTGCCCGAGCAGACCGTAGAGCACCGCCAGCTCGCTGCCGCGGCGCGGCTTGAGGCTGAGGATGCTGAGCTCGGCGGTCTTCGTGGTGCGCGGGCTGATGCTGACGATCGGCACCCCGTCGTGGTGGACCTTCTTGGCCAGCCAGGCGCCCAGCACCGGGTGGGTGGTGCAGGGGTCGAAGCCCACCAGGAGCACCATGTCGGCCTGCTGAATGGCCTCGAAGTCGCACTCCTTGTGCGTCCCGTAGAGGTCGTCAGCCTGTCGGCGGGTGGCCCGTTGAGCGCCGCGGAAGGTGTCCACGTCGACACAGCCGCACTGCTCGGCGAGCAGCCGGTGGTAGCTCGCCAGAGTCTCGTAGGGCAAACGCGTCGAGCAGAGGCCGACGACGTGGCCGTCGGCGCCAGACTGCGTCTTGGCGAGCAACTCCGCAGTCGCGTCGAGCGCCTCGGCCCAGTCCACCTCGACCAGCTCGCCATCCTTGCGCACCCGCGGCTTGAGGACCCGGGGGTGAGGCTCGTTGAGGATCTCGTAGCGCGAGCGGTAGCTCAGCAACGGGCCGTTGACCGGGGCCTCGGTCCAGCCTTCGATGCGCGCGACCAGGCCGGACTTCAGCACCACGTTCATGGCGCAGCCCAGGTCGTCGTCGGGGCAGATGCTGGGCTTCCGTTCGAGTCCGCGGGCCCGCGAGAAGTAGGGCGCCCGCTTGTCGAACAGCGCCCCGGTCGGGCAGACGTCGACGCAGGTGCCGCACTTGATGCAAGAGCTCTCCCCGAGCGGCACGCCGAGGTCGGCGATGACGACTTCTTGCGAGCCGCGATGCCCAAACCCGAGCGTGCCGACGCCGGCGATCTCGTAGCAGCTCCGGACACAGCGCCCGCACAGGATGCAGCGGTTGTGGTCCTGCACGAAGTACGGGTTGGTGGTGTCGGGGGTCAGCACCGGGAAGATATAGTCGTAGCGCGTGTGCGTGATGTGGTGCTCGTAAGCCCGGTCCTGCAGTTCGCAGACCCCGGTCATCGCGCAGAACGGGCAGATGTGGTTGCGCTCGGCGAAGAGCAGCTCCAGGGTCATCTGCCGCAGCGTCTCGAGCCGATCGTTGTGCGCCACGACGATCTGCCCGTCTTCGGCGGGCGCGGCGCAGGCGGTGACCAGCCGGCGCTGGCCTTCCACCTCGACGACGCACATCCGGCAGCCGCCGTGGGTCGTCAGCCAGGGGTGATTGCAGAGCGTCGGGATGTCGAGCCCGTTCTCCTTGGCCACCTGCAGGATGGTCATCCCTTTGGTGCCGCGGCACTCCTGGCCATCGATGGTGAGGGTAATCAACTCTGCCATCGGGAGCTACTCCTTATTCACTGCATCGAAGTTGCAGACGTCGAAGCACGAGCCGCACTTGATGCAGGCGTCCTGCACGATGTGGTACTTGCGCTCGCCGTCCATCTTGAAGATGGTGTCGACCGGGCAGTTGCGCGAGCACACGCCGCAGCCGGTGCACTTCTCTTTCGCGATGCTGAAGGTCACCAGCTTGCGACAGACGCCCGCCGGACAGCGCTTGTCCTTGATGTGCGCCTCGTACTCGTGGCGGAAGTGGCGCAACGTCGAGAGCACCGGGTTGGCCGCGGTCATGCCGAGGCCGCAGAGGCTCATGTCACGCATCATCAGGCAGAGCTTCTCGAGCCGGTCGAGGTCCTCCATGACGGCCTCGCCGTTGCAGATGGTGGTCAGCAACTGCCAGATCTGGCGGGTCCCGGCGCGGCACGGGACGCACTTGCCGCAGCTCTCGTCGACGCAGAACTCCATGAAGAAGCGCGCCACATCGACCATGCAGCTCGTCTCGTCCATGATGATCAGACCGCCGGAGCCGAGGATGGCGCCGAGGCCGGTCAGGCTCTCGTAGTCGAGCGGCGTGTCGAGGTGCTCGGCCGGGATGCAGCCGCCCGAGGGGCCACCCGCCTGAGCCGCCTTGAAGGCCCGGTCCTCGACGATGCCGCCGCCGATCCCGAAGACGATCTCGCGCAGCGTGATCCCCATCGGGACTTCGATCAGGCCGGTGTTGCGGACGTTGCCGGCCAGGGCGAAGACCTTCGTGCCCTTGCTCTTCTCGGTGCCGATGGCGGCATACGCCTCGCCGCCCTGTCGGATAATCCAAGGGATGTTGGCGTATGTCTCGACATTGTTGATGCTGGTCGGCTTGCCCCACAGGCCCTTCTGGGTCGGGAACGGCGGCCGCGGCATCGGGTGGCCGCGGTGGCCCTCGATGGACTGCATCAGGGCGGTCTCTTCACCGCAGACGAAGGCCCCGGCGCCGACGCGGATCTCGATGTCGAAGTCGAAGCCGCGCTCGAACAGGTTCTTGCCCAGCAGCCCGTAGCTGCGGGCCTGCTTCAGCGCGATGTTCAGCCGCAGGATGGCCAGCGCGTACTCGGCGCGGCAGTAGATGAAGCCCTTGCTGGCGCCGGTGGCGTAGCCCTTGATGGCCATCGCCTCGATCACCCGGTGGGGGTCGCCCTCCAGCACCGAGCGGTCCATGAAGGCGCCCGGGTCACCCTCGTCGGCGTTGCAGACGATGTACTTGGTGTCGCCCGGTGCGTCGTGCAGCAGTTGCCACTTCAGGCCGGTCGGGAACCCCGCGCCGCCGCGGCCGCGCAGGCCGGACTTCTTGATCTCGGCCAGCACGTCGGCCGGCTGCAGCTCGCAGAGCACCTTGCCGAGGGCCAGATAGCCATCGCGGGCGATGTACTCCTCGATGTGCTCCGGGTTGACGACCCCGCAGTTCTCGAGCACGATGCGGCGCTGCTTGCTGAGGAACTGGAAGTCCATCTCGCTGGCGATGATGTCGCCCGAGACGGTGTCGGTCATGCGGCACGGCTCGTAGGGGCGACCCTTGAGGAAATGCTCCTCGACCAGCTTCGGGATGTCCTTGGTCTGCAACTGGGCGTAGTAGATCTCGTCCGGCCAGACGTTCATCCGGGGGCCGCGCTCGCAGAGGCCGGCGCACCCGGTGTCGATGATGTCGATCTCTTCACTCAACCCGTGCTTCTCGAGCTCTTCCCGGAGCTTGTCGCGAACGTCGAATGCGCCCGCCGCGACACAGCCGGAGCCGGTACACAGGAAGCAGTGGAGTCGCTGGAACTCCGCCATCACTGGACCTCCTCAGCGCGCTGCCGCTGCACGATGTGAGTGGTCACCTTCTGCCCACCCACGACATGCTCGGCGATGATCTTCTTGGCCGTCGGGGTGTCCACCCGGCCGTACAACACCGGCGTCTGACCCTGCTCCTCGACCGCCACGAACGGCTCCAGCTCCTCCAGGCCGCTGGACCCCGTCACGACGACTTCGATGTCGTTGAGCTGGCGGGCCTCGATCTCGTTGACCATCGCATCCATCACCTCGCGAGCACCCTTGGCCAGGCCGCTGGTGCCCATCGAGACCTTGATGCGGAAGCGCTGGTGCTCGGTGCGGAGCGCCATGTCCCGTTGCGCCTTCTCACGCAAGCGTCGGAGCTCTTCCAGGTTCATCGCTCAACTCTCCCACTCGCGAGCGCTGCTTCGCCCGCCTCAAGCTGCTCCACCAACCAGCGCTTCACCAACGGCGAACCGTAAGCCGCGCCCAGCTCCCGCCGCACCGGCCGGGTGTCGACCCGATAGCCGCCACCGGCGGCCCGATGCGTGAAGCAGACATCCGTCTCCTCGCAACCAACAAACAACGATTGCAAGGAAGCCGCCACATTTCCGAGGGGTGGGCGGTCCAGATGGCTGTGCGGCAGGCAGGCCACGACCAAGGTCCCGACGCCGGGGCGGCTGCGCAGATGGAACGATCCGCCGACCAGGTCGCAGGTCCCCCGGAGCAGGGCCAGGCCGAAACCAACCCAGCCTTGGGCCTTGCTCTTGGTGGTCGCGAAAGCGGTCAACACCCGCTGCTGCAACGCGTCAGTCATGCCGCAGCCGTTGTCGGCGCAGTAGAGCGTCAGGCGGTCGGCGGCAAGGTCTTCGGAGACCCCGATCCGAACCGTCCGGGCGCCTGCGGCGACGGCGTTCATGGCGACATCCAGGACATGCAGCATCAGGTCGTCCATCATTGGCGGGCGTTACTTGCCCTCGTACTTGCGCAGCATCCGGCGGACCTTCTTGGCCTCGACCTTGCCATGCACATCGGTGCCGACCTTGACCGCCGGAGCGATCCCGCAGGCGCCGATGCAGCGGGCGCAGATCAGGGTGAACAGCCCGTCGTTGGTGGTCTCGCCCATCTTCACCCCGAGCTGGCTTTCGAGCGCCGAGATGATCCGCTCGGCCCCGCGCACGTAGCAGGCGGTGCCCATGCAGACCAGGATCTCGTATTTGCCGTGGGGCTTCAGGTGGAACAGGTGGTAGAACGTGGCCACGCCATAGACGCGGGCCAGCGGCACGCTCAGCTTGCGGGCGACGTACTTCAGGACGTCCTCGCGCAGATAACCGAACATCTCCTGCCCGCGGTGCAGCACCTCGATCAGGCTGTCCGGCGAGTACTGCTGCTCGGCCATGAAGTCGTCTAGCGCCTTGAACAGGACTGCCTCGACCCCGAAGCGGTCGATGTCCAGTTCGCGCGCCAGGTCACTTTGTACCATCGATCGCGCTCCTTCGCAGGGCTTGCCGCAGCGGCTCGGCCCGTCTCCCGTCCCGTCCCTCCAAAGCCATCCGCAGCTCCGCCACTGTCGGCTCCGCCACCAGAAAGCGGGTCTGCTGATAGCCAATGTCTTCCGGCAGGTGCGCGTCACTGAAGCGCACCACCGGCACCGTTGCCAGCCACGGGTGTTCGTGGACCAGGCTCGTCTCGTCGCCGTACCGCGACAGCTCGACCGCATCCACCGGCAGCTCTGGCGGCAGGAAGCCGAGCTGGCTGATCACGCTGTCGACGCGGCGGTCGACATGCGCCGGGATCACCAGCCCGCCCGCCGCGCGAGCGGTCTCGGCGACCTCCTGCAGGTCGGCGGTGAGACCACCGATCAGCAGCCGGTCGACCAGCTCGACGACGTTCTCGGCGGCATCCACCACCACCTGGTCGCCAAACACCCGCGCGTCGCAGGGCACTGCGGGGAGGCGGTCCCAGACCCACTCCCCGAACGCCCGCGCCGCGTCGACACTGTCAAAGATCGTCAGCAGGTCAACCTCTTCGGCCGACCGCACTTCCAGCCCGTAGAGCGTCGCCAACCCCGCCGCCGCGGCGCAGGTTGCCAGGGCCGGCGCATTGCGCGCGCTGTTGTGGTCGCTGAGGCCCAGCAGACTCACCCCAGCCGCCCGGGCCCGCGCCACCAGCTCGCCCGGCGCCATGCGCAGGTCACCGCACGGCGAGAGCACGCTATGCACGTGCAGGTCGGCGGCGTACCAGCGCACTCAGCGCACTCCCAGCTCGTACAGCCGTCCGCAGACCTCGTAGGTGCTGGCCGCCGTGGTGAAGACCACCACCTGCTCGCTGTCAGCCAGCGCCACGGTGTCCTCCGCCGGCTGCCGCCCGCCGGTCACCACGACCGCCGCGATGCTCTGCGCCGAGGCCACCGCGGCGACGTTGCGGTGGGTCTGGATGGTCACCCACAAGAACCCCGGAGCTGCGTTCGCCAGCACGTCACTCAGCAGGTCGCTCGCAATCGCGCCTTCCAGTTTCTTCTCATGCAACGTAGTTACCGCTGTCAGCCCGAGTTGGGCCGCGACTTCTGTCACGGTCATGGCGGGGTCTACTCCTCTGGGCTTGGGCCGCGCAGCTCGAAGCGGACGTTCAGGCGGGTGCCGTAGCCCGGTCTGCTCTTGATCTCGAAATGGTCGGCACAGCGCCGGATGTTGGGCAGGCCCATCCCGGCGCCGAAGCCGAGGTTCCGCACGAAGTCGCTGGCGGTCGAGAAGCCGGGCGTCAAGGCACGGTCGATGTCCTCGATCCCGGGACCGTCGTCGGTCACCACCAGGCGGATGCTGTCGGCTTCCAGGTCGGCCACGATGCGGCCGCCGTGGGAGCTATGGATGATCAGGTTGGTCTCGGCCTCGTGGGTGGCGATGGCCACCCGCCGGGCGATGGTTGGGTCGATCCCCCGACTGGCCAGCTCGCGCTTCAGCCGCACGCTGGCCAGTCCGGCGCGGTCGAAGTCGCCGCCGGCGACGTCGAACTCCAGCCGCAGCGCCCCACCATCGACGCTGGCCCGCGCGGCTTCGCGCTCCTCGTCCTGGGCCAGCAGGCGGTTCAGCTCGACCAGCAGCGCGCGGAGGATCGACTCGGGGGTGATCACGCCGGCCAGCAGGCAATCTTCGTCCATCACCGGCAGCCGCCCGAAGCGGGTCCGCTCGAACAGGCTCATCGCCCGGCTGAGCGGCCAGCGGGCCTCGACGGTGACGACGTCACGAGTCATCCAGGCGCGCACCGGCTCGTCGGTGTGGCCGTGATCGAGGGCTTTGATGATGTCCTCGATGGTCACGATGCCGACCATCATGTCGTGTTCGACGACCGGCATGCCCGAGACCCGCGCCTCGCGCATCACTTGTTGGGCGTGGCGCATCGTCTGGTCCGGCTGGACCGTGACGACCTCCTTGTCCATCGCCTGGAAGACCTTCAGACGGTGGACGAGTTCTTCGACGAAGCTGAACTCCACAGCCGGGCTCCCACCGCCACGCAGGCTTCGAACATCTTGAGGTCGGTGACCGCCAACGGCACGCCGTAGTTCTGGGCCAGGCCGACAGTCTCGGGGGGTGGCTGCTTGCCGCGGACGACGACCACGCCGAGGGCCCCGACCGTCAACGCCGTGCGGATCGCCTGCGGCGAGATCTGGCCGGTCAGAATCATGAACTGCTCTTTGTCGGTCGCCAGAATGTCGCTCAGCAGGTCAGCCGCAGCGACGCTCTGGACCTCGAAATCGGCGCCCTCCACGAGCTGACGCGCGCCGAGCGACTCCAGCACTTCGGACCATAGCATCGTAGACGTCCTCAGCAGATCCGCGGCAGTTGCCCACCGGCCAGCAGGTCCAGCACGCGCCGGCCGCCGATCCCGGTTTCCAACACCACCCGCCCGGCGGGCTCGGCAACCACCTGGCCAATCCGAGCCGCGCTGGACTCTGACGTCTGCAAGCAAGCTTCCACCCGCTCGGCCACGTCTTCCGACACCACGGCCACCAGTCGGCCCTCGCAGGCCAGGTAGAGCGGGTCCAGCCCCAGCAGTTCGCAGACCGCCGCCACCGCCGGCCGCACCGGGATGGCCGCCTCTTGCAGCGCCAGCCCCAGTCCGCTGGCCGCGGCGTACTCGCAGAGCACCGTCGCCAGGCCACCGCGGGTGCAGTCGCGCAGCGCCCGCACCCCGTCGCCACCGGCCGCCAGCACGCCGCGGCAGGTTTCCAGCAGCAGGCCGCAGTCCGATTCCAGGGCGGCCTCGAAGTGCAGCTCCCCACGGGCCAGTAGAATCGCCGCCTCGTGCCGGCCGATGTCGCCGCTGACGAGAATCACGTCGCCCACCGTCAGCCGCGCGGCCCCGAGCCGGCGTCCGGGCGGCAGCAGGCCGTAGCCGCTGGTGGCGAGGTAGAGTCCGTCACCACTGCCGCGTTCGACGACTTTCGTGTCGCCGGCAACGATCCGCACCCCAGCCTGGCGCGCGGTGGCGGCCATACTGCGGGCCACCGCCCGCAACTCGCTGACCGCCAGACCCTCTTCGATGATGCAGGCGACGGTCAACGCGACGGGCTCGGCGCCGGCCACGGCGAGGTCGTTGACGGTCCCACAGACCGCCAGCTTGCCGATGTCGCCGCCGGGAAAGACGCGGGGTTTGACGACAAAGCCGTCGGTGGTCAGGGCGACCTCGCCGCTGCCGGGTGGCAGCACGGCGCTGTCTTCGAGCCGGCGCCCGGCGTCATCGTCGAAGGCCTTCACGAAGACCTCCTGAACCAGCTCCGCGGTCAGCCGGCCGCCGCTGCCGTGGGCCAAGGTGATGTTGCGTTCCATTCGTCCTCCACGGTCTCGCAGGGGATTGCGCCACGCCCCCGAACGTCGCCGGCTGGAGACCCTCGATGCGCTCCTTCCACGTTGTTGCCGCCCTCCTCCTGCTGCCCCACGCGTTGCCCGCCGCCAACCTCACCGCCGGGGCCTGGACGCTGGAGTACGACCATGGCCGGATCGGGGAGCTGCGCTGGCAGGAGCGGCCGATCTGGTCGGGGGTCACGCTCGGCGGCTACTCGTCGGACTACCGCGCCACCCGGTACGTCTTGATGGGCGCTCCGGCCGAGGTGCGG
Organism: Fimbriimonadaceae bacterium; assembly: GCA_020850355.1. GTDB lineage: Bacteria > Armatimonadota > UBA10988 > UBA10988 > UBA10988 > JADZEX01. Next base: position 106,047 of record JADZEX010000020.1, on the reverse strand, counting down.
CGCGACGGCGAGACCACCACCGTGCAGCTCAGCCTGGCCAAACCGGGTCACCTCACGGGCAGCCTACAGGTGCGGTTGACCGCCGGGTCGGTCGAGCTGGAGCTGGCCGGCACCAGCCACAGCGCCGGGCCGGTCGAGTTCGGGATCGTCCTGCCGCCGGCGGGCTGGGCCCGGGCCGACGGCAGTCTGACGGTGCAGCGCGGCCCGCGGGAGCACGAGCTGAGTGCGCTGCCCTTCGGCAGCCTGCCGGTCGGGACGGGCTGGTCTGTGGAACAGCCGGCCAGCAGCTCGCGCTGGGCCTTGCAGGCGACCGCCGGAAGCTGGATGCTGCAAGACAAGCGCCGCGAGCAGCCGCCCGCGCTGCGGCTGATCAGCGTCCTGCGGAGCACGGCAGAGGCCCCGCTGGGTGCCACCGCGCGGCTGGAGTTGACGCCCTACGACGCGGCCACCGCGGCGGCGCGCCGACCGCGCTTGGAGCAACGGTCGCGGTGGGTCGACCGGGTCGACCTGCCGAACGCCAGCTTCGAGACGGGCGCCGCGCCCTGGGCGGTGCCGGGCAACGGTGCGGTCGAGGCTGGGGGGCGGACCGGCGGGCAGGCGGCGCGACTCACGGTCGGCGACCCGACCAAGGAGACGGTCTACATCACCCGCCAGGTGCCGGTCGTCGGGGGCAGCTACTACCAGGCGCGCGGCTGGGTCAAGACCAGCGGCCTGCGGCCGGCGGCCGGTCGCATGTCCAGCGTCGGCGCCGGGCTGATCGTCGAGTGGGCCGACCGTCAGGGGAAGTGGCTGGCCGCGGGCGATTACGCCTGCGAGTTGTGGGGCGACCAGCCCTGGACGCTGCGCGAGACGGGCCTGCTGCGGGCCCCTGAAGAGGCCGGCTTCGCGGTGATCTTCCTGGCCGTCCGGGCGGTTGGCACGGCCTGGTTCGATGACCTCGAGCTGGACCAGGTCCACCGCGCCCTGAAGCTGACCGCTCCGCTGCCGGCGCTGCAACTCGCTGACAACACGCCGCTGCTGACCTGGCGCGAGGACCCGCAGGCCCTGGACTACCAGGTGACGCTGTCGCGTGATCCGGGGTTCGCCGCGCCGGCCACGCAGCGCTTCAGCAGCACGGAGGCGCAGTTGGCGGTGCCGCGGCCGTTGGCGCCGGGCACCTGGTACTGGAAGGTGGCCGCGCCCGGCTACGACGACAGCGCGGTCTGGACGATCCAGCAGACCGCCGCCGTGACGGTCGACACGACGGCGCCGCAGATCCTGCTGCAGCCGACCCGCCTGACCCGGACCGACGAGCCGCTGCGGCTGGCCGTGCAGGACGACCAGAGCGATCTGGCCGCGATCACCGCGACCGCCAACGGTCAGACCCTGGAGGTGCGCGGGCTGGCCGCCGGGCGCGCCGCCCGGCCGACGCTGGTCTTCAACTGGCCACTCGGCCTGAGCACCTTGCAGGTCACGGCGCGCGACGTGACGGGCAACGAGAGCCGCGTCGAGGTGCCGGTGCTGTGTCGCCCGGTGCCCGCCCGCCCGACCAGCATCGATGCCGCGGGGCGCTACCTGGAGGATGGTCAGGCGATCTTCCCGCGCGGGATCTACCAGGTCTCACCGGCCGCCATGCCGACGGTCAAGGCGGCCGGCTTCGATGTGGTGCATGTCTACACCTGGGAGAGCAGCCAGGACGACACGGCGGCGAGGGTCTACCTGGACGCCGCCCAGGCGGCCGGACTCCGGGTGTTCCTCGGCTTCGACCGCGGTGGCAGCAGTGGGAACGGGATGGTGCAGGGCAACCAGGCCCACCTCGCGGCGCGGGTCGCAGCGCTCTGCGACCACCCGGCGCTGTTCTGCTGGTACCTCTTCGACGAGCCGGAGGTCGTCCACCAGTACATCGCCCCGCGGACGCTCAACGCCTACGCCGAGCTGGTGCGGCAACTGGACCCCTACCATGTTGTCGTGATGACCACCTGGGGCCCGCGAATGGCGCTCTACCGGCGCTCCTTCGATACCCACTGGACGCAGTCCTACAGCCCGCCGGCCGGGGTCGTCAACACCCTTGGCGAGCATCGGCGGCTGCTCGGTGAGGGCACCCCGCTGACGCTGCTGGTGCATTGCTACGACCAGGCCCAGAAGGCCGCCGCCGGCCGCGGCAGCAGCTTCGATCCGGCGGCCTTCCAACCCGACCCGGCCTGGCTGCGGGCCGCGGCTTTCGCGGGGATCACCCAGCGCATCAACGGGCTCTGGTGGTGGTGGTACGCCGACGGCACCAACGACTGGTTGACAGTGGCCGATGTCCCGGCGGCCTGGGCTGCGCTGACCGCGGTGGGCCGCGACGTCGACAGCCTGGAGCCGGTCCTGGCGGCCGACACGCCAGTCGAGACCGGAACGCTGGAGGCGGCTGGCGCCAAGGTGGTCTGGTGGCGCCGCACCGTTGGCGGGCAGACCACCCTGATTGCGGTGAACCTGGCCGAGGCGCCGGCCACGGTAGCGGTGCCGGCCCCGGGGGACGGCCCGACCACCGGACTCTGTGGCACCACGGCAGTACCGCGCAGGGGTGGCCAGGTGACGCTGGCATTGCCGCGCTACGGGGTTGCCGTGTTGCGCTGGTGAAGGAACATGGCGGGGGGCTGGCGCCCCCCGCCGCGCGGATCAATAGAACACTTCGGCCAGGAAGTCGATGCTGTTGATCAGGCCTTCCTGCTGCAGCTCGACCTCGGGGAAGTAGTGGCAATCCTCGAGCTCGACGCAGACCAGGTTGTCGTAACCGAAGTCCTTCAGGCGGTGGGCCACGAAGGTCCAGTCGACCTCACCGTCACCGGGGATGCAGTAGCGCCAGGCGCATTCGCCGTAGCCGTACTTGGCGCCAAAGCTGGGGGAGATGTTGCCGGTCAGGTAGAGCTGCTCGTCGAGCAGCTCGGTGTCCTTGCCGTGGCAGTGCTTGACGCGGCTGCCGAACTCCCACAGGAAGCGCTGGTAGTCGATTCCGAGCCGCACCAGGTGCGACGGGTCGAAGCACAGGCCGAGCCGCTCCGAGGGCACCGCGGCGAACATCGCGCGCAGCGTTTCGGGGGTGCAGCCGAGGGTCGGCAGCCACGGCCCTGGACCGGGCCAGGCTTCCAGCGCCAGGTGCATGTCGAGCTCGTCGAGCAGCGCGACGAAGTCCGGCGCGGACTCCTTCCAGTACTCGAAGCTATTGGCGCGCGACTGGCTATGGTCCTCGGGCAGCAGCACCGCGAAGGCGACCGAGGCGCCGAGCTCCTTGGCCTTGCTGAGAATCTCGCGCTGTTCGGCCAACCCCGCCTGGCGGCGCGCCGGGTCGGGGCTGAGTTGCGCTCCCCAGGCCGGCAGATCGACCGTACCGACGCGCAGGCCGTGGTCGGCCAGGGCCTTGGCCACCTCGGGGGTCAGGCGGGGCACGTCGATCGCCGCGAAGCCGACCTCCGCACACCACTCGCAGAACGCCTCAAAGCCCATCTTGCCCGCGCACGGCGGCTGGCGGACACCGATTTCCATCACACAGCTCCTCGCTCGCAGCGCTGTGGTTCGCCGCCTGCGGCGGGCTCCCTTCCGCAGGAAGTCCGGCGGCGGCGACGAACCAGCGGACAGGAAACGCTGCAATGATCTGGCTGAGTACCTTCACCGCCGCTCTGAGCACCTTGGCGGCGCCGGCCGAGGCGGTCTTGCTGGAAATCTGGCGCGACGTGCCCGGTGAACGGGTGGTCGATTTCACGGCCGGTCCGCGCGCCACCGCGGTGGCCGACGAGATTCGCTGGGTCGCGGTCCCGAGTGTCGAGAGTCTCGGGAACCAGTACGCCGCGCGGCTGACTTTTCGGCTGCTGCCGCCGGCCAGCGGGGAGTACCGGTTGCTGTTGGCGAGCGACGACGGCGGCGAGCTGTGGGTCAGTCGCAGCGGCGACCCGGCGGCGGCCGAGCTGGTGGCGACGGTCAACGGCTGGAGTGATCCGCTGAGCTTCGGCGGCCAGGCCAACCAGCGCTCGCAGCCGTTGGCGCTGACCGCGGGGCAGGCGGTCTGGGTGCAGGCCACCTGGAAGCAGGGCGGCGGCGGCAACCACTGCGCCGTGGCCTGGGAGGGTCCGGGCCTGCCGCGAGCGGTGCCGGCGACGTCCGCACTGCAGCGGGTGACCATGAGCGCGGCCCAGACCGCGAAGCTGGCGGCCACGGCGAAGTTGGAGGCCGAGCGGCAGGCGCGGCGGCGACAGGTGGAGGCCTACCTGACCCGCGGCGAGACCATTCCGGTGACGCTGGCGACGCAGTTGCCGCTGACCGGCGAGGGTCTGCCGGCCAACGACACGGGCGTCAACGTGCTGGTCGACCAGGCCCATCAGACCCAGTTCGTGGTGCTCTGGGGTTTCCGCGGGCAGCTCCGCGAGGCCGGCTACCGTGCGGCCAGCAGCGCCGCCGCGCTGAGCAGCGTGCTGCCGGCGGGCAGCCGTTGGCGGGTGCGCCTGGCGGTCGACGAGTTGGAGCCCTACGCCTGGTGGCCGGCGGAGCGGTTCAACGTGGTGGTGACCGGCCAGCAAGATCACAGCGCCCAGCCCTACAGCCCTGCCGAACAGACCGCCCTGCGCGACCACCTGGCGGGCGGCGGCGGGCTGCTGGTTTTCGGAGGCCGCTGCAGCAGCGCCGCACAAGCCCGGGACTGGAGCCTCAACCAACTGCTGGCGGCTTACGGCGGTGGCTACAGCCACGAGACCGACCGCACCGCCGACGGCGCGACCTGGGCCGCGTTGCAGCTCGACGCCACCTGGGAGGTGCTGCGGCGCGGCGAAGGTGGCCGGCCGATCCGGGCGCGGCGACCGGTCGGCCGTGGCCGGCTGCTGCTGGCCGAAGGCCAGGCGCCGTTCAACGCGCAGGGCAACGACCCGGCGGAGGTCAAGGCGGCCCGGCAGGCGCTGCTGCGCGAGACCGTCGCCTGGCTGGCGGCCGGCCTGCCGCCGGTCGGCGGCACCGCCCGCTGGCCGGCCAACGGCGGGGTGGGGATCTTCCCCGAGCTCGAGCAAAGCCGCGGCGGCATCGTGGTCTACTACGCCGCCAACCAGAAGCCCGAGGTGGTGCGCTGCATCACCGAGAACGTCCCGAAGGCCGCCGACGCTTTGCGGGCCTGGCTGCCCACCAAGGAGCACGCCGAGCCCTACACGATTGTGATCTGCGCCGGCGGCGGCGGCGGCTGGGCAATCAACCCGCGGCCGAAGTCGGCGGCGGTGATCGACTACGATCCGGTCAGCCTGCTCGGGGTGTTTGGCCACGAAATGGCGCACACGATGCCCGGACCGGGCAACGACGCCGGCGAGGTCTGCGGCTCGTCGCCACACCACAACCAGGGCGAGGCCCATGCTGGCTGGTTCCAGGGCAAGATCCTGGCGATGTTTGGCCAGGATGTCGAGAAGAGCAACCGCAACTGCAACAGCTTCCGCGACCTGGAACGGCAGCAGAACGACTTGCTGGACTTCACGACGCAGTACGAGAACGAGGCTGGGCGGCAGGTCTGGGGCTACGGCGGAAGTTGGACCAAGATGTGGTGGGTCTGGCAGAAGCTGGACGACCGCTACGGCCCGACCTGGTACCCGCGCTGGTACTGGGTCCGTAGCACCCGCTGGGCGGCCGATCCGGGCCACCGCGAGAGTTGGGACGAGATGGTCGAGTCGCTCAGCATCGCGGTCGGCGAGGACCTTTTCCCGTGGTTCGGTCAGATGGGCACCAGGCTGCAACGCCAGCGCCTCGAGCGGATCGAGTTCCAGGGCCGCACGATGGAGCTGGCGGTGGCGCCCTTGGACCTGGGGCCCGGCGGCAAGGTCAACCTGGAGCCGATCGGCGACTACCGCCAGCCGCTGAAGCCCCGGGGGTAGGCCGGCAGGAACCACCGGGTCGGTTGCGAACCGCGGCGTCACGCGGAGAACGTGATGCGCCGCCTCGTGCTGTTGCTGTGCTGCTGCCTGCCCGCCGTCGCCCAAGTCGAGATTGGGGGGCGCAACCTCCAGGTCACCGTGGCGCCCGACGGTGGCCTGACGGTGGCCCACCGGCTGACCGGGCGGGTCTACCGCTCGATCGTGCCGCCGGCGCCGCCCGGGCTGGTGGTGACGCAGGCCAGCAGCGCGCCGCGGATCGATGGGCAGCTCGACGAGTGGCGGGCGGTGCCGGCCGTGCCGGTGACCGTGGCGATGACCGGCGAGGTGGCGGCAGTCGACGGACTGGCCGACTGCTCGGCGCAGGCGCGCTGGCTGTGGGATGCCCAGCACCTCTACCTGGCGCTCGAAGTCACCGACGACCAGATCACCTTCGCGCCGCAGCCCGCGCTGCAGTGGTGGACCAAGGACAGCGTCGAAGTCTGGCTCGGAGCCACCCAGGTCGGCTTCTCGCTGAGCCCCCGCGGCACCCTCGCCTCGCTGGTCAGCAAGCCGGCCGAGGGGGTCCGGATCGCCCTCGGAGGCGGTGAGCCGGTCGGCTCGCAAAGCGGCGCGCTGCGGCTGGTGGCGCTGACCACGAAGCCGGGCGGCTACCGCGTCGAAGTGGCGCTGCCGTGGGCGCAGCAGACCTTCTTGAAGTCGCCGACGGTCGGCGCGACGGTGCCGCTGGCGCTCGGCATCAACGATGCCGACGCCACGGGCCTACGGGAGGGGCAGATCTACTTCCCGGCCACCTGGCGCCACTCGCAGCCCGATACGTTCGCCCTGGCGACGCTCGGCGACCGCAGTGGGCAGGCGCCCGCGCGCAGCGGCCAGCCGCTAACCACCATCCAGGCCTTGCGCCGCCTGCCCAACGGCTGCGCCTTCCGCAAGACGCTCTTCGCGGGCAGCTCGCCGGTGCAAGCAGACCTCACCGTGACCACCGCCAAAGACGCCGACGCCGTCGAGATCACGCTCGATCTGCCCGACCGCACGGTCGACTTCCGGAGCACCGCCTACCCGGCGCCGCTCAGCGCCGAGTTGCCCGCGGGCAGGCTCTGCTATGCGCCCTACATGGATGGCCTGGAAATCCCGCAGAACTCACCACGCTTCGTCAACAGCAGCGTCGGACCGGCGATGGACCTGCCCTTCGTCGGGCTTTACGACGCCACCAAGGGCGACGGCTACCTGCTGCTGCTGCGCACGCCGCACGATGGCCAGATCCGCCTCACCAACATCGCGGCCGCCGGCGAACCGAAGCTGGTGCCGCAGGCGATTTGGTTACCGGCGATGGGCAAGTTCGGCGCGGCCCGCAGGGTGCGCTACGAGTTCGTCGCCAGCGGCGGCTGGCAGGCCCTGGCGCAGCGCTATCGCCAACATGCCCTGCGCGACGGTCATCTCAAGACACTCCGCGAGAAGTCCAAGGCTCGCCCCAACATCGCCCGGCTGGGTGGCGCGCCGGACGTCTGGGGCGGCGACCTGGCGTGGGCCCTGGAAGCCTCGGCCCGCGGCGTGGAGCGCTGTCTGCTCAACTACACTGCCGACCAGGCCAAGATGCGGCGAGCCAACGAACTCGGCTACCTGACCAGCCGCTACGACAACTACGCCGACCTGCTGGTCGAGGACGATCCGACGAAGTGGACCAACACCAAGGGTACCTTGGACATGTGCTATCACGACCCGGCGGGCAAGCAGATGCTGGGGTGGCTGACCTGGGACAAGAAGCAGCAGTATTACGAACGCTCGTCGGCGACCGCCACCGCCGCCGCGCGGTTGTACATACCGAAAGACCTCCAGGAGCACCCCTACCTCGGCCGCTTCCTGGACGTCACCACCGCGTCGGGGCTGTACGAGGATTACCATCCGCAACGGCGGCAGGACCGCAGCGGTGATGTCGCTGCCCGCAACAAGCTCTTCGCCTACGTCAACAGCCTCGGACTGGTCACTGGCGGCGAGCACGGCCGGTTCTGGGCCGTGCCCTACATGGACTACTTCGAAGGCATGATGTCGGGCAACTCGTTCTTCAGTTGGCCGGCCGGGCACCTGCTGAAGTCGAAGCGCGACGACGGCAAGGCGACACCTGGTTCGGAGGACGTCTCGGAGGAGTACCGCACCTACGGCCTGGGGCCGCAGTACCGCATCCCGCTCTGGTCAACCATCTTCCACGACTGCGTGGTGAGCTACTGGTACTGGGGCGACACCAACGACTATCACCAGGTCTTCGAGCCGACGTTGACTGACCGCAAAGACGCCTTCAACGTGCTGTATGGCACGCCGCCGATGTACTGGGCCAATAGCGCCGGCTTCGGCCGCAGTGAGGCCGGCTGGCAACGGCTGCTCGACAGCTACCGCCGCACCTGCCGCTGGCACGAGGCCGTGCTCTACGAGCCGTTGACCAAGTTCGAGTACCTCACCCCCGACCGCCAGGTGCAGCGCAGCACGTTCGGCCGGGACTACCAGGCGGTCGTCAACTTCGCCGCCGAGCCACGCGAGGTGAGCGTCGACGGCCAGACGCTACGACTGCCGCCCGACGGCTTCGTCGCCCGCGGGCCACAGATCCGCGTCGAGCGCGTGCTGCAGGGCGACCGGGTGGTGCAGCGGATCCGCTCGCCCCGCTACGCCTACCTCGATGGCGCGGGCGCCGAGGTCACCGTGGCCGGTCTGCGGGGCACGGGCAGCACCACGGTGCAGATCGCAGCGCCGGATCGGCTGCTGATCGCAGCCCACAGCGACGCCGCGACGCTGCTGCTCAATGACTTGGTCCCGGGCTGGGACAGCCCCGGCACCCGCGCCTTCCGGCTCGACCTGGATGGCCAGCGCGAGGCGCCCCTCGACCTGCGACCAGTCCAGGGCAAGTTGGTGGTGCCAGCGACGAAGCAGGTGATCGAGTTGATCACCGGCCGCCGCACGGCGCTGCCCGACCTGCGGCTGGGCGACGTCACGACCAGCCAGCGGGCCGGCCTCCTGCGGGTCAGCGTGCCCGTCCACAACGCTGGCCTGGCGGCCGTCAGCGCGGGCCGATTGCAGGTCCAGCCGGAGGGTCTGCCGGCGCAGGAGAAGCCCCTGAAGATCGCTGCCGGGCAGTCTGCCACCGTCATGATCGAGTTGCCGACGGCCCGTCTCGACGGCCCGCGGCGGCTCGACCTGGCGGTCCTGGCGGGTCCCGGACAGAGCGATCTGATCCCCGGCAACAACCGCGGCTGGCGCGTCGTGCAGTTCCCGTTCGACCGCCAGCGCTGGCCCGCGGCGCCGCTGCTGCGCGCGACGGTGCCGGCCACGACGGTCGAGCGGCCGGTGGCGCTGCCGCTGCAACTGCCGCCCGGCGTGGCGCCTGGTAGCGTGCGCGTGGTCGATGCCGCGGAGCCGACGCGGCCGCTGCTGGCTCAGATGGAGTCCGCGGCGGTGGTGGTGTTGCTGCCAGCGGGCCCCGAGCGGCGGCTGGAGGTGCTCGGCCAGACCGGCGCCACGGCCGCGCTGGCCCCCGGCGGGGGATTCTGGAGCGCGGCGGCGCAGCGGCTCGACACCGGGGTCTACCGCTTCGCGCTGCTGGCCGGCGTCCCGTCGGACATCGGCATCGGCGCCGGGCCCACAGCCGCCATCGCGATGCTGACCTACAGCAGCGCCGACACCGGGTGGGTGGCCGAGGACGGCCGTCTCGACAAGCTGGAGGTGGTCGCGAGCGGTCCGGTCCGCACGGTGCTACAGGTGCGGCGAACCCTGGCCGGTGGCAAGGCGGTCTACACCAAGACCTGGACCTGCTATCGCGACTGGCTGGAGTGCCTGACCGAAGCCCAGCCGTCGGTCACCGGGCTGCACAACCGCGCCTACTACCTGCAACCCGGCGACTACCGCGACAGCCTCGGCAAGACCACCCGGATCGACGGCAAGGGCGACGACGAGGCCCGCATCAGCGGCCCGCCGGCAGCCTGGATTGGCGTCGCTGGCGATGGCTGGGCGCACAGCATCGTGCCGCTGGAGCCGGTCGGCGGCCAGGCCTATTGGGATGCCGGCAACATGGGCGGCCTGGGCTACCAGGGCACCCCAGCGCGCTCGCGGATGGCCTGGGTCTTCCATGCCGGCGCGGTGCCGGCCAACTTCGCGGCGCAGGACGCTGCGCGGCTGGCGACGATCAGCGCTGCTCGGTGATCACGACGTCGTCCACGTAGACCACCTGCGCGGCGTCGGTGTGGGCGATCAGGCCGAGCGGGCGGCCCTCTGGGCGGTGGTTCCGACTCGCTCAGCCCACCACCATCTCAACCTGGATGCGCTCGCGGACGACGTCAGGCTGCCACGAACGTCGCAGGGCGAGGCACAACGTATGGGTGCCGGGTCGGCCGGCGCGAACGACGAAGGTCCGTCCGCCAGCCGCACCGAGGGCGCCCGCACCGACGCTGAACTCGGTCCGCGAGAGCGAGGCGCTGCCTGCGTCTGGCAGCAGCAGTTCCCAGCGGTAGCCGGTGGTTGGGTTCTCCGAGACCTGCAGCGCCACCTCATCGCCAGACGACAAAGCAACGCTGGCAGCTTGGCCGGGCGAGAGCAAGAGGGTGTTCATCTCACGTCCTCAGAGCCAGTGTAGACCGTGGGAAGGTGCCTCGCAAGGGCCGGTCGGCCCCGACAGGTCAAGGCCAGGCGCGCGACTCGTGACCGCCCAGCGCCAGGTCGGCAGCAATCTGGTAGCGGGTCGCCTGCCGGCCCGCCCAGGAGCCGCTCCTAGACCCAGATTGCGTCCATGAAGCTGTCCACACCCGCCTCGCCATAGGAGATTCTGAAGAACCCCTGCTCGCCCCATTGGTCGCCCCAACTGTTCTTGCAGATCCAGTACCGGTCGCGATCATCGTAGCCGACGCAACAGACACAATGGCCGCCGACCCGCTCGCCCAGCACATGGCAGTAGATGCCAGACTTGTAGTGGAAGAAGTCCTCGAACACACTGTAACAGGCGATCAGCGGGCCCTTGGTGCAGAGGTGGTGCTTGATCTGCGCTGGCGCATACAGTCGCTGCCAGTTGCTGATCTGCGTCCTCGGGTGGTCGCTCGGCAGGGGGCAGGCCAGTTGCTGGTCCTGGTAGCCGAAGTCCGCCTCGGCGGCGACCCCACGGTTGCGCAGGATGTTGAGTCCATCCATTGGATTCCAGCCGCTGTCACAGGTGAACCCGTCCACCGCGGCACCGCAGAAGAACAGATCGGCCTCCGAGTAGTCGCCCCCCCGGGTCGCCTGGCCCGACCGCACCCGGTTGCTCTCAAGCGCAGCCACAATCCCAAAGGCAACGCACGCGCCACACTGGCCCTGATCGCGGATCGCGGTCACATAGTTGGCGCCGTTCAGGGCGCGGTGGTCGACCTGCGGCGGGTAGTGCGGTGTCACCTGGGCCAGGCTCGCCGTCACCAGACCCAAGCTGCGCGCGAGATCCTCGCGTTGCTCCAGGCTGTACTCGCCAGGACTGGGCACATATCCAAGCGAGTAGCCCGGCCGGTCGGCCGCTGCGATCGGGGCAACCGGTACCTCGGCCACCCACGGATTGCCTCTGGCCGCCAGGTTGCGAGTCAAAAGATCGAACTCCAGCATGGCCTGTTGCCTCCCCGGGTCGTCCATGGCACTCAAACCGAAGGCGGCCGGTGATCGCGCGGTCACCTCCGAGAGCCGTACACAAGGTATTGCACCTGAGCGACCAGGATGTCAAGTGAATGGTGGCAATAGGATCCGACTGTAGTGGCATGTCACGCAGGCGATGGGCCGTTGCGCGCAGTCCGCGTTCGACCGCGCCGACGGTTGCAGCGTCGGACCGCCGCTGTCTGGCGGTCCACCGGCCTGCCTCCCAAAGCCCGAACGGACCCGCTGCGGGTCCGTCCAGGAAGTCGTTCGCCGCCGGTTGTCAGACGGTGTAGCCCGTCGGATAGGTTGGCTTCACCAACGTCTCGGCCTCCGGGTTGTTGGTAACGCGACCGGTGGCGGCGTCGTACTCGATCTTGCCGACCAGCCGCTGCGAGATGCAGCCCAGGACCATCGCCTCGGTGAAGGTGGCCGCGTAGTCGAAGTTGCTCATTGTGGCACCCTCACCCTTGCAGGCCTGGATGAACTCCTTGTAGTGCCCCTTGGCTGCCCGCGGCAGGCTCTCGGCCGGCGGCTCGTACTCCTTGAACTGCTCCTGCGGATGCAGTTCGTAGTAGCTGCCGTAGTCGTTTGGCGAGTAGACCTTGCCCTTGTCGCCGAGCAGCAGCGAGCCGCTCGAGGGCGGCTTGGAGAGGCCCTCGGTGAGTGCGGCCGGCGGCTTGCGGCCGCCTTCGTACCAGTACAGCGTGACCGGCGGCAGGTCGCCGCGCTGCGGGAACTCGTAGCGCATCACCGACCACTTCGGCGCCGTCTCGGCGTGCTTGTCGGTCGGCAGTTCGACCGGCTCGACCGCCGTCGGCAGCCCCAGCTTGAGGGCCATGAAGGCCATGTTGGCGGTGTGGCAGGCCATGTCGCCGAGGGCGCCGGTGCCGTAGTCCCACCAGCCGCGCCAGTTGAAGGGCAGGTAGCAGCGGTTGAAGGGTCGCTCCGGGGCCACCCCCAACCAGAGCTTCCAGTCCAGGCTGCCGGGAATGTCGTTGACCTCGGCCGGCCGGTCGATGCCTTGGGGCCAGATCGGCCGGTTGGTCCAGACGTGGACCTCCTTGATGGCCCCCACGGCGCCGGCCTGGATCACCTCGACGGCTTTCCGCAGCCCGCCGTGCGAGGTGCCCTGGTTGCCCATCTGCGTGACGACCTGCTTCTCTTTGGCCAGTTCACGCAGCCGGCGCGCCTCCCACGGCGTGCGCGTCAGGGGCTTCTCGCAGTAGACATGCTTGCCCATGCTGAGCGCCAGCATCGCGGCCGGTCCGTGCATGTGGTCGGGAGTCGAAACCACCACGGCGTCGACGTTTTTCAGTTGCTCCAGCATCACGCGGTAGTCTTTGAACTTCGGCACGTCCGGATAGCGACCGAAGACATTGCCGGCGCGCTTGTCGTCCACGTCGCAGAGGCCGACGATCTGCTCGCCAGACATTTCGTGGACGTTGCTCTCGCCCTTGCCACCGCAGCCGATGCAGGCGACGCGGAGCTTCTGCTGCTGCGCGCGGGCGCGGCTGGTGCCAGCCCAGAATGCCAAGCCGGCGAGCGCCCCGGTCTTCAGGGCATCGCGGCGACGAATCGAATCACTCATGGCCTCTACCTTCGTCCAGCACCCGTCCGAGTCGCTGCCGGCGGGCACCCGGCTGTTCGCGCGGCAACGCCGCATCCCTTCCCGATCCCCGCTCTATGGACCGTCGCCGGCCGACGCCGGTTCCGCGGCGTGGCGGAGCAGCAAGATCTCGGCGACCTCGGCCCGCCCGCCGTTGGTCAGTCCCCAGGCCACCGCTGTGTCGCTGCCGGGGCCGGTCTGGAAGGTGTAGGCGCGGCGCAGCGGCCCGCTGGTGTGGCGCTGCGTGAACAGCCAGCGGCGTGCCGGCAGCCCGCCGCCGCGGACCTCGCACCAGGCGTGGTCGCCGCGCTGGATCTGCGGCCGCAAGGCGCACCGGAAGAAGACCGTGTAGGTGCAGTTGGGTGCCAGCGGCACCGCCTCGGGCCGGGTCGTCAGGAAGGGGTACTCCTCGCCCGCCCGCGGCAGCTCGGCCGCCTCGCGAGTGGCGACGATCACCGGGTCGGGCGCTGGCGGGCGGCGGCGGTCGAACGGGGTCGCGGCGGGGGCCAGCACCACCTCGCGCCGCAGCGCCGCCAGCCAGTCGGGCCCGGCCAGCAGCCGCTGCACGCGGTCGGTGACGTCCTCCAGGTGCACCTCGGCGACGTTCAGCGCGCCTCCGCCGACCGCGGTCCAGACCACCTCGGCGGGCTGCGCGCCGAGTGGCAGCAGCACCCAGCGCTCGCGCGCCGGCTGGCCGGCTTTGCTGTACCAGCGCACCTCCCCGAGCTGCCGCCCGGCGGCTGTCTGAGCGTAGACGGCGCAGTAGCCCGGGTCGTCGCTGTCCAGGTCGCGGGCCGGGTCGCGGGTGACCCGCTCGCGGAACCGCAGGCTGTAGACCCGACCCGGCTGCAGCGGCTCGGCCAGGCGCCAGCCGCTGGCGGTGCGTTGTGGGGCACCCACCGGCGGCCCCGGCGACACGGTCGTGTGCGGGCCGACCTGGACTGCTCCGAGCAGCGTCCAGCCCTGCCGCTGGGGCTCGTTCGCCAGCCGGATTCGCGGCCGGCCGGCGGCGTCGGTGAGGGCCATTGCGAGCTGGTAGTCGCCAGCCGGCAGCGTCGCCGGCAGGGCCAGCGTGCTGCGGTGCCAGGTCGGCTCACCGGCCACCAGGGCCGTCGCGTCGAAGGTCGGGTCGGCGCTCTGCCAGACCAGCCGCTGGTCCTGCCAGAGCGCCAGGTGGAGCGGGTAGGCACGCGGCAGGCGGCCCAGCGCGCGGTTCTCCCAGAGTGTCTCGACGACCAGCGGGCCGGCCGCGGCGACCGGTCGGGGCCAGCGGGCCACGGCCACCTGCAGGCGGTAGCCCATCCACTGCCGCCCACGGGCGACCAGGTGCGGGTAGCGCTGGTCGAAGTCGGCGCCCCAGTGCATCGTCAGCCAGTTTGGGTGGTAGCTGAGCATCTCGTCGAGACAGGCGCCGAGGTAATCGTCGCCGGCCTGGGTGCCGGGGTAGCCGACCGGGCTGGGGCCGGTGTAGGCCGGTCGCCCGCCGAATGGCTCACACCAGATCGGCCGCCGCCAGTGCTCCCAGAGGTTGGCCAGCAGCCGGCCGTCGTACTCCCACTGCACGGCCCCTCCGCAGCCGTCGCGACGGGCAATCAGATCGGGGTGGGCGAACGCCTCGTCGAACAGGCTACGCTCCAGGAACTGCCGCCAGGTTGGCGGCTGCGGGTCGTGGATCGAGGTCCCCGCGGGCAGCACCAGCGGCTCCCCGGCCGCGGTCGGGAAGCGCCACTCGTAGCTGGTCGACAGCGACAGCGGCACGCGTCCGGCCACCGCCGCGCGCCAGATGGCGATCACCTCGCGCAGCGCCTCGCGACGGGCGGCGACGGTCGGGTAGGGGAAGCCGCTGTGCCACTCGCCGTACATCCCGTAGCCGCGCAGCGCAATCAGCTCGACCTCCGGCCGCGTGGCGTAGCGGTCGGCGTAGGCCTGCAAGAACAGCCGCAGCCGCTGGCGGTAGAGCGGGTGGCGCAGATCCGGGAAGCTGTTCCCCTCGGGGTCCCGCCAGCGCGGCACGCCCTGCTGATAGAGCCACTCCGGGCAGCCTCCGAAGCCGGGCCGCGGACCGTACGACTCGGTCGACCCGATCAGCACGATCTGCTTGCCGTGCCCGCTCCAGAAGTCGATCAGGCGGTCGACCGGCGACCAGTCGAGCTGCCCTGGCGACGGCTCCAGGCCGGCCCAGGTGAACAGCAACTGCACCACGGCGTAGTCGGGCCAGGGCGCCTGCCCCGCCGGCCAGACCCGTTCCCGGCCGAGCTGCGGGTCGTCGACATACTCGACGATGCCCCAGCCGGTGTGCGGGTTGTCGAACAGCGCGGCGCTCTCGGCCGGCTGCACCGTCACCCAGTCGCCGGCCAACAGCAGCAGCGGCAGGCAGGCGCTCCACATCACCAGCGCGCCGGGACCAGCCGCAGCTCTTTGAGGTTCATCAGCGCGTAGGTCTTCATCTCGGCCACCTTCACACTGAGGCTGTGCTTGCCGGCGGGCAGGCTGAGCTTGCCGACGGCCTCGGTGCGCCAACTGGTCCAGGAGCCGGTATCGACCGTCGCGGCCCGCCACTCCTGCCCGCCGAGCGTCACCAGGTAGCTGCCGCCGCCGGCGCCCTGGTCGCAGGCGTAGGTTAGCAGCACCACCCACTCGCCGGCCGCCGGCGTCTGGAGCTGCCAACTGGCGTAATCGCCGGCCGCCGTCCAGTAGCCCAGGTTGTCGCGTCCGTTGCCTTCCTCGTACTTGATCGTCTCGCCCGTCAGCTTCGCCTCGCCGGCCTTCAGGACAATGCTGCCACTGGCGTCGACGCCGACCACCGGCGCCTGGTCCTCGACCGCCAGCGGCCCATCCAGCGTCAGGGCGACGACCGTCGCCAAGGGATCGGCCTGGGTCGGTGCGGCAATCTGCCAGGTCGGCTGCTCAGCCGTGCCGCCACGGGTCAGCTTGGCCTCGCCACCGGCCAGGAAGCGCGCCGACTTGACCGGGGTCAGCAGCCCGCTGAGGGTGAGCCCGGCGGCCGGCCACTCGAAGACGTGCAGGTAGAGCTGGTCGCCCTTGACGGTGCAGCGGCCGTTGAAGGGCAGCCGGCGGAAGGGACTGGCGGTGGTCCCGTAGACCGCCGCGCCATTGACCTTGAGCCAGGCGCCGACCTCGCGCAGGCGCTGCACGCTGGGCTCCGGGATCAGCCCGGTGGCGGTCGGGCCGACGTTGAGCAGGTAGTTGCCGCCCTTGCTGACGATGTCGATCAGGTTGCGCAGCAGCACGCTGGTCGGCTTCCAGCGGTGGTCGTCGGCCTTGAAGCCCCAGGTGTCGTTGAGCGTCATGCAGGTCTCCCAATCACGGCCGGGATAGCCGGTCGCCGGGATGTGCTGCTCGGGAGTCTCGGTGTCGCCCCGGTAGCCGCCGCCGAGGCGGTTGTTGGTGATCAGGCCGGGCTGCAGCGCGGTCAGGGGGAACAGCTTGTCGGCCATTTCGCGCGTCATGTTGGTGGGGGTGTCCCACCAGAGAATCGCGATCGGCCCGTAGTTGCTGAGAATCTCGCGGACCTGTGGGACGGCCACTTCGTCGATGTACTTGCCCATGTCGCCGTCTTGCTTCGGGTCCCAGTGCCCCCCGGCCGCGGCGCCGCCGGGGTGGTGCCAGTCCTGGGCCTGGCTGTAGTAGAAGCCCAGCTTGAGCCCCCGCCTGGCGCACGCCGCGGCGAGGTCCTTCAACGGGTCGCGGCCATAGGGTGTGGCATCGACGATGTTGTAGCGCGAGGCGTTGGACTTGAACATCGCGAAGCCGTCGTGATGCTTCGAGGTGATCACGACGTACTTCATGCCCGCGTCGACGGCGAGTTGGGCCCAGGCTTCGGCGTCGTACTGCGTGGGATTGAACTGCTCCGCGTACTTGGCGTAGACGTCGACCGGGATCTTGCCGCGGTTCATGATCCACTCGCCGATGCCCCCGACCGGCTTGCCGTCGTAACTGCCGGCGGGCACGGCGTAGAGGCCCCAGTGGATGAACAGCCCGAACTTCGCCTCGCGCCACCAGGCCATGCGGCCATCGCGTTGAGCGACGGTTTCCTGCAGCCCCTGTCCGCAGGCGGTGCCGAGCAGCAGCAGTCCCAGCCCCACGACCCAGCCCTTGGTCCGCCGCATCGAGTTCTCCCGCGGCCACGTTGCCCAGCAGGCCCAGGACTCCTGCCGCCGTTCGCGTAACGGGACGTTCAAGCGGCGCGGTGTAACGGTCGCGCCCGGCAGGCGTCCAGCCGACCAGGACCACGCGAAGGAGTGCGGCGATGCGACAGTGGCTGTGGGCTGGTGCGGTCTGTCTGAGTCTGGTGGGCCTCGCGAGCGCCGCCGACGGCGCTTACGACCCGCTGGCGGTGCCGCCCGAGGCGACTGCCCAGACGGTCGACTTGACGGTCCACGACGCCACCCGGAAGCGCGACCTGCCATTGCGGGTCTACCTGCCGGCGGGCACCGCGGCGGCGCCGGTGGTGCTGTTCAGCCACGGCCTGGGCGGCAGTTGCCGCAACAACGCCTACCTCGGCGAGCACTGGGCCCGGCGGGGGTACGTCGGCGTTTTCATGCAGCACCCCGGCAGCGACGAGAGTGTCTGGAAAGGGCTGCCGGCGCGCGATGTCCTGAAGGCCATGAACGCCGCCGCCTCGGCCCAGAACTTCCAGCTCCGCATGAAGGATGTCCCAGCCGTCATCGATCAGTTGGCCGTCTGGAACCAGGAGCCGGGCCACGCCCTGCGCGGGCGGCTGAATCTGGAGCAGGTCGGGATGAGCGGGCACAGTTTCGGGGCGCTGACGACGCAGGCCGTCAGCGGGCAGAACTACCCGCTGATCGGGCAGGCCTACACCGACTCGCGGATCGACGCGGCGGTCGCCTACAGCCCGAGCGCGCCGACGGTGGCGGCCGCCGCGGCCGCCTTCGGCAAGGTGGCGATCCCGTGGCTGACGATGACCGGCACCGCCGACACCTCACCCATCGGCAACGCCACCGTCGAGACGCGGCGGGCGGTCTACCCGGCGCTGCCCCCCGGCGACAAGTATGGGCTGGTGCTGTTCGGCGCGCAGCACTCGGCCTTCAGCGAGCGGGCGCTGCCGGGCGATCGGGGCGAGCGGAACCCGAATCACCACCGCGTGATCCAGGCCTTCACGATGGCCTTCTGGGACACCTACCTGCGCGGCGACGCCGCGGCCAAGGCCTGGTTGCGGGGGCCCGCGGCGGCGGCGCTGTTGGAAGCGCAGGACGAGTGGCAGCAGAAGTGACCGCCCGACGGCAGCGCGGCAGGTTTGAGCGGCACCGAATCGGCGCACTCTTGTCACCATAGCCGTAGTCTCGGGAGCGAGGTGCGTGGTGCTGTGGCGAGTGATCCTGATCTGCTGGCTGGCTGGCGGTCCGGCGCTGGCCGCGTTGGACGACGTCAGCGTCTCGGTCGAGGCGCGCAACCAGCCGCTGCGGGCCCTCCTGGCGGCCATCGGGCAGCAGGCCAAGTTGACCCTGATCCTCGATGACCGCGTGCCGGACGTGCCCATCTCCCTCGACCTCCGGGACCAGCCTCTCAACAAAGCCCTTGACCTGATCTGCCGCGGGATCGACCTCGTCTGGGAGCCCATCGAGGGTGGCGCCCTGGTGACCATCGACCCGCGCATCCGGCAGTACCTCGACGGCCTCGGCGACGTGCCGGCGGCGGCCGTGAAGGTGCCGGTGAACCTGCTGACCCGTCCGGTCACCGTTGGCCTGGAGAATGTCCCGCTGCCCGACGCGGCGGCGACGCTGCAGCGGCTCAGTGGGACCCGGCTGGCGCTTGATCCGACCGCCCCGACCGGACTGCGGGTGACGGCTTCGTTCTACCAGGCGCCGCTGATCCGCTGTCTCGGCATGCTCTGCCAGGCCGCCGGGCTGTACCTGCGGGTCGACCCCGGCCAGATCCTGCGGCTGGTCTCGCCCGACCGCGTGATCGTGCTGCGCGAGGGTCTGCCGCAGCCGCAGATGATCGAGCAGTACCCCGCCAACTTCCGCGGTCCGCTGGCCGATCTGCTGGTGCCAACGGTGTTCACCAACCCCGCCCGCTTCGGCCTCAAGCTCCGCAGCGACAGCCGCGGCTGGACCGTCTGCGAGCCGCTCGGCACGCCGTAGAGGAGCCCGACGCGGCAGCGCGAAGCTCCTGGCGACCCACGGAGTGAGCATGGCGGCGTCGGACCGGACCCAGGCCCTGGCGGTTACGCCGCGCGCCGTGTTGCTCGGTCTGCTGCTCCTGCCGCTCAACGCGGTGTGGCTGATCCAGATCGAGTACGTGCGCTACTCCGACACCCCGACCATCCCGCAGCTCTTCTTCCACTGCGTCGCCGCGCTGCTGCTGTTGAGCCTGGCCAACCGCGCGCTGGGGCGCTGGCGCCCGGCTTGGGCGCTGGCCCGGGGCGAGTTGCTGGTGGTCTACGCGATGCTGGTGATCGCCAGCAACATCGCCGGCCACGACCAACTGCAGATCCTCTACACGGCCATCGCCTACATCCATGCGCGGGCCACGCCGGAGAACAACTGGGCCAACTTGATCCACCCGCACCTCAAGAACCGCGTGGTGGTCACCGATCCGGAGGCCCTGAGCAATCTACTGCGGGGCCACACCTCGCTCTACCAGCACGGCCACCTGGCCGCCTGGCTGCCGGCCCTGACCGTCTGGGCGGTGGTGGCACTGGTGGTCGCCGGCACGATGTACTGCCTGGCCAGCCTGCTGCGCCGGCAGTGGGACCATGAACGGCTGAGCTACCCGCTGGCCGAGGTGCCGCTGGCGGCCAGCGATCCTGGTGGGGAGCTGCTGCGCAGCCCGACTTTCTTCGCCGGCGCGGTGCTGGCGGCCGGGATGCAGTTCCTCAACCTGGCGCACCAGATTTGGCCGGGCGTGCCGGGCATCAACCTCGGCGTCACCAACCTCACCTTCAGCGAGGCGCCCTGGCGCTTCATGGGCACCTTGCCGATCTGCTTCTATCCCTTCGCCTTCGGCCTCTCGTTCTTGCTGCCGACCGACCTGGTCTTCTCGTGCTGGTTCTTCTTCGCGCTGACGCGCTGCGAGCGGATGCTGGCGGGAGTCGCGGGCTTCACCGACTGGGATGGTTTCCCGTACGTCAACCAGCAGTCAGCCGGGGCCTTCATCGGGTTTGGGCTGTTCACCATTTGGGCGGCCCGCGCCCACCTTGGCGAGACACTGCGCCAGGCCTGCGGCCGAGCGCCCGCAGACGACCGCGGGGAGCCGCTGCGCTACCGCTGGGCCTGGATCGGGCTGGTCTTGGGCGGCCTGTTCCTGGTCAGCTTCACGGTGCTCCTGGGAATGCGGGTCTGGGTGGCGTTGCTCTACTGGGCGCTGCTGCTGGCGATTGTGCTGGCGGTGGCGCGGGTGCGGGCCGAGGTCGGCCTGCCGAGCATCGAGCTGTACCAGCGTGGCGCCGACGACATCATGCGCCGCGCCGCCGGGACTCTGGCCTACAAGCCACCCGAACTGATCACGATGACGCTGCTGTTCTGGCTCAACCGCACGCAGCGCAACTACAACCTGCAGCACCAGCTCCACGGCCTGCGGCTGCTGCACCGCGTGGGCGGCGACCTGCGGCGGTTCAGTCTGGTGGTCCTGCTGGCCACCGTCGGCGGCATCGTCACCGGCTTCTGGGCGATGCTCCACGTCAGCTACGACATCGGGCTGGAGGGCGGCCGGTTCACCGGCCCGGCGGTCTGGGCCTTCGGGCTCGATCCCTGGCAGATCGTCGCCCGGCTGCTGACGGTGCCGGTCAAGGCCAGTCGCGGCGCGCTGGGCGCCAACGTCTTTGGGGCCGCGGTCTGCGGGCTGTTGGTCGTGCTGCGCACGCGCTTCGTCTGGTGGCCGTTCCATCCGGCCGGCTGGGTGGTCGGCAACAGCTTCGCCCTGCAACGGCTGTGGGTGCCGCTGACGCTGACCTGGGGCATCAAGTCGATGATCCTGCGTTACGGCGGGCTGCGCGCCTACCGGCGCACCGTGCCGTTCTTCCTGGGTCTGGTGATCGGCGAGTTCGGCGCCGGGTTTGTCCGGACGCTGATCGACCTCGCCTGGCAGCTCTACCTGCCTGCCAACTCAGGCATCGGCGGCCTGTGAGTCGTCGATCGTCGCCACCACCACCTGGTTGCGGCCCTGCTCCTTGGCCTGGTACAACGCCGCATCGGCGGCCCGGACCACGGCTTCGGGCGAGTGGTACTGCTCGGAGACCGTCGCCAGACCGATGCTGACCTGCACCGTCAGGGTGGCCTCGGTGGTCTGCACCGCCGTGCCCGCGACGGTCGAGCGGATCCGCTCGGCGACACGCGCGGCGATCTGCCCGCTGGCGCGCGACAGGATCACCGCGAACTCCTCGCCGCCGTAGCGGCAGACCAGGTCGTCGTCGCGCACCAGTTGCTTGAGGATGCCGGCGACGGTCCGCAGCGCCTCGTCGCCGGTCTGGTGGCCGTGGCTGTCATTAACCTTCTTGAAGTAATCGATGTCGATCATCAGCAGGGAGAACTGCCGGCCGGTGCTCCGCGCATTGCGGTAGGCCCGGTCGATGCATTCGTCGAAGTAGCGCCGGATGTAGACCCCGGTCAGGCCGTCGGTGATCGCCTTTTCGCTGAGGTCCTGATAGCGGTGGGCGTTGCCGATGGCGACCGCAGCCTGGCTGGCCAGCAGGGTCAGCAGGTTCAGGTCGTTCTCGGTGAAGCCCGCGCCGGACCGCTTGTTGTTGACGTTGATCACCCCGACGACTTTGTCCTGGACCCGGATCGGCACGCAGACCAGCGAGGTGTTGTTGTAGCGGTCGGTGGCGTTCTTGCGGCTGAACTGCCCCGACGCCTCGATGTTCGAGATGAACAGCGGCTCGCCGCTGGCGGCCACCGAGCCCGCGATGCCGTGCCCGATCTTGGTTTCGGCCTTCGCCACGATGTCGGGCGGGATGCCAATCGCGGCCCGCATGCGCAGGGTCTCGCCGTCTTTGTCGACCAGCATCAGCGAGCAGCGTTCGGCGCCGCAGATCCGCGCCGAGCTGTCGACAATCACGTCGAACAGCTTCTGCAGCGACGTCTCGCTGCTCATCGCGAGGCCAACCTCGAAGAGGCTGGAGATCTGCATCGACGAGGTCTCGAGCGAGGCGAAGACGCGCTCCTTGCGGATGGCGCCGGCGGAGTACTGCGCCACGGTCAGCAGGACCTCGCTGAGCTCCTCGTCGGTCCGCCGGTCGGGTTCTTCAATCTCCAGGCTGACGACGCATTCGACCCGGCCGTCGAGGATCACCGGGGCGGCGGCGTAGCGGACTTCGGCGTGGCGGCGGAACAGGACGTGGCCGCTCTCGCCGCACTCGATCACGAGTTCCTCGTGGATCGGATCGAGCGGCACCTCGGGCACCGCCGAGAGGGTCGTCACCGGCTTGATCTGCAGATCGGTCTGGTCGGCCAGCCAGATCGCCGAGGTGGTCGGCCGGGCCAGCAGTTGCAGGGCCCGCAGGACGGCCTCGAGGGTACCGACCAGGCCCAGGCTGCCGGTGATGTCGGCCAACGCCTGCAACACCAACTGCTCGCGCGAACTCTCGAGCTGCCCGACCTGCTGGCGCAGCGCGCGCAGCGCCAGGGCGTGCTTCACGACGACTTCCAAGAACGGCATCGAGAGCGGCTTGGTGATGAACTGGCAGGCCCCCTCTTCGAGCGCCGAGACGGCGTGATCGAGGGTGGCGTTGGCGGTCATGATGATGAACTCTGGTCGGTCGAGACCCTTCTCGACGGCCAGGTGGACCGCCCGGCGGACGACTTCGTGGCCACTCAGGTCGGGCAGCCCGATGTCCGTGATCACGAGGTCGATGCCGCCCGCAGCCAGGCGGCGGAGACCGTCCTTGCCACAGCAGGCGGTCTCGACCGCAAAGCCGCGGTACTTCAGGTGCATCGCCAACGAGGTGCAGATGCCCCGGTCGTCGTCCACCACCAACACGACTGCCTGTGGCTGCTCCGCCATCGATGGCTCCCGCTCAGCCGACCGTCGCCCGAAAGCAACACGGAGCGGGGCGTCTGGGCCCCGCTCCGTGCATTATACCGTATCAGCCGGGCAGGCTAGGTGCCTTCGTGCCAACTGGTCAGATAGGCTTCCTGCTCCGGCGTCAGGACGTCGATGGCGATGCCCATCGCCTCCAGCTTCAGCCGCGCCACCAGCGCATCGAGATCGGCCGGAACGCCGTAGACGTCGGGCTTGAGCTGGCCGGCATGCTGCGCCATGTACTCGGCGCTGGTGGCCTGGTTGGCGAAGCTCATATCCATCACCGCCGCCGGGTGCCCCTCAGCCGCGCCGAGGTTGACCAGCCGCCCTTCGGCCAGCACGAAGATCTTGCGGTCGGGGAGCTGGTACTCCTGCACGAACGGCCGCACGCTGCGGACGCTGCTGGCCAGCTCGCCGAGCGACACCAGGTCCAGCTCGATGTCGAAGTGGCCGCTGTTGCAGACGATGCAGCCGTCCTTCATCGACTCCCAATGCTCGCGGCGCACGACGTGCTTGTCGCCGGTCAGCGTGCAGATCACGTCGGAGATCGGCGCGGCGGCGGCCATCGGCATCACGCGGAAGCCGTCCATCACCGCTTCCAGCGCCCGCAGCGGCTCAATCTCGGTGACGACCACGTTGGCACCGAGACCGCGGGCCCGTTGCGCCACGCCGCGGCCGCACCAGCCGTAGCCGCCCACCACGAAAGTTCGGCCGGCCAGCAGGATGTTGGTGGCGCGGATGATGCCGTCCATGGTCGACTGCCCGGTGCCGTAACGGTTGTCGAAGAAGTGCTTCGTCTGAGCGTCGTTGACCGCGATCACCGGGTACTTCAGCGCGCCGTCGGCGGCCATCGCCTTCAGCCGGATCACGCCGGTGGTGGTCTCTTCGGTGCCGCCGATCACCCCGGCCAGCTTGTCGGTGCGGGCGCTGTGCAAGAGGCTGACCAGGTCGCAGCCATCGTCCATGGTGATCGTCGGACTGGCGTCGGCAGCGGCGTTGAGGTGGGCGAAGTAGGTGTCGCGGTCCTCACCCTTGATGGCGTAGGTCGGCACCCCGTAACGGGTGGCCAGCGCCGCGGCGACGTCGTCCTGGGTGCTCAACGGGTTCGAGGCACAGACCACGACCTCGGCGCCGCCGGCCTGCAGCGTCCGGACCAGGTTGGCTGTCTCGGTCGTGACATGCAGACAAGCCGCGAGGACCTGGCCCTTGAGCGGCTGCTCGGCCGCGAAACGATCGCGAATCTGGCGCAGCACCGGCATCTCGTGGTCGGCCCACTCGATGCGCTGCACGCCAGCGTCAGCCAGCGCGGTGTCCTTGACGTGATACTCCACTGGGGTCTCCTCCCGAGATCCCGACCCAGCCGAACAAGGCCGGTGCCAGGGGGCGCTACTTGCGGTAGAACGCCCGAATCGCCTCGCTGACCGTGCGGACCCCGTCGGTGGTGACCACCTCGGGCGCAATCGGTAGCGCCAAGATATGTTGACACGTCCACTCCGCCACGGGCAGGCGCCGCCGGAAGTGGCGGTAGATCTCCTGCTGATGCAACGGCAGCGGGTAGTAGACGGCCGAGTCGATGCCGTGCGCCTTGAGGTACTCCCGCAGATCGTCGCGGCGCTCGGCGATGATGCTGTACTGGTGGTAAACGTGGACGTTGTGCGCCGGCACGTACGGCGTGCGAATCTGCGGCAGGTCGGCCAGCAACTCGTCGTACAACGCGGCATTGCGCTGGCGGGCGGCGGTGTACTCGCGGAGACCGCGCATCTTGACCCGCAGGAAGGCCGCCTGAATCTCATCCAAGCGGCTGTTGAAGCCATCAATCAGGTAGAAGTACCCATCGGCGCGGCCATGCACCCGCAGCAGCCGCAGACGCTGGTAGAGCTCTTCGTCGTTGGTCAGCACCATCCCGCCATCGCCGCAGGCGCCGAGGTTCTTGGTGGGGTAGAAGCTGAGGCAGCCGAGGTGACCCAGGCTGCAGGCGCCGCGTCCGTGGTAGGTGGCACCGACCGCCTGCGCCGAGTCCTCCACGACGGCCAGCCCGCGGCGCGCGGCGAGGTCGCAGATCGGGTCCATCTCGGCGCACTGCCCAAACAGGTGAACCGGAATGATGGCCTTGGTGCGCCGCCCGACAGCCCGCTGGACCTGCTCGGCATCCAGGTTGAAGGTCTGCGGGTCGATGTCGACGAAGACCGGCGTCGCCCCGAGGTGAGTCACCGCCTGGACCGTCGCGACGTAGGTGAACGGGGTCGTGATCACCTGCGAGCCGCGGGTCACGCCCACCGCCGCCAGCGCCAACAGCAGCGCATCGGTCCCGGACGCCACGCCGACGCCGTAGCGCGCGCCGCAGTAAGTCGCCAACTCGTGTTCGAGCGCTTCGACTTCCTCACCCAGCACGAAATGGCCACGCCGCAGGACTTTCGTCGCCGCGGCTTCCAGTTGATCCTGAATCGGAACGAGCTGCGCCTGGATGTCCAGCATCCGGATTGCCATGCTCTCGCGCTCCTCTGCCGCCGCCCCACCCGCCGCGGTCGCCATCTGTTAGAGCCGTCCTGAACGGCGTTCGCGACAACCTCACCGCGAGTCGACTGCCTGTGGATCTTGCGCAGGGGTTGCGAGAGGGACCTGCGTCGCAATCGCCACGCCACGATTCCGCATAGCTTCTTAACTCGCCAGTTTACCACAGCATTCCCGATCATCCAAACGCGCGCGCGGGTCGCGACGAGTCCGCCAGGGCAGGTTTGCCAGCCGGGACCGGGGGGCAGCAGTGCGCTGGGAGCGGGCGCCTGGACGAGCGCTGGAGGTGGTCGGTGGCGGTCTGTTCGGCAGCTCTGGCGGCTGGGGTGGCTGGGGCCTACACCTGGCGGCCGACCGCGCTGGCGGCGGTCACCATCTGGCCCTTGGCCTGCTGGGTGATCCTCGGGCTGGTGCCATTGCCCCTGCTCTGGCCACGGGCGCAGCGGCGGGTTGGCCTGGGGCTGGCGGTGGTCCTGTGGCGGCGGCCGCTCGGCGGGTCGGACCACCGCGCCGTGTTCGCGACGCTGCGGCGCTGACCGCGGCCTGGCCGGGCCGCCAGCGGTTGACGCGGCGGACTCCCTCGGGTACAGTCCGGGGCGGAGGTGGGCGATGGCTGAGTGGACCCGTGCTGACGTCCTGGCCCGCGCTCCGGCGCTGGCCGGTGCCGACCTCCACGGCGCCGAACTGGCCGCTGCTGACCTGACCGCGGCCAACCTTTACGGCGCCGACCTGCACCGCACCGATCTGCGTGGGGCCCGCCTGGCCGGGGCCGACCTGCGGTACAGCAACCTCAGTGAGGCGGCCCTGCGCGGGGCGCTCCTGAGCGGGGCGGATCTGCGGTACGCCAAGCTGTTCAACGCCAACCTGGCTGACGCGCAGTTGGCGGGCGCCAATCTGGGTGGTTGTGACCTGGAGCTGGCCAACCTGCGCGGCGCGGTGCTGCTCGGGGCCGACCTCAGCGGCGCCCGGCTGCGCTTCACCAACCTCACCGCGGCCGACCTCAGCGGCGCGCAGTTGGCCGGTGCCGATCTGGCGGAGGCCGACCTCTTGAACGCCGCGCTGAGCGGCGCGCGGTACCATGCCGGGGCCCGTGGGACGACCCGCTTCCCGGCTGGCTTCGACCCGGCCGAGCATGGGCTGGTGCGGATCGACTAGGAGGCACGTGCCGTCGTGGAGGACCTTTTCAGTCTGTTGGCGCAGGGTGGCGAGCAGCGCGTGGTCGAGCTTTTGGCGGCCGATCCGACCCTCGCCTGGAGCGTCGCCCCGGCGGGTCAACCGCTGGTTCTGGCGGCGGCCCAGCAGCGCTGCTTCCAGGTCTTGGCCGCGCTGCAACGCTGCCAGTTCGACCTCGACGCGCTGCTGCCCAATGGCCTGACGCCCTTGCAGCAGGCCGCCCGGCAGGGCGACCGGCCCGCCGCGCAGGCGTTGATCACCGCTGGCGCCAGCCTCGACCTGTTCAGCGCGATGGCGCTCGGGGCCGAAGAGCATGTGCAGACCCACACCGCCGCCAACCGGCTCACGCTCGAGGAGCGTGACGGCCAGGGGGCGACGCTGCTGCACTGGGCGGTCGAGGCGAACCGCGTCGAACTGGCCCAGGCGCTGCTGCAGCGCGGTGCGGCGATCGACGCGGTGGACGCCGTGGACGAGGTGCCGCTGCGACGCCTGCTGCGGTGGGACAGTGCCAGCCGCTGCGGCGAGATGGCGGAGCTGCTGGTCGCCCATGGGGCCACGGTCGACGCCGTGCTGGCCGCCGCGCTGGGCCTCAACGAGCCGTTGACCGCGGCACTGGACGCCGAGCCGGCTCGGCTGCGGCTGGTCGAACACGGCCGCACGCTGCTGCACTGGGCGGTCGAGGCCGACAGCGTGGCCTGTGTGCAACTGCTGCTGGATCGCGGTGCCGCCCTCGAGGCGCGCAGCGCCGCGGGCGAGACCCCTCTCCTGACCGCCGCGCTGCGGCGCTGTCAACGGGTCTGGCCGCTGCTGCGGGAACGCGGCGCCGACCTCGGCAAGTGCCTGCCCGACGGCCGCGAAGCGCGGGCCCTGGCCCGCCAGGCGGGGCTGCCAGTCTGAGCCGGACAGACCCCGCCGCCGGAGCAGGATTCGCGGCCCGCTGGCGAAGCCCCGCCGCAGGAGCCTGCGATGACCTCCTCTGCGCTGCTCGCGCTGGCCTGCGCCACCCTGGCGCCCGGTTGGCGACCGGCGGAGTTCCCGATCAGCTACTGGTACGGCCCCGACACCAACGACCGGGGCACCTGGCAACGGGTCAAGGATTGTGGCTTCACCGTCGCCGGGATGCGGGGCTACGGTCGCGAGGGCAACCTGGCAATGCTGGATCATTGCCAGGCGGTCGGCCTGCGGGCGATCCTGCAGGACTCTCGGCTGCACCGCGACATCACCGCCAACCCGCAGTGGGCGCAGGCCGTCGCCGCGCTGGTCGCCGAGGTCCAGGCGCATCCGGCGCTCTATGGCTACTACCTCACCGACGAGCCGAACTCGCAGTGGTTCGCACCGCTCGGGCAAATCGTCGCCGAACTGCAGCGCCTCGATCCGACACACCTGGCCTACATCAACCTCTTTCCGACCTACGCCAGCCAGGAGCAGTTGGGCACCCGCAGCTACCGGGAGCACCTCGCCGCTTACCTGGAGCTGGTCCAACCGGCGGTGCTCAGCTACGACCACTACGCGCTGCTGGACAGCGGTGAGGACCGCGCCGATTACTACGAGAACCTGGCGCTGGTCCGCGAGGCGGCCCTGGCGCGGGGGATCCCACCCTGGTACATCCTGCTCTCGCTGCCCCATCCGCCCTACCGCGACCCGAGCGCGGCCGAGCTGCGCTGGCAGGTCTACACCGCGCTGGCCTACGGCATGCAGGGCTTGATGTACTTCACCTACGCCACGCCCCCCGGGCTGGGGCGCGCTGCCGATGTGGGATTGGTCGACACCCAGGGCCAACCGACGCGCCTCTACGGGCTGGCGCAGACCGTCAACCGCGAGGTGCTGGCCCTCGGCCCCACGCTGCTGGCGCTGCGCTCCCGCGGCGTGGCGCACTACGGGGCCGTGCCGCCTGGTGCGGCAGCCCTCGGGCGTGACTGGCCGCTGCAGCTCAGTGGCCCGGGCCACCTGGTGGTCGGCCTGTTGGAGGACGCCCAGGGCGTAGAGCACATCCTGCTGGCCAACGCCTCGCACCGCGAGCCGTTCAGCGGGGCCGCCACGCTCCGCGCCGACCTGGCGCAGGTCGCGGAGGTCTCCCGGCGCGACGGACAGCCGCTGGAGCGCGTTGTGACCGACGGCCGTCTGCCGCTCGAGCTCGCCGCCGGCGACGGCCTGTTGCTCCGCCTGACGAGCCGCTTCGTGCGACCACAGCCGCCTCGCCCGAGTCCCCAGATCAACTTTGAGTTCAACCAGCCGGGCAATCTGTTAGGCTGGTCGATGCCCAACGATCTGACCGACTTGCAGGTTGACCCGGCCGGCCTGCACGCCGTCCTGAGCGGGTCGGACCCCTTCCTCTGCCGCACCTACCTGCGCGTACCGGCGGATCAGTACGGGGCGATAGTGGTGCGCATGAAGGTGACTGGGGGCAGCACAGCGGGGCAGTTCTTCTGGGCTACTTGGGATGAGCCGACGTTTGCCGATGACAAGTATCTCAACTTTCCCATCAGGGCCGACGGCGAATGGCATGAGTACCGGCTGCCGGTGGGCGAGCACCCCAAATGGGCCGGGCGGGGCATCGCGGCGATCCGGTTGGACCCGGTGGCCGGCGGCGCCCCGCCCGGTGCAACTTGGAGTCTCGCCTGGGTGAAGGGCGAGTAGGGCGTTAGTCCTGCTTGCCGCGGGGAGCGCCCCAGATGATGCTGGTCGTCACGACCTGGCCGTTGGCGCTGTCAACCAGGGCCAGCTTGTCGATCTCGTCGCCGATCGCGTTGCGATAGACCTCGGTTGGTGCCAGCCTGCCCTGGCGGTTGCCGAAGGTCACCGGGCGGCCACCAATCACGACCGGGGCGCTGGCGTCCGGGGTGCCCTGCGCGCTGGGCTGGCCGGACGCAGTCTTCCAGACCAGGTGGAAGCGTCCCGCCCGCGAGCTGCCAGCTGGCGCGGCGGCCGGCGGGGCGCTGTCGCTCACCAGGATGCCGGCCTTCTTCAGCAACGCTGCAATGGCGCGGTTGACTTCGACCAGGCGGGCCTGGGCCGCCAGCACTTCGCGCTGCGCCGCCTGCACGGCTTCCTCGGCGGCGGTGCGCTGCTGCAACAACTCGGGGAGGGCCTGTTCCAGGTTGGTGCTCGGCATAATGCTCATCGGTTTCCTTCGTTCTCTGCGCAGGCTTAGCATACCACTATTCGGCACGTTGGCAATCCGCAATCATTGCTCTGGTCGCCATAGGCCTGTCCATCCCGCCGCAGCACACTGCCCCGGCTGCCGCCGCCGCGCGGCCAGGCGCCTGGCCCGATCGCCGGTCCGGCGCAGGATTCGGCGCGGCAGGTCGAATGGTCCGACGATTGGAGTTGGACACATGGCTGATCGACTGCGGGTGGGGGTGATTGGGACGGGCGACCCGGATGCCAAGAAGAGCGCCCTGGGCTACGCCATGGCGTACGCCCACGGTGATGGCTACCGAGCCGCCGGCGACTGCGACATCGTCGCGGCTTGCGACCTGCGCGCCGACCTTGCTCAGAAGTACGCCGACCGCTTTGGACCGGCCGAGGTCTACACCGACTACCGCGCGATGTTCGCCGCCGCGCGGCTCGACGTGGTCAGCATCTGCACCTGGATGCACCTCCACGAGCCGATGGTGCTGGCCGCCATCGACGCCGGGGTGAAGGCGATCCACTGCGAGAAGCCGATGGCCGACACCTGGCGCGGCGCGCTGAACATGGCCGCCAAGGCCGCGGCGGCCGGGGTGCAGTTGACCTTCAACCACCAGCGCCGCTACAGCGAGGCGACCCAGATCGCCAGGCAGTTGATCGACGCCGGCGAGATCGGTGCGATCCAGCGCTTCGAGTGCGAGTTTGGCAACATCTACGACACCGGCACGCACTTCATCGACATGCTCAGCCACTTCAACGGCGAGGTGCGGGCGAAGTGGGTGCTGGCGCAGATCGATTACCGCACCGAGAACCTGGTCTTTGGCGCGCCTTGCGAGAATCAGCAGACGCTGATCTTCGAATACGAGAACGGCGTCTTCGGGTTCGTCTACAGCGGCGCCCCTGGCGGCTCCCGGCCGCTGGGCGTGGTCAACCGCATCATTGGTGAGCAAGGCGTGATCGACTGGGGCTGCGGCCATGGCCCGAAAGAGGCCCTGCGCTGGCGGCCGGCGGGGTCGCCGGAGTGGCAGCACCCGGACACCAACGGCCACAGCATCCACGGCCCCGACTTCATCGAACGCGCCGTGAGCGATGTGATCGCCTGCCTGCGGTCGGGCCGCAAGTGCATCCTCGATGCCTCGAACGCGCTGATCGCCACGGAGCTCATCTTCGGCGCCTACGAGTCCAGCCGCCGCCGGGCCCGCGTCGACTTCCCGCTCGACCCGACCATCGGCAACCCGCTCCGCGAGATGGTGGAAGCTGGCGACCTGCAGCCGGCGAAGCCGGCCGCCTGATCGGTCGACAGCCGCCCCTCGCCCCAGGGACCCCGCCAGCAGCGGGCCTGGGGTGAGCGGCGGCTGCGCACGCCGCCAGCGTTACGCCTGGCCCATCGCCTTCAGGTTGGCCAGGCTGCGCGCCGTGGCATCCCAGCCAAGGCCGTTGGGTTCGCCTTCTTCGACGACGTACCACTCGACGGGGTGCTGGTTCTCGCAGAGGTTGAAGATCGTCGGCCAGTCGGCGCTGCCCTCGCCGATCACGGCGCCCTCCGGGCCGCCGAAGTCCTTCAGATGCACCGACCGGGCGCGTCCCGGGAACTTGCGCAGGGTGCCGATGGGGTCACCGCCGCCGTTGGCGCAGTTGCCGATGTCCATCTGCATGATGATGTCGGCGCGGGTGTTGCCGAACAGGTGGTCCCAGGCCGGCTTGCCCTCGACCTGCTCGAAGTCGAAGCCGTGGGCGTGGTAGCCGGTGAACATGCCGGCCTCGCGGACCGCATCGGCAGCGGATTCGAGGATCTTGGCCAGCTCCAGAATGGTCGCCACACTGCCCATCCGCGGCTTGTCGGCGGCGATGATCAGGAACCGGTTGCCGAGGATCTGGTTCAGCTCCACCGTACGCTTGAGGTTGTCTCCCAGCAGCGCGCCGGTCTGCAGGTGAATGCCGCAACAGGTCAGTCCGAGATCGTCGCTGAGCTGCCGGATCGCCTGCGGGCTGTGGCCCATCCACTCGACCTTGTCGCCGCCGTAGCCCCAGGGCTCGAATCCAACGTAGCCCACCTCGGCGGTCTTGCGGAGGGTCGCCGGCAGGTCGTTCTGGACCTCGCCGCGAACGGAGTAGAGCTGCAAGCCAACCGGGATCTTCGCCATCGTGAGACTCCTTCGCACGTCGGGGCGGCATTCGCCCGCGGGGCAGCCACTCCTCTCGGCAGGGAAGCCGACAGCAACCACGAAATGGCGCGACGAGAGGCGAGGAGGTGGCATCGTGAGTGACCAGCCCGACGTGCGATACCTGGCTGTGGTGCAATGCGACATTGTCATGGAACGCTGTAGCGGCTACTACTGCGAGCAGGCCTTCCACCACCGCAGCGGCGGCTTCGCAGCATACCCGGCCGATCGCGAGTACCGCACGCTCTACCTGACCTGCGGCGGCTGTTGCGGGCGCGCGCTGCACCGCAAGTTGGCCAACCTGAAGCACAAGGCGCAAGCCAACGAAGGCGTTGCGGCCGACCAGATCGTTGTGCAGTTGGCCAGTTGCATCACCAAAGAGAGCTACCACGGACCGGCCTGCCCGCACCTCGGCTACCTGCGGGAACTGATCGCCAAGGTCGGGCTGCAGACCTGCGACGACACCCACCTCAGCCGCCCGGCCATCGAGCGGCGGGCGACTGGCGAGTACCGCGCTTAGGGGGCGACGATGCCGTGGAGCCGGCGACGCCTGGTGGGCCTTGGCGCGGCGGCGGTCGGCTGGACCGCGCTGCGGCACGGCCGCGCCGAGCCGCGCCCGAACCTCCTGCTGCTGCACTGTGATCAGCTCAGCTCGTGGGCCCTGAGTTGCTACGCACCGCGGTTGCGGGACGTGCCGAACTACGGGCACACGCTGGTGCAGACCCCCCACCTCGACACGCTGGCGGCCGACGGAGCGCTGCTCACCCGGTTCCAGGTCAACAGCGCAGTCTGCACCCCGTCGCGGGGCTGTTTGTTCACTGGTCGCTATCCCCATGCCCACGGCGCCTATGTCAACGACACGCCCCTCAACGCTGACGAAGTGACCCTCGGTCAGGTGCTCCGCGACCAGGGCTGGCAGACCGGCTACGCTGGCAAGTGGCACCTCTCGGGCACGGCCAGGCCGGGCTTTTTGTCGCCAGCCGAGAGCTGGGGCTTCGAAGACAGTCGCTGGATGTTCAACCGCGGCCACTGGAAGACCCTGTCCACCACCGCCGCCGGGCAACCCCAGGCGCTCAACACCATTGGCGACGAGCGGAGCTACACCACCGACTTCCTGGCCACGGTCACCACCGACTTTCTACGCCGGCCGCGCTCCCGGCCGTTCGCGTGGGTCGTCAGCTTCCCCGATCCGCACACGCCGTTCACGGTGCGGGCGCCCTACGACACGATGTACGACCCGGCGGCGATGCCGCTGCCGCGCACCTTCGAACCGTTCAGCGTCGACGGTCGGCCGGTCGACGCGGCGCAGGTGCGCCGTTGGAAAGCGGCCTACTGCGGCCTGGTGAAGTGCCTCGACGACAGCGTGGGCCGCATCCTGGCCACGCTCCGCGAGACCGGGCAGCTCGACCAGACCGTCGTCGTGTTCACCACCGACCACGGCGAGTACCTCGGCGAGCATGCTCGGATGCACAAGAACCAGTGGTACCGCGCCGCCTACGAGGTGCCGTTCCTGGTGCGCTATCCGGCGGCCATCCGGCCCGGAACCGTGGTCGAGCGGCTGAT
This sequence comes from Fimbriimonadaceae bacterium, assembly GCA_020850355.1. Lineage (GTDB taxonomy): Bacteria > Armatimonadota > UBA10988 > UBA10988 > UBA10988 > JADZEX01. Next base: position 72,415 of record JADZEX010000020.1, on the reverse strand, counting down.
CACCAGCGTCGACGTGCTGCCGACCTTGTGCAGCCTGTTGGGCGCCAGGCCGAGCGGACGGGAGCAGGGCCAGGACGCGGCACCGCTGTTGCGCGGTGAGCCAGCCGCCTGGGCAGACGAAGCCTGCATCCACCACTCGTCGCTGCGCAGCGCCGGCCTGTTCACGCCGCGGTGGGAGCTGATTCTGGCCGACGGCGAGGCGCCCCGGCTGTACGACCGCCTGGCCGACCCGGAGCAGGTCACCAACCTGGCGGCCGATCCGGCTCACGCCGCGACGCTCGCCGCGCTGCGGCAGCGGCTCCTGACCCACCATCGCGCCGTCGCCTCGCCGGCCATGGACTGGTTGGAGGCCGCCCCGCCCGCCACCGCGACGCCGGCCGATGGCGTGCTGTTCCGTGCCCAGAACATGCATCGCGACACCCGGCAGGCGACGGGCCAGCCATCCTTCACGCGCCTGATCAGCACGCGGGTCGGCCTGCTGCCGGCGGGGCACGACTTCGTCTTGCGTCTACGCTGGCGCTCGGGCGGGCTGGCCGGCCCTGAGGATGCCTTCTACGTCACGCTGCGCCCGGGCGATGACCGCCAACTGCAGCGCGGGCCGCTGCGCTGGCGGGCGGCGGCGGAAGCCAGCGGCGAGCGCGAAGAGCGCTTCAGCAGCGGGGCGCGCGGCGACTGGAACGTGATCGTCGGGATCTACGGGCGAGGAGCGCTGAGCATCACCGAGTGTACCCTCACCGATCTCGGCCCAACCCCAGACGCCGCCGCGGAGGACTGAGCAGGCTGCTCAGCGCTTGCCCTCACGCAGGTCTTCGTGGTCCTTCAGCAGCACGCCGAGTGTGTCGTCCAGCACTGCATCGTCGATGCGGTCGGCGTTCAGGACGACCAGGGCATAGGCCCAGTCGAGGGTCTCCCCCAGGCTCGGCGGCTTGCGCAGGCTGCGTCGCCGCAGGCGTTGCACGAAGGCCACCGCTTCGGCGGCGAGCTGGTCGGCCAGCCCCGGCACCTTGCGCTGCACAATCGCCAGCTCGGTCGCGGCGTCGGGGTAGTCGATCCAGAGGTAGAGACAGCGCCGCCGCAGGGCATCGGCCAGCGCGCGGGTGCCATTGCTGGTCAGGATGACCCACGGCTGATGCACTGCCGTGACGGTGCCGAGTTCGGGCAGGCTGACCTGGAAGTCGCTCAGCAGCTCCAGCAGGAAGGCCTCGAAGGCTTCGTCGGCGCGGTCGATCTCGTCGATCAGCAGGACCACCGGCTGCGGGCTCAGGAGCGCCTGCAGCAACGGCCGCGGCAGCAGGAAGGCGCGACTGAAGAAAGCTGACTCTTCGCGCGCCAGGCGCTCGACGGCCTCGCGCAGCGTCGCCGCCCCGGCGACCTGGCCGGCCACGACATCGCGCAGCAGCGTCGCCGCCAGGAGCTGCTTGCCGTAGTCCCACTCGTAGAGCGCTCGCGCCTCGTCGATGCCCTCGTAGCACTGCAGCCGCAGCAGCGGACGGTCGGCGACCTGGGCCAGGCACTTCGCCAGTTCGGTCTTGCCGACCCCGGGCGGACCCTCCACCAGCAGGGGCTTCGCCAGACGCTGCTGCAACCAGGCCGCGGTGGCCACGGCGTCGGTCGCCAGATACTCGGCGCCCGCCAAGGCTTGCGCCAGGGCGCGAGGATGCTCCCAGCTCATCGGCCGCCTCGTTGCCTAGTTCGGCTTTTCAACCTTCAGATGGTCGACCACCGCGTCGGTCGTGACGCCGTTGTCGTGGCTGGTCACGGCGACGCCGACGTAGATGTCGGCGCCCATCGCGATCGTCTCGCTGGCCGCCTGGTGCCAGGTCTTGCCGTCGGTCGAGGTGTAGGCGGTGAAGGTGCTGCCGGCGCGCACCAGCCGCACCCAGTAGGGTGCCCGCGCGGCGTCGTCGACGCCTGTGTTGAAGCTCTCGGCATCGGGCTCTGGCCGGCGCTGGAAGTTGGGTCCCCAGTTGGCGGTTAGCGGCAGATAGGCATGGCGCGCGCCCGCCTCGAGCTTCTCGCGGAACATCACCCCGCACTTCGCCCACTCGTTGCTGGCGCTCAAGCTGACCACTCGCGCGGTGATCTGCCCGTCGCCGCTCCAGGGCTGGTAGACATAGTGGAAGGCGTCGGCGCTGTTCCAAATGTCATCGCCCGAGGCGGTGATCTGGAGGGTCCCACCAATGTCGATGGTCGAGCCGGTGATGCCAACGGCGCCGATGTCCTGGGCCTTCCAGGGCTCGCTGACCCCGCGGATCGGCTCGAACTTGACATTGTCGATCACGGCCTTGGTGACCGCGTCGTTGTTGTGCGCGCTAACCGCCAGGCCGGCCAGGCACTGCTGCGTCAAGAGCACGCCGACCGTGCCATGGGCGGTCCAGTTCTGGCCGTCGGCCGAGCTGAAGCCGCTGAAGGCGTCGCCGAGGCGCACCAGGCGCACCCAGTAGGGCAGCGGTGCCGGCTGCGGACCGAAGTTGAGGCTCTCGCTGTCGACCATCTCACGACGCTGGAAGTCGGCGCCCTGGCTGGGCGTGAGGCACATGAAGGCGTGCTTCGCGCCCGGCCCGGTGGTGCTGCGGAACATCACCCCGGCTTTGGCCCACTCGTTGGTGTTCTCGAGGCTGACAATCCGCGCCGTCAGCATGAAGCTGCCGGTGATCGGCTGGTAGACGAAGTGGCCACCGTCAGCGAGATCCCAGATGTCGCTGCCGGAGGCGGTGACCGTGAAGGTGCCGGCGTCGGCGGCGGCGGTCCCGGCAGTGTTCACAAAGCCCAGGTCGGCGCTCTTCCAGGGCGCCGGCAGCTCGGCCAGGGCCGCCGAGGCGGCCAGCAGCACAGTCAACAGCAAGGGGCGCATCGCAGTCCTCCGTCCAGCCGTGTCGTCGACCTACGGATCGCCAGCGCCCGCCGATCTCCTTCTGCGACCGTTCAGTCGGTCCGGCTGACCTTCACCGCGGCGTTCAGCCGCGCGTCCGGCGAAAGCTGCAGCGCCAGGCCACTGGCCACGGTGACATTGCGCAGGGTGACCTGCTCGGTGAAGCGGTACGGGAAGCGCCCCGTCGTGGCGTCGCCGTTGCCATCCGGGTCGGTGAAAAGGTAGGGCCCGCCGTACCCATCAGGGTGCTGGCGGTCGTCGATCTGCAGGCCGTCGATGCGGACCTCGCGGGGCATGAAGCAGGGGTACCCGAAGTCGTGCGCGCCGTCGTTGTTGCCGGCGATCAGATAGGGCACCACCTTGGCACCGCAGCCGGGGACCCAACGGCAGTTGCGGATCACCACCGACCCTTCCCAGGTACTGCCGTAGTCACCGCGCAGACCAATCAACGACCGCCCATTGAGGGTCGAGTCCTCCACCAACAAGGTCCCGCGGCCGATGGCGTTGAGCCCGGCGTAGCCGAGCGTGCAGCGCCGCATGGTGTACTGCCCTGAGACGCCCTGGTGGGTGTCCATGCGCGACAGCACGCAGTCTTCCAGCAGGATGTTCTTGCAGAAGTTGGTCCCGATCACGCCCCACTTGCGGCCGTCGCAGATGTCATCCATGGTGACGCTGCGGAGCGTGAAGTTGACGACCTCGTTGGCGCTCAGGTCGTAGGTCCCCATGCTGACGGGCTTACCGGCCGAGCCGATCGTGCTGTAGGTGCGGTGGCCACTGACGAAGCAGTGCTGGATGGTCACGTTGGCGCAGCCACTGACGGTCAGGAACCCGCTGTAGGGATGGCCGACCTCAGTCTCCCCAACGATGCGGTGCTGCAGCCCGTCGATCACGGTGTTGGAGCGGGAGATGCTGATGTTGCGGGCCCAGTAGTTGTAGCCGGTCTCCTGCTTCATGCAGTTGGCGGTGGTCGTGAAGATGCCGCCGCGCACGGTCAGGGTCTGCTCGTCGAGCGGCCGCGCGTCGACCTTGGTGATCTGCGGGTAGTCCCAGTCGATGTCCCCCTCGATCGATCCGTCACGCCGCAGGATGAAGCAGTCGCGCTGCGGCGTGCCGCTGTTCTGATTCAACCCGCGCCGAATGTAGAGGCGCTTCTGGCTGGTCTCGACGCGCACCCAACAGTCGCTCGGCGGCCGGGCGTCGACCTGGCGCTGGTCGCGGGTCAGACGCTCCAGCGCCAGCTTCACGGGTAGCAGCAGCGACCGCACCGCAAACAGCGACTTGCGATGGTCCTCGACGGCGGTGTCGTCGATGGTGAAGCGCGAGGTGCTCCAATCGGTGTCGGTCGCCAGAATCGCCGTCAGCGCTCGCCGGCCGAGGTGGTAGGTGGCCTGGGGATTGGACTTGACCGGCAGCCGGTGCTCGTTGGCATAGGCGTGCGCGGCGACAATCGCCGGCAAGTCGTCGGCAACGCCATCGCCCACGGCGCCGTGGGCTTCGTAGGTGACTGCTGGTTCGGTGGCTTGCGTCATCTCGGCCTCCCGGCCGCCCGGCCCGGCTGGTAACGGGGCCGGCGCCTGCGCCCAACCGGCCGGCAGCCCGAACAGCAGCCACAGCAGCGGCCCTCGGAGGTGGTGTGCACGGCGTCGCACGGCGGGCATTCAGGCGCTCCTGGCCACACGGCCGACCGTGGCTTGGCCGCCGCGGGGGCTTCTCCTGCCCGCGGCGGCCAGGCCAGTGCCGGTGGGCTTAGGGCGCGACGCGCGCGGTTGGGGCCGCGCCGGGCTTGGCCGGATCATCGTCCGCGACGGCGCGGGAGCTGGCGTCGACCTCGCGGATCGTGTAGCTGTAGCTGCCCGAGTCGCCAGCCCGGAACGTCGAGAAGGCGATGCGGTACAGCGCCCCCGCGGTCGCCGTGAACTGCAACGTCGCGTTGAGGCCGCTGCCGCCGTCGTCGTTGACGACGAAGGAAGCCGTCTCGTCCGCTCGGAAGGCGGCCAGGAATGGATCCGCCACCGGATTGCTGCCCGCCCGGTCCATGGTGGCGCGGATCAAGCCGTCGCGAGTCGCTCGGACGTTCACGCTGTCGAAGTACGTGCCGTTCGTGAAGACACTGTCACCGCTGTCGAGGGTGCCAGAGCCGGTCAGATCGATCAGGCCCCCACCGCCACCACCACCGCAACCAGCAGCCACCGCCAGCAGCAACCCACAGCCAGCCGCCAGAGCCGCGACTCGTCGCAACGTATGCATCAGCTACTCCAATCAAGGCACCGGGCCTTTCTGGGCACGGCCCGTCAGATCGCTCTCGGCAGAAGCTGCGCCGGTCGCGCCGGTCAGCAGCCGCCGAGCCCTTTGCCAGCCAGATCTGCGAGGCGGAGCGAAACCCTACCTCGCTGGGGCGCTGTCAGGTCACCTCCTTCGGTGGCCGCACACCCACGCCGCTCGGACCGCGCCGTGGGCCAGGTTTCAAGGCGACTTCAGCCGGCTGCGGCCGCCGTCCGGCAGGGTCGCCGCGGGGAACAGCGCACGCTGCTGGCGCCCGCGGAGCTCGCGGATCGTGTAGACGAAGTGCCCCGTGTCTCCAGCGCGGTAGGTCGTGAAGCGGGCGGTGTAGCGGACCCCCGCGGCCGCCTCGAAGCGCACCACGGCGTCGCGATTGCCGCCGGAGTCGTCGTCGGCAGCGATGGCGGTTGGCTCGCCATCGCGATAGACCAGTAGAAACGGGTCGGCGACCGCCGCGCCGGCGCGGGTCATCGTGACCTCGAGCGGCCCGTCCAGGGTGGCCTGGAAGCGGACGTCGTCGTAGTAGCCGCGGCCGCTGTGCACCGGGTCCGACGGGCCCAGGTCGCCGCTGCCGGCGAGGTCCAGCGGCAGGTGGCTGACGGCCGGGCCGTTGTAGACGTAGGTGGTCACGAACTCGCGCTCCAAGTCGCCGTAGTGGCAGCGCAAGCGGAGCGTGCGGGGCGCGGGCGAGGGCGCCGGCGCGGGCGACATGAAGCTGACTCGCAACTGGCCCGCCAACTGGTTGGCGATGCGCTGGTAGATGCCGGTCAACTGGTCGGCCGTCGGGCTGAGGTGGTAGACCCCTCCGGTCCGCTGCGCCAAGTCGATCAGGTCGGCCGGTTCGAAGGTGTCTCCGGGCAGGCCAACCGTGAAGATCGGCACCCCCGTGCCGGTGGCCTGGGCGACCAACGCGTCGAAGGTGTAGCGGCGGCTGGCGTTTTCGCCGCCGTCGGTCATCGCGATCACCGCGCTGCGGCCGTTCTCGTCGCCCACCAGCTCGAGCCCGCGTCCGACGGCATCCCAGAGGGCGGTGGACCCGCCGGAGGTCAGTCCGGCGACAGCCTGGAGCAGGACGCCGAAGTCGCCCGTGAAGGGCTGGTCGGTGGTGACATCGGACGCGAAGGAGACCACCGCACCCCGGTCGCCGGCCTGCAACCGGCCGATGAAGTCGCTGGCGGCGACCCGCAGGGCGGTCAGGGCCGAGCCGGCCATGCTGCCGCTGCGATCCAGCACCAAGGCGCAGTTGAGGTTGGTCTCGGCGGACTGCACCGAGCGGACGTCGACGATCGGGGCCGGCTGGTCGTTCTCGGTGAGCTCAAGGTTGGCCGCGTTCAAGTTGGTCAAGGGGTTGCCGTCCTGGTCGCGCCAGAGCTGCAGCACCAGCACCATCGGGAAGCTGTCGGCCAAGACCTGTTGCACCGACACCTGCACCGCGGTGGCCCCGCTGGGCGGGGTTCCCGCTGCCTGCAACTCGATGTCGGCGGCAACCGTCTGGCCCGGGAAGATCCCCCGAGCGACCGGATCGGTCCCGGCCGCGACGGCGGTGCCGGCTGCCAGTTCGGCGGCGGCGGGGCTGGTGTTGACCCGGTAGCTGTCCAGCCCAGCGACCTGCCGGGCCACCGCCGAGAACAGCCGGCGGGTTCCTGCCGGGATGTCCATCGCCACCGTCACCGGACCGCTGGCGAGGTCGGGCCGGTCGATCGTCGCGGCCACCGGCTCTCGCAGTTCTGGCGCGCTGACCGCCACCACCAGGCGCGTGGTCTCCGGTGGGATCAACCGCGTGCCGCGGGGCCAGGCCACTGTGAAGACGACACGGCCGCGGTCCGGCGCCGGCGCCGGCAGGTCCGTGGCCAGCGGCGTGCCGGGCGGCGTGGCCTGGTCGTGGCCACTGCCGCCGCAGCCGTTCAGACAGACGCTCACGCAGAGCGCCAGCACAGCAACGCGTCGTGTCATCGGGCTCTCCCCAGCGCCTCTCAATGCACCGCCACCGGCACGTTGGTGACGTGCCACCACTGCCGAATGGCGGAGCGCACCGACAACGCGGTGGTCATCTGCAGGTGGTCGTAGCCGACCTGCCGGGTGCCCTGGAAGGGAGCTGGCGCCGGGGCGCCAGCGTACATCCCGCCGTGGTCGGACAGGAAGCTCCAGGCGGAGTCAAACGGGCTGCTCCAGTCGCTGATCTGCACCGTCTCGCGCACGGCCAGCGCGCTGGCGAGGTGGACGACGCCGTCGCCGTCCTGTTGCAGGTCGTCCAGGAGCTGCAGGTCGGCCGCATCCAACGACCAATGGACGCTCCAGTGGCGGACGGCATCCAGCAAGGCCTGGGACGCGCCGTCGCTGTCAGCGGCGACGGCGTAGTAGACCGTTGGGACGCGCGGTGCGGGCGGCTGCGACAGCGTCGCAATCAGCCCACCGGGTGCGCTGGCGGCTGGTGCCAGGTCGGCGATGCTGTCCGGGCCGCCGACCGGTCGCCAGACCTGGGAGTCGCTCAAGAGAACGTCGAGAATGCCCTGGTGGGTCGCCGCGACGGTCCCCTTGTGGGGCGTGCCGAGGGTCACCAAACGCACCACGCGACGACCCTGACCAAGTCGTTCGAGCGCGTAGCGCGCGACCAGGCCGCCCATGCTGTGGGCGAAGATGTCGAGGCCCTCGTCAGGCACTGCGGCGGCGTCCAGCAGGTTGCTCAGAATCTGGGCATTCTCTGTGACCGGCCGAAGTGTGTTGTAGTGGAATGCCCAGACGTGTTGATAGCCCAAGCCCCCACTGGTTCGGTCCTGGCTGAGGTAATCGACGAACGAGTTGCGGGGCGGCTTGAGCCAGACTCTGGGGTTGCTCAAGAGCCCGTGGATCACCAGCGCCACGCGGCCCCGCTGCGGCCAGCGCTGGCCGCGCGCGCCGCTCACGCCGTAGCCCTCGTCCAGGCGGTCGTCGTGTGTTGGGCCGTAGACGAAGTTGGCGTGCATCGCCTGGCCAGCGGCGACCAGCGGACCGAGTTGGAACTGGAAGGTGGTGATCCGCTTCTTGAGCAGCCCGATCTTTGGGAGCCGCGCTGACCAGCCACGGCCGGCGGCTGGCGGCGCGGTGCCGAAGGTGGCCGGCAAGCTGACCTCGAAGCGGTCGCCGAACTCCGTCGCGCGGTCCGCCGGGAGCGGCAGCAGGCGGCCATCCAAAATGGTCACCGGCCACTGCGCCGTGTCGCTGGCGAGGGCCTCCTTGGGCACCGTCAGCACCGTACTGCCCACGGGTGGCTGCAACGGAAACGAGACCCGGGCGGCGGTCGCGGACAGCTCACCGGGCAGTTGCTCGGTCGGGGTGGTGACCGCTGGCTGTACCGCTTCCAGGACCACGGCGGCGGACCCACTGCCGGAGTGGTTGACCGTCAGACCAAAGCCGCCAGCGCTCAGGGTCGTGCTGCCACCTGACCCGAGGACCTGCCCCGCAACCGCGCTCGCGTCGCTGGCCAGGGCGGCCTGGGCCGGGAGGGTGGCGGTGAAGCCCTGGTAGGTCGCCGCGACCTCGAACGCCGCCGCGCTGGTCGCCAGCAGGCGGCCGCTCGGATCGATCCAGGCCGGCCCGCTGACCGTCCACTCGGGCGTCACGACGATCCGGGCGGCGGCCGCCCCGCGGTTGCCGTGGCGGTCTTCGCCGACCGCCGACAGTTGGTACGGCGTGCCGACCTCGAGGGCCGTCGCCGTGGCTCCGGCGGGTAGTTCGATCACCAGCCGAGCCAGGTCGGCGACCACCACCGTGACGGTCGCCGAGCCGGTCAGGCCATTGGCGGTCGCGGACACGGTGCCGCTCACCGGCGCTGCCGTGGAGGTGCGGGTCGTCGCGGTCAAGAGGCCGTTCGCAGAGATCGTGCCGATCTGCGGATCGCACCGCCAGGTGGCCGCCTGCCGGCTGGCGGTGGTGTTCGTGCGCGTCGTGAAAGAGAACTGCTGCTGCGATCCGGCGGCCAGCCGGACATCGCCCGGCGTGATCTGCAGTGTGGTGGCGGCCGGCCCGCCGCCACCGCAGCCAGTGGCCAGCCAGCCGCCGCCAAGCCACAGGACCAACCACCCCGGCCGTCCCAGACGCATCGCAACCTCTCCCGCGACCGCTGCCCGGCGCAGTCAGTCTGAGAGCTGGTCGCCGCCAGCGCGGCCGCGGTTTGGGGCGCAGGATCGGTGGTTTCCCTGGTCTTGGCGGTCGAGCCGGTACCTCCGGCGCCTGGAGGGGAGCCCTCCGCGGGTGCGAAGTAGACCTCCCCAGGAGTCCGCGATGCTGCCCCTGCTGGCTGTTCTCAGCGCCTTGACCACGACGGCTGCGCCAGCTACCTGGCGCGTGCCAGCGGCGGTGGCTGGCCCGTTGGGCGCCCCGGCGGCCGGCTGTGAGCTGGCGCTGGCACAGGAGCTGGCGCCGCTGGCCAGCAATCCGGCGGCGGCGCTGGACTTCACCGCCGTCTACCTGGCCAACGTCGCCGGGCCGCGCTGGATCTGGGCGCTGCGGTTGCAGCCGCCCGTGGAGCTGCCGGGCAGCAGTCTGATCGTCTACCTCGATGCCGACAACGACCTGGCGACCGGACGGCAGGACAAGGCCGAAGTGCGCGGCTGCGACCTGATGTACCAGTTTCTGGCCGGCGCGGGCGGCGAGGCGAGCCACAATCTGACGCTGGCCAAGTCGCGGCCGGCGCGGTCGCGGTGGGTGCTGCACGACGACGTGCTGTACCTCAGCGACGACCTGCCCCTGGCCGGCGACGCCACCACGGCGCAGGTGCGCTTCCGGCTGCTGAGCCAGCGGAACGGCCCGCAGGGCAAGTCGACCGACTGGATCACGGTGTCGCTGCCGCGCCGCGGGGGCGAGTTGCCGCCGGTCGTGAAGCCCAGCGGGCGGGCCTTCCGGGGCCTGCCGCGAGCGACCGCAGAACCTGCCGTGCCGCGCCCGGCGGCCGACCGCGCGGTCCCGGCGCTACCCTGGACGACCCGTCCGCGGGTCGCCCGGCCGGCCACCGTCGAGCGCCAGCGGGTGGCCGTCACGGTGCATCCGACCACCGCTCAGGCGGGGCCGGCGGTGCCCCTCCGGTGGGGCTTCCCGCTGCCGCTGGGCACGCTCTTCGACCCGGCCAACGTGCGGCTGCTGCGCGACGGCCGCGAGTTGCCCGCCGATGTCGCCGCGACGGCCTTCTGGCCCGACGGCAGCCTGAAGTTCGTGCTGCTGACCACCGCCACCGCGCTGGTCGGCGAGCGGCCGCAGGAACTCGCCGTGGAGTTCGGTAGCGCGGTACAACGGCAGCCGGCCGCCGCCGTCACCGTCACGCTGACCGACTCGCTGCGCCTCGACAGCAGCGCTGCGCAGTGGGAGTGGAGCCTCCGCCCGCTACGCCTGCGGCAGGTGCGGTGTCTACCTGCCACGCTGCAGCCGGACGGACGCTGGGAGCTGCGCGACACCGCCGGCCGGCTCTACGAGTTGCACGCCACCAGCGCCGAGGTCGAGTACGCCTCGCCGCAGCGGGTCGTCGTGAAGCTGCGCGGGCCCTACCAGGACGCCACCGGCCGGCAGTTCCAGAGCGGCCAGGTGCGCCTGACGGCGCGGGCCGGGGCGACCGCGCTGGAAGTTGCTCACACGCTGGTCGTCGATCAGCTCGACTGGGAGTTCAGCGACCTCGGCAGCCTGGCGCTGCGGCTGACCACGCCGGCCGACCCCCGTGGCCTGCCCGCCGCGGCGCCGGCGCAGGTCGTCGCCCGCGACGAGAGCGGGATCCGGCTGCTCGGCGGGCCGGGCGGCAGCGTCGAGCAGGGGGCCGTGGCCCAGGGCGGCCTGGCGGTGGCGGTGACCGACTTCGTCGAGCGCTATCCGAAGCTGCTGCGGCTACGGCCCGAGGGCATCGACGTCGAGTTGCTGCCGCCGCTCGACGGCCCGGCGCAGCCGCCGGCGGACCTGCCGGCGCACGTCGGGTTCGGGTTCCTGGACGGCGCGTACCGCCTCAAGTGGGGCATGGCGACGACCGAGCGGCTGGTGCTGCAGGCCTACCGCGAGCAGCCCGCCGCGGCGCTGAAGGCGGCCGTGGCGAGCGCTGCCCCGCCGGCGGTGGTTGTCCCGCCGGCCTGGTACCAGGAGACCGCCGCCCTCGGCGAACTGCTCGCCGCCGACGGCAAGCTGTTCCGCGCCTGGGACGAGCGCTTCGCGCTGACCTTCGCCGACCACCTGCGCCGCAAAGCCGAAAAGCGCGAATACGGTTACCTCAACTGGGGCGACTGGCACGGCGAGCGGACCACCAATTGGGGCAACAACGAATACGACCTGCCGCACGGGCTGTACCTGCAGAGCGCCCGCACCGGTGACCCGCAGTACCTCCGGCTGGCCCTGGCCGGGGCGCGCCACCAGGCCGATGTGGACATCATCCACGCCTACCCCGACCCGTTCTATGTTGGCGGCAACATCCCCCACTCGGTGTTCCACAACGGCGAGTGGTCCGAGCAGATCAGCGACCGCAGCTGGTCCTTCCCCTACAACTCCATGCACGCCGCCTGGAACGGACACACTTGGGCCAGTGGCCTGTGCGACGCCTGGTGCCTGACCGGCGACCCGGCGGTGATGGACGCGGCGACGCTGCTCGGCGAGCACATCACCTGGCGGATGTCGCGGGAGTTCAAGGAGCTGGGGACGCACGAGCGCTCGGCCGGCTGGTCGGCCCACGCCATCGCCGCGATCTACGGCGTGACCGCCGATCCGGAGCACCTGGCAGCCCTGACGCGGATCGTCGACGTGGCCTACCGCGAGCAGCGCTTCGACGACGGTGGGGCCTGGCCGCATCTGCTGCCGGGCGATCACGCCGGTGGCGTGGCTGGGGCGCGGGGTAACGTCGCGTTTCTGATCGGCGTCTTACTCAGCGGGATCGATGACCACCTGCGGCTGACCGGCGACCCGCGGGCCAGGCGCAGCATCCCGGCCGGGGTGGGGTGGTTGCGGACGCAGTGGGTGCCCGAGTTCGACGCCTTCAGCTACACCAGCTCGCCGGCCTTCCGGGCGCAGGTCACCCGCTCCAGCGGCGGGCTGAACAACCTGGTGGTGCTGCCCGTGCTGCGGGCGGCCGAGCTGACCGGCGACGCCGCGCTGCTGGAGATCGGCGCCCGCGGATTGATGGGCGCGCTGCTGAACCTCGACGGGTTCGGCAAGAGCTTCGCCCAGGCGGCGCACTTCGCCCCGGCCATCCTGGCCCGCCTGCAACGCCTCGGCGCGGCGCAGCAGCCGTACGGCGAGCGGCTGACCTGGACCCAGGCCGACCTGCGTCGCGAGACCCTGCGGCAGGCCGCCCCGCCGACGGCGCTGCGACTGCGCGGGCCGCTCGAGAAGACGGTCTGGTTCCGCCACCGCGGCGGCCCGGCCGAGGTTCAGGTGAGCCGCGAGACCTGGGGCGCCAGGCCGAAGGAGGAGCCGACCGGCTGGGTGCGCCTGCTGGACCCCGCCGGCCGCACGGTGGTCGAAGGGGTGTTCAGCACCGACACGCTGCCGTGGACGGCCCGGCTGGCGCTGCCCGCCGCGGCCGTCGCCGGGGCCTGGCGAGTCGTCGTGCACGACGACCTGCGGGCGCGCTGGGATCTGGTGACACCCGGGCCGCGCGTGGTGGCACTCGATCCTCCCGTCCAGTTCGGCGGGATCGGCCAGACCCGCTGGTACTTCCAGGTGCCGGCCGGCCAGCCGGCCTTCGAGCTGCAGATCGAGGCCCTGCACGACGGGCTGTATGGCCTCCTGTTGCTGGACCCGGCGGGCCGTCCGCGCGGCGAGGTGGAGGCCACGGCGGTCCGCGGCCAGGTCAACCAGCGGCGATTGGCGATGCCGGCCGGGTCGCCGGCCGGACTCTGGAGCGTGGTGGCTTACGCCGGCATGGATGCAGTGCTGAGTCTGCGGGGCGTGCCGCCGTACCTGGCTCCGAGCGCGGCCGACTGGTTCGACCCGACGGCGCGGTAGGGTAGCGCCGAGCCTACTCGGAACCGCGCACCGGGACCAGGCCGTGGACGCTGGGGTCGAAGCCGGCCGGGAAGAGCGTCGGCATGCGGCCCGCCGGGGCGTACTTGGCGCCGTTCAGGTTGGCTGCGCCGTGGGCCGAGCGGAGGTTGGCGCCGACCAGCACCGCGCCGCCGAGGTTGGCGTCGTTGAGGTTGGCGCGGTTGAGGTTGGCCGCGGTCAGGTCGGCCCCGGCGAAGTTGGCGCCGATGCAGTTGGTGCCGGCGAGGTTGGCGCCGTGCAGGTGGGCGTCGCTGAGGTTGGCCTCGCGGAGGTTGGCGCCGTAGAGGTTGGCGCCGTGCAGCCGCGCCTCGCGGACGTTGGCGCGGCTCATTGTGGCGCCCAGCAGGTTGGCCTCGGTGAGGTCGGCGCCGACCAGGTTGGTGCGCTGCAGGAAGGCCATCCGCAAGTTGGTGCCGCGCAGGTCGGAGCCCCGGAGGTCGGCGTCGGAGAGATCGATGCCGCTCAGATCGAGGCCCGCCAGGTTGGGTACTCGCTGCAGCACCGCTCGCCGCGTCAGTTCTGCCATCGACCTGGTCGCCTCCGCTGTCACGATGATTCTAGCCGTCACCGAATCGACCCGTCAACCACCGCCAGCCGACCAGACCGGAAGGTCCATTGGGTTAGGCGCCCGGTCGGCCCCGAAGTTCCGCCCGACTCGGCTCGCCGCCCGATTTCGCCGCCGCGCCTTCCGGTGCGCTGTCGAGATGGATATGTTAACTCAGGGCCGAGGACGTCGCCAGGGGCAACCTCCGCCGACACGGGGCGAGTATGCACGTCGAGGACCAGATTCGCATCGACCGCGTGATGGGCCATCTGCTGGACGAGGTGGCCGCGGCACTGACGCAAGCCAACGAGATCGGCGCGGCCTCGTTCGAGGGCGGCGACTACGACACCGCCCAGCAGAGCCTGGCGCGGGCCGCCAACCTGCGCGATTTGCGCGAACGGCTGCTCGGTGTCCAGGCCGACTGGCGGCAGTGGCAGGACGGGCAGCAGCCCGAGGGTCGGCTGGTGCTGCTCTCGCGGGGCCGCCAGGCGCGGCTGCGACCCGGCGAGCGGACGCCCGAAGAGGCCTTCGTGCTGCCGATCCTGACAGTGCTGGTGAACGCCCAGGGCAGCGCCCGGTCGGGCGAGGTGCTGCGGCGCGTCGAGGCCGCCCTGCGCTCGCAGCTCCGCGAGGTGGACTACCAGGCCACCCGTTCCAATCCGCGGACGCCCCGCTGGTGGGTCACGGCCCAACGCTGCCGTAACCGGCTGGCGGCCGACGGGCTGTTGTCGCCCGACAGCGCGCGCGGGGTCTGGGAGATCAGCCCCGCCGGACGCCGCTGGCTGGCCGACCACAGCGCAGAGGATCTGCCGCTGGCGGCCCGAAGGGATGGTCAGGACGGCGACTGACCGATGAACTTCGTGATCTTCATGCCCGACGAGCTGCGGGCGGAGGCCTGCGGCTGCTACGGTCACCCGCTCCAGCCGACACCCCAACTCGACCGTCTCGCCGCTGGCGGTACCCGTTTCGAGCAGTGCCACGTGCAGCACACCGTCTGCAGCCCCAGCCGCTGCAGCATGATGACCGGCTGGTACCCCCACACCAGCGGGCATCGCACGCTTTGGCACCTGCTCCGGCCGCACGAGCCGCACCTCCTGCGCTACCTCCGCGAGGCCGGCTACGACGTGCGCTGGTACGGCAAGAACGACCTGCTCGCCGCGGACAGCCTGCCGCTCGCCGCCACCGAGTGGGGTGGGGGCGCGGCGCCGGTCAAGCACGGCGGTGGCAACCCCTTCGCACCGAGCGACCCGCGCTTCTACAGCTTCCTTTGGGAGCCATTCCCGCACGAGCCGGAGGCGCAGCCCGACGCCGCCAAGGTCCGGCGCGGGATCGACTTCCTGCGCGCTGGGCCGGCGCAGCCGTTCTGCCTCTACCTGCCGCTGACCTATCCCCACTGCCCCTACGCCGCGCCCCAGCCGTGGCACGACCGCTACGACCCGGCCACCGTCCCGCCGCTGCGGCCAGTCTGTGCCGACAAGCCCGACTTCCACGACCTGATCCGCCGCACCCGCCGGCTTGACCAGTGCGACGACGCCCTGCTGCGGCAAATCAACGCGGTCTACCTCGGCATGACCTCGTTTGTCGACCATTGGCTCGGCCAACTGCTCGATACCCTCGACGACACTGGCCTCGCCGACGACACAGCGGTCTTCTTCCTCAGTGACCACGGCGACTGGGCCGGCGACTATGGACTGGTCGAGAAGTGGCCCAGCGGGCTCGACGACACCCTGACCCGCGTGCCCTTTGTGGCCCGCATCCCCGGCGGCGCCGCGGGGCACGTCGTGCCGCAAATCACCGAGCTGTTCGACCTCTCAGCGACCGTGCTGGAGCTGGCCGGCATCGCCCCGCGCCACACGCACTTTGCCCGCTCGCTGGTGCCGCAGCTCCACGGCGCCGCGGGCGATCCAGGTCGAGCCGCCTTCGCCGCCGGCGGCTACGACCGCCACGAGCCGCACTGCTTCGAAGGTCACCCGGTCCGCGACGCCTGGGCCTGCCAGCCCGAGGCCATCTACTACCCGAAGGTGACGCTCCAGCAGACCCACCCCGCCAGCGTCTGCCGAGCGCAGATGATCCGCACCAGCACCCACAAGCTGATCGTCCGCCCCGACGGCCGCGACGAGCTGTACGACCTGCTGGCAGATCCGCTGGAGCTGCACAACCTGGCCGGCCAGCCCGCCCACCACGCCGTGCAGCACCAACTCGAACGCCGGCTGCTGGAGCACAACCTGACGGTCAGCGACGTCACGCCGTGGACGGAGGATCCGCGGGGATTCTAGGGGTTGGCCGGAGCCAGATCCGCCAGCAGCCGCTGAAAGTACTCGCGCAGGGTGCGGCGGTCCCAGGCGGTGGCTTCGGTCCAGGTGACGAACTGGGCGGTCAGCGATTTGACCGTGCCGGTCGCCAGGTCGAGGGGGAGCTTCGGATACTCTTCCTGCACGGCGGCCAGTTTGGTGTCCAGCAGGCGCAGCCCCAGTTGCAGCAGCCTGGCCTTGGTGGCCGCCGCCTGGAGGTCGTCGAGCTGGCTGCTGACGGCGGGCAGGGCGGCCTGCCAGGCCTCACGGGCCGTGGCCAGGTCGGTGGCGGTGGGGTTGGTGGGCAGGTCGCGGGCGGCCTCCAGACCGCGGCGGAGCGGGGCCCACGAGGACTCGTCGTAGGCCGCCACCTTGTGGCCCAGCCGAACCGACTCGCCGAGTGTGCCGGCGGTGTCTTGCAGCACGCCGAGCAGCGCGCCGACCAGCGGGACGCGGGACAACAGCCGCAGGCTCTTGGAGGTGCCGAGCCCTTCGAGCACCGGCACGGCGGGCTCGGCAGCCTTCAGGAAGCGGTCCAAGACGTAACGCCCGCGGGCGCCGGTGGCGAGGACCTCGAGGCGTTCGGTGAGGTCGACGCGTGGATCGGCGAGGTCGCCGGCGAGCTGGTCGCGGCCGGCGGGGCGGACCTCGTCGGGCGCCGGCTGCGGCAGCCGCAAGACCGTCTGACCGGCCGCGATGACATCCAAGGTGCCGGCCGCGTCGGTGGTGCTGCCGCCAAGCGCGGCGGCCACGGCGGCGACTGGAACGTAGAGCGTCTGATCGACCAGGTAGGGGCACATCGGCAGCAGCAGCGGGCCGCTGGGGGTGGTCGCCAGGACGCTGCCGCGCCGCAGCTCGAGCCACCGGGGGGCCACGGTGAGGCGGGTCAGCCGCCCGTCGTCGCGCTGTTGCACCTGCGCGCGGAGGGCGGTCGCGACGGCCGGCAGCGGCGCACAGAGACAGCCGGCGACGCGCTGGGTGACCAGCTCGGGCGGCTCGGCGGCCACGGCAGGTGCCAGCGCCGTGAGCAGCAACAAGACCAGGTAGCGCGCCATCGGATACTCCGTGCTACGGGTTGGAGGGCCCGGCGGCGGGGCAGGTTCCGCCAGGCCCCCAAACGACCAGAGCAGCCGGCCGACCGTCGTGGGACGGGGGGCGGCTGCCCTGGAGACCCAACCCGCCGCCCCGGCAGCACGTCGGTGGGCGGCAGATTCAGGGCCGGCCGAGCCCGGCGCGGTGGCGTCCGGGCTCAGGCCGCGGAGATGGCTTCCTCGGGGCACTCGCTCTCGCAGGCCCCGCAGTCGGAGCACTGTTCGGGGTCGATCACGTAGTGCCCGTCGCCCTCGGTGATCGACTCTTCGGGGCAGACATCGGCGCAGGCGCCACAGCTCAGGCAGAGGTCGGCATCAATCACGCGCGGCATCACAACATCCTTCGGCGGCTGCCACGAGGCACCGCCGAGAGAGGTCACTACACGGATTCTGCCAGGCTCGGCGTGCCGATCATGCCGCGGAGATCGTCGACCGCGCCTTGCAGCGCTGTCGCCTGCGCCGACAGCTCATGCGACGAGGCGGCGGTCTCCTGGGCGGTCGCGGCTGCTTCCTGAGTCCGTTGGGCCACCGTCGCCACGGCCGCGTTGGTCTGGGCGATCCCGCCGGCCTGCTCGTGGTTGGCGGCGGCGACCTCGACCACCAGCCCGCGCACCGCGTCGATCTGTTCGGCCAGGCCGCGCAGCACCTCGCCAACCTTGCCGGCGGCGGTCTGGCCCGATTTGGCATTGGCCTGCGACAGCTCGATCAGGGCCGCCGTGTTGCGGGCCGCTTCGCCGCAGCGCTGAGCCAGCCGGCGGACTTCCTCGGCGACCACCGCAAAGCCACGGCCGGCGTCGCCGGCGCGGGCCGCCTCGACAGCCGCGTTGAGCGCCAGCAGGTTGGTCTGGAAGGCGATCTCGTTGATCCCCCGCAGGGCCCGGGCGGTCTCGTCGCTGGCGTCCTGGATGCCGGCCACCGCGGTGTCGAGAGCGTCCCGCGCGGCCTCGCCGGCGGCAGCGACCTCGCGGGCGTTGTCGGCCACGCGGCGGGCTTGCTCGGCGCGGGCGGAGTTCTCCCGGGTGGTGCTCGAAAGGACTTCCATCGACGCGGTGGTCTCTTCTAGATCGGCCGCCTGGGCGGTCGAGTCGAAGGCCAGCTTCTCGCTGGCCGCGGTCAGCTCACCGGAGGCCGCGGCCACTTCGCTGGCACTGGCCTGCAGCCCGGCGATCACGGTTTCCAGCGTCGCCACAATCGACTTCACGGTGCCGAGGCTGAACGCCAGCGCCGCCGCGCCGAGGATCAGGCCGATCAACTGACAGAGCAGCAGCAGCCGCACCCGCTGTTCGCTCTGGGCCTGCAGCGCGCTGACGGCGGCGGAGACCTCCCCGACCAGCGCGTCACACCCTTGCAGGCAGCCGGCCAGGGCCGCGCGGTCGCCCGCGCCCGCGGTGGCGGCGGTCAGTTGCGGGCGATAGGTCTGCCAGGAGCCTTTGACCTTACCCCAGGCCTGCTGCGCGCTGCCGCGCGACGGTGGCAGCTCCCGCCAGGCGGTCTTGCTGAGGTTCAGATCCAGCGGAGCCCGACCCCCATCGGCCAGGGCGACCAGGGTCTTGTCGAAGACCTCGGCGCTGTTGCCCGAGGCGGCAGCGGCCTTGTCACGGGCGGCCGGTGCGGTCGCCAGAGCCGCCCCGGCGGCCTCGCGAGTCATCTTCTGCAGCAGCATCCGCTGGCGCCCGGCCAGGTTGATGCTGAGGGCGTCCAGCTTCTGCGCGCTGGTCACCCGCCAGGTGGTCAGCAACATGCCGGCGATCACCACCGCCGGCACCACCGCCGTCAGCCGCAGCCGAGTAGTCGTGGTCATCTGAACCTCCACCACACCCTTGAAGGTGTCGATCTGGATGGGCATATCGACTTAGCAGTGGAGTTCTGAAGCGGTCGGGGCGGGCGGCGGCGTGACGCTGAGGTCAGCCAGCGGCGACTCGCGCGACGGTCTGCAGCAGCTCGGCGGGCCGCACTGGCTTGCGCAGGAAGGCGCGGGCGCCGGCCTCGCGGGATTTCGAAAGCACCTCGGCGGGGTCCTTGGCGGTGACCACCACGACGGGAATCAGCTTCACGGGGTTGAGGTGGGCCAGGCGCTGCATCACGCCGAAGCCGTCGCCGCCGGGGAGGCCGAGGTCGAGGACGATCACGTCCGGCCGTTCGCGGCGGGCCATCTGCAGGGCGGTCACCGAGTCGCCGGCACAGACGACCTGCCAACCGCCGGACTTCAGCGTGGTGGTCAGAATCGCCAGCGTGGCGTCATCATCCTCGACAACCAGGACCTTGCGCGCGGTGGGCGCGGCGGGTGCGGGGGCGGCGGCCGGTTGGAGCGGTTTGTGGCAGACGGGGCACAACGCGCCCGCCGGCACCCGCCCGGTGCGGAGCACCAGCTCCGCGCCACAATGGGGACAGGGCATGAACTCGGGCATCGCAGGCCTCCGGCGCCTGCCAGGCATTGTGCGTCCATCGGGCGTTGGCGCCAAGGGCCAGGTTGGTGGAGTGGTAGTTGACCCGGCCGCCCGGCGGCTAGTCTGGAAAGTGCCATGAAGAGCCTCTCGAGCACGCGCGGCGCGGTGCAGTTGGCACCGCTGCCGCATCCGGCGGTGGTCGAGGAGATCGACCTCTCCGGGGATCTGTCGCACTACACGGTCCCTGGTCCAGTCGCCGAAGCCGTGGTGCATGCCGCCCAGCAGACCGACCTGGGCCGTTCGACGGCGGCCGGCGGGCGGCCGCTGCGCGAGGCCCTGGTGGCCAAGCTGGAGGAGTGCAACCAGCTCGAAGTCAGTCCGGACCGGGTGATCGTCACGGCGGGCGGCACGATGGCCTGCAACTGGGTCCTGGCGGCGCTGACCGATCCCGGCGACGCCGTGCTGGTGCCGGACCCAGGCTGGCCAGGCTTCCGGCAACTGGCGGCCGGCTGGGGGCTGCAGGTCGTCGCGTACCCCCTGCGGCCCGATGGCCGGCCGGACTACGCGGCGCTCGACGAGCTCGCCGGGCATGACACCAAAGCGCTGATCGTCAGCCACCCGCACAACCCCACCGGCGCGGTGCTGTCGTGCGACGATCTGGTGCAGTTGCTGGACTGGTGCCGGGCGCACGACCTCTACCTGATCAGCGACGAGACCTACGATCTGCTGCGTTACGCGCCCGGTCCCGCGATCGGCGCCGCCCGGTTCGATACCGACGGCCGGGTGGTCAGCCTGTTCAGCTTCGCGACGACTCACGCGCTGGCGGGCTTGCGGCTTGGTTACGCCGTCGCCGCGCCGCCGGTGGCGCTGGCCATCGATCATGTCCAGCGGACCTTCCTGGCGGGCCCCAGTTGCCTCGCCCTGGCGGCCGGCCTGGCCGCGCTGGAGATGGACCTCGAAGCGGTCGAGAGCATGCGGTCGTTCTTCGCCCAGCAGGCCGCCACGCTGCAGGCCGTGTTGCCGCCGGGTCTGCTGCCCCTGGCGCCGCAGGCCGGTTTCCTGGCACTGCTCGATATCAGCGGCACGGCCCTGCCCGACGGCGACGACTTCGCTGCCGCCTGCCTGCAGCAATCCGGCCTGCGCCTGGCACCGGGCAGTTGGTTCGGCGAGCGCTCGCGGGGCTGCGTGCGGCTCAGCCTGGCCGCACGCGAGCGGGCCTTTGGCATGGCCATTGAGCGGCTGTTGAGCTTCCTGGAGGGCCTGGAGTCGTGAAAGTCGTCGTCCGTCTGCTGCCTGTCGTGCTGCTCGCCGCGGGCCTCTTGCCCGGCTGCCGTACTGCTCCGGGGCCCGACGCGGTCAGCGCCAGCAGCGTCGCCCTGCCGCCGCCACCCCCGCCGCCGCCACCGCAACGCTTCGCGGTCTATGGCGACTGCCGCTCGCGTCCGGCGAAGCACAAGCTGGTGGTGGCGCAGATGCTCAAGGCGGCGCCGGAGTTCACGCTCCAGACCGGCGACCTGGTCGGCGGCGACGGGTCGAACCGTGCCGAATGGCAGGAGGCGTACCAGATCATCGCCCCGCTTCGCAAGCTGGGGCCCTATTACATGGCGATCGGCAACCACGACCGCAAGAACAGCAACGTCGCCGAGGAGCTAGACCTGCCGGTCCACGGCGAGCGCTGCTACTACACCTTCACCGTCCAGCGCAGCCGGGTGGTTGTGCTGGACAGCAACACCTTCCGGCTGGAGGGCGAAGACCAGGCGCAGCTCGACTGGTTCAAGAAGACGCTGGCGGCGGCCCAGGAGCCGTTCGTGTGGGTGATCGTCCACCATCCGCTGTTCACCATCGGCGAGTACGCCCCCGGCGATCTGACCGTGCGGCGGCGGCTCTGGCCGATCCTGCTGAAGTACCGCCCGTCGGCGGTCTTCACGGGTCACGACCACGGCTACTACCGGACGATCCGCGACGGCCTGCCGTGCGTGGTCACCGCCGGCGGCGGCGCGCCGCTCTACGACCAGGACCCCAGCCAGGCCAAACCAGGCGACGTCTTCAAGAAGACGCTGCACTTCACGATGGTGCAGGTCGAGGGTGATCGGGCGACCGTGCGGGCGATCGACGAGACCGGCCAGCAGGTCGACCAGTTCGAGGTGCCGGCCCGCCAGCCGGCCGCCGTCGCGGCGCCAGCGGCCGGTGGCTAACCCCTTCGAGATCTGGACCGGCGGGCCGCCGGCCGACTTCGGCCTGCCGGCGGGTCTGGTCAATGCGCTGGTGGCGGGCTGCCGCGCGGTGCAGATCGTCGGTGGTTCGGGGCTCGGCAAGACCACCCACCTGCTGGCGCTGCAGCGCTGGGCGACCGCCAGCGGGCAGCCCGCGGCCTACCATCGCCTGGATCCCCAGCAGCCCCCGCCGGCGCCGCCGCGCAGTGGCTGGTGGCTGCTTGACGAGACCCAACTGCTGCCCGATCGCACCGTGCGCGGCCTGCTGGCGCAAGCCCGCAGCGCCGGGCTGGGGCTGGCCTGTGCGACCCATCGGCGGCACTGGTTCCTGGCCGGTGTGGTGACCTGGCGGCTGCCCGGTCTGGGCGACGCCGCCGCGCTGGCCAGCTTGCTGGGGAGCTACCTGCTGCGGGCCGGGCAGCCGCACCGCACGCCCTGGGACCCGGCCGTGCTGCGGCAGTGGCGGCAGCTCAGCGCCGGCAATGTGGAGTTGACCATCCGGTTGGCCTACGAGCTGTGGGAGGACCGCGGTTCGTTGGACCAGCTCACCGCCGCGGAACTGCACGCCGCCGCGGGCCGTCTGCAGGCCGAGGCCCCCGACCTCTGGGCGCTGCGTCGCAACCGCTGAGGCAGGAGTCGGGCCGGTCTGGCGAAGCTGCCGGTGGAGAGCACCATGCGGTCCTGGTTCGTTGCCCTGTGTGCTGCGCTGACCCTGTCGGCGCTGCCCGCCGCGGAGGTCTACGCGCGCTTCAACAGCACGGCACTGAACAAGCTGGCCAACCCCGGCTTCAACGCCGCCGACGGGCGGATCGACAGTTGGGGCGCCTACCAGGGCGGCTACACGGCGGCCGTCGGCGCGGGCCGCGAGGGTGGCGACGCCGCCCGTTGTGTCCGCCCGGACGCCGCCGGGCCCGGGGCCGGGGTGCTGCAGGTGGTCACTCTGAACCAAACCGAGCCCCTGCCGGTGGCGGTCAGCGGCTGGAGCCGGGCGGTTGGCGTCAGCGGCGCGGCCGATGTCGACTATAGCATTTACTGCGATCTCACCTTCACCGACGGCACGCCGCTGTGGGGGCAGATCAGCTCCTTCGAGGTGGGCACGCACGGCTGGCAGCGGCGGCAGGTGCTGATCACAGCGGCCAGGCCGATCCGCAGCGTCAGCGTCTACGGGCTGTTCCGCGGACATACCGGCGAGGTCTGGTTCGATGACTTCAGCCTGGCCGAGCTGACCGTCGCCGATGGCGCCGCGCTGCTCGATGGGGTGGCGGTGAAGCCCGTCGGCGGAGCCGGCCCCAGTGGCGGCAGCAGCCACAGCGCCGGCCCGTTGAGCGTTCGGCTGCAGGACCAACGGGTCACCGGCCTCAGCCTCGGCGGCAGCAGCCAGGCGAGCACCTCCGCGGCGGGCTTCCTGGTCCGCGATGTCGCGGCCGACAGCGGCTACCACGACTTCACCGGCGGCACCTGCGCCGAGCTGGGGCTGCAACTGACGACCCAGGTCACCGCCGCGCCGACTCACCTGACCATCGACGGCGAGTTGCGTGATCTGCGCGGCGGCGAGCGGGCCGTGACGCTGCTGCTGGCCCTGCCGGTACGCGCCGCCGGCCTGCGCTGGGGCGCCGACATCGCCACCGACACGCCCATCAGCGGGCGCGGCAGCTACAGCAACCTGTTGAGCATCGAGTGTGGCGCCAATGGCCAACTGGCGATGTACCCCTTCGCCAACGTCAGCGGCCCGGCCGGTGGGGTCAACATCGGGATCGACCTGCAGCGGCCGTACCACTTCCGCACCGGCTACCAGGCCGGGTTGGAGCTGCTGACCCTCTCGGCTGACTTTGCGCTGACTCCGATCACGAAGCGCTTCCCGAGCCGGGCGCCGTTCCGGATCCTGGTCTTCCCGAGCGACTCCGCCTGGGGCTTTCGCAGCGCCCTGGCACGGTACCAGCAGATCCTGCCGGAGGTCTACCAGGTCCGCACGCCCGACCAGGGCATCTGGCAGGCCTTTGCCAAGACCAGCCTGGTGCAGGGCTGGGAGGACTTCGGGTTCAAGTTCAAGGAAGGCCACGACGAAACAGCCTGGGACGAGGCTCACGGGCTGCTGACGTTCCGCTACTCGGAGATGGGCACCTACTGGATGAGCATGCCGCCCGACCTGCCGCGGACCATCCCGAATGCGCTGGAGCTGCTCCAGAAGCAGGCGGCGGATCCGCAGTCGCGCTCGCGCGAGTGGGCGCAGGCGACGCTCGAGGGGGGCATGCACGACCGGGCCGGCAACCTGCAACTGCGCTTCGAGAACCAGCCCTGGTGCAACGGCGCGGTGTTCAGCCTGAACCCCTCGCCCTACCTCGACGGTCCCTGTCAGGCGCGCCTGGCCTGGAACGACGCTGCCAAGGCGGCCTATCGGCCGGGCACCAGCCCAGCGCTCGATGGCGAGTACCTCGACAGCCTCGAAGGCTACGTCACCGCGGCGCTCAACTTCCGGCCCGCGCACCTGGCCGCCACCAGCGTACCGCTCTCCTTCACCACCGAAGACCACCGCCCGGTGCTGCACAAGGCCTTCTCGATCAACGAGTTTGCCGACCAGATGGCGCGTGACGTGCACGGGCTGGGCAAGCTGATGTTCGCCAATGCCGTGCCGCACCGCTACTGCTTCATGACGGCCCACTTCGACATCATGGGGACCGAAACCAACTGGCTTTGGGAGGGCCAGTACCGCCCCGACGACGACGCCTCGCTGCGCTTCAAGCGCAGCCTCTGCGGCGCCCGGCCGTACCTGCTGCTGCAGAACACCAGCTTCGCCGACTTCGGGCCCTTCGTCGAGCGGTACTTCCAGCGAGCCCTGGCCTACGGCATGTTGCCGTCGATGTTCAGCCACAACGCCGCCGAGGACCATTACTTCACCAAGCCGGAGTGGTACAACCGCGACCGCGCGGCGTTCCGCAAGTGGATCCCGCAGATCCGGCAGGTTGCCGAAGAAGGCTGGCAGCCGGTGACCGGGGCCCGCGTCGCGCCGGCCGCCATCAGCGTCGAGCGCTTCGGGCCGGGCAAGACTGGCCGGATCTACTTCACGGTCCACAACAACAGCGCCGCCACGGCGACTGCGACGGTGACCTTCGACGCCACGGTGCTGGGTCATGCCGAGGCGCCGCGAACGGTGAGCCTGGCGCCCTGGCAGACCGTGGTGATCGCGCTGCTGGCGCCGCCGCGGTGACTGCCGGGCGGCGCTACGAGGAGTTCGGCTGGCACTGGGAGCGCCTCTACGGGCAGCTCCTGCGCGAGGGTGAGGCGGCCCACTACCGGCGCCTGGCGTTGCGTTGCGGCGGCCCGGTGGCCGAGCCGGCCTGCGGTGGCGGGCGTCTGCTGGCGGTTCTCGACGACCTCGCGCAGCCGCTCTACGGCTGGGACCTGGCCCGGCCGCTGCTGCACATCGCGCGCCGCCGGGTGCCCCGGGCGCGGTTGTGGCAGGCCTCCCTGCAGGCCCCGGCGCTGGACCGGCAGGTGGGCCTGCTGGCCCTGCCGCTGGACGCCCTGCGGCTACTGCGGTCGACCGGCGAGCAGCGGCAGTTCCTCGCCTGGGCCGCCGCCCGGCTGCTGCCGGGAGGCCTGCTGGCCGGCGATCTGACGCTGCCCGCGGCGGGCCTGCCCGCGCCGCTGGAGCTGCCGCCGGTGGTGCAGGCCGGGCGGTCGGTGACCGCCACGGTGCACTGGGCGCTGGAGGCCGAGGACCTGCTGGAGGTGACCACCTTCGGCAGCCCCGGCCAGGTGCCGGTGCATTGCGTCGACCGTTACCGGCAGATCGACGCCGGCGAGCTGCAGCGCCTGCTGCGGTCGAGCGGCTGGCAACTCGCCGACTGGGCCAGCGACTTCGCCGGCACGCCCTACCAGTCAGGCGCCCCGCGGCTGGTCTTCACGGCCCGACCGGGAGGGATGCCGCGCTGATTGCCGAAGGCCCCGCCCCGTGGATGCTGCACTCAGCGAATCGGATCTGCGGAGCCTGCTGCTCGCCGCCGGACTGTTGACGGCGGAGCAGCCGTTCACCTGGGAACTCCTCGGCGGCGGGATCTCCAACGATGTGGTGGCGGTCGAGGTGGATGGCGTCGGCTTCGTGCTGAAGCGCGCCCTGCCGAAACTGCGCGTCGCGGCCGACTGGCGGAGCGATGTCACCCGGATCCACCGCGAGGCAACCTGTCAGCGCTGGCTGCAGCAGGTGCTGCGCCCCGGGGAAGTGCCGGCGGTGGTCTGGGAGTGCCACCAGCGACACGTCTTCATCATGGCCCGCGCTCCCCGCGCGGCGGTCAACTGGAAGGACGAGTTGCTGGCCGGCCGGGTCTGCCCCAGCGCCGCGGCACGGGCCGGCGATCTGCTGGGCCGAGTCCACGCCGCCGGTCGCCGCGACGAGGCGATCCGGGCGGCGCTGGCCGACCTGACCGTCTTCGACCAGTTGCGACTGGACCCCTACCTGCGGGAGATCGCCAGGCGCCACCCGTCGCTGGCGGAGTCGATCGAGCCGCTCGTGGCGCGCCTGCAGGCGACCCCCGAGACGATTGTCCATGGCGACTTCAGCCCGAAGAACCTGCTCTGTTGCGAGAGCCACCTGGTGCTCTTGGACCACGAGGTGGCGCACCGGGGCGACCCGCGGTTCGACCTCGGCTTCTTCTTCACGCACCTGCTCCTGAAGGCGCTGCACCTCGGCCTGCCGGCCGCCTGGGCGCAGGTCGGCGAGGCTTGGGAAGCCTACCGCAGCGCCTATCCGTGGGTGCACGAGGGCGGCTGGCTGCCGTTTCTTGGCGCGATGTTGCTGGCGCGGGTGGACGGCAAGTCTCCGGCGGGTTACCTTAACGCCGAGACCGAGGAGCGGGTCCGGCGTCTGGCGCGGCCGCTGCTGCTGGGACAGGTCAGCGAGTTGGCAGAGGTCCTGCGGCTGGCGCGAGGAGTTTGAGGATGGCGCGGATCAGCGCGGTGACGGCGCGGGAGGTGCTGGACAGCCGCGGCTGGCCGACGGTGGAGGCGGAGGTCCACCTCGAGGGTGGGCAGTGTGGCCTGGCGAGTGTCCCCTCAGGCGCCTCGACCGGCTCCAGCGAGGCGCTCGAACTGCGCGACGGCGACCGCGACCGCTACCGCGGACGAGGCGTGCTGACGGCCGTGCGCAACGTTCGCACGACCATCGCCGATGGGCTGTTGGGCGCCGATCCGTGTGACCAGGCGGCCATCGATGAGCGCCTCTGTCGGCTCGACGGCACGCCGACCAAATCGGCCTTGGGAGCCAACGCGGTGCTGGCCGCGAGCCTGGCGGTGGCGCGGGCCGCGGCGGCCGCGCGGGAGTTGCCGCTGTGGCAGCACCTCAACGAGACGCTCTTCCCGGGCATCGCCCCGAGTTGCCCGCTGCCGATGATCAACATCCTGTCAGGCGGCCACCACGCCGGGTTCCAGCTCGATATTCAGGATGTGCTGGTGATCCCGATCGGCGCCCGCACCACGGCGGAGGCCTTGGAATGGACCAACGCGGTCTACTACGCGGTGCGCGACATCCTGCGCGAGGAAGTCGGCTACACCCAGTTGGTGGCCGACGAGGGCGGTTTCGGGCCGAACCTGCGGAGCAACGAGGACGGGCTGCGGGTGGTCACCGACGGCATCCGGCGGGCGCGCCTGGCGCCTGGTGAGCAGGTCGTGATCGCGCTCGACGTGGCCAGCAGCCACTTCTGGAAGCACGGCGCCTACCGTCTGGCGGCCGAGGGCTTTGAGCGCGACGCCGCGGCGATGGTGGCGGCGCTCGAAGCCTGGGTGGCGACCTACCCGGTGCTGAGCATCGAGGACGGCGTGGCCGAAGAAGACTGGGCCGGCTGGCGCCTGCTGACCGAGCGGCTCGGCGACCGCGTGCAGTTGATCGGCGACGACCTGTTCGCCACCAACGTCGCCCGGCTGCGGCGGGGCATCGCCGGGCAGGTCGCTAACAGCGTGTTGGTGAAGGTCAACCAGATCGGCACCTTGAGCGAAGCAGCCGAGGCCTGCCGCACGGCCTGCGAGGCAGGTTACACGGCCGTGGTCTCGGCGCGCAGTGGCGAGACCGAAGATAGTTTCCTGGCAGACCTTGCAGTCGCCAGTGGGGCGGGGCAGATCAAGATCGGCTCGATCGCCCGCAGCGAGCGGTTGGCGAAGTACAACCAGATGCTGCGGATCGAGGAGGTACTGGGCGCCGCTCGCTTCAATGGCCGCGACGTCTTCGCGCGTTGGCGCGGCTGACGACGGGGCCGGGGCGGCGTCACGAAGGGAGGTCCTGATGCTCGAAGCTGTCGACCTGACCCTGAAGCTCTCGAAGGCGGAGTACAAGGAGGCGATGGGCGGGCCGCACGGCGTCGTCAACCGGCTCCGCCGGATCCAGCGCCGCTGCGTCGAGGGGCGGGTGCCCGTCTGCCTGGTGTTCGAAGGCTGGGACGCGGCCGGCAAAGGCACGCTGATCAGCCGGCTGGTCGAACGCCTTGACCCGCGCGGGTTCGCGGTGCATCCGATCTCGGCACCGTTGGCCGACGAGCGGCTGCGGCCGTTTCTGTGGCGGTTCTGGATGAAGTTGCCGGCCTCCGGCCACATCGGCATCTTCGACCGCAGTTGGTACGGTCGCGTGCTGGTCGAGCGAATCGACAAGCTGGTGGCCGAGCGCGAGGTGCAGGACGCGCTGCTGCAGATCAGCGAGTTCGAGCGGCAGCTCGCCGCCGATGGCATGGTGATCAGCAAGTTCTTCCTGCACATCAGCAAGAAAGAGCAGAAGCAGCGCTTCAAAGAGTGCGAGAAGGACCCCTTCCTGGCCTGGAAGATCCAAGACGAGGACTGGCGGCACCACAAGCAGTACGACAAATACGTGATCGCCATCGAGGAGATGCTGGCCCAGACCAGCCGCTCGGCGGCGCCCTGGACCATCGTCGAGAGCACCTGCCTGCGCTGGGCCCAGGTCAAGGTCTTCCGGACGATCTGCGACCAGGTTGAGCAGGAACTGCTGCGCCGCGGGGTACCCGACCCGGATCTGATGGCCGAGGAGGAGGCGGTGCCGCCGCCGAACGCCACGGCGCTCGATCCACCCGACACTCCCCCGCCGGCGGCCGCCGTCACGACGGCCCCGCGGCGGCGTCGGACCAAGACCGCCACCCCCGCCGCCGACGACGAGTGAGGAGGGACGACGATGCTGCAGCAAGTCGATCTCAGCCTGACCCTCGAGAAGACCGACTATGAGGTCGAGCTCCGCAAGTACCAGTTGCGGCTGCGCGAGCTCGAGTTCGCGATGTTCGAGCAGCGCATTCCGGCGCTGATTGTCTACGAGGGCTGGGACGCCGCCGGCAAGGGTGGCAACATCAAGCGTCTGACCGAAGTGCTCGACCCGCGCGGCTACTCGGTGCATGCCTACGCCGCGCCGAAGGGCGAGGAGCGCGAGCACCAGTACCTCTGGCGCTTCTGGCGCGACATCCCGAAAGCCGGTCACCTCGCGGTGTTTGACCGCAGTTGGTACGGCCGGGTGATGGTCGAACGCGTCGAGGGCTTCGCGAAGCCAGAAGAGTGGCAGCGAGCCTTCGAGGAGATCAACGAGTTCGAGCGGCACCTCACCAGTTTTGGGATGGTGGTCTGCAAGTTCTGGCTGCACATCAGCCAGGAAGAGCAACTGCGTCGCTTCGAGGAGCGGGCCAGCATCGCTTACAAGCGGTATAAGCTGACCGAAGAGGACTGGCGCAACCGCGAGAAGTGGCCGCAGTACGAGGAGGCGGTCGAGGAGATGCTGGTGCGCACCAGCACCCTCAACGCCCCGTGGACGGTGGTCGAAGGCAACTGCAAGTACTGGGCGCGCGTCAAGACCATCAAGACGCTCTGCGAGGCCCTCGAACGGGTGGTCGCGAAGCGCCGCTGACGCCGCCCTCAACGAGGGCGACCATGCGACGTCTCGGCTTGTTGACGGCCCTGGGGGCCGCCACCCTGGTGGTTGTGTTCCAGGCGCCGCGTCCTCCGGCCCAGGCCGCGGCGCCGCCACGGGTAATCGTCTGGCCAGCCCCGGCGCCGGAGCTCCCGGCGTCGGCCAGCTACGCGGTGACCCTGCGCGCCGAGGGCGAAGCCTTCCAGCCCTTCGTCTACGAGTCGCAGGCCGGCCCGGCCGACAAGTGGTGTGACCGGGACGGGCTCTACATCAAGGTGCCGCTGTTCGGCATCCACTCCGAAGAGCCACCGCCGGCGGCGGCGAACGCCGACTGCTACGCCCACTCGTGGACCGCGTTCGACTTCGCCGGCGGGCCGGTCGAGGTCGAAGTGCGGCTGCTGCAGCCGCCCGACGGCCTCAGCCTGCCGCTGCGAAGCTGCGCCATCCTACCGCGCAGCCTGGGGCTCACGGCCAGCGTCAGCGGGTCGACCATCCGGTTCACCTTGCCGCGGCCGGCCAAGTTCGCGGTGGTCCCGAACGCTGCCGAGGCGGTCGCTGCGATCGCCGGCGGTGCGCCGCCGCGGGCCTTGGAGGGCTACCGCAACCCGCTCTTCCTGTTCGCCCGCGCGCCCGAGGCCGCGGCGCCCGATCCGCAGGCGGCTGGGACGCTGCTGGTGCAGCCAGGTCGGCTGCCCACGGCGGAGCAGGTGGCCGCGGCCAGGCTGCTCTACTTCGCGCCCGGCCTGCACCAGTGGGAGCGCTTCAACCCGGACGACCCCGACCACTACGTCGTGGTCGGCAAGGCGCAGGCGGTCTACCTGGCAGGCGGCGCGTACGTCTTCGGGCACTTCCGGTCGGCCGTCTTCCGGCCGGTCGGAGAGATGCCCCGGATCTTCGGCCGGGGGACCATCTCCGATTGGCGCAACCGCTGGTCGGGGATTCCCTGGAAAGACACGCCCGCCAAGAACCTGCGCCTGGAAGGGATCCAGCTTGCCGACCGGCACAATCACTTGACCGGCTCCAGCGCTCCCCTCCGCGACGTCGCCGCGGTCGGCGGCTGGCACGGCAACACCGACGGCCCCAACCTTCATCTGCCGCTCGACGACCCCTTCGACGGCTATGTCGCCGAGGACTGCTTCGTGATGGCCTGCGACACCAACCTGCACCTCGGCGGCAAGGGCAAGGTACGCAACTACACGGTCTGGCAGCAGGCCAACGCCGAGCCGGTCTGGATCCGCGGTGAGACCGACGACTGCCGGCTGGAGGGCCTGGAGGTGATCGCGTTCCACGCCAACAACACCCGGCGGCAGGTCTTCAACTGCTTCGGTGACCGCGGCAGCAAGCGTCGGCTGGTGGTCCGCAACGCCACCATCGACGTGCCGTTCCTGCCCGTGCTGTTCCGGATGCCGGTCGACTCCCGCGGTGCGCAACCCGCTTTCGACAACGTGCTGTTCGAGAACATCACGGTCCGCACTGCCGGGATCGCCGGCAAGTCGCCCTTCGGTGCGGCGCAGGCGGGGCACAACACCGGGCAGGTGACCTTCCGCAACCTCCAGATCAACGGCACCCGGGTCACCGCCGCCAACTGCCGCGACTACTTCGAGTTGGCGCCGACCGTCACCATCGGCCAGGAGATCCGCTTTGATTAGTACCGCCAAGTTGGCCGTGCCAGGTCTGCGGGTCGCGCTGCGCCTGATCGCCGCGACGGTCTGTCTGGCGGCGCTGGCCCAGGACAGCGGCGCTGGCGAGGAGGTCTATCTGGTGATCGGCGGCCTGCGCACCGATCCGACCAAGGGCCCGACGGCGGTCGACCCCACCAGCGGCCGGGGAGCCACGGTGCGCGTGCGCGGACCGCGGGGCGAGCAGCAACTGTCGACGGCGCCTTGGGAACGTGGGGGCCGGACCTGGTTCACCGCCACCGCCCGCATCGCTTTCGACACGACCTACCAGATCACGCTGCGCTTCGCCGACGGCACGACGGTCGAGTTGCCGGACTACCGCTGTGATCGCGAGTGGACCAAGGTGCCGATCTTCACGTTCAACTCGACCACCGGCACGAAGTCGCCCGCGGCGGTCCTGCGGAGCGCCAGGCTGCCGGACGGTCGCGGCCTGTATGTCTGGGCCCTCTGGCCGCTGGAAAACTACCGCGCGGTCGGCGGGAAGGGGCCGTGAGGGCTTCCTCTGGCCTGCTGGGTGCGGCGGCGTGACCGCTCAGGTTTGCAGTCCGTAGCTCTCGCAGCGCGCGCGAAGAGTTTCGTAGAGCTGGTCGTACGTAAAGCACTGCACCACATTCCCGGCAATCGGCACATGCCGCTCGCGCCAGAGCAGGCGTTGGTGCTCCTGTTGCCGGAGCGGTTGGTCACGCCCAATCAGCAGGAGGCCGGTGAAGTGCGGGTGGTCCCCGAAGCAACTGCGGAACCCGGTTGTGTGACGAAGATCGTCGAGCTTCCAGAACCAGTCGACCAGTTGGCTGAACCCACGCTCAAAGCGGGCGGACCAGGCAGGCACCCCACGGCGAGTGAGCTGGAACACGCTGGATCTGGCAGCGTCCTCAAACTCCACCAGGCAGAACGCACTGCGATCGGCGTCGCCAACGAGCAGATCGACGCGCAGGTCGCCGAGACTGAACTCCGGAGCCAGCACATCGCGGGCCACCGCTCTGACGCTGCAGCTTCCCAGGAGGGCCGAGAGCTGCGGGCGAGCGCGGAAGAACGGCACGATGTCACGCTGCTCGCCGAGCGGCGCCAAGGTTGACAGTGCGGCGCCGAACTCGGCCAGTTCGCGCACGGCCAGTCGAATGTCGAACTGATGGCGAGGTTCGAGTGGTGCCATCGCGGCTCAGGCTGGCTGCCGATAGGCTTCGTAGACCGCCCGGCTGGTGACGTCCTGCACCACGACGGCCGTTGGCGAAAGGCGCAGCACGATTCGGAGATCTGCGGCTGGCGCCACATACAGGTCCTGATGTTGCGGCACTCGCCACTGCGGCTGGAGCGCCGCCGGATTGGCCGCAATGGTGGCCACCAGGTGCTCGACGCTGCGTTGCTCTGCCAGCGTGAGCTGCGCCACTGCTGTCTCGGCACCTCGTGTGAACTCCACCGCCAGCATCGTGCTTCTCCCGTCAGCAGCCCCTGGCTCCATTCTACTACACGCTCGGCCCGCCTGTCCGTCCGACGTCACCGGTCGACCCGCGCGCCGCCGCCGCCGACCAGCTTGGTGACCTCCGCCAGGGTCGCCATCGAGGTGTCGCCCGGGGTGGTCATCGCCAGCGCGCCGTGGGCGGCGCCGTAGTTGACGGCCTGAGCGGGGTCGCCGGAGGTCACCAACCCGTAGATCAGGCCCGAGGCGAAGCTGTCGCCGCCGCCGACGCGGTCGAGGATCTCCAGACCGGGGCGGTGCCTGGCCTGGAAGAACTCGCCGCCGGCCCAGCAGATGGCGCCCCAGTCGTTGACGGTCGCTGTCTTGACACCGCGGAGGGTCGTCGCGACGACCTGGAAGTTGGGATAGGCTGCCACGGCCCGCCGAATCATGGTCTCGAACTTGGCGGTCTCGAGGTCGGTCAGGTTGGCGTCGACGCCTTCCACCTCGAAGCCCAGCGCCGCGGTGAAGTCCTCTTCGTTGCCGATCATCACGTCGACCATCTTGGCCAGCCGGCGATTGACCTCCTGGGCCTTGGTCGTGCCGCCGATGCCCTTCCAGAGGGAGGGTCGGAAGTTCAGGTCGTAGCTGATCCGGGTGCCGTGCTGCCGGGCCACAGTCATCGCCTCTTCCACGACGTCCGGGGTGTGCTCGCCCAACGCGGCGAAGATGCCGCCGGTGTGCATCCAGCGCACGCCCAACGTGCCGAAGATGTGCTGCCAGTCGATGTCACCCGGCCGGAGCTGGCTGGCGGCGGTGTGGCCGCGGTCGCTGCAACCGACCGCGCCGCGGACGCCGAAGCCGCGCTCGGTGAAGTTGAGCCCGTTGCGCACGCTGCGGCCGATGCCGTCGTAGGGGACCCACTTGATCAGCGCGGTGTCGACGCCGCCCTGCAGGATGAAGTCCTCGACCAGCCGGCCGACCGGGTTGTCGGCGAAAGCCGTGGCGACCGCTGCCCGCCAGCCGAAGACCCGCCGCAGACCGCGCGCCACATTGTATTCGCCACCGCCCTCCCAGGCTCGGAACTCACGCGTGGTATGGATGCGGCCCTCGCCGGGATCGAGTCGGAGCATGATCTCGCCGAGCGCGAGCACGTCGTAACGGCATTCGGCGGCGGGCTTGAGCTGCAGGTCGATGGTCGGCACGGTCTGACTCCTAGCGCTTCGATCGCGATCATAGCCGACGGCGCGATTCGGTGGAAGAGGGACGTCCCGCGGCGAGGTGCGGCATCATGAGCCACGGAGAGCGCGATGCTTGGATCGTTCAACCTGGTGATGCTGGTCGTCGCGGATGTCGCCCGGTCGCTGGCCTTCTACCGCGACCGGCTCGGACTGACGGTGACCGTCGACGGTCCGCACTGGAGCCAACTCGACCTCGGCGGTGGGGTCAGCCTGGGCCTCCACCCGGCCGGCGCTGACCTGCGGGTGACCCCCGATTGCGGCTGCAGTCTGTCGTTTGCCACCGACGCCGCGGGCTACGAGACCGCCCTCGCCAGTCTGCGTCAGGCTGGACTGCTGGTCACCGACCGGCGCGACGAGTCCTTTGGCTGGCTCGCCACGTGTCACGACCCGGACGGCTATCGGGTGCAGTTCTGCTGCTACCGCTGATCGCCCTGGAGCCGCACGCGGCCGGGTGCTAGACTGCCGCTGGGTGTGGCACCGATGGGGCGACAACGGTGGATCTGGCTGCTGGCACTCCCCGCGCTGGCGCACGGCGCGGTGGTCCGCGGACGCGTCGGGCTGGACGTGAACGGTGACGGCCGGCTGAGCGCCGACGAGCCGCCGCTGGCCGGGGTGGTGGTGTCCGACGAGACCAGCCTGGTCCGCAGCGATGCCGCCGGGCGGTACCAACTGACCCTCGCCGGCCCGGCCACGGTGTTTGTGGTCAACCCCAGCGGCACCTGGCCGAGCGGTCGCTGGTGGCAACCGGTGACGGCCGGCGCCGCCATCGACTTTGCGCTGGTGCGGCAGGATCAGAGCGGGCCGTTGACCTTTGTCCAGGGCACCGACATGCACTGGAATCCGACCGCCAGCCCGCAGTACCAGCAGTACATCGCCGCCCTCAACGCCCTCCCGCCGAGCGTGCGGTTCGTGCTGCACACGGGTGACCTGGTCCGTGACTGGAACGGCACCACGGCGGACGCGGCGCAGGAGCTGTTGACCGGCTACCAGCGCGACACCGCCGCCCTGCGCCGGCCGCTGCGCGAGCTGCCCGGCAACCACGAGGTCTGGGGCACCGCCAACCAGGCCGTCGCGGAGACTAGCGTCGGGTTTGGCAAAGCGCTCTACCGCGGCAGTCTGGGACCTTGCTGCTACGCCTTCCGGTGGGGCGCCTACCACTTCCTCTGCCTCGACGCCACGACCGTTGATGGTCGCCAGGTGGGCTATGGCGTGACCGCGGCGACGGTCGCCTGGCTGCGCCAGTACCTTGCCGACGTGCCGCCCGGCGAGCCCCTGGTGATCGCGGTGCACGAGCCGCTGGGCGACGCCGCCGGCGACCAGGAGCTGGCCGGGCTGTTGACTGGACGCCGGCTGCTGCTGACGCTCTGCGGCCACTGGCACAGCCGCGGCAGCAGCCAATGGGGTGGGGCGCCGCAGGTGGTGGGCGGCGCCACCAGCTACGCCTGGCACGGCTACCTGCCGTTCCCGCCGCAGCCCTTCGGCTATGTCGTCTACCGCCTGGCCGACACGCAGGTGGAGTGGGCCTATGGGGACTGGGCCGAGCCGCACGCCATCGACCTGCAGCGGCCCGGGTTCGAGGCCACCTGGCAGGCCACCACCCAGGTCCAGGGTCAGGTGCTCGATCTGGGCGGACGGATCCGCACGGTCACCGCCGAGCTGGCCGGCACCAGGAGCGAGTTGACGGTTCAACGGACCGGCGCGCTGACGACCAGCTTCAGCGGCCAGGTGGCCAGCGGCGGGGCGCCGCAGGGGATCTACGACCTGACGCTGACGGCGTCCGACGGCACCGCGAGCTGGACCGAAACGCTGCCGGTGGTCCTCACCGAGGGTCCGACCGAGCCGGCCACGCCGGGCGCGGTGGAGTACCACGGTCTGCTACGCGGCAACCTGGCCGCCGACGACCAGTTGGACCTCCACGGCGCCAGCCTGGCCGTCGGCAGCCTGCCGACCAGCGCCAGCGGCACCCGGCTGGAGTTCCGTGGCGAGGCGCCGCTGGGACGGTTGCGCAAGGTGGTGCTGCGGGTCGGCGCCGGGCGCCAGGCCAGCCTCAGCGAGCTCTGCCTGCTGGTCGACGGTCGCCGGGTGGTGGATCCCCGCTTCCCGTTCCGCCTGCCCCGCACCACCTCCGGACCGCGCAACGAGGTCGTCTACTACCTCGACCCGACCTACCGCGGCCCCCGCGGCACCGCCCCTTGACGTTGGCAGGTAGGCCGGGCCGCGGCGCGAAGTCGGCAGCAGGAGCCGTCGATGACACTCGCCTGGCTGCTGACCTGCTGCCTGGCGCCCGGTGGGGTGGTGGTGAGCCCGGCGGGTGCCTCCTTCGCGGAGCAACTCGCGGCGCGGGAGGTGGTGCGCTACGTCTACCTGTGCACCGGCGCCCGGCTGAGCCTGGCGCCGCGCGCGACACCCGGCGGCGTGACCGTGCGGGTCGGTCGCGCGCCGGCCAGTGAGGCGGTGCCGCCGCAGGGCACCCTGCTGCGCGCGCGGCGGCACGGCCAGCACCTGCAGCTCGATCTGCTGGGGGGCGACGAGGCCGCCGTGCTGTACGCCGCCTATCGCCTGGCCGAGCGGCTCGGGGCGCGGTTCGGGCTGCACGGTGACACGCTGCCGGACCAGCCGGCGGCGTGGCCGCCCGCGCCCTTCGTCGAGCGTCGCCAGCCGCTCTTCGAGGTGCGCGGCATCCAGCCGTTTCACGACTTCCCCGAAGGGCCCGACTGGTGGGACCTGGACGACTACCGGGCGGTCGGCGGGCAGTTGCCGAAGCTGGGGATGAACTTCCTGGGCCTCCACAACTACCCGCCGGGCGGCGTCGGGCCGGAGTTGGCCGTGTGGCATGGGCTGGCCACCGACCTCGCTCCTGACGGCGCCGTGCGCTGGGCCTATCCGGCGAGCTGGCACAACACGCAGCGCGGCAACTGGGGCTACCAGGCGCGGTCGACCGGCCACTGGGCGCACGGCGCCGCCGAGCTGTTCGCCACGGAGGCCGCCGGGCCGGAGGTGATGGGACCGCATCTGCCGCGGCCGGCAACCGTCGAGGCGGCGGCCGAGGTC
The DNA here is from genome assembly GCA_020850355.1 of Fimbriimonadaceae bacterium. Lineage (GTDB taxonomy): Bacteria > Armatimonadota > UBA10988 > UBA10988 > UBA10988 > JADZEX01. The sequence continues at coordinate 35,499 of JADZEX010000020.1, read as the reverse complement.
TACAACGCGGCCGGCCGGATGCTGGCAACCGCCTTTGCCGCGGCGCGGCAACGCGGCGTACGGATCTGCGTCGGCACCGAGACGCCGTTGCACTGGCCGGCCGAGTTGACCGCGCGCCTGCGCCAGCAGGGCCTCGATCCGGCCGACCCGGCGACCCGCCAGCGGGTCTACGAGGGGACCTTCGAGCGGCTGAAACGGCTCGGGGGAGTTGACTGGTACTGGCTCTGGACCCCCGAGAACTGGACCTGGGACGGCAACCAGCCGGCCCAGAGCGCGGCGACCCTGGCCGATCTACGGACTGCCTGGGCCGCTTTGCAGGCGGTCGGGCAGCCGTTCGGGCTGGCGACCTGCGGCTGGGTGCTCGGACCACAAGAGGACCGGGCGCTGTTCCATCGTGAGCTGCCCGGGGCGATGCCCTTCGCAGCGATCAACCGCAACGTCGGCAACACGGCGGTGGACCCGGCCTTCAGCCGGCTGGGCCAGCGACCGCGCTGGGCGATTCCCTGGCTGGAGGACGACCCCGGCCTGTTGACGGCGCAGCTCTGGGCTGGTCGGATGCGCCAGGACGCCACCGACGCGCTGCGTTACGGCTGCACCGGCCTGCTCGGGATCCACTGGCGCACCCGCGTCCTGGCGCCGAACATCGCCGCCCTGGCGGCGGCGGGGTGGGAGCAGTCCTGGCAGGGCACCGTTCCGCCGAAGCTGCTCGGCGCGGTGGGCGGGCGGGTGGCGCATTTCCCACCGGCCGACGTCGCCGACACCGACCTCGACCCGCTCTACCGCGACGTGCGCTACGACGTCTCGGCCTACCGGCTGCCGGTCCCCAACGGCCGTTACCGCGTCGTCCTGCGGTTCGTCGAACCGCACTACGGCGAGGCCAACAAGCGGGTCTTCGGCGTGCGCCTGGAAGGGCGACAGGTCCTGCAGGGGCTCGACCTGTTCGCGCGGTTGGGCCAGGACCGGGCGCTGGACTGCGTCTACGACGAGGTCAACGTGGCCGATGGCTGGTTCGACCTCGAGTTCACCCGCGAGGTTGAGTTCCCGTGCCTCGCAGCGTTTGAGGTGCACGGGCCGGGGCTGACGCGCCGGATCAACTGCGGCGGGCCGGCCTGGGGCGAGTTTGAGGCCGACCTGCCGGTGGTGGCCGACACCGGCCGTTACGCCCCCGTTGGCGACTTCTACGCCGACTGGTGCCGCGCCGAGTTCGGCCCGGTCGTCGGGCCGGCGGCCGCCGCCATCTTCGGCCGGCTCGATGGCGACTTCCCACGGGTTTCGACCTGGCTGGACGGACCCGGTGGCCTCGGCCCGGACGGGCGGCCGTGGGAGCAGGTCGCCAGCGAGTTTGCGTTCGTCGAGCAGTTCGCCGCGCTGCGGCCGCAGATCCGTGGCGCGGGTGAACGGGAGCGCTTCGACTACTGGCTGGAGACCTTCCGCTGCGCTCGGGCGCAGGCTCTGTTGCGGTGCCGCTGGCACGAGCTGAGCGCGGCCGTGGAAGCGGCAGAGCGGGGCGCCGCCGCGGCCCGGCCAACGCTCCTGCCGGCGGCCCTGGAGCGCCGCCGGGCCGTCTTGGCGGCCCTGGCCGAAGTCAGTGGCAGCCTCTTGGCGACCGTCAGCACGCCGGGCGAGCTGGGCAGCGTGATGAACTTCGAGTGCCACACCGTGCCGCGCCTGCTGCCACCGCTCGACCAGCGGCTGGCGAAGCTCGGCCTGACCGACCTGCCGGGGCAGCCGACCGACTACGCCGGCCCGCCACGGGTGGTGGTGACCACCTTGCGCGGCAGCGTGGCGCCGGGGGAGCGCTTGCGGCTGCCGGTCCGGGTGCTCGCACCGCGCAGCGTGACGGTCAGCGCGGCCGTGCGGGCGCTGGGTGAGCCGCGCTGGCGGCCGTTGCCGGCGACGCACCGCGGGCGCGGGGTCTGGCAGGTCGAGCTGCCGCCGGCCCGCGGGCTGGCGCTGGAGTGGATGGTCGCGGCCCGGCTGCCTGATGGCCGGGTGCTGCACTTCCCGGCCACTGCGCCGCAACGCGGCCAGAGCGTGGTCGTGGAGCCAGTGGCCGAAGGAGTGCGGCCGGCGGCGCGCAACTGGACCCGCTGACTCGCCGGAGCAGACCATGATCGCGACCACCGTGGCCCTGCTGTTGACGGCCACGCCGACGCCAGCGCCGGGCAGCGCCAACCTGTGGGTCGAGGCCGAGCAGTTCGCCGACCGTGGCGGCTGGCTCGTCGAGAGCCAGTTCATCGAGCAGATGGGTTCGTCCTACCTGCTGGCCCAAGGCCTCAGCGGCCCGGCCGCCGACGCCGTGACGCAGGTCACGCCGCCGCGGGCCGGACGGTACGCCGGGTGGGCGCGAACCCGCAACTGGGTGCCCGACATGCAGCCGGCCCCGGGCCGGTGGCAACTGCTGGTTGGTGGTCAGGCCAGTGCTGAGTTGGGCACCGCCCCGACCGCCGAGTGGGTCTGGCAGCGCGCCGGGACCTGGGATCTGCCGGCAGCGCCGACCGAGCTGCGGTTGCGCGACCTGACCGGCGAGTACGGCCGCTGCGACGTGCTCTTGTTGAGCACGGACCTGGCCTTTGAGCCGGCGCCCGGCCAGGCAGCCTGGGCCGACTTGCGGGCGGCTGTCTCCGACCTCGACCTGACCCCGCGCGAGGGCGGGGCGCGCGAGGTGGTGGTGGTTGGCGGCGGCGTCGCCGGTGCCCTGGCCGCCATCGCCGCCGCGCGGCACGGGGCCAGCGTGGCCCTGATCCAAGACCGCCCGGTGCTTGGCGGCAATGCCTCGGAGGAGGTCCGCGTCGGCGTGGCGGGCGCTGCCATCAACCAGATGCGCGGCTGGCGCGAGGGCGGGCTGGTCGAAGAGGCCCGCCGCGAGGCGCTGGCGCACGGCAACTGGTCCAAGGGCCTCGCCGCGATGGCCGCGGCGGAGCCGCGCTTGGCGCTGTTCCTCAGCACGCGCTGCAGCGGTGCGATGGTGGTCGATGGCCAGATCACCGCGGTCGAGGGGATCGAGGCGCTGACCAGTCGCCGCCTCACGGTGCGCGGCAAGTTGTTCGTCGACGCCACCGGCGACGGCACGCTGGGGGCGCTGGCCGGCGCCGAGTACCGCGTCGGCCGCGAGGCGCGTGAGGTCTACGACGAGAGCATCGCCCCCGCGACCGCGGACCGTCAGACCCTCGGCAGCACCTTGCTCTACGGGCTGCGCGACACCGGCATCGCGGCGCCCTTCAAGCCACCAGCGTGGGCGCGGCAGTTCCCCGATGAAGCCAGCTTGCCACACCGCAACCACGCCGGCGGCGGGGCCTTCTGGTGGTGCGAGTACGGCAACCGCCGCGACACGATTGCCGATGCCGAGCTGATTCGGGACGAGCTGCTGAAAATCGTCTACGGCGTCTGGGACCATCTCAAGAACCACTGTGTGCAGTCGCCCGAGTTCGAGCGCCATGCCTTCTCGTGGGTCGGCACGGTGGCCGGCAAGCGCGAGTCGCGGCGGCTGCTGGGCGACTATGTGATGACCCAGCACGACATCCAGGGCGGCCGGCGCTTCGCCGACCAGGTCGCCTACGGCGGTTGGCCGATCGACCTGCATGTCGACATCGACGATCCCGGCCCGCCGAACATCTTCGTGGGGGTGCCGCTCTACACCATCCCCTTCCGCAGCCTCTACAGCCGCAACATCGGCAATCTGCTGCTGGCGGGGCGCGACATCAGCGTCAGCCATGTGGCGCTGGGCAGCGTCCGGGTGATGGCGACCTGTGGACTGATGGGTCAGGCGGCCGGCACCGCGGCAGCGTTCTGCGCCGCGACTGGGCTGTCGCCGCGGCAGCTCGGCCAACAGCGCATCGGCGAGCTGCAACAGCGGCTGCTCCGCGACGATGCGGGCCTCCTGGACCTGCCGCTGCGCGAGCTCGACAACCTCGCGCAGCGGGCCACGGTGACGGCGTCCAGCAGTGTCGCCAGCCGGCCGTTCAGGCGCGAACAGGTGCAGCCGGCGACGCTCCACACCGGCCACTGCGACCGGGCGGCGATCCTGCCGGCGCCGGCGGGCCGCCTCCGCACCGCCACGTTGCTGCTGGTCAACTCGTCGCAGGCACCCCTGCCGGCGACGGTGGAGCTGCGGCCGCTGGCGGCCGGGGTGGTGACCGCCACGCCGCCGGTCGCGACGCTGACCCGGCCGGTGCCGCCGGGCCGACACTGGGTGCAGTTCGACCTGGACGCCGACCTCGGCGGCGCGCCGTGGCTGGCGGTGATCTTGCGGCAGGCCAAGGAGCTCAGTTGGCCGCTGACCAACAACGCGCCGCCGCACGTTTCGCGGGCCTGGTACAACCCCGGCGCCCAGGATTGGAACCCGGCGGGCGAGTTCTACTGCGTGGTGACCGATCCGGCGCCGCCGGAGGTCAGCGGGGCTGCCGCCGCCAAGGTCACCGACGGCTGGTCGCGGGCCCAGGGCGACGACTACGCCGGCTGGCTGAGCGACCCGGCGCAGCCGCTGCCGGCGCACGTCGAGTTGCGCTGGCCGACGCCCCAGCGGGTCACTCGGGTGGAAGTGTTGTTCGACCCGAACTACGACGAGCAGTACCCGCGCAAGCTGGTGGCGCCCGAACTGGTCCGCGACTATCGCCTGCTCGGCGAGGTCGAAGGGCAGTGGGTCGAGCTGGCGGCCGTCCGGGACAACTACCAGCCCTTCCGGCGGCACGCCTGGGCGGCGCAACGTCTGAGCGCGTTGCGGCTGGAGATCCTTCGCACCGGCGGCGACCCGGCGGCGCGAGTCTTTGAGCTACGGGCCTATGAGCGGTAGGAGAGCCTGATGCAGCCCCATCTACTCGGTCTTCTGGCGGGCCTGGCCTTGACGGCGCCGGGACTGGCCGCCACCACCTTCCACGCGGCGCCCGACGGCGATGACGGCTGGACCGGCCTCGTCGCCCGCCCCAACGCCGCCCGCGGCGACGGGCCGGTGCGCAGCCTGGCCGGCGCGCGTGACGCCGTGCGGCGGTGGCGGCAGGCCGGCGGCGGTGGGGCCGTGGAGGTCGTCTTCGCCGCTGGCGACTACCCGCTGAGCGCCGCCGTGACCTTCGGGCCGCAAGACGGTGGCAGCGCCGAGGCGCCGGTGGTCTATGCCGGGGCACCCGGGGCTCGACCGCGGATCAGCGGCGGACGGCGGATCAGCGGCTGGCAGCGGGGCGCGGGTGGGGTCTGGTACGCCGACCTGCCCGACGTGGCCCCGGGCCGGAACTGGTTCCGGCAGCTCTGGGTCAACGGCCGGCGGGCGGTGCGGGCCCGTACGCCGAACAGCGGCTACCTGCGGATCGCCGGGCTGGCCGCCGGGATCAAAGCCCCCGAGCGGGGCAACGCGCAGCACTGCATCGGGTTCACGATGCGCCCCGGTGAGCTGGATCCGGCCGAGCTGGTGCGCAGCGACCGCCGCGAGGCGTGCCTGGTGCTGTACCACTCCTGGACCAACTCGCAGCACTTCATTCAGTCGATCGAGGGGACGCAGGTCCGCTTCACCAACCGCAGCGGCTGGCCGGTCGGACAGTGGGAGCGGCAGCAACGGTACCATGTCGAGAACGTCCGGAGCGGCCTGGACCAGCCCGGGGAGTGGTACCTCGAAGCAGGGCGAATCGAGTACCTGCCGCGGCCGGGTGAGGACCTCGCGACCGCCGAGGTGATCGCGCCGACGGTCAACCAGCTCGTGGTGCTGGCTGGCGACCCCGAGGCGGGTCTGCCGGTCAGCCACCTCACCTTCCGCGGGCTGTCGTTCCAGCACACCGACTGGCAGCAGGCCCCGACGGTCAGCCTGGATGGTCAGGCGGCGACCTTCCTGAACGGCGCGGTGCAGACTCGCGGCGCCAACCGCTGCACCTTCGAGGACTGTGAAGTAGCGCATGTCGGCAGCTACGGGATCTGGTTGGAGCGGGGCAGCCAGGACAACCTGGTGCAGCGCTGCGAGCTGTGGGACCTGGCCGGCGGCGGGGTCCGGATCGGCGACAGCAACGAGTTCAGCGGCGCCAACCTGGTCGCCCGCAACACCGTCGACAACTGCTTCATCCACCACGGCGGCGAGGTCTTCAACGGCGCCTGCGGCGTGCTGGTGCAGCGCAGCAGCTTCAACCGGATCACCCGCAACGAGATCAGTGATCTCTACTACACCGGCATCTCGGTGGGCTGGTCCTGGGGTTTCGCCGCGACCACGGCGCACGACAATCTGGTGCAGGGCAACCAAGTGCACCATCTCGGCTGGGGCGTGATGAGCGACATGGGTGGGATTTACACCCTCGGCGTGTCACCCGGCACGCGCATCGTCGGCAACAGCTTCCACGACGTGCTGTGCTACGAGAACGGTTACGGCGGCTGGGGGCTCTACACCGACGAGGGCTCCAGCAACATCGTGCTGCAGAACAACCTGGTCTACAACACCACCGACGGCAGCTTCCACCAGCACTACGGCGCCGACAACCTGGTTCGTAACAACATCCTGGTGAACTCGGCCAAGGCGCAGGTTAAGCGCAGCCGCGAGGACAAGCGCTGCCACTTCACCTTCGAGCGCAACCTGGTGGTCTGGCAGCAGGGCGACCTGCTGGGCGGGCCACACAAGAACAACGACGTCGCCTACCGCCAGAACCTCTACTGGCAATCGGCCGGGCAGCCGGTCGAGTTTCTGGGCAGTGACCTGGCGACCTGGCAGCACGAGGGGTACGAGCAGGGCAGTTTGCTGGCCGACCCGCTCTTCCTTGATGCGGCCAACCACGACTACCGGCTGCGCGACGGCTCGCCGGCCAGCCGGGTCGGTTTCGAGCCGTGGGACCTGAGCGCGGTGGGGCTGTACGGTGACCCGGCCTGGGTGGCCCGGCCGCAGGCCCTGTCGCGGCCGGCGATGGTCTTCCCGGCGCCGCCGCGGCCGCTGGTGCTCGACGACGGGTTCGAGGCCGCCGCCGTCGGTGACCCGCCGGCCCGGGCGCGAGTCAGCGGCGAGACCGCCCAGGCGACGGTGCAGGTCAGCGCCGAGCAGCCGGCCAGCGGGCAGCGTTGCCTCAAGGTGCAGGACGCCGCGGGGCTGACCCCGGCCTGGCAGCCGCACTTCTACTGGCAGCCGAACTACCGCCGCGGCCTGGCCACGGCGCGCTTCGACCTGCGGATCGAGGCCGGCGTCAAGCTCTACCACGAGTGGCGGGACAACAGCATTCCATTCAAAATCGGTCCGTCGCTGCACATCGAGACCGATGGCCGGCTACTGGTCGGTGGCCAGGCCCTGGCGACGTTGCCGGCCGGGCAGTGGTGCCGTTTCGAGATCAGCCGCCGGCTGGGCGCTGGCCACGACGGCACCTGGACCCTGACGCTGACGCTGCCCGGTGCAGCCCCGCAGACCTTCCGCGGTCTGGCCAGCAACCCGGCGATGCGGAGCCTGGAGTGGTTCGGCTTCGTCGCCGACGGCGCGGCTGCCAAGGCCTACTGGCTCGACAACCTGCAGCTTTCGACCAAGGAGTAGGCGATGCGGCGAGTGCTCTTGACCAGCGCCCTGCTGGCGCTGCTGGCTCTGACCGCCGCCGCCCAGGAGCGAGGCGTGGGCAAGATCCGACCGCTGCATCTGCGCTGCGAGTACCTGGTCACCCCGCTGGCTGTCGAGGCCGACCCGCCCCGGCTGTCATGGGAGCTGGAGCCGACCGCGGCGGCTGTCCGCAACGAACTGCAGAGCGCCTGGCAGGTCCGCGCCGCGGGCTCGGCCGAGGCGCTGGCGGCCGGGCGCGACGAGCTGTGGGATAGCGGTCGCCAGCCCGGCGACCAAACCCTGCACGTGCCCTGGGCCGGGCCAGCGCTCGGTTCGCGGCAGCGCGTCTGGTGGCAGGTCCGCGTCGCGGACCGGTCCGGGGAGTGGTCCGACTGGAGCGCGCCGACCTGGTTCCAGACCGGCCTCGCCGCGGCCGACTGGCAGGCCCAGTGGATCAGCGACCCGGCCGCCGTCGACGCGGCGCAGCCGGCCCACAACGGCTACCACTCCGAGTTCACGACCAGCGCTGAGACGGTCAAGTGGGTGCAGCTCGACCTCGGCCGCAGCCGGCGCTGCGAGCAGGTGGTGCTCTACCCGGCGCGACCTTACGACTGGCAGGCCGACCTGCCGGGCTTCATGTTCCCAGTGCGGTACCGCCTGGAGGCCAGCGACGACCCGCAGATGCAGGGCGCCCGGCTGCTGGTCGACCGGACCACCGCCGACCAGCCGAACCCCGGCACCGCGCCCGTGACGTTGACTTTCGACGCGGTCAGCGCGCGCTATCTGCGGCTCACCGCGACGCGCCTGAACCGCCGCGATGGCGACAACTACGGCCTCAGCTTCGCCGAAATCGAAGTGCTCGACGGCCCGCAGAACGTCGCCCGGGAGACCCGGGCCAGCGCGTCAGACAGCCTCGAGAGCGGCTCCTGGAGCCTCCAGAACCTGACCAACGGCGACCGCCTGTCGCATCCGGCGGGTGGCCAGGAGGCGCTGCCGGTGACGCTGCTGCGCAGCGAGTTGACCTTGCCAGCGGTCCGCCGCGCGACGCTCTACGCCACGGCGCTCGGGGCCTACCGCTGCCGTGTCAATGGCCAGTCGGTCAGCGACGCGGTGCTGGCTCCGGAGTGGACCAGCTATCACCAACGGCTGCAGTACCAAGCCTACGACGTCACGGCGCTGCTGCGCGAGGGGCCCAACTGCCTGGCGGCGCTGCTCGGCGACGGCTGGTATGCCGGCCGCATCGGCATGGCGCAGGCCTTCGTCAAGCGGGCCCGCGCGGTCTACGGCCGCCGGACCGCGCTGCGGGTACAGCTCGACGTCGAACTGGCCGACGGCACGCGGCGCACTTTCGGCAGCGACGCCACCTGGCGGGTCACTCGCAACGGGTCCATCCGGTCGGCCGACATCTACGACGGCACGGTCGAAGATGGTCGCCAGCGGCTGCCTGGTTGGGACCAGGTCGGCTTCGAGACCGCGGCCTGGTCGTCGGCCGCGGTGTTGCCGGCGCCGCCGGCCAAGCTGGTGGCGCAGCCGAACGAGCCGATCCGCCCGATCCTCGAGCTGCCGCCGGTGGCGTTGACGGAGCCACAGCCAGGGGTCCACGTCTACGACTTTGGGCAGAACCTGGTCGGCCGCGCGCGGCTGACCTTCCGCGGCCCGGCCGGGACGGCCGTCCGCCTCCGCCATGCCGAGATGCTCAACGACGACGGCACCGTCTACGTCACCAACCTGCGCGGCGCGCCGCAGATCGACCGCTACACCCTGGCCGGCAGCGGTGAGGAGGTCTTCGAGCCCGAGTTCACCTACCACGGCTTCCGCTACCTCGAGCTGACCGGCCTGCCGGCGGCGCCGCGGATCGGCGATGCGGTCGGGGTGGTCTTCTGCTCGGCGGCTCCGGAAGTGGCGCAGTTCGAGTGCAGTGATGCGAGCCTCAACCGCTTGCAGCAGAACCTGCTCTGGACGCAGCGCGCCAACTTCATGAGCACGCCCACCGACTGCCCGCAGCGCGACGAGCGGCTTGGTTGGATGGGCGACATCCTGGCCTACGGCCAGACCGCCGCGTACATGATGGACCTCGGCGCGTTCTACACCAAGTGGCTGCGCGACGTGCGCGACGACCAGGCCACCGACGGCCGCTTCCCCGACTTCGCGCCGCAGCCCTACGATGCCAATGTGCAGTTCTCCGGCGTGCCGGGCTGGGGCGATGCCGGCGTCTTCGTGCCCTGGCTGTGCTGGACGCAGTACGGCGACCGGCGGGTGCTGCAGGAGATGTTTGCCCCGATCTGCCGCTGGGTGGACTGGATCGCCGCCCACAATCCGAACCATCTCTGGCAGCAACGCCGCTACAACGACTACGGCGACTGGCTGAACGGCGACACGCTGATCGCCGAGGGCTGGCCGAAGCGGGGCGGCGAGATGCCGAAGGACCAGTTCGCCACGACGATGTACTTCCGGAGCACCCAGCTTGCCGCCGACATCGCCAAACTGCTGGACAGGCCGGCTGAGGAGGCGAAGTACCGCGGCCTGGCCGAGCAAATCCGGGAGGCCTTTCAGCGGACCTGGCTGACCGCCGACTTCCAGCTCCGCGGCGCGACCCAGGCTGGCTACGCGATGGCCCTGAACTTCGACCTGATCCCCGCCGCCGGCCGCGCGCAGGCGGTCGAGCACCTGGTCGGCGAGCTGGCGAAGTACCGCGATCACATCTCGACCGGCTTCCACAGCACCCACCGCCTGATGCTGGAGCTGTCCGACGCCGGACGCGGCGAGCTGGCCTGGAAGCTGCTGACCAACCGCACCTTCCCGAGCTGGCTGTACAGCATCGACAACGGGGCGACCACCATCTGGGAGCGCTGGGACGGCTACGTCAAGGGCCGCGGCTTCCAGAACCCGGGGATGAACTCGTTCAATCACTGGGCGCTTGGTGCCGTCGGCGAGTGGATCTTCCAGCGCATCGGCGGCCTTCGTCCCGATCCGTCGCGGCCGGCCTGGCAGCACGTGCAGATCGCCCCAACGCCCGGCGGCGGGGTGAGCTGGTCGAAGTGCAGCTACCGCTCGCCACGCGGTCTACTGCGCTGCGACTGGCGCCGTGAGGGTGGGGTGCTGCACCTCAGCGGCAGTCTGCCGCCAAATGTCACGGCGACGCTGATCCTGCCGCCGGGGCAGGCGCTGGTCAATGGGCTGGCGGTCACCGGCCCGGTCGAGCTGGGTTCGGGCGAGTGGCAGGCCGAGGTCAGGTGAGCAGCGCCACGGTGTGGTCGCGCAGCAGCACCAGATTGGTCTGCAGGTCGTAGACCGTCAGCCGCAGGCGGCGCTGGTCGTCGACCTGAAACTGCACCCGCAGCCGGTTGACGCCGGGGTGGCCGGGCGGTTCGAGCTTGACCACCGTGCCGTTGTGCAGCGGGACGGCGCGGTCGGCTTCGACCAGCGCGTAGCGGTGCAGCGGTGACGGGGCATTGAGCACCCGCACCCGCTGGTCCTCGACCACCACCTCCGGCCGGGAGACGTCGCCGTGCTCAATCTCGCCGAGGAACAGCTCCATCGCGGCCTGGTTCGGGGTCGAGGCGGCGTACTCCCGGACCACCGGCTGGTCGAACGGGTAGGGCGACAGCGCCGGCACCACCAGGTCGTACTCGTGCCGGCGCGAGGCGTGGTTCCAGCCGCGGACGGCGTAACTGTGGTAGAGGAAGTCGCGCACCTCGTAGCCGGCGCCGAGCGTCGCTCCGCCGAGCGCTGCCGCCGTGAAGACATGCTCGCTGCGCACCCGCGCGGCGCCGAAGTTCTGCTGCAGGGCGCGCCGCACGGCGGGAATCTGGCCCGTGCCACCGACCAGCAGGACCTGGTCGATGTCGTCCTTGTCGAGCCCGCGGCGCTGCGCCTGGCGAAGCACCGTGTCGATGGACTGCTGCAGCCGCGGCAGGAAGTCGTGGCAGATCAGCGCCTCTTCCAGCTCGTCGCGGCTGAGCTCCAGGTGATGCGGCGTGCCATCGGCGGCGACCGCCCAAAACTCGGCGGACGGCTTCGTGCTAAGCTGGATCTTGGCCCGCTCGGCGGCCCGCAGCCAGCTCCGCCGGACCGGCTCGGTGACGGTCACCGCGAGGTCCAGGCGGGCCAGGATGGCGTCGAGCAACCAGCCGTCGATGTCGTCGCCGCCCAGGATCTGGCTGGCCTTGGCGAGCACGGTCGAGGTGAGCGGCTGGCCCGCCGCGTCGAAGGTGTCGGGCAGCCGGACCAGCGACAGGTCGACGGTCCCGCCGCCGAGATCGCAGGTCAGCACCCGTCGCCCGGGCGCGGCCACACCGTAGCCCAGGGCGGCCGCCGTGCTCTCGTCGACCACGCGCCAGTGGCGGACCGGCCAAAAGGACTCGATCCAGGCCAGGTAGCGCTGGAAGCTGCCGACCGGCACGGTGAAGACGACCAGGTCGCGGTCGCGGTCGAGGCCCGGCACGGCCCGGAGCAGCTCGGTCAGGAACCACCCCGCGACGCGCTCGGGCAGCACCTCGAGGCCGTCCAGGTCGGGATTGAGCCCCTGAATCTCGGCTGCGATGCGGCGCTTGAAACCGCGCAGGTAGCGCGGGTCGTCGGCCTGGTCGAGACCGGCCGCACGGATCTGGTCGCCGACCAGCACCGCGGCCTTGCGCGCATCGCGGACGTAGACCGCCGAGGGGATCAGCGGCGGTTGCGCGGCATTGTCGGCAAGGCTCAGCCCCGGCAGCGTCAGCAAGGTGGCCCCGCGCTCGCTGCGGACGGCGACGACCGTGTTGCTGCTGCCAAAGTCGATGGCGAAAACGCGCATGGCCCAGTTACTTCAAGAGCTTGCGCTCGAGCTCGCTGCGGTTCTTTTCCTCGCCATCGTGGCGGCGGATCTCAACCGTGACCTGGTACCAGTGCCCGTCGATGCGCTGTTTGTAGGACCGCCGTTCGACGGTCAGGACGGTCAACGGGGGCTCGGGTCGACGGACCACCAGGCGGTCGCCGACCCGCAGCAGGCTGAAGTCGCGGCCAGGGTTCCAGCGCGCCAGGTCCTCGCCGGTGGCGTTGTACTTGGCGGCGATCTGGCTCGGGCGCTCGCCCGCCTGGACCACATGCATCGCCGGGGCTGCACCGCTGGTGAGGTACTCGACGGCCTGTTGTACCGTGCGCACTTCCTCGAGCGGCCAACTGACCGGCTGCACGGCGGTCTTCTGCAGGAAGCGCGCCTCGATCAGCCGGTCGCCGCCGGTCAGGTCGCGGCTGACCCGACCACTGACATTGGCGAGGCGTGCCTTGCTGGCGTCCTCGACCATCGTCTCGGCGGGCAGCACCACCAGCACCTTGCGGTTCTCGACGTCGTTCAGGCTGGACGCCTTGACCTGCACGTGCAGCACGGACGCCAGTGCCTCGGCCGCGCGCTGGACCGGCAAGTCGGCGCCCGTCGCCTGGCGAGGCAGGGCGACCACCCGGCGCACCCGGCGCAGGACCACCGCCTCGCGGAACGAGGGGCGGGCCGCCAGGAACTCCTTCGGTGCGTCGCGATAGAAGGGGTGGCGGCGGCGCGCGTTCTCTTGCAGGGTGCTCAGCACCTGCTCCGCCTGAGCGCGTTGCGGCAGGTAGGCGACCTCGACGAACTCACGCCGGGCGCTGTCGAACACCGCGATGGCCCAGACCCGGCTGCCGATCCGCTCCAGTAGCGCCAGCAGCAGGACCAGCAGCAGCACCGCCGTGAGCAGGTTGCGCTCCCGCTGCAACTGCCGGGCGCGCAACTCCCATTGCCGTGCCGCCGTCTGTTCTGGCGGGTCCGTCGGCATCGTCGCCTCAGCCCAGCTTCGGCCGCAGCAGCTCAATGGCGCGCTTCACCTGCGGATCCCACGCATCGCGGGGTTTCCCGCTGGTGAGCCCCTCCACCAACGCCTTGTCGTCCAGGTCGAGCGGCACCACGACGTCCGGCTCGATGCCCTTCTTATTGATGTCGCGCTTGTTCGGGGTGAGGTACTTGGCGGTGGTGATGGCGACGGCGCTGTTGTCGCTGAGGCCGACGACGGTCTGCACCAGACCTTTGCCGTAGGTCGTCTCGCCGATCACCTGCGCCCGTTTGTGGTCTTGCAGGGCGCCCGAGACGATCTCGCTGGCGCTGGCGGAGAAGTGGTTGACCAGCACCACCAACGGCAGTTGCAGGTCGGCGACATTCTCGGCGGGCTTCACATTGAGCGTCTCGGGGGCGCCCTCGCGCTCCTGCACGTGGACCACCGCGCCGTCCTTGACGAACAGGCTGGTGACGTCGATCGCCACGTTGAGCAGCCCGCCGGGGTTGTTGCGGAGGTCCAGCACGAAGCCCTTGGCGCCCTTCGCCTTCAGCTCGCTGAGCCCGCTGCGCAGTTGCTGGTAGCTCTTCTCGTTGAAGGCGCCGAGCGCGATGTAGCCGACGTCGGTGGCCAGCAGCTCGGACTCGACCACCGGCACATCGATGTCAGAGCGCGTGATGCTGATCTCTTTGGTCTTGCCGATCACCGGAGCCGGGTCCGTGCGCGGGGCCTCGGGGTCGCGGCGGAGACGCTTGATCAGTTCGGGATCGATCTTCTGAGCGCCGCCTTCCGGCCGCTCGACGGTCAGCTTGACGGTCGTCCCGGCTTCGCCGCGGATCTTGTCGACCGCCACATCGAGGCTCATATCGGAAGTCGATTCGCCGTTGATGGCAATCACGTAGTCGCCGGCCTTGAGGCCGGCCTTGGCCGCCGGGTTGTTCGGAAAGACGCGGATCACCTGGATCTTGTAGCTGTCCTGGTCGATCCCCAACATCGCGCCGATGCCCTTGAAGTGGCCCTCGTTGTCGCTCTGGAAGCTGCTGAAGTCCTTCGGCTCCATGAAGCGCGTGTAGGGGTCGCCGAGCTCGCGCAGCATCCCTTTGATGGCGCCGTAGGCCAGCTTCTGCTTGTCGCTGTCCCCGACCGGCTCGACGTACTTGCTGCGGAGGTGCTCGTAGACCTCCATGAACGACTCCAACGGGTCCGGCTCGAACTGCCCCTGGCGCGCGGCTGGCTGGGTCAGCGACTGCAGCAGGGCGGTGCTGACGGCGTCGGTCGGCGCGGTGCCGACTTCCGCCGAGCCGCCGCGGCGGCCGAGCTGCAGGCCGAAGAGGAAGGTCATCAGCCCGAAGCACAGAAAGGCCGAGAGCACGAAGGCCTGTTGCCGACCGAAGGTCCGCCAGTTGGAGACGCGAGATTCCGCCATGATGGTTCCCCGGAGCCGGCCGGAGGAGGGCCGGAGGTGGCCGCAATCACCTCAGTATGCCTTACGCCAGGCCGCTCGTCAAGCGCGGTGGTGCGATGCGCCAGGATAGCGCGGCGGGCCGCGCACGGGACTGGACCAGCGCCCGGATGCGCCAGTTGGCCGGCCGCCTCGGCGCGCTGCGGGCCAGTGACCTGGTGCCGCCGGAGTTGGATCCGGCCGACCTCGCCGGCAGCATTCGCGAGTTGGTTCGCGCCGGCCTGCCGGCGGCTGCGGCCGAGGCCGCGGCGCTGCGGCGGGCGCAGCCCAGCGCCGCCGCGGCCGAGTTGGTCGACCGCCTGTTCGGCCCGTTTGTGGCCCGCGCGATGAGTCTGCACGTTGGTGAGGCCGCCCTCGACGTGGTCCCGCTGGCCGCGCTGGCCGAGGGCAGTACGCGGCGCCACACCACCCGCACCCTGCTCGGCCGGCAGATTGAGCTGCTCAGCAGTGGCCTCCTGATCTTCGACGCCGACCTGCCCCCCGAGCGGGTCGCGGCACTGGTGGTCGAGTTGCTCGACGAAGTCTACGACCTGCCAACCCTGGCCGCCGACCTGCAGCGGCCGGGCCTCTGGGAGGACCTCCGCCGGAGCGGCTCGCGGGAGGCCGCCAAGGGGCTCGCCAAGCTGGCCCTGCGGAGCGTCGCCGGCTGGCTGCTGGCGAGTCAGGCGGTGCTGGAGCTGTGGGTACGCTACAGCCGCTTCGGCGATCTCCGCAATGCCCTCAAGGAGCGCTTCCGACGATGAACTACCTGCCCCTGCTGTCGACGCTGGCCGGCGGCCCCGTGCCGCTGCACGGGGTCGCTGAGGTGATGCTGACTGCGGCAACCGACTACGCCGCACCGTTGTGGGAGGTCAGCCCGCAGGTGACTTTCCAGGATCCGGCGGGCGGCAGCGTGGTGGTCGAGGCGTTCTGGGACGGCGGTCGGACCTGGCGGGCGCGGTGTTGCCCGGCGGTGGCCGGCACCTGGCAGTGGCGGGCGACCTGTCCGCAAGACGCCGGCCTGGCCGGCGCCGGCCGCTTCGAGGTCGCCGCCGCACCACCGCGAGGAGCCTGGGAGCAGCATGGCCGGCTGGTTCTCAGCACCGACCGCCGGCGGCTGGCGCACCTCGACGGCACGCCCTTCCTATGGCTGGCCGACACGGCCTGGAACGGCGCGTTGCGGAGCACCGCCGCGGACTGGCACGAGTACCTCGCGACGCGCCGGACGCAGGGCCTCAGCGTGGTGCAGGTGGTGCTGACGCAGTGGCGCGGCGCCCGCCAGCGGCTGCCGCAGCAGGTCTACCTGGAGGGCGACCGCCTGAGCGTCAACCCGACCATCCTGCAACAGCTCGATGCCCGGCTGGCGGCGGTCAACGCGGCTGGACTGGTGGCCGCGCCGGTGCTGCTGTGGGCGCTCTGGGACAGCGACCCGGGGTGGGCGCTCAGCCTGCTCGACGCGCAGCGGCTGGCTCGCTACCTGGTGGCCCGCTACGGCGCCTACCAGGTGGTCTGGTTCCTGGGTGGCGACGGCAACTTCGCCGGCGCGCGCGCCGAGCGCTGGCGCACACTCGGGCGGACGGTCTTCGACGAACCGCGGCAGCGCCTGGTGACGCTGCATCCGTGTGGCCAGTCCTGGATCGGAGACGACTTCGCTGCCGAGCCCTGGTACGATTGGATCGGCTACCAGTCGAGCCACGGCGGCGGGGAGGGGACGCAGCGCTTCATTGTCAGCGGTGAGGCGGCCCGGCTGGTCGATCCGCCGCGCCCGGTGATCAACCTGGAGCCCTGCTACGAAGCGCACCCGGGCCGCGCCGGCGGCGGCCTGCATGGCGCCTATGAGGTGCGGCGGGCGCTCTGGTGGAGCCTCTTGAGCGCGCCAACCGCGGGGGTCACCTACGGACACCACGCGGTCTGGCCCTGGGCCACCACGCCCGAAGTGCCCGAAGGCCACGAACGGCTCGGCGTCACGCCGGCCTGGCGGGCCGGCCTCCGGGCCGCCGGGCTGGAGGCGCTACGGGTCGTCCGTCAAGCCCTGGAGGAGCTGCCCTGGTGGACTCTGCGGCCCGCTCCCGAGCTGCTGACGCTACAGCCGGGCACCGCCGACGTCTTTGCACACCAGGCCATCGCGCGGGGCGACGGCGTGGTGCTGGCCTACCTGCCGCGCGGCGGCGAGTTGCGCCTGCGCACCGCGCTCTCCGGCCCGGCGCGCTGGATCGACCCCCAGACCGGTGCCGCCACCGCGGCGGTCGCCAGCGCTACGATGGCGGCTCCGACGACGGGCGACTGGCTGTTGGTGGGGTCGCTGGACTAGGGTCGCCGCGCCAGGCCGCCGTGACTGCCCGCAGCAGTGCGGCTTCGTCAAACGGCTTCCGCAGCAGCGGCATCGCCTGCAGCGCCGGGTCGCGTTGCCAGGCATCGGGGTAGCCCGACATCAGCAAGACCGGCAGTTGGGGGTGTTCGGAGCGCAGCCAACGGACCAGCGCCGCGCCGTCGAGCAACGGCATCAGCAGGTCGGTCAGGACCAGCCCCAACCGCGCCCCTTCACGCCGTACCACCTCCTGCGCCTCGGCCCCGTTGGCGGCCAGCAACACCTCGTAGCCCTGGTGGCGCAGCAGCCGCGCCAGGGAGTGGCGCACGGCGGCTTCGTCGTCGACCACCAGCAGCGCCCGCGCCGTAGGGCCGGGCGGCGCGGGCGGTGCGGCACTGGCGAAGGAGCTGCCGCTGTCGCCCAGGTCGTGGACGATCACCACACAGCTCCCCTCGGCGCCCTCGGCGGGTGTCAACGGCGAGATCGACAGTCGCACCGCCAGCGGTGGCTGGCCCGGCCGGGGCCAGGAGACCAGGCCGGCCCAGCCGTGCCCGGACCGCAGGGCCGCCAGCACGGCGCCGACCTGGGCGGTTGGCAGCAGCTCGCTGAACTGCCGGCCCAGCAGTCGCTCGCGAGGGAGCCCAAAAAGCCGGGCGGCCGCCGGGTTCAGCTCGACCACTCGGCCGCCGGTGGCGGTCACCAGAATCGCCTCCGCGGCCGCCGCCAGGGCCGCCGCCTGGCGCCGCAACAGATCCTGATCGAGCCGCTGTCGGGTGATGTCGCGCAGCGCCACCAACTGCACTGTGCGGCCGTCCCAGGTACTTTCGGTCACCCGCAGCTCGGCCGGCACGGGTGCCCCATCGGGCCGCAACAGATCGACCTCGGTGATCGCGCCGCCGACCACCGGAAAGCCCAGCTTGCTGCCGACCAGGTCGACCTCCCGCCGCCCCAGTAGTGCCGCGCCGGCCGGGTTGACGTAGAGCACCACGCCAGTCTCGTCGATCAGCACCAGGCCGTCGGTGTGCAGGTCGACCAGCGCCCGCAGCCGCGCCTCGCTGAGCGCCACCTGTGCCACTCGCCGGCGCAGCGCCTGCTGCAGGCGGGCCTGTTCGATCACGCCGCAGAGCAACTCGGTGCCCAGCCGGGTGCTCAACTCGGCGATGCTCAGCGCGGCGTCCGCGCCGGGGGGCAGCTCAGCGCTGGGCTCGTCGGCCAGCAAGGCGACCCGCGCCACCGGGGCGTCGGGGGGCACCAGATCCGACAAGGGATCGCCGCCGATCCAGGGGACCTGCGCCAGGACCAGGTCAAGGCCCCCCGCGTCGACCGCCCGCACCAGCGCCCGCAGGCTGCCGACGACCTCCCACTGGAACAGCCCGCCTTGCAGCGGCAGGCAGTCGCCCCAGAGCCGCCGCCGGGGACGCGACACCAACAACACGGCGCGATAGCGCGACGTCTCACCAGCCACCCGCCCACCTCCGCAGCCGCCGAATCAGCTCGGCAGATCCTCCTCGAACAGCCGGCTCAGCCGCGCGGCCTCGTTGTCGGCCACCAGCGCCACGTTGCCGGCCAGGATACCGGTAACATTACGGAACGGACGGCCGATGTGCAACCCCTGCTGGTCGATGGCGAACTCGCGGATCTCCTTGTCGTGCATCGAACCGCGCATCTTCAGCACGGTCATCCCGCGGCGCATCTCCCCGAAGACCTCGACGTAGCGCAACAGAATGATCGAGTCGGTGATTGTCGAGATGTGGGCCTCAGTGACCGACGTGCCGCCGAGCAGGGTGGGGGTGGTGGCGGTGAACAGCCCGGCCACCTCGCGGTGTTTGATGAACGAGGTCAGCCCGATGGCGAACTCGCGGAAGCCCTTGGTGGTCGACACGCGCTCCAGCGCCGAGAGGCTGTCGACCGCCACGCGACTTGGCTGCCAGGTGTCGATGGCGTCCTTCATGGCGATCAGATGGTCTTCCATGCCGGCCACCTCGGGGTAGGCGCAGATCACCTTCAGCCGACCTTCGGCCTCCATCCGCTCGAAGTCGATGCCCCAGCCGGTGGCGTTGCGGAAGAGCTGGTCGCGGCTCTCTTCGAAGGCGAACAGCAGGCAGCGTTCGCCGCCCGCCACGCCAGCGGCCAGGAAGGTGGTTGCCATCAGGGTCTTACCGGTGCCCGTGGCGCCACTCACCAGGACCACCGAGTCGCGGAAGAAGCCGCCATCGCACATCCGGTCCAGCTCGGCATTGCCCGAGGAGATCCGCAGGTTCGAGGAGCGCTGCTGCAGCTCGATCGCCGACAGTGGGATCACCACCAGCCCGTTGCCGGGCAGCACCGTGAAGGGGAACTCGCCCTTCTGGTGCGAGGTGCCGCGGTACTTCAGGATTTCGACCGTGCGGCGCCGCTTGTCCTGCTCCAGCACATTCCGCAGCACCACCACGTTGTCGGCGACGAACTCCTCGACGCCGAACCGGCTGAGCTCGCCGTAGTCGTTGGTCCGCTCGGCGGTCAGCACCGCGGTGACGCCCAGCCCGCGCAACACTTCGGCAATCCGGAACAGCTCGCTGCGAACCACCGCGGTGTCCTGGAACTGCGAGAAGATGGCGCCCAGGGAGTCCATCGAGACGCGCCGGGCGCCCGCCCGGCGGACGGCGTCCTCAATCCGGGCGAGCAGCGCCCCGAGGTCGTAGCTGCCGCAGACCAGCGGCTCCTCGCCGCCGCCGCGGCTGACGTCGACAAAGACCCACTGCCCGGCGGCTTCCCACTGGGCGATGTCCCAGCCGAAGCTCCGAACATTGCTGCGAATCGCCTCGGGCGGCTCCTCGAAAGTGACGAAGACCCCCGGCTCGTCCTCGGCGATCCCGGCGGCGAGGTACTGTGCCGCGAAGACCGTCTTGGCGCTGCCGGCAGTGCCCACCACCAGCGTCGTACGACCAAGCGGCAGGCCGCCGTTGCCGAGGTGGTCAAAGCCGGGAATGCCGGTGGCGAGCTTCTGAATCTCACGGCTGCTATCGTGCACTGCCATCTACCTGTCTCCCTGCGTTGCTTCCAGGTCCGGGTCCCACAGCCCGAGCCCGCGCAGCACCATCACCCGTTCGGAGAGATCGCCGATGATCCGCCGTTGCGGCGGCGGGGCGACGCGGATCAGGGTCGGCGTGGCGATCACCTTGTCCTCTTCGGCGCGCTGCGGCTGCTCCAGGACGTCGACAACTTCCAGTTCGTAGTTGCCGTCAAAGGCCCGGTCGCAGATCTGCCGAAGGTTCCGCAGCGCCAGCTCCGAGCGCGGGCTATGCCCCGTGATGTAGAGCTTTAAGCGGCACCGAATCATCCCTACACTCTACCCTTCAGCCCGCTCGTCCAGCTCCGGCCCGGCAGCCCCGGCGGTGGCATGGCGGCGGTAATATGTCACCAGGTAGCCCATCAACTCCAGCGCCAACATGCGGCCCTCTTCGGCAGCCACCTCGCGTCGCACGTCTGGCGAGCGCTCCGCGAACGTCCGCAGCGCCTGTAAGTACAGATCGATGACGTCACGCGGGCCGCCGCGTAAGGTGCCGAGTTCCTCGGAGAGGTGGCGTAGCAGCGGGCTGCGGTCGCCAGCAGTGCGGAAGGCGCGGTCCTCGACCGCTTCCAGCAGCACCTCGCGGAAAGTCCGCGCCAGCACGGCCCAGACCTCGGGCAACTCCTCGCGCAGGGGGCCCTGCCCGAAGGAGGCCGCCGTGGTGGGCGCCGGGACGGTCCGGCTGAGTCGCTCGAGGTGCGCCTCGCGCCGCGCCAGGGCCGTCTGTACGTCGGCTCGCAGGCGGTCCTCGGCGGCGCTGATGGCGGCCTGCCGGGGGTCCGTGACGTCGAGGTGCAGCAGCACCGCGCCGCGCTCGGCGGCCCACTGCAGGGGCGTCGCGCGCAGCAGGTACCAACGCGGCCCGGTCGGCGTCTGCACCGGGTAGACCTGCTCGTAGAGCGCGGCCTGGCCCCCGAGCACGGCGCGCAGGCCGCGTTCGGCGGCCTCCACATCGGCCTGGTGGCCGCCGGTCCGGAGAGCCATCGCGGCGCGGTGGGTCTGTCCGACCGCGACGGCGCCCGGCAGGCCCCGGCGCTCGCCGAAGTTGAGCCAGGCCTGGTTGGCCGCGGCGATCCGGCCGTGCTGGTCGACCACCACCAGATGCACCTGCAGCGCGTCGAGAATCTGCCGCTGCTGGGCCTCGGCGTCCTGCCAACGCCGTTCCGCCTCGCGCTGGGCGGTGATCTCGCGGAGCGCCACGAGCCAGGCTGGCTGGCCGGCCCAGAGCGTCGGGCTGACCCGCATCTCCGCCAGACGGCTCTGTTCGTCCCTTGGGGGCAGGTCGATTTCGACCAACTCGGTGGCCACCAACGGCAGGCCGAACTCGCGACCGACGAGGTCGGCGCAGGCCAGCACCTCGGCGGCGGCCGGGTTGGCGTCCAGGATGCACCCGTCCGGGCCGACCGCCAGCAGCCCGTCGCGCGCGACGCTGAAGACCGCGTCGAGCCGGGCCTGGTATTCGGTGGCGCCGATCGCTGACGCCGCGGTCGACTCGGATGTTTGCGACACAGCCGGAGCCCCTGACACCGCGGCGCCACTGGCGGGCGCCGCAGTCCCCACGAAGTAGGAACTATGGCACCGCCGCGGTAGGATGTTCAGGGTCGGTCGCAGCCGCCGCGGCGCGCGCCGCCCAGAGCTGCTCCCAGGCCGCCGGCGCGATTCCACGGGCGGTCAGGTAGAGCGGCTCGAAGCCGACGCGCACCTGCGGCGGGGCGCCGTAGAGGGTCACCCGCCGGCCGTACAGGTCAGTCGCCTGCCAGGCCTCGGCGGCGGGCAGTCGGAGTCGTTGGGTGGCTGGCCGGGCGGTCCACAGCGCAGCCCAGGCCGGGCGGTTGCCGAGCAGCAGATAGACATCGTGGGGCAGCCGCAAGAGGTGCAGCGAGGCGCGGCCGCGGAGCTGCTCGACGGCCTGTTCGAGCGCCGCCACGGCGGGCTGCGGGGCGCCGTCAGGGCCAAACAGCTCACCGTGACCGCTGGCCGCGACGCGCAGCGCGGCGGGCCGGTCGGCGGCCGGCGCTGCCGCCAGCAGCGCGTTCCCACCGAGGGCCCGCGCCAAGAGCACCGCGCGCACCGCCCAGGCGGCCTGAGTCCGCGCGGTCACGACGGCCGTGGTGGCGGCGGTGGGGCCGAGTGGCCAGTTGGTGTCCCAGCACTCGGCCGGCGTGGCCGGCACCTCGACCAGCCAGGGCCGCGTAGCCGGCTGCTGTGCCAGCGCGGGCAACGCCCCGGCCTCGGGAGGGCCCGGCGCCAGCCGCAGGCGGGCCGGCGCGGTTGCCGGCCACGGCGCCAGGTGCGCCTGCAACTCGGCCAGCGACTGGGCTGTCGACACCGCTGGCCACCACAGGGTCGGCGCCGTCTCAGGCGGCAGGCCGGGTGGTGGGAGCGTCTCGGTGGGCGGCCCCAGCCAGACCCGCAGGCGGTCGCCACTGCGCAGGCGGGCGGCCTGCCAGGCCGCGGCCAGCTCCGGCCAACTGGCCGCCGCACCGAGGCGGGCCAAGGACGTCAGGCCCTGCCGGCGTTCGTCGGCGAGGCGCAGCAGCAGCGCCGGCGAGGGCGCCTGCGAGCTGTCCCAGACCGTCTCGTGCAGCCCGGCGCCGACGCTCCGCAGGGCTTCCAGGCCGGCCTTGCCGGCGGCCTCGCGAAAGCCCAGCCAGGGCACCGGCGGGGCCAGGTCGGGCGCCACCGTGACGAAAGTCGTCTGCGCGGTCAGCGGCGGGCCGGGGCCGGGCGCCGTGGCCACCAGCCGCCAGGCGCCGGGCCGCAGGGCGGGCAGCGTCACAGGCCACTGCAGGCGCCCGCTGGCCGGTACGTCGACCGTCGCCTCACCGCGCAGTGCGAGGTGTCCGGCGGCATCTTCGAGCCGCCAGCGGACGAGCTGTTGGGCCCGTCCACCCGGCACCCGCAGCAACAGGTCGCAGCGGCAGCCCTCCCCGGCGCGCCGCAGCCGCCGCCCGGGCGGCACCACGCCGAGGGCGGCGGTGGCCTCGTAGTCGGTCGCCTCGCCGGCGTCCAGGCGCAGGCCGTCGACCCAGAGGGTGCCGCTCTCCGAGCCAGCCGCGATGCGCCACCAGAGCCAAGCCGGACCGGCCGGCGCCGGACAGGTGTAGCGCCGCCAGTCGCGACTCAGGGTGAACTCCTGGCGCGTCAGCAGCCCGCTGGGGCCATGCGCGGTGAGCACTGCCCGGACCCCGGCTGGATCGCTGCGAAGCCAGGCTGAGAGCGTCTGCGGGAAGTGCCCGGCGACCGCGGTCCACGGCACCTCCAGGGCCGGCCCGTCGGCACCCCGGGCGGCTAGCCGGGCGGCCCACCGGCCGTCGGCCCCGCCGAAGGCCACGCTCGCCAACTGCGGCTGCGGCAGGGCGCTGCCGCTGTGCAGCAACAAGCCTGCCCCGCCAACCTCGAACGAGGTGTCGCCGGCCAGGCGGCCGAGGACCGGCGTCGTCAGGACGCCGATCCACAGCAGGAGGCCGCCTCGAGTGGCCGAAAGAACCTTGTGCATTGGTCGCGACTTTGCAGTAACCTCTTGAGCAGGCGCCGCAGCAGCGCTACCCTTCGCGACGTCACGGCTGGCTCCTGCGACATGAATCTGGTGGCTGGACGGCAGCGGGCGAGGGCCCGTCGGCCGGGCGGAGGATTCGCCGACGATGGCGGTAGTGACCCGGTTGATACGCCCGCGCAGTGACCTGCAGGCCGAACTGCGGGGCACTTGGCGGACCTATGACGCCACCGACGGGCTGCCGGCCGGGGTCTGGAGCCTCGCCGAGGACGCCGCTGGGTACCTCTGGTTGGGCACCCGCGCCGGGCTCAGCCGTTACGACGGCTGCCGTTTCGAGACCTGGACCACGGTCGACGGCCTGGTCGGCAACGAGGTCATGGCCCTCTGCGCCGGGCCGGGCGAGATCTGGGTCGGCACCCGCGAGGGGCTCTCAATCTTCGATGGTCGCCAGTTCCGCAACATCGGCCTGGCCGAGGGCCTGCCATCCGCTGAGATCGAGCACATCGCGCGCTGTCCGCGGGGCTGGTGGTGGGTCGCCACCCGGCGCGGGCTGGCCTGTTGGGACGGCCAACGCTGGCGCGTGCTAACCGCCGACGACGGCCTGCCCGCCAGCGATGTGCGCCAGATCCACCCCGACGCCGCGGGCCGGCTCTGGCTGGCGACCACCCGCGGGCTGTGCTGCTGGCAGGACGGCGACCTGCGCACCTGGACCCACCGCGAGGGCCTGCCGGGAAACCACGTGCTGTCGATCGCCGGCGACCCGGCCGGGCGCCTGTGGGTCGGCACGCTCACCGGCCTGGCCTATCTCGAACACGGCACGGTCCACCAGGTGCCCGTTGGCGAGGGCGCCAGCGTCGTCAACTTCCGCGCGATTCAGCCGGCTCGCGACGGCCGCGTCTGGTTCGGCTCCGTTGGACAGGGACTGTACTGCTGGGACGGCGACCGGATCACCGGCTATGGCATCCGCGACGGCCTGCTGGGCGAGCACGTCACCTCGCTGGCCGAAGACAGCGAAGGGCACCTCTGGATCGGCGACGGCATGTCGGGCCTGACCTGCTGGCACGGCGAGACCATCGAGCCGATTTGCGACGAGCCGGTCACCGAGAGCCTCTGCGCCGATCAGCAGGGCCGGCTTTGGTTCGCCTCGGGCGACGAACTGTGCTGCTGGGACCGCGGCGTCCTGGAGCGGCGGCGGTTCGATGGTCGGCTGTTCGGGCTGCTGGTCGACCGCGCCAACCGGCTCTGGGTGGCGACCTGGGGCGAGGGTGTTTACTGCCTCGATCTGAGCGCGGGCGACGGGCTGCCTGGCCAGCCGCGGCAGTACACCACCGCCGACGGCCTGCCGAGCAACTTCGCCGCCGGGCTGTGCGAGACCGCGGCCGGCGAGCTGTGGGTCGGGAGCGCTCAACCCGGCTGTCTCTGCCACCTGGTGGCCGAGCACTTCGAGGTCGTCGACTTGCCGCTGCGAGTCGTCTTCCGGATCTTCGAAAGCCAGGACGGCGCGTTGTGGGCGGCCGGCTTCTCGGGCGGTGGCCTGGTCTCGTACGACGGCCGCCAGGTGCGCCACTACCAACTCGACGACGGTCTGCCCTCGGACGCCGTGCAGTCAGTCGGCCAGGACGAGGCAGGCACCGTCTGGGCCGGCACCCGGCAGGGCGTCTGTCGCTGGCAGGGCGAGCGCTTCGAGGTGCTGGGCAAGGACGCCGGCTTTCTGACCCTCGACAACCAGGTGGCCGCCCGCGCCGCCGACGGCAGCCTCTGGTTCGGCACCAAGTGCGGTGCCTATCGCTGGCACCACGGCCACCTGCAGGTCCTGACCACCGAGGATGGTCTGCCCGGCAACTCGATCACTGCTTTGCTGCCGGAAGCCAGCGGCAGCCTGGTGGTGGGCACCTTCCACGGCGTCGTGCGTTACCGCCCGACGGCCCGCCGGCCACCGCGCATCGCGGTTCGGGAGATGACCGCCGACCAGGTCTACCGCGACCCGTTGGCCGTTACCGTGCCCCGCTCGGCGGCAACGCTGGTCACCTTCACCTTCCGCAGCCTCAGCCTGGGGACCCGGCGGATGCGCTACAGCTACCGCCTGCTCGGCTATCAGGAAGAGTGGCAGGAGACCTGGGAGGCGACGGTCCGTTACGAGCGCCTGCCGGTTGGCGAGTACCGCTTCCAGGTGCTTGCCATCAACCGTGATCTCGTGCTCTCGGAGCAGCCGGCCGAGGTCGCCCTGACGGTCAGCGTGGATCCCTGGGTCGAGGAGCGCGCCGAGTTCGAGGCCGAGATCGACAACCTGCAGCAGCGGCTGGCGCTGGAACAACGGGCCTCGCGGCAGACCCGGGCGCTGGTCGCGCTGGCCCACGACACCGCCTTGCAGAGCGGCCGGGTGAGCACCGCCCTGGAACGGGCCGTCAGCGTGGCGCTGGAGACTCTGGCGGTCGACTGCGTGGTGGTCTGGCGCCTTGAAGAGGGCTACGACCTGGGCCCAGGCCTCCGCGGCGATGCTCAGGGCGTCGGCGGACCCGGCCGGCTGTTGGCGCTGCAGCGCTGTCCGCTGCTGCGGGAAGTGCTCGAAGGCAGCCGGGCCCTGGCGGTCGACCAGTTGGCCGGCGACCCCCGACTCGCCGAACTCGGACCCGAGCTGCACCAGGAGCGCGTCGCGGCGGTGCTGCTGGCGCCGGTCCGCAGCGCCGGTCGGGTGACCGCGCTGCTGAGCTGCGAGAGCCTCCAGCCGCGGCGGTGGTCGGTCGACGAGCAGCAGTTCGCAGCTTCGCTGGCCGACCTCCTGGCCCTCGCCCTGGAGGCCCACGACCGCCGGCTGGCCGAAGGCCGGGTACGCTTCCAGGCGCAGCTCTTGGAGCAGGTCAGCGACGCCGTGGTAGCGACCGACGCGGCCGGGCGGGTGACCTACTGGAACCGCGCGGCCGAGGAGCTGCTGGGTTGGGCCGAGCCGGCCCAGGAGGCGTTGACGCTGGCCGCCCTGCTACCCGGCAGCCAGCTCGACGAGCAGCTCGGCGGCGACGACAACACCCGTCTCGGCGAAGCCATGCTGCGGCTGCCCGACGGGCGTGAGGTGGCCGTCGAGTGGGCCTTGACCCCGTTGGCGGCGGTCGCCGGGCACGAACCCGGCGCGGTCGTGGTGGTCCGCGACGTCAGTGAACGCAAGCGCGCCGAGGCGGAGCAGCACATCCTGCAACTGCAGGTGCAGCACGCCCAGAAGCTGGAAAGCCTGGGGGTCCTGGCGGGCGGTATTGCCCACGACTTCAACAACCTGCTGATGGGGATGCTCGGCAACGCCGGTCTGGCGCTGATGGAGCTGCCGCCGGAGTCGCCGGCGCGGCCCAGCGTCGAGCAGATCGAGCTGGCCTCGCAACGGGCCGCCGAGCTGACGCGGCAGATGCTGGCCTACTCCGGCCGCGGCCACTTCGAGGTGCGGCCGCTGAACCTGGCGACGCTGGTCCGTGAGATGGCGCACCTGTTGGAGGTCAGCATCTCGAAGAAGGCGGTCTTGCGCTACGAGTTTGGCGCCGACCTGCCCGCGGTCGAGGCCGATGCGACCCAGATGCGGCAGGTGGTGATGAACCTGATCACCAACGCCTCCGACGCGCTGGGTGACCAGCCCGGGGTGATCAGCATCCGGACCGGGGTCGTCTGGGCCGACCAGCCGGTGCTGCGCGAAGCGTACCTGCACGACGAACTGCCGGAGGGCCGCTACGTCTTCGTCGAGGTCAGCGACACCGGCAGCGGGATGGATGAGGAGACCCGCGAGCGGATCTTCGAGCCGTTCTTCACCACCAAGTTCACCGGCCGCGGGCTGGGCCTGGCGGCGGTGCTCGGCATCGTCCGCGGCCACCGCGGGGCCATCAGCGTCCACAGCCGGCCCGACCACGGGACGACCTTCCGGGTCTTGCTGCCAGCCGGCGCCGCGCCGACGGTCGAGCCGCCCAGCCAAGAGCTGGCCGCGGCGGCCTGCGGTGGCAACGCCACAATCCTGGTGGTGGACGACGAAGAAGCGGTCCGCAGCGTGGTCAGCCGCAGCCTGGAGCAGTTCGGCTACCGCGTGCTGCTGGCGGTCGACGGCGTCGAAGGCGTGCGGCTGTTCGCCGAGCGGCAGGCCGAGATCGACCTGGTCGTAATGGACATGACGATGCCCCGGCTGGACGGCGCCGAGGCCTGCCGCCAACTGCGGGCGATCCGGGCCGACGTGCCGGTCGTGCTGTCCAGCGGACACCACGAATCCGAGGCCCTGCAGCGCTTCGAAGGACTCGCCGTGGCCGGTTTCCTGCAGAAGCCCTACGGGCCGAAACGGCTGCTCGAAAAGGTCCGCGAGGTGCTTACCGCCGACCAGCCGGAGCCGCCCGGACCGGCCGCCTGACAGCTTGGTGACGACGGGTCACGCTTCCCTTGTGCCTGGCCGGAGCGCGTTGTATCATCGGCGGGCAGGTGGTTTGGCCAGGAGGAGGCAGCCTTGAGCGAGTACGCGCCCCTCGTGATGATGTTGCTGATCGCCGGGGTCTTCGCCGGGGCGCTGCCGGTGGTCTCGGCCCTCCTTGGGCGCAGCCGGCCGTCCGAGCGCAAGCTGCTCCCTTACGAGTGCGGCATCATTCCCGAGCAGGAGGCGATTGGCCCGGTCTCCGTCAAGTTCGGCGTCACTGCGATGCTCTTCCTGCTGTTCGACGTCGAGGTGATCTTCTTCTACCCCTGGGCCGCCGCGTTCGGCCAGATGGGGCTCTTCGCGCTGCTCGAGATGCTGCTCTTCATGGCCATCTTGCTGGTCGGTTACCTCTACGTCTGGAAGCGCGGCGCCTTTGAGTGGGAGCTCTGATGGACGATCTGGCCCCGGCCTTGACGGCCACTCTGGAGCGGCTGCGTGGCGCCTTCGGCGAGCAGCTCCAGCCGGCGGCGGCGCTGCCCGGTAACCTGACGCTGGAGGTGCCGCTGGACCTGCTGCTGCCGGTGGTGCGGTTCCTGCGGGACAGTGAGGACCTGGCCTACCGGCACCTCAGTGACTTGACGGCGGTCGACCGCCTGCCGCGGCAGCCGCGTTTCGACATGGTGTATCACCTGCTCAGCCTCGCCACCGCGGCGCGCCTGCGGCTGCGAGTCGCTGTTGCCGAAGCCGTCGCGGTGCCCTCTCTGACGGGCCTCTGGAAGGGCGCCAACTACCTCGAACGCGAGGTCTTCGACATGTTTGGGATCCCCTTCAGCGGACACCCGAACCTCGAACGCATCCTCACCCCGGACGGCTTCGAAGGCCATCCGCTCCGCCGCGACTTCAGCCTCGGCAGCGAGCCGGTGACCTTCGACATTCCCCATCGAAAGCGGTTCAGCGATGCGGCAAACTGAGACCCTCACCGTCAACATGGGGCCGCAACACCCCTCCACCCACGGGGTGCTACGGCTGATCGTCGAGCTCGACGGCGAGGTTGTGCAGGCCGTCAAGCCGGTTGTTGGGTACCTCCACACCGGCATGGAAAAGGAGCTGGAAGACCAGCGCTACATCCAGGGCATCACCGTCACCGACCGCATGGATTACCTCTCGCCGCTCTCGAACAACCTGGCCTACGTGCTCAGCATCGAGCAGCTCTGCGGCCTCGCTCCGCCACCTAAGGGGCAGTGGTTGCGGGTCTTGCTGGTCGAACTGCAGCGCATTTCGTCGCACCTGATCTGGCTGGGCACCCACGCCATGGACCTCGGCGCGACGACCGTCTTCCTGTACTGCCTGCGCGAGCGCGAGGCCATCCTCGACCTCTTCGAAATGGCCAGCGGCGTGCGGCTGATGACCACCTTCATCCGCCCGGGCGGTCTGCGGCAGGATCTGCCGCGGGAGTTCTACGAGGGGTACAGCCGCGACGGGAAGCGGATCCAGGGCGTCCGGGAGTTCATCGCCGACTTCCCGCGGAGGGTCGACGACTACGAAGCGCTGCTGACGACCAACCCGATCTTCTTGCGACGGACGCAGGGCGTCGGGGTGATCACCGCCGACGATGCGGTCGACTGGTGCCTCACCGGCCCGATCCTGCGCGCCTCCGGCGTCAACTACGACGTGCGCCGAACCACCCCCTACAGCTCGTACGAGCAGTTCGATTTCGAGGTCCCGCTCGGGACCAACGGCGACGTCTACGACCGCTACCTGGTCCGGGTCGCCGAGCTGCGGCAGTCGGCGCGGATCGTCACCCAGGCCCTCGCCAAGCTGGCGACCCTGCCGGACGAGGCCCCCGTCAACGCCGACCACCGCGACTACGTGCCGCCGCCGAAGGAGGAGCTCTCCTGGAGCATGGAATCGCTAATCCGGCACTTCAAGATTTGGACCGAAGGGCTGCTGCCGCCGGTCGGTGAGGCCTATGTGCCGGTCGAGTCGGCGAAGGGCGAGATCGGCTTCTACGTCGTCAGCGACGGCACCGCCAGGCCGCTGCGGGCCCATGTGCGGCCGCCGAGCTTCGTGAATCTGCAGGCCCTGGAGCACCTCGCCAAGGGCCACATGATCGCCGACCTGGTCGCCTGCCTCGGCAGCATCGACATCGTGCTCGGCGAGATCGACCGCTAGGAGGCTGCCGTGCCTGTGCTCTCCGACGCCACCCGCGCCAGCATTCGCGAGGCCGCCGGCCAGTATCCGCCCGGCCGCCAGAAGTCCGCCGTGATGCCGGCGCTGTATCTGGCGCAAGATGATGCCGGTCACCTCAATCCCGAGGTGCTCCGCGAGGTCGCCGAGCTGTTGCGCCTGGCGCCAGTGCACGTTGCGGCGGTGGCCACTTTCTACACGATGTTCGAGAAGGCCCCCCACGGCAAGCACATCATCGACGTCTGCACTTGCGTCAGTTGCCAACTGCTCGGCGGGTACGACATCCTGGCCCACCTGGAGCGGCGGCTCGGTATCAAGCCCGGTGAGACGACCCCCGACGGACGCTTCACGCTCCGCGAGCAGGAGTGCCTGGGATCGTGCGCTTCGGCGCCTGTGCTGCAAGTCGGCTACCGCTTTCACGAAGAGCTAACCACCGTCAAGGTCGACGCCCTGATCGACGAGCTGCTCCAGGAGGGCGCCGATGGCTGAGCGCAAGGTGCTGCTGGAACGCTACGATGTGCCGAACATCTGGGAGCTCGACGTCTACCGCCGCCACGGCGGGTACGCCACGCTCGACGGTCTGTTCGCCAAGTCGCCGACCGACTGGGTCGAAGAGGTCAAAGCCTCGGGCCTCTGCGGTCGCGGCGGGGCCGGCTTTCCGACGGGGGTGAAGTGGAGCTTCCTGGCCAAGGGAACCGGCAAGCCGACCTACCTGGTGGTCAACGCCGACGAATCGGAGCCGGGCACCTGCCACGACCGCCGGTTGCTCGAACGGCTGCCGCACCAGCTCATCGAAGGCATCATCAACACCTGCTACGCCATCGATGCGCACGAGGCCTACGTCTACATCCGCGGCGAGTACCTCGAACCGTACCAACGCCTGGTCCAGGCCATCCGCGAGGCCGAGGCCGCCGGGCTGCTGGGCAAGACCGTGGCGGGGCAGGACTTCCCGCTGCGGATTGTGGTCCACCGCGGCGCTGGCGCTTACATCTGCGGCGAGGAGACCGCGCTGCTCAGCTCGCAGGAAGGCGACAAGGGCCAGCCGCGGCAGAAGCCGCCGTTCCCGGCGGTCGCCGGGCTCTACGCCGCGCCGACCATCGTCAACAACGTGCAGACCATTTCGACCATCCCGCACATCGTCCGTCACGGCGCGGCCTGGTTCGCCGGCATCAACCTGGCCCCCGAGAGCAAGTCGCCCGGGCCGCGGATCCTGTCGGTCAGCGGGCACGTCCAGCGGCCGGGGATCTACGAAGTTGAAACCGGCACGCCCTTCGAGGAGCTGCTCTACGGCCTCTGCGGCGGGATTCGTGGCGGCCACGACCTGAAGTCGGTGATCCCCGGCGGGTCCTCGATGCCGATGCTGCCGAAGGACGTCATCCTCCAGACCGACACCTCCTTCGAGAGCATCCGCAAGGCGGGCAGCCAGCCTGGCAGCGGTGCTGTGATCGTGATGGACGAGACCACCGACATCCCGACCGTGGTCTGGCGGATCAGCCGCTTCTACGCCCACGAGAGCTGCGGCAAGTGCACCCCCTGCCGCGAGGGCAACCCCTGGAGCGTCAAGCTGCTGCGCCGCTTCGTCGACGGCACGGCCCGCGCCGAGGACCTGCGGATTCTGGTCGAGGTCGCCGAGGCGATGGAGAAGAACAGCTTCTGCCCCCTCGGCATCGCCGCCGCCTGGGCCACCCAGGGCGCCCTGAAGCACTTCCGCCACGAGTTCGAGGCCCGCATCTCCCACGCCAGCGCCATCGCCGCCGGGGACTGAGCGACGCCAGCGGGTTACCACGCGAATCGGAAGGCCACCAACCAGCAGCCACACCTGCGCTCCCTCATCCGGCGGCTGCCGTTCCTGGGGACCGGCGGCCGGCGTTGGACGCCCTCGGCGCCCGGCGCTCCCACATGAGCCGCTAGCTGCTCCGCTACATCCTCGCCCCCACCTGCTCCGGCCCCCACCTCCTGCCAGCAAAACCCGCCCTCGACTTCCCCGGCGAAACCTACCGTGTTCTCAAGGAGAAGGAAGAGAAGCTATACGGCGAATACAGGACGCGACGGTTGGTGTTGGAGGAGTGGGAGCGGTTCTGGTCCGCGAGCGCCGGATGACGCCGTCGGGGGACACCCTGTGGGCAACCAAGTACGAGCACGTAAGACCACTGCGGAGCCAGTCGATGGTGTACTGGAGATGTCGATCTCGCGATGGAACTGGTACTACGACACGGTGATCAACAGGGTGGAGGACACGGCGGCTTATGTCTTCCGAGGCCACCGCCGCCAGGAATGGCCCCTGGAATCGACCCTTGATCGTCGTCTCCGAGATGCCTCGGATGATGAGCGGCAGACCAAGATGGCGCAGCACCTCCAGCGCTTCCAGCGGGCCGCGCGTGGGCGACGTGGGCCATATGCCCGTCCGATTGAGAACGACGCGGAGTGGTGGGCGCTGGGCCAGCACTATGGCCTCTGGACTCCCCTGTTGGATTGGACCTCATCGCCATTCATTGCGGCGTTCTTCGCCTACTCCGTAGACCAGGAGTCGCAGCCTCCGAAGGACTACCGGCGGGCGGTATGGGCGCTGAATCAGCAGAGCGTGGAGACGGCAACCGTTCCTGCGGGAGTCGGATCCATGGAGTTTGTCGATCCTCTCACGGATGACAATGCACGCTTGGTAGCACAAGGCGGTCTCTTCACCTTCTTGAAGGGACCGGGGCCACGAACTGTTGAGGAGTGGGTGCGCGCGGTCTTCAAGGGCGCGACAGAGCCCGTACTCATCAAACTAACCGTGCCCGAAACCGACCGGACGGACGCGCTTCGATCCCTCAACCGAATGAGCATCAATGCGGCGACCGTCTACCCAGACCTGCAAGGGACGAGTCTCTACGCCAACCAAGCTCTTGCTGATCCGGCTTACGGCCGAACGACCGATGCGTAGTCGGACGTCTGCGGCGACGCTGCGGTGGTGCCATTACGCTTGCTCAGGTGTGACAAGGCCTTCCGCGCGAGTCCCCTCGTCAGCCTGCTGCGATGCCGCAGCCAAGTCGCCGGAACTGAGTAGCGGCGAAGATGGAAGGACCGCGCCTATCGCTCCTCAGACAATGGAGGCGTGGCAGCGCGTTCCGCTACCGTCGGTACCACGGTCCCCTCGGCCAGAACCTCCACGTCATCGGTCACTTCCTGTGGCGACTCGCCCTCTGGTGGATTGTCCTGGGCTTGCGGCGGCACGTAGCCTTGCTTGGTCCGCAGATCGATGAGCCGTTGCCTCCTGGCTTCGAGCGCCTCGTGGCACTTGGGCTGGATCGCGAACTTGATGCCAGGATCGCTGAAGATGAACGGCCGCACCACGCCAAGGGTGTCCTTGTGGAAGTGCTCGCAGAACGCGATCACCTTGTCTGGCGGCAGCGCTGTGGCCTGCGGCGCTTCTGCCTGCCCAAGGGCCTCCTCAGCATTTACGAGTTCATGCTCGGCGTGGATCGCCAGGACCGGATAGGGGAGCCCTTCAAGGATGCCTTTGAACTCATGCCGCTTGAGATAGCGAAAGCAGCACGCGGTGAGGCCGTTGGTTCCCCCCATCGCCTCCGCGACCATGTAAGCCAGCCCGGCATCCATCACAAGATGGGTTCGTGATGCCATCTTGGCGAGCCTGAATCCCAGGTCCACTTGCGGGCCGATGAGATCGGCGGGGTTCTCAGGGTCGTCACCTACCACGGCATTGCTGACTGGGAATCCGGCGAGCCAAGCCGTGGCCTTCACGTCCAGCGGGAACCGGCGCTTCCGCAGGTCCTCGGGGACAGTGTCTGTCGAGAGACCCTCCGCCCACTGCGTTCGCCACGTGCATACCGCTTGCTTGAGCGCCACGACGTGCGTCAGTGCCTCACGGTGGTTCGCCAGCGACGTGCGCAACAGGATCTCGTCGCCGTTGTACTTCCACAGCACCGGTAGCTGGGCGGCATCCTTGCGCAAGGGTTCCGGCAACTGGTCGTACTGGGCGTGCAGGAATGGCAGCAATGCCTCGTAGAAGCCCTGGAACCACGGAAGCCACGGCTCCAGATCGCCAGCCGCCATCGCGCTACGCTGTTTGAGCGCCGTCGAGCCGACCAAGTCCACGCTCATCAACAGTCGCAGGTTCCACCGCAAGTCGGCGGGCAGCGACGCCTCTTTCGCCTGCGCCTGCGGCTCCGCAGTCAAGGCCCAGCACATCCCTACGCACACGAGCAGCATCTACCGAAACGCCGAAGCGCGCGGCGACTGGCTTGAGGTCGCCACCGTGCTCCTTGTAAGCCTCCGCGTAAGCGGCCCGAGGCATCAGAAGCTCGCCAGCAAACCAATTGGCTTCCCACTCGACCCGCTCGTCCATGCCTGAACGGGCGGCCTTGCCCGTGCGCTCCCCCTGGTTAGCATGAAGGAAGTAGTGGCCAAGCTCGTGTGCTATGGTGAACCGGTCCCTGGTGACAGTTGTCTCCTGGGGCAGCCTGATCACGAAGTCATTCCGCCCCCGTACCTCGATCGAACCGTCGTCTGCGTCCCAATCCATCGCCGAACGGTACTCGATGGTGCCACCCAGTCGATGGACCACCGACCGCAGATCGTCGCCGTCCTTGAAGCCTAGCTTGGCCTCGATCCGCTCGCGGATGGATGCCGCAAGACGCTCTACTTCAGCTTTGGGCCGGTTGCACGGCTTGAGTAGCTCGGCCATGGCGGCCTCCTCGCCATTCCCAGTCCGTAGTATACCTGGTTCTGACACCACAGTTCGCCCCACGGGGCTGCCATCCTGTTAACATCCTGCTTACCGCGGCCCGGCAGATGCGTCAGAGGATGCTGAGTGGATCAGACCGAGGTACGGGGTCGTGGTCGTGTCATTCCACCTCGACGACACTTGTCGACCGCACCGCCGAGGCCCTTACGACCCGAAGGCGGCCAGATTGGTTCTGCTGGGCAATGGCCTCGATGCCTGCCGCCTGGACCCGCACGAACAGGAATGTCAGCGGTTGGCGCCGAGCCCCTCCGGTCAGGGCGCTGCGGCGACAAGTCGGCCGCCGGGTCAGGGTCGCCGCGCCGAGCCCCTCCGGTCAGGGCGCTGCGGCACATCGGCCAACCGACGCTCGCGGGCGACGTTCGGCGCCCGAGCAACCCGCCCTGCCGGTATACTGGCACGCGGGGCCACAGCGCCTCCGCAGCGACCTGACCAGACCATGCGGCGCCGCCCGGAATGTGGGTACCATCGGCGGCGTTCGGGGACTCATCGGAAAGGGGCTGTCCGATGCGTTGGCTGCTTGGTCTGCTGCTGACCGTCTCCCTCGCCGCCGCCGAGACCTTTGTGGTCGCGGCGGGGGTCGAGAGCTACGACGATACCAACATCACGCCGCTGAAGTGCGCGGTGGCCGACGCGAAGGCGTTCGCCGAT
>JADZEX010000019.1 GCA_020850355.1 Fimbriimonadaceae bacterium | reverse complement strand
CGATGCCACCTCGATGCGGTCAGGGAAGAGCAGATTGCCACGGGTCAGGCGACATGACCGGTATTCCATACTGAGACCCCACATTCCAGATGTCCATTGCGTTCAGGTGGTGTGAGCAGATGAGTGTTACAGGAGGCGGTCGAGCAGGCCGCCGGTCGTCCTGTCAATGCGCTTGTCTGCTATACCGCCGCCAATGTCCGGGATTCCGCAAGCAGTTGACCAGCAACCGCTGGGCCGTTCTCCATCCTTATGCTCCCGGAAGTGACAGTCACGGCGGGCCAATCAACGCTGCCAGTCCACTTCTGAGAACGGTCCGTTGAAGCGCCGAACCGTCTAGGCAATTGGTCTGTCGCCAGCCTCCGGAGGTCCAGGTCAGACTGACAGACACTGGTGGCGCCGCTTGGTCCGTGGGCCCGTCGGTGCCGATGTAGATGCGGTACACGCGAGACCCGACAGCATGCTCCACGAAGTGGGTGAGGACAGTCGTAGATGTCTCAGGAGTTGCTTGGTCTCGGAGTAACTGCCCGCCTGTCTCTCGGTCTAGCGCCAGGTACTCTTCGCGCGCTCCCTCATCGAGCAACTGCAAGTAGCGCTGCTTGTTGCACGCCGCGCAGGTCCAGAGTGTGTCTAAGAACTCCAGGGCATTGTCTGCTCGGAAGGGCTCGTCCCGATCCCGGTAGCGTATCCGGTGGGGCGGCACTAACCGACCTATTGCAACCATGGTCGACCTCCCATCTACATCGAGGTTTCGTGGGTCGGCCTCGCCATTGGCAACCGATGGCAGTGGCTGCACTGGTGGGGGCTGGCACGGCAGCCCCCACCAGGCGAAGAGCACTGCTAGCGCGATCCCAGGCCCGGCCAGCATTGCCTTCCTACGGAGCCGGAAGCGCAGTGTGTGACTCACTTCAGCAACCTTGCGAAGTCTATGGGATAAGTGCCCGTGACACCATTCCATAGAGTGGCCTGCAGACTGGTGGTGATGATTGGCTTGTCACGCAGGACTAGCTTCAACTCACCCTTGGCGGTGCACTTGCCTGCGTGGTAGCTGACCGTAAGAAGCGAGCCACTGGAGCTGAGGGTGCTTCGACCTGTCACACTCACCCCGCCGCTCAGAGTGCCCTGGACCTCCACGAGCATCGGGTTTCCAGCATACGCCCCGATCCCTAGCTCGACGGAACCGGTCATCGACGGACCACCTTCGACGACCCAGCGGACGGGATTCCGTCTGCCGTCGAGGCGCGCGCCTGCATCAAGGCTGGCCACTACGGACGGCTTGGCATAGACGCCCGCTTTGATTCCACAGGGCAGGTTGATGGACGCGCCAGGAATCCAGATCTGGTACTGCAGCTTGGCGGAGCCTGACAGCTTGAAGTCCTTGCTAAGCTGGCAGACGGCTGCTCGCTCTTGGTCTACTGCGTAGCGCGCATAGGTTCCTCTCGCTTCGAACTGGACCTTGTTGTCTGGCTGGCCCATCGCCTTGTTGACGAGGTAGATTAGGTCGGCGAGCTTCCGGACGGTGCTGTCGGAGCTGCCCGCAAGGCTCACCTCGTAGCGGGTGCCGTCAACCCCGACGATCGTGGCGGTCTTCGACGAACTGCCAGCACTGCAGGTGACCGTGGACGCACCGAGCCCGAACGCGGACTCCACACTCGGGCCTGTGCCCAGGACGGCCCCTGCCAGAAGCCACCTTGGCAAGCCTCCAGGGAAGGTCATGCCGCTCGTCTCCTGCAGCCGCACGCGGTGGCGCGATCCAGGCTGGATTGCCACCTCCAGCCGGCTCGTTGAGCTGCGGGTGGTGTCGGTGGCATCGGTCAACCTCAACGCCTTGACGGCAGGCGTCGAGCTTGGTGCAGCCCAGAGGCGGCTGGCGTCGGACCGATCTGGCGCTCCGCGCGTGCCAGCGGTGTGTGTCGACATGCCCAGCAGGTCCAGCCGGTTGCTCGGGCCGCGTGCTGTGCTGCCAGAGGCGGCGATGAGCACCGCCGCGCTTGCGATCCCCCAGTTCCACAGTCTCATTGTGCTCTCCCGAACGAGCCTTTCCAGGTGCCACGTCGTCCGCCAGGTCCACCCCGTAGACCACGGTTCATCTGGCTGCCACCCGAACCTACTGGAGCCTCCAGCGCGTCGGAGTGGACTCCGAGCGGTCCAGTCATGCCTGCACTAACGGCCCGGCTAGAGGTCCTTGCAGTGGATCCTCGAAAAGGCATCACAAGGGGAACCGATTTGGCGATGACTGCCACAACTGCCGAGCTGCTGGACGTGCTCGGGCGTCTGGGGGCCGGGGAGGGGGACCTCTGGGGCTGGCTGGTCGGGCTGGCGCCGCGGCGGCGGATGGTGCAGCAGGCGCTGGACGAGGTGCTGGCGGCGGCTGACTGGGACGCCTTGGAAGCGCTCGAGGCGGCCTTGGCGCCGCCGCCGGTGCGGCGGGCGGTGGCCGCCTGGGGCGAGTTGTCGCACGGCGATGCGGCGCCGGCCGGGCGGCTGATCGACCACGCCCGCGGCCTGGGGGCAACGACTGGGGTGGCCTTGGCGTTGCGCCTCGAGGAGCCCGGCGCGGGCCTGCGCTGGGCGCAGGCGGCGGGCGCGGTGTTGCACCCGCAGGCGGCGGTGCCGAGCGTCTGGCCGGCCGCGGGACCGGTCGCCGGCCGCGTCGGGCGGTTGCTGCCGCCGCGGGAGCTGCCGCTGGCCTGGTACTGGGTGCAGTGCCACCGGGCCGGGCCGGCGACGCCCGCCGTAGGGCCGTGGGTGAGCCGGCCGGTGGCGGCCTGGCAACCGGTCGGCGGAGCGCTGATCTACGACCTGCTGCTGCAGCGGCTGCCGGCGGCGAGCGGGCTGCTGGTGCATCCCGAGCTGGCGCTGATGCCGCTGGCGGACGAACTCACGGCGACGCTGGAGGAGGCTCGACAGTCGATCGCTGGCGGGTTGGCCTGGTCACTGGCGCCGCGGGGCGGGGCCGAGACCGAGCGGCTGGCCGGCACCTCGCTGGGCGCCGCCGCGGCGGTCGGGTGTCGGGCGTTGGCGGGCCGCTGGCGACCCGATCCGCACTGCCTGCTGGTGGCGCAGGTGCTGGCGGATCGGCTGGAGCCGGTGGAGCACGAGGCCGCGAAGCTCGACGCCGCCAGCGCGGTGGGGATCGAGCGGGCCGTGCTGGCCGCTGACAGCCGGGTGCTGACAGACGCCGCGGCCGAGGGGCGCCGCCCGCTGGTGTTGCACGGCGCGGCGACCGTGCGGGAGGCCGCGCGCTGGTCGCGCCGGCGAGCCGTCCAGCGTCGCAGCCGGTGGCTGCTGACCGCCACGCTGCTGTTCCTGGCCGGCTGGTGGCAGGGCTGGGCGGGCCTGCCGGCCGACTTCCGGCTGCGCTCCAGCTACCGCCTGGTGTT
>JADZEX010000018.1 GCA_020850355.1 Fimbriimonadaceae bacterium | reverse complement strand
TCGACGACGTGGGCGTTGGTCAAGACCCAGCCCTGGCGCGAGACGAAGCCGCTGCCCTCGGACTCGCCCTCGGCGACCTGCGCGCGGATCCAGACCGTCGAGCGCCGCACCTGCTCGCGCACCGCCGGCGGCAGCGGCACGCTGGTGACCGTCTGCGGGGCCGGGGCCAGCTTCACCACCAGCACCCCCAGGGCCACGGTCAGGGCGACGCCGAGCAACGGCAGCAGCAGCCGCCAGCGGGGCGGGTCGGGCGGCGGCAGCGCGACGCCGACCCCTGCCGCCAGGGCCGGCGCAGGCAGCTCGTCGTGCGGGTCGGCGGCGGGCGTCGCCGGCAGCTCGGCCTGGCCGACGTCGAGCAGCAGCATCGCGCCGCCGAGCGCCAGCCGGTCGTTCGGCCGGAGCGCCGTCGGCACCGCAATCAACTCGCCGTTGACGACCACCGGCGCGTTGCCGACCGGGGCGATGCTGATCTGTTTGCGGCTGACCTGCAGCACCGCATGTTGCGGCGCCACCCCAGCCGCAACGGGCAGCACGAGATCGGCCTCGGCCGCGCTGCCGACGGCGAGTTCGCCCGCCCGCAGCGGCCAGGCCTGACCCTGCACCGCGCCCGTCACACCAACCAGCCGGACCGCCACACGCGCTCCTCTCGGCCCTGCTACTTGCCGGCCGCAGCCGCTTTCGGAGCTGCGCCGCTGGGGTTCAGCAGCTTCTGCACCTGCGGCGTCTCCAGGTTCTCTTTGGTGATCACCACGACCCCGGTGTCGACGCGCTTCTCGACCGCCTTGCCAGCAATCGCGGCGAGCGCCTGCTCGACGCCCTGGAAGCCCATCTTGTAGGGGTCCTGCACCACCAGCGCCTGGATCACGCCGGCCTTCAACAGCTCCACCTCGGTCGGCGAGCCGTCGTAGCCGACCAGCTTGACCTTGCCAGCCTTGCCCATCTCGTTGAGGGCGTTGGCCGCGCCGATCGCGCCGGGCTCATTGGCGGCGAAGATCCCGGCCAGGTTCGGTTGGCTGGTCAGCATGTCCTCGGCGGCCGACTTCGCCTTGCCGACATCGCTCTCGCTGTAACGCGTCGCGACCAGCTTGATGCCAGGCGCCGCGGCCAGTGCTTCCTTGAAGCCCTGCTCGCGATCCTCGCTGCTGGCAGCGCCCTTGACGAACGGGATCAGCCCCACCTCGCCTTTCCCGCCCAGCAGCTTGAAGAGCGTTTCGCCGCCCTGCTTGGCGGCGGCCACATTGTCGGTGGCGACCAGGCTGCGGACGCCATCCCAGGCCAGGCCGCTGTCGATGGTGATCACCGGCACCCCGGCCTGCTCGGCGGCCTGCACCGAGTCGACCAGCGCCTCGGCGTCGCAGGCGGCCAGGACCACCGCCTTGACGCCCTGGGTCACAGCATCCTCGAGGATCGCCTTCTGGCGGTCGATCTGCGTCTCGGAGTCCGGTCCGCGCCAGACGATGGTCGCCCCACCGGCGGCCGCGGCCGCCTCGGCACCAGCTTTGACGGTGGTCCAGAACTCGTGCGAGACGGCTTTCGGAATCACCGCGATCTGAATGCCGCCAGCGGCGGCCGAACTGGCCGGCATACTGGGCTCGGGTGGCGGCGGGGCGACGTCGGGACCTTCCGGCGCCCGCGGGCCGCAGCCGGCCAGGGTCACCAACAGGGCGCTCAGCAGGCAGGGACGTCGGCTCATCGGGGACTCCTTCGCTCTACTCAGCCTTGGTGCCGCACTCGCCGCAGAACTTGGCACCCGCGTTCAGCTTGGCGCCGCACTCGCTGCAATGCGCGGCGATTTGCAGCTTGTGGCCGCACTCGGGACAGAACTTGGCCTTCGCCGCCAGCGTCGCCTCGCACTTCGGGCAGGTTGCGACGATCGTCTCGCGCCAGTCCTCGGCCTTGATCTGCTTGTCTTCGTCGGCCATCCGGGCGTGCGCCCAGATCTCCTCCCGCGCCTGCTGCGCCTGCGCGGCCGACATCTCGACCCCCAGGTCGGGCGCGCAGTTTTTGCAGAGCCCGCGTTTGGTGTTCCAGCACGACTTGCGGCAGACCCAGCCCTGACAGTGCGGACACTGCGCGAAGCTCGGCCGCAGCTCCTCAATCGCCTCGACGAAATGCTTGTCGTGGCTACGCTCCCAGGCCGCCGAATGGACCCGACTGCTGACGTTGGCGGCTGACGAGAAGAGCCCCCCAAGCAGCCCGCTGGCGGCGTCCAGGGCGCTGGTGATGGTACCGGTCGCCGAGGCCTGGAACTGCGTCCGGTAACCGGTGCCGCAGCGATCGCAGTGGAACTCGAACTGGAAGCCCTTGTCGGTCGACAAGTCGCTGTAGTTGCGTACGAACTCGATCGGCTCGGACATCGCGTCCCTCCCGTCTCCCGCCGCCCCCGGCTGTCGGGCCCATTGTACAGTGACGCCACGGCGAATCCTCTCGGCAGGATCCGCGGCCAGCGTCGCGAAGGCGCGTTTGGGAG
The DNA here is from genome assembly GCA_020850355.1 of Fimbriimonadaceae bacterium. Lineage (GTDB taxonomy): Bacteria > Armatimonadota > UBA10988 > UBA10988 > UBA10988 > JADZEX01. Next base: position 210,656 of record JADZEX010000018.1, on the reverse strand, counting down.
CATCTGCGCGATGACCGCACGTTGGCTGCTCGTGGGACTCTGCGCCTGGCACGCCGCCGGCGCCGCCGTGACCTTGCAGGTCACCACCGACCGCCCCGACGGGCTGTACCAGGCCGGGGAGCAGGTTACCTTCAGCCTCGCCGCCACCACCGACGGCCAACCGCTGACCGCCGGCACGGTGAACTGGTCGCTTAGCAAGGACGGCGTCGGCACCCTTGGCCAGGGCACCCTCGACCTGGCGGCGCCGCAGCCGATCACCGGCACCCTCAACGAGCCCGGCGTGTTGCGCCTGAGCGCCCGCTACACCGACGGTACGACCCCCGTCGACGCCTGGGGCGGGGCCGGTTTCGATCTCGCCAAGATCGGGCCCAGCGCGCCGGAGCCAGCCGATTTCGATGCCTGGTGGACCGCCCAGAAGCAGCTCGTCGCGGCGATCCCGCTGGACGCGCAGCTCACCCGCTCCGACAAGTTCAGCACGGCCGAGGTCGAGGTCTTTGAGCTGAGCCTGGCCAACCTCAACGGCTCGCGGGTCCGTGGCTGGTTCTGTCGGCCGGCCGCGCCGGGCAAGTACCCGGCGCTGTTGCAGATTCCGGGCGCCGGCGTCGGCCCGACCGGACCGGCCGCCTGGTCCGGGCGCACCGCGCTGAGCATCAACATCAGCGTCCACGACTACCCGGTCACCGAGACCAAGGAGTTCTTCACGGCGCTCGCCGGCCAGGGTGGGGCGCTCTTCGACTACTCCCGCCAGGGGCGCGAGAGCCGCGAGACCTACTACTTCCGGCGGGTCTTTCTGAGCTTTGTCCGCTGCATCGACTTCCTGACCGGCCAGGCCGACTGGGACGGCCGCAACATGCAGGTCACCGGCTCCAGCCAGGGCGGCGCCTCGACGCTGACCGCCTGCGGGCTCGACCAGCGGGTCACCGCCGGCTGTGCCAACGTCCCGGCGATGTGCGACCACACCGGACTGCTGGTCGGCCGCGCCTCCGGCTGGCCCCGCCTAATCCCCACCGCCGACGCCCAGAACGTGGTGACCACCGCGGGCTACTTCGATGCCGTCAACTTCGCCCGGCGCATCAAGTGTCCGATCCTGGTCAGCCTCGGGCTGATCGACCGCACCTGCCCGGCGACCACGGTGGCCGCGGCGTACAACCTGATCCCCGCCGCCGGCAAGAAGCTGATCGTCTACCCGCGGATGGGTCACGAGGTGCCTCCCGACTGGAGCAAGGAAGTCACCGCCTTCCTGGAGGCCAACCGCCGCTGAGCGGCCCGGGGCCCCAACGCCGCACGCCCCTGGCGGTCGGCCGTCAGGGGCGTGTGATCTGGTGGGACGCCGCCCGCGCTACTTCTTGCCTTCCGGCCGGCCGCCGGTGCGAGGCGGCGGGGCCGGCATCGTGGTGACCATCGCAGCGGTGACGGTCTGGCCTTCCTTGACCTCGCCCTTCGGCGAGATCGCGGCGAACTGGCCCTTCTTGATCGCGGTGCGCTGAATGTCGCTGGCCTTGAAGTACTTCGTCGAGGCGCTGGGCGTCCCGGCGACGCTGACGGCCTTGCCTTCGCGGTCCTTCCCGGCGACGGTGATCGGCGACGTCTTGGTGAAGGTGCCGGCGGTCATCTTCATACTCTCGCGCTTGTCGCTCTCCTGGTGGGAGCGGAACATCGTGTTCATCATCAGCGCGCCGAGCACCGGGCCGGCCTGCGCCACGGTGCACTTCTTGTAGACGCCCACCCCGCGCGCGGTCGAGCCGGAGCAGACGATGGCGCCGGTCACGCCGACCGCCACCTGCGACTTGCTGCCGGTGCCGATGTTGACGTACTTCGTGGCGCTGTCGAGCTTGATCTTGACATTGGCCTTGGTCGGCTTGTCGCCCTCCTTGGCCGGCCGCTTGTAGGTCTCGATGACCAGCTCCGTGGCGCTGATCGAGACCACCGGGCCGGCCAGCATCCGGAAGCCCCGGCCCTTACCCTTCTCGCCGCCCGGGCCCTTGTTCTGGCCCAGCAGCGGCACCGTCAGCATCACGACCACCGCCAACGCGGTGCAGACAGCAGTGCGGATCCGCATTTGGTTCTCCCAACACCGCAGACGTTGGCGGACGCACTGCGTTCAGCCACTGGTAACCGGATCGTCGGCAGACGGTAGGGCGCAGGGCTGCACGGCTGGCGGCCGGCGGTGTACCAGCAGGTACGTCGCCGGCCGGTCGACTCCTTGTCGGGCCGGCACCATCCCGATCTACGGGTTGTCCCAAACTTGACACAGGTCGACCGTCTGCCGATAATCTCCCTGCTCGCAGACGTGGACGGCCTGGGGAGGCAGTTTCGACGATGACGCGGAAACCAGCGCCTTGGCGCGATCCGACGTTTTTCGGTTTTGTGCTCAGCGGTGTGCTGCTCTTGGCCACCGGGGCGTGGTGTCGGCTGCAGGCCGACCGGGCTCCCGTCGAAGTGGCGCGGCAGGCCGTCGCGGCACCGCCGCTGGCGACGGTGAGCAGCGACGGGTCGGTGGCCGGGCTACCAGCGTCCTTCAAGTTCTGACGGCAGGCTCGCGGCGTCGGTCAGCAGCAGGCTGACCAGGCAGGCGCCCGCCGGGTCGGTTTCGCAGCGCAGCCGCACGGTCCGCGGCGGTTGCTGCCAGGTCGCCACCAGCGCCGTGCGCAGCGGCTGGACCGGGCCGGCCGTCCAACCCTCCGCCGCCAGCGCGCGCCCGTAGAACTCCCGCACCGCCGTCGGCGTGGTCGGCGTTGCGTAGCTCCAGACCCGCCACCGCCAGAGTCGCGACGACCGCACCGTGGGGGCGCTCAGCGCGGCGCTATGGACCGGCGGCTGCCAGTCCCACCAGGCCCAGCGCCGTTGCTGCACCCGAGCCGCGGCAACCGTCAGCAGCAGACCCAGCAACAGCGTCACCGCGCCGACCCGGCGGGCGCGCTGCGGCGGCGCGGCGGGGTAGCTGCTCACGGCAGCTTGAGTTGGTGCGCCAGCGCGCGCTGCTGCAGATCGGCGACCGCGATGCCGAGCCGCGCCGCGGCGGCGGCCAGATTGTGGGGGTGCAGCCGCAGCGCGTCGCGGATGGCCCGGCGTTCGAGCGCTGCCAGGCTGGTCTCGGTGCTGGTCTCCCCGCGCACCGCCGGCGGCAGGTCGGCGGCCCGGACGGTCGCGCCATCGGCCAGGATGGTCGCCCGCAGCAGCACATTCTCCAGCTCGCGGACGTTGCCCGGCCAGTGGTAGCGCCGCAGCACGGCCAGCGCCTCGTCGTCGATTTCGGTGATCTCCCGGCCCACCACGCGGCTGTGCTTGCGGAGGAAGTGCGCCGCCAAGAGCGGGATGTCGTCGACGCGTTGCCGCAACGCTGGCAGGGCGATGGGGTAGACGTTGAGGCGGTAGAAGAGGTCCTCGCGGAACTCGCCGTCGCGCACCATCTGCTCCAGGTCGCGGTGCGTCGCGGCGATCACGCGCACGTCGACGGCGATCCGCTCGGTGCCGCCGACGCGCACCACCTCGCCCTCTTGCAGCACGCGCAGCACCTTGGCCTGGGTGGTCAGCGGCATGTCGCCGATCTCGTCCAAGAAGATGCTGCCGCCGTGCGCCTGCTCAAACTTGCCGGGCTTGCGGGCGACCGCCCCGGTGAAGGCGCCCTTCTCGTGACCGAACAGCTCGGACTCCAAGAGGGTCTCGGTGATTGCCGCGCAGTTCAGGATCACCAGCTCCCGCTCGCGGCGCGGGCTGTTGTAATGCACGGCGCGAGCGACCAGCTCTTTGCCGGTCCCGCTCTCACCCAGAATCAGCACCGTGGCGGCGGTGTTGACGACCTTCTCGGTGGTCCGGTAGACCTCCCGCATCGGCCCGCTGTCGCCGACAATCTGCGAGAAGCGCGCCTCGACCTTCCCCAGTTCGGCGCGCAGCGCGGCCGCGGCGGGCCGCTCCTGGCGCTCGCGAATCGCGTTCTGGAGCGACAGCCGAACCTTGTCGACAAACTCGTCGCTGGGCTTGAGGAGGTAGTCGTAGGCGCCGTGGGTCATCGCCTTGACCGCCATCTGCACGCTGTGCATGCCGTCGGCGACACCCCGCCCGCCGAGGTAGGCCGCGGTCATCATCAGCACCGGCACGTCGGCGTCGGCCTGCTTCAGCCGGTCGAGGACGGTCAGGCCGTCGAGATCGGGCAGGTTGACGTCCAGCAAGACGGCATCGGGCCGCTGCGCCGTGAAGGCGGCCAGCGCCTCGGCGCCGTTGGCGGCGGTCACCAGTTCGTAGCCGAGCTTGCCGATCTGGTACTGCAAGAGCGTCAGGATCGCGGGCTCATCGTCGACAATCAGGACTCGCGGCATCGCTCACTCACCCACCAGGTTGTCGTCGGCCGACCAGATGTGCACTTTGGTGCCGCCGTGCTGGCGGGCCATCATCATCGAGGCATGGGCGCGGTTGAGCATCTCGCTGAGATCCTGCATTTCGCCCTCGACGACCGCCACCCCGAAGCTGGCGTTGACCGGCAGATCGTCGGCCCCGAGCGCCACCGCGGTGTCGTGCAACCGCTCACTGAGCCGCTCAATCGCGACCATCGCGCGGTCGCGCGAGGTGTGGGGCATCAGCACGATGAAGCCGGAGGTGGAGTAGCGCGTCGGCACGTCGAGGGCGCGCACGTTGTCGCGCAGGAAGCGGCCGACATGGCGCACCAGCAGGTCGCCGATGGCGGTGCCGTAACGGTCGCGAATGGTGGCGAGTTCATCGATGTCGATGGCCACCAGGGCGAGGGTCGACGAGACGCCGTAGCGCTGCTCACGGTAGAGCTCCTCCCGGAGCCGCTGCTCGAAGAACTCGCGATTCCCGAGGTCGGTCAGGTGATCGACGTGCGAGGCCCGCTGGTAGGCCTCGGCGCGGCGCAGCACGGCGTCGATGCGCGCCAGCAGCTCGTCGCGGTCGAAAGGCTTCGCGATGTAGTCGTCGGCTCCGGTCTCGAGGCCTTCGATGCGGTCCTGGATTTGGCTGCGGGCGGACAGAAAGACGAACGGCACCAGCTCGAAGCCGGCCAGTTGCCGCACGCGGCGACACATCTCGAGGCCGTCGAGTTCGGGCATCTGGACGTCGCAGACCACCAGGTGCGGCAGGGCTCGTTCGACCATCGCCAGGCCCGCGGCGCCGTCGCTGGCGCAGAAGACCTCGTAGCCATCCCGCGACAAGACATATTCGAGCAGCTTCAGGGTGCTCGACTCATCGTCGACCACCAGCACGCGAAGTCCACGGCTCATGTCGCCCCTCCTGGCTCCAAGGGTAGCAGCACCTCGAAGCACGACCCCTCACCGACCGCACTGCGCACCGTCAGGCGTCCGCCGTGGCCTTCGACCAGCTCCCGCGCAATCGCGAGGCCGAGGCCGGTGCCGCTGGGCGCGACGCCGCTGGAGCGACCGCGGAAGAACTTCTCGAAGACCTGTGGCAAGTCCTCGGCGGCGATCCCAATGCCGCTATCCTCCACCCTCAGACAGATCGTCGTGGCGGTTCGTCGCGCGGCGAGGCGCACGCAACCGCCGCGCGGCGTGAACTTGACGGCGTTGGTCAGCAAGTTGAGCAGCACCTGGGCGATCTGGTCACGGTCGGCGAGCAGGTCCCAGTCGGTCGGCGCGGTCTCCAGGTCGAGGCGCAACCCGGCCTCGCGCAGCTCCGGACGCAGGGCCTGGGCCAGGTCGCGGAGCAACTCGCCGACCGGGAAGCGGCTGAGTGTGCGGCGGCGCCGGCCGGCCTCGATCCGGGAGATGTCGAGCAGGTCGTCGATCAGGCGGCTGAGCCGGTCGGTCTGCTCGCGGGCGATGCCCAGGAAGTGCCGGCGCTGCTCCGGGTCGATCGTCGCCTCGTCCTCCAAGACCACCGTCAGGAAGCCCTTGATGGCGGCCATCGGCGTGCGCAGTTCGTGCGACACATTGGCCACAAACTCGGTCTTCAGGCGGTTCACCTCGGCATCGCGGGTGATGTCGCGGTAGCTCACCAGCCGCCCGACGGTGCTGCCGTCGGCACCGCGCACGGCGGCCACCCGGCGCCGCACGACGCGGCGACAGGGGCGCACCAGGGCCAGGTCGACCTCCGTCGCCGGGCCGTCGTCGACCTCCTGCGCCAGGCTGGCGAGGTAGGCTTCGGGGTCGGCCATGCAGCCGGCAATGTGGCTGCGCAACTCGCTGATGTCGCTGCCGGGCGGCACGCCGAAGAGGTCCCAGAAGCGGGCGTTGGCGAGCAGCAAGTGGCCGTCCGAGGCGAGCAGCAGCAGACCCTCGTCGACCGCGTCGAGGAGGGCCAGCAGGGCGCTCCCGGCGAGGTGGTCCAGCAGTGATGACGGCGGGCTGAGCGGCGGCGTCATGCAGTCCCTTCTGGGCCGCCGTTTCGCCGGGCGGCCGGCCCCTCCTCCCGGCAGGAGCGGCCCGCGGTGGGGCGAACGCGCCGCCATGCGGGTTCTTGCCTTCAGCAGTCTCCACCCCTCGCTCGGCGCGCCGACCACCGCGGCTTGGATGCCCGGGCGGCTGAGCGCCCTGGCGGCGCACGCGGCGGTGTCGGCGGTGGTGCCGCGCCAACGGGGCTGCTGGCCGCTGCCGGCGGCCGCCCGCGCCGCTGTTGAGCCGCGGGCCTACCAGTTGCAGGAGCCGACCTTCTGGGCGCTGCGCGGCCTGCACCGCGAGCGGCGTCCGGCGCAGATGCTGGCTGGCGCCTGGCCGACTGTCGCCGCGCTGCACGCCGCGCAGCCCTGTCAAGTCGTGCTCGGGCACTACCTCTGGCCCGACGGGGTCGCCGCGGCCGCGCTGGCGGCACGGTTGGGGCGGCCGTTGGTACTGGTGGCCCACGGCAGCGACGTCAATGAGCAGTGCGCGGTGCCCGCCCGCCGGGCGCAGGTCGGCGGGGCGCTGCAGCAGGCGGCGGCGCTGATCTGCGTCAGCCGGGCACTGCAGCAACGGCTGCTGGAGTGGGGCTTGCCGGCCACCGACGCGACGATTCTGCCCTGTGGCTACGACCCGCAGGTCTTTCGGCCGCAACCGCGCGCCGCCGCGCGGCGGGCCTTGGCGCTCAGTGGCGGCCCCTGGCTGCTGTACGTCGGGGCGTTCCGCCGACTCAAGCGGATCGACCTCCTACTGGAGGCTCTCGGCCGGCTCCCCGAGGCGCGCCTGGCCCTGGTGGGCGACGGCCCGGAACGCACCCGCCTGGCCGACCAGGCGCGGCGGCTGGGGGTCGCCCACCGGCTGCTCTGGGCCGGCGCGCTGCCCAGCGCGCGGGTCGCCACCTGGTACGCCGCGGCCGATCTGGTCGTCCTCGCCTCGGAGCGGGAGGGCACGCCGACGGTGCTGACCGAAGCACTGGCCTGTGGCACCCCGGTGGTCGCGACGCGGGTCGGCGGGATTCCGGAGCTGGTCGGCGACGCGGCGCTGCTGGTGGAGCCCGGCGCGGCGCGGGCGCTGGCCGACGCGCTGGCGGCGACCTTGGCGGAGCCGCCGCCGGCCGACCGCCTGACGGCGCGCGTGCGGCGCCTGGCCTGGCCGGAAATCGGCGCGGCCGAGGCGCAGATTCTGGAGTCCGTGGTACATTAACAAAGGGACCGACCGTGGGGGCGACGTCCGGACGCCTGGCGGCCCGGCGTCATAATGCTAGTTGGAGCGGGGCGTGGCCAGCAGCAAAGAGGCCATCATCAAGGAGATGTTCGGGCAGATCGCGCCGACCTACGATCTGCTCAACTCCCTGCTGTCCCTCAACATCCACAAGCGCTGGCGCCCGGTGGCAGTCCGCGCAACGCACTTGCGGCCGGGTGACCGGGTGCTCGACCTGGCCACCGGCACCGCCGATCTGGCGTTGTTGCTGGCGCGCGTGGTCGGGCCGTGGGGCCTCGTGGTGGGCGCCGACAACTGCGCTCCGATGCTGCGGCTGGGCCAGACCAAGGGCCGCCAGCGGGCCGCCGCGCTGCAGTTTGCGTTGGGCACGGCCGACCGCCTGCCCTTCGCCGATGGCAGCTTCGATGCCGTGACGATGGGCTTCGCCCTGCGCAACGTGCCCGACCGCGAGCGCTGTCTGCGTGAAATGGCGCGCGTCACGCGGTCTGGCGGGTGGGTCGTCAACCTCGACCTGACCCGTCCGCGGGGCGCGCTGCTCGGGGCCGGGTACCGCTTCTACCAGAACGCCCTGATGCCCACCGTGGGCGGCTGGATCTCCGGTCGTCGGGAGGCGTACCGTTATCTGCCGGAGTCGATCCAGGCCTTCCCGCCGCCCGAGCAGATCGCCGCGACGTTCGCCGCGGCCGGCTTGGAGAGTGTGTCGTGGCAATCGTTGACGTGCGGGCTGGCAACAGTCCACCGCGGGCGCAAGCCGTGATCGGAGCCCGGCCGCAGGGCACCAACGGCGACGCCGAGGCGCTCTTCCCGCAGATCCATGCCGATCTGCGGCAGGTCGAGACGCGGCTACGGCAAGCGGTTCATGCCAACGTGCCGGTGGTGCCGGAGGTCTTCCTGCACACCGTCCACGCCGGCGGCAAACGCGTCCGTCCCGCCTTGGCGCTGCTCGCGGCGCAGCTCTGCGGGCGCTGCGACGAGGCGGCGTTCGACGTCGCCGTGGCGGTCGAGCTGATTCACCTGGCCAGCCTGATTCACGATGACGTGGTCGACGACAGCGTGCGACGCCGCGCCCGGCTGACCGCCAACCGCGTCTGGGGCAACAAGACCGCGGTGCTGGTGGCCGACTTCGTACACTCCCTGGCCTATCCCATCCTCAGCCGATGCGGCGACGTGGCGCTGGTCCGGCGACTCAGCGAAACCGTCGTGCAGATGGTCGAGGGTGAGCTGGCGCAGATGTTCAACGAGGGTAGCCTGGAGGTCACCGAGCCGCACTACTTCCAGATGATCGGCGACAAGACCGCCAGCCTGATGGCCCTCGCCTGCGAGCTGGGGGCGATGGTCGGTGGGGGCAGCAGCGCGCAGATTGCGGCCTTGCGTGACTACGGCTTCAAGGTCGGCCTGGCCTTCCAGATTGCCGACGACCTGCTGGACCTGACCGGCGACGAGGAGCGCATCGGCAAGCCGGTCGGCAACGACTTGCGCTGCGGCCGCCTGACATTGCCCTTGCTGCATGTGCTGCACAACGGCAACGCCGCGGCCAAAGAGGAGCTGCTGCCGCTGATCTGCCGGGGCGACTTGGAGGTGGCCGACATTCAGCGCATCCGGGCGCTGCTCGACCGGGCCGGCGCGCTGCAGCATGCCGCCGAGTACGCCCGCGGCCTGAGCAGCGCGGCCGCCGAGCTCTTGGCCGACTTTCCCGACAACGAGGCGCGGCAGGCGCTCGAGGCCCTGGCGGCCTACATCGTGCTGCGCACGACATGATCCTCGACCCCACCTTCGACGGGCACAGCCATACCCCGTGGTGCCCCCACGGCAGCGACGAACCGTTGCGCGACTACCTGGAGGCTGCCCTGACGGCCGGGCTGCGGCGTTACGCCGTGACCGAGCACATGCCGCTGCCACTCGGGCTGCACGACCCGATGGGTCCCCTGGAGTGCGCCAATCACCCCGCCACGTTGCTGCCGTATGTGGCCGAGGTGGAGGCCCTGCGGGCGGAGTATGCCGGGCGGCTGGAGGTGCTGGTGGGCCTCGAGGTCGACTACCTCGGCGCGGCGCAGGGCGGCTGGCACGGCGCGGTGTTGAGCCTGCTGGCGACCGTCCACGAGCGGCTCGACCCGGCGGCGACCCTGCTCAGCCTGCACTTTCTGGACGACGGCCTGGTCGACGCGACGCCCGCGCTGCAACGGGCGCTGCTGCGGGCGGGCGAGCCGATCGACGCGCTCTACCTGCGCTATTACGCGGCGCTGCGCAGCGCCCTCACGGCGTCCTGGACCTGGCGCGGCCGCGACCTGCGGCCGCGGCGAGTGGGCCACCTGACGCTGCCGTCGAAGTTCTGCCGCGACCTGCCGCCGCGCGACCCGGCGCGCATCGAAGCGGCCGCCGTCGCGGTGGTCGAGCTGGTGGCCGCCGAGGGGCTCGAGCTGGACCTCAACACCGCTGGCTGGGACAAAGACGCCTGTGGCGAGGTCTACCTGACCCCGACGCTGTTGCGCCGCGCGGTCGAGCTGCGCGTGCCGCTGGTGCTGGGATCCGATGCGCACGACCCCAGCACCGTCGGCCGGTACTTTCAGCGGGCGGTCGACTGGGCCGCCGCGGCGCTGGGTTAGACGCCGCCCTCGCCCAGCGGGGCGCTGCCGCCGAGGCGCCAGGCGCCCAGGCTGGCGGTGATCAGGAAGGGCGCCAGGATCCAGCCCAACGGGCTGATCAGCAGCGGCATCAGCAGCCAGGAGCCGAGCGTCAGGCGGCGGTAGCGGTCAGCGCTCAGTTCGCCCCGGAGTTCGACCAGCCGCTCACCGAGTGCTTCGCAGAGGCTGGTCGAGCCGATCGCCCCGGCCAGTACCAGCCCGCCGGCCAGCAGGATGGCCGGCAGTTGGCCACCCGGCCCGAGCTGGCCGACGACATGCAGCAGCGCCAGGCCGCAGAGTCCGAGCAGGGCGCCCCAGCCGACGCACAGCCAGGGGCGTCGCAATAGCCAGGCGGCGCCGCGGCGGGTGCGGTCGGGCCAGGTCGCAGCGACCACCAGCGAAACCGCCCAGCGCAGCGCCAGCAGGCTCGCCAGGGCAAACGGCAGGGCAATCACGATGCCCAGCAGCGATGCCAGCTCGATCAGCTTGCGGAGCGGCTCGGGCAGCCGGTCACCGGGTCGGTTGGCGGGCTCCCGGGCTGGTCGGTCGGGGCGCTTGCCGGCCTCTCGCCCGGCCGGTGGGGGCGCCTCGGCCGCCTTGCCGGCCGCGCGGTCGGGGCCCTGCTCCTGGGCCGGCAAGGGCCACGTCGCGGCGACCAGGCAGGTCGCACAGAGCAGCATCAGGTAACGCATCAGTAGCCTCCCGCCATCACCGGCTCACCGCGCGCGGTGCGCCGCATCTGCCACTCGCCGATCGCCGCAGCGATCGCCGTCAGAACCAGCCACCAGGCCGGCGCGTGGCCGAAACTGAAGCCCGTCTGGGCCTCGGCCAGGAGCGACCAGTCGACGGCCCGGGCGACCCAGTCCTGCCAGACCCCCAGCGCCGCCGCCGGCAGGGCCTGCCAGAACTCCAGGCTGGTCAGCGGCCCCAGGCCAGCGACCGGCCAGGCCGGCTGCCACCCCAAGGCGCCCAGCCAGAGCCGCAGCAGCAGCCCGGCCGCCATGGCCCAGCTCGCGGTCGCCAACAGGCCCAACCACATCTCGCGACGGGCCGGGCGCGCTTCGGCGGCGGCCACCGCCGCCCAGAGGCCCGGCCGCAGGTCGCCCAGATCGGCCTCCAGGGGAGCTGCCAGCAGCTCCAGGGCGGCGCACAGTCGGCCCCATTCGGCCCGGCAGGCGGCGCACTCCGCGAGATGTGCGCCGACGTCCGGCAGCGCTTCGTCCCAGTGCTCGGCCAGCCGCTCGCGGCACGCTCGACAGCTCACAGCGTCTCTCCCAGCCAGTCCGGCAGGTACTCCCGCAGCCGCTCCCGCAACTGCCCGCGGGCCCGGTGGAGGTGCGTCTTGACGGTGCCCAACGGCTGCCCGGTGGCGGCCGCGATGTCCTGGTACTCGAGACCCTCGACATGCCGCAGCAGCATCACCGTACGGTAGGCCGGCGGCAGTTCCAGCAGGGCCGCCTTCACGGCCTGGTGCAGCGCCGCGGCCTCGACCAGGCGGGCCGGCTCGCCGCTTGCCGGGGCGGCCGGGTCGAGCTCCGGCTCCGACTCGTGGGCGCTCTGCAGTGAGCGGGTCGACAGCCGCGGGCGGCCGGCCCAGTTCAGGCAGACCCCCGCGGTGACCTTCAGCAGCCACGGCCGCAGCGGGCGGCCGAGCTGGAAGGTGTGCAGCTTCAGCCAGGCCCGCACGAAGGCCTCCTGGGCCAGCTCACGCGCCTCTTCGCGGTCGCCGCAGTAGCGCAGCGCGACCTGCCCGACGGCGCCCTGGTAGCGCGCGACGAGGTCGTCGAACGCGGTGCGGTCCCCGCGTTGCGCGCGCGCCACCAGGGCGTCGTCACTCTCGACCATGCTGAGCGCCACCATACTGCGAGCCTACAGGCCGCCGGCGAGCCGAGTTTCAGCGATCCGGCCGCGGCCGGCAGGAAAGCGCCGCCGGCCGCGCGAAGGCGGTTGGGCTTCGCGTTACCTTGGAGTCATCGAAACTCCACATGACGCCGGCCAGCGGACTGGTAATATGTACTTTGACGGACAGCTCGATGAGGTTAGGTGTCGCACGCTCCGGCGTCTGCGGCACCTCTTTTTTTCGCTGCTCTGCTGCGCTGCGCTGCCGGCCCACCCGATCGATGAGCGCTTCGTGCGGTACGAAGTGCAGGGCTTCGTGCAGACCGGCGGGCTGCGCTGCGACCTCTACATCCTCCACGGCGGGATGGTCGCCGCGGAGGCTTGGCGGCGGCACGACCCACGCGGGGTCTTCGAGCTGTCGCCCACGGCGCAGCGGCAGTGGGCTGCCGAGCTGGCCGCGGCCGTCGAGGTGACCATCGACCGGCAGCCGCGGCGGCTGGTGCCCGACGCGATGGTCTTTCCGGGCTACGCTGCCTACACCGAGTGTCGCGAACCGATTGTGCTGCGCGTGCCGCTGCCCGGGCCGGTGCCGCGGGGCCGGCCGGTGGTGATTCGGGCAACCGTCCAGCCGGCGGCGGACTGGCCGGTCTTGGCGCGGCTCAGCTTCGTCGCTCCGCGGAGCCTGCAGTTGGTCTCCACCGAGCGGGCGCGCGGGGCCGCCGCGGTCCGCGTGATCTGGCCGCGGCAGGTGACCGACCCGGACACCACGGCACCCGAGCTGACCGTCCCGAGCTGGCTCTGGGAGCTGCCCGAGAGTCTGGACTGGCCGGCGATCCCGCCGCGCCAGCCAACCGACCGCGTGGCGGTGGCGCCGCAGCCGAGCGGGCGGCAGGTCGGCAGCTCGCTGTGGCCGGCGGCGCTGCTGGGCGGGCTGGCGGCGGTGGCTTTCGTGCTGACCAGCCGCCGATTGGGCCGCCGCGCGAAGTGCTGCAGAACGCCCCGTCGCCGGGAGGCTCTAACGGTCAGGGAGCACGGCCCGAGGTGAACAGCGCGGCTCGACTGTGGTCTGGCTGGTGGTTGCTGTTGCTGCTGCTGGGCAGCGGCGCACTGGCCGCAGATGACCGGCACTACCGGATCGACGGCGGGGATCTCCTCGACGTGGTGGTCCCGCGCTACCCGGAGTTCACGCGGCTCTACCCCGTCACCCAGGCGGGCACCATCGTGGTCGACCTGCTCGGCGACGTGCCGGTGCGGGGGCTGACGCCGGGCGAGCTGGAACAGAAGCTGACCACCCAACTGGCCGCCTTCCTGCGGCATCCCCAGCAGATCAGCGTGCGGGTGGCGGCGCGCCGGATGCTGGTGCGAGTGGTCGGCCAGGTCGGCGAGCCGGGCCTCAAAGAGGTGCCGAAGGACAGCAACGTCCAGGAGATTGTGGCGGCGGCGGGCGGGCCGCTGCTGGGCGCGGTGCTTGACCGCGTGGTGATCCGGCGGAAGCACGCCGATTGGATTGAAGAGCTGCCGGTCGACCTGAAACTCTACCTGGAGCGCCGCGGCGAGCTGCCGGCGGTGCGCAACGGCGACGAGATCTTCGTGCCGCGGGTGGAGACCGACGGCGCCGTGCAGCGACCGTTGACCGCTGCCGAGATCACCGCCGAGAGCGGCTGGGGCCGGGTCCAGGTGCTGGGGGCGGTGGGCCAGCCCGGGGAGGTCCCGCTGCGCGAGGGTGGCAGCCTGCTGGCCGTGCTGACGGCGGCCGGCGGCTGGGCCGAGACGGCCGACCTCAGTCGGCTGCGGATCGTGCCGGGCGGCCAGGGCGCCGCGCGGGAGGTCGATCTGCAGGCCTGGTTGGAGCAGGGCGGCAGCTTGCCGGCGGTGCAGCCGGGCGATGTGATCAGCGTCCCCAGCCGCGTGGCGCCGACGCGCATGGTGAAGGTGCTGGGAGCCGTGGCCCAACCGGGGCCGGTGCAGCTCTCGGCCGACGCCGACCTGCAGGCGGCGCTGACGGCGGCCGGCGGGGCGCTGCCGAACGGCGACACCCGCCACATCCGCCTGATGCGCACCGCTGGCGCGGAGCTGCTGCGGCGGGAGGTCGACCTGGAGGCCTACCTGGCGGGCGACGCGACGCCGCTGCCAGCGTTGCAGAGCGGCGACGTGATCTTCGTGCCGAAGGGCAGCCAGCCGGTGCAGTCGCCGGCCGCGATGGTCTACATTTTCGGCGCCGTCACCAAGCCCGGGGCCTACCCACTGATGGAACAGCGCCCGCTGTTGCACCTGCTGGCGCAGGCCGGCGGCGCGGGCGCCACGGCCAACCTGCGGGCGGTGCGGATCACGCCGGCGGCGGGCGGCCGGGGCAGCAGTTTCGACCTGCAGGCCTGGCAAGATGGCCAGGGCGGCGAGCTGCCGACGCTGCACGACGGCGACGTCGTGACGGTCGACCCGAACCGCCTGACGGTGGTCGGCGACGTCGCCAAACCGGGGCCGGTCGAGGTCGCCAGCAAGGCGTCGGTGGTCGACGCGATTGTCGCAGCCGGCGGGCCGAGCGCGACGGCGGATCTGTCGCGAGTGATTCTGACCCGCCTGGGCGCGGCGGGGCCGGAGCGCACCGCGGTCAACCTGGAGCAGTACCTCTACCGTCCCGAGCAGGCGCCGCCCCTGCCGGAGGTGCGGGCCGGGGATGTCGTCTCGGTGACCGCCGGCACGGTCGACGCGCAGGTGGCCTTCGTGCTCGGCGCGGTCAACCGGCCGGGCAGCGTGACCTTGCCCGGCAAGCGCGCGTCGCTGCTGTACGTCTTGGCGCAGGCCGGCGGCGTGCTGCCGAGCGCGGACCGCGAGCAGGTCCGGATCATCCGCCCCGCCGCGGGCAAGCTGGAGGTGGAGCTGTGCGACCTGAAGGCGCTGCAGGCCGGCAGCGGGCCGGGGATTCCGGAGGTCCGGCCGGGCGACCTGGTGAGTGTCGACGAACTCGGCCGGCCGGGTCGCGGGGTGCTGGTGCTCGGGGCCGTGGCCCGGCAGGGGCGGCAGACGGTCGAAGACGGTCAGACCGTGATCGACACGATTGGCGCCGCGGGTGGGCTGGTGCCAAACGCCGACCCGAGTCGCGGCCGGCTGGTGCATCCTGACGGCAGCGTGGAGGAACTCGACCTGACCACTTACACCAAGACTGGCGTACCGTCGCCACTGATTCGCGATGGCGACGTGCTGGTGATTGCTTACAAGCGGGACGCCCGCCCCTTGTGGGAGGACCTCCTGCGGATCTTCCCGTTCGTCTCCTTCCTGATCCGATGAGCATCGTCAAATGGTTGACCGGCGCCGCCACTGGCGGTGATGCCCTCAGCAGCGCGCGGCTCGACTCTGAGCTGACCGAGCTGTACCACGCCCTCGCGCCGCACCTGCAGACCGGCGTCTGCCGCAGCCTGGCGGTCGCCAGCGCCGAGGGCCGCGAGGGCCGCACGCGGGTGGCGCTATACCTCGCCGAGTTGCTGGCCGATAACCTCTCGGGCCGGGTGCTACTGGTCGAAGCCGACCGCCAGCGGCCGGCGCTGGCGGCGCAGTACGATCTGCCGCCAGGCCCCGGGCTGGGTGAGGTGCTGGCCGGGCAGGCAACGCTGGCCGCGGTGGTGCAGCCGACCCTGCGCGAGAACCAGGACGTCCTGCTGGTCGGCGACACGGCCCTGACGGTTGGCGAGCAGGTCAGCCACGACCGCCTGCAGCGGTTCCTGGCCGAGGCGCGGGAGACCTACGCCACGGTGATCTTCGACACGGCGGCGCTGCTCGAGGCGCAGGAGGCGCTGGTCTTCTGCCACAGCGTCCAGGCGGTGGTGCTGGTGGTGCTGGCCGGCACCACCCAAGGTGAGTTGCTGGCCCGGGCGGGGCGGCTGTTGCAGCGGGCGCGGGCGCCGTTGTTGGGAGTGGTGGTCAACGACCCGCGAGGTGAGTTCCAGCGCCATGAAGGCTGACCCGACCTTTGATGTCGAGCTCTACTGGCGCGTCCTGCGGCGGCGGATCTGGCTGCTGCTGATCCCGGTCGTCCTGTTGACCGGCATCCTGGGCCTGGGGAGCTACCTGATCCCTAACGTCTACCGCGCCCAGGCGCAGATCGTGGTGCGGCCGGAGCAGGACCCGGTGAAGGGTCTGGCCGTCGAGTCGCAGCTCACGCAGCAGCTCGGCGGGGTGATCCAGGCGCTCGGCCAGCCGTCGGACCAGAAGGAGATCTACGAGAAGCTGAAACGGCTGGCGCCGCAGGGCACCACCGTCGAGGCCGCGCTGGGCGACTTCCGCGACCATCTCGACATCCGCCGCCGCGAGGAACAGCGCGACCTGATTGTCGACATCGTCTACGAGGGTTCTCCCGAGCGCTACGCGGTGGAGGTCGTCAACGCGTTTGCCGACGAGTTCCAGCGCAAGGGGACGCGGCTGGTAGCGACCTCGCTGGCGGTCAGCCTGGAGTTTGTCGACGACCAGTTGCAGTCTTACCGCAAGCGGCTGGTGACGCTGGACGAGGACGATCGGCGGGTCAAAGACCGCCTGGGCCGCGAGTTGGGCGACCTGGCACCGCTTTCGGCGGCGACCGGGCTCAGCAAGTTTGTCGCCGAGCGGCTGGCCGACGGCGACAACGAGATTCAGAAGCTGCAGCTTGAGGTCAGCTCGCTGGAGGCGCAGTCGCGCTACCTGCGGGCGCAGCTCGCCGGCACGCCGACGACCTTGGCGGTGCGCGCGGCTGGTGGTGGCGGCAGCGCCGAGGGCGAGTTGGAGAAGCTGCTGGCCGAGACACAGGCCAAGCTCTCGGCGGCGCAACTGCGCTACACGCCGCAGCACCCCGAGGTGGAAGCGCTGACCGGGCAACTGGCCGACCTGCGCGGCCGCCTGGCCGAGGTCCGGGCGCGCCGTGCCAGCGACCGCAGCGACGTCGCCAACCCGGCCTTCGAGACCATCAAGAAGGACGCCCTGACCGCCGAGGCGCAGTTGCAGTTCGCCAAGGCGCAGCGCGACCAACTGGTGCAGCGCAACGATCGCCTGCGGCGGGTGGCCGGGCAGTTGCCGCAGTTCGAGGAGCAGTTGCGCCGGATCAGCGACGACCGCGCGGCGCTCAAGAACACCTACGACAGCCTGTTGGCGCGGAAGCAGAGCCTGGAGCTGAACCAGAACTTCGAGGAGGGCCGCAACAGCGGGCGCTTCGATGTCCGGCGGGCGGGCGGCCTGGCGCTGCAGCCGGTGCGGCCGAACCGCAAGAAGTTCCTGGTGCTGGGCTTCCTGGCCGGAATCTTCCTGGGCATCAGCTTCGTGCTGCTGGCCGAGTACCTCGACCATAGCGTACGCAGTCCCGAAGACCTGCGCCGCTTCCTCGACGCGCCGGTGCTCTGCGTGCTGCCGCGGGCCGGGCGATGAGGTCGCGGCAGGAGGCGCTGCTGCTCGGCGGCGTCGGCTGCCTGGCGCTGAGTCTCGGCAGCCTCTGTCTCTACCTCGCGGCCAGCGATCTCTCCCTGACCTACGCCCTGGCGGTGGTCGGCGCGCTGCTGGCTCTGGCGATGGTGCTGGTCTCGCCGCAGGTCGGGTTGTACCTCTACGTGGCCAGCATCTACCTCCGGCCGGGCGACCGGTTCGTGGTGCTCCAACAACTGCGCCTGACGCTGCTGCTGGCGTTTCTGACCAGCTTCGTCTGGCTGGCGCAGTACCTGATTCGCAAGAAGCCGCCGCTGGTCCGGCATCCGCTGCTGCCGTGCCTGGGGGGCCTGTTGCTGGCGGGCATCTGGTCGTGGGTGCCGGCCTCGGTGCGCTCCTCGCTCGATGTCGGGATCGAGTTCGGCAAGCAGGTGATCCTGGCCGTGCTGGTTGCCAACCTGGTGCGCAGCCCGCAACGCCTGCGGACGTTCTGCTGGCTGCTGCTGTGGTGCAGCGCCTTCAACGCGTTGCAGGCGATTCTGGGCTACCAGGCCGGTGAGGCGACCGCCGGGCGGGCGGCCGGGGTGGGGGTGATCGCCGACCCCAACGACCTGGCGCTGACCCTGGTGATCGCGCTGCCGGTGGCGGTGGCCTTGTGGCTTGGCGAGCGCGGCTTCTGGCGGCGCTGGGCGGCGGTGCTCGGGATTGGCCTGTTGCTGGCCGGCATCCTGGTCACCAAGAGTCGCGGCGGCATGGTCGGGCTGCTGCTGGTGCTGTTCCTGGAGGGCTACGAGCGGATCGCCGCGCCGCGCAGCCGGCGGGCCTACAGCCTGCTGGCCGGCTGGGCCTGCGTGATGGCGCTGTCGGCGATGCTGGCGGTCCGCGGGCAGACCTTTGACTCGTTGAGCAGCGATGGCAACGTCTACAACCGCCGCGGGGCCTGGGTGGCCGGTTGGCGGATGCTGCTCGACCGGCCGCTGACGGGCGTCGCGATGTACCAGTTCGCGAGCTTCACCGACGCCTACGGCCCGCCCTGGATGGACCAGCGCTACATGACCGCTCACAACAGCGTGGTGCAGGTCGCTGGCGAGTTGGGGCTGCCGGGGCTGCTGTTCTTCCTGCTGCTGCTGCGGCGCCTCTACCAGGCCCACTGCCGGGTGCGCCAGGGGCTGCGCGCGGGCCTGCCGGTGACGAGGCTGCAACAGGGGCTGTCGTTGGCGTTAGGGCGCTCACTGGCGGGCTGGCTGGCCTGCGCGATGTTCCTCTCGCAGGCCTACCAGGTCTGGCTCTACCTGCTCGTCGGCCTGACCGTGGCGGTCGAGCAACTGCTGCGCCAGCAGGCCTTGGAGGCCGGCCCGTGAGCCCGCGACAGCGGCAGTTGGCGACCTGCCTGGGGGCAGCGCTGGTGATCCTGACGCCGGGCCTGGGGGTGCTGCGCTACGGTGACGACCTCGGCTTCCTGCTGCCCGATCCGGCCCACCGGCCGTGGTTCCACTTCACCTCGCCGCATCCGCACCATCTCTGGTACCGCCCGCTGGAGGCCCTGGTGCTGCTGACCTTGCAGGCCACCTGTGGTGCGGCGACCTGGCCGCTGCATCTGCTGCTGGCGCTGCTCCACGGCGGGCTGGTCTGGGCGGTCTGGGAGCTGGCCGGCGAGCTGGGCCTAGGTCGCCGGGGGCAGTGGCTGGCGGCGGGCTGGCTGCTGGTCAGCCAGGCGCTGCCGATCGCGCTGTGCAGCAACGACACGGTCTCGCAGGTCGCCAGCGGCCTGGCCGGCTGCGGCGCCCTGCTGCTGGCGCACCACGGCTTGCGCGACGGGCGGCGCGGTCGGCTGGCCGCCAGCCTGGCCTGCTACGCCCTGGCGCTGTGGAGCAAAGAGAGCGGCACCGGCGCCCTGGCGGGCCTGCTGCTGCTGGCGATCCTGCACCACCGCCAGCGGCGGCGCGGGCTGCTGCTCTGGGTGGCCGCGGCGGCGGTCACCACCACCTATCTGGCGGTGCGGGCCCGCGTCTCGCAGCTTGTGCCGGGCTTGGGCAGCACCGGTTACGACCTGGCCTGCGGCCCGAACGTCCTGCGCAACGCCGTGCAGTTGTGGGGCGTCGTGCTGAGTCCGGTGTCGACGGTCAAGCTGCTGCCGGCCGTCGCCGCCCGCGAGTGGCCGTGGCTGCTGCTGGGCGGGGGCGGGGCGCTGCTGACGGCGGGTGGGGCGGTCGTCGGCTGGCGGCGCCAGCCCCGGCTGGGCGGCCTGCTGCTGCTGTTGGCGACCACGCAGATGCTGCCGATGCTGCTGCTGAACCACGTCAGCGAGCTGCATGTCTACAATGCCCTGCCGCTGATCGCGCTGCTGCTCGGCGGCGGCTGGGTGGCCTGTTTGGCGGGTCGGCGCGGCCGGCTGGCCGGCGGGCTGCTGGCGTTGTTGTGGCTGGGGCAACTGGGCGCCAGTTGGCAGAAGCAGCGGCTGATGACCGCCAACGGACGTGCCGCTGCGGCGCTGCTGGCGGAGGTGGTGCCGGTGATGCGGGCCTTGCCGCCAGATGGCCGCCTGGTGCTGGTGCAGCCGCTGGCCGCGCGGTCGCGCTACTCGGTCTACGTACTGCACGACTTCGACCTGCTGGTCCACGGCCAGACCGGGGTGAAGGTGCTGGCGGCGCGGCCTGACGTGACGCTGCACATTGTCGAGCCGGCGGCGGCGCTGGGGCTGGCCGATCGGCCCGCCTGCCGGGTGCTGACCTGGCGCGCCGGCCGGTTGCAGCCCTGGTCGCAGGAGCCGCGAGCAACCGGCGAATGAACGCGGCGGAGGTGCCCTGTGACGCGCAACCCGATGCTCCGCAAGTTGCGGGTGATCCTGGTCTTGTTGCTGCTCGGCGCAGGTGGCTGGTTCGTCTTCCAGGGCACCCGCCAGAGCGCTGGTCGCGACGCCCCGGCGACCGCGGCGGCCGGGCTGTGGGTGGTTGACGACAGCGTCAAGCTACGGCGCGACGCCGCCCCCGAAGCCAGTTCGGCGATCTGGGATGGGCAGACCATCAAGCTCTTCGGGATGCGCAACGAGGTGCTGGCGTTTCAGGTGGCGATCCGGCCCGCCCAGGCGGCGAGCGACCTGACCGTCAAGATCGACCCGCCGAGCGGTGCCGCCGCGAAGCTGCCGGCTGACAGCTTGCGGCTGTTCCGGGCGCACTTCCTGAACGTCACGGTGCCCAGCCAGTTGGAGCAGGACAAACCGGCACCGGGCCGGCTGGGCGTCGGCTGGTACCCCGAGCAACTGCTGCCGCTGCGGGCCGGTGAAACCCTCGAAGCGCAGGCCGGCGAGCTGGCGTTGGTGTGGTGCGACCTGACCATCCCGGCGGCGGCCAAGGTCGGTGAGTACACCAGCCAGGTGCGCGTCGCCGGCGGCGGGATCGACACCAGTTGGGACCTGCGACTGGAGGTCCTGCCGCTGACGATGCCGCGCGAGACGCATCTGCGCAGCTACTTCTATTACGGCCCGGAACGGCTGCGGGAGTACTACAAGACCACCAACGACGCTGAGTTGGCCGGGCTGGAGGACGCCTTCCACCAGATGGCCCACGACCACCGCGCGACCCTCGGGACCGAGCCGCAGATTGGCGACGGCGGCTTCAACTGGACCAGGTGGTGGGCCCGGTACGGTGGCTACCTGTCCGGCAAGGCCTTCACCAGCGGCCCCTGCCGCGGCGCTGGGGCGACCAGTTGGAACATCGGGCTGCAGCACGACGCGGACCAGGAGGGCATTGCCGCGGCCTGCCGCAGCGTGGTCGACTTCTTCGGCCGCCAGGGCGTGCTCGACCGGATCTTCTTCGGGCTCTGGGACGAGCCCAGCACCGCCGAGCATTACGCGGAGATCCGGCGCCTTGGGGGCTGGGTCGACGCCGCCATCGGGCAGCGGGTGCCGACCATGGTGACCGAGCAGGTGCAGCCCGAGCGCCCGGAGTTCGGGACGTTGCTGAGCGCGGTCGATATCTTCTGTTCGGGCCAGTCGAGCGACGCCGACATGGCCCTGGTGCGCCAGCGCGGCGGGCGGGTCTGGGTCTACAACGAGGGGCTCGCGGGCGGTCCGCTGATCGACCAGGCGCTGCTCGGCGTGCGCGCCTGGGGGCCGTGCGCCTGGCGCTACCGGCTCGATGGCTGGTACTACTGGGATGTGCTCTACTGGCGGCAGGCGCACTATCGCGTGCAGACGCCGACCGACCTCTACGCCGACCCGCTGACCTTCGACGAGACCAGGCGGATCCGCGACGGCAAGCCGTACCCCGCTGAGATGGCGCTGCGGCTGAACGGCGACGGCGTCTGGATGTACCCGGGCGAGCCGGTGGGGATCGCCAGGCCGGTCGCCAGCCTGCGGCTGAAGGGCTTCCGGCGCGGCGCGCAAGACTATGAGTACCTCTGGCTGCTGCGCCAAAAGGGCCGCGGGCAGTTTGCCGACGAGTGTGCCACGAAGCTCTCGACCGGCCGCGGGACCTGGGCCGAGGACCCGGTGGTCTGGAACCAGACCCGCCGCGAGATGGCCGACGCGTTGTTGGGAGTCCGCGGATGATGCCGCTGCTCTGGCTGTTGCTGCTGGCCGACACCGCCACGCCCATCGCGCCGGGCCAGGCGGTCTACCGACCGCGGGCCACGGTTAGCCAGCGGCCCGGTCCCGATGGCACGCGGCAAGCCGTGCAGGCCGACTTCTACAGCCTCGAGCTGGCGGCGCCGGAGCCGCTGCGGATCAGCTTGCAGACCGCCGGGCGGCACGGCGTGGTGGTCAAGGCGCTGGAGCAGGTCGACGCGGCCGGCCAGCCGCGCACGGTTGGCCTGGTCGGGCCGGCCCGCCCGCTGGCGCAGCACTTCGTGGCCGGGCGCTACCTGTTGGTGGTGGCGACCGACCCGCCCAGCAGCGGCGGCTACCTGCTGTCGGTGGCGCGGCCGCCGCAGCCGGCGGGCGAGTTGCAGGTCTTGCCAACCCCGGCCGGGCAGCCGCTCGGCGTCTTCGGGCGCTGGCAGCTTGGTCACCCGGTCCGCGGCGAAGTGTGCTGGCGGCCCCCGCTGCTGCTCTCGCGCGATGCCCGGGGCGGCTGGCTGGACGATCTCCCGAGCAAGCTGGCCCTGCGTCTGCCGCAGGCGCCCGGCGAGCTGCAACGGGTGGCCCTCTCGCCCGACGGCTGGAGCTGTCTGACGGTCACCCCGCAGGGCGCCGTGGCGTTGAGCCTGCCGGACCTGACGCCCTTCCTGAAGATCGGTGCGCCCGGCGGCGTGCGCGACGCGTGCTTCGCCGGTCGCCACCAACGGGTCGCCGTGCTGCCCCGTGAGGGCAACCTGTTCATCGGCTCGCCGGTCGCCGGCGATTTGGCGCACCTCGCCGGCAGCGCCGGGGCGCAGCGGCTGTTCGCGGGTGGCGACGGCCTGGCGACGCTGACCGCCGACACGGTCACGCTCTTCGACGCCGCCGACCGCACGCTGGTCGGCAGCCACGCGGCGACCGCCGACGAGGTGGTCGTCTCGCCGATCACCCCGGCGCTGGTGCTGCTGCAGCCCACCGCCACCAGACTGCTTGAAGTTGGCGCGCAGTGTGTCGAGCAAGAGCTGCCGGCGGCCCGCGCCGCGGCCTGGTCGGTCCACGGCGACCTCGCCCTGGCCGGCCAGACGGCGGTGCTCTGGCGGCGCGAGCAGGAGATCGTGGCGTTGCAACCGGCGGTCACGGCGGCGGCGGTGACCTTCGACCCGGCGGGCCGCCAGTTGGCCGCGGTCACCGCCGCCGGTGAGGTGACCATCTGGGACCTGCCGGAGGTCGAGGCTCCCGACGGGCCGGCGGCGACCCCGCTGAACGATTCGCGGCGGGCCTATGCTGAGGGGCTGCGGCTGTACCAGGAGAAGCAGTACGCCGCGGCCTGGGAGCAGTTCGCCGCCAGCCGCAAGCTGTTGGCCGCCGCCGGGGCGGGCGCCGAGGTGCGGCAGTTCACCTGCCTGGCGCTCTTCCGGATGAGCCTCACCAGTTACGTGTTGGAGGCTTGGGAGCGCTCGTTGGCCGAGGCCGAGGAGTTGCTGACCGCGGTCCGGGTGCTCCCCGCTGGCGAGTTCCGCAGCTACAACCTGGCGATGGCGCTGTACCGTCGGGCCGACGCGCTGTGGGAGCTGCAGCGGCGCGCCGAGGCCAAGGAGGGTTACCAACAGGCGCTCGACGCCGGACTCAGCGGCCCGGCGGCCGACGATGCGAAGCAGAAGGTGGCGGGGCCGTGAGCGCTTCTGTTTCACGTGAAACAGCCCCCGGCGATCCGGCCGCACCTGGCCCGGCCCCGGCCGTCGTGGCCTGGCGGATCGTCGGACTGGTCACCCTCTGGTATGCGCTGACGTCCTGCTACGTCGCGGCCGATGGCGATGGTCTGAAGGAGACCGGGCTGCTGCTGGGCAGCGGCAGCGGGCTGCGGGCCTACCACCTGTTCCAAACGCCGTGGCTGCGGCTCTGGCTGCAGGGCTGGCAGATGCTCGGGTGGCAGGGCCCGGAGCAGGTCCCGCCGCAGCTCTGCAACGCGCTCTGCGGCGGGCTCAGCGCCGGGCTGCTGTGGCGGCTGGCGCAGCTTGCCGGCCTCTCCGCCCGCAGCGCTGGCGCGCTGGTCGCGGTGTTCGTGCTGTCGGCCAACCCCTGGGCGCACGCGCGGACGGTCGAGACCGGGATCACCCCACTGCCGCTGGAGCTGGCGGCGCTGTGGCTGCTGTGGCCGCGCGAGGGCGGCCGGCCAGGCGCGCGCAGCGCTGCGCTGGCGGCGGTCTGCGCGGCCGGCGGGGTCTTGCTGGCGCTGAATCTGGTGGTGCTGCTGCCGGCCCTGCTGGTGGCCGCGGCCCGTGGCGGGCGGCGGGCGGCGCTGGCCTTCGGCGCCACGACGGTCGTTCTGCTGAGTGCCTGCTACCTGCTGGCGGCCTGGCGCGAGGCGGTCCTGGCGCCGGCGGCGTTCGTGTCGTGGGTGCTGCACCACGAAGACTCCAAGGGCCTCGCCGCCGCGCGTGGGGTGCTCGGCGCGCTGCGCGCTTTGATCGGTCTGGGCCGCCTGGTCTGGCCGGTCAGCGCTGGCGAGACCGCCGTCAAGGCGGTGTTGCGCGGGGAACCGGTGCTGGTCGATCCGACCGCCTGGCTGACGCTGCTGCGCAACGGCCTGACCGCTGCCGCCTTGAGCTGGTGGACGCTCGCCGGCTGGTGGCCGCGCCGGCGCACCGCGGCCGGCGGTATCCTCACCTGGGCCTTCGCGGTGCAGGCCGTGTTCAACCTGATCTGGCTCGGCAGCGATCCGCAGTACTGGCTGCCGCTCTACCCCCTGCTGCTGCTGGCGGCGGCCTGGCGGCTGGCCGCCGGCAGTGGTCGCTGGCTGCTTTGGCCCTCTCTGGTCGCGCTGCTGGCGACCAACCTGCCGACCAGCCTGCCGAGTCCGCTGTACCCCCGCTGGGGCCACGAGTGGGTCGTCGCGCGGCAGGTTGCGGCGCAGTTGCCGAGCCGTGCCAGCCTGGTGCTGTGCGGCAACTCGGCGCTGCGGCTGGTGCACCAGGTGCGACCCGACGTCGGGGTGATCGACCTGGTCTACCAGCCGCCAGAAGAGCTCGAGGGTGCGGCCTTCGAACGCTGGCTGTCGCCGACTCTGGCGCTGGCCGCCGCGGGTGGTCCGCTCTACGTCGAGGGTCTGCGCGACCCCTACCCGGCGCGGCTGCTCGGCAACTTCGAGATGCTCGCCGGCACCCATCGGATCGGTCGCGGCGAGCTGGCGGCCTGGCTGGACCAGCGCTACCGCCGCCAGCCGGGGCCGGGGCTGCCGTCCGAACTGGAGCGCCTGGAGCCGAGGTGAGCGATGCTGTTTCACGTGAAACGACGCTGGTGGACGGCGCTGCTGACGGCCAACCTGTTGGTCTTGGCGACGCTCCCGGTCGGCTTCCGCGGGCCCTGTGGGCGACTCGCGCTGCTGCCGCTGCTGGGCGGGCTGGCGTTGCTGCTGCTGCTGACGCGCGCCATCCACCGCCAGCTCCTGGCACGCGACGGCCCGGCGCACGCCGCGCGGCTGACGGCGCTGGGGCAGCTCTACGCCAGCCACACGGCCGCCGACCGCTGGGCCGTGGCGCTGCTGGCGGCGGCGGAGGAGCTGTTCTTCCGGGGCCTCCTGCAGCTCAGCCTGCAGCGGCTGACCGGCTCCCCGCGCCTCGCGGTGGCGGTCACGGCGCTGCTCTTCGCCGGGCTCCACGACCAGCCCGACCGGCGGCTCCGGCCGCTGCTGCTGCCGGTCTTTGTCGAGGGCGTGCTGCTCGGCGGGCTCTACGTCGTCACCCGCAGCCTGCCGGTGGTGATGCTGGTCCACGCGGTGCACGACCTTTGGCTCTGCGCAGCGCTGGTTGCCGGGGCCCGCGGCGAGCGGTCGTGGGAGCAGTTGGCAGGCGTCCGCGGCGGTGCTACACTGCCCTAAGCGGACAGCCCGCGAGCCTCCCGCAAGGGTGCGGATCACCGACCTCCCAACGTCACGACCGGTCGGCAAAAGGCAAAGCTCCGGCTTGCAGCCAGTGCCCGGCCGTGCTCTACCGGCCTGCCGGGCCGCCACGGACCCGCGGGTCCGGGTCGTGACGGAGAGCACCATGGACGAGTCCGTCCGCCACACTTGCGTGGTCGGCCTGCAGTTTGGCGACGAGGGCAAGGGCCAACTGGTCGACCACCTGGCGGCCACCGCCAACGTCGTCGTGCGGTTCAACGGAGGCGCCAACGCGGGCCACACCGTCCGACTCGGCGAGTCCCGCTTCGCCCTGCACCTGCTCCCCTCGGGGGTGATCACTCCGGGCACCACCAACGTCGTGGCCCACGGTGTGGCGCTCGATCCGCAGCAACTGCTGGCCGAAATCGACCAGCTCGCCGAGCGTGGGATCAGCCTGACGGGCCGCCTGTTGGTGAGCGACCGGGCACACCTGGTGATGCCCTGGCAGAAGGCCGAGGAGCGCCTCCTGGAAGCGGCCGCCGGCCGGCTCGGACTGCCGGTGATCGGCTCGACCGGACGCGGCATCGGGCCGACCTACGCGGCCAAGGCCCACCGACTGACCGCCATCCGCGCCGGTGAGCTGCGCCGCCTCGACCGCCTGGCGCCGAAGATCGCGGCCATCGTGACGCTCCAAAACGCCCTGCTGACGACGCTCGCAGCGCTGTCGGGGAGCGCCTTTGAGCCGTTCGAGGTGGCGGCCGTGCTGGCGGCGCTGGAGCCGTGCGCGGCGCGGCTGGCGCCGTACCTCGCCGACACCGCCAGTTGGCTCGACACCGCGCTGGCGGACGGCCAGACGGTGCTCTTCGAAGGCGCCCACTCGGCGCTGCTGGATGTCGACCTGGGGACCTATCCCTACGTCACCTCCAGCGCCTGCACCCCGCTCGGGCTGGGTGTCGGCAGTGGCCTGCGCGATGCGCGGGTCGACCGGGTGATCGGCGTGCTCAAGGCGTACGGTTCGCGCGTTGGCGCCGGGCCGTTCCCGAGCCAGGCCGACGACCTCGCGGCGGCGCGGCTGCGCGAGCGGGGGCAGGAGTTCGGAACCTCGACCGGCCGGCCGCGGCGTTGTGGCTGGCTGGATCTGGTGCTGGCTGGCTACACCGCCCGGCGCTGCGGCGTGACCGGACTGGCGGTCACCGGGCTCGATGTGCTCAGCGACCTGGCCGAGATTCCCCTGGTGGTGGCTTACGACTTGGACGGCCAACGGCTCACCACCCCGCCGGCGGAGGCGGTCGACCTGGCCGCCTGCCAACCGGTCTGCGAGATGCAGCCGGGTTGGCGCAGCAGCCTGGCCGACTGCCGCGACTGGGCGGACCTGCCGGCCGCCGCGCGCGCCTACGTCGCCCGGCTCGCGGCCACCTGCGGCCCGGTGGCCTACGTCTGCGTCGGCCCGCGCCGGGAGCAGGTGCTGCCGCTGCCAGCCACAGAAGAGATCGCCCCGCGGCGGTGAAGCCAGCGCGCGGAGAATGGCGATGGGGTGGAGTTCCTGCCTGGCGCTGACTGCGCTGTTGCAGGCCGGCGTGGCGCCGGCCGACGCGGGCCGGGTGCTGGTCGGTGCCATCCGCTGGGACTGCTGGTATGGCGAGGGCCAGCCGGTTGACCAGGTCGAGTCGACCCTCGGGCAGCGCAAGTACCAGTGGCGGCTGCCCTGGTTTGCCGAGATCCTGGGCCCCGACGCGGTGCGCCTGAATGGCGACCAGCAAGAGACCATCGACCGCGAAATCGCCCTCGCCGTCGAGGCCGGGCTCGACTACTGGGCCTTCGTCGACTACGGCGACGAGGGCAACCTGACGATCGCCCGGCGGCGCTATCAGGCGTCCACGGTCCGGCAGGGGCTGCGCTACTGCTTCGTCGAGGAGGGTGGTCGTCTCGACGGACGTGGGGTGGCCTTCTGGCCGCGGCTGGTGCAGCACTTCCAGACCGCCGACTACGTCAAGGTCCTGGGCAACCGGCCGCTGCTGTTCATCTTCGGCAAGCCAAACCAGCTCACCAAGGCCGACTTCGTCAGCCTGGGCGACCAGGCGGTGGCGGCCGGGCTCGGCCGGCCGTACCTCGCCTTCATGGGCTGGTGGCCGCCCAACGACGCGGCGATCCTGGCCGAGTTGGGGTTCGACGCCTGGTCGGCCTACGCCGCAGGTGGGCAGTACGCCGGCGCGATGCTGTCCTACGCCGATCTCACCGCGCAGGTGCGGCAGCGGCACTGGGAGCTGGTCAAACAGCACAAGCTGCAGACCATCACCTTCGCCACCACTGGCTGGGACACCCGCCCGCGAATCGAGCGCCCGCCGACCTGGTTCCCAAAGCTCACGCCCCAGCCTGACCCGACGCCGCCCGAGCAGCAGCAGCCGCTGCGCGATGCGGTCAACGCGACGCCGGAGCAGCTCACCGCCCACGTCCGAGAGGCGCTGGCCTGGACCCGAGCCAACCCGGAGACCTGCCCGGCGCAGGCGATGATTCTGTACGCCTGGAACGAGAACGACGAGGGCGGCTGGCTGACGCCGACCCACGGCGAGGGCGACGCCCGGATCCGGGCTGTGGCAGCGGCGCTGCGGCCCGCCGCACCGTGAGTCCGACCCGACAGGCGCTGCTGGCGCTGCAGACGGCTGTCCTGCTGTTCGGTCTCGCCGGCCTGGTGGGCCGGCAGGTCACCGCGCCGCCGCTCTTGATCAGCGCCCTGCGGGCCCTGCTCGGCGGCCTCGCCCTGACGCTCCTGCTGGCCGCCCAGGGCCGGTCGCCGTGGGCCGCCTGGCGTGGCCGGGGACCGCTCCTGGCGGCCAGTGGCGCCTTGCTCGGCCTGCACTGGTGGCTCTTCTTCGCGGCGATCCAGCGCGGTGGGGTGGCGCTTGGGCTGCTCACCTTCGCCAGCTACCCGGCCTTTGTGCTGCTGCTCGGTTGGGGCTGGCTGCGCCAGCCGCTGGCCCGCGTCGATCTGCTGGCCGTGGCACTGGTTATGCTCGGCCTGGTGTGGGTGGTGCCCGACTGGCGTCCGAGCGGCACCGCTGGCGCGGCGGCCGCGGCTGGGATCGCCTCGGGCGCGACCTTCGCCTGGCTGACCTTGCTCAACCGGCGCCTCCGCCAGGCGGTCCCGGCACTCAGCCTGGCGGGCGGCCAGATGCTGGTCGGCGGAGTGCTGCTGCTGCCCCTGGCGGGCCGCCAGCTGACGGCGTTGACCGCACCCGAGGCCGCCTGGCTGGTGCTGCTGGGGGTGGTCTTCACGGGCTGCGCGCACGGTCTGTTCACCTGGTCGCTGCCGTTGCTGCGCGTCGGACTGGTCGGCGTCAGCGCCGCCCTGGAGCCGGTCTACGGCATTGCGGCGGCCTGGCTGCTGCTCGGCGAGGCGCCGCGCGGGGCCCAGTGCTGGGGTGGGCTGCTGGTGCTGGGCGCGACGCTGCTGATCGCGCGGCAGCCGGCGGAAGGGCCCGGCGCCAGCGCTGCCGAATAGGGCGGCGGCTGGGAGCCACTCGATGCGCCAACTCTCGCGCCGAACCTTCTTGTCAGCGGCCGCCGGCACGGCCTGCAGCTTCGGAGTCCTGCGGCACGGCCGCTCGGCCAGCCGGCCCAACGTGCTGTTCATCGCCATCGACGATCTGAACCACTGGATCGGCAGTCTGGGGCGCCACCCGCAGGCCAAGACGCCGCACCTCGACGCCCTGGCGGCGCGCGGGGTCAACTTCACCAACGCCTACTGCGCCGCGCCGGTCTGCAACGCCTCACGGGCGGCGCTGATGTCGGGACTGCGGCCGCACCAGACCGGCGTCTATGAGAACAACAACGACTGGCGCACGGTGGTCCCGGTCGAGCAGCCCCTGACCGCGGCCTTCCGGCGCGCCGGCTACAGCGTCCGGGGGACCGGCAAGATCTACCACGAATCCTATGCCCGGCGGCCGGAGTGGGACGAGTACCTCGGTCCCGGCGACCTGCCGAACGACGCCCGCAACAAGGCCCAGGGCGGCATTGGCGGGATCCGCTTCGCCCCGCTCGACTGCCGCGACGAGGACCTCCGCGACTATGCCTTCGCCGACTGGACCATCCAACGCCTCGGCCAGCCGCAGCGCCAGCCGTTCTTCCTGGCCTGCGGCTTCCAGATCCCGCACATGACCTGGGCGGTGCCGCGGAAGTGGTTCGACCTGTTCCCGCTGAGCGGCATCCAGCTCCCGCCCTGGAAGGCTGACGACCTGGACGATGTGCCACCAGCCGGCCGCCGGATGGCCAAGCCAGACGGCGACCACGCCAAGATCCTCGAGTCGGGGCGCTGGAAGGAAGCGGTGCAAGCTTACCTGGCCTGCATCGCCTACACCGACCTGAACATCGGCCGGCTGATCGCCGCGCTCGACGCCAGCCCGCACCGCGACAACACCCTGGTCTGTCTCTGGAGCGACCACGGCTGGCACCTCGGCGAGAAATCGCACTGGCGGAAGTTCGCGCTCTGGGAGGAAGCCACCCGCAGCCCCCACCTGTGGGTCGTGCCCGGCGTCACCCGCCCCGGCGGCACCTGCGCGCAGCCGGTCGACTTCATGGGAATCTACCCCACGCTCTGCGACCTCTGCGACCTGCCGACTCCCGAGCATGTCACGGCCCCGAGTCTCCGCCCGCTGCTCGAACGGCCGCTCCGCCCCTGGGACCGCCCCGCGCTGACGACCTACCTCTACCGCAACCACGCCATTCGTACGGCGCAGTGGCGCTACATCCGTTACGCCAACGGTGACGAGGAGCTGTACGACGAGCTGACCGACCCGCTGGAGTACACCAACCTCGCCCCCCGGCCGGAGCACGCGGCCACCAAGGCGGCCCTGGCGCAGCACCTGCCCACCACCGACGCGGCCGACATCGGCGGCAAGGCGGGGGCTGGGAAGGAGTAGCGGCCGCCGACATACTCGGTGACATTAGATGTGCTGCTGGAACCTCGACAGACTGCCTGGCGTCGGGTCAGGCGAGCGCGGCAAGAACGGTAGGATGTGCGGCGCGCCAGGGCAGGCTTACCATGACACGGCTGCAGATTGCGGAGCACTTCCTGGGCGGCGACGAGCCTCTGGCGGCCTTCCCGCGCCTCGCCGCGGCGTGGGCTTTTTCGCGAGAGCGGCTGCAGGTATTGCAGGCCGCTCTGGCCGCAGCCCTGAGTGGCGACCAGTGCCGCGACCTGGGTCTCGCGGTGGCCGGCAGTTACGGTCGCCTTGAGGCTTCGGAGGTGTCCGACCTGGACTTCCTCGTGGTGACGCTGCGCCCGTTGGAAGCGGACGTCATTCAAGCCGTCTATGCGACCACCGCCCAGGTGGTGCAAGCGCTGGGAATGGCGTGCCCCAACCCCAAAGGCGTGTTTGCACCGGATCGGCATCAGGACCTGGCGAGACTGCTGGCGGTGGCCGGTGCCGGCGAAGACACGCTCGACATGATCGCCCAGCGTCTGCTGATGTTGATGGAGTGCCGAGTGGTCTACGGCCCAGATGCCTGCCGCCAGGCCGCGGACGCCCTCCTTGAGCACTACCTGGGTCTCGTGGAGCGTGAACGCCACAAGGCCCCTGTCTACCTGCTCAATGATGCTATCAGGTACTTCCGGACCATTTGCGTCAACTACCAGTTCCAGTTCTGGAACGAACGCGAGAAGTGGGCGTTGCGACACAGCAAACTCCGGCATAGCCGTGTGGTGATGTATGCCGGCCTGCTGTTGCGTTTGCTCAACTACAGTCGCCAGAGCAACGGACCGGACTATCTGCGCTCAATGCTGGACCTGACACCGCTCGAGCGCATCTGCGCGGTCTACCGGGCTCTCCACGACGATGGGTACCGACGTCTGCTCGCCGCCTACGACTTGTTCTTGGAGGCAATCCACGACGACGCGGCACGCAACACCCTGCAGTATGGCTACGACGAACGGTACCGGTCGCCAGCGTACCGCCAGATGCGGGTCACGGCCGGTGTGGTCAGCGCCGAACTGACCCGCTTCGTCTACGCGCACCGCGAGCAGTGGGGAGAGGCCATGCTCGAGTACTTGACCATCTAGTCTACCCCGCAGCGGCCTGCGCTGGCACCAAGCCTGGCCGTGCAGTTTCGCCTGCCGCGTACGCCGCCATCCGGCGGGTCACCGCTGGGCGGAGCGACCGACACAGCCGCTGGATATCCCGGCGGACGCCGGCCGGGACCACGCCGTCAGCGGCCCGGAGGGTCACCAGCAGTTGCTTGCCTGCGACCTGGCCCGCGTCGGTCGGGAGGCGCGCCACGAGGTGGAAGTGAATGTGTTCGAAGCCAGTCAAGTCCGACAGGCAGGAGACATACTCCTTCGTGGACCCCATCACCTCGCGTAGGCTGCTGCCAACTGCCAGCAGCAACTGCCCCAACTCCGTGGCTGCTTCGGGGGGAATATCATGGAGCGCCTCGGCATGTGTGGCCAGCACCACCACCACCCAGCCCGGACGCGAGCAGGGGTAGCCGTGTTCCACCAGCCAATGGCTCCCACGGTAGATCTGAACACCTGGCGAGATCCGTCGGCGACCGGCATTCGAGCAACAGACCTGGCATTCTGTTGGAGGTGACTGCGAGCCACCAGTCATGGACTGCTCCGGCACCCATCATACCACGGGTCGGACGGTGCAACCAGCCACCGCGCGAACCACGCCCGTGTGGTGCGCCATAGTGTCCAGGACGCCCGCGTGGTGCGCCGCGGTGCATGGCAGCGGAGCCTGCTGCCAGTTTGCGGCCCAGCTCGGCCGCCCTGTGTCACGCACTTGCTGCGGACCTCACGTCGACGGAGGGGAGCGGTGCCGGCCCTCCCTCAGAACAACCTCGGCCGGTACTCCGGCCGTTGGTCGTAGGGCGGCTGCTCGCCGGCTGCCACCGCGTAGAGGACCTCGTGGGCGGCGCGGGCCGCCGCGGCGAGGGGTTCGTAGGGCTGGTGGCAGACATCCACGAAGCCAATGTTGTAGTTCTCGCCATCGAAGCGGCCGAGAGCGCTCTGGTCGTAGAGCGTGAACCAGTGGGCGCCAACACACCAGGGCTGCGCGGCGGCGTCTTCGAGGTAGACCCGGTAAGCCTGGCCGCGGGCAGCCTGGTCAGCGACGTGGCCGATGCCCGTCGCCGGGAGCCCGGCATCGAGGGCGCCGAAGTGCCACTCGCCGATCAGCACCGGCATCTCCAGGCGCTCGGCCAGCGGGGCCAGGCGGTCGGCGGGGACCTGGTCGGTGTAGCTGTTCAGGCTGAACACGTCGAAGGTCCGCATACCGGCCAGGGCCCAGCCCGGCGGCACGGTGTAGTAGCGCACGCCGAGGTTGAGGTGGTGCGGGTCGACCTGCCGGCAGGCGGCGCTGAGCCGATCGAAGTAGCGCTTCACGAGGTGCGAGCTGAAGTCGGCCAGGTCGGCGGAGGCAGCGGGACCGTAGGGCCCGGGCCAGGCCCCGCCGGCCGCCTGCTCGAAGCTGGCGGTCGGCCCCCAGGCGGCGCGCAGGGCCGTGTCGTCGGGGTAGCGCCGGCGCAGGAACTCGGCGAAGGCGACGCGCGCCGGGCCGGCGGGGTAGTTCAGCAGCATCCCCTCGGCCGGGGTCTGCTTGGCGAAGCCCCAAGTCGGCTCGTTCATCAGGAAGTAGCCGATCAGCGCCTGGTCGGTCAGCGTCGGGTGGAGCTGCTCGGCGAACTCGCCGGCGTCGGCCAGGAAGCCGGGGTGGAAGACATCGGGGAAGTCCCGGAAGACCAGCTGCGTGCGAGTGGGCGCGAAGTGCAGCGGCCGGACATAGGGGAAGCCCGCCGCGGCCGCGGTCTCCCAGCGGGACCAGTTGGCGACGGTGTTGAAGCCCGTGCGGCGCAACTCGGCGAGGGCAAGCTGTTCCCACTGCACCAGCCAGCCGTCGCCAAAGACCCGGCGGAAGTTGGCGGCCAGGTAGTTCACCGCCTGGCCCCCGCGCGCGGCGTCGCCGTAGCGGATCAGGCCGCTGCCGTCGTCGTCGGGTAGCTCGCTGAGGGCCGCTTCCAGGAGATCGAACTTGGCCTCGGTGCGCACCTCGACGCAGTCCAGGCCGGTTGACCAGAAGGGATGCCCCGCCGGGTCGACCAGCCACCAGCGCTGCCCATCGTGCTCGCGCCGGAACCACCCCGTGGCCTCTCGCTGCTGCGCCGACCAGCCACCCCAGCGGCTCCACGAAGCGGGCCAGGCCTGTGCTGGGGCCGCGGCGGCCTGGGCCTGCAGGCGCTCCGCCAGCGCCGCGGCGTTGCGCGTCCGCCCCGTCCAGGTGTGCAGCCGGCTCTGTCCCAGCTCGTCGAGCAGCGGCCCGGCCGGTAGCAGCGGGCTGGTCAATGGTGGCTGGGCCGGGCCGCCGCCCAGTGGCGTGAGGCAGAAGCACACTGGCTCGGCCGATTTGCGGATCACCTGCAACGTCGCCCGGTCGATGCTGGCGGGGTCCAGTCGGTCGCCGCCGCACATTCGCTTCAGACAAGCTCCTTCGCGGCCGAGCGACCAGCGGTTCTGATCGAGGTGTGTCAACGCCAGCCGCAGCCGCGCCTGACACTGGTTGAGCAGCGAGAAGGTCAGGTGGAACGCCGGACCCCCGGCGCCGGCCTGCAAGGTGAGCTGGAAGACCGCCAGGTGGGTGCCCTCCAGCAGCAGGTCGCAGCCGACTTCGTCGCCGCTGCTGAGGCTGCCGGCCGGCACGGCCCAGGCCAGCCCATCGCCCACGGCACTGGCGCGGTAGCCCCGCGCGCCGGGCAGGGCGGCCGGGCCTTCGATCGGCAGCAGGTCACCCAGTCGCTGCGTCAACTCCCAGGCGCTGCGCTCGCTCACGTGACTCTCCGCCGGGGGACGCTACCACAGTCCGGGTCCGCTCGCAAGGTCGGCCTCGCCGCCGCCGGGGCGGTAGCGCGCAGCGCGCCGGTTGGTTATAATGGGCGCCAGTTGAGGCAGTGAGGAGACACCCCGATGGCGGACAGCGCGCTCCCGACCCCGGAGGAGGTCACCCAACGAGCGATCGACACGTTCAAGAGCGGTGACATGGAAGCGGCCGTGCCGCAACTACGGCAGGCCATCGAGTACGACAAAGAGAACTTCCGGCTGACGATGTACCTCGGTCTGGCGCAGGCCAAGCGTGAGCGCTGGCAAGACGCCGAGCGCATTTTCGAGCGCGCCGCCGAACTCGACGGCTCCTCGGCCGACGCGGCCTACTACCTCGGCTTCGCGATCGCCAAGCAGGACCGCCTGCGGGAGGCGCACGGCCAGTTCAATGTAGCGCTGCTGAACGACCCGAACCACGCCAAGGCCAAGACCGCCTTCGAGCAGACGGCCAAGGCAGCCGAGCAGATCACCAAAGATGGCAGCTCGGCGGTGGCACCGGGCGGTGGCCTCGGCGGGATCGACCTGACCGGCCTGGACTTCGATTTCGGTGCCAAGCCGGCCAAGAAGACCGCCACGTCCGACGTCATGGCGGCGGCGGCCGAGCTGCGGAAGGGCGGCGACGCCAAGGCTGGCAAGAAGGCCGGCTGCGGCGGCGGGATCGTGGCCCTGCTCGGCCTGCTGAGCGCGCTGCTGGTGTTCTGGGCGCAGCACTAGACAGTCTGTCGGGCGGCGTGTTTCACGTGAAACACGTCGCCCCGCCAGCGGCCGCGGGAGGACCGCGATGCCTTGGTCCGGGCTGCTCTGCGTGTTCGCGCTGCTCGCCGCCCCGCCGGCAGCGTTGCCGACCATCTACCTGGTGGGTGACTCGACCGTCAGCAACTCCACCGCCGGCCAGCAGGGCTGGGGGCGGCCCTTCGCCGAGCATTGGGATCCGGCGCAAGTGCAGGTGGTCAACCGCGCCCGCGGCGGACGCAGCAGTCGCACCTTTCTGCGCGAAGGGCTGTGGGACCAGCTCCGCGCGCTGCTGCGGCCGGGTGACTGGGTGCTGCTGCAGTTCGGCCACAACGATGGCGGTGGCCTCAGCGACCCCCGGCGCCGCGCGTCGCTGAAGGGCAACGGCGACGAGACCGCCGAGGTCACCGACCCCGCCACCGGCGAAGTGGAAGTGGTGCATACCTACGGCTGGTACCTGCGGCGGTACGTGGCCGAGGCCCAGGCCGCCGGCGCCGCGGTGCTCGTCCTCTCGCCGGTGCCGCGCAACCTCTGGGTCGATGGGCGCGTGGCCCGCAACACCCCCGACTATGGACTCTGGTCGCGCGAAGCGGCCGCGGCGGCGGGGGCCCGTTGGCTCGATCTCAACGACCTGGTGGCGCAACGCTACGAGGCCATGGGCCAGCACCGCGTCGCCGCCGAGTACTTTGGGCCGACCGACCACACCCACACCACGCCAGCCGGCGCCGCGGTCACGGCGGCGGTCCTGGCGGCGGCGATGCGCGAGCTGCCGGACTGCCCGTTGGCCGGCTGGCTGCGCCCAGCGCCCTGACCGCCGGTCGGAGGGCGCGGCGGTTTGACGTGCCACAGCCCATAGCGGCTCAGGCGGCGCCCACCTGCAGGCGTTGCCGAGCCAGCACCACGGCTTCGGTTTCGGCGTGACCGGCGGCGGCTTCGGCCCAGGCGGTGGTGGCGGCATCGAGGCGCCCGAGGCGCTGCTCCAGGTCGCCGAGCGCCAGCAGGATGGCCGCCCGCCCAAGCTTCTGGCACGGCCGCTCAAGCGCGCTCCGCAGCAGGTTGGCGGCGTCGGCCGGGCGGTTTTGGTACTGCGCGATCTGGGCTGCGGCGAGGTCGCACTCCACCAGCAGGTGCCGGTCGTGGGCAAAGTCGGCGGCGCCGGCCTGCATCGCCTCAACCTGCTCGGCGGCGGCGGGATCGTCGGCGACGGTCAGCAGCCAGGCTGCCAGTGCCGCCCGGCGCACGCGCAGCCGCGGGTCGGGGCAGGGCGACTCCAGGTGGGGCCGCAGGATCTGCAGGGCCGCCGTGGGGTCCTGATCAGCCCGCGCGCCGGCCTCCCAGAGGGCGGCCAAGAGCGCCGGGTGCGGGCCAGCCTCCGCAACCTGCGGCAAGTTGGCCCGGGCCTGCTCGAAGGCGCGGCCGGCCTCGGCGTGGCGGCCCCACTCGGCCAGCAGCTCGGCCTCCCCGAGGGCCGCCAGCCAACGGCCGTGCCCGCCGACCTCGCGCACCTCCTGCAACTGGCGCATCGCGCCGACGTAGTCGCCGCGGTGCTGGGCGACCTCGGCCAGCGTCAGGCCGGTGTCCAAAATGGCCTCCCGGTCGCCGATCTCGCAGGCCCGCCGCCAGGCCGCCTCGGCGTCGCGGCGCGCCTGGTCGAGGCGGTCCATCGCCAGGTAGGCCCGCGCCGTCACTGCTTGGGCCGCCAACTGCAGCGATGGCTCCAGGCCGGCCCGGGCGAGCACCGACTCGGCGGTCATCGCGGCGGCCTCGTAGAAGCCGAGCTCCAGCCGCCGGCGGGCCAGCCGCGCGCGAATTTGCAGCAGCGGCTCCTCACTGACCAGTTTGAGGGCCGTCTCGGCCAACGCTTCGAGGGCAGTCAACCCTTCGCGCCAGCGGCCGGCGGCGTCGTGCGCCCGGATCTCGTCGGACAGCAGCGCCAGCGAGTGCTCCGCGCGGCCGCCGCCCAGCTCGACCGCCCGCTCGCTCGCCGCTGCGGCCTCCTCGTGGCGGCCGAGCCGCGTCAGGCTGTCGGCGCGGAGGCGCTGCACACCCGCCTCCAGGTGACCAAGCCGCCGCTGCAGCAGCGCCTCGCAGTGCGCCAGGGCGGCTGCGGCATTGCCGCGGTTCAGCTCGCAACGGCCGAGCTGCAGCCGGGCGGCCAGCTTGCCAGGGCCGCCGGTGAGGGTCCAGACATCGAGGTAGGCCTGCCAGGCCAGGCAGGCCAGCGCCCATTCGCCCTGCTCGGCGTGGACGCGGGCGCGCACCGGGTACCAGGCATGGCACCAGGCGTCGCGGGCCACCACGAAGATGGCCAGCGTCAGCAACGGTGGGTACCACGTCGAATCGAACATCGCCAGGCTAGCCCATCGGCGGCATCACCATCTCATGAGGTGCGGCGGGCGCCGGCGGGGCGGGCAGCGCCTGGCGGACGAGACTCGAGATCTCGCCGTCCGCCAGCCGGTCGCCCAACCGGAAGGTCACGCCGCTCACCAGCAAGCCCACCAGCACCGCCACCAGCAAGGTGCCGAGGGCATCGGTCCCGGGGCTGTGGCGTCCCGGCAACTCGGCCCGCCGAGCCGCCACCGGGGCCGCCTGCCAGCGGACCAGCAGCGCCGCGACGAGCACGTTGAAGGCCGCCAGCAGGCCCAGCGCCGCCAGCGGTTGGCTGCGGCCGAGCGCCCCGGCCGCCGCAGTCACCAGGGTCTGCGCCAGGAAGGCGGTCGGCAGGTAACTGACGGCGTCCTTCGGCGCGGCGCCGATCCGGCGCAGATTGGTAGCCGCGACGTACACCGCGCCGCACGGCAGGAGCAGCAGTGCCGCCGCCAGCCAGGGGGTCCAGGCGCGCTGCTCTTCGGGCAGCGTCCCGGCGGCGCTGACATGCGCGGTCGCCAGGTCGGTCGTGCCGGGCGGCTCCAGCACCTCGCCGTGCCAGAAGCGACGGTCGATCGAGCCCTTGTGCCCACAGGCCGGGCAGGCATGGCCCGCCACCTGGATGAGCGTGCCGCACTGGCTGCAAACCAACATCAGCGTCTCTCCCGCTCGTCTGCCGCGGTCAGGTAGTGCGGCAGGTCGAGCACTTCTGTGACGGTCCCAAAGGACATCATGCCGGCCGCGGCGAGGTGATCCACCCGGCCGCAGCGCCGTAGTTCAGCCAGCAGGTGCTGCAGCGCCGTGGCGCAAACCAGCAACGACTCGATCGGCGCCACCACAATCCGGTAACCCAGCGCGCCCAGTTCGGCCGCTGGCAGGATTGGGGTCTGGCCACCGGTCAGCATGTTCACCAGCAGCGGGTAACGCACCCGCCGCGCGATCTGCTCCAGCTCGGCGCGGCTCTGTGGGGCCTCGATGAAGACCACGTCGGCGCCCAGTTCGCCGGCCCGGTTGGCGCGGTCGATCGCCTCGTCCAGACCGGCGGTGGCCCGCGCGTCGGTGCGGGCCACCAGCACCAAGTCGGGGTCCTCGCGACTGGCCAGCGCGATCCGCAGGCGGCGCGCCATCTCGTCCCACGGGACCACCTGCTTGTCGGCGAAGTGCCCGCAGCGCTTCGGGAAGACCTGGTCCTCGAGAATCACCCCGCTGGCGCCAGCGGCCTCCAGCAGCCGCACCGTCCGCTCGACCTGCGGGGCCCCGCCATGCCCGGTGTCACCGTCGGCGATCACCGGGATCCCGACCCGGGCCGTGGTTCGGCGCACCGCGTCGGCCATTTCGGTGCTGGTCAGCAGGTTCAGGTCCGGCAGGCCCAGCAGGCTGGCGGCGGTGCCGAAGCCGCCCAGAAACAGCATCTCGATCCCGGCCTGCTCGGCCAGCAAGGCGCTGAAGACATCGTGGACGCCGAGCGTCACCACCGGTTCGGGCCGGGACAGCAACGCTCGGAGCCGCTGCCGGGCCGCACGCTGCGCCACGTTGGGCTCCTTCTGCGGCAGAGCATACCGTCGACCCGCCGGGCTGTCGAGCCGCTTGCCAACGACTGGTGCGCTTGCTACCCTGGGGCCCGGAAGGAACCAGGTGAGCGGCATGGCGGAGACACGGCTGGAGCGGGTGCGGGCGGCTCTGAAGCAGAAGGAACTGGATGGCCTGCTGGTCACCGGTCGCTCCAACTACGCCTGGACCAGCGGCTTCACCGGCAGCAGCGGCGCCTTGCTGGTCGGCGCCGAGCGGCAGATCCTGATCTCCGACTTCCGTTACCGTTCCCAGGTCGGCGAGCAGGCACCCGCCTGGGAGTTTGTCGAGCAGGCCCCGGGCAAGGGGCTGATGGACCTTGCGGCGGAGCAACTGGAGACCACCGGCTGGCGCAAGGTCGGATTCGAGAGCGACCAGATCGGCTACAGCGCCTGGGCCCGCCTGCGGGCGACCAGCGGCTGGAACGAGCACCGCCTGGTCTCGGTCAGTGGCCTGGTCGAAGGGCTGCGCGAAGTCAAGGACGAAGCCGAGTTGGCGAAGCTCCGGCGCGCCGCCGGGATCGGCGACCAGGTCATGGCGCGGGCCCTCGAGCTGGCCCGGCCGGGTCTCACCGAGCGGCAGTTGAAGGCCGAGTTGGAGTACTACCTGCTAACCCTCGGCGCCACCAAGCCCTCTTTCGATATGATCTTGGCCGGCGGCCCGCACAGCGCGCTGTGCCACGCGCCGATCACCGACCGGCCGCTGGCAGCCGGCGACCTGCTGACCCTCGACCTCGGCGCCCTCTACGACGGCTACTGCAGCGACCTCACCCGCACCGTCGCGATCGGCCACTGCTCACCCGAGCAGGAGGCCATCTACGAGCTGGTCTACGCCGCCCAGATCGCCTCGCTGGCCGCCATCCGGCCAGGCGTCAAGGGCCAGGACGTCGACGCGGTCGCCCGCGACCTGATCACGGCCGCCGGCCACGGCGACCACTTCGGCCACGGTCTCGGCCACGGCGTCGGCCTCGACATCCACGAAGGCCCGCGGCTGGCGGTGACCGCCGAGCAGGACCTCGTCGCCGGCCAGATCGTCACGGTCGAGCCGGGCGTCTATGTCGAGGGCTTCGGCGGGGTGCGCATCGAGGACCTGGTGCTGGTCACGGCCGACGGCTGCGAGTCCCTCTCGCAGGCCCCGAAGCCGGCCACGCTGCAGGTGATCTGAGCCAGCGCCGCCCGCTCAGTCGCGGTGCAACTGCAGAGCCGGGTCCCGTGGTCACACTCGCGCGAGTGTCTGGCGCGTCCTGCGACGCCGGCCACGGCGCCGCAGCCCGCTGGGCAATCGGCGACGGTCCCGGCCGGTCCGGCAGACGGGCGCCCACCAAGCGCCTCACTCCGATAAGGTGCAGGTTTGAAGCCGGTGGTGGAGCATCGTGGAACCCCCGGGATCGCGCCCATCGGGGTCGCGCCTTGCACCCGGCTACCGCAGCATCACCATCAGGTCGTACAGCGCGTGCGTCCAGACGGCGATGCCGAAACCGCGGGCGGCGTAGAGGCTGGCCAGCACCGCGCCAGCCAGGAAGCGGAAGATGAAGCTCTCCAGGCTGAACGCGTCGCTGCCCAGCCCGACGTAATGGACGGCCGAGAAGACCAGCGAGCTGATCACCACGGCGACCACCCAGGAGATCACCTGGTCGGCCTTGCAGCCCTTCATCAAGATCAGCAGCAGCAGGCCCATTAGCAAGACGCGGAAGACCAGCTCCTCGTAGAGGCCGGCGCCCAGCGACTGGATCACGGAGTTCAGCACCCCGCCGCTGCCGCCGATCTGGAGCTGCCAGTCGCCGGCCATCAGGCGCATCAGGCGGGTCACCACACCGCCCAGGAAGAGCGCGTAGACGAAGCTCTCGGTGAACATGCCCAAGAAGAAGCGGCCCTGCAACTGCTGCCCGGCGAGCCGCTTGCGGGCGCCGTCGAAGTACCAGCAGCAGAGGCCGCAGATCACGATCAGCAGCGGCCAGCCCCAGAGGCTGTGCTGCAGGCCCAGCGGTGCCAGCAGGCGATCCAGGAAGGCGTCGGCGCCGTTGACCCAGCGCGGGCGAAAGACGAACAGCAACAGCTCGTAGCCGAGCAGGATCGGCAGTGCGAACAGGAAGCTGTACCACGCCCCGCGGGTGGCCAGGAAGTAGGCGACCACCGGACCGGGGGTCTGGGTTGGCGATGCCGACCGCTCTTTCATGGCGCGAGGTTACCACCTGCCGGCCGCCGCCACAAGGCAGCCGCGCTTGCAGTAGGATCAACCCTGGCTGGCCCGACGGAGTTCAGTCGGTGGCCTGGGCCACGACCAGCCGGTAGTAGACCGGCACCTGGAAGTGGCTGTGGATGTCGGCCTCGATCTGGTGGTGCCAGTGCAGCACGAAGCCATTCGCCTCGAGCCAGGCCCCGACGCGGTCGATGCTGTGCCGCCGGAGATGCCAGCCGGTCAGCTCGGCGATGGGATTCGGGATGCCGCTGTCGGCGCGGCCGACTCGCACGCCCTGGGCGGGGTGGCCGGGCACGAACTCATCGAAGGTGAAGACCAGCGCCCCGCCGGGCCGCAGGTGGGTGCGGACCCTTGCCAGGAAGCCGACCGGGTCGTCGAGGCACTCGTAGACGCCGGCCGAGATCGCCAGGTCGAAGGCCCGCTCGCGCACCGGCCAGCCCCGCGGCTCGTCGAGGTCGGCCCGCGCCAGCAGGGCCTGCGGCACCTTGCGGTGCGCCTCGGCCAGCATCGCCGGGGCGAAGTCGAGTCCGATGCAGCGACAGCCATGATCGACGAACGGTGCCAGCGACTGGCCCGTGCCGCAGCCCAGGTCGAGCACGGCCTGGCCGGCGTGCAGCAGCGGCAATGCGGCGTTGGCGATATGCCCCGGCGCCGACCAGGCGCAGGCCGCCGTGGTCTCGTCGTACATCGCCGCCAACCAGTTGAAGTATTCCTTGACGAGAGTCGCCACGCGCCACTGCCTCCGCTGGCGAGGTGTACCTTGCTGGCAGCAGTCTGACGCGGCGCCTCAGCCGCCGGCAGGTGCCGCCGCCTGCTGCAACACCGGCGCGCTCAGCAGCCCGCTCGGCCGCAGGGCGCCGAGCAGCTCATTGGCCCGGCTGTTGGTCACGGCCACCAGCAGTTCGTGCCGCCCGGCCGGCAGGTCGAACTCCCAGACGAACGGCGCCCAGAGCCGGGGCGGCAGCGCCTTGCCAGCCACCTGCACGGTCGCCCAGTCGCCGACTCGGCCGAGGTCGAGCCGGTAGCGACCGGCCAGCACCTCGAGGCTGCTGCGATAGCGGATCGTGCCGCTGTAGGTCTCCAGGTCGCGCTGTTGACACCAGTCGCCGAGCGGCGCCGGCTCCCAGCGCCCGGCACGCTCCCACTCCCAGCCGGTCAGCTCGCCCCAGCGGCCCCAGGCGGGGGCGCCCGGCCGCGGCGCCAGCGGCTGGCCGGTGGGGTCGACCACCGCGCAGACGCACTCCCGGCGGTCCAGCTCCAGCGGCAGGCAGAGCTGCCCGGCCGCAACCGTCGCTGGCCAGGGCCGCACCTCGCCGGTCCACGGATCCCAGCGCTCGACCGCGCCGACCGGTTGCAGCCGCAACTCGCCGCGCAAGGCCACCTCGCCCTCGTTGCCGAGGTAGACCACCGTCCGTCCGGCCACCTCACCTCGCCAGGCGCGCAGTTGCGGCAGCGCTGGTTGGGGCAGCACGACGCGCTCTTCGCAGGCCGCGGCCGCCGCCTGGTCGCGCACCACCACGGCGTAGTCGGCCAGGCGCGGGTCGTCGGCGGGGACGTAGTCGAAGTCGACCTGGCGCTGCTCCAAGATAGCGCCCGGCTCCCACGGCGCGCGGCCGCCCGGGGCCGGGACCGCCACCCGCGCCTGCGGCGCCGCGGCACGCCGCAGGGCCACCACTCGCCCGACGTAGTCTCCAAACAGGCGCCAGTGCGGCCACCAGAGGTTGTGCGGCCCGAGGCAGGGCGGGCGCTCGTACTCCCGCGGCCCGCGCACGCTGCTGTAGAAGGCGTGCGGAATCAGCAGGTCGTTGCCGCGGGCGAGGTGCCAGTCGAACAGCCACTTCAGCTCGTCGGCGGTGAGCTGCCAGCCGTAGGCGCCGGCCACCTCGGTGGCCGACCGTGCCCGCCGCCAAACGCGTTGGGCACTCGTGGCGACCCGCGCCGCCGTGCTGTGGGGGCCGCTGGTAGCCTTTGGCCCGGGCTCCACGTAGCGCCAGACCATGTCCTGGCCCGGCCACTGAAAGACCGCCAGCGCTCCCAGATCGTCGCTGTCAGCGGGGTGTCCCACCAGCGCGATGCCGTGCGCCGCACACCACGCCGCCAGCGGTTCGTAGAAGGTGCGCCGCAGCCGCCGGTCGACCGCCTCGTCGAGCGCCGCGCGCAGCCGGGCCGCGGCGGGGTGGGTCTCGTCCCACAGCGCCGGTAGCAGTGGCAGCGGGTCGGCGCCGAGCTGCCCCGCCAGGTCGGCCTCCAAACCAGCGGTCCAAGGCCGCAGCCCGCCCCGCCGGGCCCCGCGGCCGAAGACCCCTGGCTCGTCCACGAAGATCGCCTGCACCGTGCTGCCGAACCACTGACCCAGCGCGGCCTGGTAGCGCGCGTGGGTGGTCTCCAGAAAGCGGGCCGTGGCGGCCGGGTTGAGCAGGTCGGCGGCCGGCGGCGCGCCCGCGTCGAGGTCGTCCTCACCAACATGCACGCCCCGCGCGTGGCCGCCGCTCGGGACGCTAAGGAAGGCCTCCACCCGCCAGGTGCCCGCCGGCAGCTCGAGCCGCACGAGTTGCCGAGAGTCGGCGGCCAGGCGGCGGGTCTGGCGGTAATCGGGCCGGCCGTCGCGCAG
Organism: Fimbriimonadaceae bacterium; assembly: GCA_020850355.1. Taxonomy (GTDB): domain Bacteria; phylum Armatimonadota; class UBA10988; order UBA10988; family UBA10988; genus JADZEX01. The sequence continues at coordinate 166,476 of JADZEX010000018.1, read as the reverse complement.
CGGCGTGGCCAGCACGGCGACCACCTGATCGTCGTACCACTCCCCCGCCACGGCCCGCCAGTAACGCACCCGCCCTCCCGGCAGGTCGGTGCCGACCCGCTGCAGCCCACGGCTGCGCAGCTCGGGGTGATCGCGGGTCACCTCGCCGTGGCTGCAGCCGCTGGGGTACATGCCTTCGTCGTACAACACTACCCGCAGCCCGAGCCGGGCGGCTTCGCGGCAGGCCGTGGCGCACAGCGCGAACCAGCGCGGTGACAGGTAGCCCACCTCGCGGGCCAGTCCCAACCGCGGGTGGATCACGAAACCGCCGACGCCGTGCGCCGTGAAGTCGGCGATCTGTGCGGCGACCGACGCCTCGTCGGGCGCGTCGTTCCAGAACCAGAACGGCCACGGCCGGCAGTCGGCCGGCGGATCGGTGAACTGGGCCCGCAGGGTCACGATGTCCATGCGCCGACGGTAGCACGGCGACCGGTCAGCGGCAACCGGCGTGGTATGATGGGGCCGGGAGAGTGAGCTGGACGGTCGCGCCCGGCGCAAGCCGGGTGAGGAAAGTCCGGTCTCCACAGGGCAGGGCGCTGGATAACTTCCAGGCAGGGCGACCTGACGGCCAGTGCCACAGAGAACAGACCGCCGCGGTTCGCCGCGGTCAGGGTGAAACGGTGGGGTAAGAGCCCACCAGGCGGCCGGGTGACCGGCCGTGCTCGGCAAACCCCGCCCGGAGCAAGCCCAAGCAGTGGGAGTTGACGCGGCCCGCCGATCCCACGGGTAGGGTGCATCAGGCGGCCGGCAACGGCCGTCGCAGAGAGATGACCGTCTGCGACAGAAACCGGCTTACAGGCTCACTCTCCCCCCTCTTCCAGAGCCTCCCCGGCCGGCTCCGCCGGGGGCTCGCCGTAGTTCAACACCGGCTTGGTGATCAGATCGGAGTTCGGCAGGATCACCCGCGTGCCGTCGGCCAGCCGCAGCTCGGTCGAGCGCACCGCCAACGCCGCAACGACGCCCTCGGCGTCGCCGACCTTGATCCGATCGCCGATTCGAATGCGCCGCTCGAACAGCAGAATCAGCCCGGCCATCAAGTTGTTGACGATGTTCTGCAGCCCGAACCCGAGCCCCACCGACAAGGCGCCGACGACCACCGTGAGCTTGGTCAAGTCGAGCCCGGCGACCGCCAGCGCAATGGTTACCGCGACCAGTTGCGCGGCGTGCGAGCTGACCGTCAGGGCGGCCTCCAACGCGGCGGCGTCCCAGCGGCCGTGGGCTCGCCAGCGCTGCTCCAGGAACGCCCGTAGCCAGCCCGCCGCGGCCAGCAGCAGCGCCAGCACCAGCAGCCCGAGCGCCAGCTTGAGCGGTGCCAGCGGCAGGTTGCCGACCCGCCAGCCGGCCTCGGCGCGCGTCAGCACGGACTGGTAGGCCGGGCTCGGCAGCAGCAGCCGCAGGAACCCCAGGCCGCCGCCCAGCCAGAGGCTGACCTGCAGCGCCAGGTGCAGCCACGAACTGCCCGGCCAGCGCTGGTCGGCGGCCACGCCCAGCCCGCTGCGCCAGGCCTGCGCCCACCCGGCGACCCCGCGGTCGAGCTGATCCAGGACCTCTTCACCCAGCCGGCGCAGCAACCCGAGCAGCGGCAGCCAGAGCAGCCCGCCGAGGGGGGCCAGCAGGAGCTGCGCCGCCAGCGGCCGCCAGCCCGCCGCCTCGGCCAGCAGCGCCAACAGCAAGAGCCACCGCGGCAGCCGTCGCCAGGCGGTCAGACCGGCCGGCCAGTCCGGCGCCAGCAGGCGGTCGAGGCTCCACCAGATCCCCAGCACCAGCGTCCCGGCGGCCGCCCGCAGGCTCCAGACCAGGTCCGCCGGGATCTCCAACGGCTGCTGCAGCCGCTGCACTAGCGCTGCGCCCAGCAGCACCGCCAGCAGCAGGCTGGCTCGCCGAGCCAGCGGCCGGGCCAGGTGCGGGGCGCAGCCTAGCAGCGGCGCGGCGGGCGGGCCGGGCGATAATCCGGCCTGCAACAGCCAGCGCACCGCCAACCAGCCGAAGCAGGCCTCGACCACCACCAACGGGGCCCGGCTGCTGGCCGGCAGCAGCTCCCCGGGCTGCACCGCCCAGGCCAACGCCAGCAGCCCGGCCGCGGCGCCGCTGTGACGGCGGGCACTGGCAGCCAGCGCCACGGCAACCCGTTGCCGCAGCATCTCGCCCGCGGCCAGCGGCCAGCCGCGCTGCACCGTCCACTGCACCAGGGCCCCCAGCAGCAACGCCGCCAGCAGGCCCCAGGCCAGGGCCGCCCCGAGCGGGTCGTCCGAGGCCGCCAGCCGGGCCACCCAGCGGGCCAGCTCGCCGTCGGTCCAGAGGCGGCGCGTGGCCGTCGTCAGGCTCGGCTGGCGCTGCCACCAACTCGCTGGCCAGGCCGCATTCAGCCTCGGTTCATCTGCCGCCACGGCGCCCCAGGCGGGGAGCGCGGCAGGAGCGGTGGCCGGCCCTGGCGCGGCGGGCGGCCGGGCGCTGGCCGGCGAGTCGGCGACGGTGGCTGCCGGGGCATCCCCGGGCAACGCCCCGGCAGCGCTCGGCAGCGACCCGCCTGGCGGTGGCTGAGTCCGCTCCAGCAGCGGATCGGCGGCACTTCGGGTGGGTTGGCCGGCGACCACTGCCAGCAGAATCCAGAGCGCTCGGCCCGGTCCGGTCACGGCGCAACTCCTGTCGCTCCGGCGGCATTTTGCCACGGCTGGGCGGTCCGCTCAAGAAATCCGGAACCGGCGGGAGGAATCCGGCGGCCCGGCGCAAAGCGGCTTGTGGGGCGAGATCGCGGCAGCGTGCGACGCTTGACACCCCCAAACCGGGGTGCTATAGTCGCCGCGGCCCAATGGGCCCCTGCCGTAGAATGGTTCGTTACTCTCTAAGGAGGTGCCTACGTGGCCGCAGACAGTGTCAGCAAGAAAGACCTGGTGAGCGCCGTCGCGAAGAGCGCCAATCTCAGCCAGGCGCAGACCGCCGCCGTGGTCGACGCCCTGCTCGACGAGATCGTGAGCGCCCTGAAGGCCGGCAAGAAGGTTCGCCTGATCGGCTTCGGGACGTTCGAGGTGCGCGAGCGCGCCGAGCGCAAGGGTGTCAACCCGCGGACCCAGAAGCCGATGAACATCCCGGCCAGCAAGTCCCCGGCTTTCAAGCCCGGCAAGGAACTCAAGGACGCCATCTGAGTTCTGAGATCGGCATCGCTAGGAGGCAAGCCGCCGGCCCCGCGCCGGCGGCTTTTCACTTTGTCGGGGCGCTCCCCCGCCGGCCGCGCCGCCGCAGCAGCGCCAGCGCCTCGCGCAGTTCGGGCACCCGCAGCAGGTGCAACAGCACCGCGTAAGTGCCCAGGCAGACCACCGTCGCCAGCGCGGTCGCCGCCGCCCGGCCGAGCTCCAGCGCCTGCAGCCCGCCCCAGGTCGCCAGGCCGGCCCCGACCGCGGCCAGCGCGCCGCGCCACAGCACGCTCCACAGCCGCGGCGCGTCGTCGTAGCCGAAGCGCCGGCCGAACAACCAGAGCAGCCCGGCGACGTTGGCCGTCGAAGTCAGCGCCAGCGCCAGCGGCGGGCCGTAACGGTCGAGCACCCGCGCCAGGGCGACATTGGCGACCACCCCCAGCAGCACCGCCGCCGCGCCGACCTTGACCGGCGTGCGGCTGTCCTGCTGCGCGTAGAAGGCGCGCGTCAGGACCACCTGCAAGGTGATCGGCACGATCCCCAGGGCGAACAGCGGCAGCAACTGCGCACAGGCCTGCACATCGGTCGGTGTGAACCGCCCGCGGCCGAACAGCAGGTCGATCAGCGGCGCCGCGGCGGCACAGAACAGCGCCACGCTGGGCAGCGTGCAGATCGTCGCCAGCCGCAGGATCTGCTCGGCCTGCCGCCGAAACTCACCGGTCTTGCCGAGCGCGGCCATTTCGCTGAGGAAAGGGAACAGCGCAATCCCAAAGCCGGCGCCGAAGATGCCGTCGGGCAGCCGGGCCACGCGCGAGGCGTTGTCGAAGTGGTTGCGCGCGGCCTCGCCGAAGATCGCCATCACCCAGGTGCTGACCTTCAGGTTGATCTCGGCGACGCACAGCCCCAGCACGATTGGCGCGGCGATGCGGATCACCCGCCGGACCGTCGGGTCGCCCAGGTTGAGGCTCGGGCGGTAACTGCAGCCGCTCTCGGCGCGGGTCCGCCAGAGCGCCCAGGCCTGCCAGACGAGGTGCCCCAGCAGCGCGCCGCAGACCGTGCCGTAGGCCGCCGAGGCGATGCCGTGCCGCTCACCGAGCCAGAGCATCGCGCCGATGATGCAGAGGTTGTAGAAGTTCGGCACGGCCGCCGTCACGCTGAACCGCTTCAGCGAGTCCAGCGTGCCGCTGAAGACCCCGCCGACCAGCAAGAAGATCTGCGCTGGGAGCAGAATCCGGGTCAGCCAGATGACCTGCTCGATGGAGTCCTCACTGAACCCGCGGTCGGACCAGCCGCCGCTGACCAGTTGCGCCAGCGGCCGTGCGCCGAGACAGCCCAGCAGCACCAGCCCGGCGCTGGCCAGCGCCACCAGGCTGACCAGCGTGCTGAACAGCTTCCAGGCCTGCGCCCGCTTCGCCGGATCGTCACGGCCGAGCGTCAGCAGCTCCGTGAAGATCGGCACGAACCCCGAGCGCAGCGCCCCGCCGGCGACGATGTAGAACAGCAAATCGGGAATGTCGAAGGCGGCCCGTAGGATCCCGGCGTTCTCAGCGCCGAACGCGCTCGACTGCACCATCACCCGGACCAGCCCCAACAGCCGGCTGCCAAAGATCCCGGTGATCGTCACCACGGCCGCCCAGAGTACGGCCCGGCTGGTGCGGCTGGCGCTGGACTCACCAGGCATCGGTCGCCCTCCGGGTGCTGGCGCGGAGTGGCAACCAGCCGGCCGCCACTGCCAGCGCCGCGCTGCCGGCGGGCTGGCAACCGACCAAGCCGGCCGCGACCCAGCGCTCCAAGGGCCGCCCATCATAGACCAACGCCAGCAGGTGCGACCAGCTCAGCCGCAAGACCACGCCCTCGCCGCGGACCGTGGCGCCGGCCGCGTCGCCGTCCAACTCGGCGCCTGCGGCGTGGAGGATGCCTTGCAGCAACGGCCGCAGCAGCTCCAGCCGGGCCGCCTTCAGCATCACCGGGTCCGGCGGCGGGGTAATGTCCGCCGTCACCAGCGGCGCGGCCAGCGCCCACAGCGGATCGTCCGGCGCGATGTGCAGCACGGGGTCTGGCGCGTTCCAGGTAATCCCCGCCAGCACCGCCAGCGCCGCCTCCGGGGCCGCCGGGGCGGCTGCCCACTCCCAGACCTGCTGCTGGTCGCCATCGCAGCGCACGGCGTAGGCCAGCGGGCCCTGCGGCCCGTCGCAGACTTCCCACCGCAGCGGCGGCGACCAGAGCAGCCGGCGGCCCGCCAGCCGCGCCTGCCACCAGCTCGCGGCGCGCCGGACACTCCCCGCTTGCGGCCCGTAGTGGCGCTCGTAGAGCTGTTCCAGGGCGGCCTGGTCGGCCGCCGTGGCGGCCCGCGTCGGCGGCGCCGGCAGGGCGCTCAGGCGGACCGGGTCGAGCTGCACCTGCGACCGCGTGCGGCTGGCGGCCACGTAGCCCTGCGCCTCGTAGAAGCGCTGCACGTAGGCGTCTTGCGCGGGGTTGAGGATGTACGCCGCGACCTCCCCACAGGCCAGTTCGGCCAGTTGCAACAGCCGCGCCCCGATCCCGCGGCGGCGTTCGTCAGGGTGGACGCAGACCGAGCCGAACCGTCCCACCGGCAAGCGCTTGCCAGCCAGCGTGACGCCCAACGGCTTGTGCGCCAGATGCCCCCGCAGGCGTCCGAGCGTGTCGACGGCGACCAACGAGCTGGCAGGGCCGAAGTCTGGCTCGACCGCCACGTCGGCGCGCACCTGCGAGTCCCGGGCGAAGGGGTTGTCGTCGAAGACGTGGGCCACCAGGTCGAGCACCGCCGCGGTCTCGTCGGGGCGGCGGCGGCGGTAGAGCATCATCGGGTTGGGCGACCTCGGCTGCGAGTCTAGCACGCCCCCACGGCCCGTCAATCGGATCGCCGCGCGCTGCTGGCCAGGCGCCACCAGCCGACCACGAAGCAGACCCCGCCGCACGGCGTGATCGCCCCCAACGGGCCGACGCCGCTGGCGGCCAGGGCGTAGAGGCTGCCGCTGAACAACGCGATCCCCGCCGCGAACCAGCCCGCCGCGCGGCCCGGTTGGCGCAGCAGGGCCACCGCCAGCAGAATCCCCAGGGCGTGGTACATCTGGTACCTCACCGCGACCTCGTAGACCGCCAGCCGCTCCGGCGTCAGGTGGTCCCGCAGCCCGTGGGCCCCGAACGCGCCCAGCAGCACCGCCAGCCCGGCCAGCAGCGCCCCGGCGCTCTGCCAACTGCGTTGCATCAGGTCCTCCTCAGGTACAATGCCCGGCGGAGCCCTTGGCGGCAACGGCCGCCGCGCCTGGCCGCGCACCAGAAAGGTCGTCGCTGTGGACCACCGCCGGACCAAGATCGTCGCCACCCTCGGCCCTGCCACCGACCCGCCCGGCCGCCTCGACGAGCTGGTTGCCGCCGGCGTCGACGTCTTCCGGCTGAACTTCAGCCATGGCACCGCCGCCGAACACCGCACCCGCGCCGCCGCCGTGCGGGCCGCCGAGCAGCGCGCCGGGCGGCCGCTCGGACTCTTACAGGACCTGCAGGGCCCCAAGATCCGCACCGCGACGTTGGCGGCCCCGCCCGTCGAGCTGCGTCCCGGGGCCACCATCCGACTCACCCGTGACACCGCCCCCGGCGACGCCAGCCGCGTCGGCGTGACCCTGCCCGAGCTGATCGACGAGGTCGCAGCCGGCGAGTCGCTGCTCCTGGCCGACGGGCTGCTGGAGCTGCGGGTAACGGCCCGCGAGTCCGCGGCGCTGGTCTGCGAGGTGGTCCACGGCGGGCCGCTGGGCAACCACAAGGGGATCAATGTCCCCGGCAGCGACCTCAGCGTGCCGGCGCTCAGCGCCAAGGACCTGGCCGACCTGGCGGTGGGGGTCGAGCTCGGCGTCGACTGGGTGGCCTTGTCGTTCGTCCGGAGAGTCGACGATCTGCAAGCCTGCCGCGCTGAGCTGCAGCGCCTTGGCTCGCCCGCCCTGTTGATGGCGAAGATCGAAAAGCCCAGCGCGGTCGAGCGCGGCGCCGAGCTGCTGGCGGTGGCCGATGGCCTGATGGTCGCCCGCGGTGACCTCGGCGTCGAGCTGCCACCGGCCGCGGTGCCGGTGGTGCAGAAGCGGCTGGTCGACGCCTGCCTCGCCGCCGGCAAGCCGGTCGTCGTGGCGACCCAGATGCTGGAGTCGATGATCCAGCACCCGCGGCCGACCCGCGCCGAAGTCTCCGATGTCGCCAACGCCATTTTCGACGGCGCCGACGCCGTGATGCTGTCGGGCGAGACCGCTATCGGCGCGTACCCGGTCGCCGCCGTGCGGATGATGGCCCAGGTCGCCGCCGAGGTCGAGCCCAGCGCGCGGTACCGCCAGCGGTTATTCCAGTTCGAGGCTCAGGAGAGCCCCAGCATCGGCGCGGCGGTCAGCCACAGCGCCTGTCGGCTGGCGCAGATCCTGCCGGCGGCGGTGGTCGCCAGCTTCACCTGGACCGGCGCCACCGCGCGGCGGCTGGCCCGGCATCGGCCCGCGGCGCGGGTCGTCGCCCTGACCCCCTTCCGCAAGGTCGCTCGGCAGCTCACCCTCAGTTGGGGGCTGGAGCCGTTGACCTGTCCCGACCCGGCCGACAGCGACCGCCTCACCAGCGTCGCCAACGAACACCTGCGGGCGGCCGGGATGGTCCAGCCCGGGGACAAGGTGGTGCTGATCGCCGGGGTCCCGTTCGGCCGCAGCGGGACCACCAACCTGGTGCGGGTCGAAGAGATCGAAGCCTAACTCAGCGCCGCTCGTCCTCGTCGTCGACCAGCCGCAGCCCGGACTGCTTCATGATCTGCTCGAACCGCTGGTCACGCCGCCGCGCCGTGCGTTTGGCCGGATCCGGTGGCAGCCGCCGCAGCAGCGCGTGCAGCCGTTCGCCGCGCCACCAGTAGAGCGCCGCCACGCCGCAACTGCCGAGGCAGGCGAAGAACCCGCCGACCACGCCGTAGGCGAACCAGACCGTCGCCACGGCCAGCGCCACCAGCACCGTGCCGGTGACCGGCACGATCAGCAGGATCACCGTCGCCCGCGGGTTGCGGAGGCCCCAGACACAGAGCAACGCCTCACCCAGCGGCAGGGCGCCCAGCAGGTTGACCGTCGCCTGCGGCAGCAGCGCCGCGCCGAGACTCACCGCCAGCGCCGTGGTGACGGTGATCCCGAGCAGGAAGGCGCCGTGGATTCGCGAGCCCCACCAGCGCTCCAGGTCGCTGCCGACCCACCAGAAGAACCAGCCCGCCAGGAGCGCCCAGAAGGGCCCCATGAAGTTCAGCAAGGGCCACGTCAGCAAGGTCCAGGGCCGCTGCAGCCAGGCGCCGGGCTGATAGGCCAGGGCCATGTCCAGGGCCGCTCCGCCAGGCCCGGCGCTGCTGGCGAAGCGCAGCAGCAGGAGGGCCGCGAAGGTCACCAACAGCCAGAAGGTGACCGGGGCGCTGCGTGGGGTGAACCGCGGACCGAAACTAACCTGCGTCGCCATCGCGCCCTCCGGGCGCCATCGGCGACGCCCGCTGTCATTATACTGCCTATCGGCGACGGCCAGCGCGGCAACAGCGCGGCCCTGCGCCTGGGGTGAACCCCAGGTGGCGCAGGAGCCGCGGCCCGCGACGGCGAAGCGGTCGCCAGAGGATTGCGATGACGTCACCACCGCCCCCCGGTCGCCCGCCCCGCCGCCCGCGCTCCCTGCTGCTGGTCGTGCTGGGCGTGGCGCTGTTCGGCTTCCTCGGCTTCAGTCTGCTGGTCGCCCTGGTGACCCTCGCCGGGTCGGGCCGCGGCGGCGCCGGCGGGGGCGCCCTGGGACGCGACCGGATTGCCGTGATTCCGCTCTCCGGCCTGATCACCGCCGGTGGCGAGAGCAGCCTGCTGGGCGGCAGCAGCGGCGGCGGCGAGAAGACCGTCGAGCTGATCCGCAAAGCCGCCAAAGACAAGAACGTCAAGGCCGTGGTGATTCGGATCAACTCCCCCGGCGGCTCGGCGGCGGCCAGCCAGGAGATCTTCGAGGCCATCCTGGCCGCCCGCGAGGCGACTCGCAAACCCTTCGTGGCCTCGATGGCCGACCTCGCGGCCAGCGGCGGCTACTACGTCGCCGCCGCCTGCGACCAGATTGTCGCCAACCGCTCGACGCTCACCGGCAGCATCGGCGTGATCATGGCGGGGTACGACATCTCCGGCCTGCTGGAGTGGATTCGCGTCAAGCCCGCCACCATCAAGGCCGGCAAGTGGAAGGACGTCGGCTCCTTGGAGCGGCCGATGACCGCCGCCGAACGGGCGCTGCTGCAGGCCCTGATCAACAACACCTACGACCAGTTCGTGAAGGATGTCGCCCGCGGCCGCCGGCTGCCCGAGGCGCAGGTCCGCAAGCTGGCCGAGGGCCGCGTCTACACCGGGGAGCAGGCCAAGCAGGTCCGCCTGGTGGACTCCCTGGGGGGCTTCTGGGACGCCGTCAAGCTGGCCCAGCAACTCGCCAAGCTGCCGGCCAGCGCCGAGCCGAACCTGCTGCGGTACGGCAGCGGCAGCCTGCTCGACGAACTGCTGGCAACCAGCCAGGCGCGGCAGTCCGGCGCCCTTGGCGCGCTGCCCGCCGCCGCCCTGGGCGGGTTGCCAGCCCCGGGGACGGTGCCGCCGATCTGGTATGTCTGCCCGGTCGGCGCCCCGCGCCTGACGGCCCACTGAGATGGCTGAGCTGCTGCTGCTGGTCGACTCCCATAGCCTGATCCACCAGGCCTTCCACGCCGTCGGGCCGCTCACGACGCGGGACGGGACGCCCACCGGGGCCGTCTTCGGCTTCGCCCAGATGCTCCTGCGGTTGCTCGAAGACGAGCGCCCGGCGGCGTTGGGGCTGGCCTTCGACACGCCCGAGCCGACCTTCCGGCACACCGCCTTCGAGCCCTACAAGGCCCACCGCGATCCGCTCGACCCGGCCCTGATCGCGCAGTTCCCACTGGTCGAGGAGCTGGCGACGGCGCTGCGCTGGCCGGTCGTGCGGCTGCCGGGGTATGAGGCCGACGACATCCTGGCGACCCTCGCGACACTCGCCCGCGACGACTACCAGGTCGGCATCGTGACCGCCGACCGCGACCTCTGCCAACTGGTCGACGAGCGCGTCACCGTCTTGGCCACCCAGGCCCGCGGGGTCGGCGAGATCCACCGCTTCACCCCCGCCGCGGTGCTCGAACGGTTCGGCGTCCCACCGCTGCGGCTGCCCGATTGGAAGGGCCTGGTCGGCGACAAGAGCGACAACCTGCCCGGGGTCCGCGGGATCGGCGAGAAGACCGCCAGCGCGTTGCTGCAGCAGTACGGTGACCTCGAGAACCTGCTGGCCCACGTCGCCGAGATCCCCGGCAAGAAGGGCGAGACCCTCCGCGCCGAAGCCGCCACGGCACGCCTCTGCCGCGATCTGGCGACGGTCTGCCGCACCGCCCCGGTGCCGCTCGGCCCGGCCGACCTGCGGCGGCGCGACGCCGACGAGGGCGCCGCCGCGAAGCTGTTGGCCCGCTTGGAACTGCACCAGCTCGCCCGCCGGCTGACGATCCGGGTGACCACCCCGCCCAGCGGGGTCCATTACCAGACCGTCAGCAGCGACGCCCAGGCCGCCAGCGTCGCGGCCGCCGTCGCAGCCGCCCCGGTGGTCGGGCTGGCCTGGCGCGAGGACCAGCCCGGGCTGGCCGTGGCGACCTCCCCGCAGCACGCCTGGCTGTTGCCCCTGGCCCCCCCCGGCGGGCGCCAGTTGGGGCTCTTCGCCGAGGCGGTCGGCGGCCCCGAAGCGGCCCGCCTGGAGACGGTCCGGGCCGCGCTGCGGGCCGGCCGGGCCGTCGTCGCCGCGGACCTGCAGCCGCTCTATCGCGAGTTCGGCGCGGCCGCCGCCGAGTTGGCCCAGGTCCGCGGCGACCTGCGCCTGGCGGCCTGGCTGCTGGACCCCGAACGGACCGACCGAGAGCCCCTGCGGCTGGCCGCGCGCCACCTCGCCGGGCCGCCCGGCGAGCCGCCCGCGGGGCACCCCGATCCCGGCGCCTGGCGGGCCTGCGCGGCCGCCGACTGCGCCCTGCGGGTCGAACCGCTGCTGCGCGAGGAGCTCGTCGCGGCCCACCTGCTGACGATCTACCAGGAGCTGGAACTGCCGCTGGCGCCGCTCTTGGCCGCGATCATGGCGGCTGGCGTGCCGGTCGACCTGCCGGCCGTCGCGGCGCTCGACGCCGAACTCGGCACCGCCGCCGCCGCCGCACAGGCCGCCGTGCGCCAAACCGCCGGGCCCGACCTCAACGTCGACTCGCCGAAGCAACTGGCCGTGCTGCTCTACGAGACGCTCGGCCTGCCGGCCGGGCGGAAGACCAAGACCGGCTACTCCACCGACGCCGCCACCCTCGCCGAGCTGCGGACCCTGCATCCGGTGATCGACCACCTGCTGGAGTACCGCGAGCTGACCAAGCTGCAGTCGACCTACACCCAAGTCCTGCTGGCGCTGACCGACCCGGCGACAAGTCGGATCCACACCGTCTTGGACCAGACCGGCACCGCCACCGGGCGGCTCAGCTCGGCGCGGCCGAACCTGCAGAACATCCCGATCCGCGGCGACTGGGGCCCCCGCTTCCGGAACCTCTTCCGGGCCGCCCCGGGACAGTTGCTGATCGCCGCCGACTACTCCCAGATCGAGCTCCGGGTGCTCGCCCACGTCGCCGCCGACGCCACCCTCAAAGAGGCCTTCCGCCGCGGGGAGGACATCCACGCCACCGCCGCGGCCGCCATCTTCGGGGTGCCGCCCGAGGCCGTCAGCAGCGCCCAGCGCCGGATGGCCAAGGTGCTCAACTTCGGCGTCGCCTACGGGATCGGCGCCCACGGCCTGGCGCAACGCCTGGACCTCAGCCGCGGCGAGGCGCAGGCCCTGATCGAGGCCTACTTCGAACGCTTCCCGAACGTCAAACGGTACGCCGTCGAGACCATCGCCCGGGCCCGCGAGCAAGGCTGGGTGCAGACCATTTTCGGCCGCCGCCGCCCGCTCGCCAACCTGCGGGCCGGCAACCCGGCGGTGCGGCAGGGCGCCGAGCGGGCCGCCATCAACATGCCCATCCAGGGCGCCGCCGCCGACCTCATCAAGCGCGCTATGCTGCGCCTGGCGGAGCTGCTGCCGACGCAGGCGCCAGGCGTCCGGCTGCTCTTGCAGGTCCACGACGAACTGCTTCTGGAAGCCCCCGCCGCGGCCGCCCCGGCGGCCGCCCGGCTGGTCCGCCAGGCGATGTGCCAGGCCGCCGAGCTGGATGTCCCGCTGGAGGTCAAGGTGGCCGTCGGGGAGCGCTGGGGCGCCCTCCAGGAGCTGCCCGGCGACTAGCGCCGCAGCGCAGATCGGCAGTTTACAATCCTCTTGCGCTATGCTATACTCCGGCGACTGCGGAGGGTCGCCCCACATCTCGGAGTTCGTTCTACCGAGTCCCCGGACTAGTTGCTGCGCTGCCAGGAGTGTGCCTGGGCGCGACGACCACCCCGGGCGGGAGTCTGCGCAGAACGCATCCCGGCTGCGAGCCGGTCCACAGAGTGAGTTGGCATGAGCAATGACCGTGACGATGTGCTCGACGCGCCGGCCGGCGATGGCGAGGACATGATGCTGACGATGGATCAACTGATGGCCCAGTACGAGGCCGCCAAGCCGCTCCAGGAGCTGCGCGAAGGCGATCTCGTCGAAGGCGTCGTGGTCCAGATCACCGACCAGTGCGCCATGGTTGACGTGGGCACCAAGTCCGAGGGCATGATTCCGAAGCCCGAAATCGACGTGATCCGGGATGAGATCACCGTCGGTGGGCGGGTCCAGGTCTGCGTGGCGCGGCACGATGACGACGGGCAACTGATCGTCAGCAAGCGGCTGGCCGATGCCGAGCGGGCCTGGGAAGACATCATTGTCAAACAGGAGCAGGGCGAGGTCCTCGAGGCCCGCGTGATCGACGCCGTCAAGGGCGGCCTGCTGGTCGATCTCGGGCTCTACGGCCAGGGCTTCGTGCCGGCCTCGCACGTCAGCGTGCGGCGCCCGCGGAACCTCAACAAGTACATCGACCAGACGCTCCGACTGCGGGTGATCGAGGTCGAGCGGAAGCGCAAGCGGGTGGTTCTGTCGCACCGCTCGGTGGTCGAAGAAGAGCGCGCCGCGGAGCGCGCGGTGACCCTCGAAGCGCTGCGCGAAGGGAAGGTCTGCCGCGGCGTGGTCCGCCGGCTGACCGACTTCGGCGCGTTCGTCGACATCGGCGGCGTCGACGGGCTGCTGCATATCAGCGAGATGTCCTGGAACCGGATCGACGATCCCGGCGAGATGCTGCGCGTCGGCGAGCCGTGTGAGGTGATGGTTCTCAAGCTCAACAAGGACGAGAACCGCATCTCGCTCGGGCTACGCCAGTTGCAGGCCGACCCGTGGCGGGAGATTCCGAAGATCTACCGCGAGAACCAGACGCTGCGCGTCCGGATCACGCGGCAGTTGTCCGACGGCCTGGTGGTGCGCCTGCCGGTCGGCGTCGACATGTTCGTGCCGCTGCCCGACGACCAGCGCCCGGCGCTGCTCGCCGAGGCCGCCGCGCCGCCGGTCGCCGAGCCGCCCGCCGAGGTCGCCGCCGAAGTCGTCGGCGAGGTCGCTGCGGAGGCCGCCGCCGAGGTCGCCGCGCCGGAGGGCGAGGCGGTCGTCGCAGCGGCGGTGGAGGTGGTCTCCGAGGCGCCGGCCGAGGCCGCTCCAGCCGCTTCGCCCTACGAGCTCGGCAACGAGGTCGAGGTCCGCATCGAGCGGTTGATCTGCGCCGAGCGCGAGATGCATCTGATGCTGGCCAGCACCCCCGGCGCCGAGCGGCGCGAGGGCGGCGAAGACCGCTCGCGGGGTGGCGGCGGCCAGCGCGTGCCGCTGGCCCGCGGGCGCTACAGCGACCGGCAGCGCGCCGACGGCGACGACGAGGACGACCGCGGCGAATCCCGCCCGCAGCAGGCCAGCCGGCGCGACCGCCGGCGCGACCGCGACCGCGACGACGACCGCGACCGCGAGTTCACCGTCAGCGACCAGTCGCCGCCCGCCCGGCGGACGCTGGGGGATCTGCTCGGTGACAAGCTGCGCGGCCTCTTCGCGGAGGATTCCGGCAGCGGCGCGGCGAAGTCGGAGTCGACAGAGGAGACGGCCGAAGGGGCGGAGAACTAACCGGCGGAACCAATGCGGGCCCACCGGCGCGGATCGGTTCAAAATGATCCGCGCCGGGTGCGACCTGAGCGCAGCCGTGGTGTCTAACCCTGCGGCTCCCACCCGCCGTGTGGAACGACGGTCTTGGCGACAGGTTTAGAAGGGCTCGCGACTCGGGAACATGATCAACGTTCGGGCAGACAGCTCCGAGGGTGTCCGCCGACCGGCCGCCAACCGGTCGGCACCGCGGTTCGCTCCCCCCCAGGCCGCGGGACCCTCGACCCGAACGCGTCACGCCCCTGTCGAGCGGTACGACACGGCTTGGTGCGCGGGTGATGGAGGTCTGCCATGCGCGTGAGGCAAGGGCGGCAGTGCTGGGGCTTGATGCTGGTGCTGGCGGCCACGGCAGCCGGGGCCCGGCAGCCGATCGGGCCAGACGGTCCGAGTTGGATGCGGCCGGCGGCGAGTCGACCGGCCGGACGCCAGGCGGGGACTCCGCCGACGCCCGACGTCAACATCACTCGCAGCGCGGGTGATGATCGCGATGCCTGCTGGTCGCCCGACGGCACCGTGATCGCCTTCGCCTCGAACCGCGCCGGCAGTTACGACATCTACACCTGCCGCCGGGACGGCTCGCATCCCGACAGCGGGGCCGCCTTCACGCCGAAGGTGATCTCCAACCTGTCTGGCGACGAGCGCTATCCGGCCTGGAGCCCGGGCGGCACCGAGCTGGCCTACGTCCGCGGCAGCGCCATCTACATTCGCAACCTGCGCACCAACGTCGAGAGCCTCGTCAGCGACCAGGTCGGCACGCCGACCGGGCTGGCCTTCAGCTTCGACGGCGCCCGGCTGGCCTTCGCCGCGCGGATCGGCGCCGACCTGGCGACCAACATCTACTGGATTGCGGTCGACCCCAACAACCGGGTCCTGCAGCGGGTCACCGATACCCCCTTCAACAACCTCGCGCCGGCCTGGTTCCCGGAGTCGGGGCGGATCCTGTTCGCCAGCGAGCGCGACGGCGCCTACGATGTCTACATGGTCACCTCGATCCCCGGCCCGGGCGGGGCGGCGGTGGCTGAGAACACCTGGACCAAGGTCGTCGGCGGGGTTGGCGACCAGACCGAGCCGGCCTGGGTCAACGTCACCGGGACCACCATCAACGCCGACATCGCCACGGTGACGGGCCAGGTCGGGGTCTACAACCAAAACTACCATGTGCTCTACGCCGACGACGAGGGCAACCCGAGCAGCGATGTGAAGGTCGTCGACGGCGACGGCGACAGCATCAGTGGCACCGGCGACATCGTCTTCAGTGACCTCAGCGGGACCTCGCCGGGGGACCAGAGCGAACCGTTCGCCCTGCCGCAGCAGTCCGCGACGCAGAACTACTGCGTCTACACCGGCAATCAGGCGGGCAACTACGAGCTCTACACCATCGCCATCTTCGACTTCTCGCCGCCGATCCTGAGCGATGGCCTGGAAGCGGCGCTGCCGAGCGTCACGCCGCAGAAGACCTTCCCCGGTGCGACCGTCAAGATCGCTGCGCCGGTCTTCGACATCGGCAGTGGCGTGGCCGAAGTCTACGCCGTCGTGCGGTACGCCGAGCGACCGGTGTTCCAACGCAGTGCCACGATCACCGGCGACGGTGGCAACCAGGGCGTGATCAACTCCAGCGGCGGCGATCGCGTCGCGATGGGCTTCCTCAACATCGAGTGCGAGCAACTGGTCGTCAACCCAACGACCTACGGCGCCATCGACCCAACCAGCCTGACCATCACGCGCGCCTCCCTGGTCAACTGGGTGCGCAACGTGGTGGGCATCCGGCTGTATGATGACGGCAGCCATGGCGACGACGTCGGCGGCGACATGGTCTACTCCGCGGACTGGGTCGTACCGCCAGCGGCCGAAGACTACTACCTGGACATCGTCCCGTTCGACAGCCGCGGCAACGTGCCGGTCGACCTGGACCTCGGGCGCAACAGCCGGCCGGGCGGGGGCGACAACCCGCTCCGGGGGATGCAACAGGGCTTCGCCGCACCGTTCCACGTGATCGGCTACGACCACGTCACTGGCTTCACGGCCCGGCAGTTGGACCTGACGCGCAAGATTCTGTTCGTCAGCGACTACGCCTGCGGCCAGAAGTTCCAGGTCGCGGACTTTGCCGGGACCGACCAGACCACGCTCAACCGCTTCTGGCCGGCGGCCCTGCCGACCGAACACTGGTACTTCGGCACCGACGACGACAACAGCTTGACCCAGGCGGGCCTGCCGGGCTTCCAGTTGGTCGGCGCCAATCCGCCGACGGTGCATCGGTTTGCCAACCCCTACTTCGGAGGGGTCAGCTTCAACCCACCACTTGGCTACACCACCGGTGATGAGGCCTTCTGCGAACGGCTTGGCGGGTTGCAGCCGTTCGGCGGTCCGGCCCAGGCTGACCGGCTGGCGGTCTGGCGGGTGCTCTGCCGCGGCCCGGTCGATGCCTCCACCTACAACGCCTATGCGCCGCTGCCCCTGACGCAGCCCTCCGGCAGTCCCGTCCCGGCGCAGGACGCGGACCGCATGGTGGTCTGGGTGGCCCCCTACACCGGGAACCTCTTCGTGCATCCCGGCACCCTCCTGGATGCGGACGTCCAGAGCGCGTTGACCAGCTTCCAGGGATCCGGCGGGCGGCTCTTCGTGACCGGCCAGGACATCGCCTGGGCGCTCACCAAGAACGGCACGCAGGCCAATACCTTCCTGAGCAGTGCGCTCCGGGCGACCTTCGTCTCGGACGCCAGCAGCGACGTCGTCAACCAGACCGTGCAGTCCGGTCAACTGCGGCGGGATTTCACCAACGCGGGCGGCCTCAATGCCATCGAGCGGGCGGTCTATCCGCAGATGCCGGCGGACCGCAACCCGATCATCGACGACCTCTACCCCGACTTCTACCGCTGGTCGTTGTGGCATGGCGAATACCATCCGCCGAGCGCCGGCGATTCGCTGCTGCGGATCAACGCCGGCTGGTTTGGTGGCGGTCCGAACTGGGCCGGCGACGGCTGCCCGAACGGCTGGTTCATCGACGACATCACCGCCACCAACGGGGCCACCGCCAGTCTCAACTACAGCAACGGCGGGGCCACGGCGATGCTGCGGCACATCGACAGCGGCACCGGCAGCCGGCTGATCTACTGTGCCTTCCCGTTTGAGTCTTGGCGCAACAACTACCGCTACTACTCTGGCTACGAGCCCAATACGAACTACGTGATCTGCCACAACAGCCGTGTCGAGACGATGACCAACATCTCCGACTACCTGCGCACAGGCGGGCTGCTCGGCAAGGTCGTGGGACCCGACGGCGCGACGCCGGTGGGTGGCGTGACGGTCGTGGCCCGGCAGGGCTTCTTGCCCACCGGACAGATCATGTCCACCACCACCTCACTGAACGACGGCACCTACCTGCTGCGCGGGTTGTCGACCGGCAACTACAGCATGTACGTCGTGTCCAGCGAATACACCGCCGATCACCGCCCCTACCAGCCGGTCTTCGGCGGCCAGATCAGCCAGGATTCCGACCTCACCATTCGGCTGCTGCGGTTCGATACCGGCACGATCTACGGCACGGTCCGCGATACCAGCGGGGCGGCCCGCTCCGGCGCCAGCATCACCGTGACGCTGCAGACCACCGCCACCAACCCGCTGGTCTACCCGGCGCCGGGCGACCCGCCGCTGCTGACTGACAACAACGGCAACTACTCGATCAACGTGCCGGGCGGCACCTACACCGTGAAGGCCACGCTAGCCGGCTTCGGCAGCGTCTCGCAGACCGATGTGGTGGTCGTGCCGGGTGACCAGGTGCAGGTCGATCTGACCTTGCAGCCGGCCCCCGGGCGCCTTGCCGGGACCGTTCGCGGGAACAACTCGCCGGTCAGCGGCGCTGGGATCGCCGTCCTGCGCAACGGCCTGGCCGTGGCCACCGCGACGACCAATGCGGGCGGCCAGTACGGGCTGGACCTGGGTGCCGGGACCTACGACGTGGTCGTCACTGCCGCCGGCTTCCAACAGGGCCGCAGCGACGGCGCGGTGGTCACCAGCGACCAGACCACGACCGTCGACTTCACGCTGCAGGCGGTCCCGCCGGGCAGTCTGGTCGGGCAGGTCACCCTGCAGGGCAGCAGCGAAGCCGTTGGTGGGGTCAACGTCAACCTGGTCGGCGGCGGCGCGGTGCTGCAGACCGTGACCAGCGCGGCCAGCTTCACGGTGGCCGACGGCGCCACCTACAACTACCGCTTCGACAACGTGCCGGCGGGGACCTACGACGTGGCGATCAGCGCTCGCGGCTACAGCGCGCCGACGCGGACGGCCATCACGGTCGCCTCGAGCGCCGTCACGCGGGATGTCAACTTCTCGTTGCAGCCGCTGCACACCTTCATCGCCGGGCTCTCGATGACCAGCGCGCCGTTCGACTACACCTCCTCGGCGCCGGACCTGCAGACCCTGATCGACGACGATAGCAACGCCGCCACGAATCTCAAGATGGCGGCCTACGACACGCTCGGCCGGCGCTACATCTACTACCCGAACCAGCCGGCCAACACCTTCAAGCTGGGCACCGGGTACTTCCTGCGCCTGTCGCGCAACGTGCCGCTGACCACCGAGGGGATCCGGGCGCCGGAAGTCGGCAACGGCTTCGACATCCAGTTGCTGGCCGGGTGGAACCTGATCGGCCATGTCTACGACTTCCCGGTCGATCTGTTCGGCTGCAAGGTGCTCTTCCAGGGCCAGGAGCTGACACTCCAGGAAGCCGCGGCGCGGGGCCTGGTCAATGCCTCGCTGTACACGCTCAACTTCGGGCAGTACCAGCAGGTCTTCCGGCTCGATCCCTACACCGCCTACTGGGTGCGGGCGTTCCAGAACGTCCAACTGCGGGTCCCGCCGACCGCTCTGCGGTCGGTCACGACGGCCCGCAGCACCCGCCAGGCGGCGACTCCGGAGAGCTGGTTGGCGCAGATCCAGGCGCAGGCCGGCGAGCTGCAGGCGAGCGCCAGCTTCGGCGTCGCGGCCGACGCCGGGCAGGTCTACGACCGCCACGACCGGGCCGCGCCGCCGGCCCCGCCGGAGCAGGCCTTCCTGCAGCTCAGTTTCCCGCACCCCGACTGGGGCCGCTACGCCGACCAGTACGTCAGCGACGTTCGGGGGCGGGGGAGCAGCCAGCGCTGGTTGCTGGAAGTGCGCTGCGACCAGGCGGGGGTGCCGGTGGAGCTGAGCTGGCCGCAACTTGGGGCCAGCGTGCCGGGTGACCAGCGGGTGCTCCTGGAGGATCTGGCGACCGGTCAGCGGCGCTCGCTGCGGCACACCGGCAGTTACCGCTACGACAGCGCGGCCGGTGGCCGGCGGCAGTTCGCGGTGGTCGTCGAACCGGCCACCGACCGCCCGCGGATCCTGCAGGCCGGCTTCAGCGGCGGGCGTGGCAGCGGCGGGCAGATCACCTGGACGCTGTCGGCCCCGCTCGACCTAACGGTCGAGATCCGCGGCGCCGCCGGCGCGGTGGTGCGCCGCCTGAGCGCGACCGGACGGGCCGCCGGGAGCGGCGGGCTGAACTGGGATGGACGCGACGAACAGGGCCGGCCGGTGCCCAACGGCGCCTACCGCATCGTGCTGGTGGGGCTGAGCCCAACCGGCGAGCAGGTGCGTGAGGTGCGGACGATTCAGTATCGACGGTAGGCGTTGACGGCGACCGCGAGGAGGACCGGGCGCGCCGCTCCCGAAGACGGGGGCGACGGCCCAGGGAGGTCGGAACAGTGACACTGGCAAAGAGGACGCTGCAACATCCGGGGACTCGCCCCCTGGCGTGGCTGCTGATGACGGCCCTGACCGCCCTCCTGTGGGTGGCCACCCCGCCGGCCCAGGCTCAGGAACGCGCGGCCCGCACGGCCGCCGTGCTGGAGTTCGGGAGCGACGTGGCGGCCGGGGCGCTGGTCGGTCGGGCCGCCCAGTCGACGCTCTCGCTGCAACTCGCGGAGCGCCAGTACACGGTCTGGTCGCGGTCGCAGGTGGTCGACGCGGTCAACCGCCTCGGCATCAAGCCGCCGCTGGAGCCCGATGAGGTCCGCGCGCTGGCCAAGGAACTCGATGCTCGCGAGGTCTTCAGTGGCCGCGTCCTGAGCATCGAAGACCGCGCCGGTCCGCCGGCCTCGGTGCGCGTGGTGCTGCGGATCGAAGTCTACGACGGTGCCACGGGTGACCTCGTCAACGGCGCGGTGGTGGACGGCATGGAGACCGCCACCGGCGGCGGCGAGCCCGAGACGCTGCGCTACACCGCGGTCGAACGGGCGACTGCCCGGGCCTTGACGCAGATCGAGTCGCGGACGCTCTTGACGGCCGCCATCCTGTCGGTTTCGCCCGCTGGCCTGGCGCTGCTCAACCGCGGCAGCCGGGCGGGCATGTCGAAGGGCATGCTGTTCGACATCTTCCGGGCGCAGACTTCGCGGGAAGATCCCACCCAGACGGTGCAGGTCAAGGTCGGGCGGGTGCGCGTGACCACGGTCTCGCCCGACGATGCCGAGGCCGACATCATCGACGCCCCGCAGGGCGTGCAGAACAACGACCAGTTGCGACAGGTCTTTGTGCTGCCGGAGACCACGGTCAGCGGCCCGTCGGCGGCCACCCCGCCGCGCGGCGGCAAGGGCCTCGGGGGCCTGCTGGCTGGCGTGCTGGGCACCGTCGCTGGGGTCGGCCTGCTGCTGCTGCTGTTCTCGATGAACGAGAACACCGTGCGCGACGCGCCGGTCGTGGATCCGAGCACTGGGGCCTACCTGCGGCAGAGCACGCCGGGGCAGAACCCCTCGGTGGTGGTGCAGTGGGGTGACCGCGACTTCGCTCCCCCGCCCAACTACATCGGTGGCTACTTCATCTACCGGGGGCAGTCCGAGAACTTCGCGGCGATTGAGTCCGAGGCGATCGGCGTCACCGCCGGGGCCGCGCAGCGCAACTTCGCCGACGACCCGACCTGGAACCACATCCAGACCACCATCCCGGTGCGTTTCCAGATCATCCAGGGCGATTCCGCGGACCAGATCGAGGAAGACGTCGACGTCGAGATCGTGCATCAGTCGCCGCAGCCGGGGCAGACCTACTTCTACAAGGTCCGCCGGATTGGCCCGCCGAGCGTGCTCACGCCGCCGAGCCTGATCGACAACAGCAGCGGCAACCGGATGTTCGACCCGCGCGCCAGCCGCAGCCGGTCCGCGCAACTGCGGGCCCGCGCCAAGGGGATGGTGCTGCAGAGTGGCGGCAACATCCGGGTCACGCGGCACAACCGCACGGTCACGCGGCTGCGGCAGACGACCTCCATTCCGCCGGGACCGAACTACGACACGACGCTCAACCCCGAAGATGACAACGATCTCGGGTTGTCCAACGACATCGGCCTGTCCGATGCCAGTGCGGCGGTCGGGCCGGTCACCTACATCGTGCCGCCGGAGCTGCGCGCGCCGAGCGACAACAACCAGGCCCAGCGGATCGACGACATCAGCTTCGAGTACCAGGGCCAGCTCGGCGTCACCGAGTACGTCCTGCAGGTCGCGCGGAACATCAACTTCTCGCCGCTGATCTTCGAAAGTGCGCCGATCCAGACGACGGCCTCGACGGTGCTGTCGTTCCGGTACAACAGCGGCCAGGCCGGTTTCGTGACGCTCGCGCCGAATTCGTCGTACTTCTGGCGCGTTGGTGCCCGGTCGCGGTTCCGCAACCAGGCGCTGCCGCAGCCGGAAAACTGGGTCTTCAGTCGCGTCTTCACCTTCACCACGGCGGACCAGCCGCCGACCGCCCCTTAGGGCCGGGGGCGGGGGAGGCGCGTCGCGAGAGGAGGCGCCCGAGTCATGCGGACAGCACGTCACCTGGCGGCACCAGTGATCCTGGCGACGCTGCTTCTCGCCCCGGCGGCGCGGGCGCAGCAGACGGTCGAGTGGACCGTTCTGGTCTACCACAACGGCGACAACTCGCCGGGGCAGGTCAGCCTCGAGGAAGCCTCGATCCGGGACTTCAACGAGATGGAGGCCATCGGCTCCAGCGCCGACGTCAATGTCGTTGTGCAATGGGACCGCAATACCGGCGCCGACACGCTCGACGTGAACTACGGCGACGAGGCGAGTCAGTCCTGGACCACGACCCGGCGCTATCTGGTGCTGCAGGATCCGAACCAGGTGGGGGTGGACCCGAATGCGATGGCGGCGACGGACGCCGGCTACCGCCTCTTCAGCCCCGCGCTGCTCGACCTCGGCGAGACCGACATGGGGCAGGAAGACACCCTGGTGGAGTTCTGCCAGTGGGCCTTCGCCCGCTTCCCGGCGCGGCACTACCTGCTGGTGCTGAACGACACCGGCCAGGGCTGGCAGCCGCGCTCGCGCGGGCTGATCTTCGATGCCTCGACGACCGGCGACGCCAGCGAGAACAACGCCGCGGTGTTCATCACCAACGATGAGCTGCGCTCGGCCTTGACGCGGATCAAAGCCCTGCGCGGCAGCAACCTCGACGCGCTGGCGCTCGACGCCGGGGGACAGGACCTCTTGGAGGTCGTCTACCAGTGCCGCGAGACCTGCGACTACCTCGTGGCGCCGTTCCTCAACCGGCCGCTGGGCGGGTTCCCGTACAACGACTGGCTGGCGGACCTGACGCAGAGCCGCCCGACCACGGCGATCGCGCTCGAGACCACCCTGACGACCTTCGCCGGGCGGTTCCACAGCAGCTACGGCGCCGGCAGCAACGAACTGGGCGGGGCGCAGTCCACCGCGCTGGGCGTGCTGCGAATGAACCAGATCGAGGCGGTCAAGACGGCGGTCGACAGCCTCGCAACCACGTTGCTGGCGTCGCTCAACAACTACGCCACGCCGCTCTTGCGGGTGCTCGGGAGGGTCCAGACCGGCCGCACCAGCGACTTCACGGCGACCAGCATCGACCTGGCGCACTTCGCGGCACTGACCGGCACCGAGATCACCGACCCGAATGTCGTGGTCGCCGCGAGCGGCGTCAGCACCGCGCTGACGGCGGCGGTGGTCAACCCCCAGGCCCTCCGCAACAGCGTTCCGGGCGACCTCGCGGTGGGCAACTTCAACGGGCTGGGGATCTACTTCCCGCAGGTCGTGACCGCCTTCGACACGGCCTACCAGACCTCCTGTGACCTGGTCGATCTGACCCAGTGGGACGAGCTGGTGCAGGGTCTGCTGACGCTCAACTCGGACCAGAACGGGCCTGAGATCACCATCAGCAGCCCGCTGCCGGGCGCCACGATCATCGACAATCCGCCGACCATCGTGGCCACCATCGTCGACCGGGACACCGGTGGACGCGTCAACCCGACGTCGATCACCATCAGCGTCGATGGCGTGGCCGTGGCAGCCAGTGCCTTCACTTTCGACAGCAACAGCGGGATCCTGACCTACGTGATCCCGGCCGCGCTGACGGTCACCAGTCACACCTTCACGATCGCGGCGCGCGATCTGAGCGGCAACCTGTCGTCGGCGACCGGCAACTTCCGGATCGCGGTGCCGTCGCTGGCGGTCGGCGTGCAGACCTTCTCGCTGCCGCGGCTGGTGAGCAGCGCCTTGAGCGACCCGACGCTGGTCTTCGGGCGCGACAACTTCACCCTCGTGCGGTGGGTGCCCAGCCTCTTCGGCAGCAACAAGTACCGGGTCTTCCCGGACTCCTTCGCCGGCTTCCGGCCGCCCGACGCGGCCAGCACGCTGCTGCGACCGACCGTCGCGCAGCCGCCGGCCGGCTTGGGCTACTGGGTGCGGGTGCGGCAGTCGCGGCCGTTGCCGTCGCTGCCGGGGAGCGCGGTGACCGGCAGCGAGTACCGCATTCAGCTCTACCGGGATCCCGACGGCGGGTCCGGCTGGAACATGATCGCCAACCCCTTCGACGTCTCGGCGGTCGGGCTGGCGGCCTGTCAGGTGGAGCAGAGCGATGGCCGGCGGATCACCTTCCGGCAGGCCATCGACCAGCGCCTCACGCCGGGGGTCCTATTCACCTATGTGGCGAACTCGAGCAACCCCAACGCCGCCGGGCGGTACGACTTCCAGAACGCTGGCGAGGGGCAGTTGACGCGCCTCCAGGGGCACTGGCTGCGGGCCAATCAGGACTTCACGCTGATCGTCACCAACGGTTCGCGGGCCGTCGCGGCGAGCCGCGCGAGCCGGCCGGCGGAGCCGCTGGGTGGTTGGAGCGTGGCCCTGCAGGCGACCGCCGGGGACCTGCGTGACACGGTGCAGCTCGGTGCCAGCGGCCGCGCCGCGGACGGTTACGACACGGCCGATGTGGCCGGGCCGCCGGTCTTGCCTGGCGGGCTGCAACTGCGGGTGCTGCACGCCGACTGGGGCGTTGAGAGCGGGCGCTACGTCCGTGACTGGCGCGGCCCGGGAGCGCTGCAGAGTTGGGAACTGGAACTGGCCGGACCAGCCGCGACGGTGCAGTTGAGCTGGCCGCAGTTGCAGACCGTGCCGGCCGGCGTCGAACTGCTGCTGACCGATTTGCAGAACGGGCAGCAGCGGCGGTTGCGCAGCACGGCGGGCTACCAGGTGGTGCACGACGGCAGTCCGCGGCTGCTCCGCGTGACGGCCCAGAGCGGCGGCGCCAGCCTCCTGCTGAGCGACCTGCGGGTGACCCCCGGACGAGGCTTGAGTTACCAGGTCGGCGCCACGGTGTCGCGCGAAGCGCAACTCCAGGTGCTCGTGCGCAGCCTCGGCGGGCGCCTGCTCCGGGAGGTCAGCGGCCAGGCCCAGGCCGGCCGCGCGACGCTCAGCTTCGATGGGCGAGGTCCCGACGGGCTGCCGTTGCCGAACGGCGTCTACCGGGTGGAGTTGCTGGCGACGGCGGTCGACGGGTCGGTGGCGCGGCAACAGGTCGTGCTGCGTGTGACGCGCTAGGGTCGAGGTGAGACGATGAGCATGCGGGCATCCGGGATCGGGCGACTGCTTCTCACAGCCAGCCTCGGCCTCCTGGTCGGGCGGGCCCAGGCGCAGTATCCTGACCGCATCAGCACCACCATCAACACGCTGCCGGCGACGCAGTTCGTCACCGACCAGAACAACTACCTGTCGTTGGCGATGCGCGTGCCGGGGATCGTGCGGACGATCAACCCCGGCAGCGCCAACACGGCGCCGACCTTCGTGGGGTACAGCAACTACCGCGGCGGCCGGGTCTTCATCCGGACCGTCAACGGTGATCCGTTCACCAGCGCAGACGACAACGCGGCCCTGACCCCGGCGGCGCCTTACTCGACCTACTCGACGATCCAGTGCCGCTTCGCCCGCACCGGCGGGACCACCGCAGCGATCCAGGATGCCGTCTGGGAGGTCGAGGATCTCTACAGCCGGACCTCCGACCCGCTCGAAGATCCGTTCGTCAGCTACCCGGCCAACGGCCCGACCGGGTTGTCGTTCGCCTGGCGGCTGCGCGAGGACCACACCCCGCTGGCCACGGCGGCGACCACTGGCGGCGGGTTCACCGCCGGCGCGGGGGTCTACCGCAACGACACCACTGGGACCAACGGCGGGTTGGCGGGCGAGGACAGTCAGCCGGTGGTCGAGGTGCGGCAGAGCTATCGGCTGATCCGCGACAAGGTTCGGATCGAGATCGAGATCGTCAACATCGCCCTGGCCGATGTCGTCGTGGCGGTCAACACCTTCGTCAACGGGCAGTTCGGCGGGGCCGCCAACGATGGTCAGCGGTTCTACGTCGACACGGTGCGCGACGGCCTGGCAACGGAGTTCCGCTTCCCGTCGACGGTCGCCAGTGACGATCCCGGCCTGCGCGAGATTCCAGACACCTGGCGGATGTTCGACGACGAACTGAACCCCGGAGTGGTGGTCGGTGGCGTCTGGGACGGCGCCGACATTCGCAGCGACGCCCTGTCGGCCGGTCCGCCGAATGCGGCGATGCTGGTCAATGCCTCGCGCGCCGGGACGGCGGCCTACTCCTACAATCCGGTGCAGGCCAACCTGATCAACCAGGACTGGGGCAGCATCGCCCGTTGGACCAACGTCACGGTGTCGCCTGGGCAGACCAAGCGGTTCATCACCTACTTCGGCCTGGCGGGCGCCGACAGTGCCATCGGGAGCCCCTACACGCTGAGCGTCGAGGCGCCCTTCAGCCTGTCGCTGGCGACCGGCGACAACCCCGGCACTGCCACGGTCGAGAGTGCGGACAACGTCTATCGGCAGCCGAACCCCTTCCAGGTGGTGGCCTACCTCAACAACATCACCTCGCGGACGCTCTCGAACCTGGCAGTCTCGTTGGCGCTGCCCGACGGGTTCACCCTTGCCGGGCCGACCGACACCGCCACCAAGACCGTCGCGACGCTGCCGCCGGGGACCGAACAGCAGGTCTCCTGGACGGTTCGCTCGGCCGACAACCAGTCGCCGGGGACGCGGGTGATTACCGTTTCGTCGTCGGGTAACGGCCTCAACAGCAAGGTGATCGACCGCGAGATCGGCATCCCGGCCCTGCCGCAGTTGGCTTTCCCGAGCCTCACCAAACGGCTTGACATGATTTCGGTGCCGTACGACTTCGACAACCAGGATCTGGAGCACATCCTCGGCAGCCTGGGCAGCCTTGGGGTGACCGGCGGCGGAGCGGCCGCGGTGGCGCGCTTCAATCCCGAAACGCGCTCCTACGCCTTCTTCCCGGACCCGTACATCACCACGGTCCGACCGGGTGAGGGCTTCTGGCTGTTCAACGGCTCGCTGGCGACGCTCAACCTGCCGACCGACCGTGCCGCGATCCCGGCGACGCAGGCGGTCACGGTGGCGCTGTCGCCGGACTGGAACCAACTGGGGTGCCCCTACACGGTGCCCGTGCGGCTGTTCGACTGCGAGGTCGTCACCAACGACAACGTCGTCCGGGACTTCGAGGATGCCGTCAACGCCGGGGTGGTGCGGCCGGTGGTCTACGAGTACTCGCCCAACCCGACGGACCCGAATGCCGCGGGGCGGTACGACTTCTCGGGCGACGGCGACACGATGCTGAATCCCTGGCGCGGCTACTGGCTGCGGGTCACCCAGCAGGTCAGTCTGGTCTTCCGGGCCTCCAACCTGATTGGCCCGTTCCGCGGCGCGGGCCGCAACTACCTGCAGCTCGCGCAGGGCTGGGAGATCGGCCTGCAGGGCAGCCTTGGCCAGCACACCGCGCAGGTGGTCAGTCTCGGCCAGGACGCCGGGTCGCGCGATGGGTACGATGCCCGGGACGTCGATCTGCCGCCGGCGGCACGTGGTCTGCTGCCGCTCCAACTGGCGGTGGTGCATCCCGACTGGGGGCGCGACGCGGGGGCCTACCTGCGTGACATCCGCAGCGCCGGGGGGCAGACCCAGCGCTGGCAGGTGGAGGCGCGCTCCGAGCAGCCCAACCAGGACGTCACCCTGCGTTGGAATCTGCGTTCGGCGCCGGCCGAGGTGCAGTTCACGCTGGTGGACTTGCAGAGCGGTACCCGGCGGCACCTCCGCACGACGTCGAGTTACGTGTACAATAGCGGTCCCTATGGCGGCACCCGCCAGTTCCAGGTGATCGCCGAGCGGCGCTCCGGCGGTTCGCTGGCGGTGCCCCAGATGGCGGCCACGGCGGGCCGTGGGCGCAGCGTCACGGTGAACTTCGCCCTGACAGCGGCGGCCACGGTCGAGGTGGTGATCGAGTCGCCGACCGGGCGGCGGGTGCGGACCGTGGCCACCGGCTTCGCCGGACAGGCCGGACAGAATCAGGTGGGCTGGGACGGCCGCGATGATGCCGGGCGGCCGGTGCCGGCGGGTCCCTATCGCTGCCGCGTGCTGGTGCATACGGCCGACGGACAGCGGGCGGTCGCCGAGCGGATCGTGGTCGTCAACAGGTAGCGGAAGGCAGGTCGAAGGATGAAGCGGTACTTGGCGAGTCCTGCGGCGCGGCGGGCGGCGTGGCTCACGCTGGTGGCCTTCGTGGGCGGCTTGGGATTGCCCTGCGCCCAGGGGCAGGCGTCGGCCCAGACGGTCGCCCGGACGGCCTACCTGGTGCCCTTGACCGGGGATGGCGTGCCCGACGGCGTCGTGCAGTACGTCAACAAGGAGCTCGACCTCGGGCTGCGGCGTTTCCGCGACGATCCACGGGTCAAGAGCCCGATCGAGTTGGTGCAGCTCAGCCTGCGGTCGCCGTTGATCAAGGCGGCGATCGACCAGGGCGAGTTGACCGAGGCCGAAGTCGCGGCGCCGCCGACCGACAAAGACGGGGCGGTCGCCTTCGCGCGCAAGCTCGGGCTGACGACCGTGCTGCAAGGCACGGTCGATTCCTGGGAGTTGAGCAACGAGAACGGCACCGGCAAGGTCGGCGTGACGATCACCGAGTGGTACGTTCCGTCGCAGCCGGATCTGCCGGCCACGGCCAGCCGAACTGTCTCGAAGTCGGCCACCCTGACCGCCAAGACCGACGCCGACAAGCGTCTCTTGGAACAGAATGTGGCCCAGCGCGCCGCACAGACGGTGATCGCCAGTCTGCTGGACACGCCGGAACTGGCGCCGGTCGAAGTGACCCCTGAGGTGCCGGCGGCCGCCGGTAAGAAGAAGGGCGGCGGTAGCCCGCTCTGGATCGCGCTCGGCGTGGCCGCCGGCATTGCCGCGATCTTCCTGATCGCCAGCGTCGGCAGCAGCAAGAGCGGCGGCGCGGGTGGGCTGACGGTCAACAACGTGCGCGCCGTCGCCGAGACGGACTCGGTGCGCGTGAGTTGGGATCCGACCGCGGCGGCGATTGGCTATAACGTCTACCGGCGCAGCGCCGGCAGCCAGACCGTGCGCTCGCGCAGTCGCCAGACGACCAGCGGGTTCGAGCTGCTGGTCAACCCTGAGACCAACACGACGCCGACCCAGGTTGGCTCGAACCGCACCTCGTTCATCGACACCACGGCCACGGCGGGCGTGATTTACGAGTACGCGGTGGCGGCGATCAGTGCCGACAACGCCGTCGGGGCGCCGTCGACGCCGGCCACGACCGCTCGCGCGGGCAGCAACATTGGCGCCGCGCCGACCTTGGCCGCGTCCAGCGGCAACGGCTTCATTCAGTTGCGCTGGACCGCCACCAGCGGCATCAGCTACTTCAACGACTCGGCCGGCCCCTCGGCGCAGTTCGTGGACGGCTTCATCATCTTCCGGCGGGCTAACGGCACGCCGAACACCGGGCGCAACAGCCCGGACGAGCTGGTGCGCGTCGGGCGGATCGAGAACTACGTCGACCGCACGGTGCAGAACGGGGTCTCTTACGGCTACGTCGTGCAGCCCTACACCATCGTGAATGTCAACGGCCTGCTGGCCGGGTTCGACTCCAACGCCGTCTCGGTGGCCGGTTCGGCCGGGGCGGCGCCGCAAGCGCCGACCAACGTGGCGGCACAGCAGATCGACACGCTGGGGCGGGTCCGGATCACCTGGGACCCGAACCCTGAGGCGAGCATCGACTTCTACGAGGTGCTGCAGCGGCGCGACCGCTCCTCGGCACTGCGCCCGGCGACCGGGTCGGCGCCGTGGGTGCGCGGGCTCGGGCCGGCGACCGGTCGTGGGACCGTCGCTCGCAGCGATCCGCGGGCCAGCCGGCAGGAGGACCTGACAGGCTTCCAGATCGTCGGCACCTCGCCGTCGGCGGTGACCAACTTCACGGTCGGGCCATTGCCGCAGGGCGCCTACGTCTTCCGGGTGCGGGCCGTTAGCAGCACCGGGCAGCGCGGGCCGACCACGGCGACCTCGCAGTTGGCCGTCAATCCGGCGCCGGCGCCGCCGGCGGCGGTGCGGGCCGTTGGTCTCGATCGGATGGTTCGGATCACCTGGCAGTCGCCCGGTGGTGACGTGCAGAGCTATCGCATCTACCGCAGCCAGTCGCCGATCGACGCCACGATGGTCAACACCACCACGGCGCCCGGGATCAGCCGGGTCGGCGAGGTGGCCGCGACGACGCTGTCGCTCGACGACACCAACCTGACCAACAACCGCGCCTTCTACTACGCGGTCTCCGCGGTCAGCAGCGGCGGTGTCGAGGGTGACTTCGGCAAGGGTACGGCGACGGACACGGGCGCCATTGGCATCCCGCACGCCACGCCGGCGGCGATGACGTTCGATGTCGCGCGGGCCACCATCTCGGCCAACGGGGTCAGCACGACCCAGGCCACGGTGACCGTGCGCGATGGGTCGAACAGCCCGACCGCCGGGGTGCAGGTGGACCTGACGACGGACGCCGGGAAGTTCGTGAACCTGCCGGCCAACTCTCAGCAACTCGACACTGCGGTGCGACAGGTGCGGGCGATGACTGACCTCAATGGTCAGGTGCTGATCGACCTGCAGAGCTCCGTCGTGACGATCGCCGGGAGCCAGTTGGACGTCAACCTGCAGGCGCGGGCGCCGGAACTGCCCGATGCTGTCGAGTTGCAGTCGAAGACCGTCTCCTTCGTGGCGTCCTTGCCCGCGGCGGTGCAGTTGACCGTCGGGTCGAGCACGCTGACGGCCGATGGCGCCTCGACCACGGATCTCACGGCGCGGGTGGTCGACGACCTCGGCCAACCGGTACCCGACGGCTCGTTCAGCGTCAACTTCGAGCTGGGCACCACCAATGGCCAGATCCGGGCGGCTGGCAACGTGCAGTCCAACCCGTTCGTTTCGGTCAATCCGGGGACCGGCAAGGTGGTCGTCTGGTCGCGCGTGGTCGGCGGGGTGGCCGCGGCCATCTACAAGGCGGGTGACGACTCCCGCTCGCCGCAGAACGCGATCGTCTTGAAGGCCACGGCGGCCAACTTCCAGACGCCGCCGCAGGACTTCCTGACGCAGTCCAGCCAGAAGGTCACGTCGCAGACCGTGGTGACCCTGAATCCGGGGCAGGCCGCGCGGATCGACTTCGGCACCGATCAGGTGACGATCCCGCGGGGCACCTCGCCGGCGCCGCTGACGGTGGTCGTGCGCGACTTCAAGGGCAACCCCTTGCGCGCTGGGACCGTCGTCAACTTCGTCGCCACGCCGGACCAGGTGGTGACCATCCCCGGCACCGGGACGACCGATGCGCTCGGGCGGATCACGTTCCAGATCACCGCGGGCAACACTGCGGCTGGGACCGTGATCCAGGCGACCATTCCAGGCACGCAGGTCCAGAGCCAGTTGGTGGTGACGGTCCAGTAGCGCCGCCTGGGAA
Organism: Fimbriimonadaceae bacterium; assembly: GCA_020850355.1. Lineage (GTDB taxonomy): Bacteria > Armatimonadota > UBA10988 > UBA10988 > UBA10988 > JADZEX01. Next base: position 135,025 of record JADZEX010000018.1, on the reverse strand, counting down.
GCACACTGGCGGCCCGGCCTGCAGCGCGCGGGTCGGGCCGCCGCCGTGGATAGACAACGGATGCACGCGATGCGCGGTAGCGGCCGGCGGTGGGGCAGCGTTCTGGTGGCGCTGCTGCCGCTGTTGGTCGGACCGTCCGCCGTTGCTGTGACCGTCTCGCTGAACGCCGACCGCAAGCAGGTCCCGGCCGACGGGCTGAGTGAGATCACCATCACCGCCACGATCCGGGATGGCGGCGGTCTGGTCGGCGGCGGGTACACCGTCCAGTTCGCGGCGACGCAGGGCAGCTTGTCGGTGATCGGCGCCGGGACCGCGCCGTCGCAGTTCCTGGAAGTGCCGGTCAGCGGCGGCTTCGCGAAGTGTCTGCTCCGCTCGACCACTTTCGAGACCACCAGCGTGGTGACCGCCTTTCTGGTCGGTGATCGCGGCAGCCAGTCGGACCGCCTGGAGGTCAGCTTCGGGTCGCTGAGCGGGCCGAGCCGCACCTTCGACAACATTTTGCGCGTCAAGGGCGACTACATCTGGTACGGACCGGAGCCGTCCTATCAGATCATGGACGTGATCGGCAAGGCCTCGGTCTCCTACCAGGGCGTCGAGGTCCACGCCAATCGCATCCAGATCGATCTGCAGGAGTACCTACTGCTGGCCAAGGACCTCGCCGAAGGCGTCACCTTGGCGACCGGGCCGCCGCCCTACGACACCGCGCACTTCAACGATGGCAGCAAGGCGCCGTACCGCGGTGAGGCGCTGGTGATGGACCTCCGGACGCACACCGGGGCGATCTACAGCGCGCAGCTTGGGGAGACCATTCAGTTCACGGGACGCGCCCTGACCCGCCAGGCAGACCGGCCACCGACGCCCGGGATGTTTGACCTCTTCGAGCTGGGTGAGGCGAAGATCTGGATCGAGGCGAAGGCCGCGCTGGTCTATCCGTACGAGAAGATCCGCTTCGACCGGGCCAAGTTCTTCGTGAACGGGTTGAAGGTCTTCAGCCTGCCCTACTACTTCGAGGGCCTGGGCTACAACGCGCAGCTCGGTCCGGCGCTGTCGCAGGTCGTCAACTACAGCACCCGCGATGGGTGGATCGTCAACTTCCCGTACTACTTCGATGTTGGGGACCGGCACACCAACGAGCTGCGGCTGACCCGGGGCGTCCGCACCGGCATGTTTGGGCGCACCTCGGGTTTCCAGATGGCCTACGCCCACCACGCCGAGCTGAAGGGTGACAAAGGCGACTTCGACTTCGTGATCGACGAGCTGTTCAGCCGGCCGGGCGTGCAGTACAACCGCCAGCAGCGCTTTGGACCGGCCACTTTCGGGACCCTCGCGCTGGCCTGGCCGCGGCACGACAACTTCTACAGCAGCACGACCCTCTACACACCGGCCGGCCCCGGCAACATCAGCATGAATGCGAATGTCGATCACCTCAATGGGTTCTCGAACTTCGACAGCGGCATCAGCGCCAACGCCAACGTGGTCTGGCAATCCAACCCCGTCCGGCTGGCTGCGCTCGACGGCAGCTTTTCGGGCTCGCTGGGGTTCACCTACAGCCATTCCCTCAGCGACCAGAACTACTACCGCCAAAGTGCCGCCCTCAGCTTCAGCCGCAACCCGTGGCGGATCGGCAGCGGCGGGACGATCCAGCCGTACCTCGGTCTGCGCTTCCAGAACACGGTCAACGGCGACCGCGAAGTGGCTTTCACGTTCAACACCTCCTGGCGGCAGCAGGTCAGCCGGACGATGAGCCTCTCGCTGGGCTACACGTTCGACAAATACTGGAACAGCAGTTTCAACATTCCCGAACGACACATGCTGACGACGAGTTGGCAACTGTACCGGGAGGGGCTCTGGACCGGGTACGCCTACGGTACCTGGAACTTGCAGGACAATGCCCTGTCGGCCTCGGCGCTGGTGGACTATTCGCTCACCCGCCACTGGGGGCTGGCCGGGCAGACGCTCTACCAAAGCAGCTCGGCAGGGTCGTACGCCGAGACGGAATTCTGGGTCTACCGGCTGATTGGGGCCAGGGAACTGCGCTTGCGCTATTCCCTCGAAAGGGGTAGACTCTTCTTTGAAGTCGACAACAGCTTCTGAAGGGAGGTCTCCGATGACCCACCAGCCGCGCGCGCGGTGGATCGCCCTCGCGATGATTGCTGCGGCCGTCGGCGGCGCTCAGGCGCAAGATGTGAGCGGCGGGGGCTTCTACCCCTTCCGTGGCAGTGCCCGGACCATTGGGTTGGCGGGCGCTTTCACAGCCTTGAGCGACGACACGGCGGGTTTGCAGTTCAATCCCGCGGGGATTGCCCAAGTCCAGACCCGGATGGGCTCGTACAGCCAGAAGGTCAATGGCAGCGGCGAGAACTATCTCAACATCGCCTACATCGAGCCGATCAAGCCGGGCAAGTTCGGCGGCGGTCTGAACTACCTCCGCGCCTCCGACGGCACTGGCCGGGTGGACAAGTCCTACCAGTTCACCTACGGGCAGTTCGTGATGGAGGGTCTGGCGGTCGGTGTCAACCTGCGGTACCACACGGTCACCGCGGGCGCCGTCAAGGACGAGCAGTTCGGATTCGACTTCGGGGCGCTCTACCAGTCGCCGAAGAATCCGGATTGGGCCTTCGGCTTTGCCGTGCTCGACATCAACGAGCCGAGCTTCACCGGCCTGGGGCTCTCCAAGCGCGTCTTCACGGTGGGCACGGTCTACCGACCCGACACCAAGACGGCGCTGAGCCTGGACTGGTACGACATCGGTGGGGTCGCCCGCCGCGGCCAGGTCCGCTTCGGGGCCGAGCGGCAGCTCACTCAGAACATCGCCCTGCGGGCTGGTGTGGCTGAGGACACCTTCGGCGTCGGTGTCTCGCTGACCTACAAGTACTTCACCATCGACTACGGCTTCCAGCGGAACGATGCCGGGCCAGACCTCAATCTGTTGTCCGTGATCGCCAACTTCTAGCCGGCTGCGGCCTTTGGTCGCGATGCGGTGACGACCCGTCCGGTCTCCGGGCGGGTCGTCGTTGCGTTGGGCGAGCGGCTGGCAAGAATGGTGTATCAGCGGCTGGCATGGGAGTGGACGGATGGTTCAGGATGCCGATCGTGCGGTGCTGCGGGGGTTGGCCGAACGGGTTCGACAGATCGCCGAGACGCCCCAGATGGCTGAGCGGCGCGAGTTGTGGCGACGCCACAACCGCCTCGATCCGGTGCGGCCGATGCTGTTGGTGTTCCCCGAGGGAAGCTGGGGCGAGCTGTTGCCGGGCAGCGCGCTGGTCTGCCAGGACGAGGCCGCGCGCCGCATCGAGTGGGAACTGCGCCACCGCATCTACATGTACGAACACTTCCGCACCGACAACGTGGTCAACGCCGACTGGACGGTGTCGAAGGCGATCCACAACTCGGGCTGGGGCGTGGCCACCAAACACCGCGCCGCGACGGTCGACCGCGGCGCCTGGGGCTTCGATCCGGTGATCCACGAGCACCGCGACCTCGAGCAGATTCAGATGCCGCAGATCAGCCACGACGAGGAGGCCTCGGCGCGGCGGTTGGCGGAGGCCCAGGAGCTGTTCGGCGATCTGTTGGACGTGCGGCTGGTGGGCATCAGCCACGTCTCGTTCCACTTCATGAACGTCTACACCGGCTGGCGCGGTCTGGAGCAGGTGATGCTCGACATGTACACCGAGCCAGACATGGTCCACGACGCGATGGCCCGCCTGGAGGCCGGCTACCGCGGCATGGTCGAGCAGTACCGGGCGCTCAACCTGTTCGACCTGAACCACGACAACACCTACCACTCCAGCGGTGGCAACGGCTACCTGGCGGAGCCGCCCAACGCCGACCGGCTCGACCCGCAGCAGGTTGAGCCCCACAACCTCTGGTCGTCGGCCGAGTCGCAGGAGATGTCCGAGGTCTCACCCGAGTTTCATCGCGAGTTTGTGATGGAGTACGAGCGGCGCGTCCTGGAGCCCTTCGCGTTGAACGGCTACGGCTGCTGCGAGGGTCTGCACCGCAAGCTCGATGACGTCTTCGAGGCGATTCCCAATGTGCGGCGGATCTCGATGTCGCCGTTCGCCGACATCGAAGTCGCGGCGCCGCGGATGGGTCGGCGGGCGATCTTCTCCTGGAAGCCCCAGCCGTCATACCTCGTCGGCCGGTTCGACGAAGAGCTGATCCGCGAGGACCTGCGGCATGGTCTGGAGGTCTGCCGGGACAACGTCCTGGAGATCATCCTGAAGGACACCCACACCTGTCAGCAGCAGCCCGAGCGGTTCGACCGCTGGACGGCGATCGCGCGGGAGCTGGTGGGGGAGTAGCTCACCCGCGCCTACCGTCCGCTTGGTGCGCTCAGGTGTGCCTCAAATGGGACGGGCAGACCTCGTGGTCTGGGTCGTACCACAGGATCTTCAGAACCCTGCCATCCAGAATGCCCCACAGGCGAGGCTTGCCGTTGAGTCGCAGCGAGAACAGCTCGTCGATGTCATCCTGGCCCAACGTCTCGAGGCGCTGGCGAGCTTCCGCGACCAAATCGCCGACTGCAATCTGGTGGCTGCCGCGAAGGCGGTGGTCCTGCCAACTGGCAGCCTCCATTTCACCAAGCCGGCGCAGCAGGTCGGCGAGAGTGGCTGCAGTCAGACCGTACAACGACCACCGGCCATCTTGGTCGGCCGAGGCCAAGGACCAAGCCGGCGTCTGCTGGAGATGGCCCGGCACCGATGACTGCGGAACGCGTGACGGTGGTTGCGGCGTCGCCGACTTGGGCTTCTTCGGCCGATTCGCCATGGTCGCTACAGCCCGCTGTAATAGGCGTGCAGGGCCGCGGTGGTGATCTCGGCCTGGCCTCGCTCTTGCGGCGCCAAGCCCTGGCGCGCTTCTCGCCACGGGTCCTCGCTGTGGGCTAAGTCGCTGAGCTGCTGCGCGGTCCAGCCGCCGTAGTGCTCCAAGACGGCATCGATGGTCTCGCGGGCCGTCGTGTCGAGGTTGGCAGCAACGCCGCGCGGCCACTCGTTCACTTCGAACTGGCCGCGGTGGGCCTCGAACAGCACCGGCACCACCGGGCCGTTCGCCCAAGCCTGGATGGGTTCCTCGAACAGCGGACGCTCGTCCCAGACGAGCGACCAGGCCTGGGCGTAATAGACCAGCTTCTGCAACTTCATGGCAGAGATTCTGCCAGCCTTCTGGACCAGATACGCGGCGACATCATGGACGCAGGCCATGCCCGTCTCCCCATCGATCCAGTGTAACGGCCTTGGGCGCACATGCAGCACAGGCACAGGTTGCGTTTGTGTGACAGGATGCGGTCGTAGGCTCGAAGCGGAATATAGCAGGCGCGGACATGCCCGCCGGGCTCATCTGTGCGCTGCTCCTGCGGCCTGCCTACCTCCTGTCCTGGAACGGACAGCGGCCTGTGCCGTGCCGGCCGCCGCCAGCAGCCGCAGCCAGTGTTCCCGGTAGCTCAGTGCGACGCGCTGCAGCGCGAGGGCTGGCGCGATGGTGCGGGCCTGGCGGCCCAGCCGGGCAGCCAGCGCGGGCTGCGCCAGCAAGGCGTCGACGGCCTCGGCGAGGGACCGGGGCGACCCGACCGGCACGACCCAGCCTGTTTGGCCATGTCGGACGAGCAGCCGGAGGCCCGGGGCGGCGGTCGCGATCACCGGCAGGCCGGCGGCCATCGCCTCGGCCGCCGCCAGGGCGAAGCCCTCGACGTGAGACGGTTGGAGGTAGAGATCCGCGGCGGCGTACCAGCGCTCGGGGTGCGGCGTCGCGCCGACCAGATGCACGCGCTCCGCCAGGCCGGCGGCGGCGGCCTGCGCCAGGAGCTGCGGTCGCAGTCCGCCGCTCCCGACAATCACCACGTGGCGTCGCGCCGCCGCCGGCCAGCGGGTGGCGGCGGCCAGGAGGTCGGGCAGGCCCTTGGTCGGACGGAGTCCGGCGACGGTGAGCAGCAGCGGGTCGTGCTCGCCGATGCCGAGTGCCGCCCGGACCGCCAGCCGGGTGGCGCGGTCGCAGCCAGGCAGCGGCCGGACGGGGTTCGGGATCACGGTGATCCGCTCGGCAGTCAGGCCGGGCAGACGTGACCACCAGGCCCGGACGTCCTCCGTGGGCGCGATGCCGCCGGAGGTGGCGCGGAGGGCCAGGGCGTCCCAGAGGCGAGCCCGCCAGGTCAGGCCAGGGTAGACGTTGCCGAGGTTGCTGGTGACCACCCGCGCGCCAGCCAGCAAGCCGAGCAACGGTGCAGCGCGGTTGGCGCGCTGCAGCGAGGTGTGGATGACGTCGGGCCGGAACCTCCGCAGGGCTGTGGCCAGCCGGACCCAGGAGCCGACGGTGCCGTTGTCGACATGCTGCGTCCGCGTCGCCGGCGGCCCGGTGGTGTCCGCGGCGGTCGCGCTCCAGATGAAGAGACCGGTCTCGCAGCCAGCCTCGGCCAACGCGCCAGCCAGCCGCTGGGCCTTGATCTCGCTGCCACCAAGCGCCAGCCGATCGAGCACGAAGGCGATTCGCAGCGCAGCGTCAGCCGGCCGGTCGGTCGCCATGGCAGGTACCCCAAGACACAGACGCCACCGGGAAGCCCCGGTGGCGTCTGTCCTAAGAAAACGTCTCGTTGAGACTCAGGCCCGGACGTTGCGGCGAGCGTAGTACTCGACCACCAGCCGTTCGTTGACCTGGATCTCGATGTCGGAGCGCTCAGGGATGGCAATCAACTCGCCAACCATGCGCGCCGGATCGACGGCAAGGTAGGGCGGGATGACGTTGCCGCGCTGCTCGATGGCGACGCGGATGGCCTGCATCGGCCGCGACTTCTCCTGCACGGAGATGCGGTCCTTGAGGACGATGCCGCGCGACGGGATGTCGCAGCGCTTGCCATTGACCTCGATGTGACCATGGTTGACGAGCTGTCGTGCGCCGCGCAGGGTCTGGGCGAAGCCCATGCGGTAGACCAGGGCGTCGAGGCGCAGCTCCAGGAGACGGATCAGGTTGTGGCCGGTGACGCCCTGTTGGCGCGACGCGGCCGCGACGTAGCGACGGAACTGCTTCTCGAGCACGCCGTAGTAGCGGCGCAGCTTCTGCTTCTCGATCAGCTGTTTGGCGTGCTCGGACTGCTTGCCGCCACGCATCCGCCCGCCGCCATGCTGACCGGGAGGAGTCTCACGCTTGACGCGCACCCAGGGCGGGGCGCTCTCGACGCCGAGGCGCCGCCAGATCTTCTGCTCCGGACCGGTGTAACGAGCCAACGTGCTCTCCCATTCAGCTTTGGGCAAGCCCATAGCCTAGCAGTGGGGCGCCCTAGAGTCAAGCCTGCGTGGCCGGTAGTTGCCGACTCGGCCGGCCCACGGGGCCGAGGAGGTGGCGGCGGGGCGGCGAAGCCGCGAGCGAGGAGTCGACCATGGCCGTGGCGGAGTTGCTGGCCCCTGGGGCGTTTGTGGTGGGGGCCAACTACTGGGCCTCACATGCCGGGACGCAGATGTGGCGCGATTGGCAGCCGGCGGTGGTCGAGGCCGACTTGCAGCGGCTGGCGGCGGCCGGGTTGCAGGTGCTGCGGGTGTTTCCGCTGTGGCCTGACTTCCAGCCGCTGGACCAGCTCCGCACCGCGGGTGGCCGGCCGGTCGAGATGCGCTTCGGAGAGGAACCGCTGCCCGACGACGCGGTGGGCCAGGCTGGCCTCGACCCGACGATGTTGCAGCGCTTTGGCTGGTTCGCCGACTGCGCCACTCGTCACCGGCTGGACCTCCTGGTCGGGCTGATCACCGGCTGGATGAGCGGCCGGTTCTATGCCCCGCCGGCGTTGGCGGCGCTCGACGCGCTGACCGATCCCCGGTCGCTGCGCTGGCAACTGCGCTTTGTGCGTGAGTTCGTCAGCCAGTTCCGGGAGCACCCGGCGGTCGTCGCCTGGGACCTGGGCAACGAGTGCAACGTGATGGGCAACGCCAATCGCGACCAGACCTACCTCTGGACGGCCAACATCGCCAACGCCATCCGCGCCGCCGACCCGACCCGGCCGGTGGTCAGCGGGATGCACAGCCTCTCACCGACCGGCGCCTGGACGATGGCGGACCAGGGCGAGCTCTGCGACCTGCTCTGCACGCATCCCTACCCGGTCTTCACGCCGCACTGCGACCAGGACCCGGTCGACACGATCCGGACGATCCTGCACAGCACCGCGGAGTCGCGCTACTACGCCGATCTGGGGGGCAAGCCCTGTCTCTGCCAGGAGATCGGCACCCTCGGGCCGATGATCGCCAGCGAGGAGGTCGCGGCGCGGTTCATCCGGTCGTGCCTCTTCAGCCTCTGGGCCAACGACTGTCACGGCCTGCTGTGGTGGTGCGCCAACGAGCAGACCGAGCTGCGCCATGCACCGTACGACTGGCACGCCGTCGAACGCGAGCTCGGCCTGCTGCGGGTTGATGGGACAGCGAAGCCGGTGCTGGAGACCATCAGCGCCTTCCGGGCCTGGCACGGCGGCCTGCCGTTCGACCGCTTGCCGGCCGCCCGGCGAGAGGCGGTCTGCATTCTGACCGAGGGGCAAGACCCCTGGGCGGTGGCGTACAGCAGCTTCATCCTGGCGAAGCAGGCGGGCTTTGACCTGGTCTTCCGTGACGCCACCCAGCCGCTGCCGGACGCCGCGCTCTACCTGCTGCCGAGTCTCAGCGGACACGCGATGATCCCGCGGCGGCAACTGCTGGCGTTGGAGCAGCGTATCGCGGCCGGGGCGACGCTCTATGCCAGTCTCGACACCGGGCTGCCGGCCGGGTTCGAGCCGCTCTTTGGCCTGGAGCCGCAAACTCGCGAGCGCCGGCGGGAGTGGGGCGAAGTGGTGCTGGACGGCCTCAGCGGCGCGCCGACGCTGCCCTGTCGCGGTGACTTCAAGGTGCGCCTGCGGCCCACTCGGGCCACCGTGCTGGGGCGGGAGGCGGACGGCAACCCAGTGCTCAGCGTGGCGCCCTATGGCGAGGGCGCGACCTGGTTCTGCAACCTGCCGTTGGAACGTTGGCTGACCGCCACACCCGGCGTCTTCCACGCGCCCGACGCGCCGCCGGCCTGGCGGGTTTACGAGGAGTTCTCACGCGAGGCTCGCTTGGGCCGGGCGGCCGCCTGCGCCGATCCCCTGGTGGCCCTGACCGAGCACGAGCTGGGGCCGGACGAGCGGCTGATCGTGGCGCTCAACCAGTCGCCGCAGGACCGCCCCCCACGGCTGCACCTGGCGGCGGACTGGGCGTTGCAGGACGTGCTCTACGGTCACCTCGGCGAGCTGGCGGCGAATGACGCGACGGTGCTGCGGGTGCGGCGGTGACGGCGCCGCGGGAGCCGCTGATGCGCGCTGGTTGGCTGCTGTTGGCGCTGTGGCTGGTCACCGCGGCCGGGGCCGTCCCGGAGCCGTTGTTCCCCTTCGTGCTGCCGTGGGACGATGCCGCGCCCGGCGTGACTGACCTCAGCGGCTGGCTGCCGCGGCCGGCCGGCGCCGCCGGCTTCGTGGTGGTCGGTCGTGACGGCCACCTGCAGGTCGGCGGCCGGCGGCTGCGTCTTCACGGCATCGACCTCACCTACAGCGCCGCGCTGCCGACCCACGAGCAGGCTGAGAAAGTCGCCGCGCGGTTGGCCAAGTTCGGCAACAACATCGTGCGGTTCCACATCATCGACCAGCAACGCTCCCCCAACGGATTGCTGGCGGCCGATGTCAAGGACACCCGGACCTTCGACCCGGCGATGCTGGACCGGTTGGACTACTTCACCGACCAGCTCCGGCGGCGTGGCATCTACAGCTACCTTTGTCTGCTCAACTACCGCCCCTTCAACGCCGCGGACGGGCTGCCCGCGGAGATTGAGCAGCTCCCGAACCCCTACCAGGGGCGCCACCTGATCGGCTTCTGGGACGACGCCCAGCAGCGGCTGCAGGAGGAGTACGCGCGGCTGCTGCTGAGCCATCGCAACGCCTACAGCGGGCTGACCTACGCCGCCGACCCGGCGGTGGCGATGGTCGAGATCAACAACGAGAACGGCCTGCTGCACGGTTGGCTGGCGGGCACAGTCGACAGCCTGCCGGCGGTCTTTCAACAGCAGCTTCAGGGCCAGTGGAACACCTGGCTGCGGCAGCGTTACGGCAGCACCGCGAAACTGGCCGCCGCCTGGGACGGCGGCGCTCGGCCGGTCGGTGCCGAGTTGCTGCGCAATCCGGGTCCGCGCGGCGCGCTGGCCAACTGGGAGCTGGAGCAGCACGAGCCGGCCAAGGCCACCGTGGCGCTGACCACCGACGGGCCGCCCGAGCCGGCCGGCGGCGCGGCGGTACGGATCGACCTGACTGCCGCGGGCACCCAGAGCTGGCATGTACGCCTGGTGCAGCACGGGCTGGCGGTGCGCGGTCAGCAGCCCTACACCATCAGCGGCTGGGCCCGCGCCGACGGCGAGGGGGTGCTCACCGGCAGCCTGGCGATGGCGCACGAGCCGTGGCGCTCGCTGGGCAGCGACCAGCGCCTCAAGCTGAGCACCACCTGGCAGCCCTTCCGGTGGCTGGTCTACCCCCCGGTCGACGACGACCGGGTGCGGCTATGCCTGGATCCGCCGCAACGGGTCGGCAGCGTCTGGCTGGCCGGCCTCAGCCTGCGGCCCGGCGGCACCGCCGGCCTGCTCGACGGTGAACGCCTCGAAGGCGGCCGCCTCGGTAACCTGGTAGTGGCGACCCAAAGCCAACGGGCGCGGCAGGTGCGGCTCGACTGGACGCGCTTCCTGTGGGAGACCGAAGACCGCTATTGGCAGCGGCTGCAGCGCTACCTGAAACAGGACCTCGGCGTGCGCTGCCCGGTGATCGGGACCGTCGTCGGCTGCAGCACGCCGAACCTGATGGCGCGGCTGGACGTGATCGACACGCACGGCTACTGGCAGCACCCGGCCTTTCCCGGCCGGCCGTGGGACCGCAGCAACTGGTATGTCAACAACATCAGCGCGGTCAACGCGGTGGGCGGCCTGCTGCCCGACCTGGCGCGGCACCGCGTCGAGGGCAAGCCCTTCGCGATCACGGAGTACGGCTTCCCGGCCACCAACACCTACGGCAGTGAGGGCAGCCTGCTGCGCGCGCCGTACGCCTGCCTGCAGGACTGGGACTACCTCTCGACATCGCGCTATGCGCAGAGCAACAACTTCGACTGCGCGATGATCCGGGGCTGGTTCGACATCGACCAGCACCCGCCAAAGATGGTCACGCTGCTGCCGGCGGCGGCGATCTTCCTCCGAGGCGACGTGGCGGTGGCGCAGCAGACCGTCTGTGCGCCGTTGCCGCTGGCCCAGGAACTGGAGTTGCTGCCCGAGCAGCAGCGCTGGAACCTGATCGACCTCGGCCCCGCGGCCATCGCTCCCGCAACTGCGCTGCGGCACCGCATCAGCCTGGTGCCGGAGGGCGGCCAGGCGCCGGCCGGCGCGCTACGGCCCGACCAGGTCGCGGTGGCGGGGTTGCGGATCGTCTCGGACACCGGCGAACTATGCTGGGACCGCACGCAACCGCAACGCGGCGTGGTGACCTGCGACACGCCGCGCTCAAAGATGGTGGTTGGCTACGGCGCCGGGCAGCGCTACGAGCTGAGCGGCCTGACCGTCGCGCCTGGCCCGACCCGCCAGGACGGCTGGAGCGCGCTGACGGTGACGGCGATGCAGGGCGACCTGCGCGGCGGGGTGGCCAGCGTGCTGCTGACCGCCACCGGCGATGTCGAGAACAGCGGCTGGCAATGGACTGGGCCCGACCGTCGCTCGGTCAACGGCAACTGGGGCACGGCGCCGACCTTGGTTGAAGGGATCCCAGCGCAGTTCACGTTGGCCAGCCCGGCCGCCCGCACCGCGGTCTGGGCGCTCGACGAGCGCGGGCAGCGGCGCGAGCCCGTGCCGGTGACGGCGGCCGCCGAAGGCCGGGCGACTTTCGAGATCGGCCCGCGCTACCGCACGCTGTGGTACGAGGTGGCGGTCCGCTGACCAGCGGCCACGGGAGACGGTGATGCTCTGGAGCAGCTTGCTGGCACTCGGCAGCCTGGCCCTGACCGCGCCGGCCTGGGAGGCCGCGCCGGACGGACGCGGCGTCCTGCCGCACGTGCTGCTGGACGGGCAGCCCTTCTTGCGCGACCTGGCGGTGACGCTGACGGCGCCCGGCTGGAACGGTGACCGCGGCGCGCAGCGCAAGTTGGAGCCGGCCGGCGTACGGATGACCCGCGATGGCGCCGCGACGGTCTACCAGGCGCAGTTGCAGCAGGACGACACCCGGACGCAGCTCGAGCTGCGCGCCGTGCCGCAGCCGGCCGGCCTGCGGCTGGAGTACGCCCTGACTCCGGCCGCGCCGGTGGCGATCGAGAACATCCTGCTGATGGGCAGCATCCCAGCGACGCCCCACGCCGGGCAGACCCGCTTCATCGGGGTCGGCGACGAGGTTCGGCAGGGCCTGCTGCCGGCCACGCTGAACGCCGCCGGGTACCGCTTCTGGGACGACCCCAGCGCGACCTGGCTGGCGCTGCTGGATCCCAGCGGCCGGGCGCTGCGGATCGATGTCGAGGGGCTGGCGTTGGCGCTGCAGGACGACCGGCAGTTTGGCTCGCCGGCCTTCGCGCTGCACGCCTCCTCCGGGCCGGCACGGACGCTGGCCGCCGGCCAGACCGTGCGCTTCGCGCTGACTGTCACGGCCAGCAGCGCGACCGACGTGGAACAGGCGGCCCGCCGGGCTGCGCAGCGTAGCGTGAGCGTCGAGTCGCTCCGCTCGACCGCGGCGCTGCGGGCCGGCGCGGTGAGCGTCGACCGGGCGCAGGTGCCGGTCTTCGAGCGCGTCGAGCTGACCGCCGACGTCAGCGGAAGCTGGGACAACCCGTTCGATCCCGCGCAGGTCGACGTTTCGGCCGAGGTGACCCCGCCCAGCGGCCCGAGCTACCGCCTGCCTGGGTTCTACTACCTGCCCTACGCCGCCAGCCAGAGCGCTGGCCGGGAGCGGCTGACCGTGGCCGGCGCGGCCAGTTGGCGAGTCCGCCTGACGCCGACCGTGCCGGGCGTACATCGGGTGGTGGTCAGTATCCGTGAGGCCCGCGGCACGGCCACCTGTCCGCCGGTCAGGTTCACTGCCACCGCGTCGACGCAGCCGGGCTTTGTGCGAGTCAGCCGCGCCGCGCCGCGCTACTTCCAGTACGACAGCGGCCGCTCCTACTTCGCGGTCGGGTTGAACGTCTGCTGGTCCGGCGGGCCGCAGCCGTTGGCCGACTTCAGGAAGTGGTTTGACGGCCTGGCCGACCAGGGCGGCAACTGGGCGCGGCTCTGGTTGGCGAACAACGAGAAGGGCCTGGAGTGGACACCGGCACCGACCGCCAAACCGGGCCGCGGCGGCTACCTGGGCCTGGGGCGCTACGCGCTCGACAACGCCTGGCGGCTGGACCAGATCCTCGACCATGCTGCGGCGCGCGAGATCCAGTTGATGTTCTGCCTGGGCACCTACGGCGAGCTGAAGGCCGACGCCGGCTACTTCAACGAGGGGATGTGGGTCAGCAACCCCTACAACGCCGCCAACGGCGGGCCCTGTGCCAAGCCTGAGGAGTTCTTCACCAACCCGCTGGCACGGCAGCTCTACCAGCAGCGCCTGCGCTACCTGGTGGCCCGCTGGGGCTACAGTCCGCACCTCTTTGCCTGGGAGTTCTGGAACGAGTACACCGCGCCGGCGCCCTGGGTGCAAGAGATGGCGGCCTGGCTGCAGGCCCACGACCCGCACCGCCACCTGGTCAGCAACACCTACGGCACGCCCGAGGTCTGGCGGCTGCCAGAGGTCGATTTCACGATGACCCACCACTACGGCGACAGCGGCAGCGTTCCCGACTTCAGTGGCCAGTTCGCCGAGTCCAGCGTGGCGCACCGGGTCTACGACAAGCCCTACCTGGTGGCCGAGTTTGGGATCGACTGGCGCACCTCGGACAGCAAGTACGACCCGCGCGGCACGGGGCGCAACCTGCACAACGGGCTCTGGAGCTGCCTCGCCGCCGGCAGCGCCGGGACCGGGATGCTCTGGTACTGGGACAACTACGTCGGCTCCAAGGACCTCTGGCCGCAGTTCGGGCCGGTCGCCAGATTGGCGGCGAGCATCGACTGGGCACAGCACCCGTTCGAGCCGCTCAGCGGCGTCAGCCTGCGGCGTGACAGCGCCGAGGCAGAGACCTTCAGCGACCTGCTGATCACCCCTGGCGTGGGCTGGGGCCGCACCAAGAGCGACCGCTTCGTCTGTCACGCCGACGGTCGGGTGGAAGGCGGCGCCGTGGGCAGCACGCTCGGCAGTCCGACTCGCCACAACCCGGGCGAGCTGGCCAGCAGCATCACGCTGCAGACCAACCACCGCGCACCGGGACAGTTCACGGCGCGGCTCGGCACGGTCAGCAACAACGCCCAGTTGCAGGTTCTGCTGGACGGCCAGCCGCTGGTTGACGAGGCCCTCCAGACCGGCCCGGCCGGCGCCGGACCGTGGAAGGGCTCGCGCTACCTGGAACAGTGGCAGCTCTACCAGTGCGACTACGACCGCGACTACAGCATCGCCGTACCGGCCGGGGAGCACACGATCGTGGTCCGCAACGCAGCCGGCGACTGGCTCAGCCTCAGCCGCCTGACCCTCAGCAACTACCGCAGCAGCCGCTTCCCGCCGGTGCAGGCCCTTGGGCTGCGTGCCGACCAGGTCGCCCTGCTGTGGCTGCGCCACGAGGCCAGCACCTGGGAAGCCGACCTGGCCGCCCAACCACCCGCCGAACTGCGCCACGTGCAGGTGACGATCCCCGGTCTGGCCGCGGGCACCTGGCGGGTCGAATGGTGGGACACCGCCAGCGGCACCGCGACCGCCGGCCCGCCGGTCGCGGTGCAGGGCGACCTGACCTTGTCGCTGCCGCCGTTGCGGCACGACCTGGCGGTGGTGCTGCGGCGGGTGCCGTGATCAGGGGGCGGTCAGGCTGACCTCCCCGGCAGCCGGGACGGTCACCTGCAGGCTGCCGCCCGTGGCGACCCGCGTGCTGGTCTGGCCGGCCACGGTGACCCGGTAGCTGCCGCCCGGGCGCAGCCCGCCGACCGTCAAGGTGGCTGCGGCGCTGCTGCGCAGTTGCACGGCCTGGGCGTCCCAGCCGGTGATGCTGACGTCGACCGGCTGCGCCGCGCTGATCTCCAGCGGTACCTGCCGCACGGCCGCGGCGCGGCCCTGGAAGGAGATCGTCGGCGCGCCGGGGCGGACGTTGTTGGTGCCCGGCGCGAAGGGCGCTGGGGCCTGCAAGGTCCAGTCGCCGACGGCACCCGCCAGCAGCTCCAGCCGCCCGTTGCGGTCGCGCGCGGTGGTGATGTCGGTGGTGCAGGAGGCGCGGGTCACCAGCGCCTCGAAGGCCTGCTGGTCGCGATGCGGGGCGATGAAGGTCGCCCGGTAGCCGCCCGCGCCGTCTGGTTGCACCTGATAGCCGTCGCCGCCGTGAACCTGGTGGTCCTGCCAGACGCCGTTGATCCAGAGCAACGGCAGCTTCCAGCCGCTGAGGCCATCGACCAGCAGCGGCACGTCGCCATGGCCGCCCTCGACGCGGAAGGCCGCCACTTCGTTGCTGGCACGCACCTGCGGCGGGTAGTCGCCGACCTTGGTGCCGGTCTTGACGGTCAGCTTGAGCGGCTCCAGACCATACCGCCGGCGTTCGCGCGCGGCCTTGAAACCGGCCGGGCTGGGCTCGCCGTGCGGCATTAGCAGCACCTCGGCTTCGAGGTAGTCGCCCGGCTGCAGCACCAACTGCTGCGCCGCAACGGTCAGCCAGGCGCTGGCGTCCTTGGCGTCGAAGGCGGCCGAGACTGCTGGCCGGTCGTACTCACGGCCGCCCAGCCGGGCCTTGAAGCGCTGCACCAGGGTCACCACGCCGTACTTCTCGCCGGGCCCTTCACTGGCCATGAATGGGGCCTGCGGCGACATCGGCTCGCCCAGCAGCACGAAGTCGTCCTTCGCGGGTACGGCCCGCCGGGCCGTGCTGCCGTCGGGCGCGGTCCACAGCAGCTCGGCGTTGCGGCCACGGAAGTGGCTCATGTTGAGCCACCGGAAGCTGCGCCGGGCGTCGCCGGTGATCGTCAGCGGCTTGACCCAGTCGTAGCGCAGCCGGACCAGCGTCCGCATTTCATCGCGCTGCGGGACTTCGACCACCTCGACCTTGGCCTTGGCGGTCTGGTCGCTGGTGTGGTAGTGCATCGTGAACCGCGCCAGGCTGGGCGCGATGCTGTCGAAGGTGGTCTGTTCGTAGATCAGCTTGCCCGCCAGGTCGTTGTACTGCAGCCAGCCGGGCCAATGCTGACAGTCGTGCTGCGGCTGGCCCGGCCAGAACGGCCCGCTCAGCGGTCGGAAGTCGGGGATCTGAAAGTAGGCGTTCTTGGTGGTCATCGAGTCGATCGACCAGCAGGTGGTCTCCGACGGTCCGGTGGAGCAGTGCCAGTAGATCAGGAAGAAGCGGATCGAGGAGACCTGCTTCAGCGGCCAGATGCCCCAGTTGGCGGTCAGCGGCTGGACCGTGCAGGACTTCACCTCGCCGGGCGCCAGCGACAACGGGAAGTAGACATCACCGTAGCCGGTGTCGTCGGGCTCCTCCCGCTCGCCCGCGAAGTTCTTGCAGACGAAGGCCGCGGTCGGCAGCAGGAAACCGTGAGCATCGACCAGCGCCGCGGCCTCCAGATTGCCGTTGCCGGCCGCCACTCTGACCAACACCTGGCGCCGTTGCTGGTCGCCGGTCAGCCGCAGGCCGAGCTGCATCCGGCGGGTCGGGTTGTGGAAGGCGGGATCGAACGAAAAGGCGCTGCCCTCACGGTCGACCACAGCGCGGTAGAATCCGGCGATCGGGTCGTAGCCCAGCCAATGCCCGTCACTGACCTGCGCCGCGCTGTCGGCCAACGGGCGCAGGTCGTCGGCCATCGCCTCAGTGGCTGGCCGGCCGGCGGTCGGCCGCAGGACCACCCAGGCGCCGGGCCGCGCGCCGCTCAGCCGGCCGCCGATCTGGCGCCCCGTCAGGGTCACGCCCGGCCCGCCCAGCAGCGCCGCTCCGCCGACCGTCGCCAGCGGCTGCCCGCCAGCGCTGACGCTGCTCAGGTCGCTGCCCAGGTCAAGCTGCCAGCCCTGCGGCGCGGGGCGGCCGGCGACCGGGTCGACCCGCAGTTCGAGCGCCAGGCGGTCGGGCTGCGCGTGCAACACCAGCTCGCCGCGGGCGGGGGCCGGTCGCTCCTCGGCCCGCGGCACCGCGCTGAGCCGGGCCTCGGCCACGTCGACCACGCCCGCCTCGCCCGGCGGGTCAAAGCGTAGCGCGGTGATCCGCTGCCCGGCCTGGCCCAGGTTGACCGCATACTCGTGCCAGGCGCTGTCACCGTTGACCGGGAAGGTCAGCACGAACTGGCCGTCGATCGGCTGGCCGTTGACGCCGTAGTAGACGGCTCCGCCGCCGCCGTGGTCGGTCCGCAGGCGCACCGTCAGCTTGACCGGGCCGGGCAGGTCGCAGGCGGGCAGGCTGAGGTACGGGTCCTCACCCGTCAAGGTCAGCCGCAGGCAGTCCGGCCCGCGCGACAGCGTGACGTTGTGGGGATTGCCCCAACCCTCGTGCGACCGCGACACGTCGAAGGTCCGCAGCGGCGGGCCGAGCGGCGCCTGGTACTTCGCCACCTCGTCCGGCGCCAGCAGCGGGATGTCCAAGAGGTGGGCGTCCCAGTAATAGGGACCCGCGTTCCAGACGTTCATCCGGGCGCGCGCCGAGGTGGCCGGCTGCCAGCGCTGGCCGCGCCAGACATCCCAGGCCGGCAGCAGATCGGCCGGCGCTGGGGTCAGGCGGCGGCCAGCGGCGTCGACCACGGTCGGGACCGTGCCGCCGGCCGGCAGGAGCTCCTGCCCATCGACGCGCAGCGCCGTGATCTTGAGGGGCAACGTCTCCAGCCGACACTCGTAGCGCGCGCCCTGCACCAGCAAGGTCTCCTGCTGGGCGTGGTCCAGCCAGCGGACCGTCACCGGCGGCAACTGCGCGGGGGCAGCGGTAGCCCAGGCGGGATCGCTGGCGAGTAGACTGAGCAGGGCAAGCGTGATCATCGGCGAAGCTCTCCCGCGGCTGGCGGCAGCCCGGCCGCAGGGGATTCGCGCCGACCCGGCGGCCTCCTGCGCCGCACCGCGGAGGGAGCGAAGGCGATGTCGGATGTCCCAGCGCCTCTGCTGGCGACCTTGGCCAGATGCCGCCACCTGCTGGTGCTCAGCGGTGCTGGGATCAGCGCCGCCAGCGGCGTGCCGACGTTCCGCGGCAACGGCGGTTACTGGGAAGGCCACCGCGTCGAAGACCTCGCCACGCCTGAGGGATTTCGGCGCAACCCACGGCTGGTCTGGGAGTGGTACGCCGCGCGGCGCGAGCAGTTGCAGCGGCTCGGGCCGAACGCCGGGCACCGGGCGCTGGCCGGGCTGCAGGACCTGCTGCCGCGGGTCACTGTGGTGACCCAGAACATCGACCACCTGCACCAGCGCGCCGGCAGCCGCGAGGTGATCGAGCTGCACGGCAACCTGGCGCAGGTGCGTTGCTCCGAAGACGGCCTGGGCGTCGACCGGTGGGACGACCAGGACGAGGTCCCGCCGCGCTGTCCGCGCTGCTTCGGCCTGCTGCGCCCGGCCGTGGTTTGGTTCGGCGAGCTGCTGCCCCCGGCGGCCCTGGCTGCTGCCCAGGCGGCGGCGGCGACCTGCGACGGCTGTCTGGTGGTCGGCACCTCGGCGCAGGTCTACCCCGCCGCCGGGCTGCCGTTGACCGTCCTGCACCGCGGGCGGCCGGTGATCGAGGTCAACCCCGAGCCCACGCCCCTGACGGCGTTGGCCACCGTGTCGCTGCGCGAGCGCGCCGAGGAGGCGCTGCCGCGCCTGATCGGGCGGTTGGCGACGCAGGATTCGGCCCCCTGGACTTGACAGCGCGCCCCGCAGCAGGTATGGACTCCGCACGTTCCTGGAGGAACCCGAAATGAAACGAGCATCGCGACGCAATCTCGGCTTCACCCTCATCGAGTTGCTGGTGGTGATTGCGATCATCGCCATTCTGGCGGCCATCTTGTTCCCGGTCTTCGCGAAGGCCCGCGAGAAGGCCCGGCAGTCGAGCTGCGCCTCGAACGAGAAGCAGCTTGGGCTGGCCTTCATGCAGTACAAGCAGGACTACGACGAGAAGTGGCCGGCGGTCTACAACGACCACAGCGGCAGCGGGCTGCGGCTGATCTGGGGCCAGGTGATCACCCCGTACATCAAGAACAACCAGGTCTTCGCCTGCCCGTCGGCCAACATCGACACGTCGACGAACATCCAGAACACGCGCTACCAGATGAACATGACCCACGGCTGGAGCTGGCCCGAGGGCACCAACAACACGGGCAACTACCCGTTCCCGATCGCCGACAGCCAGATCGGCAACCCGGCCGAGTTCATGCTGCTGCTGGAGAGCAGCAACGCCTGGTACAACCACTGGTCGCCGCAAGCCGGGTGGGACGCCACCGGTACGGACAACAGCGGGCTGTACCTGCTGGGCGTGCTCGGTGAGACCTGCTACCCGCGGCACAACCAGGGGCTCAACATCACCTACACCGACGGGCACGTCAAGTGGTCCAGCACCAACTCGCTGCGCTCCCCGGCCGCGGCCACCAACCGCGCCTGGACGATCTTCGCGCCGTAGGTCTGGCTGTCCCGCGCAACTGATGATCCGGATGCAGCGCCGCAGCGGCTTGACATTCGGGTCGCAGGGTGTTACAGACACTCCGGCCCTCGCCCGTGCGGCGAGGGCCGGAGGCAAACACATGAATCGAATGCTCCGTCGCCCGACGGGCTTCACGCTCATTGAGCTGTTGGTGGTGATCGCGATCATCGCGATCCTCGCTGCGATCCTCTTCCCGGTCTTCGCGAAGGCCCGCGAGAAGGCCCGGCAGTCGAGCTGCGCCTCGAACGAGAAGCAGCTTGGGCTGGCCTTCCAGCAGTACAAGCAGGACTACGACGAGAAGTGGCCGGCGGTCTACAACGACCACAGCGGCAGCGGCCTGCGGCTGATCTGGGGCCAGGTGATCGTGCCTTACATCAAGAGCAACCAGATCTACGCCTGCCCCTCGGCCAACATCGACACCGCCACCAACATTCAGAACACCCGCTACCAGATGAACATGGCCCACGGCTGGTGCTGGCCCGAGGGGACCAACAACAGCGGCCTCTACGGCTACCCGATCAACGACAGCCAGATCAACAGCCCGGCCGAGTTCCAGCTTCTGCTGGAGAGCAGCAACGCCTGGTACAACCACTGGCTGCCCGGTCCGACCGCCGGCTGGGCGCAGACCACCACCGACAACAACGGGCTGATTCTGCGCGGCCAGCTTGGTGAGACCGGCTACCCACGCCACGCCGGCGGCATGAACATCACCTTCGTCGACGGCCACGTCAAGTGGGCCTCGACCAACTCGATGCTCGCCCCGGACGCCCCGGTCAACCGCGCCTGGTTCCTCGGCGCACCCTAACGCCGCGGGCCCCCAACTCACCGGCCGGTCGCCGGCCGCACCTGCGCCTCCCGCCTGCCGCCAGGCGGGAGGCCTGTTGCGTAATGACCTCGCCGGCCGCAGTGGTTTCGCAAAGAATCGGCCTTGACAGATGCGTCATACTCATGCGACAGACTGCCAAGACGCAGCGGAGTTGGGTGTCAGGAGGACCCTATGCGCGATTCGATGCGGCGGCGTGGCTTCACGCTGATCGAGCTCCTGGTGGTGATCGCGATCATCGCCATCCTTGCAGCCATCCTGTTCCCGGTGTTTGCGAAGGCTCGGGAGAAGGCGCGGCAGTCGAGCTGCGCCTCGAACGAGAAGCAGTTGGCGCTGGCCTTCCAGCAGTACAAGCAGGACTACGACGAGAAGTGGCCGGCGGTCTACAACGACCACGGCGGAGCGATGCGCCGAATCTGGGGCGAGGTGATCGTGCCGTACATCAAGAGCAACCAGATCTACGCCTGCCCCTCGGCCAACATCGACACCGCCACCAACATCCAGAACACGCGCTACCAGATGAATATGGCGCACGGCTGGTGCTGGCCCGAGGGCACGACTCAGGACGGCAACGCCTACCAGTACCCGATCTCCGACAGCCAGATCGCGGCGCCGGCGGAGTTCCAACTCCTGCTGGAGAGCAGCAACGCCTGGTGGAACCACTGGCTGCCCGGCCAGGGCGGCTGGAACAACACCACCACCGACACCAACGGCCTGATCCTGGTCGGCGTGCTCAGCGAGCGGACCTACCCGCGCCACAACGGCGGCTGCAACGTCGCTTTTGTGGACGGCCACGTCAAGTGGAGCTCGACCAACTCGATGACGGCGCCCAACGCGACCGTCAACCGCGCCTGGTGCCTCTGGGCCCCGTAGCCGCGGCGGTCGCCCCGTAGCCAGTACCGGAGGCCGGTCGGCGCGCTTGACGCCGACCGGCCTCCTGGCTATACTCCCACTCGTCGGGCGTGTAGCTCAGTGGGAGAGCGCTTGACTCACATTCAAGAGGTCGGTGGTTCGAAACCACCCACGCCCAAAGGCCCCGCGCAAGCGGGGCCTTCGTCTTTCCACTGCCGCCGTAGCCGAGCTGGCAGCCGGCCCCGCGCAAGCGGGGCCTTCGTCTTTCCACTGCCGCCGTAGCCGAGTTGGCAGCCGGCCCCGCGCAAGCGGGGCCTTCGTCCTTCCACTGCCGCCGTAGCCGAGCTGGCAGCCGGCCCCGCGCAAGCGGGGCCTTCGTCTTTCCACTGCCGCCGTAGCCGAGTTGGCAGCCGGCCCCGCCCCCGGCCAGTGATTCCAGACGTCTCGTAGCGGCAGGCCTTGCGCCTGCCGACGCCGGCGACGCGGCCCCGCCGCTCGCCTCCGTCGCACGTGTGAGCGCCCTGCCGACGCCGGCGACGCGGCCCCACCACTCGCCTCTGCCGCACGCGCAAGCGCCCTGCCGACGCCAGCGACGCGGCCCCGCCGCTCGCCTCCGTCGCACGTGTGAGCGCCCTGCCGACGCCAGCGACGCGGCCGCGCGTCAGTCAGGCCCGGACCAGCCGGTCTGGAGCCAGGTGGCGGGGTCGGCGAAGAGTTGCAGCAGCCCACCGCCGTGGGGGCGGTCGACGCAGCCGATCAGCTCGTTGGCGTGGTCGCCCGTGACGCTCTGGATCTCGCCGTGGATCTCCTCCAAGGCCTCCACGCGGTCGACGCCCAGGGCGCAGGGCTGGCCACTGACCAGCACCACCACGGCGACCTCACGGCGGTGCAGGACCATCTCGCGAGTCGCGGCGAAGAGTCGCTTGAGGTGCGCCAGAGCCCCGTGGCGCGCTTCGATCAGCAGGGCCTGGGCCGTCTGGCGGCGGCCTTGCGCGGCCATCGTCAAGACCCGGTCGGCGAACCCGTGGATGCGGCGGTGCGGTTCATCGAACTTGCGCATCTGCTCGCTCAGCTCGCGTTGTCGCGGACGGAACTGGTCGTACCACTGTCCGAAGGCGCAGCGCTGCGGATCGCGGGCCAAGGTGAACTCGCTGCCCTCCTGCACCGCCCGCTCCAGGGCCGCCAGCCAGCGGACGTGGTCCTCCTCGCGAGCGGTCAGGAGCTCTGCCAGGCCGGTCAGCGCAGTGTCCGCCTGCAGTCCGAGGCGGGTGCGCAGGTCGATCAGCGGCAGGACCTGGCCGCGCAGGTTGATCACGCCCCTCATCGCGGGATCTCGCCGTGGCAGGGCCGTCGCTGGCGGCGGACAGACCACCTCCCGCACCGCCGCCGCCGGCAGACCGTAGAACTGTTCGTCCAGCACGCAGACCAGGTACTGCTCGCCGGCCACCGTCTGTTGCGCCACGGTACCACTCCCTCGCAGAGGTCAATCGGCCCCTGGATCGGGTACCTCGGCAGGCCAGGTAACTTGAAGGTTGCGCCAGGCTCTACTCACAGGTGGTGCGGCGGCGGCGGAGCCTCGAACGGCCGCTCGTAACGTTCGTGCAGCGGGCTCAGGCGGACCACCGGGCGGTCGGTCTGAGCGACCAGCCGCCCGGACTCGACGAGGCCCAGGCCGCGCGGCTCCAGCTCGGCGACCAGCCGCCCGGTCCACCGCGCAACGCGGTCGGCGGAGGCGGGATCGGCGGCCAGGTCGCGGGTCTCCAACGGGTCGGCGGTCAGGTCGAAGAACTGCAACCGGTCGGCGCGCGGCAGCCAAACCAGCTTCTCGCAGCCGTCGGTGACGTAATGGTGTTCGGCGGCGGGATGGTAGCAGGTGGCGTGCTCCCCGTGCAGGTAGTCGCGCCAGCCGGCCGTCTCACCGCGCAGCAGCGGCAGCACGCTGCGGCCGTCGACCAGGTCCGGCAGCGGCACCCCCGCCGACTCCAGCAGGGTCGGCAGGATGTCGCGCAGTTCGACCGGCTGCTCCACGACCTGGCCGCCGGCGAGCCCCAGCACCGGCGCCGGGCGGACCAGGAAGGGCACGCGGGCGGAGCCCTCGTAGGCGTAGGTCTTGCGCCAGAGGTGGTGGTCGCCGAGCATGTCGCCGTGGTCGCTGCAGAAGACGATCGTCGTGGTCTGGTCCAGCCGCAGGCGCTGCAGTTCGTAGAGCAGCCGGCCGATCTGGTGGTCGATGCAGGTCACCGAGCCGTAGTAACCGGCGCGGGCGCGGGCGGTCTCGCGAGGCGTCCGCTCGGCCCGCCAGGCGTTCACGAGGTCGCGTTGCTCGGGGAACGGGTAGACCTGGTCGGCCCAGGACCCGACGGCCGCCGGCGGCAGGTCGGCACGGCCGTCGTACATCCGGAAGTAGGGCTCCGGCGGGTCGAAGGGTGAGTGTGGCCGGGCGAAGCTGGTGAACAGGAAGAACGGCCGCGTCGGGTCGCGCTGCTGCAAGAACTCGAGCGACTGCTGCGCGGTCCAGTGCGTCGGGTGGAGGTGCTCCGGCAGGTGCGACGGGCGGCTGACCCAGGAGTTCCAGTCGAGGCCATGGTCGCGGTAGCCGTAGGCCCCCTCGCGGTGGGCCTCGAACCAGCGCAGGTAGTCGCTCTGGAAGCCGGGCGTTTCGACGCGGCTGCTCTCGTCGAGCACGGTCCGCTCAAAGCCCCAGTGAGCACGTTGCGGCCAGACGTGCAGCTTGCCGACGCAAATCGTCTGGTAGCCCGCGGCGGTCAGCTCGCCGGCCAAGGTGTGCGGGTAGTCGCGGTGGCGCAGGCCGACGTAACCGAGCTGCCCGCAGTTCCAGGCGGTCATCCCGGTGTGCAGGATGCTCCGCGCCGGGATGCAGGACGGCACCGCGCTGTACGCATGGGCGAAGCGCGCGCCCTGGCTCGCGAGCTGGTCGAGCCAGGGCGTCTCGCAGACCGGGTGCCCGGCACAACCGAGCGTGTCGCCGCGCTGCTGGTCGGTCATCAGCAGGAGCAAGTTGGTGCGGGGAGTCGCCACACGGGGTCCTTTCAGACACTCAACTCGGCGCGCGCGATCAGGTCGTCCTGCCAGCGCCGGTCGAGCTCGGTGAAGTAGGCGTTGAAGCCGCCGACGCGGACCACCAGCCAGCGGTAATCGTCCGGTCGTTGCTGCGCGGCGCGCAGGTCGGCGGTCGACGCGACACTGACCTGCACGTGCTGCCCGCCAGCCACGAAGTAGCGCTCGATGGTCTGCTGCAGGGCGCTGATCCCGGCCGGGTCGGCGACGCTCTGGCGGGTCACCCGCAGGCTCAGCGCCAGCGGTCCGTGGGCCCGGTCGTGGGGCAGGCCGGCGACCGCCTGGAGGGTCGACAACAGCCCGGCGCGGTTGCGGCCCTGAGCCGGTCCGGCGCAGTCGGCCAGCGACTCGCCGCGCCGGCGGCCGTCGGGCGTGGCGCCGGTCTGTTCGCCCAGCAGCAGGGCGCCCGACCAGCCGATGATGTCCATCCCCCAGGGCCCGTCGAAGACCGTGCGGTGGGCGGCGATCGCCTCGTGCAGCCAGTCCGCCTGGGCGGCGGTGAAGGCGTCGGCCGCGGGGTCGCCATTACCGTACTTCGGCAACGCCCGGAAGCGCTGCCGCAACGGTTCGGCGTCGGCCCAGTCGGCGTCGAGGTGCGCCACCAGCGCGGGCAGGGTGACGAGCCGCTGCTCGTAGACGCCGACCCGGATCGCCAGCAGGGAGTCGGTCAGGGTGGCCAGGCCCACCGCGTCGACCATCCCTTCGCTGTAGTCGGCGCCGCCAGCGTGCCAGTCGAGGCCGCGCGCGACACAGGAGTCGGTCAACAGCGAACGGACCAGGTCGAAGGCGTGTCCGACGGCCGCCGCCCGGCGCTGGTTGACGGCGGCAATCTGCTCCGCCAGATGGGCCTCCATCTGGTGACGCACGGCGGCCTCAAACGCCGCGTAGTCGGCCAGGTCGCCGACTTCGCCGGTGAGTGGCCCGACCTGTTGCCCGCTACGCGGGTCGCGGCCGTTGTGGAGGGCCAGCTCCAGGGGCCAGGCCGTGTTCATGACGAGGTCTTCGTAGCTGCCGTGGCCGCGGCCATAGGGATAGACCTGCCCGCAGCCGACGAAGGTGTAGTCGCGGGCGTGCTCCAGCCGCATCCCGCGGGCCACGGCGGCCTGGATCACCGGCCCGTCGTTGACCACCGCCGGATAGGCCGCCCCGGCGGCGATCACCTCGACAGCGCGCCGCCAGAAGGCCGGGTCGATGCCGGGATGCCACCGCAGCGTGGTCCGTGGCGAGAGCAGCCGCAGGCGGTCGATGGCGCTCAGGCAGAGCCAGGAGAGCTCGTTGACGGCGTCGCTGCCGTCCGGTAGTTGCCCGCCCAGCGTGGCGCCGTAGGCCACCTTGCCGGCAAACTGCAGCCACAGCGCATCGACCCACTGCTGGGCCTCATCGAGCGTCGTGCGGCCGGCCGCGAGGTCGGCGGCCAGGGCGGGGTAGAGGTAACGGTCCAGCGGGCCGGGGGAGTCGTGGCCGCCCAGCAGGAACAGCAGGTAGGCCAACTGCACGGCATCGGCGAAGCTGCCCGGCGGACCGCCGGCAATCCGCCGGCAGCGCGCCGCCACCGCGGGCAGGCCGGCGGCGTCGGCGGCGGTGGCGTGCGCCAGCACGAAGGCCGTCATGCCGTCCAGCACGGTCAGCAGCGCGGCGTACCAGTCGGCCGTGGCGGCGTCCTGGCCGGGCCGTGCGGCGGCGGCGGTGACTTCGGCGCGCAACCCGTCGAAGCCCGCGCCGAGCACCTTGTGGTAGGCCAGGGCGGCGTGGCAGGTCGGAGCGAAGTGGTCGCGGTGCGCGGCCAGCCAGGCGTCCCAGGAGGCCAGCAGGGCGTCGACCGCGGCGGCCCGCGTGGGCTGCGCGGCGCGCCGTCGGGCGGCCTGCTCGCGGTCCAGCCGGATGCCGTTGCCGAAGGGCGTCGCGCGGCCCGAGACGACGGGGTTGACGCCCCAGTCACCGACCAGCCGGTCGCCCGCCACGAGGCGCGGCCGCGCGGCCGCCATCTCGGCCGCCTGGGCGACCGCCAGGCGGCGCACGTAGGGCAGCTCCGGGTGGGCCTGCCAGGCGTCGTCGAACGGCTCGTGCCAGGCGTCGGAGTCGGGGTCGCAGAACCAGGGCGCACCGCCGGTGTCGGTCACCGGGGCAACGTCCCGCACCGCCGCAACATGCTGCGCCATGGCGCCCTCCAGGCCGGCGCTTCGCCGCCGCGCGGGGGCCTCCTGCCGCCGGTTGGCGGCCTTGGCAGCGGCCCGTCGGCGTGGTATACTAGGCGGTATCCCGCGATCTTGACGCGCCGTTCGACCGAGGAGGTGGAGGGTGTCCACAGACCCGCAGACTCCGTCCCGCAGCGCAGAGCTGAAGGCCCAGACGTATGGCTTTGACGAGCTCCCGTTGGAGCAGTTCCGCGGCCTCTCGGCGGCGGAGATCGAGGCCTTCGGCGGGATCGGCCCGAAGTCGCGGCAGCGCATCCAAGAAGCCCTCGCCGAGCTCGACGTCCTCGATCCGCCGCCCCCGCCGCTGGCGGCGCCGGACGCCTATCTGGAGCCGGCGGCACCCGGTAACGGCGGCCCCGCGGTGCTCCTGATGGTTGTGCTGCTGCTGGCCATCTTGGTGGCGATTGTGATGTTCGCGGGCGGCAACGGCAATACCCGCAAGCTGCAGGCCGACCTGAACGCCGCACAGGCCGCGGCTGACCGCGCCAATCAGGCGATCACCACGGTCCAGGGCAACCTGGTGGTGGAAGCCGCCGAGCAGGCCGACTGGGTCTTCGCGAAGGCCCGCGACCGCAACTACGGACTGGCGCTGGAGCATCTCAACCACGTCACGCGCACGCTGCGCGCGCTGGAAGGCGCGGCCGGGGCGGGCGGCGGGCCGGCCGAACATGGCGGCCACGGGCCGGCCGGGGCGACGGCGGTGCAGGCCGCCCTCACCGCGGCAGGCACCGTGCAGGCCACGCTGCTGCTGGAGCAGCCGCAAACCCAGGCGCAGATCGAAGCGCAGATTCAGGCCCTCCGGCTGGCCGTCGCCGCGCTGCAGGGCGAACCAGAGAAAGGCTAAGGCGCAATGCCTCCCGCCGAAGAAAGCAACGTTCTCGACCTGATCGAAAAGCTCCGCGCCCGCGGCGAGGCTGAGCTGGACAAGGCCCATCTGGACCTCGTCGCCGTCGGCCCACGGGCGGTGCCGCCGCTGATGGAGGCGCTCAAGGACGGCAGCTACCAGGTCCGCATGGGCGCCGCCCGCGCGCTTGGGGCG
Source organism: Fimbriimonadaceae bacterium (assembly GCA_020850355.1). Taxonomy (GTDB): domain Bacteria; phylum Armatimonadota; class UBA10988; order UBA10988; family UBA10988; genus JADZEX01. Next base: position 107,371 of record JADZEX010000018.1, on the reverse strand, counting down.
TTGGGCGCGCCGGAGGCCCTGGCGCCGCTGGTCGAAACCCTCGCCGACGCCAGCGTCAACGTTCAGCGGACGGGTGTCGAGGCGCTCGCGGCGATGGGCCCCATCGCGGTCGAGACGCTGGTCGAGAAGCTCGCCGACAAGGACCCCAAGATGCGCCGCCGGGCGGCCGAGACGCTCGGCCTGATTGCGCACGCGGGGGCCCTCGACGCGTTGGTGGCGGCGCTCGGTGACGAGAACGCCGAAGTACGCAAGGAGGCCGCCCGCGCGCTCGGCAAGATTCGCGCCAGCGGCGCGACGCCACGGCTGATCGACATGCTCGACGACGAGAACGTCGAGATCTGCCGCTACGCCGCCGAGGCGCTCGGCGAGATCGCCGACGCCGCCGCGATCCCGAAGCTCGTCACGGCGCTGACCTCGTCCTCGGGCGACCTGCGCGACACCGCGGTGCAGGCGCTGGTCAAGATCGGCAAGGAATCGACGCTCGAGCTGATCAAGCTGCTGACCCACGACAACCCCCACGGCCGGCTGCACGCCGCCGACGCCCTGGGGCGGCTGAACGACGAGCGCTCCTTCGGGCCGCTGGTGGAGTCGCTGACCGACAACGACGCGCGGGTCAAGCACTACGCCGCGGAGGCGCTGGGCAAGGTCGGGCATGTCGACCGCGGCGCGGCGGTCCGAGCGCTGCTGCCGTTGTTGCAGGAAAGCCACCGCGACATCCGCAGCGTCGCGATCAACGCGCTGCGGTTGCTGGGCGGCCCGGACGCGGTCAAGGCGCTCTCCGAACGCCTCAGCGACGCCAACGCGATGGTCCGGCTGCAGGCGGCGCAGGCGCTGCTGGACCTGGGCAACCCCGAGGCGGTCGACCCGCTGGTGCAAGGACTGCGCGACTCCGAATGGTCGGTGCGCAGCTTCTGTGCCGAGGCGCTGGGCGTGATCGGCGAAGCGAAGGCCGTGATCCCGCTGGTCCTGGCCGCGGCCGACGAACGGCAGGCGGTCAAGACCCGCGTCATCGAAGCGCTCGGCAAGCTGCGTGACCAGCGCGCGCGGCCGGCCATCGAGGTCGCGCTGCGCGACCCCGACCAGGAGGTCCGTGAAGCCGCGCGAGTCGCCCTCGACCTGCTGCGGTAAGGGGCCCCGACGCGACGAGGTGAGCCGCTTATGGCGCGGATCCTGGTGGTGGACGACGACATCTACACCCTGAAGACCGTCGAGGCCTTCCTCGGCAGCCTGAAGCACGACGTGCTGTTGGCCAAAGACGGGGACGAGGGCGTGCAGATGGCGCTGCAGCATCGCCCCGACCTGATCATCCTCGACGTCATGATGCCCAAGAAAGACGGCTTCCAGGTGCTTGACGAGCTGCGCCGCTTCCGCCGGACGCAGAGCACGCCGGTGCTGATGTTGAGCAGCCTCGACCAGCCCTGGGACCGCGAGGAGGCCCGTCGCCGCGGGGCCACCGACTTCCTCAGCAAGCCGCTCGACCGCAACCAACTGCTGAACCGCCTCGACATCATCCTGGGCCGCCAGCTCTGAGGTCGCGATGCGCCTGAAGCGTCTCGAGTTGGTCGGCTTCAAGACCTTCGCCGAGGCGACGGTGCTCGATTTCGGGCCCGGGGTGACCGCCATCATCGGGCCGAACGGCTCCGGCAAGTCCAACTGCGCCGACGCCCTGCTGTGGGTGCTTGCCGAACGGCGGCTCTCGGCCCTCCGCGCCTCCGAAGCCGCCGATGTGATCTTCGCCGGCTCCGAACAGCGCCGACCGACGGGCTTCGCCGAGGTCACCCTGACGGTCGACAACTCAGCCGGCACGCTGCCCATCGCGCTGACCGAGGTCAGTGTCTGCCGCCGCGCCTACCGCAACGGCGAGCAGGAGTACCTGCTCAACGGCCGCCGCTGCCGCCGCCGCGACATTGTCGACCTGTTCCTCGACACCGGCGTCGGCCGGCACAGCTTCACGGTGATTTCGCAGCGCGAGATCGACGCGCTGCTGAGCCTCGATCCGGTCGACCGCCGACGGCTGTTGGAGGAGGTCGCCGGGATCGAGCGCTACCGCGCCCGGCGGGACGAGACGCTCGGGCGGCTGGGCGAGGTCAACACCAACCTGACCCGCCTCGGTGACCTGATGCAGGGGCTGGCGCTGCAGCTCGAACCGCTGCAGGCCCAGCGGCTGGTCGCCGAACGCTTCCTGGCTTTGCGGCACCGCGCCCTCGAGCTGCGGCTGGGGCTGGCGGTCAAGGATTACCAGTTGACCGCCCGCCGCGCCGCCCGCGGGCGGGATGAGCAGCAGCAGCAGCAGACTGCCCTGCAGGCCGCCGAGGCGACCCTGGCCGCGGCCGAGGCCAGCGAGGGTGCCGCCCGGCTGGACCAGCAGCGCCTGGAGCAGGAGCTGCGAGCGGCGCAAGAGGAGCTGGGCGAGACGGCGCGACAGGCCGAGCAGCAGGTCGGACGGCTGCAACTGGCCGAGCAGCAGGCCGCCCACCTGGCGCAGCGGCTCGACGAGACCCGCGCCGGCGCGGCGCGGCAGGCCGCGACACTGGCCCGGCTGGCCGGCGGTGCCGCCGACCGCGCCGCCGAAGAGGACGCGCTGGCGGCGGAGTTGGACGGCGCCGCGGCGGCGCTGGCCGAGGTGCAGCAGCGCTCCGAAGCGCAGCAGGCCGCCGAACAGGGTGAGGCCCAGGCGGCCGCGCAGGAGCGCGCCGCGCACCACGAGCTGACCCGCCAGGTCAGCGCGCTGGAGGGCGAGGTCAGCGCCGCCCGCGCGGCCCTGCAGCGGGCGGTCACGCGGCGCACCGAGCTGGCCAGCCGACAGTCAGCCGCGGCCGCGCACCTGGCGACGGCGAGCAGCGCCGCGGCGACCGCCGAGGCGGCCCTCGAGACCGTGCAGGCGAGCCTGGCCGCCGGCCGCGGCGGCGAGCAGGAGCAGGTTGAGGCGTTGCGCGAGTCGGACCGGCAGCGCACCGCGCTGCAGGCGCAGATCGCTGAGCGGCAGGGGCGTCTGACCGAGGCCACCACCCGCCTGCAACTGCTGCGCGCGGCGATCGATTCGTACGAAGGACTCTACCGCGGTGTGCGCGCCGTGCTGCAGGCTCGCGACCGCGGCCGGCTGCGGGGTGACTACCAGGTGGTGGCCGACCTCCTGCGGGTGGCCGACGGCTGCGAGGTCGCGGTCGACGCGTTGCTCGGCGCACGGCTGCAGGACCTGGTCTGCGAAACGGCCGAAGACGCGCGGGCCGCGGTGGAGTTCCTGAAGCAGGATCGCTCCGGCCGCGCGACCTTCCTGCCGCTGGACCTGCTGGAATACGCCGAGGGCCCGCGCCAGGGCGACCGCCTGCGGGCGCTGCCGGGCGTCGTCGGTCTGGGCCTCGACCTGGTGCAGACCGCCCCCGAGTTCGACCTGGCACGGCGGCTGCTGGTGGCCAATCTGGTGGTCGTCGAGACCATCGAGGCGGGCATCGCGGTGCGGCGGGCCGGGTTCGAGCGGGTCAGCATCGTCTCACTCGATGGCGACGTGATCCGCACCAGCGGTGCAATCACCGGTGGCAGCCGCGAGCGCGGGGGGCCGAATCTGCTGGAACAGCGCAGCGAGGTCGCCGCCCGCGACCGCGAGGCCGACCGCCTGGACGCCGAGCTGGCCGCGCTCCGCGGCGACCTGCACGCGCTCGACCGGCAGCAGCGCGGGGCGCGCGAGCAGCTTGAGGCGGCGCGCCGCGAGCTCGAACAGCAGCGGCAGCAGATGGCGGCGGCCGAACGACGGCGCCTGGACGCCCGGGCCGCGCTGGCGCAGGCCAGTGGCGAACCGGCGCGGCTGGCGGCGGCGGTCGGCGAGACGACTCGCGAGGCGGAGGAGCTGGGCGCCCGAATCCGCCGGGCCGAGGCCGCGCAGACCGCTGCCACGGCGGAGCGCGACGCCGTGGCGACGCGCCTGGCGGCGGCCGAGCAGATCGCCGCCGCGGCGCGGCGGCAGAGCGAGGCCGAGCAGGCCGAGGTGGCCGGGGCCCGGGTGCAGGTGGCGGAGGTGACGGGCCGGCTGCAGGCGGTCCGCGCGGCGGCCGCTGCGGAGCGCCGGGCGCAGGCCGCCAGCCTGGCCGAGCAGCAACGGCTGACCGCCGCGGCGGGCGCCCTGGAACGCGAGCTGCAGCGCGCCGGCGACGAGGTGCAGACGCAGCGCGAGGCGCTGGAGTCCTGGCGCGCCTCGCACGGCGCCGCGGTGGCCGCAGTGGCGGCCCGCCGCACGATGCGCGAGGACGCCGACGGTCTGGTCGCAGCGGCGGTGCAACGTGCCCGCGCGGCGCGTGAGGCGGTGGTCGAAGCGCGCGAGGGGCTGCACCGGGTCGAACTGCGGCAGGCCGCGGTTGATGCCGAACGAGAGCAACTGCGTCAGACTCTCAGCGAGGAGTTCGGCGGGCTGACGCCCGAGGCGGCCGAGCAGCGCGCGATCGAGATCCCCAACCGCCAGGAGGCGGCTGAAGAGCTGGCGATGCTCCGGGCCGAAATGACGGCCCTCGGCGATGTCAACCTGGGAGCGGTCGAAGAGTGCGAGCGGCTCGGCGGGCAGCTCGAGTTCTACGAGCAGCAACGCACCGATCTGGAGACCGCCCGCGGCGATCTGCTGCGGGTGATCGAAGAGATCGACGAACTCACCGTGGGGCGGCTGGCGACGGCCTACGAAGCGGTCAACCGCGAGTTCGGAGCGCTGTTCCAGCGCATCTTCGGACCGTCGGGCGAGGCGCGGCTGAGCTGGTGTGACCCGCGGGCGATCCTGGAGAGTGGGCTGGAGGTGATGGTCCGGCTGCCGGGCAAGCGGTTGCAGAGCATTCTGCTGCTGTCGGGTGGCGAGCGGGCGATGACGACGGTGACTTTGCTGCTGGCGATGTTCAAGGTCAAGCCGTCGCCGTTCTGTCTGCTCGATGAGCTCGACGCCCCGCTGGATGAGGCGAATCTGCGGAAGTACCGCGAGCTGCTCCGGGAGTTCTCGCGGGAGTCGCAGTTCATCGTGATCACCCACAATCCTGAGACGACACGGGCGGCGGACCTGCTGTACGGCATCACGATGCCGGAGCCGGGGGTGTCGCGGGCGTTCAGCTATCGCCCGCCCGCCGAGGACGAGGATCGGCCGGACGGCACGGTGCGCGCGGCAGACTGATGAGGGCGACGATGGTGACACAGGCAACGCGGTGGACTGGCCTGCTGGCGATCGCCGGCATGTGGGCGCTGGCGGGATGTGGGCAACTGCCCGAGGTGGAGGACGCCCCGACGCCACCGCCGGTCGCCAGTGCCCCGCCGGTGGCGGCTCCGGCCGCCGCTCCGACCGACAGCGCGGCCACGGCCAGCGCCCCGGCCGCGGCGCCGGCGGCCACTGCGCCGGCGGCCGCCAGCGCGCCAGCGGTCGCCCCGCCCGCCCCGGTCGCGGCGCCGGCCGCCACCGACGAGGACCTGGCCACGTTGCCGCCGCTCGAGAGCGTCAGCGACCCGCTGCAGCGCGACTTCGAGACCGCCCGCCGGGCGCTGCTGCAGGCGCGGGGTGAGCTGGCGGCGAAGCAGTTTGCACGACTCGCCGAGGACGTCGACGTCGCGCGGGCCGCGCTCGAGCGGGCCGTGCCGCAGCTCCCGGCCGGCGGTGTCCCGGCGGCCGCTGGGGCGACCGCGCTGGCCACCCTGCGCCGCGAGAACCCCGGCACGCCCGAGGCGTTCGCAGCGCTGTTGGCCCAAGTCGCCGAGGCCCGCGGGCCGCTCGGCTTTGGCTACACCCACCCCGCCCCGGCGCTGCCGACGCCAGCACCGGCGACGGTGCCAGCGCCGGGCTAGACCGGGCGGAGTAGGCGGATCGGGCGAATCCGGTCCGCCGGCACCCGCCGGATCTGCTATCCTGCGCAGCGCAGGAGTCACCGATGCCCGGCCCCTTCCCGCCGCTTCGTCCGTCGTGTCCGCAGATGCTGCACGGGGGCGACTACAACCCCGATCAGTGGCTGCACGACCCGGCAATCCTGGCGGAAGATCGCCGGCTGCTGGGCGAGGCCCGCTGCAACAGCGTGAGCGTCGGGATCTTCGCGTGGGCGGCGCTGCAGCCGGCCGAGGCCGTGTTCTGCTTCGACTGGCTGGATCGCTTGCTCGATGAGTTGGCGGCCGATGGGCGGTACGCCGTGCTGGCGACCCCGTCGGCGGCGATGCCGGCCTGGCTGGCGCACGCCTATCCCGAGGTGCGGCGCGTCGAGCGCGACCGGCGGCGACGCCTGCACGGGGCGCGGGTGACCTTCTGCTACACCTCGCCCGTCTACCGCGCCAAGGTCACCGAGCTCAACAGCCGGCTGGCGGAGCGCTACGCCACGCATCCGGCGCTGGTGCTGTGGCACATCTCCAACGAGTACGGCGGCGAGTGCCACTGCGAGCTGTGTCAGCACGCCTTCCGACAGTGGCTGCGGCAGCGCTATGGGGACTCCTTGGAGGCGCTCAACCGGGCCTGGTGGACCGCCTTCTGGAGCCACACCTACACCGCCTGGTCGCAAATCGAGTCGCCGTCGCCACTGGGCGAGACCTGCACCCACGGCCTGCAGCTCGACTGGCAACGCTTCGTGACGGCGCAGACCATCGACTTCTACCGCGCCGAGATCGCCCCGCTGCGGGCGGCCGATCCGAGCGTGCCGATCACCACCAACTTCATGGGGCTCTACCCCGGCCTGGACTACGGCAAGTTCGCGGCCGAGGTCGATGTGGTCTGCTGGGACAGCTACCCGCAGTGGCATCCGCACGAGCCGGCGGCGCCGCTCTATCCCTTTGCGACTCCCGACTGGTGGCAGGAGGCCGGCCCAGACGCGCTGGTGGCGGCCGACACTGCCTTCGTGCATGACCTCTACCGGCGCCTGAAGGGTGGGCGGCCGTGGCTGCTGATGGAGAGCACGCCGTCGGTGACCAACTGGCAGTATGCCGCGAAGCTGAAGCGGCCGGGGCTGCACCTGGCGGCCTCGCTGCAGGCGGTGGCCCATGGGGCCGACAGTGTGCAGTACTTTCAGTGGCGCAAGAGCCGCGGCGCCTCCGAGAAGCTTCACGGGGCGGTGGTCGATCATGTCGGCCACGAGCACACGCGCGTCTTTGCCGAAGTGCGCGCAGTGGGTGAGGCGCTGGCGCGGCTGGACGAGGTGGTCGGCAGCACCACCCGGCCCGCGGTGGCGCTGATCTGCGATTGGGAGAACCGCTGGGCGATCGACCACGCCGCCGGCCCGCGGCACACGCATCGCGACTACTTGCCGGTCTGCCACGAGCATTACCGGCCGTTCTGGCGCCGCGGCGTGGCCGTCGACGTGCTGGACTGCGACGGCGCGCTGGACGGCTACCGGCTGGTGCTGGCGCCGATGCTGTACCTGCTGCGCCCCGGCGTGGCGGCGCGGCTGGCAGCGTTCGTGGCGGGCGGCGGCACCTTGGTGACCACCTACTGGAGTGGCCTGGTCAACGAGAGTGATCTCTGCACGCTGGGCGGCGTGCCCGGCGAGCTGCGGCCCGTGCTGGGGATCTGGGCGGAGGAGACCGACTCGCTGTACGACGCCGACCGGGTGCTGATCAACGCCGTGGCGGGCAATCCTCTGGGACTGCAAGGCAGTTGGCAGGCGGCCCTGCTGTGCGATCTGGTCCACGCCGAGACGGCCACGGTGCTGGCGACCTACGGTAGTGAGTTCTATGCGGGTCGGCCGGCGCTGACCGCCAACCGTTGGGGCGCCGGCACGGCCTATCACGTCGCGGCGCGCTGCGAGCCGGCCTTCACCGATCGCCTCTGCGCGGCGCTGCTGACGCAACTTGGCCTCGCGGGCGTCTTGCCAGCGTTGCCCGCCGGCGTCTCGGCGACGGTGCGCAGCGACGGCCAGCGCGACTACCTGTTCGTCCTGAACTTCGCCGGATCCGAGCGCCGGGTCGACCTGGCCGGACGGACCGGCCAGGAGCTGACCGGCGGGCAGGCGGTGGCCGGCGAACTGCCGCTGCAGCCCTACGACGCGCGGGTGATCCGCCTGGACTGACGGCCGCCCCAGCGCGAATCGCGGGCCTTGAACGCTTGACACAAAGCGCTGCGGTTGCTAGACTCCCAGCTTGTTCCTGGGGCCGTAGCTCAGCTGGGAGAGCGCTTGAATGGCATTCAAGAGGTCAGGGGTTCGATCCCCCTCGGCTCCACTCCCCGGAACTCCGACCCGGCGGTGACTGCCGCCGACGGTCCGGAGCCGCCACCCACCGCACGCTGGCTTGACCGGCTGGCGTTGCTGATCTCGGCCGTTTCCAGCCCCTTCGTCGTGCTGCCGATCTTCATTGGCGTGTTGCTCACGGGGACGACCCTCACCTGGCAGCAGGCGGCGCAGTGGGGGGCCTTGGCGGCGGTCGGGCTGGTGGGGCTGCCGCTGGGGTACATCCTGCTGGGCATCCGGCGGGGCGAGATTGGCGACGTGCATGTCGCCAGCCTGCAGCAACGGCAGGGCCCGTTCTTCGTCGGCATCGTCGGCGCGGTCTTCACGGCGTTCGCCCTGGCGGTGGCCGGGGCACCGATGGAGCTGCAACTCGGCGCGCTGGGGATGGCGATCAACGGGCTGCCCTTCGCGCTGATCAGCCGCCGCTGGAAGATCTCGATGCACCCCAGCACGTTGGCCGCCTGCGCCGTGCTGGCGGGGATGGTGGTCGGCCGGATCTGGTTGTGGACCTGCCTGGCGCTGCCGCTGGTGATGTGGGCGCGGGTGCAGCGGCGACGGCACGACTGGGCGCAGGGAATCATCGCCAGCTTGCTGTCGGCCGGTCTGACGGCGCTGATGGTCGTGGTCTACCAGCGCTGGCTGGCCGATGGCGTGGTGATCCCGCGGTAACGGCTGCTAGAGGTCCGTGCGGCTGAAGGTGGCGATGTACTGCTCGGCGACGCGCTGCACGGTGTAGTCGCCGGCCCGGGCCAGCAGCCGTTCGCCGATCGCCACCCGGCGCGGCTCGTCGCGCAGCAGCGCCAGCACCCGCGCCGCCAGCCCGGCATGGTCGCCGAAGTCCACCAACAGCTCGGGGTGCAGGTCGGCCGGCAGCACCGGCGGCACCGCCTCGCAGGGCGTCGAGACGACCGGCACCCGGCAGGCCATCGCTTCCAGCATCACCCGCGGGAAACCGTCGACGCGGGACGGCATGATGAAGACGTCGGCCGCGCCGTAGTAGCGCGGCAGCTCGTCGTTCGGCCGGTGGCCCAACAACCGCAGCCGCTCGGGATGCGCCGCGGCGTAAGCCTCGAGGGCGGCCGACTGCTCGCCGGGCCCGCCGATGGCCACCAGGCAGGCCGCCTGCCCGGCCGCGGCCAGGGCGTCCAGCAGCGGGATCAGCGCATCGGCGCCGCGCTCGTAGATCAGCCGGTGGACGAACAGCACCACCCGCTGCGAGGGGTCCAGTCCCAACTCGGCGCGGGTCGCCGCAATCTGTTCGGGCGAGGCCGGCTGGTAGACCGTCAGGTCGATGTCGTTGTTGAGCAGCAGTTGCTTGCTGGCGGGCACCCCCAGCGCGGCGGTGTTGTAGGCATCCATCCCCGGCGCGGTGGCGATCCAGCGGCTGGTCCGCAAGGCGAGCTTGAACAGCCACTGCCCGACCCGGTCGCGCCAGTTGCTCGGCGGGCGGGTGCGGCCGCAGATCCAGAAGACGGTGCGGGCGCCGACCAGGTTGAACAGCAGCACCACGCTGCCGGCGCCGCGGATGAACCAGAGGTGGTACCCGGCGCGGCGCTGCTCCACGATCAGCCGCCGCAGGTGGCGCAGCTTCCGGAACAGACTGCCCCGCGGGACGATTTGCATCGCCTGCACGCCGGGCAGGGTCACCTCGTCCTTCTGGTTCCAGACGATCACGTCGATGTCGAGGCCCTTGCCGATTTCGCCCAACAGCCGGGGAATGTGCGCCGCGTGTTCGCCCGAGCGGGCCTCCAGGACGGCCATCACATAGCCCAGCTTCGGCCGCTCAGGCATTTCAGCCTCCCCCGCCAGCGGCCCGCCAGGCGGCCACGGCGGCGGCGATCTCCGGCTCGCTGCGGTACCACTCGACGAAGTCCGGGACGCCCACCGCGAGCGGCGTGCGGGGGTGGAAGCCGAGCTTGGTCTGGGCCTGGGCGATGTCGGCGTAAGTGGCTGGGACATCGCCCGGCTGCATCGGCAGCAGATTGCGGAGGGCCGGTCGGCCGAGTGCCTGCTCCAGCAGATCAATCAGCGTCATCAGCTCTTCGGACTGGTGGTTGCCGAGGTTGAGCACCTCGTAGGGCGCCAGGCCCTCGGCGAAGAGGCAGGCGTCAAGACCGGCCACGATGTCGCTGACGTGGGTGAAGTCGCGCTTCAACTGGCCCTGGTTGAAGACCGGAATGGCCTCCCCCGCGAGGATCTTCTCGGCGAAGATCCAGAGCGCCATGTCGGGCCGGCCCCAGCGGCCGTAGACCGTGAAGAAGCGCAGGCCGACGGTCTGCAGACCGAACAGGTGCGTGTAGGTGTGGGCCATCAGCTCGTTGGCGCGCTTGGTGGCGGCGTACAGGCTAATCGGCGTGTTGACGGGATCGCCCTCGCTGAAGGGCACTTTGGTGTTGCCGCCGTAGACGCTGGAGCTGCTGGCGTAGACCAGCCGCTCGACGCCGTGGTGGCGGCAGGCCTCCAAGACGTTGAGCGTCCCTTCGATGTTGCTGGCAGTGTAGACCCGCGGGTGGGTCAACGAGTAGCGCACGCCGGCCTGCGCCGCAAGGTGGCAGACGCGGCTGGGCCGCTCGCGCGCCACCAGGTCGGCGAAGGCCTCCGCGTCGGCCAGGTCGAGGGCTGCGAAGCTGAACCCCGGCTGCTCGCGGAGCAGGGCCAGGCGACGCTGCTTGACCACCACCGGGTAGTAGTCGTTGACCACGTCGACGCCGACCACGCGGTGGCCGGCCGCCAGCAGACGGTGCGCCAGGTGGAAGCCGATGAAGCCGGCCGCACCGGTCAAGACGATGGGGGTTGCGCTGGCCATGCCTGGCTGAGGGCCCTCCACTGAGCCGGCACCATTATACACCGGTTGGCCGCAGCGGGCAGCGCAAAGTCAGCCGCCAACCAGTCGACGCAGCCCCGGCAGCGCCAGCAGCAGCAGCGTTACGAGCAGGCTGACCGCAGCGGCCACCAGGGCCGACACCGCGATGCCGGTGGCGGCGCCATGCCAGGTGCTGGTCAGCCCCTGGTGGCGCAGCCAGTCGAGCACGGCGGGGTGCAGCAGGTAGACCCCCAGCGTCGCCTCACCGAGCAGCCGGGTCAGCCGCCGACTCCGCGCCTGGCGCCAGAGCTGTTGTGCCAGCAGCCAGGTGCAGACAGCCTGCAGGGCGATCTGCGGCGTCAGGAACTCGAAGGCATAGAACCGCCAGCCGGGCCCGTCGGCGAGGTCCATCGCGGCGCGGCAGAGCAGCGTGGTGAAGGCCGTGGCGGCCAGCCAAAGGGTCCCGAGTGCGACGCAACGTCGACGACAGAGGACCACGTCGCGCAGCAGCCAGCCGAGGGCGTAGTAGCCGAGGTAGGGCCCAAACAGCAGCAGCCCGCTGGCGCCGCCGCTGTGGAAGGTGGTGCGCAGCAACTTGTCGAGGATGCCGACGGCCAGCGCGACCAGCGCCAGCGCCCACTGCTGGCGCCGACTGGCGTGCCGGGTGAACTGCCGCAGGACGGGCGTCACGGCGTACAGGCCGGCGATCAGGTAAAGGAAGTAGAGGTGGGCCCAGGTGGTGCCGTAGGCGAGGTGCCGCAGCGCCCAGAGCGGCGTGGGCGTCTCCTGGCGGTAGTAGACCCGCCAGGCGAGGTAAGCGGTGCTGGCGGCCAGCAATGGCCAGCCGACGCGGGAGCAGCGCCGGACGACGAACTGCCGCAGCGGTTCGTCCTTGCGCGGATCCAGCAGCAGCGCACCGCTGAGCATCACGAAGACCGGCACCGCCCAGGTCACTGCGGCGCGCAGCCCGGCGGCGATCCACCAGTCGCGGGGCGCCAGCCGGCCGAACTCGGCGACCGGGCCGGAGCAGACGTGGATCAGAATCACCGCGCCGCAGGCCCACAGGCGGAGCGGCTCGGCGTAGGCCAGTCGGCTGCCGGCGGCCGGGGCCGGGGGTGAGCAGTTCTCGGACATCCCTCTCTCGGTCGCGGCTTCTCGCGCTGGGTCGCCAATCCTCTTGAAGGTGCCGCCGGCGCGATGGTGCATCCGGCCGGCAGGAGCTCCTGCGATGCGCGTGACCGCGGTGGATGTCTGGAAAGTGGTCGTGCCGGCCCGGCCCGGCACCATCAGCAGCGCCTGCTACCCCGACGCCGTGCTCGACACCTTCGCCGACGTCCCGAAGTTCATCGTGCGGCTGCACACCAGCTCAGGCTACTGCGGGATCGGCGAAACCAACCGCGGCGTCTCGCGCGCCGAGGTCGATGCCGGGGTCAGCGCACTGCTCGACCTGGACCTCAACAAGGTCGCTCTACAGCAACTGCCGCTGCCGCACAACGGGGCCTACGACGCCTTCGAGATGGCGATCCTCGACGCCCTCGGCCGGGCCCGCGAGGTGCCGGCCCATATGCTGTTGGGCGGGCGCTACCACGACCGGGTGCCGGTCGACTACTGGATGGGCCTCTGCACCGTCGACGATTCCGCGGAGCACGCCCGGCGCGGTCTGGCGGGCGGTTACCACGGCTGCAAGTTCAAGTGCAAGCTGGAGCAGCACCCCGCGGCGCGGGTCGCGGCGATCAAAGCGGTGGCGCCTGATTGGACGATCACCCTGGACCCCAACGAGCGCTTCTACACCCCGGCCGGGACCGTTGAGCTGGCGCGCAGCCTGCGCGACTACACGGGGCTGCTGTTCGAGAGTCCCGTGCCGCAGCAGCGGCTGGACTGGTACGCCCGGCTGCGCGACACCATCCAGATCCCGCTGGCGCTGCATCTGGGGACCCTGACGCACCTGATCCCGGCCCTCGAAATGGGCTGCGCCGATGTCTACAACCTGAACGGCTCGCTGACCGAGTTCGTCGCCGCGACCCGCGCGGCGCACGCGGCGGGCTGCCCGGTGTGGCACGGTTCGGGCAACGACCTCGGGGTCCGCGGCGCGGCCTTCGTGCAGGGCTGCGCGGCGACTCCGGCGACGCTCTGGCCATCGGACATCTTCGGCCACATCCTGCGGGAGCACGACCTGCTGGCGGAGCACCTGGCGGTCACCGACGGCTACATCGCGGTGACCGATCGGCCGGGCCTGGGCGTCGAGCTCGACCTCGGGGCGGTGGAGCGCTACCAGGTGCCATGAGCAACGAGGCCGTCGAAGCGGCCGCCTGGGCGCGGTTGGTCTGGTACAGCGGCCTCCGTCCGGCCACGGCCGCCGCCGCGGCAACCCGCTGGTTGGCCCGGGGCCGGCCCCTGAGCGCGCTCTTCGCAGCCGGCGACGACGAGTTGCGCAGCCTCGACCTGCCGCTGCGCCGGCTGGCCGTGCTGGCGGCCAGCCCGGAGCCGCCGCCTGACCTGCTGCCGGCCCTCCGCGCGGCGGGGGCCACGCTGCTGGCGGTGACCGCCGCCGACTATCCGCCGGCGCTGCATCGCGCGCTCGGCTTCCGGCCGCCGCCGCTGCTGGTCTGCCGGGGCGACCTGCGCGCCTTGCAGCGACCGATGGTGGCCATCGTCGGCAATCGCGAGGCTTCGCCCGACGGGCTGCGGTACGCCACCAAGCTGGCCGGCTGGCTGGCGCGGGCGCGGATCAACGTGGTCAGCGGCGACGCCCGTGGGATCGACCGCGCGGCCCAGGCCGGCGCGGCCGCGCGGGGCGGCCTGGCCACCGGCGTGCTGCCCTGCGGGCTGCTGGCCTGGGAGGGCAACCCCGACCTGCGGCTGGTGCTCAGCAGCTACTTCCCGCACGCGCCGGTGGCCGCCCACCGGGCGCTGGAACGCAACGGGCTGGTCGCCGCCTTGAGCCGCTGCCTGGTGGTGGTCGAAGCCCGCGCTCAAGGCGGCACCCTGAATGCCGCGCAGCAGGCGTTGCATCAGGGCCGCGCGGTCTATGTGCGGGCCACCCCCGACAGTCCCGGCGCGGCGCTGCTGCTGGCCCGTGGCGCGCGACCGCTGGCGGGCGATCCCCTGCTGGCCAGCGAGGAAGTGATGCAGGGCTTCGCCGAGGCGGCGGGCGGGACCAGCGAGCAGGCCGTGCTGCCAGGTTTCGATCCGGCCTGAAAGCCGATTCGGCACCATGCTGACGGGCGGAGACGACCACGATGCCCGAACCGACTCGTCGCGCCGCGCTGGCCCTGCTGGGCAGCGGACTGCTGGCGACGCAGCTCCGCGCCGTCGACCTCAGCCCGGCCGACACCAAGGCCGACGGCAAGTTTGTGCTGCCGCCACTGCCCTACGCCTTCGGCGCGCTCGAACCGCAGATCGACGCGCGGACCATGGAAATCCACCACGACAAGCACCACGCGGCCTACGTCGCCGGGCTCAACAAGGGGCTCGAAGCGGCTCCGGAGTTGGCCGGCAAGTCGTTGGAGGAGCTGCTGCGCGGGCTGGCCGACCTGCCCGAAGCCGTGCGCACCGTGGTCCGCAACCACGGCGGCGGGCACCACAACCACACACTCTTCTGGCAGTCCCTGGCCCCGGCCAGCGGCGCCGCTCCGAGCGGCGCGTTGGCGGCCGCCATGGACGCCCGCTGGGGCAGCTTCGCGGCGTTCCAGACGGCCTTCACCGCCGCGGCGATGACCCGCTTCGGCAGCGGCTGGGCCTGGCTGGTGCGCAAGCCCAATGGCCAGCTGGACGTCTACAACCTGCCCAACCAGGACAGTCCGCTGACCACCGGCGACACCCCGCTGGTGGGCCTCGACGTCTGGGAGCACGCCTACTACCTGCTCTACCAGAATCGCCGCGCAGACTATGTCGCGGCCTGGTGGAAGATCGTCAACTGGCCCTACGTGGCGAGCCGCCTGACGGCCTGACACCCGCGGGGCCCCAAACTACCACCGCCCCGGACCGCGCTGGTCCGGGGCGGTGTCAGGTGGTGACGGCTGGTCTAATGGTCGGCGAACGGGTCGCCGTCGTCGTCACCGAAGGTGGCGTCGTCGCCGGGTGGGCTGAACGACTGGCGGCGACCGTCGCGGCTCGGCGCATCGTCGCGCGGGGCCGGCCGCTCGTCATGCGGGGAACCGTTCTCGCGGGCCCGGGGCGCCGCACCGCGGGGATCCGCGGCATCGCCCTCGAACGGCTCCGGCTCGTGCTGCCAGTCGCGTCCGCCCCGCCCGCCACCGCCACCGCCACCGCCACCGCCGCTGCGGCCACGGTCGTCGTCACGGTCGCGGTCGCGGGCTGGGGCCCGGTCGTCACCGCGGTCGTCGCCGCGCCCGCCGCCGTCGCTGCGTCCGCCGAGGCTCTGGACGTTGTCGGCCCGGACCTCGACCCAGCGCTGGCGCTGGTCGTTCTTGTCGGTATAGTCGTCGATCTGCAGACGGCCTTCGACCCCCACCAGGTCGCCGCGGCGGAGATAGCGGTTGACGAACTCCGCCGAGCGCCCGAAGCACGACACGTTGAAGAAGTCGGACTCCTTGTCACGGTCGCGCCGCCGGGGCCGGTCGACGGCGATCCGGAACTTGCTGAGCACGCTGCCGTCGTTGGTGTGACGCTCTTCGGGGTCGGCCACCAGCCGACCAACCAGCACAATCCGGTTCAACATGCGGCTGCCCTCCAGCCCCGCCGCGGGGTGGTTCGCCTACTCGGTCGCGGGCTCCTCGGCCACCGGCGCGGCTTCCACCGCCGCGGGCTCCGCCGCCACGACCGGCTCCGCCTCGCCGCGGGCCGCCTCTTCGAGCGCCGCGCGCTCGGCCGCCGCCTGCGCCAGACGGTCCTCTTCGCTCAACTCTTCGGTGGTCTCCTCACCCGGCATCGGCTGCGAGGGCGGGCGCGTGCCGCGCTTCTCATCCTTCACCAGCAGGTGCCGAATCACCTGGTCGTGCAGATCGACGCGCAGGAAGCGCCGCAGCTCCAGGATGTTCGACGGGTCGGTCGTGAAGTTGAGCAGCGCGTAGGTGCCCTGCATGCAACGCCGCACCTCGTAAGCGAGCCGGCGACGGCCCAACAGGTCGCAGGCCGTCAGTTCGGCGCAGGCCGTCAGGTGACCACGCATCGCGTCCAACGTGGCGGTGAGCTGCGCCCCATCCAGATCGGGGTGCATGATGACCATCAACTCGTACTCACGCATCGTCAAGGAATCCTTCCCACGGACTATGGCTCCCAGCGCCGGGAGCGAGAAGGCATGCCACCGGGGGCGACAAACCAGAGCACAGGATAGCACCAGCCGCGGTGGCGGTCAACTCCAACCGAACACATGTTTGGTGCCTGAGTCGGGCTGCCGTGCGAAGCTTCTGGGCTGCGGCGACGTTGGACGTGGAGGAGCAGCGCAATGCGGTGGTGGATCGCGCTCGGCGCGACGATGGCGGTGGCCGGCTGCGGCGGCGGTGGCGGGGCTGGCGGGGGTGGCAGCGACGCCCCGCCGTTGCCGACCGCGCCAGCGGTGGGCGTGCCGGCGGTCACAGCGCTCGGCAGCCGCGGCGCCACGTTGGCGCTGGCGCCGCTGCCGAGTGGGGGCGAGTGGCTGCTGGCGCTGGTCTCCAGCAGCGCCAGCGGCTCGGCGACGGTGGTCACCGTCAACGACGGGGCGGCCGAGCTGCCGCAGTTGGCCGCCCTGCCGGTTGGGCGGCTGCGGCGCGACCGGGCCGCCGCGGGCGACGGCCGCAACCAGGGCGGCCGCGGGCGGGCTGTGGTCGGTGACCAGCGCGACTTCTGGCTCGGCGGCATCGGCTTCAGCACCACCGTCACCGCCACGCTGCGGCGCCTCGGCACGCACTGCTGGCTGTATGTCGACGACAGCACCCCGGCCGGGGCGCTGACCGACGAGCAGCTTGCCGACCTGGCGGACGTCTTTGACCGCCAGATCTACGCCCGCAACGCCGCGGCCTTTGGGACGCCGGCCGATCCCGACCGCAACGGCGTGGTGACCTGCCTCTTCACCCCCTACGTCAACCAGCGCGGCTATGGGGTGTTCTATCCCGGTGACCTCAGCTCGCTCAGCGGCGACGGCATCGACTTGCTCTATCTGCTGGTCCCCGAGCCGGGCGGCGGCCGGCCCTACGAGACGCTGCGCCCCGGGTTGCTGGCAACGCTGGCCCACGAGCTGCAGCATCTGATCAACTACAGCCACAAGGCCGGCCCGGCGGGGCTTTTCGGCGGCGAGGAGTCCTGGCTCAACGAGGGGCTCTCCTTCCTCGCCGAGGACCTCAACGGCTACCTCGACAGCCCCGGCGGTTCGCCGGAGAACGTCGCCGCTTACCTCGCCTCGCCGGAGCGCTACACGCTGCTCGAGCGGACCGGCGATTACAACGACGGCCAGGCCGGTGCGGCCTACCTCTTCGTGCGCTACCTGGTCGACCGCTACGGCGAGGGCCTGCTGGCCAGCCTGGTCGACAGCGACACCACCGGCCCGGCCAATGTCGCCGCGGCCACCGGGGCGAGTTTTGACAGCCTGCAGAACGACTGGACGGCGGCCCTCTGGCTGACCGCCTTCGGACTCTCGAGCGACCCGCGCTACCGCCTCAGCGGGTTTGACCTGACCGCCACCTACAGCGGCCCGCTGACCATCGCCGGCCCGTTGGCCACGGCGGTGCCCATCGGCGGCGCGAACCCCAACTTCCGCGTCCGGCTGGCGCGCGGGGGGACCCGCTTCCTGCGGCTGACCGGGCCCCCAGCCGGCGGGCAGACCCTGCGGTTGAGCAGCACCGACGAGACTGTGCGGGCGATTCTGATCCGCTTGCCCCCGGCCGGCTGAGCAGCGGCCCGCCCCGGCCGTGCGCAGCGGCCGGGGCGGGTGCAGCGTGGTCAGTCGGCGGCGCGGTCCAGCTCGACCGCCTCGGCGCGGTCAGGCAGCTCGACCACCGGCGCGCCGGGTGCCCGCGGCGTCCGCCAGGTCCAGACCAGCGCCGTCAGCGAGGCCGTCGCCGCCAGCAGCCCGCCGATCTGGAAGGCCGGACCAAACACGCCGAGGGTATCTTTGTAGTAGGCCGCAACCTGCGGACCGAGCACCCCGGCGACCCCGTAGCCGGTGAAGACGAAGCCGTAGTTGACGCCCAGGTGGCGAGTCCCGAACGCCTCCGCGGTGGCCGGGGCGAACAGCCCGAAGGCGCCGCCGAAGTTGAGGCCGATCAGGCCAACCAGCACGAAAGCCGGCCCGGCCCCGGCGGCCAGACCCGGTGCCAGCAGGAACATCGCCGTCGCCTGCAACGCAAACAGCGCGACGAAGGCCCGCTGGCGGCCGAGGCGGTCACTGATCAGACCCCACAGCGGCCGACCAAGGGCGTTGCAGAGCGCCAGAATGCTGCCGGCCAGGGAGGCCTGCGCGGCGGTCAGCAGCGGGTTCTCTTTGACCGCCGCCTTGACCACCGCAATCGTCATCAGCCCGGCGGTGCAGCTCAGCGCCATCATCAGCCAGAGCGTCCAGAAGCGCGGCGTGCCGAGCATCTCGCCCCACGCCCGGTCCCGCACGCCGGCATGGGCCGCCCGCGCCAGTTCGCGCAGCCGCGGCGGGTTCTGGAGCTGCCAGCCACCCAGCGCCACGCCGGCCGCCACCAGCAGGGCGTGGAGCTGGAAGAACTGCTGCAGGCTGTGTCCGCCGCGGGCCGGATCCAGGTAGTTGCTGACGGTCGGAATGAAGATCGCCGCGCCGATGCCGAAGCCCATCAGGGCGACCCCGGAGATCAGCCCGCGCCGCTCCGGGAACCACTTGTTGAGCGCCGCCAAGGGGCTGACCGTGGCAAGGCCGACGCCGATCCCGTTGAGCACCCCGTAGGACGCCCACCAGAGCATCTTCTGGTCGGGCCGCGTGGCCTGCGAGGCGCCCAGCAGGCCGACCAGGAAGAACAGCGCCGCCAGCAGCGGCGTCAGCCGCGGGCCGTACTGGTCTTGCAGCCAACCCGCCGGGACCATCGACAACGCGAAGAACAACAAAGCCAGCGTATTGGCAGCCTGGATGTCTTGCTGACTCCAGGACGGAAACGTCCGCGCCAAGGGCTCGGTGAGGGCCGAGAAGCCATACACCACGCCCAGCATACACATCACCAGCAACGCCCCGGCCAGCACCCGGGCCCGCTGCCAGCGCTCCCGCCGCTGCCGCCCGGCCAGCCCGGTCGGCTCTTGGTACGACATCACACCCTCGCCTTTGGCACCGACCAAGGTCGTCGATGCTGTCCCTGCAACCTGCCCAGAGACGCGCGAAGTTTCCTGTCGAGAAACGCGACAGCGGGTGTGGCTAATCCACCGCGAGTCGACGCTGGGGCGTCGACTCGGCGGTCGGTCGCAGGCTCAGCGCAGGCGGACGGGCCGCAGCGCCGCTGGGATCAGTTCCGGCAGCGTCGGCGGGCGCCAGCCGCCCGGCTCGGGCGCGGCGGCCAGGCGGGCGAGGTCATCGAAGGCGGCGCGGTGCTGCTCGACCAGCTTGGCCGCCAGGACCGGCGAGGTGGCGGCAGCGGCGGCGATTGGCGAGGCGTCGGAGAACCAGGCGGACGCCGTCTGGTCAGGTAGCGGCTGCGGCTGGAGCACTTTCCAAGAGAGCTGCAGCGGGGCGAGGGCCGGCCGCAGCTCCGGCCGGGTCAAGTTGAGCTGCGCCGTGCGCACGCTGGCGACGGTTCGCAGCTCGCCCACCCGGTGGTAGCGCCACTGCTCGAGCCAGGCGATCGGCTGGTGCTCCGGCCGGCTGCCGGCGAGCGCCGCCAAGAGGACGGCGGCCTGCGGGACAACCTGGTGCGCCAGCGGGATCCACTCGCGCTGGGGCGCCAGCCACCACTGCTCGACCGCGGTGCCGACCACCAGCGCCGGCCCCTCGGGATGCGGCTCCCACCGCAGCACCTCGGCGCTACCGTCGCGCAGGGCCAGGCAGAGCATCCGCCAGCGCGTCGGGTAGCCCGCCACCAGGTCCGGGTCGGGCAGCAGCCGCCGCTCGGGCACCACTCGCCAGGGGGCGGCCGCCTCTCCCGGCCCCGTCTGGCCATGCAGCGGCCGGTAGTGCCGGCTGGCGTTGTCGGGATGCGCTGCTCCCTGGCGAGTCGAGTCCGTCGGCGGCGGCCACTGCCGGGTCACCAGGGCCGCCCGGAAGCTGAGCGGGGCCTCGGGGCACCAGTGCAGGTACTCGGCCCGAGAGGCCATTCCCGGCCCGGCCTGGTACCGCCCCAAGGTCAGCGCCGGCGGCAGCCCGAGGGGTTCGTCTTCGAGGAACTCGAGCTTTGTGGGTTGCGCGCCGCGGAGCGGCTCGCACGGTAAGGTGGCGCTCAGCAGCAGGCGTCGGCCATCGCGGTCCGGCGGGCCCATCGTCGGCCAGGGCACCACGGCACCCGTCCAGTCGAGTTGCTCCAGAAAGTCGACCGCGGCATAGGCTTCCAGCCCGCGCGGGCGGTCGGCCAGCCGCGCCTCCAACGCCGCCGCCACCTCGTCGGCCGGCGGCAGCGGCAGCTCGGCCTGGGCCCACCCGGCCACCACCGACACCACTCCCAAGACCCACCAGCGCCACATTGGTTGACTCCCTGTCGCCGATAGCGTGCCAGATTGGCGCCAGGGTTGTCAAGGACCGTTAGGCAGTGCTCGCAACCTCAGCGCAAGCTGTACTCGCCCGGGTCCCAGCGCCACTCCAGCCGGCGCTCACCAATCTGAATCGTCGCCGCGGGATCCGTGGCGGTCAGACTCGGCGCGGTCGGCCGCTGCGCCGCCGGGCTCCAGGTGAGGGCGGTGATCTGCCGCCAGCGGGTGCCGCGTTGCCGCAGCACCACCGCTGCGCGGGTCTGTCCCTGCCCGCCGTGGCGATCCTCGCCGCCGACCGGCTCGAACGCCATCGCGGCGCCCGGGGTAAGGCTGGCGATCCGCAAGCGGGCCTGGTTGATCGCGCCTTCGAAGACCGGCGCCCCGCCCTGTAGCGGCTGCTCGGGGAAGAAGTGCAGCGTCAGGTCCGCCGGGGCCGCCGTCTCGATGTCGTCGAGCACCAACAGGGCCTGCGGTTTGACGAACAGCCAGTGCCGCACGAAGCGGCGCAGGCCCGCCGCCTTGGGATAGCCGACGGTGGCATCGGCGGTGATCCAGTCGACCTCCGGCGTGCTGGCGGCCCGCAGCACCCGCGGGCCTGGGTTGAGATTGAGGAACGCACTGCCATCGAACCAGAGCTGCCCCTCGCCGAGCTGGCCCTGACCATTGACCAGCAAGGTGTTGTGCTGTTTGGTCCACTTCGCGGCGTAGCCGTCGTCGCGGAGCAGCCAACTGCCGGCGCCAAACAGCACGAAGTGGTTCAGATCGGGGTGGACATGCCCACTGCCGGGGTCATGCGGGAACTTCCCGCGGGCCTCATGACCCAGCGGCGGACCGCAGCGCAGGAACAGCAGACTCTCCGTGCCCGACCAGTCGCTGCGCGCCGAAACCAATCCGAGGTCGGCGAAGTGGCGCAGCGTCGGCAGCGCGGTGGGCGGCCGCGGAACCAGGCTGGGATCGTGCCACAGCAGATTGAGCCACTGCGCCGAGGCTGAGCTGGTGTTCGACTCTTCGACTTGCAGCGCCAGCCACTGCGCCACCGGGTCGCGGTACTCGGCCGCCAGCCGCCGCAGCAGGAACTCCGGGCCGTACCAGTTGGTGCGCGGGCAGTCGGCCAGGTCGACCACGTGGTTGGCGCGGGTCCAGGCCGCCCGGGGCAGACTGGCGTACAACCGGTAGGCCGCGGTCTGCCGCCACCAGGGATGGTCGTAGAGCTCCTCACCCAGCAGGTCGCGAGCCAGGGCCAGGTACTTCAGCAGGTACTCGACCCCGTAGCCCCAGTAGCCGACCCCCTCGTGCGACGCGCCGTCGCTGCCGAGGGCGGTCCAGGTCTGGCGATACTTCTCACGCGCCAGGCCGACCCACTGCAGCGTCTCGGGCGCTTCGTCAAACAGGGCCAGGCCGGCCGCGGCGAGCCCGGTCAGGTTGACCCAGAGGTGATTCTGCAGGTAGCTCTTCTGCCACCAGGCGGCCCCGGTGGCCGCCGCCTCGAACTGCCGGCCGCCGCGCCGCAGCAGGGTCTCGCGGATGGTCTGCCGCGTCGCCGCGGGCAGGTCGGCGTAGCACCAGTCGTAGATCGTCGCCAGGCCAAAGGTCTGGTGGCCAGTCGCGAGGTCCATCCCATCGATGCCCTTGAGCCCCCAGGTGGGGTAGCTGCAACTGGCCAGCGCCCAGGCCCCGGCGGCGTCGAGGTAACGTTGCTCCCGCGTCACCGCCCAGCCCAGCGCCAGGTAGGGCATCGCGTTGCCGACTTCGCGCTGCCACAGTTGCTCGTCGCCGCTGCCGTCGGGCTCGGCGCGATAGGCCGGCGGCGGGCTGGCGGCATACCGTTCCAGCGTCGGCCGCAGCCGCTCCCAGGTCGGGCGCAGGTCACCGGTCAGGCGCGCCTGCAACGCCGTCAGCCCGGCCGCGGTGAAGTAGAGCCGGGGATGCTGCCGGCGCACCGCCTGCAGCGCCGCTGGTGGCGTCAACGCGTACCGCTCCAAAGCACTCAGCCGCGGAATCAGCTCCACCCGCACGTCGTCCAGCAGCAGGTCGACCTCGGCCTCGGCGGTGCCCTTCTCGATGGCCAGCCAGCCCAGCACAGCGCGAGCCGGGGCTTTGAACTCGACCTCAAGCTGCTGCCACTGCCCCAGCCTGGTCAGTTCGTAGGAGTTGGTGTTAACCCGGCCCAGGGTCTCGGTCGGCCCGGCCTGCAGCTCGCACTTCAGGAACGGTCCCGGCGTGCCCTCTCCGACGCGGTCCACCCGCAGCCAGGCGCTGAGGCGGTAGAGCTGCCCGGCGACCAGCCCAAACTGCGGGCCGCTGGCGTAGTTGAAGCCCTCGCGGATCGGCCCCCGTACCCGCAGCGCGCCGGCCGAGCCCGCGCGTCCGCCAGCTTCGCGCCCGACCGTCAAGCTCGCCGCGCGCGGTCGCCAGCCTTGGGCGTCGGCTTCGAAGGTCCAACTCCCCGCCGGCTCGGCCGCCAGCGGCAGCAGCGACAGGAGGAGGGTCAGGGCGGGCATCGGGTGGCTCCTGGACCAGCGCCGTCGGGTGGTGGCCATCCGGTCCATTCTACAACCGTCTAGTGGCCGCCCGCAACTGGCCGTCCGTGCTCACTCCACCGCGCCAATCTCCCAGCGCAACTGGTCCTCGGCAGCGGTGTACCGGCCGACCACGCGGTCGCCATCCTCGGCCAGCCAGGAGTGGCCGACGAAGGTGTGCTGCACCAGCTCCTTGCCCGGCGCCAGGTCGTGGTACTTGCGGCGCGTGCCATCGCCAGAGACCCAGGAGATGCTTAAGGTGGCCTTGGTGCGGTTGACGATGGTGATGTTGACGCTGGCGCCGGAGCCGGCCCGCAGGCGGTACTCGTGCGGCGGAGTCTCGCCCAGCAGGTGGCGCAGCCAGAAGTCGTACATCCGCCGGGTGATGTACGGTCCACCAACGCCGTGGCCGCCGCCCGGGACGTAGAGCAGGTCGAAGTCCTTGTTGGCTTCCATCAACGCCTTGGCGAAGCGCAACGTCGAGGCCGCCGGGTAGACATTGTCGTCCAGATCGCCGTGGATCAGGAACAACGCACCACCGACCCGTGCGGCGCACTCGATATTGGACTGCTGGCGGTAATGGTCGCCCACCGGGTAGCCCATCCAACACTCGTTCCACCAGAGTTTGTCGGTCCGATGATCGTGATTGCCGCTGTTGGCGACTGCAGCGCGGTAGACTTCGGGGTGATCGATCACCGCCCGCGCCGCATTGTAGCCGCCGGCGCTGCCGCCGAAGATGCCGACGGTGGTCGCGTCGACGTAGGGGTACTTCGCCGCCAGGGCGCGGAGCCAGGCGATCCGGTCGGGGAAGCCGCTGTCGGCGAGGTTCTGCCAGGCGACGTCGTGAAAGGCCTTCGAGCGGCCACTGGTGCCCATGCCGTCGATCTGCACGGCGATCAGGCCTAACTCCGCGACCGCTTGGAGTTCGTCGCTCGCGGTGAAGCCGTGCGGCACGAAGAAGCCCTGGGGGCCGGCGTAGATCCGTTCGACCACCGGGTACTTGCGGCTGGGATCGAGGTTGCGGGGGCGCCAGACGACGCCGTAGATCGGCGTCCGCCCATCGCGCCCGGGAGCGACGAAGGGCTCGGGCACGCTCCATCCGGCGCGTTGCCAGGCGCTCAGGTCGGCTTGCTCCAGCGGCAGCACCAGGCTGCCATCGCGGCTGCGGCGTAGCGCGGTGACCGGCGGCAGGTCGATCCGGGAGGAGCGGTCGAGCAGATACTGCCCGTCGGGCGAGAAACTGATCTCGTGGTTGCCGTCGGCGGGAGTCAGCTGCACCAGCTCCCCACTGTCGAGGTGCAGCCGGTACCAGTGCTTCAGATAGGGATCGCCCGGCTCGCGGCCGCCGGCGGTCAGCAGGATCGTCCGCGCCGCCTCGTCGACCGCCTCGACGCTGCGCACGACCCACTCCCCCCGCGTGAGTTGGCGCGCCTGGCCGCTGTCGACGTTCACCAGGTAGAGGTGATTCCAGCCGTCGCGCTCCGCCATCCAGAGGATCTCGTCGCCGTCGCGGAGGAACTGGCAGTGGTGCTTCATCGGCGCCACGAAGGTCTTCGAGCGTTCGTCGATCACCAGCCGGGTGGCGCCGGTCACGGCGTCGCCCTCGATCACAGCAGCCCGTTGGTAGCCGCGCCAGCGGCGCTCGTAGAGGAAGTGCCGCCCGTCGCGGCGCCAGAACAGGGCGGGGCGGCCCTCGTAGTCGATGCTCTCGGCGGCCAGCATCTGCCGCTGCCCGTCGGCGAGATGGATCACGGCCAAGGTGTGCTGCGCCACGGGATCGCCTGGCAAGGGGTAGACGGCGGTATGGACCTTCGGCCGATAGCTGTCGGCCGGGACGCTCTCCAGGCGCGTCATCGGCAGGTCGGCGCCGCGGGTGCTGCGGGCCACGACGAGATGCTGGCTGTCGGGCGACCAGCTCAACGCGAACCAGCTCGCCTCCTTGGTGCCATCGTCGGTCAAGCGGCGCGGCTCGCCGCCGCCGGTCGGACGGAGCAGCAAGTTCGGTCCGTCGTTGGCAACCTGCCAGCGGCCGTCGGGCGAGCGGTCACCGCGGGGCTGCGGGCGCCCCGCCGGCCGCGCTGCCGGGGTGGCCTTGGGGGCGCTGGCGGCGACCAGCGTCCGGGCGGCCGGGTCCCACTGCCACCAGCGCTCGCCAGCCCCGAGCAGGAGCTGGCCAGCGGGCAACCGCTGCAGCTCGTCGAAGGGCAGCCGTCCGGCGGTGTAGCGCTGGCCGCTGACCGCACTGAGCGCCGCGGCGACCGCGGCGTGGTCGAACGCCGGCCCGCGCCGCGGCCCGGCCGGATCGACCAACACAAACTCGCGGCCGTTCGGAGCTTCGACCCGGTACCAGCAAGTGCCGTCGGGCAGCCAGCGCGGATCGACATTCAGGCGACCAATCAACCGCACCGTCTCAGGCGCCACCGCCTCCTCCGCCCGCCGGTACGCCGCCGCCACCTCCTCCGCACTCCGTGGAGCCGCCGCCAACGCCGCCATCGCCACCAGCCAGGTCCACTCCATCAAGCCCTCCGTGCCGCCATTCTACCAGCGCTGGCAAGCAGCAAAGGGGTCAGGACCATTTTCTGGTGCTTCGCCGCAGAAAAGGGTCCTGACCCCTTTGGTGGTGTTGTCTTGACACTGGCTGGGGCAACGACAATACTGGCGGGTATGCGCACGAAGGACAAGCCGGCCCGGCCGGGGCAACTGGAAGAGCAGGTCTACGCGGCGTTGGCGCGGGCCAGCGAAGGCTTGACGGCGGCGGTGGTGGAGGTGCTGCGGCCGGCCGGGCTGTCGGCGCCGCAGTACAATGTGCTGCGGATCCTGCGCGGTGCGGGGCCCGCCGGGCTGCGCTGCACCGACCTGCGGGAGCGCCTGATCAACCGCGACCCGGACATCACGCGGCTGCTCGACCGTTTGGAGACCGCCGGCTGGATCGCCCGCCAGCGCAGCCGGACCGACCGGCGCGCGGTGCATTCGGTGATCACCCCGGCCGGCCTCGACCTGCTGGCCCAGCTCGACACCCCGGTCCGCGAGGCCCATGCCGCCGAACTTGCGGTGCTCGGCGAGAAGCGCCTCCGCAAGCTGCTCGAAACGCTGCAGCGCCTGCTCGGCGAAGTGCCCCACGGCGCCGCCGACGACGACGAAGTCTGAGCTGCCCCCCGCTCCTCCTGCGCAGCCAGCCAGCCTCGCGCGCGCCACCCCACGCCTGGCACGGCCGCACCCGACGCCCGCCCCACGACGACCCCTTGGCAGGTTGCCATTGACACGATAGTCGTGACAACACATACTGAGGCAACGATGGAGAAGTGGCATGGCACAGCAGGCGAGGCGACCGATTCGGATAGTGGCCGTGACCGGGAGTGCGCAAGTGGCCAGCGCCACGGCGCGGGCTCTGCGGGTGGTGGTTGACGAGCTGCGGCAGCGGGGCGCGGAGGTGACGGTGATCGACCCGCGTGAGTTGCAGCTTGGGGTGCCGGGCCTGGGCAGCCGCGAGGCCGACGTCGAGCGGTTGCAGACGGCAGTGCGCGAAGCAACCGGCGTGGTCTTTGCGACGCCCGAGTACCACGGCAGCTACAGCAGCACCAGCAAGCTGCTGATCGACAACCTGGGCTTCCCGTCGGCGCTGGCGGGCAAGCCGGTGGCCTTGCTGGGGGTCGCGGCGGGTGCGCTGGGCGCGGTCAAGGCGCTGGAGCATCTGCGCAGCGTGCTGTCGCACGTGGGAGCCCTGGTGCTGCCCGGCGTGACCAGCCTGGCTGGCGTGCACGGGCTGTTTGACGCCGACGGTGCCGTCACCGACGAGGCCACCGAGCGCCGGCTGCGGCAACTGGCGCAGTCGTTGCTCGAGTACATCCACGGCGCGGTCTGCCCGGCGCTGATCCTGGAGTCACTGGCCCGCGGTGCAGCGGCCTGAGCGAGCGGCGGGGTTGGGGCGGACGCGAGACAGCGTAGCAGACTTGCTTGGAGACCGACAGTGATCACAGTTCGACCGGCCGCTGAGCGCGGCTATTTCGACCATGGTTGGTTGCAGACCCATCACAGCTTCTCGTTCGCCGGGTACCAGGATCCCGCTCAGATGGGGTTCCGGGCGCTGCGGGTGATCAACGAGGACTGGGTGGCGCCGGGGCAGGGCTTCGGAATGCACCCGCATCGTGACATGGAGATCGTCACCTGGGTGCTGGAGGGCCGCCTGGAGCACCAGGACAGCCTGGGCCACCGCGGCACGATTGGGGTCGGTGAGGCTCAGCGGATCACCGCGGGGCGGGGCATTCTGCACAGCGAGTTCAACCCTTCAGACGACGAGGCGGTGCATCTGCTGCAGATCTGGCTGCTCCCCGGTGTGCGCGGCCGGCAGCCGGAGTACCAGCAGCAGCCGGTGCCGCCGCAGCCCGGGCTGACGCTGCTGGCTTCGCCCAGTGGGGAGTGCGGTTCGCTGACGATGCACACCGACAACCGGCTCTACGTGGCGGCGCTGGACGGCGTGCTGGCGGCCGAGCTGCCGCTGGCGCCGGGCCGGCAGGCCTGGGTGCAGGTCACCCGCGGCGCGGTGACGGTCAACGGCACCGTCCTGACGGCCGGCGACGGGGCGGCGCTGAGCGACGAAGAGGCGGTCCGGCTGAGCAGCACCGCACCCGCCGAGGCGTTGGTCTTCGACCTGGGCTGAGGCGTCTGGTGGCCGGGCGGCGGCGGCGCAGCCCGGCCCTACGCCCAGCCCAGCAGGCGGGCCGTCTGGGCGACCAGGAAGCAGACCGCGAAGCCGAGGGCCAGCGGCAGGAAGGTGGCCAGGGCGGTCCAGCGCACGCTCTTGGTTTCGCGGTAGATGGTCCAAATGGTCGTGCTGCAGGGGTTGTGCAGCACCACGAACAGGATCAGGCAGACCGCGGTGAGCAGCGTCCAGCCCTGTTGGTCGACCAGCAGATGGCGCACCGCGTCGAGGCTCTCCAGCTCGACCATCACCCGCTGGCCGGCGTGCAGTCCGGTGGTCGAGAGCACGTTGTAGCCCATGAAGATCGTCGGCACGACGATCTCGTTGGCGGGGATGGCCACCACGTAGGCCAGCAGAATCACACCGTCCAGGCCGATCGCGCGGCCCAGGGGATCGAGGATGCCGGCGAGTTGCTCGAACAGCGAGACGCCTCCGGGGGCGACGTTGCCGAGGATCCAGATCACCAGCCCGGCGGGCACCGCGAAGATCATCGCGCGCCAGAGCACAAACAGCGTGCGGTCGATCAGCGAGGTGTACAGCACTTGCCAGATCCGCGGCCGGCGGTAGCTGGGCATCTCCAACGCGAAGGCACTGGCTTCGCCGCGGAGCACACTGCGGCTGAGCAGCGCCGAGACGCAGAGTGTCGTGGCGACGGCGAAGAGCACCACGCCAACCAGCGTGGCCGCGCCAGCGAGGGCCCCGACGCCCGGTGAGGCGAGCGGGGCGACGAACACCGCGGAGAGCATCAGCAAGGTCGGCCAGCGGCCGTTGCAGGGCACGAAGTTGTTGGTGATCACCGCGATCAGCCGCTCGCGGGGCGAGTCGATGATGCGGCAGGCGGTGACCCCGGCAGCGTTGCAGCCGAAGCCCATCGCCATCGTCAGCGACTGCTTGCCGTGTGCGTTGGCGGCGCGGAAGAAGCGGTCGAGGTTGAAGGCGACGCGCGGCAGGTAGCCGAGGTCTTCGAGCAGGGTGAAGAGCGGGAAGAAGATCGCCATCGGTGGGAGCATCACCGCGATCACCCAGGCCAGCGCGCGGTAGGCGCCGTGGACCAGCACGCCGGTCAGCCACCACGGCGCGCCGAGCCAATCGCCGAGGCCGGCCAGCGGCGCTTCCAGCGCAAAGAGCCCGCGCGCCAGGGCGGCACTGACGACATTGGCACCGCTGATGGTGAGCCAGAAGACGAGCCCCAACAACAGCAGCATCAGGCCGAAACCGTAGGTGCGGCTGGTGACCAGCCGGTCAACCAGCAGGTCAAGGTCCCGCCGCCGGTCGCTCCGCTGCGTGACGCACCGGCCGGCGATCTCGGCGGCGGTGGCGTACAGGCGGCCGACCAGATCGTCGAGCAGACCGGGCGCCAGGTTGGCGCGTTCGGCATCGGCGGCGGCCAGAAGTTGGGCCACGGCCTGCGGCCGCTGGACCCCCGCGCCGCGGTCGCCGTGCGCGTGGCTGTGAAAGTGGGGATGCCCGTGCGCCGCGCCCTCGCCCTGGTCGTGGTCGGGCAGCCGGCCCGCCAGCTCGCCGGCCTGCCGCTCCAGCTCACCGGTCGCCACCGCCTCGCGCACGCGGGGATCGCCCTCCAGCAGCCGCAGCGCGATCCAGCGGGCGTTGCTGACCTCGGCGATGGCGGCGTCCACCATCGGCGCCAGCCGGTCGGCGGCCGCCAGCAGTTCGCCAGCGGCCGGCACGGCCAACGGCGCCGGCTGCTGCTGCCCGGCGGCCACCGCAGCGACGGTGGCGACCACCTCGTCGAGCCCCTGTCCGGCGTTGGCGACGGTTGGGATCACCGGCACCCCAAGCTCCCGGCTGAGCTGCGCCGCGTCGACCACCAGCCCCTTGCGGCGCGCTTCGTCGACCAGGTTCAGGCAGACCACCACGCGGTCGGTGATCTCGAGAACTTGCAGCACCAGGTTGAGGTTGCGCTCCAGCGCCGTGGCGTCGATCACCACGATGGTCACGTCGGGCCGACCGAAGAGCAGGAAGTCGCGGGCGATCTCCTCGTCGGTGGAGGTGGACAGCAAAGAGTAAGTGCCCGGCAGGTCGACCATCTTGTAGGGCCGGCCGGCGTGCATGAAGCGGCCCTCGGCGCGCTGCACGGTCTTGCCTGGCCAGTTGCCGACGTGCTGGCGGAGCCCGGTGAGCTGGTTGAAAACGCAACTCTTGCCGACGTTGGGATTGCCAGCCAACGCCACGATGCGCTCCGCGGCGAGGGCGTCAAGGGTCACCAGTCCGGCGTCACCACGGCGCTTCATGGGCAGTCCTCCAAGGTGACGCGGATTTGGCAGGCGTCGCTCTGCCGCAGGGCCACCAGCGTGCCTCGCACGCGGTAAGCCCGCGGATCGCCAGCGGCGCTGCTCAGCACGGCCTCAACCCGCGTCCCCGGCACCAGGCCCAGGTCGAGCAGCCGCCGCCGTACATAGCCCTGACAGTCCAGCGAAAGCACCTGCGCGGCCTGTCCTTCGGCCAACTGATGCAGCCCGCGGACCGCCGCCTGCGGCGCCGCCTCCGGTACCCTCGTCTCCACCATGCCACTCTTCCCGCTCGGGTTTAGCCGAGCCTAAATCAGTGTGGGGTAGCGCACGGCGGACGTCAAGGGGTGGACTCAGCCGCGGGGATCCTGGTCGGGGCTGTGCCAGTCGTGGGGTAGGAAAGCGTCGATGTAGGTCTGTTTGGCGTACCGGTCGGTCATCCCGGCGACCCAGTCGGTGACCGCGCGCAGCCGGTCGGCGGGGTCGGCCAGGTCCAGCGCCGGGTGGTGCGCGCCGAGCTTGTCGGGCTGCTCCAGGAAGTGGCCGACCAGTTCAGCCATCAGCCGCTTGATGCTGGCGCGGTCGGCATTGGCGGCGCGGGCGTTGAGGTAGACCTCGTCGTAGAGGTACTCCTTGATGGCCTCGGTGGCCGCGGCGACTTCGGCCGAGAGGCTGATCCGCGGCTGCTCGAGGCTGCTGGCGAGGACGTCGGCGACCATCCGGTCGACCCGCTCGCCGTGGCTGCGGCCCAGCACGCCCAGCGCGTCGGCCGGGAGATCGTCGACCCGCAGCACGCCAGCGCGGATGGCGTCGTCGATGTCGTGGTTGAGGTAGGCGATGCGGTCGCTGACCTTGACCAGCGCGGCCTCCAGCGTCGCGGGTTCGCGCGCCAGGGCAGCGTCGAGGGATTGCCGGCCTTTGCTGTGCGCGACGATGCCGTTGCGGACCTCCCAGGTCAGGTTGAGCCCATGCCCGTCGCGCTCCAGGCGGTCGACCACCCGCAGGCTGTGCAGCGCATGGTGAAAGCCGCCCGGCTGGCCGAGCCGTGTGAGGGTCTCGTCGAGACCCTCCTCGCCAGCGTGGCCGAACGGCGGGTGACCAAGGTCGTGCGCCAGGGCGATGGCCTCGGTGAGGTCCTCATTGAGGCGCAGCGCCTTGGCCAGGGTCCGCGCGATCTGAGCGACCTCGAGGGTGTGGCTGAGCCGCGTCCGGTAATGGTCCTCGCGCGGCGAGACAAAGACCTGCGTCTTGTGCGCCAGCCGCCGAAACGCCTTGGCCTGGTGGATGATCCGGTCGCGGTCGCGCATGAAGCAGGTGCGGGTGGGGCAGGCCGCCTCCGCCACCTGCCGCCCCCGCGACTCCACGGCCCGCGCCGCGAGCGGCGAGAGGGTGGCAGCCTCCTGTTGTTCGAGTCGCTGGCGGATGGTCATGGGCTCAACAGCCCGTCCGATCCGGGCCGATCAACTTCTGCTCGACCATCGTCAGCAAGGCGGAGTCAGTCGGCTGCAGGGGCAGGTCGATGCGGCCACGGTAGCGGCTGGACTCGTAAGTGGCGAAGACCACCTCGGTCGGTTGGAGCGCCCGGCGGGCTGAGATCAGGGGCTCGGCACCGCTGCTGAGGCAGCTCACGACGTCGGCGATGGCGGCTTTGAAGGCGTTCCCGCCGTGGATCCCGTCGGGCACGTCGACCGTCTGCCAGCCCAAGGCCTGGTCGTTCCAGAGGCGCAACGACTGGCCCTCGGCGCCGCCGACTTCGAGGATCCCCCGGCTGCCGATCAGGCGGTTGCTGGCCCCCAGCCGCTCGGCGCCGTGGCCGGTCCGCAGCTCGGCCTGGACACCGTTGGCGAAGCCGACCCAGGCGATCCCCTGGTCGTCTTGCAGGAGGTGGAAGACGGCCTTGTCGGTACGCTTGTCGATCTGTCCCAGCACCCACTCGGCGGGGGTGTCGTCGTTGTAGAAGAAGAACATGTCGAACCAGTGGGTGCCCCAGTCCATCAGGTTGGGGCACTGCCCCTCGAGGCGCAGCAGCTCGCCGATCGCGCCGTCTTGCAGCAGCGCTTTGGCCCGCTGGAACGGCGCCCCAAAGCGGCGCTGGTGGTTGAAGGTGAGCTGCACCCCACGCTCGGCGCAGGCCCGCGCCATGGCCTGGGCCTCGCCCCAGGTAGGGGCCATCGGCTTCTCGCAGTGCACCGCCTTGACGCTGGCGGCGGCGGCGATGGTCATCTCGGCGTGCAGCGCGGGCCAGGCGCAGACCGAGACGATGTCGAGCTGCTCGGCGGCCAGCATCGCGCGGTAGTCGGTGTAGCAGCGTGGGCTGATCTGAAAGTGCTCGGCATAGGCGGCGGCCGCTTCCGGCACGATGTCGGCCAGCGCGACGATCTCGCAGTCCGGCAGCGCCAGGTAGCCCGGCGCGTGCTGGTAGGCGATCCCGCGGCGGATGTTGCCGTCGGGCAGCACCCGTCGCCCGGTTCCGATGATGCCGACGCGATACTTGCTCATGACTTCTCCCAGCTCCAGGCTACCAGCCCAGCAGACGTGATTCCAGAGGGGCCAAGGTGAGGGACTCGCCGACCGGGGTGCCGCGGAGCAGGTCCTGCGCACCGGGCGGCAGGTCGACGCGGACTGGCTCCGGCAGATAGTTGCAGACGTTAGCGAGGCGGCGGCCGTCGAGGAGGGCGCTGCGCGCCTCGACGCCCCAGACCGCCAACGGCACGGCGGCCGGCGGCAGCAGGCGGCTGATCGTGGCGGCCAGCTCGCGAGTCGCCGCCCAGTCGGCCGGCGCCGGCTCGTGGGCCGGCGCGCTGCCGCGGCGGGCCTGGCCATACTCGTCATGGCTGCCGCCTGGGCCCAACCAGAGCAGCTTGCCGCCCAGGTCGGCGAACCGCCGCAGGGCGTCCAGCGCCGTTTGCGGCAAATGCGTCGCGCCAGGGATCAGGATCAGCCTGGCCTGACCGAAGGCCCGGTTGGGCTGCCCGCTGGCGAAGGCGGCGCAGTCGCGCTCGTTGATGAAGCCGACGGCATGGCCGCTGAAACTGGCGGCGGCGTAGGCGCGGGTCAGCTCGGCGACGTGCGGCGAGCCACGCCAGATGGTGCTGCTCTGCGACCAGAGCAAGGCGACGGGCGCCGGGGCGGCAGCCAGCGCGGCGACCTGCGGCGCGGCGCGGTTCAGGTCGAGGGTGACCTGCCCCGCGGCCTCGACGCAGGCCGGACGGTGCAGGATGCTGCCAGTGAAGTCGCTGCCGGCCTCGTTGGTGCGCTCCCAGACCCAGGTGGTGGTAGCGGCCTGGCCGTGCAGGGCGCCCTGCCAGTAGACGTTGCGGACGAAGCCCGGATCGACCTCACCGACGTCGCGGTCAAGGATCAGGTGGTTCTCGCTGTTGAACACCGGTCGATCAGCGGCGCTGCGCTGGTAGTCGTAGCCCATGTTCTCGCCGAGCCAGTCGCAGGCCCAGTCGGCGCTGCGGGGCCACTTGCAGCAGTCGTTGCCGTTGAGTTGCGAGAACTGCGCGAACAGCTCGGGGGCGACGCTCCAGCAGCCGTGGAGGTTGGGCGTGAAGTGCGCGCTCATCATGATCTTGGCGTGGACCGCGAGCTGAGGCGCCTCCTGCCGCACCAGGTCGGCCATCCAACGGTGCCAGTCGGCGAAGGCCTCTTGGTGAAAGGCGATGAAGTCGACCAGCAGCGGGCTGGCCTCGAACTTCGGCGGCGGCACGGTGAGCGCAGCGAAGCTCTCGAAGCGGGTGCCCCAGACGGCGTTGGCGGCGGCGATGTTGCGGTAACGCCGCTCCACCCACTGCCGCCAGAGGTCGGCAGCGAAGCGGCAGCGGGTCAGGTCGATACTGAGCGGCTCGTTGCTGAGGCAGACGCTGTGCAGCGCGGGCAGGTCGCGGATGCCGCGGATGGTGGCCCGAATCGACGCCTCCAAGACCTGCCGGGCTTCGGGTGCGTAGACGCTGTAGCGCAGGAAGCCGCCGTCGAACTCGCGCAGGTGGGGCCACTTGGCGAGGGCCCAGTCGGGGAAGTAGTGCGGCGAGAGCAGCAGGTTGACCTGCACGTTGGCGGCCGCCGCGCGGGCGCAGAGCTGGCGGAAGGCCTCGATCTCGGCGGTGCTGACCTGACCTTCGGCCGGCAGCACGCTGCGCGGACCGAACTCGACCTGGATCAGGTTGTGGCCAAAGCTCGGGAACTCCTCGACGTCGCGCTTGACCTGGGCGAAGTGACCGTAGCCCACGAAGTAGACCGGCTGCTGGCGGCGCGTGCCGTCCGGCAGGGCAACGGTGGCCGTCTGCGCTGCCCCGGCGGTCTGGACCGGCGAGGTGACGAACCGTGGCACGCGCTGCCGGGTCGGTGCGGCGGCCGCGGCCGTCGCCAGACGATCCAGTTCCAGGACCGTGTCCCAGGCGCGGGCCAGGGCCCCGGACTCCAGGTCCTCACGCACGTAGCGCCCAAAACGACGCAGCACCGTGGCGCTGACGCGGAGGTAGTCGTCGTCACGCGCGCGGGCCTCGAGGGCGGGCAGGCGCGGTTCGAGGGCCGCCAGGCGGGCCTCGACCAGGCCGCGGGTCACCAACCGGCAAGCTCGACGTTCCTCGCAGAGCAGGTGGCCGGCGGCGTCGGACAGTTGCAGGTGCAGGTCGACTGCTTCTGGCGGCGGGCTGGGCAGCTCATAGCGGAGACGAATCGCGGCCCGCGGCGGAGCGTCGCCGTCGCGGCGCGCGGTGGCGAGGACCGTCGCACCGTGCCGCAGGGTGGCGGTCAGCCGGGCGGGCTCGGCCGCCGGCAGGCGCAGGCCACCCTCAAACCAGGCCTCGCGGTCGGCGAAGCACCAGGCGTCGGGCGGGTAGGTCGCCGGCTTCCAAGGGGCGGCCTGCACCTTGGAGGCGGGCAGCACGCTGATCGCGGCGGGCAGCGGCGTGTCGGGGGCGTCGAAGGGCGTCGGCTGGGTGCCCGGCTCGAGCTGCAGATCGTCGATCTCGAAGCCGCTGGTGGGGCTGTCGGTATTGACCATCAGGGGGATGCGGGTCTCGTCGGCCTGGGTCTGGAAGGTGGCGCTGACCCGCACCCAGCGGCCCTGGGTGGCCGGCACGCCGACCCGGAACCGCCAGCCGGTGGCGCCGCCGACCCAGGCGTGGCCGGGCGAACCTTCGCTGCGGGTGTAGAACGACAGCACGTAGGGGCGGCCGGGCTGGACCACCAGCTCCTGCTCCAGCCGCAGTTGACCATAGACATGGGCCCCGAAGGCGGTGCCGTTGGTGAACCGCAGGGCCTGTTGCCCGGAGTGGCCGGGCGCCGGCGTGCAGGTGGCGTCGGTGTTGCGCCGGTCGAAGACCCAGCCACGGGGCTGCCCGGCGGCAAGCTGCTCGAAACTGGCGTTGGGCAGCAGGTTGCGGGTCGCCGGCAAGGGCTGCAGTTCCAGCGTCAGGTCGCCGGGAGCGGCGCACGCCGCACCGACCCATAGCATCCAGCAGAGGCCCCGCATCGCTTGCTCCGCCGACGGTGTTCGGGCCGTGGCCCCGACGTCCTGCCGTCAGGGCCGGTGGACGCTGGTCAGGGCTCGCCCGAGCACCTCGTCGCCCTGTCGCAGCGTGACCACCAGGGCCAGCTCGCCGGCCGGCAGATCGGCCGCGGCGAAGCTGAACTCGACACGCGCCGCGGCATCGACCGCCTGGGCGGCGACCACCTCCTCACCGCGCCGCAGTTCGGCGATCAGCCGTGAGCGGCTGGTCAGATGCGGGTAGACCGTGGCGACGGCCCCGATGCGGTCGCCGCGCGGGGTCAGCTCGACGGTCACCGGCATCCAGCGTGCTTCGTAGGGCCGGCGGCCGGTGCAGCGCAGCTCCGGGGCGTTGACGGTGGTCGCCTGCCAGACCAGCTCGTAACGGCCGTCGCCGGGCAGGTCCACCTCCCAGCGCACCGCGTGGGCCGCGCCGGGGGCCAGCCGCAGCGTCGGGACCGAGCGCAGTCGGCCGGCCGGCAGGAGGTTCGCCCGCAGGTCCAGCGTCACCGTCGCCCGGCTACGATTCGTGACCGTGCTCAGCAGCACCGCGCGGAGCCCGCCCGCGGTGCGCTGCAGTTGCACCGTGGGCGGCGGCAGGTCGATGCCGAAGGCGGTCAGGTCGGGTACCGCGGTGAGCAGACCGCAGCGCTGCGGTTCGTGGAACGACGCCTGCAAGGGCGCCCAACTGCTGCGCTCCGGCGCTGGCGCGGCGTACCGCTCGCGGGCCAGGTTGAGCCCCCAGACCGGATCGCTGCCGGCGGCCAGGCCCAGCACCGCCCAGGGCACCGCCAGCTCGACGGTCCAGCCGGTGGTGGTCCGACCCGTCGCGGCCTGCCACGGCCCGTCCCAGGCCGCGTCGGTCTGGCCGCCGGCGACAGCCGCATCGTAGACCTGCCCGGCGGCGTTGACCACCAGATGCAGGTAGCGCTGCCCGGCGTGCTGTGGGTCCAGGAAGACCTCCAGGCAGTCGTCGGTCCAGAGCGGTCCGTCACGCTCGACCACCGCCGTGCGCAGACCGGCCAGGTGCGGCTCCTCGCAGAGCGCCGCCAGGTAGAGCTGGTCGGGGCCGGCCAGCAGCCGGACCTGCGTGCCGGCGGTCGGCGGGCCGCCGCCAAGTAACGTGAACTGGCCCAGGGCCGGCACCTGCCGCCAGGCCGGATCGTCGAGCCGACCGTCGAGGCTCGGCAGCAGCGCGGCGGCGCCGCCGAGACTGGCGGTCGGCCGGGCCAACACGGGACCCGCCGTCTCGACGCGCCCTGGCAGCGCCGACCAGAGGTCCGGCTGACCGGGACTGCTGGCGCGGGCGCGGATCCAGCCGCCCTCACCAGCCCAGGGCGTGCCCGCGGTGGTGACGTCGATCGTTGCTTCCCAGACCGTCGTCGAGCCGGCGCGTCGGACCAGATCGACCCGCTCGCGACCGTCCAGGCTGAAGGGTGTGGCGGGCTGTCCGGCCAGCGTGAAGTCGACCGCCACCGCCGTGGTGGCCGGCGGCAGCGCCGCGGCAAGCTGGAGGCGATCCCCCGGACGCAGCGCGCTGCCGCGGGCCAGCGGCGTCAGTCGCAGCCAGGTGGTCGGGGCGGACTCCAAGCGCAGCTCGCGAACCCAGGTCGCTGGGCCCGGCGCCTCGGCGGTGCCACCGTGCAGCAGCAGGGTCAACGGCCAGGGCTCCTGGCGACCCACCATCTCGGGCAGCGCCAGGTCGAGGGGCACGGTGTAGCGGCCGGGGCTGCCGGCGTCGGCCAGCAGGATGCGCCCGGGCTGGCGGGTGTCGCCGCGCAGCGTCAGGCCGGCCCAGGCCTCGGGCTCGGCGCCAGCGGCCTCAAGGACCAGCCAGGCCGCCGGCGGCAGCAGCCGCGTGAGCGCCGTGGCGTGGCGCGGCCCGGCGGCGCAGAGGCCGACTGCCGTGGCGCGCGGTCGGCGCAGCAGGCGCGTTGGTGGGACCGGCAGCCAACCGGCGGTCGAGAGTCCGGCGACCTCGACATGGTCCCGGAAGTCGTCGCGCCAGAGCGGCTCCGCGCCCAGCATCGTGAGCGCCAGCCAGCCCAGCACCAAGGTGCGCATCGTCGCCAGCCACTCCATGGGTGGTTGGAGCCCCGCGCGAGCCGCGCGGTTGCTGTTTCACGTGAAACAAGCCCCCCCGGCGGGTCCCACCGGGGCGGCGTTTCACGTGAAACAGCGCGCCATCCTAATGCTCGACGTCGCCGCACCAGGCGGTGATGCCGCCGTCGAGGTAGCGCACCTTCTTCAGGCCGGCGCGGCGCAGCTTGCGGTACCCTTCGGCACTGCGCAGGCCGCCCTTGCAG
Source organism: Fimbriimonadaceae bacterium (assembly GCA_020850355.1). Lineage (GTDB taxonomy): Bacteria > Armatimonadota > UBA10988 > UBA10988 > UBA10988 > JADZEX01. The sequence goes on along the minus strand of JADZEX010000018.1, from coordinate 69,575 downwards.
TAGACCACCACCGCACAGCTCGGATCGAGGTCGCCGCAGCGCTCGCTGAGGCTGCCCAGCGGCATCAGCCGGGCCCCGGGCAGGCGGCCGCCGTTCCATTCGGTGACCTCGCGGCAGTCGAGCAGCACGCGCTGCGGGTCGGCGGGCTCGGCCAGCAGCTTGTGCGGCGTGACCGACGCGGTCTTGGCGTCGAGCTTGTTCCGCATCACGTTGGCGGCGGTGATCACGACGTCCAGCGCCGGCGAGAACGGCGGGGCGTAGCCCAGGTCGAGGTTGGCGACCTGATCCACGGTCATCTGCGCGGTGACCGCGACGGCCAGGATGTCGATCCGCTTGTCGACTACTCCTGGACCGAAGGCCTGGGCGCCGAGCACTCGCCGGGTGGCCCGGTCGGCGTGCAGGATCAGGGTCACCTCGCCGACGCCCGGCATGTAACCCGGCCGGTCGGCCTGCGGCACAATCACCGTCTCGTAGTCGTGGCCGGCGCGGACCAGTTGCGATTCCAGCAGCCCGGTGCCGCCGGCGTTGAGCTGGCCGATCCGCACCAGCGACGTGCCGACCACGCCGGGGAAGGTCTCGTGGCCGCCAGTCATGTTGACCGCCGCGACGCGGCCCTGTTTGTTGGCGGTCGAACCGAGCGGGATCCAACAGGGCTGACCGTCCACCAGATGCCGCTGCTCGGCGCAGTCACCAGCGGCGAAGATCCGTGGATCGCTGGTCTGCTGGCGCTCGTTGACGGCAATCGCGCCGGTCGGGCCGATCGCCAGGCCGGCTTCCCTGGCCAGTTCGCTGTTGGCGCGCACACCGATGCTGAGGATCACCAGGTCGGCCGAGACCGGGCCGCGGCTGGTCTTGACGCCGGTCACCCGGTTGCGGTGATCGACGTCGATCGCCTCGACCTTGGTGTCGACCAGCACCTCGACGCCGAGCCGCTCCAGCTCAGCCTTCACGGCATGCGCCAGCGGCACGTCGAAGCGCGGCATCACCTGGTCCATCAGCTCGACCAGGGTGACCTCGAGGCCGCGCTCGCGGAACTGCTCGGCCACTTCCAGGCCGATGTAGCCGCCGCCGACCACGACGACGCGGTGGGCGTGGTGAAGGTCGATGTAGTCGTCGATGGCGAAGGCGTCGGTGACGCTGCGCAGCGTGAAGACCCCCTCGGCCGGCAAGCCCGGCAGGGGCGGCACAAAGGGCCGGGCGCCGGTCGCCAGGCCAAGCTGATCGTACGGTAGCACCTTGACGGTCCCGCTGGCCAGCTCGACGACGGTCACCGTGCGGGCCGCCGGATCGATCTGCGTGGCGCGGTGGCCGGTCAGCATCGTGACCTTGTTCTGGGCGCCGAAGTCCTCGGGCCGGCGGACCAGCAGCTTCTCACGCTGGTCGAAGGTCCGGCCCAGGTAGTAGGGCGTCCCGCACCCGGCGTAGCTGATGACCGCCTCGTCGGTGACCAGCGTGATCGGCACGTCGGGATCCTCGCGCCGTGCCTTGGCCGCCATTTTCGGCCCTGCCGCTACCCCACCGATGATCACGAGACCGTGCTTCACGACACCACCTCACCTTCCATCGCCGCCACCACCGCGGCCTGCCGCCGGGCCACCCGGCAGACGCAGGCACACAACTCGTGCCCGACCTCGTCGGCGATCCGCACCAGCACCCGCTGGCCGTCGCGCTGCCGGGTCACCCAGCCGGCCTGCTCCAGCACCGCCAGATGCCGCGAGACATTCGGCTGCGTCAGACCGCACTCGCCCACCAACTGCCCCACCGTCCGCTCCCCCGCCGTCAGCGCCTGCATCAGCCGCAGGCGCTGCGGCTCGCCCAGCGCACGCAACCGCGCCGCCAGCAACGGCAAGAGCGCCGGCTCCAGTTCGTTGAGCATCACCGCCTCCCAGTATATCAACGCATGTGCATAAGCGAATGTTCCCGGCGTGACGGAAAGGCGGTGACGTTGCGGGGCTGGCGTCGGTGGGCGGCGACGGCGGGCGGTGCGGCCGGGGTGCTGGCCGGGACTCTTCGCAGTGGCTAGGACTCTTCGAAGCGGTAGCCGACGCCGCGAACGGTTTGGATCAGGTCTTCGTGCTGCGCTCCGAGCTTGGCGCGGAGGCGGCGGACGTGGACGTCGACGGTGCGGGTACCGCCGTAATAGTCCTCGCCCCAGACCAGGCTGAGCAGCATCTCGCGGGTGTAGGCGACGCCGCGGTGAGTCGCCAGGAACTTCAGCAACTCGAACTCGAGATGCGTCAACTCCATCCGCTGTCCCTCGACGCTGGCCTGGTAGGCGGCGAGGTCCAGCCGCAACGGGCCGACCTGGACGGTATCGTCGCTGGCTACCGACTGCAGCCGGAACTGCACCAGCCGCACCCGTGCTTCGACCTCTTCGGGCGTGAACGGCTCGACCAGCAGATCATCATACCCGGCCTCGGGGCGCAGCCCGCTGAGCAGCGGCGGGGTGGCCACGGCGATCACCGGCAGTTGCCGAAACTTCGGGTCGCTGCGCAGCTCACGGCAGAGCCGCAGCCCGCCGAGTCCGTCGGCGACCAGGTCGATGATCACCAGGTTGGGCGGCTGCGAGTAGACCCCTTCGAGAAACGCCGTCACCTCGGGCGGCGTGTAGACCACGTACCCGAGGCGCCCCAACGAATAGCGGCAGGCCTCGATCATCGGCTCACGATCGCCGAACACGTAGATCCGGATCACGACTCCACCTCCGCGTTGCGGTGTCCACCGACACTGCTATCATACCGCAGTATTGGTAACAACGCGACACCGGCCCGCAAAATGTTCCCGTAACATGCTGAGTCGGGCAGGCTCGGCGATGTCACTGGATGGCGGGTGGGCGCGCGTCGGCGTTGGCGCGGATGGCTGCGATGGCGGTCTCGTCGAGGGCTCGTTCGAAGCTCCGGAAGCCGGCCAACTGGAAGCCGTGCTGGGCTGCCAGGGCGGCGATGCCGTCGATCTGGGCGCGGTTGAGGTCCCGGCCGAGGCTGTACGACTCGATCCGGCCGGACAGCGCCAGCAGCGCAGTTTCGGCCATGCAGGCGTAACTGAGTCCGGGGGGGAAGCCGAAGTTGAAGCCGAAGTCGACGTGCTCGCCTGGCGGCTTGACGACGCCCCCTTCGATCACCAGGACATCGTCGCGCTGCTGCGCGACGGCGACCGAAACATCGCGGGGCCGGGCGACGTCGCAGACCACCGCGCCGGGCCGCAGGTGTTGCGGCTCGACGAGGGTCTCGGTCGAGGCGCTGACGCAGACCACCGCGGCGCAGCGTGGCAGGGTGGTGGCGAGGTCGGTGGCGACCCGCAATTCGGCGCGCGCGCCGGGGCGGAGCTGCGCCGCCAGCGCCTCGCCCTTGGCCAGGTCGCGGACCAGCAGCCAGACCACGGCGGCGCGGTCGGCAAGGATCTCGGCGGCCACCCGGCCGATGCTACCGGTCGCCCCCAGCACGGCCACCTCGGCCGTGGCCAGTTCAACGCCCATCAGCGCCGCGCCGCGTTCGACGCCCTGCAGCGCGGTCGCCACGGTGTAGCTGTTGCCGGTGGTGACCGCGATGTCGACATGTTTCGAGACGGTCACCCCGGCATCGCCGACCACCGAAGTCATCGCCCCCAGCCCGACGACCTGCGCCCCCAGCTCCTGCGCCACCTCTGCCGCCGCGATCACCGCCGGCAAGGTCTGCTCCGCCGGCTCGTGCAGCAGAATCCGGCTGGTCAGCGGACAGGCGATGAACCAGCCCTCCACCGTGCTGCCATCCAGCGTGCTCTGGATGCCGCTGATCCGACTGACCACCTTCGGCTTGATGAAGGTCCGGGCGCCCCACTCGACGAGCCGCGCCGGCAGCTTCGCGGCGATGGGGTATTTCCGAGCGATGTCAGAAACCGAGATCGGGTGGATGATGAAGGCGAAACGGTTCATACGGCGATCTTCTCGACAGGCGTCAGCGCGAGCACCTCGGGCTGCCACCCGCGGGCATCGAGGCGGGCCATCAGTTCGGCCGGCGGCAGCGGCTGCCGAGCACCGGCGAGGGCGGTAAAGCAGGCTTCCAGGACGTTGGTCCCGAAGCTGCGGCCGTCGAAGCGCGGGGTGGTGGTGACCAGGGTGGCGGCGCCGCGCTCGCGGAGCAGCTCGACATCGGCTGGGGTGGTGGTGTTGGTGAGGATCACCTTCCCGGCCAGCGGCGGCGGGTCGGCCGGGGCGGGGAGGAAGCGGCGGATCAAGTGGAAGTCGCCGGCGATGATGTCGGCCGCGGCGTAGGCCGCGCCGAACTTCGGGGTGATCTGCGTCTGCTTCTCGCCGGTCGGGTAGATCCAATGGAACGGCAGCCGTACCACCAAGGGCAGCAGCACGCGGGCGGCGCGGCGCAGCGTGCTGAGGCGGTGGATCCCCAGCGGGACCTGCAACCCGAACATCAGGTCGCCGTAACAGACGCTGCCGCAAACCTCCCAGAGGGCCTCGGCCATGCCGAAGCGGTCGACCGCCGCCACCAGCAACGCGCGGCGGCCGGCGAACTGCACGGCTCCGGTAGCGGCCAGCCGGCGAATCGCCTCGGCCTCGAGGGTGTGTTTGAGCCCGGACCCGTCGAGGATTGGCGTCTGCCGCGCAGCAGCGGCGATCCGGGCGGCGTCGCGGATCACGTAGCGCCGGCCGGCGGCCACGACGTAGAGGTCGGTCCCACCCAGGCCGAAGGCGTCGACCTGGCCGTCGAGTTGGCGCACCAGCGCCATCGCCCGCGCCAGGTCGCCGTCGGTGCCGCGGCGCTCCAGCCGGATGGGCCGCCCGTCGAAGTCGACCTCGACGGTCTTGTCGCGCTCGGACGAGCCGAGGCTAACGCTGACGACGTGCAGGGGCCGCCGGGCGTCAGGAGAGGCGCTGTCCAAGGGGCACCTCATCGTAGGCCGGCTGCGCGGCGCCCGGCTCGCGCCGCAACTCGGGGAAGACGTACCGCGCCAGCCCGCTCTGGGGGTCGTAGACCGTCTGACAGGCGCCGACCGCTTCCATCGACTCCAGCAGCGCCTGCGACTGCTGCAGGCTGAGCGTGGTGTTCAGCGAAACCTCGGCCGCGGTCGCCGAGCCGCTGCCGGCGTGGATGTAGGACAGCAGCACCTGCTCTTGCTCGGCCCGCGAGCGCGGCCGCCAGGTGCGCCACCAATCGGCCGGCAGCGTGGCTTGCGTCCGCGCCTGATAGGGGCTGTTGGCCCGAACCTCACCGGAGATCGCCGGCCGCGCCCCCTCGTTGAAGCGCTGGTTGAAGACCTCCTGCGGCATCAGCAGCAGTTGCAGCCCTTCGACCCAACCGCCGATCATCATCAACGGGCTGAGGAACAGCCCAAACAGCAGTCGCAGCAAGCCGCCGCGGTGGTCACCGAGGTAGAACGCATGGATGCCATACATGCCGAAAAAGACGGCCAGCAGCCCAGCGACGGTCTTGTCCTTCACGCCACACACCTCCGCCGAGGGTCTGCCATCATATCACACCGCCAGGGCGGCGGAGGTTCCCGCCGTGGGGCAGCGTGCGGCGTTACGGCCGCGGGGCGCCGGCGGGGCGGGCGGTGGTGGGCTGCGGAGCGGCCAGCATCGCGGCGACGGACTCCTTCGGCGCGGGCGGGGCGGGGGTCGCGGCGGCGGGTGGATTGGCCGGCTCCTGGTTCGCCAGGGCCAGGCTGCCGAGCCGCGTGGGGGCCTCGGCGCCGAGCCGCCAAAGGCTCAGCTCGCCGTCGAACTGGCCGACGGCCAGCAAGTCGCCGGCCACCGCCAGGCAGCGCGGCTGAGGGGCCCCGCTCAGCCGCCAGGCCGGCCGGAGTTGCTTGGTGTCGACCACCAGCACGGCGTCCAGCGTCTCGCTGCGCAACACGAAGAGCCGCTCGCCGGCCGCCACCAGCCGCGGTGCGAACGGTGCTTCGGCCGGCGTCGCCGCCTTGGCCGGGTCGGCGGCGGCCGCTGGCTGGGCCGCCCCAGGGGTGGCCGCAGTGGCCGGGCTGGCGCTGGTGCCGGGGGCGGCTGCCGCGTCGGCGCTGGCGGCGGAGGCCGGCTCCTTGGCGGGGGCTTCCTCGACATTGATCAGCGCGGCCCCCGAGGCGTGTCCGGCGGCGGCCGTCTCGACGGGTGCGGGCGTCAGGGCGCTATCCAAGGCGGCCAGCGTCAACTCGGCGGTGCGCTGCGGGCGTTCGGGGACCGTCAGGTTGAGCAGCCGCAGGCCCCCGGCGCCGAGCAGCGCGGTGAAGCCGTCGCGCGGGGCCAGCGCCCAAAGCGCTTCTTTCAGCGACCAGGTCCCGACGACCGCCGCTTCCTTCGGCTTGCTGAGACTGATCAGGCTCAGCTCGGTGCCCAGCACCAGCGCCCGGTCATCGCCGATGGCGACATCGCTGAGGGTACCCTTCAGCGGCACCACCTTCAGCTCCTGCGGCTGGGCCGGGTCGCTGACGTCCAGCACAGCGGCGCCGGTGCCTGGGATCAGCACCACGGCCAGGCCGTTGCGCACGGCCACGGCGCTGACGCTGCCGGCCTGTGGGGCGTAGGTGCCGACCACGCTGAGCTTCAGGGGCTGCCCGACGGCGACCACCTGCAGACCCCCGGCGTCGCAGGCGATGAACGCGTGGGGACCGTCCAAGACCAGCCGCCGCGGCGTCTTGGCGACCACTTGGCGGCTGACCAGCACGGGCTTCGCCGGGTCGGCCAGGCTGACCAGCGCGAGCGCCTCGGGCAGCAGGGCGTAGGCCGTCTCACCGCGGATCTGCAGGTCGCGCAGCAGCGGCAGCCGGGGCGTGGTGTCCTGCTGGGCGGCCTTGCCGGTCTCGCCGCGCGAGCCGTCGGCGAGTTGAGTGTTGTCGCTGATGCTCTGCTCGTTACGGGTCTCGCGCTGCGACCCGGCGACGCCCTCCCCGCAGGCGCTCAGCAGCGCCAGCAGCGACAGGCCCAGGACCATCTTCAGCAGACGCTTCAGCATCATCGTCCCCGCTCCGATTCTAGCCGCCGCCCGGCCTGGCCGCAAGGGCTGTCAGGCCGGCACGGCCAGCTCGTCGCCGGTGGGACGGCCGCGGCCGCCGTCACCGACGAAGATCAGCACCGCTTCGACCAGCATCAGCGCCGCCAGCGCCACCAGCACCACCGCCACCCAGGGCACCGGGTTGCTGGTCAGCCCGCCGGCGAACTCCTTGCCGATCATCGCGACCAGCGCCCAGACGCTCATGCAATACATCAGCACCGTCGGCACACCGGTCACCAGCCAGACCCACCGCTCGCGCCGCGTGCGCCACAGCCAGACGGTCACGCCCAGCAGGGTCAACGCCGCCAGCAACTGGTTGCTGGCCCCGAACAGCGCCCAGAAGGTCTTCCAGACCGGGATCGCGTTGCCTTTCGGGTCGAGCGTGGTGCGCGTCACGAACAGCAGGGGCGCCCCGGCGGTCAGCGCGGTGCAGAGCACCCGGCCGGCCTTGCTGCGCAGGTGCAGCAGCTCCTCGATGATGTAACGTCCCAACCGCGTGCAGACATCAAGCGTGTCGTAGACAAATGTCGTGAAGGCCATCAGGGCGAACGACACGCCGAGCGCCGCCGGGATGCCGAGTACTTCCAGGAAACTCCCGATGCCGCGCGCGTAGATGAAGTTCGGCTTCGGGTCGGTCAGCAGCTTGTCGCCCTGGGCCAGGATCATCACGCAAGACAGCGAGACCACCGCCACCAGTCCCTCCAGCAGCATCGCGCCGTAGGCAATCGGTTTGGCGTCGGTCTCCAGACGCAGTTGTTTGGAGGTCGTCCCCGAGGCGATGATGCTGTGGAAGCCCGAGCAGGCACCGCAGGCGATGGTGATGAAGAGCATCGGGAAGAGGCTGTCGCCCTTCGGGGTCTCCCAACCGGTGAACGCCGGGTAGGCGATCTGCTGCCCGCCGAAGACCAGCCCCAGCGCGCTGCCGCCCAGGGCGACGTACAGGAAGTACCCGCCGAGATGCCCGCGGGGCTGCAGCAACAACCACATCGGGACCACCGCGGCGACGAAGCAATAGCCCAGCAACCCGACGTCCCAGGCCTTGTGCGCCAACTCCTCGGCGGCCCGCGGGTCGAGGCCTGGCCGCAGGCCCTGGATCAGGCTGGTGACGTCGAACGGGAGGTACTGCCCGACCCAGATGGCGACGCCGACCAGCGGCAGGAAGATCCAGGTCGCGGCGTTCAGGCTGAGCTTGGTGTAGCGCAGCAGCAACCCCATCACAATGGGCAGCGCCAGGTAGAGCAGCGACGAGGTGGCGATCCCGCCGCCGGTGACGCGCTGGCCGTTGTCGAGCACCTGCGCCCCGACGAACGAGGCCGCCGTGATGTCGGTGAAGGCGACGATGATGTAGACCAGGGCGATCCAGACGAAGGCCAGGAACAGCAGGTAGGAGCGGTGGGTCATGTGCTCCTTGACGACCTCGGCGATGGAGCAGGCGCGGTGCCGCACCGAGGCCACCAGGGCGGTCAGGTCATGCACCCCGCCGATGAAGACGCAGCCGACCAGGATCCAGATCAAGGCCGGCCCCCAGCCGAACATCACGCCGGCCAGAATCGGCCCGACGATCGGCCCGGCGGCGGCGATTGCGGAGAAGTGCTGGCCGAGCAGGAACTTTGGCTCGATCGGCAGGTAGTCGACCTCGTCGCGGAGCTCGACCGCCGGGGTGACGGCCTGCGGGTCGAGCCGCAGCAGACGCGCCAAGAGCCGCCCGTAGGTGCGGTAGGCGACGGCCAGAATCACCGCCGAGAGGACCACCACCAGCAAGATGCCAGACACGCGCGCACTCCTGAGGTCGCCGGGGCGGCCACCCGAGAGTGTGCCACGAGCGCGCCCAGGCTGCAACAGCGGCGAGCAGGGAGCCGCGGTGCGGCGGCCAAAGCACCGCGCGGGAGCAACCGATGACCACCCGCCGGACCTTCCTGCGCGCCGCCGGAGCGACCCTTCTGTCGACCGCGGCGCGCCTGCCGAGTCAGCCTGCGCCGCGCCGGCCGAACCTCGTCGTGATCTACTGCGACGACCTCGGCAGCGGCGACCTCGCTTGCTTCGGATCGCCGACCAACCGTACTCCCCACCTCGACCAGATGGCCGCCGAGGGGCTCCGGCTGCGGAGCTTCTACAGCGTCTGCCCGGTCTGCTCGGCCTCGCGCTACGGGCTGCTGACCGGTCGCTACCAGCTTCGCAGCGGGTTCGTCGAGGTGATGTTCCCACAGGCCACCAACGGCCTGCGGGCCGACGAGGTGACCCTCGCCGACCTGCTGCGCGGGGCCGGTTACCGCACCCAGATGATCGGCAAGTGGCACCTCGGCCACCGCGCCCCGTTCCTGCCGCTGCGCCACGGCTTTGAGCACTGGCTGGGGATCCCCTACTCCAACGACATGGACGTCGCCAAACGCGGCGACCCGCCGTTGCCGCTGTACCAGGACGACACGGTCCTCGAGACGCGGCCCGACCAGACGCAGCTCACCCGCCGCTACACCGCCGCCGCCTGCGACTTCCTACGCGCGCGGCGTGACGAGCCGTTCTTCCTGTACCTGGCCCACGCCATGCCGCACCAGCCGCTGCACGCCTCGGCCGACTTCCGCGGCAAATCGGCCGGCGGGCTCTATGGCGACGTGGTCGAGGAACTGGACTGGAGCGTCGGCCAGGTGCTGGCTTGCCTGCGGGAGACTGGCCTCGACGAGCAGACGCTGGTCGTCTTCAGCAGCGACAACGGCGCCATCGTCGGGTCGAACAAGCCCTACCGCGGGCGCAAGGGCACCACCTGGGAGGGTGGGGTGCGGGTCCCGACGATTGCCCGCTGGCCCGGCCGGATCGCTGCGGGCGGCAGCAGCGAGGTGCCGGCGTCGACGCTCGACCTGCTGCCCACCTGTTGCGCGCTGACCGGTACGGCGTTGCCGCAGCGCGAACTCGACGGAGTCGACCTCAGTGGTCTGCTCCTGCATGGCGCGGCGCCGGCCCGGCCCGACGTCCTGGGCTACCACCACGGCCTGCGCCTCAAAGCGGTCCGCGACGAGCGCTGGAAGCTGCACCTGCTGCCACCGGACAAGGACCTCCCGGCCGGTGACCTGCCACTGCTCTACGACCTGCACACCGACCCGCAGGAGCAGCGCAACCTGGCAGCGGAGCAACCGGCGGTGGTCGCCCGACTGCGCGAGCGCGCCGCGGCGCTGGCGGCGCGCGTCGTCAAGGCCCCGCCGGCGCCGGACGCCTGACGGCCAGGCCGGTCAGGCGACGACCGCCATCCCCGGCAGTTCGGCCAACGCCACGGTCCGCCGCTCCCGCTGCGAGAGCGTGGCCGCCTCGCAGACCGCCAGGGCCCACAGGCCGGCCTCGCCGGGTGTCTCGACGGTGGTCTGGCCCAGCACCGCGGCGGCGAACTCGCGGCACTCTTCGAGCCGGCTGTCGAGCCGGGCGATTTCCGGCGCGGTGACGCCCGCTTTGGTGTGCAGCGAGGCCTTGCCGCCGTTCACCTGAACCCGGCCACCGAGACCTGAGAAGAGCACCTCGGTCCGGCCGGGTGTGCAGTAGTGGCTGGCGACGGTCGCCAACACGCCGCTCTCGTAGGCGATGCAGCTCACCGTGGCGTCGACGTTGTTGCCCGGTATCACGCGATGGCGTTGCAGGCCGCTGACCTCGACCGGACGGCCGAGGCAGTGGTTCAGGAAGTCGATCACGTGGACGCCGAGCTGGATCAGCGGCAGGGCCGGGCAGAGTGTCGGGTCGAAGCGCCAGGTGGCCGGGTTGATCTGCAGCCCGCCGGCATGGGAGGACTCCCCCTGGGCATCGATCAGCGTGCCGATCGCGGCCGCTTCGAGCCACTCCCGGGCCTGCCGGAAGGTAGCCTCGCGGCGGTAGTTGTGGCCGATCATCAGGATCACGCCCGCCTCGCGGCAGGCCTGGATCATCGCGGCGCCGTCGGCGGTGTGGTTGGCGATCGGCTTCTCGCAGAAGACATGCTTGCCGGCCGCGGCGATCCGCTCGACGTAAGGCCGATGCAGGTGGTTCGGCAAGACCACCGCCACGGCCTGGATGGCTGGATCGGCCAGGATCTCGTCGAAGCTGCGCACGGCCGCCCCGGTCTCGGCGGCGACCTGCTCGCAGAGCGCCTGATCCAGGTCGCAGACGGCCTGGTAGGCCACGTTCTCGGCCGCCACCAGCGCCCCGCGAATGCTGGCGCCGTAGCCGCCGATGCCCACCTGCGCCACGCGTGCCTGCTGCATCGTCGTCTCCTAAGTCAATCCCACCGCCGCGCGTTGCTCCCGCAGGTGCCCGGCGACGGTCGCCAACGGCGCGCACCAGAGGCGCGCGCGCTGGTCAGCCAGGTAGTCCAACAGCTCCTCAAACTCGTTCAGCGCGGTGCCCAGCCGGCCGACCTGCAGGCCGTGGAACACCAACACCGCCCAGCGCCCCTGGCGCGCGGCTCGCTCGCAGAGGCCAATCATCTCGGCGCCGCTGAGCTGCTGGCAGGTCAGCCCAGCGACGCAATGCAGATCGACATGGTAAGGGTGGTTGTGAAACCCCGCCTCCCCGCCGCCGCGGCCGGCGACAAAGTGGCGGGCCACCAGCGGCACGTAGCTCTGCCGCCCAGCGCCGCGACCGACGTCGGTCTGATAGCACGGGTAGGCGAACGAGTGCGCTGGGAGCGGGCCAAACAGCGCCGTCAGGCGGCGTTCGCACTCCAGCAGGTCGGCTTCGAGGTCGGCCAGGGTCAACGACTCCAGCCCGCGCGGCTGCGGATCGTTGGCGAAGTTCTCGCTGCAGGTGTGCCCCACGCTGTGGTTGCCCAGCTCGTGACCGGTCGCCAGGGCGGTCGCCCAGGGTGCCAGGCGCTGCTGCCAGTCGCCGCCGGTGGGCAGGTAGAAGGTGCCCTGCAAGCCGCGCGCGTCGAGGCGGGGCACGCCGTCACGGAGCTGGTCGGGCGTCCCGTCATCGAAAGTGAGCGAGACGGCGCCGCGCTGTCCGGCCGGCCAGGGATCGGGGTACGGCATGGTCTCTCAGGCTCCCAGGATGCGGCGGTAGACGTTGATCTGACCCAGGTGGTAGCTCTCGTGGCCGGCGGCGAAGTGCGCGGCATCCCCGACGGTGCGGACCTCCACCAGCATTTCGACGGCGACCATCGGGTGCGCCAGTGGGGCACTCGGGTCGCACTGCTCCAACCAACGGGTCAGCCGCGGCGTGGCGTCGTCGAGCGTCGTCAGCAGCGTGGTCCAGGTCGGCGTGTCCACGGTGAAGTCGCCCGGCGCTGTGTGGAAGCCGAACCAGCGGTCCCAGTCGGCGGTCTGCGGGGTCGCCTCGCCTGCCAGGAACAGCAGCAACCACTGGCTGCTCCAGACCACGTGCCCCAGTTGCCACCGCAGGCTGTTGCGGCAGCCAGGCGGAATCGCATCGACCAGGCCAGGCTCCAGCTCGGCGACGACCCCCGCCAGGATCCGGCGGACCATCGGCCAGTGGTGGGTGAAGCGGGGGATCACGATCCGCCACGCGCCGCCAGCAGCGCCGGGAAGGCCCGCATCTGGCCGAAGTGCAACCCCTCGTGCCAGGTCGCCACGACCGTCACCGCACCGACGGTGCGGGCGTCCAGACCGGTGCCCGGCAGAGCGAAGGGCTGGACCAGCGCCTGCTTCGCCGGCAGCGTCGGCAAGACCGTGGCGAGGTGCGCCGTGGAGCTCTGCAGCACCGCCAGCAGGCCCGCCCAGTCCGGCGTGGCCGCGGTGTAGTCGGCGGTCGACGTGCCTCGGCCGAACCACTCGCCAAAGCCCGCCGGCAACGACAGCGGCGCACCGCTGAGACCGAGGATCAGCGCCTCGGCGGTGTGGATCACGTGGCCGAGCTGCCAATGCAGGGTGTTGCCCAGCCCGGCCGGCCGGTCGTTGACCAGGGCCGGGTCGAGACCGGCGGAGAAGCCGCCGAGCAACTGCCGGCACTGTAGAAACGAGTCGGTTGGTGAGAAACCCATTGCGCTGCCTCCACGGCCCGCTTCGCCGGCGCGGGGGCCGGTCCTTCAGTCGGCGGCCAGGTCCGCCAGCGGCTTGGCCCACTCGTCGTAGATCGCCCAGGCATTCTCGTACGGATCGAAGGTGCCCCACTCGAACTGCGCAATCACCCCGCCCTGACCGCGGTCCATCGCCCGGCGCACGCGCCGCACGCCGGCACGGCACTGCTCGGGGGTGCCGAAGGGCAGCAGGTTTTGGCGGCAGATCTCGCCCCAGAAGGTGACCTGGCCGTTGAAGCGCGCGGCCAGGTCTTCGAGGTCCATGCAGAAGAGCTGCGAGTTCTGGGCGGTCACGCCGATCTCGATCAGGTCGCGGTAAACCGCGGCGATGTGCCCGTCGCTGTGGAACCAGACGTCCTTCCCGGCGGACCGCAGTATCTGGCAGTAGTCGCCGTAGAGCGGCTTGAACACCGCGCGCCACATCTCGGGCGAGATCAGCAGCGCCGTCTGAGTGCCCCAGTCGTCCATGAAGCAGACCCCATCGACGTCGGTGCGGGCCCACAGCTCCATTTCCTGGCAGAAGAAGTCGTGGCACATCGCCAGGCAGCGGTGCAGGTGGGCGTCGCCGTAGGCGAGGTCGTAGAACAACTGCTCGCTGCCCCGCAGGAACTGCAGCCGCTCGAACGGCCGGGTCTCGGTGCCGACCTTGACGTACTTGTCGGTCTCGCCGACGCTGCGGTTGACCTCGCTGAGGTCGGCCTCGTGGAGCAGTTCCCAGGGCGGCTGGTAGTGTGCCAGGCTGGCCCAATCGGCCAACGGCGGCGCGACCACCTCACCAATCGAGCCGAACTCGAGCACCCGCCAGCGGCAGCCCCAGGCATCGGTCCACTCGCCGACTTCCTGCGACGACCCGCTGGCCCGCGCGGCGCGGCCATAGTGGTAACGCGGCCCAGCGAAGTCGGTCGGGAACTCCTCCAGCAGCCGCCGGTCCTCCTCGCTCCGCCGTACATAGACCCCGGGCCGCGCCCAGAGATCGCGCGGGGCGCGATCCACCGCCTGATGGTTCAACGTCCGCCGTACCCGTTCGCGCGAGGTGATCACCGGCACAACTCCAGCCCGCCGGTTCGGCGACCGCGTCGCAGGACCTCCCGTGTTTCACGTGAAACGGGCCCACTGGTTCGGCGACCGCGTCGCAGGACCTCCCGTGTTTCACGTGAAACGGGCCCGCCGGGCGCGTCGCGCCCTCAGCCCTCGTAGCGGCGCACGACCAGGCTGCAGTTGTGCCCGCCAAAGCCGAAGCTGTTGCAGATGGCCACGTCCACCTGCGCGGCGCGGGCCTGGTTGGGGACGCAATCGAGCAAGCACTCGGGATCGGGGTCGGTGTAGTTGATGGTCGGCAGCAGCAGCCCCTCGTTGATCGACTGGATGCAGAAAATCAGCTCGACCGCGCCGGCGGCGCCGAGCATGTGGCCGGTCATCGACTTGGTCGCGCTGACCGGCGGCAGGTTGCCGTCGGGGTAGAGCTGCTGCACGGCATGGACCTCGGCGATGTCGCCGGCGTGGGTCGAAGTGGCGTGGGCGTTGATGTAGTCGACGTCGGCCGTCGTCAGCCCGGCCTCGGTCAGCGACAACTGCATCGCCCGCGCGGCGCCGGAGCCGCAGGGCAACGGGGCCGCCATGTGGTACGCATCGGTGCTCTGCCCATAGCCGACCAGCTCGGCGAAGATCCGGGCGCCGCGGGCGCGGGCGTGCTCCAGCTCTTCGAGCACCAGCGCGCCGGCCCCTTCGCCCATCACGAAGCCATCGCGGCCGGCGTCGAACGGCCGGCTGGCGTGCTCGGGATCGTGGTTGCGCGTCGTCAGGGCCTTCATGCTGGCGAACCCGGCGCAGGCCAGCGGCGTGATCGGCGCCTCGGCGCCGCCGGTCAGCATCACGTCGGCCTCGCCCCACTGGATCAGCCGGAGGGCATCGCCGGCGGAGTGGGCCGAGGTGGCGCAGGCCGTCTGGACCGACTTCGACGGTCCCTGGGCGCCAAACTCGATGGCCACCATGCCGGCCGCCATGTTCCCGATCAGCATCGGTATCAGGAACGGCGAGACGCGATTCGGGCCACGTTCGCGCAGTAGTTTGTAGTTGTCGTCCCAAGCCTGTAGTCCGCCGATGCCGGAGCCGAAGACGGTGCCGACGCGCTCGCGGTTCGAGTCGTCGATCTGCAGCCCCGACTGGGCCACCGCCTCGCGGGCGGCGACCAGGGCGTACTGGATGAAGGGGTCGGTCCGCCGCAGGTACTTCCGCTCGAAGTGCGCCTCGGCGTCCCACTGTTTCAGCTCGGCGGCCACACTGCTGTGCAGGTCGCCGGGATCGAAGCGGGTCAGCGGCCCCGTCCCGCTGCGACCGGCGGCCCCAGCGGCCCAGGACTCGGCCAGGCTATGCCCCAACGGCGAGAGCATCCCCATGCCGGTGATCACGACACGTCGCAGGCTCATCGGCGCGGACTCCCTGCCGGCAGCGCCCTCACGCTGCCGTGGCGGGCCGGTCGCGGCGGCCGGCCCAACGGGCCGGCGCCCCGCAACAACGCTCCGCCGCCAGCGACCAGCCGGTCGCCGACGGCGGAGGCGGCGGCGGTGACAACTACCTTACTGCCGCGCTTCGACATAGGCCACGGCGTCGGCGACCGAGTGCAGCTTCTCGGCTTCCTCGTCGGGAATCTCGATATCGAGCTCCTCTTCGATGCGCATGATCAGCTCGACCACGTCCAGGGAGTCAGCCCCCAGGTCGTCGATGAAGCGCGCATCCGGCGTCACTTCCTCGGGCTTGACGTCGAGTTGCTCGACGATGATGTCCTTGATCCGGTCGAATACGGAAACAGACACGTTGCGCTCTCCTCACTAGACCATGGTCATGCCGCCGTCGACACTGAGGGTCTGCCCTGTCAGGTAGCCCCCGGCCGGCCCGGCCAGAAACAGCACCGCCGCCGCGACGTCGGCCGACGTCCCGAAGCGACCCAATGGGATCTGATTGCGCAGCACCCCGCGCAAGTCCTCCCCGAGGCTCTCGGTCATCCCTTCGTCGATGAACCCCGGCGCGATCGCGTTGACCGTAATGTTGCGCCCCGCCAGCTCGCGGGCCGCCGCCTTGGTCAGGCCCAGCAGCCCCGCCTTGCTGGCCGCGTAGTTGGCCTGCCCGGCGTTCCCCAGCCGGCCGACCACGCTGCTGATGTTGATGATCCGCCCACGCCGTTGTTTCATCATCGGCCGGGTCGCCGCGCGCAGCACATTGAAGGCGCCCGTCAGGTTGACCTGCAGCACTTCCTGCCACTGCTGATCGCTGAGCCGGGCGATCAGCCCGTCGCGGGTCACGCCGGCGTTGTTCACGACGATGTCGAGCCGGCCCCAGGTGCTCATCGCGAGTTTGACGCAAGCCTCGGCGATGGCCGGGTCGGAAACGTCGCCGACCTGCCCCACCGCGCCGCCCCCGCCGGCCACCAACTCGGCGACCACCGCCGCGTTGCGCTCGGGCGAGACGTTGTTCACCACCACCTGCGCCCCGGCCTGCGCCAGCGCCGCGGCGATGGCCTTGCCGATCCCGCGGCCGGCGCCGGTCACCAAGGCCACCTGACCTGCCAGTTCACTCACCGCGCACCTCGCAGAAACTCGTCCAGCGCCGCCACCCCGGCGCAGTCGCCGACGCTGCGGACCGCCAGCCCGGGGGCGCTCCGGCCGACCAGCCCGGCCAGCACATTGCCCGGTCCCAACTCGACGGCCTGCGTCACCCCGGCGGCTTGCAGGGCCGCCACGGTCGCCGTCCAGCGGACGCTGCCGGTGACCTGCCACGCCAGATTGGCCCGCAGCGTGGCGGCCGCGGTGGTGGCCGTCGCAGTGACATTCTGAACCACTGGCACGGTGGCGTCATGGAACTCGACCTGCGCCAGCTCCGCGGCCAGCGCCGCCGCCGCTGGGGCCATCAGCGGCGAGTGGAACGGCCCGCTGACCGGCAACCGCACCCCGCGTCCGCCGGCCGCCTTGGCCGCGACGATCACGGCCTCGACAGCGGCCTCCTCACCGGAGACGACGACCTGGCCCGGCGAGTTGAGATTGGCCGGCACGACCACCCCGTCGGCCGCCTCACAGAGGGCGCCAACCTGCTCGTCGGACAGCTTCAGAATCGCCGCCATCGCGCCCGCGGTGGCCGCTGCGGCGTCGCGCATCAGCTCGCCGCGGCGCCGCACCAGGCGCAGGCCAGTGGCGAAGTCGAAGACCCCAGCGACCGCCAGGGCGGTGTACTCGCCGAGGCTGTGCCCCGCCAGCAGCGCCGGCTGCCCGAGGCGGTCGCGACTCGCCAGCCAGGCCGCGTAGCCGACCGTGTAGAGCGCTGGCTGGGCGATCTCGGTCGGTTTCAGGGCGTCGTCGGGACCGTCCCAGCAGAGCCGGCTGAGCGGCCGACCGAGCACCGCGTCAGCTTCGTCGAAGAGCTCGCGCACGGCCGGCAGCTGCGCCGCCAGGTCGGCGCCCATGCCGGCAGTCTGCGAGCCCTGACCGGGAAACAGGAGGGCGATCACCTAAGGCCACCTCACCACCGCGGCGCCCCACGACAGGCCAGCCCCGAAGCCGACCAGCAGCAGGTTGTCGCCGCGCTTGAACAGCCCCTGCCCGGCCGCCTCGGCCAAAGCCAGGGGGATCGACGCCGCCGAGGTGTTGCCGTAGCGGTCGACGTTGACGTAGACCTTGTCCATCGGAATCCCCAACCCGCGCGCCGCGGCGTCGATGATCCGGATGTTGGCCTGGTGGGGAATCAGCCAGTCGACCTGCTCGGCGGTGATCCCGGCCTCGTCGAGGGCGGCCTGGCAGGTCCGCGGCTGAATCCGCACGGCAAACTTGAAGACCTCGCGGCCGGCCATCTGGAGGTACCGCGGCCCGCCGGGGGCGTCGGCGCGGGGGGCTACCTTGAGGTATTCACCGCCCGTGCCGTCGGCGCCGAGGTTCCAGCCCAGCAGGCCGTAGCCCGCCTCGCAGGGCCGCAAGACCGTCGCGCCGGCGCCATCGCCAAACAGCACGCAGGTGCTGCGGTCGTCCCAGTCGAGCAGCTTGCTGAGGGCATCGGCCCCGACCAGCAGCACGGTCTCGGCGCGCTCGGCCTGAATCAGCAGCGCGGCCATCGAGAGGCCGTAGATGTAGCCGGCGCAGGCGGTGCCAAGATCGAAACAGGGCACCGGCGGGATGCCGAGCTTGGCCTGCACCAGGTTGGCGGCGTTTGGGAAAGGCATGTCGGCCGACACCGTCGCGACGATCACTGCGTCGACGGCGGCGGCCGCGAGCCCGGCCTGGTCCAAGGCGGCGGTGGCCGCCTGGGCGGCCAGGTCACTGGTCTCCAGGCCGTCGCTGAGGACATGCCGGGCGGCGATCCCGGTGCGGCTGCGGATCCACTCGTCGCTGGTGTCGACGCGGTGCGCCAACTCGTCGTTGGTCAGGCGCCGCGGCGGCACGGCGAAGCCGCTGCCCGCGATCCCGACCGGCCGTGGTTTGGTCATCGTTGCGCCACCGCCGTCAGGCTCCCGCAGCCGCCGGCGCCACCGCCGCGAACCGTTCGGAGAGCCGGGCCACCAGGCGCTGCTCGATCCCCTCACGGGTGCGGCGCAGCGCGTTCTGCACGGCTTTCGCATTGCTGCGGCCGTGGCCAATCACGACCAGCCCCTTGACCCCCAGCAGGAACGCCCCGCCGTACTCGCTGTAGTCGATCCGCCGCTTCATGCCCCGCAGGGCCGGCCGCACCAGCAGCGCGCCCAGCTTTGCCAGCAGGCTGCTGGTGAAGGCGTCGCGGGTCAGGTCGACGAAGAACTCCGCGGCGCCCTCGGCGACTTTGAGCAGCAGGTTGCCGGCGAACCCGTCGCAGGCGATGACGTCGGCGGCGTGGCGGAAGCAGTCCTTGCCGTCGACATTGCCAACGAAGTTGAGGCCGGCCTCCAACAGCATTTCGTGCGCCTGCTTGGTCTGCTTGTCGCCCTTGCTGGCCTCTTCGCCGATGCTCAGCAGCCCAACCCGCGGTTGCGGCAGGTGCTCGACCTCGCTGGCGTAAAGGCTGGCCATGATCGCGAACTGCACGATCCACTCGGCCTTGCTGTCGACGCAGGCGCCGACATCGCAGACGATGGTGTGGCCGCAGCGGACCGGCAAGAGGGTGGCGATGCCCGGCCGGGCAACGCCCGGAATGCGCCCCAGACGAAGCGTCGCGGCGGCCGTCACGGCGCCGGTGTTGCCGGCGCTGAAATAGCCGTCCGCCTCGCCCGCGGCGACCAGTTGCATCGCCCGCACCAGCGAGCTGTCCGGCTTCTGCCGGATGCTCCGCGCCGGGTCGTCGTGCATCTCGATCACGCCGTCAGCCGGCACCACCGCGAGGTTGGCCGGCGCCGGACGCGGCAACAAGGCCGTGAGCGCCGGCGCGTCGCCGACCAACAGCAGTTGGGTGTCGGGGTAGGCGCTCGCCGCGGCCAGGCAACCGGCGACGATTTCCCGTGGCGCGTGGTCCCCGCCCATCGCGTCGACCGCGATCCGCATCAGACCCTCCGCGGTCCGGCTGCGCTCAGTCGTCGGTCTTGACCCACGGCGTGGTCACTTCACGACCCTTGTAGTAGCCGCAGTACGGGCACGCCGCGTGCGGCTGGTGCTGCCGGCTGCACTGCTTGCAGCGCACCGTGTGCACCACGCCGGCCTTCCAATGCGCGTGGCGCTTCCGATGTCGCGCCTTACTGACTTTCCTCTTCGGGACTGCCATCGTCCTCGACCTCCGCTTGAAGCAGATTGCGCAGCACGGCCAATCTCGGATCAACCGCCGACGCTGTCGTCAACACGGTCAGGTGCTGCTCGCGCGCCGGACAGGCGGCTTCACATACCGCGCGCGTCGGCAACTCCAACAGCATCGCTTGCCGCACGATCTCGGTAACGCTCACCCGGCCTTCCGGTCCGACCCTCCAAACCTCGGCATCGTCGTCGAAGGTGGCCTCCAGGCCGCCCTCGCCGATGATCACCAACTCCTCGATCCGCAACAGCAGTGGCTCGAGGAACCAACCGAGGCACAGATCACACTCGCGTGGCACCGCCGCGGTGAGGTCGCCGGCCAGGCGGAGATGGGCTCCCGCCAGCAGCACCTGCAACTCACCATGCGCGCGTCCACCCCAGGAGCCATCGCCTTCCAGGTCGACCAGCTCGTCGAAGGCGGCGGTCCAGGAGGCTTCCGGACGGCTCATCGCCTCTTCGACCAGCAGGTACACCGGCACGGTCTCCCGGCGAAACAACCTTGGCAGTATAGCACCGCTGCCGGGAGGTGGCAACGCTCGCCGGCCGGCCGCGCTGTCGCGGCGCGCCCCAGGACTCGGCCCGCCGTTGGCAGCGCGGCCCGGCGGGTCACAGTATGGCAGCACGGAAGGCGGCTGCGATGATCGACGTTCCGCTCCTGGCCAGCCAGGTGATCGCGCGCGTAGACGAGGTGATCTACGGCAAGACCGAAGTCGTGCGCCAAACCCTGGTGGCGATGCTGGCGGCCGGTCATGTGCTGCTGGAGGATGTCCCCGGGGTCGGCAAGACGATGCTCGCGAAGGCGCTGGCGCGCAGCCTGGGCGGCGAGTTCAAGCGGGTGCAGTTCACGCCCGACCTGCTGCCGGCCGATGTCACCGGGGTGACGCTGTTCGACCAGCAGCGCAGCGAGTTCCGCTTCCGGCGCGGGCCGATCTTCGCCAACGTCCTGCTGGCCGACGAGATCAACCGGGCCTCGCCGAAGACGCAGTCGGCGCTGCTGGAGAGCATGGCCGAGGAGACCGTCACGGTCGATGGCGAGCGCTACCCGCTGCCGCGGCCGTTCCTGGTGGTGGCGACCCAGAACCCGGTCGAAATGGAGGGCGTCTACCCGTTGCCCGAGGCGCAGCTCGACCGGTTTATGATGCGGCTGCGGCTCGGCTACCCCGGTCGCAGCCACGAACGGCGGCTGCTGGAGCGCGCCCCGGACGACGATCCGAGCGTCGCGGTGCAGCCGGTCACCTGCGCGGCCGAGTTCGTCGAGGCGCAGGCACAGGTGCGCACCGTGCGCCTTCCGGACCCAGTCGGCGAGTGGCTGCTGGACCTCGTCGAAGCGACCCGCGGGCAGCCCGAGGTGCGGCTGGGAGCCTCCCCGCGGGCGGCCCTGGCGCTGGCCTCGGCGGCGCGGGCGGCGGCGCTGATCGACGGCCGCGACTTCATCCGGCCGGACGACGTGGCCGAGCTGGCGCCGAGCGTGTTGGGGCATCGCCTGCTGCTGGACCCGTCGGCCTGGCGCGATGGCCGCAGCGGGGAGACCGTGATCCGCGACCTGCTGGCGCGGCGCCCGGCGCCCTGAGAACCGCTGTGCGCAAGCGCAAGACCTGGTACCTGGCCCTCAGCAGCCTCTGCTTCTACGTCGTCGCCGCGGCCAACGACCGGCCGGCGCTGTACGCCATCTTCGGGCTGACGGCGAGCCTCTGGCTGGTCTCCCGGGTGCAGGCCCAACTCGGTGCGATTGGCCTGCGAGCCCGCCGGGCCGCGTTGCCGGCGCGGTTGACCGCGGGCGACGCCTGGCCGTTGGACTACACCCTTCGCAATCTGGGCGCCTGGGCGAAGGCCAATCTGGAGCTGGTCGACCAGGTCAACCACGGCCGCCAGCCGAGCATCCGTCGGCAGGTGCTGGTGCGCCGGCTGGCCGGCGGCCAGACCTTGGCGGTGACCCCGCCCCGGCTGCTGGCGCAACGTGGCCGCGCGCGGCTGGGACCGCTAACCGCCACCGCCAGCGACCCGCTGGGCCTGTTTGAGCTGACCCGCGTGCTCGACCGCAGTGTCCGCGAAGTGCTGGTCCACCCGCGCGCGGTGCCCCTGCCGCACTTCTACGGCGATGGGGCCTGGGGCGGGCAGGCCACCCAGGCGGCCCGCGCCAGCCAGGGGCTCGACTTCCGGGGCCTGCGCGACTACGCCCCCGGCGATGACCTGCGCCACCTCGACTGGAAAGCCACCGCGCGGACGACCCGGCTGCAGATCCGCGAGTACGACCGCCCGGCGGCCCAGACCGCCACGGTGGCGCTCGATCTGGCGGCCACGACGCACTGGGGCAGCGGGCCGCAGGGCTCGCTGGAGACCTGCCTCAGCGCCGCGGCGTCGGTGCTGCTGCGACTGCAGCAGCTCGGGTTCCGCAGCCGCCTGCTGGCGCACGACCAGGGTCCGCTCCAGGAAGTGCTGGCACCCGGGCAGTCCAGTTGGCCGTTGCTCGACACCCTCGCCCAAGCCGACGGAGCCGGGACCGTGGCGCTGGTCGACCTGCTGGAAGGGCAGCCCGAGCTGGTCGATGAGCGACTGCTGGTGGTCGTCACCGCCGCTGGCGACGGGCCGTTGGCGGCCTGGCTCGGGCGGCACCGCGGGGCCGGTCGGCTGGAGGCCCTGGTGGTGCTGGTGACCCCGCCGGGCAGCGCGCCGGCGGAACTGGCGCGGACCCTGGCGGGCAGTGCGGTGGGCGTCGTGGCGGTGCGTCCGGGCGACGACCTCGGGGCACTGCTGCGGTACCACGGGAAAGGCCGGCGATGAACCGCGAAGCGCTCGGCCGCCGTCCGGATCCGGCGCTCTACTGGGCGGTCCTGCTGGTCGCCACGGCGCCGCTCGGCTGCGGCTGGCGGCAGCTCGGGGGGCTCGCCAGCGCGGCGCCCGCGGCTGTGCTGCTGACCGTCGGCGGCCTCGGCTTCGCGCGCTGGCTGAGCGGCCGACCCTACTCGCGGGTCGTCCTCAACACCGGCGTGACGCTGGCGGCGCTCGCCAGCACGGCCCTGCTGTACGCCAGCGATGCCGCCGGCTGGAGCCAGATCTTCTCGCTGCAATGGCTGCTCAGCCGTGGCATCGACGGCCAGTTGGTGGTCTACCTGGTGCGCGGCATCGCCTGGATCGCGGCGTTCCGCGCCCTCACCGTGGTGAGCGATTTCGACGTGCTGCTGACCACCGGCTTCAGTCTGGCGCAGTTCATCCTGCTGTCGCTGCTGGAACCCGACCGGCGGGTGGTCGGCTGGCTGATCCCCTACACCGCTGGCGCGCTCTTCATCTTGTTGCACTACCGCCAGCGCCGCCTCGTCGGGCGGGCCGACCTGGTGGTCGCCGAGCCGCCAGGCGAGCCGGTGCTGCTGGAGCTGCGCAGCCTGGGCGGGCTCGGTGTGGGGGTCGCGCTCGGGGCTTTGCTGCTGAGCGTGGCACTCAGCGCGGCCGGCCTGCGCGGCGGGTTGGTCGACGCCACGCGCAGCAGCCTGATCGCCCGGGCCGCGGACTGGTTCGAGCAGGTGACGACCCAAGACGGCCGCCTGCCGCGGAGTCTCGACATCGTCGGCCGGTCGGCGGCGCGGGGCGAGGAGGAGGTGCTGCGCTGGCGCGGCGGGCGGGCGCCGCTGTGGCGCCAGACCGTGTTCAGCGTCTACGACGGCCGGAGCTGGTTCCGGCGGCGGGCGCCGCAGCGCCTCTTGCGGCGCGATACGGCCGGCCGCTACCGCCTCACCGCGGGCCCGCTGCCAGCGGCCGACCGCCAGATCACCTATGAGGTGCTGCTGGCGCAGCCGAGCCAGGTGATCTTCAGCGTGCCCTGTCTGCAGGCGGTGGAGGTCGATTCGCAAGGGCTCTACCTCAGCCAGCAGGGGGTGGTCTTCAACTGGGACACGCTCCGTCCGCAGACTGGTTACCGACTCTGGGCCAGCGAACCGGACGACCCGACCTGGCGGCCGACGCCATTGCGAGCGGAGCGCCGCGACTGGTACCTGGAGCTGCCGCCGAGTCTGCCCGCGCGGGTGCCTGAGCTGGCCCGGCGGGTCGCCGGACGGGGCAGCGACCAGGCCCGCATGAACGCCCTGCTGAACTGGCTGGGCGACCACAAGCTGTACACCCTGCGGCCCGACCCGGTGCCGGCCGAGGTCGACGCGGTGGACTACTTCCTGTTTGAGATGCCCGCCGGCTGGTGCCGCCACTTCGCCGCCGCGCTGGCGGTGCTGGGGCGCGCCGCCGGGCTGCCGACTCGGGTGGTCGAGGGCTACACGAGCGGCGAGCTGGCGGCGGACGGCACCACCTGGGTGGTCCGTCAGAAACACGCCCACGCCTGGGCCGAGGCCTGGATCGAAGGTCAAGGCTGGCAGCCGTTCGACGCCACCGACCGCGCCAGCGAGGAGATCAGCGCCCTGGCGCGACTCTACGGACGAATCGCCGAGCTGTGGCGCGAGGTGCCGGGCTGGGTGTTGCCGGCGCTGCTGCTGCTCGGCCCGGCGCTGCTGCTGCTGTGGCGCCTGGCGCGCCGGCCGCGGTACCGGCGTTACGGCGACCGCCGCGCCCACCGCGTCTGGGAGCGGCTGCAGCGCCTGCTGGCGCGCCAAGGGCCGCGGGCCGGGCATGAGACCGAGCTGGCCTGGGCCCGCCGGCTGGTCCGCGAGGCGGGCGTCCCGGCGGAGCTGCTGCTGCCACTGGTCGACCAGATCACCTGGGGCCGGTGGAGCGGGCGGCCCTGGACCGCGCCGCAGTGCGCCACGGCCCGCCAGGCGCTCAAGGCGTTGGCGGCGTGGCGGCGAGCGTCGCGACGAGGTCGGTGAGGCGGCGCAGTCCGCGGCCCAGGTCGACCGCCCCCACCGCCGGCCCGGCGCCGAGGACGGCCGCCAGCAGGTCGAGCGCCCGGCTCAGCGCGGCGTCGGCGGTCTGTTCATCGCGACAACCGCGGGCCGCCGCCTCGGCGCGGCCGATCGCCGCGGCGCACTGCCGCGGTTCGTCGCACCAGCCGGCCAGCAGCAGCAGCAGCCGCGCGGCGGCGACCAGGCGGGCCACCGGCCGCGGCAGGGCGCCGTCTTCCTCGCCTTCGCGGAAGATCCCCGCCGCGACCTGTTGGGTCTCCTCGTCCGGCAGCGCCTGCCGCACGACCACCAGCGTGGTCACCGCGGCAGCCCGTTCGGGGCTTTCCTCACGCGCCGCGAGGTCGCTCAGGAGGCGCTGCAAGAGGCCCAGGGCGGGTTCGTCCGGGGCCAGCAGCAACCCCAGCAGGCCCAGCCCGGCGGCGACGGCGCCGCGCAGGGCCAGTGGGTCGCCGGCCGCCAGCGCCGGCTGCGCCTGCTCCCAGAGCCGGGCGGCGGCCGCCGCGGGGCTCACGGGGCATCCCCCGGCTGGGCGCCCCAACTGGCCACCAGCGGTTCGGTCAGCGGCGGGCAAAGGCCGACCCGGAAGGGGCTGCTCCCGTAGTCGCGGCAGAGCAGCCACAGCTCGGCGCCGCGGGTGACGGTGCGGCGGAACGGCAGCAGAAACGGATGCGCCAGGTTCTCCGGCAACTCGACCCGATCCACCGGTACACTCAACAGACGCGCCAGGAGCTGCGCATCGGACTCGGCCGGGGCCGGTCCGGCGAGCAGGCTGCTCTGGCCGGTGCGCGGGTCCAGCAGGCGGCGCTGCACGGCGCTGATGCGGGCGTCGAGCGAGCCGGGCTGGCGCTTGAAGAGGGTCCGCACGACGCGCAGCCGTCCCGCGTCGTCCCAGCCCTCGACCGCCCAGACGCTGCTGGCATCGCCGTCGGCCAGCCGGCCGAGCTCCTGACCGGCCAGGCCGATCAGCCGCAGGTCGCGCGTGCCGCCGTCTTCCCAGGGCAGCGGCGGCTCGACCGGGCGCTGCACCTCCACCACCAGGCCCTTGCTGTCGGGCGCCCAGGCGAAGCCGCCGGCGTAAGTGATTGTGGCCAGGCGGCGGGCGTTGGCGATCTCGACGAGGTGCAACTGCCGGATCGCGGCGGTGCCCGAGTCGACCGCCAGGAACTGCCCGTCGGGCGAGACAGCCGTCGCGGTGAGGTTCAGGAACGGCCCCTGCAGCAGTGGGCGCAGGCTGCCGTCGGGGCTCTGCCAGAGCACCCGGTCGCCCGCTTCAGGCACCAGCGCAAAGGCCGCCGCCGTCGGGGTCGCGGCGACCGAGCGCAAGGGGCCGAGCTGGTCGAAAGTCTGCACCGGGAAGCGCGGCCGGCCATCGGGCCCGACCTCGACGCAGCGCAGCAGGCTGTCGGGCCCCAGGAAGTAGAGCCCCGCGCCGCGCCGGCCGACGACGGCCCAGCGAGCCAGCTCGCCTGGCTGCGGCCAGTTGCTGCGGGCCCGCAAGAAGGCCAGCCGCGCCTCGCTCTGTTGCCCGCAGGCGAGCAGCGCGACACCCCGCAGGAACTGTACCCAACGGTCTTCCAGCAGCTTCGGCTGAGCCGCCAGGGCGGCTTCGAGAACCTTGCGGGCGTAGCTCCAGGGCGGCTCCCAGCCGGGCGGCAGCGCGTTTGGGTCGCCGAACGGCAAGAGGTGCCGGACGGCGGCGGCGTGCTCGCCGGCCAGTAGCGCGCAGACCGCGTTGCCGACCTGTTCGCCCGGCTCCGAGGCGTTCTGGTCGCGACCTTCGTACTGCTCCCGGAAGCGCTCGGCGAGCGCCGCGATGCGCCACTGCTCGGCCCGTGTGGCGGGGTTCGGGTCGAGCGCCAGGGCCTGCTCGGAGGCGGCCTCGGCGGCCGTCCAAAGGTGTCCGTCAGCCAGCCGGCGCGACTTCGCCAGCAGCTCGCCGGCGGGTCCCGTCGGCGCCGCCCAGAGCCACGGCTCGAAGCGTTGACCGGTGAAAATGAACGGCTGGCAGGCGTAGTCGAGGATCCCGGCGGCGGCGTCCCAGACGGTCGGGTCGGCGGTCTGCAAGATCAGGTCCGCCCGGCGGTCGCCGTCGATGTCGGCCACTTCGAGCTGCGCGCCGGGCCAAACTGTGGGCAGCTCCAGCAGCGTCGCCAGCCGGCCGTCACGCCAGCCGAACAGCAGGAAGACGCCGGCCGAACCCTCCAACTCGCCGCGCACCAGCAGCTCGGGTCGGCCGTCCCCGGTCAAGTCGCGAGCCGCGAGGTCGCCCAGCGAGCTGATCGGCAAGGTCTTCACCTGGCCGCCTTCGAGCCGCCAGCGGCCACCCGCGACGGGCTCCAGCAGGCCGAGTCGCCAGGTGCCGGGGAGCGGCGTCCGCCAGACCACTGCCAGGCGCGGCCGCCCGTCGCCGGCCAGGTCCGCCGGCAGGCTGGCGGCGACGCTGGCCCCGGGTTTCGGGAACAGCGCCGCCACCTCACGTTCCGGAGGCGCCTCGACCGCCGCCGTGGCGAGGGGCATCCACACCGCCAGGATGGCCAGCCACCGCATCCCGCCACCGTCCCGTCAGTTGCCGAACTGCATGCTCGTGATCAGCTTGTCGAACGCCGCGAGGTCTTGCTGCAGGCGCTTCGGCGGAGTCATCAGCAGCACGCCGTGGTACAGCTTCGGTGAGCGGATGCCGAGCACCACCGCCGCCAGGTCGCCGGCCGGGAACTTGCCGTTGGCGATCGTCAGGTGGACCTTCAGGTTGGCATTGCCGCTGTCGAAGGGCGCATCCTGGGTGATTTGGAAGCCCTGCGCGCTCTTCTTGAGCTCGCCCAGGATCTCCTGCGTCACCGCCTTCGGCGAGGAGTACTCGCCGCCGCAGCTATACAGCGCCAGCGGGAAGTTGTCGCCGCCCTGGGAGCGGATGGTCAGGACATTGCTGTCGGGGTCGTACTGCCCGGCCCACCCTTCGGGGAAGGTGAAGACCACCCCCGACTGCGGATGCTTGAAGGTGCCCGCCGCGCCAGCCTTCGCCCCAGTGCCGCCGACCACCACCACCCCGGAGTCGCTGGTCTCGAGGATCTTGCTCTGCGTCCAGGGGTCGTTGCGCATCTGGTAATCGTCGACGCCCAGCTTGGCGGTCGCCAACTTCAACCGGGTGGTGCCCAGCGGATGCGAGCGGGTGTACTCCGGCTCGGTCCGCTTCTCGCCGCTGAGCTTCTTGGCGACGTTGTCGACGGTCGCCAGGAAGCCGAAGGCGTGGATCACGCCGCCTTCCCAGACGTCGGTCGTGCCATCGGCCACGCTCTGGATGTTGGCGATGGCCGCGGCGTCGGCGTCGATCTCGCGCTGCTGTACGCTGAACGGGTCGCTGGGATCTTGCCCGGACTCGCCGTGGCGCGAGTAGTAGTGCGCCATCTCGTGGGCCATCACCAGGCCGATCATCGAGTAGAAGGTCTTCTCGTAACGCGCCAACTCGGCGTCGTTGGCGAGATTCACCGCGCCGGGCGGCGGCAGCGCCGTCTGCTTCAAGACGGCCTCGGCCAGCCGTTCGCTGTAACTGACCAACGGCTCGCTGAGCTGCGCCGGCGGGAGGCCCTTGGCGCGCAGATGGCAGTAGTGCTGAGCGAGGAACCGGAACGGCCGCGTCAGGCCGGTGTAGAAGACCACGAAGCCTGGCCCGGACTCGTTGCGGCCGAGCGCCTGGGCGTTGAAGATCGTGGTCGGCACGCAGTAGACCTTGAGGTCCTTGACGCGTTCGCGCGGCCGGCTCGGCAGGTACTGCGCCAGGAAGTTCTTGAGGTTGCGCAGCGCCGGCTGATCGGTGCCAGCCTGGCCCAGGAAGTCGGCATCGAGGGACTTGTCCTTGCCCAACTCGTCCCACAGCTCCTGGAAGTCCTTGCTGGCACCGCCGTAGAGCTTTTCGATCGCCTGCTGTTGCGCCTGGGCGCCTTCGCTGTCGGCCTCGCCGCGGACCGGGTAGGCGCCGTAGCTGCCGGCCACCAGCAACTGCACCAGCTCGTCCAGCCGCTGCTGCCGCGCGGCCACCGTCTCGGCGTAGCAGAAGCCCAGCGTGCCGGTCTCCTGGCCGATCACGGCCATCACATAGCCGCGGCAGGGGAACCCGAACAGGCTGAACCCGACGGTCGCCAGGCGCACCCGCGGGCGGTCCTTGGGCTTCACCCGGGCGATCACCTTCCAGTTGCTGTACTGCTTGGCCAAGGTCGCCAGCGCGCCGTCCAGGAAGGCGTCCGGGGTGGGGGCTTTGTCATACTCGTGGAAGCTCAGCACCGCCGCGCCGAAGAGGTCGGTCGCGGGGTCCTTCCAGGCCTGCAGCCCGTTGCCGGCCGCCTGCACGGTCCAGCTCGCCGGGACCTTCAGCTCGACCTTCCGCTCGCCGTCGTCGAAGGTGTGATCGACCAGCGGTGGCAGCACGGCGTGGGCCGGTCCGAGCGTCAGGACCAGCACCCCGACCGCCCCGACCAGGCGGCGCAGACTAGACACGAGCGACCCCATCGGACACCTCCCGCGGCGGAATCGCCCGCCACACATGCGGTACGCCGGCCCCCGGCGCGGCGTTGCTGCCCACGGCCTACGAAGCTCTGAACGCCGCCTGACGGCCGCGTTACGCCCGCTGGCGGCGCTGGCTCACGAGAAGCGCTGCTTCAGCGCGGGGTCGTTGAGCACGGTCAGCGTGTAGATCGGCATGCCCAGCGTGACCAGCGCGCCGAACGGCGAGGGATAGGCCAGCAGGCCCTGCAGCACGCCGAGAATGTCGAAGACCGCCATCTGCACCGCCCGGCGGCGCGCCCACTCCTGCAACTGGTAGAGGCCGACCGCCGTGGCCAGGTGGTAGATCGCCCAAATGCAGAGGGCGATTAGAAAGATCGGGCTGTCCAGCCGGAAGGCCTGCACCAGCCAGGTCACGCCCAGCAGCACCTGCCAGGCTGCCGCCAGCAGCACCGCGGGCGGGCGTTTTTCAATCATCGCAGCACATCCTCGGTAAGCGGCCTACCATGCCGCCAGTGTGGCGCCCGGCAGGGGACGCGTCAAGCGCGTCCGGCGGGCGGACAACCGCCACCGCCCACGCCGCACTCCGGTTTGACAGCGGCGCCGCCGACGCGGTACAATCCGGCCGCCGACGAGGTGCTCTGGTCTGGTGGAGCGCGATCCGACTGACACTGCCACTGCGCTGCCTGCGGAGCCGGTGCTGCTGGAATGGGTGGTCCATCCGGCACGCCGCAGACCCCTGGCGGTGGTCGGCACCGTGCTCTACGGCGGCCTTGTCAGCGTCGCCGTCCAACTGGCCTTCGGCCACCCACTCTACACCCTGATCGCCGCCGCGGCGGTGCTCCTGGCCGCGGGCGATTTCCTGCTCCCCGCGGTCTATCGCCTGACCGCCACAGGCGCCCGGCGCGACGGCTGGGGCGGCCGACGCGAACTCACCTGGGAACAGGTCGCCTCGGTCTGGGAGCGACCCGACGGGCTGTTCTTGAGCCGTGAGGGCCGCCCGTCGCGGGTCCTGCCGCGGGGGCTGCTGCTGCTCTGGGGCCACCACGCCGAGCAGGTTCGGACGCTGGTTGCGCAGCACGCCACCGCCCGCCGCACCTGGCCGGAGGTGGCCCCGTGACCACCGTCCTGCCAGCCCCCTTGGAGAGCGCGGCGCAATGGGTCGCCGAACGCGGGCTGGTCGTGCCGACGGTCTTCGCGCTCGAGTTGCACCGCCCGGTGCGCAACATCGCCGCCCACGCCGTGCTCGCCGGGACGCCGCTGATCGCGCCGTTGCTAGGGCTGCAGCGTTGTCAGGAGCTGGCCGCAATGCTTCAAGATCCAGTATTGTTCGAGGCCTTCCTGGACCGCCTCGAAGCACTCGCCAGAGAGGATAGGGCCGCCTGATGGAAACGGCCAATGCCGCCGCCCGGATCCTGCTGCCGCTGTTGGCGCTGCTGGTGATCCTCAACATCCAGCGCGCCAAACGGGGCCGGGAGCTGTTCATCCGCCGCCTGCCGGGGATCGACGCCATCGAGGAGGTCGTCGGCCGCGCCGTCGAGCTCGGCCGGCCGGTGCTCTTCAGCATCGGCCTCGGCGGGGTCGACATCACCACCTTGCAGGCCGTCAGCGTGATTGGGCACGTCACCCAGCTCGCGGCACGCTTCCGGACGCGAGTCATTGTGCCCACCGTCAGCGCGATGCTGATCCCGGTGATCGAAGAGGTGCAGCGCGAGGCCCATGTCGCCGTCGGCGCCGAGGAGGCCTTCAACGCCCAGGACATCCGGTTCCTCTCCGACGCCCAGTTCGCCTACGCGGCGGGCGTGGTTGGGCTGATGCACCGCGAGCAGGTCGGCGCCAACTTCTTCTTCGGCACCTTCGCCGCCGAGTCGCTGGTGATGGCCGAGAACGGCCAGGCCGTCGGCGCGGTGCAGATCGCGGCCACCCCCGACAGCAACCAGATCCCCTTCTTCCTGGCGACTTGCGACTACACCATTCTCGGCGAAGAGTACTACGCCACCACCGCGCTGCTCAGCCGGGAGCCGGTGCTGACCGGCAGTCTGGTGGGTCAGGACTACGTCAAGCTGACGCTGCTGGTCCTGATTGTGCTCGGTCTGCTGCTGACCTTGGTGCAGGGCGAGGAAGCCAATCTGCTGGCCCAGTTCTTGAAGCCGGGAGGGGCCTGATGGGCGATCAACCGCAAGTCGTCACCGGACTGTTCCAGACGTGGTTCTCCGAGCACCTCTTCTGCCCCCTGACTGGCGTCTGGTTCTGGCTCGCGGTGCTGGCCAGCATCCTCGCCTTCTGCGGCGTGCTGGCGGTGCTCCAGAAGCTCAACTCGGCGGCGCGGCGCCGGCTGACCGTGGTCTGCACCTTCTTGGCCGGGCTGTTCTACAGCCTCGACTTCTTCTGTCCCGAGCGCTGGGACCCGGTGCAGGGCTACGTGCAGCCCCTCGGCAACTTCCTGCTGGTCCTCAGCGGCTTCAGTATCGGCCTCGGGATCATCAATCTGGTGATGGTCCACGGCCGGCGGCTGGCCCGCGGGGGTGGCGGGGCCATCAACTCCGTGGCCTTCTTCCTGGGCTTCCTCGGGATGCTGGTGTTCGGGCTGCTGGCGCAGCCGGTTGAGGACGGCGCGACCCGCGTGTCGTTCGCGACGGGGGTGTTTGAGGTGCTCTTCCGCGGGCTCCTCAACTCCCTCGATGCCACCACCTTCGCGCTGCTCGGCTTCTTCATCGTGACGGCCGCCTACCGTGCCTTCCGCATCCGCACGGTCGAGGCCGGCCTGATGACGGTGGTCGCCTTCTTGGTGATGCTCGGCCAGGTGCCCGCCGGGCAGGCCCTGACCGCCTGGATCCCCGAAGACCATGCGCTGGCGCTGCTGCGCATCGAGAACATCCAGAACTGGCTGCTGACCGTCCCCAACACGGCGGCGGCCCGGGGCATTCTGTTCGGCTCGGCGGTCGGTGGCTTCGCGCTTTCGCTGCGGGTCTGGCTGAGCCTGGAACAGGGCAGCTACTTCCGGGAGATGTGACGATGGACTCCCTGCTCCGTTTCCTGGTGCGGCTGCGGCAGATCGACCGGCGGGTGATCGCCGCCTTGACGTTGCTCTGTCTGGCGGTCCCGCTGAAGGTCCCGCTGCCCCTCAAGATGGTCCCGTTGCCGGCGACCAAGAAGCTCAAGACGACCATCGACGAGCTGCCGCCTGGCAAGCTGGTGGTGATCACCTGCGACTGGGAGGCCGGCACGAAGGGCGAGTGCGAGCCGCTGACGACCACGGTGATGGACTACCTGATGCGCCAGAACCGCCCGTTCGCGATCGTCTCGTTCGCCCAGCAGGGCGCCAAGCTGGGGCAGCAGGTGGCCTTCAAGCTGGCCGCCAAACATCAGAAAGAGTACGGCCGCGACTGGATCAACTGGGGCTACAAGCCGAACTACGACAAGACTCTGCTGGCCATGATGACCGACCTGCCGGGGACCATCAAGGAAGACATCAACGGCACGCCGGTGGCGCAGCTCACGCTGATGCAGGGCGTCCGGACCTTGAAGGACGTCGGCATGCTGTACAACGTCGCGGGCAGCGGGCTGCTCGACATGTACATCCAGTTCTGCTCGGGTGACATCACGCTGGCCCAAGCCTGCACCGCGGTGATGGGTCCGGAGCGCTACCCCTACCTGCAGTCGGGTCAGATCAAGGGGTTGCTGGTCGGGCTCGGCGGCGCGGCGCAGTTTGAGCAGTTGACCGAGTTCAAGGACGAGTTCGGCAACCCGCGCGGCAAGGGGCTGCAGCGGATGGGGTCGCAGTCGCTGGGGCACCTGCTGGTGATGTTCCTGATTGTCATCGGCAACCTGGCGGTGTGGGCCGAGAAACGCGTCGGCGCGGCACCGCCGCCAGTCGCGGGCGAGGAGGGCTGACATGGAACTCCGCACCGTCGAGTTGCTGGTCACCCTGACGGGCGCCCTGGCGACCATCGCGATCCTCTCGGTGGTCTTCAAGGAGAACGCCCTCTACCGCTTCTTCGAGCACCTCTTCATCGGCATCGCCGCCGGTTACGGGGTGGTCGTGACCTGGAACGATGCCCTGGGACCGAACTGGTACCAGCCGCTCCGCGAGGGGCAGTGGTACTGGGTCTTTGCCCCGCTGCTGGCGCTGCTGTTCTACTCGGTTTTCTTCCCGAAGTATGCCTGGCTCAGCCGCTTCCTGATCAGCGTGTTGTTCGGCCTGGGCGCCGGGCAGGTCTTCCGCGGGTTCAGCACGCAGGTCTTCCCGCAGGTCACCTCGTCGTTCGTGCCGCTCTGGCCGTCGGCTGCGGTGAGCTGGGGCCAGGTCTTCAGCAACCTGGTCTTCGTAGTCACCCTGGTCTCGGTGATGGCCTACTTCTTCTTCTCGTTCCGCCACGGCCACAAGGCCGTCGCCGGCACCGCGCAGCTCGGGCGCTGGCTGCTGATGATCGCCTTCGGCGCCATTTTCGGCAGCACCGTGATGGGGCGCTTCTCGCTGCTGATCGACCGCATTCAGTTCCTGCTCGATGTGCCCGGGCTGTTGTTCAAGTAATGGGCGAACCCGGTGCCACCCGGCACCACTCGTTGCAGGCCGGGGCCGCGGCCGTCGAGGTGACGCCGGACCCGGGTTGCTGGCTGGCCGGCTTCGGCCGTAACCGCCGCGCCGGCAGCGTCGCCGACCCGCTCTGGGCGCGCGCCCTGGCGCTGCGCTGTGGGCGCCAGACCGTCGCGCTGGTGAGCGTCGACTGCCTCGGCCTGCTGCGCGTCGATGCCGATCAGGTCGCGTCGCGCGTCGGCCTGCGGCCGGGGCACCTGCTGGTCTGCGCCACACATACCCACTCGGGGCCCGACACGCTGGGCCTCTGGGGGCCCGACGGGGCGACCTCCGGGGTCGCCGCAGAGGTCATGGCGACGCTGCTCGATGGGGCGGCGGCGGCGGTCAAGCTAGCCCTCGGGGCGCTGCAGCCGGCGCTCTTGACCTTGGCCCGCATCAGCCAGCCGCCGCGCACGGCAGTCAATGTGCGCGACCCCGAGAGCCTCGACCCGGACGTCGCCGCGCTGCACGTCGCCACCGTCGGCGGCCGGGGGGTGGCGACGTTGATCAACTGGGGCTGCCACCCCGAGGTGCTGACCAACCGCAGCACCGTGATCAGCTCCGACTTCGCACACGCGCTGCGGCTGCGGGTCGAAGAGACCTTCGGCGGCCCGGCGATCTTCGTGAACGGCGCGCTCGGCGCGATGGTGACCCCGGCGGCGGCCAGCGAGTCGCTCGGCGAGGCCGCCCGGATCGGCCAGGCGGTCGCCGACGAAGCCGTCGCCGCGCTGCTGGCCGCTGAGGAGATTGTCGACCACGCCGACCTGGCGGTGGCGACCCGCGAGGTGACGCTGCCGCTGGTCAGTCCGCAACTGCGCGCCGCGGTCGCCCAAGGCCTGCTCCGCGGGGGGTTCGACTCCAGCGAGGAGCACCTCACCCGGGTCAGCGCCTGGGGCCTCGGGCCGGCCACCTTCCTGGCGATTCCCGGCGAGCCGCAGCCGGCGCTGGTGCGCCGCTGGAAGCGCATGATGGGCCGCCGGCACCGCTTCGTGATCAGCCTGGCCGGCGACGAGATCGGCTACCTGCTGCGGCGCGACGACTTCGAGCTGGAGCGGTACGCCTACGAGCGCACGATGTCGCTGGGCCCCGATACGGCGCCCCGGCTGAACGCGGCCGTGCAGTCGGCGCTGGCGGCGGTGGAGGGTTAGCCGCGCCGCGCGCGAAGCGACCCGCTTGGAGGCAGCCATGCGGTGGTTCGTGCGCGGTGACCTGGACGGGTTCTTCGGCCTGGCGCTCGACAACCTGGTGCAGATCCTGCTGATCGACACGCTCTGCCGCGGCGTGCTGGGGTTCCCCAACGAGCTGATTTACCAGCGCGTGATGCCCGGGGTGGCGGTCTCGCTGCTGGTCGGCAACCTCTACTACGCGCGGCAGGCGATGCAGTTGGCCCGGGCGACGGGCCGCACCGATGTCTGCGCGCTGCCGTACGGCATCAACACCCCCTCGGTGGTGGCCTACGTCTTTCTGGTGATGCTGCCGGCGAAGCTGGCGGCGCAGGCCGCGGGCGATCCGAATCCCGTCGAAGCCGCCTGGCGAGCGGGGTTGTTTGCCTGCGTCGGCTCCGGCGTGCTGGAGCTGACCGGCGCGCTCTACGCCGAACGCGTCCGCCGCGCCACGCCCCGGGCCGCGTTGCTGTCGACCCTCGCCGGGATTGCCCTCACCTTCATCGCGCTCGGTTTCCTGCTGCAGACCTTCGCGCGGCCGATTGTCGGCCTGGCCACCCTGGCGGTGGTGCTGCTGACCTACTTTGGCCGGGTGCGGTTCCGGGGCGGGCTGCCCGGCGGGCTGGTGGCCGTGCTGCTGGGCACGGCGCTGGCCTGGGCCACCGGGCTGCTGCGCGACCAGGCCGCCCCGGCCGCGGTCGGGCTGAGCCTGCCGCAGTTCTGCCTGCCGCAGGCCTTCGCCATCGACTGGTCGCAGGCCGCCACCTACTGCTCGGTGATTCTGCCGATGGGCCTTTTCAACGTCCTCGGCTCACTGCAGAACATCGAATCGGCCGAGGCCGCCGGTGACCTCTACCCGACCGCGCCAGCGCTGGCGGTCAATGGCCTGGGCACGCTCAGCGCGGCCGTCTGCGGGTCCTGCTTCCCGACCACCATCTACATCGGTCACCCCGGGTGGAAAGCCCTCGGCGCACGGGCCGGCTACAGCGTGCTGACCGGTCTGGTGCTGACCCTGCTGATCTTGACCGGCACGCTCTCCTACCTCGCCTGGGCGGTCCCCATCGACGCGGGCATGGTGATTGTGGTCTGGATCGGCCTCGTGATGACCGCGCAGGCCTTCGCAGCGACCCCGCGGCACCACGCGCCGGCGGTGGTGGTCGGCCTGCTGCCGGGCCTGGGGGCCTACGCCGCGTTTGTCATGAAGTGCAGCCTGCGCGCCGCCGGCTTTGGGGTCGACCGGCCGCTCGGGCAGGCCATCGAGCTGGCCTTACAACGCGAGGGCTTGTTCGCCAGCGGTGCCTTTGCGCTCGAGCAGGGCTTCATCTTCACCGCCACCTGCCTCGCCGCGGCGACGGTCGGGGTGATCGAACGGCGTTTCGGCCTGGCGGCCTTGTGGTGCGGCCTGGCGGCGCTGCTGTCGTTGACCGGGCTGATGCACGGCTACCAGTACCTGCCGGGCGACACCGTCCTGAAGCTCGGCCCGGCCGGGCCGTGGGCCGCCGGCTACGCGCTGATGGCGCTGATCTTCCTGCTGGCCCGGTGGCTGACCGTGCCAACCGACGAGCCCGGCCACGACGCCTGAGGTCGACCCCGCCCGGCACTCATCCTGACCCCAGCGCCTGCGACCCTGGCCGGAGCGGGGTTGACGCGGCTCGAAGCGGCTTTGATAATCGCCGCGGAGCGATGCGATGCGCGTGGCGTTGGCGGGACTGTTTCACGAAAGCAACACCTTCAACCCGTTGCTGACGCAGTACGAGGACTACCAGACGACGCGGCTCTTGCGGGGCGAGGAGATCCCGGCCGTGATGGCCGACACCGACAGCGAGGTGGCCGGGTTTCTGACCGGCTCTTTCGAGTCCGTGCCGGTGTCGGTGGCCTGGACCTGGCCGCTCGGTCCGCTGACGCGGGACTGCTTCGAGCGCGTGCTGGGCGACCTGCTCGACGGCCTGCGGGCCCGCGGCCCTTACGATGGCGTGTTGCTGTCGCTGCACGGCGCGATGGTCGCCGAGGGCGTGCCCGACGCCGATGCCCAGATTCTGGCGGCCGTACGCGAGGTGATCGGGGGCATCCCGCTGATCGCCACCTTCGACCTGCACGCCAACCTGCACCCGCGGATGGCCGCGCTGGCCGACGCGCTGATCGGCTACCGGACCTACCCGCACGTCGATCTCCGAGCGCGTGGGGTCGAGGCGGCGCGGCTGATGGAGCGCACTCTCAGCGGCGCCGTGCGGCCGGTCTGCGCGATCGCCAAGCCGCCGCTGATGCCGCACATCATGACGATGCTGACCGCCAGCGGGCCGGCCGCCGAGGTGCTGGCGGTGGCCGACCAGGAGCGTGCCGAGCGGGCGCTGTTGAGCACCTCGGTGGCCTTCGGGTTCGCCTACGCCGACCTGCCGCACCTCGGGCTGGCGACGGTGGCGGTGGCCAACGGGTCGCGGGCGGCGGCGCAGGAAGCGGCCGATGCCATCGCGGCGGCCGCCTGGGAGCGCCGGCCGCGCTTCTGGTTGGATCTGCCGACGCCCGCCGAGGCGGTCGCGCAGGCCCTCGCCGCGCCGAGCGGGCCGGTGGTGCTGGCCGACATCGGTGACAACGTCGGCGGCGGCACGCCAGGGGACGGGACCTTCCTGTTGCAGGAGCTGATCGCCCAGCGCGCCCGCGAGGCGGTGCTGCTGCTGGCCGACCCGCAGGCGGTCGAAGCCTGCGTCCGGGCCGGGGTGGGACGGAGCCTCGACCTGCCGGTCGGTGGCCGCCGCGACACCTTGCACGGCGCGCCGGTGGCGCTGACCGGGCGGGTCAAGGCGCTCACGGACGGCGTCTTCCGGAACCGTGGCCCGATGCGTGACGGGCTGGTCGACGACCAGGGCACGACCGCTGTACTGGCGTGCGACATCGGGCATCTGGTGCTGACCAGCCGGCGGATGCCGAGTTGGAACCTGGAACAGCTCCGGGCGGTCGGCCTGGAGCCGACGCGGCAGCGGATCCTGGTCTGCAAGGGCGCCCTGGCGCACCGCGCAGCCTACCAGCCGATTGCCACCGCGATGATCGATGTCGACACTCCGGGCGTCACCCCGGCCGACTACCGGCGGTTCACCTACCAGCACGCCCGCCGGCCGCTCTGGCGGCTGGATGAACAGGCCACCTGGCCGCTGCCGGGCGGTGCCGCATGAGCCTCCGCTGGGATTGCCACACGCATGTCGGCGTCGAGCACCTGCACTGGTTGACCGGGGCTTTCCCCTATGCCCAGCAGTTGGTCGACCTGCTGCGCGATCTGGACGCCGCGCGGATCGACCGGGTGGTGGTCTTTCCGATGGTCAGCCACTACGCGCTCGACCCGGCGGGCCTGCAGGTGGGGCGGATCACGCCGTGCGCGGTGCCCTGGTCGCGGTACCCCTACGAGTTCGAGAATCACCGGCTGCTGGCAGAGGTCTACGACCTGTTCCCCGACCTCGCCCCGCGGGTGCGGGTGCTGGCGATGATCGACCCGGCGCGGCAGGCCGCCGAGCAGATCGCGGGGATCACCGCGTTGGCTGCGCGGTATCCCATCGCCGGTCTGAAGATGCAGGGCACCATCATCCAGTCGCCGGTCACGGCGCTACCCGGCAGCGGGTTCCTGGAGCTGGCCGCCGACCGCGACTGGCCGCTGCTGATCCACAGCTCGATCCACGCCGCGGACGTCTGGTCACAGGCCGCCGACATCTTGGAAGTGGCCGCACAGTGGCCGCAACTGCGGTTCAATGTTGCCCACACGCTGCGCCTGGATGCCGTGCTGCTGGACCGGCTGGCGAGCCTGCCGAACTGCTGGTCCGATGTCTCGGCGTTCTGCATTCACTGCGACCTGGCGGCGGAGGACTCGCCGATCACCGCCCCGCCGGAGCGCCGGCTGCCGGTCGACTACCACGACTGCGGCGCCGTGCTGCGGGCCTATGCCGAGCGCTATCCGGCGAAGCTGCTGTGGGGCAGCGACGCGCCCTACTTCAGCTTCGTGGCCCAGACCGCCGCGGGCGAAGGCCGCGTCGAGCGGTACGACTTGCGCAGCAGCATGGCCCGCGAAGCCGCCGCGCTGGCGGCGCTGCCGACCGACTTGCAGGCGGCCCTGACCGTTCACAACCCGCTGGCCTGGCTGGGTGGGAGCGCGGCATGAGTCACCCGTCCTTCGACTTGCGCGGCCGCGCGGCGCTGATCACCGGCTCCACCTACGGCCTCGGCTGGGGCCTCGCCCGGGCCCTGGCGCGGGCGGGCTGCGACGTGATGCTGAACGGCCGCCGCCCCGACCCGGTGCCGCCGCTGCTGGCCGAGCTGCGTGGCTACGACGTGGCAGCGGAGTTCGTCGCGGGCGACATGAGCCAGCCGGCGGACAACGCGGCCGTCGTCGCGGCGACCTTCGCGCGGTTCCCGCAGGTCGACATCCTGGTCTGCAACGCCGGCAGCTTCTTCGACACCGACTTCCTGGAGATGACCGCCGCACGCTTCGACCAGACCTTTGCGCTGAATGTCCGGGGGCAGTTCCTGACCACCCAGGCCTTCGTGCAGGCCTGCCGCCAGCGCGACGAGCAGGGCGGCCGGGTGATCTTGATGGCCAGCGCCAACGCCCTGCAGAGCGAGGGCGGCAGCGTCGCCTACGACGCCAGCAAGGGTGCCATCGCGGCGATGACGCGGGCTCTGGCGATCGATCTGGGGCCGCTCGGCTTCACCGTCAACGCGCTGGCGCCGGGGCTGATCGACACGCCGCTGACCAGTTGGCTGGCGCAGCGCCCGGCGGCGCGGGCGCACTACGAGCAGGCTGCACCGCTGCGCCGGATCGGCCAGATCGATGAGGTCGGCGAGGCGGCGGTCTACCTGGCCGGCGCGGCCGGACGGTACGTCACGGGCCAGTTGTTGGTGATCGACGGCGGGCTGACGGCGCAACAGATTCCGCCAGCGCCGGAAGGGTGAGAGGAGAGGCGACGTCGTGCGAATCCCGCAGAGTGTGAGCCGCGGGCTGCTCCTGGCAACCGTGCTGCTGACGGCCGCGGTGGCCTGGGGCGCCGAACCGGGTGGCGAGGGCAGCTACAGCGACCCCGTGGCGCCGGTCCTGCTGGAGCTGGCGGTGGTCTTGGTGATCGCCAAGCTCAGCGGGGCGCTGTTCCTGCGGGGCGGCCAGCCGGCGGTGCTCGGCGAGCTGATCGGCGGGGTGCTCGGCGGCAATGCGTTGCTGCTCTGGGGACACACCCCCGCCAGCGCGGTCGCCCAGGGCGGCCTGCTCGCAGCCTGGGGCGGTCTGGTGCAGGACGTCCTGGCGCACGGTGGGCCGCTCGACATTCTGGCCCGGGTCGGGGTCGTGCTGCTGCTCTTTACGGTCGGCCTCGAAAGCGACATCGGTGCAATGCTGCGGGTCGGACCGTCGTCGTTGCTGGTGGCCACCGTCGGGGTGGTCTGTCCCTTCGTGCTGGGCTTCTTCGTGTCGCAGCAGTTGCTGCCGGGCGGGCCGCATCACCCGCTGATCCATGTCTTCATCGGCGCCACGCTGTGCGCCACCTCGGTTGGCATCACGGCGCGGGTGTTGCAGGAGCTGGGCCGGTTGAACCAGGACGAGTCGCGGATCGTCCTGGGCGCGGCGGTGATCGACGATGTGATGGGCCTGGTGATCCTGGCGGTGGTCGCCGGCATGATCGGCGCCGAGGGTGGCGGTGAGCCGCTGACGGCATGGGGCATCGCCCGGATCTGCGGGCTGGCGGTCGGCTTCCTGGTGGTGGCGGTGCTGCTGGGCCGCTGGATGGCGCCGCGCGTCTTCCGGATCGCTTCGCGGCTGCTGGGTGACGGGTTGCTGGTGGTGACCGCGTTCGCCATCTGCTTCTTGCTGGCGGGCCTGGCGGGCGTGGTTGGCCTGGCACCGATCGTCGGCGCCTTCGCCGCGGGCTTGCTGCTCGACGAGGTTCACTTCGAGGATTTCCGGCAGCAGGGCGTGCCGCACCGGCTCGAGGAACTGGTCGAGCCGGTGGCGGCGATCCTGGTGCCGCTGTTCTTCGTGCAGATGGGCATGTCGGTGGACCTGCGGACTTTCGCCAACCCGGCGGTGCTCGGGTTTGCGGTGGTGCTGACGGCCGCCGCGGTGGTTGGCAAACAGGCCTGCGGCCTGGCGGTCCTGGGGCGCGGCCTCGACCGGCTGTCGGTCGGGGTCGGCATGATTCCGCGGGGCGAGGTCGGGCTGATCTTCGCCAGCATCGGCCGCTCGTTGACCCTTGGCGGCGAGCGCGTGATCGGCGACAATGCCAACGCGGCGGTGGTGATCATGGTGATCGTCACGACGATGCTGACGCCGCCGATCCTGGCCTGGACGCTGCGCCGCGGTGACGCGCGCCGGAGCAGGTCGGGAGTTGCCGCAGCAGGAGAGCAAGATGCCGGCGAAGGGTAAGAAGAAGAGCAGCAAGCTGGGTGTCGGGGTGATCGGCAGCGGCGGGATCGCCCAGGCGGCGCACCTGCCGGGTTACGCCGCGGTGCCCGACCTGTGCGAGCTCGTGGCCGTCGCCGACGTCAGTGGCGAGGTCGCCCGCGGCGCCGCCGAGAAGTTCGGCGTGAAGCACGTCTACACCGACTACACCAAGCTATTGGAGCGTGACGACATCGACGTCGTCAGCGTCTGCACCCCGAACCTCTACCACCACGAGCCGACCATCGCGGCGCTCCAGGCCAAGAAGCACGTGCTGGTCGAGAAGCC
Organism: Fimbriimonadaceae bacterium; assembly: GCA_020850355.1. Taxonomy (GTDB): domain Bacteria; phylum Armatimonadota; class UBA10988; order UBA10988; family UBA10988; genus JADZEX01. The sequence goes on along the minus strand of JADZEX010000018.1, from coordinate 28,110 downwards.
GCTGGCCGACACCGTGGCCCACGGCGAGGCGATGGTCGCCGCGGCGGCTGCCAACGGGCGGAAGCTGATGTGCGGCCTCAACCGCCGTTTCGACGGCGAGACGCAGGCCGTCAAGAAGCTGATCGACGAAGGCCGCGTCGGCGAGATCTACTGGGCCCGCGCCCAGGCGCTGCGCCGCCGCGGGATCCCCGGGTGGGGTGTCTTCATCGACAAGGCGAAGCAGGGCGGCGGGCCGCTGATCGATATCGGCGTCCATGTGCTGGACACCACGCTCTACCTGATGGGCTACCCGAAGCCGGTGGCGGTCTCGGGGGCGACCTACACCAAGTTCGGCCACCGGCCCGACGTGTTGGGGCTGATGGGGCAGTGGGACCACACCCGCTTCACGGTTGAGGACTTCGCCACGGCGCTGGTGCGGTTCGAGAACGGCGCCACCGTGATGGTCGAGTCGAGCTTTGCGGCGAACCTGCCCAGCGACCTCTACAACAGCACCCTGTTGGGCGACCTGGGCGGCGTCACCGTGCACCCGCCGCGGCTCTATACCGAGAGCTCGATGCAGCTTCTGGAGGTGGTGCCGACCAGCTACACGCAGGTCAAGTCGCACCACAAAGAGGTGGAGCTGTTCCTGAAGTGCATCCTGGACGACGGCCCGGTGCCCGTGCCGGGCGAAGAAGCGCTGGACTGTCTGCGCATTCTGGACGGCATCTACCGCTCGGCCGAGGCGGGGCGCGAAGTCGAGATCTGACGGCCCGCCGCGCCGCTGTCGAAAGAGCAACACCGATGAGCGCCTGGTGGCAGACCTGGTGGACCGATCTGTGCCGCGACCTGGACACCGGCTGCGCGCCCGGCGCGGCGGTCTGGCTGGCGGTGCGGGGCGAGGTGCTGCTGCACACCTGCCACGGCCACGCCACGCTGCTGCCGCGGCCGGAGCCGTTGGGGCCGGAGCAGTGGTTCGACCTGGCCAGCGTCAGCAAGGCGGTGGGCACCACCTCCTGCCTGCTGACGCTGCTCGGTGACGGCGGCCTCGACTTGGACCAGCCGGCGGCGCGCTGGCTGCCGGAGCTGGCCGAGCACGGCAGGGCCAGCATCACGGCGCGGCACCTGCTGACCCACAGCGCGGGCTTCGCGCCGTTTGTGCAGTATTACCGCACCTGCCAGACGCGGGAGCAGGTCCGGGCGCGGGTCTTGGCAACACCGCTGCGGCGGCCGCCGGGGACGGCGGTGGTCTACAGCGACATCGGCTTCCTGACGCTCGGGTTCCTGCTCGAAGCGATCACCGGCGAACGACAGGACACCTGGTTCGAGCGCCGGATCGCCGCGCCGTTGGGGCTCGGCGGCGAGTTGCTCTACCGTCCGCCCGACCCGCAGCGCTGTGTGGCCACCGAGCAGTGCGAGTTCCGCGGCCGGCTGATCCGCGGGGAGGTCCACGACGAGAACGCCTGGGCGGCCGATGGGGTAGCGGGCCATGCCGGGCTGTTCGGCACGGTGGCCGGTGTGGGTCGGCTGGCGCAGGCCGTGCTGGAGCGCCGTCTGGCCACGCCGGCGGCCCTCGACGAGGCCTTCCGGGTGCGCGACGACATCGCCGCGGAGAGCTTCTGGCTGGGCTGGAAGCGGCTGCAGTACGACGCCGGCGACGCCACGGCGTTCGGCCACGACGGCTTCACGGGCACCTTGGTGTGGGTCTCGCCGCAGCGGCAGATGGTGCTGGCACTGCTGACCAATCGGGTGCATCCGACGCGCGCCAATCGCCGGCTCTACGACTTCCGTCCCGGCTGGGTCCACCAGGCCGCGCTGCTGGCCGGCGCGGCCTGACATGGCGGCTCTCGACCTGGAGCTGCTGGCCGGTCATTCGCAGGCGCTCTACAGCACCTGGCTCTGGTACCGCCCCTTCCGGCTGCTCTGCGACGCTGGCGAGGGCGTGGCCTTACGGCTGCAGAACAGCGTCTTCGCCGTGCGCTGGGTGCTGCTGTCGCACGGCCACCTGGACCACGTCGGCGGTCTGCCCGGCCTGCTGAACATCCGCCACAACGGGATGGGTGACAACGCGCAGCCGCTGTCCATCGCCTATCCCGCGGGCGACGTACTGGTGCGGCTGATGCAGGAGCATCTGGCCCGCACCGTGCAGCCGGCGGGAGTCGATCTGGAGTGGCGACCGCTGCTGCCCGGCGAGCGTTGGGAGCTGGAACACCAGCGCAGCGTGGTGCCGTTCGCGACGCGCCACATCGCCGGTCAGCCGAGTCTGGGGTACCGCGTGGTGGAGGCCCGTCGCCGGCTGCGGGCCGAGTTGCGGGGCGAGAGCGCCGCGGCGATCCGCGAGCTGGTCGCCCGCGAGGGCCGCGACGCGGTCACCGAGAGCTTCGACCACCCGCTGCTGGTCTACGGCGGCGACGGCCTGACCCCGAGTCCCGCCGAGCTGCGCGACGCCGAAGTGGCCTGCTTGGAGGCCACCTTCCTGGATGCCGCGGATCGCGGCCGGCCGACTCACGCCACCGTCGCCGAGGCGGTGCGCGCGGCCAAGGAGGCCGACGTCCGGCGGCTGGTGCTGTTCCACATCTCGGGCCGTTACCGCTTCCGCGAAGCCGTCAACGCGATTCGGCAGGCGACGCGACAGTGCGGCTATGGCCGCGACGTGGTGTTGCTGTGGCGCGAGCGGCTGGTCCCGGTGATCGCGGCCGGCCGGCCGCTGGAGCGGTTGCCGCGGATCACCGCCGACAGCGGCCCCGACGACCGGCCGGGCGAAGACTAAGCCCGGGCGCGGCGGCGGCGGTAGCCGCACAGGCCGAGGGTGCCGCTCAGCAGCAGCAGCGTCGAACTCGGCTCGGGCACCCCCGGGATCGAGCGCGTCACGCCGGGCTGCCGGAAGAGCTGCGGCGCGGCGGCCCCGCTGGCATTCTGCTCGGCGTCCGCGTCGGCCACCTCGAGCGGCTCAAAGCCACCTGTGCCGCCCTCCCAGGCCGGGTCCTGGGCCTGTTCGAGGCTGGTCTCCATGGATGGCTCGATGGCCTGCTTGACGCGGTCACGGAGCACCATCGCGTAGGGATCGACCTCGCTGGTGGACGGAGTCTCGACGACGGGCTGCACGTCGCTCGGCGCGGGCCGGACGTTGGCGACCACCGGATTCTCCGGATCGCGCCAGTCGTTCCAGCGGCTCGCCGGCGGGTCAACCAGCGACTTCGCGACGCGGAAACTGGCGAAAGTCCCGTCGCGCGGCGGCGCCGCCGGGGCGCGGCGCGGCTGGGCCGCGCCGGCCGGAGCACCGTGCTGGCGGCGCTGCGGCGCGCGCTCGGCGCTGCTGGCGCTCCAACGCGAGGGGCGGCTGACCGGCTGCACGGCGCCGAGATCGGCCTGGGTGTGGATGCGCAGCGCGACGCCAGACAAGGCGCTGGCCCAGCCGGCGACGAGCTGGCCGTCGGTCGGTTGGGCGTCGCTGGCCAAGGACGTCGGCGGGGCGATGGCCTGCGCGACGAAGTAGGTTGAAGGTTCTGGCTGGGTCGACTGGATCACCGCCACGCTGTCAGCCGCCGGGCCGGCGCCACTCGGGCTGCTCGTCGGGCCGGCGCTGGGCCAGGCCGGCAGGGCGCTGACTGCCGCCTCGTGCGTGAACCGGAAGCCGGCGGCCGGCCCCAACTCGGCCGGCGTGCTGGACCACCAGGTCAGCCAGCCGAGGCCGGCTGCCATCACCACGAACACCGCACATAGCTTCTTCATCGGCCCGCTCCGCCGGTCCGCCAGGGTGGCGGTCCACTCACTGTGACCAACCCTAGGCTGAGGCCCGCGGTTCCGGGCGACAGGATCCGCTTGTGATCAGGATGTTGCGCCGCGGCGGCGGTGGCTTGACAGCCGCGCTGGCGAAAGGCAGACTCGCCGCCACGGAGACCGCTTGTGGTCGTCGGCGTGCCGCGCGAGATCAAAGACGGCGAGAACCGCGTGGCCCTGACTCCGGCCGGCGCGAGCGCGCTGACCGAGGCGGGCCATCGGGTGCTGCTCGAGAGCGGGGCTGGTGCGGCAAGCCACTTCAGCGATGCCGAGTACGCCGAGCAGGGGGCCGCGCTGGTCGACGCCGCGACGGTCTGGCGCGAGTCCGAGCTGCTCTGCAAAGTCAAGGAGCCGCTGCCGGCAGAGTTCGGGTACCTGCGGCCGGGTCTGACCCTCTTCACCTACCTGCACCTCGCCTCGGCCCGCGAGCTGACCCTGGCGCTGGTCGCTTCCGGGGTCTGCGCGCTGGCCTACGAGACGGTGCAGTTGCCGTCCGGCGAGCTGCCCCTGTTGACGCCGATGAGCGAGGTCGCTGGGCGCATCGCGGTGCAGGCCGGGATGCAATACCTGATGGCCAACCAGGGCGGTCGAGGGATCTTGCTGAGCGGCGTGCCGGGAGTCCCGCCGGCCGAGGTGGTGATCCTCGGCTGCGGCATCGTCGGCATCAACGCCGCCACCTTGGCCGTCGGGCTCGGGGCGCAGGTGACGGTCTTCGACATCAACCACGCCCGGCTGAAGTACCTCGACGACATCATGCACGGGCGCTGCATCACGATCTACTCGACCCGCGCCAACATCGCCCGCGCCGCGGCCTACGCCGACCTGGTGATTGGAGCTGTGCTGGTGGCAGGGGCCCGCGCGCCGGTCGTGATGGATGCGGCGATGGTCGCTGCGATGCGCCCCGGATCGGTGATCGTCGATGTCGCCGTGGACCAGGGCGGCTGCATCGCCACGACCCGCACGACCTCGTTGTCGGAGCCGGTCTACCGCGAGCATGGCGTGATCCACTACGCCGTCCCAAACATGCCGGCCCTGGTGCCGCGCACCTCGACCTTCGCCCTGACCAACGCCACCTTGCCGTACGTCTTGGCGATCGCCGAGCACGGCCTGGCGGGCGCCGCGGCGCGCTGGCCGGAGCTGCTGGCGGGCCTCAGCACGGCGCACGGCAGGCTGACCTGTCAGCCGGTCGCCGAGCAGTACGGCCTGCCCTGGGTCGCACCGCAGGGGCAGCTCTGACGTGGTCTCAGTGATCCTCCACGAGGTCGGTCAGCGGTTCGGTCGCCGGGTGCTCTTCAGCGGGCTGTCGCTGCGCGTCGAGCCGGGCGAGGTGGTGGTCGTCGCCGGGCTCAACGGCGCCGGCAAGTCGACTCTGCTGCGGCTGATCGCCGGGCTGCTGCGGCCGAGTACCGGCGAGGTCTGGCTCGAGCGCGCGGGGCAGCGGCTCGACGCGGAGCAGCGCCGTGCCAGCCTGGGCTATCTGTCGCCCGACACCTTGCCCTACCGCGCGCTGACGGTCCGCGAGAACCTGGACTTCTACTCCCGCGTCCGCGGGTTGCCACGCTGGGATGCCGCGGTGGTCGAGCTGCTGGGGCTGGCCGACCGCCTGGAGCAGCCGGTGGCGGAGCTCTCATCGGGCTACGTGCAACGCGTCAAGCTGGCGGTGGCGATGCTGCACCAGCCAGCGGTGCTGCTGCTGGACGAGCCGGGGATCACCCTCGACGAGGCGGGCCACCAGCAGGTTGCCGCGGTGGTGGCCGAGCAGCGCCAGCGGGGCTGCCTGCTGCTGGCGGCGAACGACCCACGGGATTTGGCCTATGGCACAACCATCATCCGGGTGGGCGGCTGAAGCGGCCGCCGTCCTGCGCAAGGACCTGCGCGTGGAGCTGCGGACGCGCTATGCGCTGACCGCGGTGGGGCAGTTCGCGGTGACCTGCCTGGTGGCGGTCAGCTTCACGGCCGGGCCGCAGGCGCAGTCGGCGGTGCAGGCGGCGCTGCTCTGGCTGGTCCTGCTGTTCGCGGCCCTCAGCGGCTTGGCGCGCAGTTTCGTGGCCGAGGAAGACGGCCGCACCGGCGAAACGCTGCGCCTGGCCGCGGGCGCCACCGCCGTCTATCTCGGCAAGTGCGCCTTCAACGTGTTGCTGCTGCTGGCGCTGTGCGGCGTCCTGGTGCCGGGCTACCAGGTGCTGATGGACGTGGTCTGGCGCGATCCGGCGCTGCTGCTGGCGACGCTGCTGACCGGCAGCATCGGGCTGGCGGCGGTGCTGACCTTCACCTCGGCGCTGGTGGCGCGGGCGCAGATGCGCGGGGCGGTCGGCGCGGTGGTCGCCTTTCCGCTGCTGATCCCGTTGCTGGTGATGGCGGTGGCCGCCACCACGGCCGCGCTCGATGGCAGTCTGCAGGGGTGGTATCATGTCCGCGGACTGGCAGCGTTCGCCGGCATCATGCTGACGGTGGCGCTGCTGCTCTTCGAGGTGGTCTGGAACGCATGAACGCTACACCTACGCCGTTGCCCGCCGGGCTGCGGCCGCTGCCGCTGCCTGCCCTGGTGCTGCTCGGGGTCTGGCTCCTGGGCTGTACCGCCTGCGGCTTCGCCGTGCCGATGCCGGACGGCCGCGGGTTCCAGGACATCGAGGGCTACCGCGCCGTCTTCTTCCACGTCCCGCTGGCCTGGTGCGGCTGCCTCTCGTTCATGGCGGCCGCCTGGCACGGCGTGCGCTATCTCACCAGTCGCCGCCTGATCTGCGACGCCGCCGCTTACGCCGCGGCCGAGAGCGGGCTGGTGCTGTGCGTCCTGGCGACGCTCACCGGGATGATCTTCGCGCAGCAGCAGTGGGGCAAAGCCTGGAACTGGGACCCGCGGCAGACCAGCATCTTCTTCGTGCTGCTGATCTACGCGGCCTACCTGGTGCTGCGGCAGGCGCTGGGCGAAGATGAGGCGTTACGGGCGCGTTTCGGCGCCGCATACTTACTGCTGGCAGTGGCCCCGATGGTCTGGCTGGTGGCGGTCTTTCCGCGCACGGTGCCAGCCAGCCTGCATCCCGAGCAGGCGCCCTTCGACGCGGTCCACTGGCGGCTGATGTTCGCCAACTTCGCTGGCCTGATCGGGGTCTGGGGCGTGCTGATGCGCTTGCAAGTGGCGGCTGCCAGTCTGCGTCTGGCGGCGCGGGAGCGATGGTGATGCCCGAAGGCGCGGTCGTCGGTGGGATCGTGGCGTTGGTCGGCAGTCTGGGCCTGATCGCCTATCTGGCGGTGATCAACCAGCGGCTGCGGCAGGCCGTGGACGAGTTCCGCGCGCCCCGCCCGTTGGCGGCCGGGGCGACGGTCACGGTCGAGCGGGTGCGGGTGGGCGAGGAGCAGGATGCAAACTGAAGCGCGCCGCTCGCGCCGCTGGTGGGTCGGCCTGGTCGTGATCGGCGGCCTCGGCTGGCTGGGCCTCGACAGTTTCAAGAACTCGATGGCCACCTACAGCCACGACTTCGCGGAGGTCGCCCGGCGCAGCGGACAACTGCTGCAGGTGCCGGGAGTGATTGATAAGTCGTACCCGCAACGCTACGACACCGCCGCTGGAGTCTTCGAGTTCGGGGTCCTGGGCGTCGAGGACCGCTCGCAGCGGATGGTCGTGCGGGCGCGGACCGTGAAGCCGTCGAACTTCGATCAGGCCAGCCAGGTGATCTCGATTGGGGTCTACCAGAACGGGGTCTTCGAGGCCCGGCAACTGCTGGTGAAGTGCCCGTCGAAGGAGCAGCAGAAGCTGGCCGGCGGCGGGGGCAGCGGATGATCGCCAGCGCCCGCTGCTTGCCTGCCGCGGCGGCGGTGTTGCTGGCGACCGCCACGCTGCTGTACGGCCTGGTGCACCGCGCCGACCGCCGCGGCGAGGCGCGACCGGGGCTGCTGCGCGCGGCGCGCTGCTGTTTCTACCTGCACCTCGGCGGGGTCGAGATCCTGGCGGCGGTCTTGCTGCACGGCATCCTGACCCACCGCTTCGACCTCGACTACATCTTCCGCCACTCCAGCACCGACCTGCCCTTCCTCTACCTGGTGAGCACCTTCTGGGCCGGCCAGGAGGGCACCTTCGTGCTCTGGGCACTATTCGGCGGCCTGCTCGGCGCGGCCTTGGTGGCGCGCTCGCGGGAGTGGGAAGCCAGCGTGCTGCTGGTCTGGGGCTGCCTGCAACTGCTGGTGCTGGGGCTGGTGATCGTCCAACCGCCGTTGGCGCCGGTCCACCTCGAGGCGTTCACCGCGCTCGAGCTGAAAGTCATCCAGACGCAGTTCGGGGGGCTGCCGCCGGAAGGGCAGGGGCTCAATCCGCTGCTGCAGAACCCGTGGATGGCGATCCACCCGCCGATCTTGTTCCTCGGCTTCTGCGCCATGGGGGTGCCCTACGCCTTTGCGATGGCCGGTCTGTTGCGCGGAGACCTGGACGGCTGGACCTGGCGCGCCCAGGGCTGGACGTTGCTGGCCTGGACGATCCTCGGGACCGGTCTGATCCTGGGCGGCTACTGGGCCTACGAGACGCTCGGCTGGGGCGGCTACTGGGCCTGGGATCCCGTCGAGAACTCGTCGCTGGTGCCCTGGTTGTTTGCCGGCGCGTTGTTCCACGGGTTGCTGCTGCAGCAGGCCGGGCGCGGGGCCGCGCGGCAGCTCAACCTGGCGCTCGCCGCGGCGGCCTGCTGCTCCGTCACCTTCGGCAGCTACCTCAACCGCTCCGGTGTCCTGAGCGACTTCTCGGTGCATAGCTTCGTGGCGCTCTCTGACGCCTTCAACCGCGCGCTGTTGGTCTTCGCGACGGTCCCGCTGCTGGCCTTCGGGCTGCTCTGGTGGCGCGCCGGGCGGCGGCAGCCGGGAGCGGTGATCGTCGCCGAGCCGGTCAGCCGGCTGCGGCTGCTGCACCTGGTGACGGTGCTGCTGGCCGGGTCCGGGGTGGTTGTGCTGGTTGGCAACAGTTGGCCGCTGCTCAGCGCGCCCTTCAAGAAGACGGCGCTGCAACCCAGCTTCTACAACAGCGTCCACACGCCCTACGCGATGCTGCTGGCGGTGCTGCTGACGATTGTCATGAGCACCACCTGGCGCAGCGTGCGGCAGGAGCGGCTGCTCACGGCGCTGCGCTGGTCGCTGCTGCTGGCCGGGGTCTGCGGCGGCGTCAGCGCGGCGGTGCTGGGGGGCTTTCTGCGCGCCCGGGCGGCGACGCCGGAGTGGCTGCCGGCCACCGCGCGGCCGCTCGCCTGGGCCTGGTGGCTGCTGCTGACACTCTGCGCGACCGCGGTGCTGGCCAACCTGCAGGCCCTGCTTGGCGACCTGCGACGGCGCGAGGTGGCGCGGCTGGGGACGCACCTGGCGCACTGCGGGTTCATGCTGTTGGTGATCGGTGCCGTGGTCTCTTCGGTCTTTGAGACCAAGACGATCCTCTCGCTGCCGCTCGGTCAGCCGCTGCGCTTCGTCGGGTACGAACTGACCTACCAGGGGCTGCAGCCGGTCGGCGAGAACGCCGCGGTGCGGCTGCTGGCGAGGCACGGCGAGCAGCAGCATCAGCTCGCCGCGCTGCTGCGGCCGGGGACCGCTGGTCAGCCGCTGCGGAATCCCGCCATCCTGAAGCTCTGGAGCCACGACCTGTACCTCGAGCCGGGCGAGATCCAGGCCGGCAGCGCGCCGTTGCAGGCGGTCCTGGAGCGCGGCCGGGCGGTCAGCGTGGCCGACCTCAAGATCAGCTTTGCGGGGTTCGATCTGGGGGCCCACGAACAGACCGCGGATCGGATCCGGGTCGGCATCCGGTTGCAGGTCAGCCGCGGCGGCCAGACCACGCCGGTCACGGCCTGGTTCGCGGTGGTCGGTGGCGAGGTCGCCAGCGAGCCGGCGGAGCTGCCCGGCGGCGGGCAGGTCACGGTGGTGGACATGCCGCCGAAGGAGGACGGCTCCGGGGATCGCGTGATGCTCTTGCACCTGACCGGGGTGGGCAGCGCGCGGCCGGAGACGGCGGTGCTGCAGACCACCATCAAGCCGGGCATGACGGTGGTCTGGCTGGGCTGCTGGCTGACGATGCTGGGCGGCGCCCTGGCCGCGGCGCGGCGGGCCCGGCTGGCGGTGCGGCTGGCGCTGCGCCGGGAGCGACCGCGCGGATGAGCGGCTGGCCGGTGAGCCTCGACCTGGCGGGCAAGCGGGTCTTGCTGGTCGGCGGCGGAGCGGTCGGCGAGCGGAAGGCCGGCGCCCTGCTGGCGGCCGCGGCCGACCTGCTGCTGGTGGCGCCGGAGGTCACCGCGCGGCTGGCGGAGTGGGCCGCGGCGGGCCGGCTGAGCTGGCTGGCCCGGGGCTGGGAGCCGGGCGACGAAGCGGCCGCCTGGCTGGTGGTGGCCGCCACCAACCGGTTGGACGTCAACGCGGCCGTGGCCGCGGCGGCTGCCGCGCAGCGGATCTTCTGCAATGTCGCCGCGCCGCCCGAGGCGGGCAGTTGTCAGGCCCTGGCGGCGGTGCAGCGGGGGCCGGTGCTGATCGGCCTGGGCACCGCGGGCGCCAGCCCGTTCGCGGCCAAGAAGCTGCGGCAGGCCGTGGAGGCGGCGGTGCCGCCGGAGGTCGGGGAGCTGGTCGAGCTATTGGGCGAGCTGCGGCCGGAGATTGTGGCGCGTTACGCCGACGAAGCGGCCCGCCGGGCGGCCTACGAGCGGGTCTGGCAGTCGGCCGCGCGGGACGCGCTGGCAGCCGGGGAGGCGGTCGCCGCGCGGGCGGCCGCGCGGGCGGCGATGGAGGAAGCATGAGCATCGCGGCGGACCGCGACGGCCAGCGCCTGCACCTGGTGGCCGCCGGGCTGAATCACCGCACGGCGCCGGTCGAAGTGCGCGAGACGCTGGCCTTCAGCGCCGCCAGCCTGCCCGACGCGCTGGCCGAGCTGCAGGGCCAGGAGCCGGTCGCCGAGGCTGCCATCTTGAGCACCTGCAACCGCGCCGAGCTGTACGCGGTGTCGCCCGACCCGGTCGCCGGAGCCGAGGCGATGGTCGGGTTCCTGACCGCTTTCCACCACCTCGATCCGACCGCCCTGCGGCCGCATCTGTACCACCATTGCGACGAACAGGCCGCGCGCCACCTGTTTCGGGTCGCCGCCGGGCTCGACAGCATGGTGCTCGGCGAAGGTCAGATCCTGGCTCAGGTGAAGGCCGCCCACCAGGCCGCCGCGGAGGCCGGCACAGCGCGCACCTACCTCCAGGAGCTGTTCCAGCGCGGGCTGCACATCGGCAAAGTGGCGCGCACCGAGACCGGCATCCACCGTGGTGCGGTGTCGATCAGCTCAGCCGCGGTGGATCTGGCCAAGACGGTCTTCGGTGACCTGACGGGCCGCCGTGCGCTGGTGGTCGGCGCGGGCGAGATGAGCGAGCAGACGCTGACGCATCTGGTCGATCAGGGCGTCGCCTCGGTGGTCGTCGCCAACCGCACCCACCAGCGGGCGGTGGAGCTGGCCAGCCGCTACCAGGGCCGCGCGGTGCGCTTCGACGACTTCGAGGCGGAGCTCAGCCAGACCGACATCGTGGTCAGCTCGTCGGCGGCGCCGCATCCGATTCTGACCGTCGAGAAGCTCCGGGCACCGCTCGCGGCGCGGCGGGGCAATCCCCTGTTCATCGTCGACATCGCCGTCCCGCGCGATGTCGAGGCGGCGGTCGCCGACCTGCCGAACGTCTATCTCTTCGACATTGACGACTTACAGGGCGTCGCCGAGCGCTATCGTGAAGAGCGGGCCCGCGAAGTTGGCAAGGTCGAGACGCTGGTCGACGCCGAGACCGCGCGGTTCATGGAGTGGTTGCACTCGCGTGGGTCGACCGAACTGATCGTCGAGCTGCGGGAGCGTGTCGAAGGGTTGCGCGATGCCGAGACCGAGCGCTGGCTGCGGCGTCTGCCGGAGCTCGACGAGCGGCAGCAGGAGCTGGTGCGGCAGATGATGCGGTCGTTCTCCAACAAGCTGCTCCACGGCCCGTTGACCGAGGTTCGGCGGCAGGCCGCGACGCCGCAACGGGAGGACCACGCCCACTGGGTGCGGCGTCTGTTTGGCCTCGGTGGGGAGGGGGCGGAGCGATGACCACAGTCTGCTACATCGCCGAGAGCGCCGCGCTGCTAGCCTACCTGGCGGCCGCGGTGCTCTACCCGCAACGGCTGCTCCGGCCGGACTCGCGGTCGACCCGTTACGCCCACTGGGGGCTGCTGCTCGGGGCCGGGCTGCAGGGCCTCGGGCTGCTGGCGCACACCGCTCGCAAGGGGAGTGAAGTCGTCTTCGGGCAGTGGGCCAACATCACCTTTGTGCTGGTGCTCCTGATCGTGATCGGCCTGCTGGTCCTCGAACGGCGCACCGAACGCCCGGCGTTGGGGGCCTTTCTGGCGCCGGTGGTCTTCTTGCTGGTGTTGCTGACGGTGTTCGAGCCGCGGGTCACCGTGCGGATGGTCGAGAACCCGTGGTTCGTCTGGCACATCGCCCTAACGCTGCTGGCCTACGCCTGTTTCGGGATCGCCTTCTGTGCGGCCGCTGCCTACCTGCGGGGTGACTGGCTGCTGAAGCGCAAGCGGGTTGCCGAGCTGGCCTCGCTGCCGCCGCTGCACACCGCCGAGCGGGTGGCCCACCGCGCCGCCGCGTTTGGGCTCTGCTTCTTCACGCTGGGGCTCGGCGTCGGCCTAGCCTTCCTGTTCAGCCTCCACCAACCGGCCGACCTGAAGGTCTACCTCAGCGTGATGATCTGGGGCGTCTACGCCAGCTATCTGTTCGTGCGCGATGTGCCCCGCTGGCGGGGCACGCGGCTGCACCTGTTCCTGGTGGTGGGCTTTGTGCTGGTGCTGGCCAACCTCCAACTGGCGCGCCACCGCCTGCCCTTCGAGACGGCGCCGCCGCCGGGAGTCGCCAACCCATGAGCCTGACCGCCGCCCAGGCGCAGCGTTACCGCCGGCACCTGCTGCTGCCCGAGGTCGGCCCAGCCGGCCAGGCGGCGTTGGGCGCGGCGAAAGTGCTGCTGGTCGGGGCCGGCGGGCTGGGCGCGCCGGCCGCGCTCTACCTCGCCGCCGCGGGTGTCGGCACCCTGGGCCTGGTCGACCACGACCGGGTCGATCCCAGCAACCTGCAACGCCAACTGCTGTTCCGTGAGGGCGATGTCGGCCGGCCGAAGCTGGCCGCCGCGGTCGACACGCTGGCCGAGATCAACCCGCACGTCACCGTCGTGCCGCACGACTGCTGGCTGCGGCGTGAGAACGCCCTGGAGCTGGTCGGCGCCTACGACCTGGTGCTCAACGGCTGCGACAACTTCCCGACCCGCTACCTGCTCAACGACGCCTGTCACCTCGCCGGACGGCCTTGCGTCGATGGCAGCATCTACCGCTTCGAGGGCCAGGTGACGGTCTACGAAACCACCGCCGGCGGGCCCTGCTACCGCTGCCGCTTCCCCGCGCCGCCGCCCCCGGGGAGTGTGCCCTCCTGCGCCGAGGCCGGTGTGTTGGGCGTCCTGCCAGGCATCGTCGGCAGTTGGCAGGCGGCCGAGGCGATCAAGTGGATCCTGCGCCGGGCCGGCACCGCCAACATCGAGTTGCTGGTCGGCCGGATGCTGGCCTTCGACGTGCTGGCCGGCGAGGTGTTGGAGTTCCGCTACGACCGCGACCCGGCCTGCCCGCTGTGTGGCGACGCGCCGACCGTCCGCGAGCTGATCGACTACGACCAGTTCTGCAACGGCAGCGCGGCCGCGCCGGAGGCGAGTCCGCGGTCGCTGGAGATCAGCCCGGCCGACCTGGCGGCGAAGCTGGCGGCCGGGGCCGAGTGCTGCCTGGTGGACGTCCGCGAGACCTGGGAGTGGGACCTCTGCCGGATCGGCGGCGCGCTGCTGGCGCCGCTCGGCGAGCTGACCGCACACCTCGACCGGATCCCCCGCGACCGGCTGGTGGTGACTTACTGCCACGCCGGCGTCCGCTCGATGCGGGCGCTCGAGCGGCTGCGCGCCGCCGGCTACGAGCAGGTGCAATCGCTGGCCGGCGGCATCGAGGCCTGGGCGCAGCAGATCGATCCGCAGGTGCCGCGTTACTGAGGAGCCGTGATGCGGGCTGGGCTGCCGCGCGACTATCGGATCGAGAACTTCACCCGCACGGTCTGCCCGGCCTGCTTCGCCGCCGGCCCGCCGCCAGCCGCCGACGCCGTCTGGTGCGACGGTCTGCTGGCCCGCCGCGACGGGGCCATCTGGCTGCGCCGCTGGTGCCCGGTCCACGGCGAGAGCGAGTCGCTCTACGAAGAGGACGCCACGCTCTGGGAAGCGCGGCAGGGCTGGCGCACGCCGACACTCAGCTTCACCCCCGACCGGCCCACCAACACGGCGCCGTTTCCGGCCGGCTACGCCGCCGGGCTGCCGGTCTCGCACGGCCAGCACACCTGCACGCTGGTGCTCAACATCACGCAGCGCTGCAACCTGGCCTGTCCCACCTGCTACGCCACGGCGCTGCCGCCGGGGAGTGCGGTGCCCGCCGACGAACGGCCGACCCGGGCCGAGATACTGCGGACGGTGCAGGCGACGATCCAGCGGGAGGGCGGCCGGCTCGGTGTCGTGATGCTGTCGGGCGGCGAGCCGACCGTGCGGGGTGACCTGCCGGACATTCTGCGAGCGCTCTGCGACCTGCCAGTGACGCGGGTGATGCTGAACACTAACGGCCGCCGCATCGCGCGCGATGACGCCCTCCTGGACGTCCTGCGCCGGCACCGCGAGCGGGTCGAGGTGTACCTGCAGTACGACGGCGCGGGCGCCGCGGCGCTGCGGGGCGAGGAGCTGCAGGCCGAGAAGCTGCGCGCCGTGCAGCGGCTCGACGAGGCCGGCGTCTTCGTGACCCTGGTGGCGTCGCTGGCGAAGGGCATCAACGACCAGCAGGTCGGCGCCATCTTACGGCTGGCGTTGGGCACGCCGCATGTCGCCGGGGTGGCCTATCAGCCGGTCTTCGGGTCGGGGCGCCAGGCCGGGTTCGATCCCCGCGACCGGCTGACGCCGACCGGGGTCTTGCGGCGGATCGAGGAGCAGACATCCGGGCAGGTCCGCGCTGACGACTTCCTGGCCCTGCCCTGCTCACACCCCGACTGCTGCGACCTGAGCTACCTGGTGCGGCTGGCCGACGACACCTGGAAGTCGCTCCCCGCGCTGGTCGGGCGCGACGAACTGCGTCGCTGGCTGCACCTGATTGGCAACACCATCACCTTCGACCAGTTGCGCGAGCCGGTTGTGGAGCTGGTCCGCAGCGGTGCGCTGCAGCGGGTGTTCTCGGAGCAGTTGCGGTCCTCGACGCCGGAGCTGTGCCGCGACGTGGCGCAGCTTTGCGACTGCGTGCCGGGGCTGGTCAACCGGCTCGGCGGCCTCTGGGCTCGCGTCCGCGGGGCCGGCGAGCTGGAGCGGCTGGCCGAGCGCACGGTGCGGGTGACCGTCAAGATGTTCATGGACGCGCACACCTTCCACGAGCACCGCCTGCGGCAGTGTTGCGTTCACAGCGGCACCTTTGAGGACGACCCGCGGCGCTTCTCGTTCTGCTGGCGCTGGCTCTTTGCCGACGGCACGGATGGGCTGCCGTGAGCGCCGGCGAAGGCTGCACCGCGGCCGGCTACGTGGTCGCCGGGCTGTTGCTCTGGCGCGAGGCGCGGCAGCGGCGGATGGCCACCCGCGGGGTCGGTTGGGTCGCTCTGGCGGGCCTCTGGGGCGGCCTGCTAGGAGCACGGCTGGCGCACTGGCTGGTGGTCCAACCCGGCCTGCTGGCGACCGACCCGAGCCTGCTGCTGGACCCGCGGGCCGGCGGGCGGACGGTGCTCGGCGGGATAGTGGGTGGCTGGCTGGCGGTCGAGCTGACCAAGCGCTACCTCGGCCTGCGGCGCTCGACGGGCAACCTGTTTGCGCCGGCGCTGGCCGCGGGCGAGGCGGTCGGGCGGGTCGGCTGCCTGCTCCAAGGCTGCTGCTTCGGTCGACCCTGCGACTTGCCTTGGGCGATCTGGCAGCACGGCGCCTGGCGCCATCCGACACAGGTCTACAGCCTGCTGCTCTGCCTGGCGCTGCTGCCGTTGCTGTACCGCCCCTGGCCGCGCGAGGGGGACCGCTTCCGGGTCTACCTGCTGACCTACGGCGCCGGCCGGGCGGTGATCGAGGCGTTCCGCGACCAGGGTGGCGGGGCCGGCTGGCCGACGGCGGGGCAGTGGGCCTGCCTGGCGCTGATGGCCGCCGCGGCGATCTGGTGGCGGCGGGAACGAATCCAGGCCGCTGGGCGCTCTGAAGCAGTGGGAGGGCCCATCCCATGAGCACCCCCGTCTGCCCCTGCTGCGGCCTGGCTCTCAGCCGTGGCGCCCGGCGCTGCGTGGCCTGCGGTGCCGTACGGTTCGGGCTCGCCGACGGACCACCGCGCTGGACCGGGCGGCTGGCCGAGGCGCTGCGCCAGCGGTTGGCGGGCGCCGCGGCGATTGGTGCGCTGACCGCCAGCCTGGGCCTAATCCTGGCACTGGCGGCCGCCCTGCTGGCCACGGCGCGGCCGGCGTAGACGTTGCGACGCCCGAAGGGAGGAGCCGATGACGTGGCGTTCACCACGCTGCCCGGCCTGTGGTGAGGGCACGGCAACCTGCGCGGGACACTGCCGCCGGTGCGGCGCGCAGCAGTTTGGCATCGACGTGCCCGCGCCGCTCTGGCGGCAGGCGCTGGCGGTGATCCCAATCCTGGCTGGGCTCGGCTGCGGCCTGTTCGGCTTGGGCGGGATGGCGTTGGGACTCTGCGCGGCATGTCTTGGCGCAGCGCCGGCCGAGTGCGTGGCGGACGTGATGCGGGGAGTGGGGTTGCTCTGCGTCGCCAGTCTCTTCCTGCGCCTGGCGGCCCGCCTGTCGGAGCCGTGGAGGGCTTGAGATGACGCGCCGCCACGACAACATCCCGGATTCTGCGGCCGGCTTGTTGCTCAGCGCAGCCGCGCTGGTTGGGCTGGCGGTCCTGGGCGTGTGCGGTTGCCTCGCCGCGGTGTCCGACGCCGGGTGCGGTTGGGGCGAGTGCTGGTCCCTGGCGGTGGTGGCCGCGCTGGCGGGCGTGCAGGCCTCGCGACAGCTCCGCACGGCGCGACAGCGCCACCGTTGGCAAGGCATCTGGTACGGTCACCGCCTGCGGTTCGTACGCTGCCCGGTCTGTCAGACGGCCGAGGTTGACGAGCGAGGCGTCTGCCACACTTGCGGCTGCACCTTGCTGCAGCCACCGCCCCTGCCCCGGGCAGTGGCGGCCAGGCGGTTGCGCGCGTGGTTGGTGGGCGTGGCCGTCGGGGCGACCCTGGTGCAGGCCAGCGCTCTGCTGCCTTCCTCGGCAGCACGCCTGGCGTGGCAGGTCAGTTGTCTGGGCAATCTGTTCGTCTGGTGCTGTTTCGCCTACCTGCTGCGCCTCACTGCCGCCGCGAATCGCCGGCCATGAGGCGAGCTTGTCCGCATTGCGGAGGCCCCCTCTGCCGCTGGCGCTGCGCGGCCTGCGGAGCCGTGCCGTTGACGGTGGCGCCGCCGCGGGGCGGCGGCCTGCTGCTACTGGCCAGCTTCCTCTGGATGGGCCTGGTGGTCGGCAGCGCGGCCACCTTGGGCTGCGGGTTGGCGGCCTGGCGGCTGGCGGCGACCGGCATCTGGCTGCACGAAGCCCGCGCTGCCGCGCTGTTGGCGCTGCTGGCGGCGGGCGGCAGTGTGCTCTGCTACCGCCTGCTCCGCTTCGCCTCCCGCCGCTGTTGAGCCGGCGCCGGTCAGCCGCCGGGCGGGTAACGCCGCTCGCCGCTGGTGGTGCTCAGGACCACCGTCTCGCCAGCCAGCCGCAGCCCTTGCACCGTGCCGGCGGCGGCGGGGACCTCCAGCACCGCGGCGATTCGGCGGCGTGGGCCGACCGTCCGCAGCAGCACCGTGCGACGAGCCGGCTCGAAGGGCTGGCCAGGGGTCTGGCCCCAGGTCAGCTCGGCCGGCGCGTCGGCCAGCAGATGCAGGTGCAGCGCCACCGTCGGGGTGGTCTGCCAGACCAGGCGGGCAACCCCGTCACCGCCCCCGCGCTGCCGCGCCGTGAGCCAGCTCCAGGGCGCCTTGTCCGGCAGCGCCGGCAGAGTTGGCGGAGCGTCGCCGGCCGTCACGGTCAGCTCGCCGAAGGCGTGAAAGAGCCAGCCGTAGCGCTGCTCGGTAGTGCTCTGCAGGTCGTCGAGCAGCACCACATAGGGCGGATCGAACCAGACCGCCCGCGTCGCGGTGACGTCGGGCCAGGCGTCGCGGAGGCTGCCGACGGCCAACGCCGGCCGGGTCTCGAAGTGCGTGGTCAGGCTGGCTTGCCGCACCTCGCGCTGGCCGGCCTCGTTGACCAGCAGCGTGCTATGGCCGAAGGTGGCCCGGTAGACCTCGCCGTGGACTGCTTTCAGCGAGTAGCCGGCGGTGCCGAGGTCGGGGCTGATCAGCGCGCCGCGCGCTGTGAGGCAGAGCTGCAGCTTGTCGCGATGATCGTGCCCCGCGCCGTGGGGGCCGACGCGGAACAGCGCCGTCAGTTGGTGCTCCCGGTCGCGCAGCACGGCAATGCCGGGGCCGGGGAGCAGCGTGTGCGCGGCTGGCGGCGGAGCCGCCGGCGGCAGCGTGGCGGGGCCGAAAGCCAGGGCGGTCCAGCCGTCGCGCCCGCAACGACTCGCGCAGCGGGCCAGCGCCGGTGTGAACGCCGCGGGATCCAGCCGGCCGGCGCCCCACTCGTAGAGGTGGCGATAGGTGTCCAGCCGCATCACGTGCGGATCGCCCAGGTCGCCGAGCGTCGGCAGGCGGTCGTCCAGATCGAGCAGATCCAGCGGGCCCTGCAGCCCGGCGCGCAGCCGCGCGCGCACCTCGGGGTGCGTGGCCAGCGGATCGCCCAGCTCGCCAGCCAGCTCCAGCAAGGTGATCAGCGGGCAGATCGAGTAGTGGTGGTAGAAGATCGTGCCCTCGTACCAGAGCCCGTCGATGACCCCGGCGGCGGTGTCGCGGAAGCCGTCGCGCAGCAGACCCAACAGGCCGGTCTGCGGGTGGCGCAGGCCCAACTCGAGCCACTCCGGTCGCCCGCAGACCTGCCCCGCCACGGCCACCGCCGCCGAGACGTAGCAGGCCATGTTGTGGACGCCGATCACTTTCAGGAAGGCCTGCTGGTACGGGATGCCGCGCTCGAAGATGCCCGCAATAACCGCCTCGATCTCACCCGGTTGCCAGACCGGCGCCGCGCGGATCAGTTGCAGGCAGTAGGCGAACTGCGTCAACGCCGGGCCGTCGTAGAGCGGCTGGAAGTAGAGCGCCTGGTGGCTGTTGCCCTCGCGCAGCTCGTCGTGGCGGAAGAACTCGACCGCCCGCAGCAGGCCGTCGCGGACCCAAGAGGCGTAGCGCAGGTCGCCGGTGAGGCCATAGAGCACGGCCAGACTGCGCATCAGGCGGTGCGTGCGCTCGTGCGTCAGCAGCACCCAGGCGCGGTGTTGCGGCGCGCCAGTGACCGCCGCGGCCTGCCCCGGATCGCGGTGCGCGTCGGGCTGGGTGCGGTCGTAGACAAGGTGCTGCCCGGTCCGCGGCGAGTAGAAGTCGTGCCGCCAGCCGATCCGCTCGATCGGCTGCACGGGCTCCTCGCCAGCCACCACGGCGTCGGCCTCGGCGCGCAGCGTGGCCAGCAGATCGGCCGCCCAGGGTTGCGTCGCGACTTGCGACCGGATCGCCGGCAGCCGAGCGGCGCCGAAGTAGATGGTCGGCCAGACGTCCTCGAGCAGGTACCCGCGGTCGTGCGGCGAGAGAGTGTACGGGCGATGCGGCGAACCGGCGGCCATGCGGAGGGCTCCCACGCCTCAGATTGCCGTCCGCAGGTCGGGTTCCTGCCAGGAGGTACCGCTCCGGCTGCAACGAAGGGCCCGCGTGCCGTTAGGGATCATTCGATGCCACTGGGGAGGAGACGGCGATGCGACGAGTCTGGCGATTCGGGATCGCAGGTGCGGGTTTGTGGTTGACGGTCGGTTGCGGCGGCGGGAGCGGGCTGTTGACGACAGAAGGCGGCGTGCCAAACGACAGCGGACCCTTCCGGGCCGAGGCCGACTGGGTGACCGTGCCGCTGATCCCGTTCGCGGATCAGTGGGCCGCCAGCAAGCCACGCTGGCAGGACATCGGCGACGTGCTGTTCGGGGCCAGCTTCCGGGCGAGTTACAGCTCCAGCGCCAGTCCGCACTTGGTGCTGCGCTATGACCCGACGCCCGGGGTGCCCTACCTGGTTGCGGAAGTCGAGGGGACCAACCTCAAGCCGAACTTCTGCTACCAACTGAAGCTGGTCGGCAAACCGGGTGCCGCGGGCGGTGGGCTGTGGGGCAGCAACGCCGCGATGACCGCCAACCAGCGGCTGTTGCAGGCGGGGCGCTGGTGGAACTACAAGACCGAGGACCCGGCCTTCACCACCACCAACGACACCGCGGTGCTGCGCTCGAAGGACTACAAGGCGGGCTGGGTACCCGGCTACGTCTACCTCGGCTGCTTCGTCACCGACGCTCAGGGCACCACCGGCGGTGCGGTGCCGGTCACTGGCAACCGCAGCTACCATGTCACTTGGAAGACCGGCCAGAGCGGCACTCGCAGCGAGACCAAGGGCACCTACGCCGTCACCCGCAGCAGCAGCTACGCCTACGACGTCGACAACCCGACGCCGCAGAACGTCGAGCTGTGGTACGAGAAGGAGCCCGATGATCCGATGATCTGGTCGTTGGCCAAGGGCACCTACGACGTGGTGCTGATGGTCACCGAAGAGAGCTTCCACAGCAGCGACCTGGGCGGCTACTGGCAGACCGTGCTGGTCACCGATTGGCCGACGATTGCGTCGCCGAAGACCGGCCAGCCGTGGGTCGCGGCGCGTGGTCGGGCGGTGACCTTCACCGTGAAGTAGCGCTACCTCACAGCAGGCCTCCGGGGCGGCGGGGCGAACTCAGGCCGCGCGGCGCCGCCGCCTCGGAGACTGCCGTGACCGACCGCGAACGGTTCCTGCGCTGCCTGCTGGGACAGGACGTCGACCGGGCGCCCTACTGGACCTTCTGGGGCCCCTGGGGCAGTGCCTGGCAGCGCTGGATCGACGAAGGCAAGCCGGCGGACGTCACGCACCACCGGCTGCTCCCACACGACCAGCCGCCCTGTACCTTGCCGGTGGCCTGCGGGCCGTGCCCGGCCTGTCCCGGCACCGTGCTCTCCGAGGACGAGTCCTACCGCGTCTGGACCGACTCCTGGGGCATCGTGCGGCGCGACCGCAAGCACGGTGTCTCGATGCCGGAGTTTGTGCGCTTTCCGGTGCAAGGCCGCGACGACTGGGAGGCCTACAAGGTCGCCCACCTTGACCCGCAACATCCCGACCGGCTGGCCGGCCCCTGGCGCGAGCGGGCCGCCGAGTGGCGCCAGCGCGGCTGGCCGGTGCAGCTCGGCAACTACCCCGACCTGACCATCTTCGGCGGGTTGCGCTGGCTGCTGGGCGACGAAGAATGCCTGGTGGCGTTCTACGACCAGCCCGACCTGGTCCACGACATCATGGACCACCTCTGCGGGCTCTTCGTCCACCTGATCGATGCGGTCGCCAGCGAGGTGCGCGTCGACGTGGTGCATGTCTGGGAAGACATGTGCGGCCGCCAGGGCCCGCTGATCTCCCCGGCGATGTGGCGCGAGTTCATGGGGCCCTGCTATCGCCGGATCCGCGCCGCGCTGGACCGGCACGACATTCCGATCCTGTCGGTCGACACCGACGGCAACCCCGACGCCATCGTGCCGCCGATGCTGGAGACCGGGGTCAACTGGCTGTGGCCCTTCGAAGTCGCCGCGGGCTGCGATGTCAACGACTACCGCGCCCGCTATCCGACGCTGGGGATGATGGGCGGGATCGACAAACGAGCGCTGGCGGTCGGGCCGGCGGCGATCGACGCCGAGCTGGCCCGGATCGCCCCCGCCCTGGCCGCCGGGCGGTACATCCCCGACCTCGACCACCTGGTCCCCGACGACGTGTCGTGGGCCGCTTACCAGCACTACGCCGCCGCGCTGCGGCGACTGGTGGTGGGAGCCGGCGGCTGACTCAGCGCGGCGCCTGCCACGGCGGCGCCGGCCCCAGCCAGGCATCGGGCGCCGCGAGACCGCTGGCCAGCGCGGGCAGCCACTCGCTGAGCAGCCGGCGGTCGAGGTGGAACAGCACATAGCCCGGAATATCCATCGCCCGCAGGCGGCGGATCTGGCTGATCGTGTCGGCTGGCGACTCGTGGCGGAACGAGGCGAGGCCCGGGTAGAGCGGCACGCGGTCGCCCGCGGCGCGGGCCTGGACCTTCAAGAAGCGGTAGAAGGTGCTGTCGTCGGTGTGGTAGTTCATCGGCGTCAGGAAGTCGACCCAGCCGTGCTGCGCCCACCAGGCGGGGTCCTGGGCCACTTCCCAGCGCGCGTCGTCCCAGATCGGGTAGACCGCGGCGGACAGCTTGCAGCGCGGCCGCACCGCGCGGACGACGCCCGCCAGCCCCTCGACCACGGCGTTGACCTGGCCGCGTTTCCAGTCGCCCCACTGCACCCGCCAGGTGCCGCCGCGCTCGATGTCGGCCGGCCACTGCTCGATGCGGTGACCGGTCTCGGTCTCGAACTGCCGCCGCTCGGCCTCACTGAAGTCGCCCTCGGGGCTGTAGCGGATGTAGTCGAGATGCAGCCCATCGACCTCGTAGCGGGTCAGGACTTCGCGCGCCACGGCGAGCTGTTGGGCGACGTTGGCGGGGTGCGCCGGCCGCAGCCAGGGTAGCACCCGACCCTCGCGCGTGCGCTGCAGCCGGTCGGCGGCCTGCAACTCGGCGAGGTGCGTCGCCGGCGTCAGCGGGCGGATGTAGTTGTTGATCATCCAGACATGGCACTCGATGCCCGCCTGGCGGCACCAGCGGAGCGCCTCGGCCAGCGGGTCCTGGCCCTCGGCCGTGACATGCGGCAAGACCCGACTGGGGTAGTTGGCGTACCCGCCGTTGGCGACACAGACGAACAGCGCCTGCACCCGCAGGCGTTGCAGCTCGCGGATCACCCGTTCCCAGCCCCAGGCCTTGAGGTCGCCCAGTTGCTGCAGCCAGACCCCGCGGAACTCGCCAGCGCGGGCCGTCTGCCCCAGATAGTAGGCCTGCTCGGCTGAGGTCTGCGCCTGCCAGATCAGTTGGGCGGCGGGCAGGTAGCGCTCGACCGGCGTGCTGGCCGGCACCTTGCCGGGGGGCAGTGCCGAGAGCTTCTTGCCGTACTCGTAGATCCGCCGCGCGCGCTCGACCCGTTGCGCGGCGTCGTCGACCGCCACCAATGCGGCCTGCCGGCGTTCGGCCGGGGCGCTGCTCCGCTCGACCAGATCGCGCAACGCGCCGAGCGAGGTGACATCGCCGACGCGGCCAGCGTCGTGCAGCAGCCGCGGCAGGCAGGTGTGCCAGAGCTGCGGGAAGTAGTGCGTCGCCAGCGCGGTGAAGAGCTGCGCCTCGGCGGCGCGGTCGTCGCCCAGCAGAGCCGCGCCCAGGAACGCCCCGCGCGGCGTCGCCGTGACCACTGGCGCGGCGTTCAGCAGCGGGTCGGCGCCAGCCCAGCGACCGAGCAGTTGGGCCGTCGGATCGGCCGCGAAGGGCTGGTAGGTCCAACTGCTCTGCCGCCAGGTCGCCGGCAGCCCGGGAATCAGCGAGGTGTCGAACTGCACCGCTTCCAGCAGATGGTCCGGCGCGGCCGCCAGCGGACGGGGTTCGAAGACTCCCAGCAGGCTGGCCAACTGCGGCGGCGCCGGCGGGCAGACGATCAGCCGGCCATTGCCGTCGCTGAAGCGTCGCAGCCAATCCGCGGCCGGGTCGGCCAGGCTGGGATTGGAGGGCAGCACCGCCAGCAGGGCGCTCCGCGCGCTGTGGCTGCCGAGCTGGTCGGCGGGCACCACATCGTGCTCCAAGCCGGCCCGGTGCAGCGCCCGGCGCAGGATGCTGGTGCGGACGTACGTCTCGTAAAGGCCTTCCGCGCGCTCGTCCTGCACCAGCAGGATCGGCTGCGCCACGGCGGCGCCGACCAACAGGCAGGCCATGAGACCGGCCCGGAACAAGCTCCGGCTCATGCGGTTACCGCGCTCCTTGCTCTCCGCCCGCCAGCGCCCCCCGCAGGTCCGCGGCGTCCAGGGCGGCGAACAACTCATTCTGCTGCGCCAGGGTCAACGGTTGCAGGGGCCTCCGCGACGGGCCGCAGGGCACGCCGAGGTACTCCATGATCACCTTCTGTCCAGCAATCTTCTCATAGCGGTGGATCAGCCGGATGAAC
Organism: Fimbriimonadaceae bacterium; assembly: GCA_020850355.1. GTDB lineage: Bacteria > Armatimonadota > UBA10988 > UBA10988 > UBA10988 > JADZEX01. Next base: position 4,103 of record JADZEX010000018.1, on the reverse strand, counting down.
CCATTGGCGCGCCCCTGCCAGTGCGAGGCGCTGGCCAGGTCGCCGCGCCGCACGGCCTCCAGGATTCTGACAAAGATCGGGGCCATCCAGTTGTAGGTCGAGCCAATCGCGCCGCTGGCGCCCATCACGCGAGCCGCCAGGAACAGCTCGTCGGGTCCCGAGAGCACCCGCAGCCGGCCGGCCGAGAGGTCGAGCAGGTTGCGCATCACGTAGAAGTTGGCGTCGGTGAACTTCAGCCCGACCAGGTTGGGCAGCGCCAGCAGCGGTTCGACGAGGCCTTCATCGAGGTGGAAGGCGCTCATCGCCGGCATGTAGTAGATCCACAGCGGCAGGTCGGTCGCCGCGCCGATCTGGCGCCAGTGTGCCAGCACGCTGGCGGTCTGCAGCGGCAGCGGGAAGGGCGGTACGCTGCTCACCGCAGCCGCCCCGCAGCGGGCCGCGTGGCGCGCCAGCCGCACGCTGTCGCGCGTCGCCACCGCGCCACAGTGAACCATCACCGGCACCGCGCCAGCGACTTCGCTGAGGGTCACCTCAACCACCGTCTCGCGCTCTTCCGGCGACAGGAAGATCCCCTCGCCGGTGGTGCCGCAGACGAATAGCCCGCTGATGCCCTGCGGCAGCAGCCAGGCCAGCAGCTTCCGCAGCCGCCCGACATCGACCGCCTCGCCATCGTCGGTGAGCGGCGTGAACAGCGCCGGATTGACCCCGTCGTACTGCATCGTGGCCTCCCTCAGACCGCGCTGGCGGCGGTCGCCGCCCGCGGCCGGGCGGCCTGTTTCACGTGAAACAGCGCTCAACGTCCCAGCAGGCGAGCCGCCCGCGCCAGCAACTCATGCCCCACGTCGCGCTTCGACAGCGCAGGCAGTTCCTCGGCGGCGCCGTTGGCCGAGAGGATCGTGACGCGGTTGCTGTCTCCGGCAAACCCGGCGTCCGGCGCGCTGACGTCATTGGCGACCAGCAGGTCGAGCCCCTTACGTGCCAGCTTGGCCCGCGCATGGGCCAGCAAATCGTGGGTCTCGGCGGCGAAGCCGACGACGACCTGCCCTGGCCGCCGCGCCCGAGCCACGCCGGCGATGATGTCCGGCGTCGCGGCCAGCCGGACGGTCAGCTCGCCAGCGACCTTCGCCGGCTTGTCGGCCGCCGGGTCGAGCGGGGCGTAGTCGCCGACCGCCGCGGCGCCGACGAACAGGTCGCAGGTCGGCCACTGCGCCAGCACCGCCGCCTGCATCGCGGCCGCCGTGGTGACCCGCTCGACGGTCACCCCCGGTGGGTCGGGCAGATGCGTCGGGCCGCTCACCAGCACCACCGCGGCGCCCCGCAGCCGCGCTGCCGTGGCGATGGCGTAGCCCTGCTTGCCGGTCGACGGGTTCGACAGGAAGCGCACCGCGTCGAGCGCCTCGCGGGTCGGCCCGGCGGTGACCAGCACCCGGCGGCCGAGCAGGTCGCGCTGCGGCCAGAGCAGCACCTCGGCCGCGTCCAGAATGGCGGCCGGCTCGGCCATCCGCCCGGCGCCCTCCTCGCGGCAGGCCAACCAGCCAGTCGCCGGACCGACGAAGTGGTAGCCCGCTGCCCGCAGCGTGGCGACGTTGCGCTGGACCAGCGTGTTGGCCCACATCGCCGCGTTCATCGCCGGGGCCAGCAGCACCGGGCAGGTCACCGCGGTCAGGGTGGTGCTCAGCAGATCGTCGGCCAAACCGTGGGCGGCCTTCGCCAGCAGATTGGCGGTGGCCGGCGCGACGATCAGCAGATCGGCGCGGGCGAGGGCCAGGTGGCCCATGCCGTAGGTCTCCGGCGGCGCGACCGTGGCGGTGTAGACAGGGTTGCCCGAGAGCGCCTGGAAAGTCGTCGGTCCGACGAACTCGGTGGCCTGGGCGGTCAGCACACAGCGCACCTTGGCGCCGGCCTGGGCCAACTTGCTGGTCAGGTCGGCGGCCTTGTAGGCGGCGATGCCGCCGGTCACGCCCAGCACGATGGTCCGATTCTCGAGAGCGCTCATTTCGCGCCGCGCCGTTCGTCGCGGACGATCTGCTGCAGCGCGTGGACCGCCAGCTCGAGCTGGTCGTTGACTACGCAGTGCTCGAACCAGGGGCGCTCCAACATCTCGCGTTGGGCCGTCGCCAGGCGGCTCTCGAAGTCCTGCCGGGTCTCGGTGGCCCGCTGCCGCAGCCGTTCGGCCAGCACCGCCGGGTCCGGGGGGGCGATGAAGATGAAGCAGGCCGCGACGCCGGCGGCGCGGACCTGTTTGGCGCCCTGCACGTCGATCTCGAGGACGCAGTCGCGGCCCAACCGGCGGGCCCGCTCGACCTCGCTCCGCGGCGTGCCGTAGCGGTGGTTGTTGTAGACCGCGTGCTCCAACAGCTCGCCGGCCGCCACCGCGCGGTCGAAGGCCGCCTCGTCGACGAAGTGGTAGTCCTCGCCCTCGACCTCGCCCGGCCGCGGCGTGCGGGTGGTCATCGAGACCGAGAACCGCAGTCGCGGGTCGCGGGCGAACAGCTCGCGGAGGAGCGTCGTCTTGCCGACACCCGAGGGGCCGCAGATCACGAACAGCAGGCTGCGCGGTGCTTCGGCCATGCTTCCTCGCCTTCCAGGCTAGTTTACACCGGCCCCGGCCGACCGGCAACGCGCCCAGGTTACGCCCCGGCCCTGGCCAGCAAGTTGCAGGAGGAACCCCTGGCCGGCCCCCGAATCCGAGGCCCGGAGGAGTCCATGTCCGTGACGTCAACGGTCACCCGACGCCGGTTTGTGGCGCAGGCCAGCGGTCTGGGGCTGGCGACGGCGCTGCCGCTGGCGGCCCAGAGCGGTCGCCGGCCGGCGCCGTCGAACCGGCTGACCTTCGGCTGCATCGGCCTGGGGTCGATGGGCAACGGCAACCTCGGCAGCTTCCTGGGCCAGCCCGACTGCCAGGTCGTGGCGGTCTGCGACGTCGACCGCAACCGCCTCGCCGCCGCCCAGCAGCGGGTCGACCAGAAGTACCAGCAGCAGACCTGCCGCGCCTACAGCGACTTCCGCGAGCTCCTCGCGCGGGACGACATCGACTGCATCTCGTTGGCGACGCCGGACCACTGGCACGCCATCCCCGCCGTGCTGGCGCTGGCCGGCGGCAAAGATGTCTACGGCGAGAAACCGCTGACCCACAGCCTGGCCGAGGGCCGCGCGGTGGCCGACGCGCAGCGGCGCTACGGCCGGATCTGGCAGACCGGCAGTTGGCAGCGCAGCGTCGCCAACTTCCGGTGGGGCGCCGAACTGGTCCGCAACGGCCGGATCGGCAAGGTCGTCAAGATCGAGGTCGGGCTGCCCACCGGCCGCGGCGCCGGCCCGTCGACCTTCGGCCCGCCACCGCCCGAGCTGGACTACGAGCTGTGGCTCGGTCCGGCCGAGTGGCAGCCCTACTGCGCTGAGCGGACGCACTGGAACTGGCGCTGGCAGCTCGCCTACGGCGGCGGGCAGTTGATGGACTGGATCGGCCACCACGGCGACATCGCGCAGTGGGGCATGGGCTGGGACCAAACCGGGCCGAGCAAGATCGTGCCGCTGCAGGCGGAGTTTCCAACGACCGGCGTCTGGGACGCGGCGACGACCTACAGCTTCGTGGCGCACTATCCGGGAGTGGAGCTGCACATCAGCAACGCGATCCGCGGCGGGACCCGCTGGATCGGCGCAGACGGACGCTGGATCTGGGTCACCCGCGGGGCCCAGGACGCCAATCCGCGGAGCCTGCTGCACGAGCGCGTCGGCCCTGACGAACAGCCGCTCTACGTCAGTTCCAACCACCAACGCAACTTCGTCGACTCGGTGCTGACGCGGCGGCCGGCGATCACGCCGGCCGAGACGGCGCACCGCTCGGCGAGCCTTGGCCACCTCGGGCTGATTGCCCTGCGGCTCGGCCGGACCTTGCACTGGGACCCCGTCCGCGAGACCTTTGCCAACGACGCCGGGGCGACCCAGTTGCTGGGCCACGCCGCGCGAGCGCCGTGGCGCCTCTAGGAGCCTGTCCAAGATTCCCCCTCCAGGGGATCGACAAACTCGCCGCGATCTGATTCGATACGGGCATGAGCACCACCTTCCGCCCGTGGAACCCGGACCAGGCTTGGCTGCTGCCGCCG